>NZ_NSDX01000001.1:0-1464645 GCF_002300195.1 Rhodococcus sp. ACPA1 | reverse complement strand
CCGGGTCGGCGACCTCGACCTCCTCGACGCCGACGAACGACGGAACCTGCTCGACCGCACCGGCGGCCCCGAACACCCCGCAACGACACTGCCCCAACTGCTCACCACCGCCGCAGCACACAACCGCACCGCACCGGCGGTGACATACGAAGACCACCACCTGTCCTACGAACAACTCGACACCGCATCCTCCCAACTGGCACGGATCCTGATCGCCGAAGGCATCGGCACCGAAGACACCGTCGCCATCGCACTCCCCCGCTCCCTCGAAGCGATCCTCGCAATCTGGGCGACCACCAAAACCGGCGCCGCGTTCCTCCCCATCGACCCGAACTACCCGAAAGACCGCATCACCCACATGCTCTCGGACTCCCGAGCCGCACTCGGAGTGACCACCACCGAGCACGCCACCACCCTGCCCGAACCACTGCCCTGGCTCGTCATCGACACCCCCGACCTCGAAACCCGCTGCAACACCATGGATTCAGGTCCAATCACCGACACCGACCGACTCCGACCCCTGCACACCACCAACACCGCCTACCTGCTCTACACCTCCGGCTCCACCGGCACCCCCAAAGGCGTCGTCGTCACCCACCAAGGGCTGGCCAACCTCGCCGCCGAACAACACGAACGATTCACCATCACCCCCGACTCCCGCACCCTGGCCGTGGCATCCCCGAGCTTCGACGCCTCGGTCTTCGAACTGCTCCTCGCCGCCGGATCCGGCGCCACCATGGTCATCGCCCCACCCACCGTCTTCGGCGGCGACGAACTCACCCAACTCCTCCACACCAACCACGTCACCCACGCCGTGATCACACCGGCCGCACTGGCCACCATCGACCCCACCCACCTCCACACCCTGCACACCGTCCTCTCCGCCGGCGAGGCCTGCACCCCCGACCTGCCCACCCGCTGGGCCACACCCCCCGACACCTCCCCCACCCACACACCCCGCCGCTTCTTCAACGGCTACGGCCCCACCGAAACAACCGTGATGAGCAACTGCAGCGGACCACTGCCACCCGGCGGCCCGATCACCATCGGCGGCCCGATCCGCGGCACCCACGCCTACGTCCTCGACGACCGACTCCGCCCCGTCCCCACCGGCGTGACCGCAGAACTGCACCTGGCCGGGATCCAGCTGGGCCGCGGATACCACAACCGACCCGCACTGACCGCCGAACGGTTCGTCGCCAACCCCTACGGCCCACCCGGCGAACGCATGTACCGCACCGGCGACCTCGTCCGCTGGCACCCCGACGGCACCCTCGAATACCTCGGCCGCCGCGACCTCCAAATCAAAATCCGCGGCCACCGCATCGAACTCGGCGAAATCGAAGCAACCCTCACCACCCACCCCGACATCACCCACGCCGCAGTGACAGTCCACCAGGGCACAGTCACCGAGCAACTGGTGGCCTACGTGGTGCCAACCCCGGGCGCCCACGTCGACCCCGACACGCTCGCCGCGACGGTCGGTGCGCGCCTGCCCGATTTCATGGTGCCGTCGGTGTTCGTGACCCTCGACCGGATGCCAGTGAGCGCCAACGGCAAGATCGACCGGCGAGCACTACCCGCACCAGCACCGTTGAACCGGCAGTTCCGACCACCGGTCACCCCCACCGAACAGACCATCGCCGACGTCTTCACCGACGTCCTCGGCGTCGACCGCGTCGGGGTCGACGAGTCGTTCTTCGCCCTCGGTGGCGACAGCATCGTCGCGATTAAGTTGGTGTCGCGCGCGAAAGCCCGGGGCGTGGTGTTCTCCTCACGCGATGTATTCGAGCGCAGGACTGTCGGCGGCCTGGCTGAAGTCGCGCAACGTCCCGAGAACTCCGGACTGCCGGTGGTGCTCGAGGAGTTGCCGGGCGGCGGCATCGGGTGGATGCCGCTGACCCCGGTCGCGGCGGCGCTGATCGAGCGGGGTGGCGGCTTCGGTCGATTCTCGCAACACATGTGGGTGGAGTTGCCGCCCGGAATTGAGCGCGGCGGGTTGGTGGCAACGGTCGAGGCCGTGCTCGAGCACCACGACATTTTCCGCTCGCGACTTGTCGACGACGAACGCGGGTGGGGTCTGGAAGTCGGTGGGTCGGATGCCATCGACGTGGACGGCCTTGTTCGCCGGGTGGAAGTCACCGCCGATCTCGACGAGGAAGCCGCGGCGGCGTTGGCGTCGGCGCAATTGGATGCGGCGTTGCGGCGGCTGGCGCCGACGACGGGCGTGATGGTGCAGTTCGTGTGGCTCGATTTCCGGTCGGAATGCAGCACCGCGCAGCGGCCGGGCCGGCTGCTGATCGTCGCGCACCACCTGGTGATCGACGGGGTGTCGTGGCGGATAATCCTGCCCGACTTGGCCTCCGCGTGGGCGCAGGTGTCCGCTGGGCACACTCCGGTGTTGGATCCCGCCGGAACGTCGATGCGCCGGTGGGCGCACGCGTTGGTCGAGGAGTCGTCGGCCCCGGCGCGGCTGGCGGAGTTGCCGATGTGGCAGGCGCTGCTGCAAGCCCCCGACCCGGTAGTGGGCCTCCGCCCGTTCAACGCGGCTATCGATGTGGGATCCACCCTCGACCGGGTCGAGGTGAGCGTACCGGCACCGGTGACGGCATCACTCCTGACGACCTTGCCGACACTGTTCCACGGCGGCGTCGAGGACGGACTGTTGGCGGCATTGGCATTAGCCGTCTGCCGGTGGCGGCGCGCGCGACAGATCTCCGAATCCTCGACGCTGATCCAACTCGAGGGACACGGCCGTCAGGAGCAGATTGCCGCGGGAGCGGATCTGTCTCGGACGGTGGGATGGTTCACCACAGTGTTGCCGGTGCGTCTGGATATCGGGGCCGCCGACCTCGACGAGGCCTTCGCCGGTGGCGCCGCGGCCGGTGTGGTGGTCAAGTCGATCAAGGAGCAGCTGAGGTCGATACCGGACAGGGGAATCGGCTACGGGCTGCTGCGCTACCTGAATCGGGACACAGCCGAGCAGTTGCGGTCACTGCCGGTCGGCCAGATCAGCTTCAACTACCTCGGCCGGGTGTCTGGCAGTGGTGTACCGAACGAGAGGCCGGGCGCGGAGTGGGCACCGTGCGGCCATCTCGGCGACATCGCCGCTCCGGGAGATGCCGACATGCCGGCGAACGGCGTCGTCGACATCAACGCGATCGTCACCGACGGCAGCGAGGGTCCGGTGCTGGGCGCCACGTTCACGTTCCCGACCGGTGCAATCGGGCGGACCGATGTGCAGGACTTGGCGGAGAAATGGTGTGCTGCGCTCGCCGCCCTCGCTACCCATGCGCAGACCCCCGACGCCGGCGGGCTGACACCGTCGGATCTACCGTTGGTCACCGCACGCCAATCGGACATCGACCACTGGGAAGCGACGTATCCGGCGGTCACGGACGTGTGGCCCATGACGCCGCTGCAGTCGGGTCTGCTGTTCCACGCCCTGTTGGCCGCGTCGTCGGTCGACGTGTACTCGATGCAGGTCGTGTTCACCCTCACAGGCCGGGTGGACGCCACCCGGCTGCATACGGCGGCACAGGCGGTACTGAATCGGCACCCGAATCTGCGGGTGGCGTTCGTCGAAGGAGCCGACGGCATACCCGTGCAGCTGGTCCTCGACAAGGTGCCGGTGCCATGGTCCGAGGTCGATCTACGCAACGTCGACGACACCACTCACCCGGACGCGTTGACGCGACTGCTGGCCGACGATCAGGCCACGCACTTCGACATGACCGCACCACCGTTGATCCGGTTCACACTGGTCACGGTAGCCGAGGACCGGTACGAGCTGGTCGTCGCCAACCACCACATCCTGCTCGACGGCTGGTCCATGCCACTGCTGATGACGGACATGCTCGCACTCTATGCCGCCGGCGACCAGGCGACGGCGTTGCCTCCCGCCCGTCCATATCGCAGCTATCTGGAATGGCGCGCCGAACAGGACGAGGCGACGTCGCGGCAGGTCTGGGCGACGGCGCTCGAGGGTGTCGAGGGCCCGACCCTGCTCGCCCCGGCCGACCCGGGCCGAGAGATCTCCTCGCGGGCAGGTGAAGCAACCGCCGACCTCGGCGAGCACAGGACACGTGCCCTGTCCGAGTTGGCCGCCCGACTCGATGTCACCGTCAACACAGTCATCCAGGCGGCCTGGGGAATCCTGATGATGCGGATGACCGGCCGCGACGACACAGTCTTCGGCAGCACCGTGTCAGGACGACCACCCCAGCTCGCAGGCGTGGAATCGATGATCGGACTGTTCATCAACACGGTGCCGGTCAGGGTGCGAGCGGACCCGGACAAGTCGATCACCCAACTACTGACACGGATGCACCGTGAACAGACCGACCTGCTCGACCACCTCTATCTCGGGCTCACCGACATTCAGCAAGCCGCCGGGACAACCGACGCCCTCTTCGACACGCTGACGGTGTTCGAGTCGTATCCCGTCGAGCAGGCCACACTTACCGAACAGGCCGACGCACTCGACGGCATGACCCTCGCCGGCGTCAGAGCCAACGACAACACCCACTACCCCCTCGCCCTGAAAATCACCGACGACACCCACATCCGACTAACCCTGACATACCTCCACGACCTGTTCGACGAAACATACGTCCAGGCCCTGCTCAACCGATACCTACGTGTCCTCGAAGCCATCATCGCCGATCCCGACAGCCCGGTCGGCGACCTCGACCTCCTCGACGCCGACGAAAAACAGCTGATCCTCGAGGACTGGAACCACACCGATCATGCGACAACCACCGACACACTGGTGTCGATGTTCGGTGCGCAGGTGACGCGCACACCCGACGCGCCCGCGGTGGTCGACGGAAACCGAACACTGTCCTACGCCGAGTTCGACGCACGCGTCAATCGTCTCGCCCGACACCTGATCACCCAGGGCGTGGGCCCGGAAACCATCGTGGCACTACGGATGCGCCGCTCCCTCGACTTCGTCGTCGGCGTCTACGCGACCCTCACCGCCGGTGCAGCTTATCTGCCCCTCGACCCCCACCACCCAGCCGAGCGCACACACTTCATACTCGCAGTGGCACAACCCACCTGCATGCTGACCACCACCCACGACGACCAAGACGATCTGCCCGACCCGGTACCGGTCCTCCACCTCGACACCATCGATCTGTCACGGCTGTCCGGGGCGCCGGTGACCGACGCGGACCGCCGCGCACCACTACGCCCGCAGAACACGGCCTACGTGATGTTCACCTCGGGATCGACCGGCCGCCCGAAGGGAGTGACCGTGGCGCACAGCGCGATCGTCAACGAGGCTCAGTGGGTGGTCGAGGCGTTCGATCACCGTGCCGGTGATCGTCTTCTGCAGAGCAACGCGGTGACCTTCGACGCATCGACCCCCGATCTCTTCGCACCGCTACAGGTCGGGGGCTGCGTGGTCTTGGCAGGGCCCGACGGCCAACGCGACCCCGACTACCTCGCCGAACTCATCCGGGCACAGAAGGTCACTCACGTGGCGTCGGTGCCGACGGTACTGACCGCCCTGATGGCCGGCCGATCACCCGACGTCCTCCGCGGCGTGCGGGTGGTCTACCTCGGCGGTGAAATGCTGTCCGGGCAGACGGTCGCGCGGTTGGCGGAGTTCGGTCCGGCGACGGTATGGAACCAGTACGGGCCCACCGAAACCACCGTCAGCGTCATCTGCCACCGCTGCACCCAGCACGAAGAGTCGGTGGTACCCATCGGCACACCCCAGATCAACTGCCACGCCTACGTGCTGGACCACCGCTTGCATCCGGTACCGGTGGCGGTGGTGGGCGAGTTGTATGTGGCCGGGGTCCAGCTGGCCCGCGGATACCACAACCGACCCGCACTGACCGCCGAACGGTTCGTCGCCAACCCCTACGGCCCACCCGGCGAACGCATGTACCGCACCGGCGACCTCGTCCGCTGGCACCCCGACGGCACCCTCGAATACCTCGGCCGCCGCGACCTCCAAATCAAAATCCGCGGCCACCGCATCGAACTCGGCGAAATCGAAGCAACCCTCACCACCCACCCCGACATCACCCACGCCGCAGTGACAGTCCACCACGACCACCACACCGGCGACCGACTCGTCGGCTACGTCGTCCCCCGCGACCACACCCCCCTCGACCCCACCACGATCCACACCTTCGCCGCCGACCACCTCCCCGACTACATGGTGCCCACCCCCATCACCATCCTCGACGCACTACCCCTGACCACCAACGGCAAGATCGACCGGCGGGCACTACCCGCACCAGCACCGTTGAACCGGCAGTTCCGACCACCGCTCACCCCCACCGAACAGACAATCGCCGACGTCTTCACCGACGTCCTCGGCGTCGACCGCGTCGGACTCGACGACGACTTCTTCACCCTGGGCGGCAACTCGCTGCTCGCCATCCAGGTCAGTGCGCGGCTGCGCGAGGCTCTCGACGTCGAGATACAAGTGGCATGGCTCTTCACTGGAGCCACGGTGGAAGCGATCGCCAGTAGAGTCGAGTCGGTCTCCGACGGGTCGACACCTATTGTGCCGACCGGGCCTTCGGCATTCGACGTCCTGTTCCCGATCACATCAGCTGGAGATTCCGACCCGATCTTTTGCATACACCCGGCTAGCGGATTGGCCTGGTGCTACGCAGGTTTGGGTCGATACACCGAACCGAGACGGCGAATCTACGGGCTGCAATCCCCCGAACTCGTCGAAGACGACCCGCATCCCCGTTCGATCGAACAGTTGGCGGAGCACTACGTCCGGGAGATCCAGGCCGTGCAACCAGATGGGCCATATCACCTGCTCGGCTGGTCCTTGGGCGGAGTTATTGCCCACGCCGTAGCCACACGACTTCGCCTTCTCGGGAAGCAGGTCTCGATGCTGGCGATGCTGGACAGCCGGTTCGGCGAAGCGGAATCGACTGTAAACCAGGAATTCACTGTTGAAGACATTCTGGTCGAGCTAGCCGATCTGTTTGGATTCGGTGCCGAAGACTTCGATGCCGCGGGGGGATCCATGTCGGCTGAACAAGCGACCGAACTGATTCATCTGCGAACCGGAGCATTCGAGTTTCTCCAGCCATCACACGTGAAGCGGATCGTCGAATCCTTCAACGACGCGCCACGGTTGGTCGCCGAGTACCACCCCGCCGTGTTCGACGGAGACATGCTTTTCTTCGCCGCCGCAGCTGGCGAGATGACCCAGGAAGTTGCCGAAAGTTGCTGGCAACCATATATAACTGGTTCAATCGACTATTGTCCCATCGATGCCACGCATATTCGTATGACCACGCCGCGAGCGTTGGCGGACATTGCACGAGTTCTCAACACCTACCTCGTCGACGCTGTCAGTTAGCGGCGCCTCCCTGTGCCAAACGAACTACTCGATGGTGCAACGACCGCATGAAATCGCCATCTCGCGATCCAGCCGGACAAGGCGCAGCTGATTCCGTCCACCGCGACGGCGGTTGCTGCCCGAGACGCTTTTCGGCGAACGCTATGTGTCGCTGATCGTTCCCGAGGGCGACACGGCTCCGCCGATCCAGGCCGGCGACCCGAGCCGCGCCTGCTCGACAATCGCGGACCGGCTTGCTACGAGGACGTCACCGGGGTCCCCGCTCGGGTCCCGGGATACGGAGCCCAGATCACGCCCGCAAGTGGACCGTCGCCCGGTTTCCGGACGGTGGATCGTCAGATCGCCGCCGCGAGGACCTCCACTCCCGGTCCGTCGAGGTCGTCGAGCGCCACTCTCCGACCGGAGACGGCCAGGAGAAGCGAAAGGGCGGTGCCGCTCACCTCGGGGCCGTCGCCGATCGACACGTCGGCGTCCGCTGCCGTCAGCCGGACACGGGACACAAGCTCTTTTGCGCCGCCGAAGGACGCCGGGGTGCGCGTCTGGAGGCGGAGCGATCTGTCGACGGCCTCCGCCGGGTAGGCGCGGGTGAGTCTCAAGGGCCGACGGATGTCCTCACCGTGGACGATTTCCTCGACGAGCCTGCTGTCGAGGGGTGCCGGAGGCGTCGACGTGCGCGACGCCGCCCGACGAAGCCGCTCCAATGTCTCCTGCGGTGAGGCGCCACGCTCGCGTTCCGCGCCGCGCGCGTTCTGGCGGTCGAAGTCGAATCGCGCCCGGGCGAGGCCGAGCATGAAACCGAGGCGCGTCGTCCGAGCCGTGTCGACCAGGTGTGCAACCACGTCGTGCACGGTCCACTCGCCACAGAGCGAGGGCTCGTCCCACCGCGCGGCGTCGAGATACCCGAGGTCGTCGATCAGCGCCGCACGCTCCGCGTGCACCATCGACCAGGCATCTTCCACAGCTCGCTCCTTCGGTCGGCCACATCGTATGCAAGGTAAGACTCGTCGAGACACGGAAACTCATCGCTGCCCGAGGAACGACCGAATGAGAGCCGACCCACATGGTCAGCTGTCGATGGTGAGCAGGTCTGCGAGGTTGTCCAGGCTTGCTCGCACCGTGCGTGAGTACGCCTTCGCGACTATCGGGTCAGCCAGCTTGCCGAAGATCCCTCCGAGGCCACTTTCGCTGTCGGTCCGATAGGTGAACAGGGTGCCGCCGTCGACTTCCTCGAGCCTTGTCGTCGCGGTGAAGGCGATATTGCTCTCCACCGACCTGGACGCAGCCACCTTCAACGGCTCGTACTCGACGAATTCGGTGACCCAGTCGAGCCGCCTACCCAGAATGCGGGTTACCCCGCGCCACCGGGTGCCCACCCCGAGTTCCCCGTCGGTGAGCTGCTCGCATTCAACGGTGGACGCCTCCCACGACGGCCAGTTCTCCGCAACGGTGACAAAACTCCACACTTCCGACGCAGGACGGGCAATGACGACGGACTGCTCGACAACCGGCATGGTGATCATCCCTTTGGTGGTGGCTGGATCGGATTCGACCGACCTCGTCACGCTCCTCAGGCGATGTAGGGCCAGAAGACTGGAGACCGGTCTGTTTGATCTTCCTCTCTGTGCGGGCTCGCTGTCACTGATGGTTAGCGCATCAAAGCGCTGGTAGACGGTGCGATAAGCCCACGAATCGCCGATAGAACTGGATCGATCTGCAAAGGAGCAGAGATGATCGAATCATGACAACGGATCGCCGTACGCTTCGGAACACCTTCGAGTTGGCCGCCGAGAAGTACCACGCCGCTCGGCCCAGCTATCCGTCAGCGCTCTACGACGAACTCGTCCTCACGTCCGGACTGCGCCCAGGCGACTCGCTACTGGAGATCGGAGGAGGTACGGGCAAGGCCACCGTCGAGCTCGCGCGGCGGGGCTTCACCATCACGTCGATCGAACTCGGGCATGACCTGGCAGCGATCGCGCGTGAGAATGTAGCGCCGTTCCCTCACGCCGAGGTGGTCTGCGACGATTTCGAGCAATGGAGGCCTGCGCCAGGCGTGACCTACGACCTCGTGTTCGCGGCAACCTCCTGGCACTGGATCGATCCCTCGACGCGATACATCAAGGCGGCCAGCCTCATTCGCCCCGAAGGACATCTGGCTTTCTGGGGTGCACAACACGTGTTCCCGGAAGGTGGGGACCCGATCTTTCGTGACATCCAGCCCGTCTACGAGGAGATCGGCGAAGGTCTCCCAGATGCCGCGACGTGGCCGCGCCCGGGTGAACTCGCCGATCATCGGGCCGAAATGTGGGAGTGCGGGCTCTTCGACAATGTCGTGGTCCGTCACTTCGACTGGGAAGTCAGCTACGACGTGGACGGTTACCTCGACCTTCTCGACACCTTCTCCGGTCACATCGCCATGGCGAAGTGGCAACGGGAACGGCTCTACGGCGAGATTCGTCGCCGAATCGCCGAGCGGCCCGATCACCGCATCCGGCGGCACTTCGGCGCGGTCCTGCACATTGCCCGCCGTCGCAGCTGATCTTCACGCATTTCGCGCCAGACGGCCGACGACCCGACCGACTCTCCGGTCAAGCCCGGGGCGCATCACAGGCTTCGGTGTGGCCGTCCAACGCACATAGGCGAAGGCGGCTTGGTTCGGCACCTCCGAAGAGTGCGACTGCCAACCCCAGAACACCTCCACTGCCGGCCAGCACCGCACCGAGTAGGAACATTCCACTCATCAGACCCTCCCCTCTGTCCTGTCCCCATTACAGCAGGCCCCCACCCGGACACGGGCTCCGGCCTGCCGGACAGATCCCAACTCCCGCTTCAGCAGGACTCGACGGCGACGACGCGACGGGCGGTTGTCGACGGGAGGAGCGCGAGGACGAGGGCCAGCGCCGTCAGCGCGAGGACCAGGACGGCCACGTAGAGCCATTGTCCGCTCGCCCAGGCGATTCCTCCGACCCAGCCGAACAGGCTGGATCCGGCGTAGTAGGAGACGTTGTACAGCGCCGTTGCCTGTGCGCGACCCGTTTTCGCGTGGGCGCCGACCATGCCGGATGCGACGGCATGGCCGACGAAGAGCCCGGCGGTGATCGCGGCCACGCCGAGGAGGATCAGGACCAGCGGTCCGGCGACGCTGAGCACCGTCCCGCCTGCCATGAACGTGCAGGCCAGCACGAGCACGGTTCGGTGACCGAGCCGGCCCACCAACCAGCCGGCGGCGCGAGAACCCGCCGTACCCGCCAAATAGGCGAGAAAGATCAGCGAGACCACTGTCGGCGCGAGGTGGTACGGAGCGGCTTCGAGGCGGAAGGGGAGGTAGTTGAAGACGGCCACCATGCCACCGACGAGTAGCGCGCCGATGCCGAACAATCCCAGCAGGCGCGTATCCCGCAGGTGGATGGCAAGGATCCCTGCGGACGGGACGAGCGCTTTCCGGCCCCGCCCGGTGGGTAGCAGCACGATCAGGATGGTCATCAGGATCGCCAGACCGACGCCGAGGATCGCCAGTGCCGGGCGCCACCCGAGGTGATCGGCGACCGGGACGACCAGAAGGCGACCACTCAAACCACCCAAAGATGTTGCTGCCACGTAGGAACCGGCCAATGCTGCGGCCCGGGCCGGCGCCGCGACCTCGTGGAGCAGTGTCATCGCCAGCGCTGGTAGTCCACCGAGCGCCACGCCTTGGACGAATCGTCCCGCCACCAGCGCGTCGAACGTCGGGAGCCAGGGGACGGCCACGGCGAGCAGGCCCGCCGTTGCCGCCGCGTACCGCATCGCGGTGGGGCGCCCCACTCGATCCGAGAACCGGGCCCACGGCAGAACCGACAACGCCAGCCCGAGCGTGGCCGCGGAGACCAGAAGGGAAGCCTGAGCCGGGCTCACAGAGGCGTCGTGCCCGATTTGCGTGAGGAGGCCTTGAGGCGCGTACATCAGGGCAAAGGTCGCCACGCCGGCACACCACAGGGCCGCCGAGAGTCGGCGGTCCGGATTTCCCGTCGGCAGCGTGTTCTGCAGGGCAGCCGCTGCGTGGGTGTCCTTCTCCGTGAGGTGGGTGGCCGACATGCAGTCGACGGTAGATCCGAAGAACTGATGAATCCAATGCAGATCAATCCACCGACTCATACAGTTGAGTTATGAATAGCGAGTCCGTCAAGGCGCTGTTGCCGCATCTTCCCGTGCTCGTCGCCCTCGGCGAAGTCGAACACGTCACTGTCGCTGCCGCGATGCTCGGGATGCCCCAGCCCACGGTCAGCCGGATAGTCCGCCGACTCGAAAGGCAACTCGACATCCCGCTCCTGGAACCGGACGGCCGCGGCGTGCGCCTGACCGATGCCGGGCGGACACTGGTGCCCTACGCGCAACGCGCACTCGAAGCGGTGGTGGACGGCCTCGACGCCGTGCAGTCCGAAGACCGACAGGCGCGGGCCACCGTCCGCGTCGCCTTTCAGATGTCGCTCGGCGAGCACCTCGTGCCCGAGTTGATTCGCACCGTCCGCGCGACGGATCCGACGATCCGGTTCGTCCTCAGCCAGGGAGCGCGCCGCACGTGCCTGGACACCCTCCTCAACCGTGAGGCCGACATCGCGCTCGCCTCCCGTCTCACCCCACCGCCCGAGGGCCTGACGGTCACGCCGCTGTTCGAACAGCCGCTCGTCGTCCTGGTGCCCTCCGAGCACCCGCGGGCCGCATCGACCTCGACGACGATCCGTGACCTCGCCTCCGAGCCGATCGTCACTCTCAAGCCCGGCTACGGGCTCCGGGGATCGCTCGACGACCTGTTCGCCCGGGCCGGTGCCCTACCCACGATCGCGTTCGAAGGAGAGGACCTGCACACCGTGCACGGCCTGGTCGCATCCGGCTTGGGCGTGGGCATCGTGCCGGCCACGGATACTCCCCCACCCGGGTGCGCGCAGATTCGCCTCGACGATCCCCGAGCCTTCCGCGACATCGGTGCCGCGCGCCTACCCGGTCCCCCGAGCGTCGCGGTCACCACGGTCATCGCTGCCCTCATAACGCTCACCTCGACGGAGAGCGGGGAGACCCCGTGAACCGCGAACATCTCCAACACGATTACGGCCTCCGTTTCGACTGGGGCCTGCCGGGGGCGAAAGCCGTCGGCGCCGACGCCGACGTCGCGGTCGTAGTGGACGTCCTGTCGTTCACCACCACACTCACCGTTGCGGTCGACGCCGGCATCGACGTCCTGCCCTACCGGTGGAACGACGATTCCGCGGAACGCTACGCCCGTGATTCGGACGCGGTCCTCGCCGTCGGACGCAGCCGGGCAGCGAACGGGCAGATCAGCTTGTCGCCGAATACGATTCGACGGACCGCGGCGCCGCGCAGGTTGGTGCTTCCCTCGCCGAACGGATCGACCATCAGCTTCGAACTCGGCGCCGGAACCGGCGTGTGCGTCGGGGCGTCCCTACGGAATGCGACCGCTGTTGCAGACTGGATCGCCCGGCACTGCACGTCGACGGCGGTGGTGTCGGTGATCGCCGCCGGGGAGAAATGGCCGGGCGGCGAACTCCGGCCGGCGATCGAGGATCTGTGGGGCGCGGGCGCCGTGCTGTCCGCCCTGTCGGCGACCGGGTGGGGCGCAGACTCTTCGCCGGAAGCCCTGGCGGCCATGACCGCTTGGCAGGGCGTAGCAGAGACCCTCCCGCAGTCCCTCGCGGCGTGTGCGTCGGGACGGGAGTTGCGTGCCTCGGGATACCCGGAGGACGTCGCAATCGCCGCCGAGGTGGACCGGAGCACCGCAGTCCCGGTCCTCGACGATCGGGTCTTCCGAACGGCTTCGCAATAAAGTGGGCGCCATGTTCGATACCTGGGACGCCGACGCGCCTGGAGTCCTCCGCCTGCCGTCCGGGCGCCTGGTCCGCGGCCGGGGGCTGAGGCGACCACTCCCCGAGGGTCCCCTCCCCGATTTCGCCGTATACCTGCTGGGGCGAACGCCGCCGCCGGTGCAGTGGGACTCACGGTGGGTCCGCTGGCCCGATTTCGCGTTGCCGCGGGACCGCGACGACACCCTCGATGCGCTCGGTGAGGTGTGGCGCCGCGCCGCGACGGAGCGGGTGGAGGTGGCGTGCCGGGGCGGTCACGGCCGGACGGGCACAGCCCTCGCCTGCATTGCCGTGCTCGACGGGATCCCGGCGCGGGACGCCGTCGCGTACGTCCGGCAGCACTACCACCGTCACGCGGTCGAGACACTGTGGCAGCGTCGGTATGTCGGACGGTTCACCGCGGCACCGACCTCCTGACGCGCGCACCGGCACCGGACACGAACACGCCGACGGCCCCGCACGAGATCCGTGCGGGGCCGCCGGCGTGATGGCCGGGAGAAGACTACTTCTCGGCAGCCGCCTCTTCGCTCTGCTCGGCCGGAGCCGCAGCGCCGTCTTCTTCGACGGGGATCAGCGAGATCTTGCCACGGTTGTCGATGTCGGCGATCTCGACACGCAACTTCGAGCCGACGCTCACGACGTCCTCGACCTTGGCAATGCGCTTACCGCTGCCCAGCTTCGAGATGTGCACCAATCCGTCGCGGCCGGGGAGGAGCGACACGAACGCACCGAAGGCGGTGGTCTTGACGACCGTGCCCAGGAAGCGCTCGCCGACCTTCGGAAGCTGCGGGTTGGCGATGGCGTTGATCATGTCGATCGCGGCCTGCGCGGACGGGCCGTCCGTCGCACCGACGAACACGGTGCCGTCATCTTCGATGGAGATGTTGGCGCCGGTCTGCTCGGTGATGGAGTTGATCATCTTGCCCTTGGGGCCGATGACCTCACCGATCTTGTCGACCGGGACCTTGATGGCCGTGACGCGCGGGGCGAACGGGCTCATCTCGTCGGGGGTGTCGATGGCCTCGGCCATGACCTCGAGGATCGTCGCACGCGCGTCCTTGGCCTGCGACAGCGCGCCGGCGAGGACCTTGGACGGGATGCCGTCGAGCTTCGTGTCGAGCTGCAGGGCCGTGACGAAGTCCTTCGTGCCCGCGACCTTGAAGTCCATGTCGCCGAACGCGTCCTCGGCACCGAGGATGTCGGTGAGCGCGACGTAGCGGGTCTCACCGTCGACCTGGTCGGAGACCAGGCCCATGGCGATGCCCGCGACCGGAGCCTTCAGCGGCACACCGGCGTTGAGCAGTGCGAGCGTCGACGCGCACACGGAGCCCATCGAGGTGGAGCCGTTGGAGCTGAGAGCCTCCGAGACCTGGCGGATGGCGTACGGGAATTCCTCGACGCTGGGCAGCACGGGCATGAGTGCCCGCTCCGCCAGCGCGCCGTGACCGATCTCGCGGCGCTTCGGCGAACCGACGCGTCCCGTCTCACCGGTGGAGTACGGCGGGAAGTTGTAGTGATGCATGTACCGCTTGGTCGTCTCGGGTCCGAGCGAATCGACCTGCTGCGCCATCTTCACCATGTCGAGGGTGGTGACACCCAAGATCTGGGTCTCGCCGCGCTCGAACAGAGCGGAACCGTGTGCACGCGGAACGATGGCGACCTCAGCCGACAGCGAACGGATGTCCGTGATGCCACGGCCGTCGATGCGGAACTGGTCGCGCAGGATGCGCTGACGGACCAGCTTCTTCGTCAGCGAGCGGAACGCCGCGCCCAGTTCCTTCTCGCGACCCTCGAAGTTCGGGGCGACCTGCTCGAGGACCTCGACCTTGACCTCGTCGGTCTTGTCGTCGCGTTCCTGCTTGCCCGCGATGGTCAGTGCCGCGCCGAGCTTCTCCGCTGCGGCGGCCTCGACGGCTGCGAACACGTCGTCCTGGTACGCCGGGAAGACGGGGAAGTCACCGGTCGGCTTGGAGGCCTTGGCCGCGAGCTGCTGCTGCGCGGTGCAGAGGCGGGCGATGAACGGCTTGGCGGCCTCGAGGCCCTCGGCCACGATCGCCTCGGTGGGAGCCTGTGCGCCACCGTCGATCAGGGAGATCACGTTGTCGGTGGCCTCGGCCTCGACCATCATGATCGCGACGTCGGCGTCGTCACCGCTGCCGGAGACGATGCGGCCCGCGACGACCATGTCGAAGACGGCGTTCTCGAGCTGCTCGACGGTGGGGAATGCAACCCACTGGCCGGCCTTGTTCTCGTCCGACGTGATGAGCGCGACGCGCACACCGCCGACGGGTCCGGAGAACGGCAATCCCGCGATCTGGGTGGAGGCGGACGCCGCGTTGATCGCGACCACGTCGTACAGGTCCTGCGGGTTCAGGCTCATCACCGTGACGACGACCTGGATCTCGTTGCGCAGACCGTCGACGAACGACGGGCGCAGCGGGCGGTCGATCAGGCGGCAGGTCAGGATCGCGTCCGTGGAGGGACGGCCCTCACGACGGAAGAACGAGCCGGGGATACGGCCCGCCGCGTACATGCGCTCCTCGACGTCCACCGTCAGGGGGAAGAAGTCGAAGTGCTCCTTGGGGTGCTTGCTGGCGCTCGTCGCGGACAGCAGCATCGTCTCGTCGTCCAGGTAGGCGACGACGGCGCCGGCGGCCTGCTGCGCGAGGCGACCGGTCTCGAAACGAATGGTGCGGGTTCCGAAGGACCCGTTGTCGATCACGGCGGTGGATTCGAACACGCCCTCATCGACCTCTACTGCGGAATTCTCTGTCATCTCTTCTTTTCACTTCCCTCTCGTCTTCGCCGTACCCGCGGGGGCGTTCTCACCCTCCTGGCGAGAACTGCGCACCTGAGGGACATCCCCCTCTCGAGTTCTCGGGATGTCGCTGTGCGGAGGCGGCCGTCGATCGAAGTCCCCCGGACCGTGTCCGGAAGACCACTACCGAAGACCGACACCACATTCTCGGGTGCATACGGTAGTGCTGCCCTCGGCAGCTAACGCCGATAGCCAGCGAGGCCCAGTCTAAGCAAGGCCCCGCCGGCTACCGGAGTGATTTGCGATCGAAATGACCGCTGTGTGCGAAACTCAGCGACGCAGGCCGAGACGCTCGATCAGCGAGCGGTAACGCTCGATGTCGACCTTCTGGACGTACTTGAGCAGACGACGACGGCGTCCGACCAGCAGCAGGAGGCCGCGGCGGGAGTGGTGGTCGTGCTTGTGCATCTTGAGGTGTTCGGTGAGATCGACGATGCGCTTGGTGAGCATGGCCACCTGCGCCTCCGGCGAACCGGTGTCGGTCTCGTGCAGGCCGTACTCGCTCAGAACCTGCTTCTTCTCTTCGGTGGTCAATGCCACTGGTTCACTCCTGGTGATGACGTTCGCGTGCAAGGATCGAAACTCGGCGCGGCCGCCGCGAACCGCAGCGCACGCCAGCGGTCTACTTTACCAGCTGAAATTGGACGGCTTTACCGCACGTCCTCCGACGCCGCCAGGATCGCGCGCGCACGCTCGGCGTCCTTGCCCATCGCGACGATCAGGTCGTCGACCGAATCGAATTTTTCCATCCCGCGGAGGCGCTCCACCAGATCGACGGCCACGTGCTGGCCGTACAGGTCGGCTTCCCGGTCCAGGACGAAGGCCTCCACGGTGCGCGTCCGCCCGGAGAACGTGGGATTGGTGCCCACCGAGACGGCCGCCATGTACCGCTCGCCGGAGGTGACCGTGCCCAGGTCGACTCCGTGTCCGAGCACGGTGAACCAGGCGGCGTACACGCCGTCCGCGGGAATCGCGGCATACATGGGCGGCGCGACGTTCGCGGTCGGATAGCCGAGCTGCCGTCCACGACCGTCGCCGTGGACGACGACACCCTCGACGCGGTGCGGGCGGCCGAGGGCCTCCGTCGCGGCGGCCATGTCGCCGGCGTCCACGCATGAACGGATATAGGTGGACGAGAACGTGACCGCGTGCTCTGCGAGCAACGTCACACCGTCGACCGCGAACCCGAACCGGTCGCCGATCTGACGCAGCAGGTCGACGTTGCCCGCAGCCTTCTTGCCGAACGTGAAGTTCTCTCCGACGACGACATCCGCCACGTGCAGACGCTCCACGAGGATCTCGTGGGCGTACCGCTCCGGCGTCAGCTTCATGAATTCGGCGGTGAACGGCATGACGCAGAACACGTCGATGCCCAGCTCCTCCGCGAGCTCAGCCCTGCGGGCGAGCGTCGTGAGCTGGGCGGGATGACTGCCCGGACGAACCACTTCCATCGGATGAGGATCGAAAGTCATGAGCACGCTGGGTATTCCACGCGTGCGGGCAGCCGCCACCGCTCGACTGATCAGTTGGGCGTGACCTCGGTGCACGCCATCGAATACGCCGATCGTGAGAACACAACGACCCCAGTCGGCAGGAACCTCGTCGAGACCACGCCATCTCAGCACGAGTGGCAGCCTACGGTGCCGCGCGCCGATGTTCATCTCCGGACCGGGTGTCCGGCCGCCCCGCGCGCCGGGGAAGCGCCACGACCTCGCGGTTCGCGGTCGCCCGGGCCGTCCCCCGGCGACGGATCAGGTGTGTCGATGTGTCTCGCCGGTAAGACTTGCCTAAGCTCGTTGGCGTGGCCGTGAACAAGAATGACCAGAGCGTGACCGAGGATTCGACCTCCGAGACCGGGGCTCTCTCGGCAGTGGCGCAGGACTACCTCAAGGTCATCTGGACCGTTCAGGAGTGGTCGCAGGAGCGGGTGTCCACGAAATTGCTCTCCGAGAAGATCGGGGTCTCGGCGTCCACCGTGTCCGAGGCCATCCGGAAACTGTCCGACCAGGGTCTCGTCGATCACGCCCGGTACGGGTCCATCGCCCTCACCGAGGCGGGGCGCGTCGCCGCCGTCGGAATGGTCCGCAGGCACCGCCTCATCGAGACGTATCTGGTGCACGAACTGGGGTACGGCTGGGACGAGGTGCACGACGAGGCGGAGGTACTCGAACACGCCGTCTCGGATCTGATGATCTCCCGGATGGACGCCAAGCTCGGCCATCCCGAACGCGATCCGCACGGCGATCCGATTCCCGCGGTCGACGGCTCGGTGCCCACTCCCCCGGCACGACAGCTCAGCGACTTCGTCAACGGCGAGAGCGGCCGCATCGCCCGGATCTCGGACTCCGACCCGGCGATGCTGCGGTACTTCGACTCGGTCGGGGTGGCACTGGACGTCACGGTCACCGTGCTGGAGCGACGCGACTACGCCGGCACCGTGTCGATCCGGCTCGGCGCCCACGACGACTCCATCGAGCTCGGAAACCCCGCAGCCCAGGCCATCTGGCTGGTGTGAACCGCTACCTCAGGGTCGCGGGGCGGACCACCATCACCGAGCTGGCCCGCCGTCCACGTTCCTGGAGCAGCGCGATCGTGTGCCCGCTCGGATCGATGGCGGCGTAGACGCCCTTGATTCCGATCGGCTCGAGCCACCGCCCCTGACTGATCGATTCGGCCTCGTCCGCGTCGATCTGCCGGTGCGGGAACGCGGTCTGCGCGGCGGCGTCGATGTCGAGACTGACCCCCGGCTCCTCGGCCAGCTGCTCCAGCGTGCGCGCGTGCTCGAGCGTGAACGGTCCCACCCGGGTCCGTCGCAGCGAGGTGAGATGCCCGCCGACGCCGATCAGCGCGATCCCCAGATCACGCGCGAGCGCCCGGACATAGGTGCCGGAGGAACACTCCACCTCGACGTCGAGGTCGACGAACGTGCCCTCGGTTCGCCTCGCGACGACCTCGAACCGAGACACCGTGACCGAGCGGGCAGCGAGTTCGAACTCCTCGCCCGCACGGATCAGGGCGTGCGCGCGCCGGCCGTCGACCTTGATGGCGCTGACGCTCGACGGGATCTGCTGGATGTCTCCGGTGAGGGTACGCACCTGCGCGGCGATCTCCTCGTCCGTCACGCCGGACGCATCGGCCGACGCGACGACCTCACCCTCGGCGTCGTCGGTGGTGGTGGCCTGACCCAGCCGGATCGTGGCCGTGTACGCCTTGGTGGTCAGCGCGAGGAGCCCCAGCAGCTTCGTCGCCCGCTCCACACCGAGCACCAGCACCCCGGTGGCCATCGGGTCGAGAGTGCCCGCGTGCCCGACCTTCCGGGTGCCGAGCAGCTTGCGGCACCGGGCCACCACGTCGTGGCTGGTGACGCCCGCGTCCTTGTCGACGATGAGCAGTCCGGCGCCGACGAGACCGGAAGAGGGTTTTTCACGTGCAGACACGAGGCCCGATTCTGCCAGCCGTCCTCACCGCACCGAAATCAGTGCACCGCAATGGCGGTGATGATCAGGCCGTCGGACACCATCCACCGTCCGTCGAACGACGCCAGCGGTGGACCGTCGACGGTCTCGCCGGAGATCAGGAGATCCGAGTGGAACGTGCCCGTGCCGTCTCCGGACGCCTCGAACGTGATGTGCGCGTCCTCGAACCCGAGCCACCGGGCCGTGAGCGGGAACCACGCCTTATAGGTGGCCTCCTTGGCACAGAACAGCAGCCTGTCCCGGTGCACCGGACCGCCGGTGGCGGAGCGCCACTGCCCGGAGTCCGCCGTGCCCGACAGCCAGTCGCGTTCGGCGGGCAGGCTCACCGCGTCCAGCACGCCGTCGGGCAGCGCCTCGTGCGGTTCGGCGTCGATCCCCACGGACCGCACCTGCATGGCGTAGCCGAGCACCGCGCCGCGGTAACCGTCGCAGTGGGTGAGGCTCCCGACCACGCCGCGCGGCCACACGGGGGAACCCTTGTCGCCCCGCAGAACAGGGGCCTGGTCCACGCCCAGCTTCGTCATCGCCAGGCGGGCGCAGTGCCGTGCGGTGGTGAATTCGCGGCGCCGCTTCTCCACGGCCCTGCCGATCAGCGCCTCCTCCTGCGGGTGCGGCCGCAGGCCGGGCGGATCCTCGAACAGTTCCGACGACACCACTCCGGCAGGCAGAATTCTCTCGATCACAGGGCCCCCCTCGCCCGCATCTTCTCCACTTCGGCTTCCTGTTCGGGAGTGACCTTGAAGTGGCCTCCCCACTTGTTCAGGGTTCCCGGCGGGTACTCCGGCACCGGGAGGATCTGCCGCAGGAGGCGGTCCGGGAGTCCTCGCCGCTGCCACTCCCGCGGGTAGCCCAGCGACACCTCTTCGAACCGCACCCCGTCGTAGTAGGTGGTCCGCGGAATGTGCAGATGCCCGTACACGGCGCAGACGGCGTTGTACCGGGTGTGCCAGTCCGCGGTCAGTTCGGTGCCGCACCACAAGGAGAACTCCGGGTACCACAGCACCTGCGTCGGTTGGCGCACCAACGGGAAGTGGTTGATCAGGACGGTGCGGGTTCCGGCGGGCAGGGCGTCCAACCGGGCCTTCGTCGTCTCGACGCGGTTGCGACACCAGGCATCCCGGGTTCCGTACGGTTCACTCGACAGCAGGAACTCGTCCGTGGCCACCACGTTCTTCTCGCGCGCGATCGCGAGACCTTCCTCCTTGGTGGTGGCGCCGTCGGGGAGGAACGTGTAGTCGTACAGCAGGAACATCGGGACCAGCGTGATCGGGCCGTCCTCCGCCTCCCATACCGGGAACGGGTCCTCGGGGGTGATGACGCCGATCTCGCGGCACATGGTGACCAGGTAGTCGTAGCGGGCGGCGCCGTGGATCTGCACCGGATCCTTCGCCGTCGTCCACAGTTCGTGGTTGCCGGGAACCCAGATGACCTCGGCGAAACGACTGCGCAGGAGTTTCAGCGCCCACCGGATGTCGTCGGTCTTCTCCGAGACGTCGCCCGCGACGATCAGCCAGTCTTCGGGCGAGTCGGGATAGATGTCCTCGGTGATCGGGCGGTTTCCCCGGTGCCCCACGTGGACGTCGCTCACCGCCATCAGTTTGGGTGCCACGTCAACCACCTTTCCGATCGTGTTCCGCCGCGGGATCGCTGTCCGATCCGTGCCGTGTCTGCAGGTCGGCCCCGACCACTGCCCAGCGGCCCGTTCCGACGCGCCACACGACCGCGAGCATCCGAAGAATTATGAACACCGTGAGTCCCGTCCAGATTCCCGCCAGGCCCCAGTCGCGCAGCATCGACAGCCAGATCAGTGGGAGAAATCCGACCAACGCGCAGGACAGCGTGGCATTCCGGAGGAAGGCGACGTCGCCGGCCCCGAGCAGTACTCCGTCGAGGGCGAACACCACTCCGGCGACCGGCATGATCGCGACGAAGAACCACCAGGCCACCGCCATCTCGTCGAGCACGGCCTGATCGGAGGTGAACAGTTCGGGGATCACCCCGTGGCCGAGGGCGAAGATCAGGGCGAGCCCTGTGGCGAAGATCGTGGACCATCGGGTGATGCGCCACGACAGCCGCGTGGCGCCCTTGGCATGTCCGGCGCCCAGCGCGGCACCGACCAGCGCCTGTGCGGCGATCGCCAGGGAGTCGAGGGTGAGGGCGACGAGGTTCCACAGCTGCAGCACCACCTGGTGGGCGGCGACCGCGGCGGCGCCGAACCGGGACGCCACGGCGGCGGCCGAGAGGAAGCACGCCTGGAAGGCCAGGCTCCGCAGGATCAGGTCCCGGCCGAGCACCATCTGAGCGCGCATGACGTGCCACCGCGGACGCAACGGCACCCGCTCGACCACCAGCGCTCCGATGAACAGGCTCGCGGACACCGCCTGCCCGATCACGTTCGCGACCGCCGATCCCTCGAGTTCCAGCCGCGGCGCACCCCACAATCCGTGCACCAGAACCGGGCAGGCCACGGCCGACACGACGAGACCGGCGATCACGAAACGCAGCGGTCGCACCGTGTTCTGCACACCGCGCATCCACCCGTTGCCCGCCATCGCGACGAGGATCAGCGGGGCCCCGAACACCGCGATCCGCAGCCAGCTCGCGGCGGCCGCCGCGATGTCGGAGCCGCCGGCGATCGCCGACGTGACCGGCCGCGCGAACAGGTGGGCCAGCGCGATCACGAGCGCGCCGATGCCCAGTGCCAGCCACGTGGCCTGCACGCCCTCCCGGACTGCGCCGCGCTCGTCGCCGGCCCCGTGCATGCGGGACGCGCGCGCCGTCGTGCCGTAGGACAGGAACGTCAGCTGCGTGCTGACCTGGGCGAGGATGAGACCGCCGACGGCGAGGCCCGCGAGCGCCAAAGCGCCCAGCCGACCGACAACCGCGATGTCGAAGAGCAGATAGATCGGTTCGGCAGCGAGGACACCGAGCGCGGGCAGCGCCAGCCCGAACACCGTCCGGGCGGTCGCGTCGCCCGTGTCTTCCGAGACTTCAGCCAACGAATTCGGACCTCAGCCGAGCGATTCGACGAGCGAGGTCACGATCTCGTCCGCAGAGTTCTCGGCCGTGTAGCCGGCGGCGAACCGATGACCGCCTCCGCCGAGATACCCGGCGACGACGGACACGTCCACGTCGGACTTCGACCGCAGCGATACCGACCAGGTGCCGTCCACGGCCTCCTTGAGGACTGCGGCGACCTCGGCCTCGGACGTCGTCCGGACGATGTCGATGACGCTTTCGATCTCCTCCGAGCGGAGGTCTCCGACGTAGGCCTGCCGGATGACGGCGTAGACCAGTCCACGCCCTCCCGCTGCGTCGGGGACGAGGGTCGCCGACCCGAGCACCGAGGACAGCATGGGCAACCAGCCGAACGGGTGGGTGTCGAGCAGGCGCCGCGCGATGCGGGCACCGTCGATCCCGGTGGCGAGCAACCTCTCGGCGAGCGTGTGGGTGCCGGGCTGCACCCACCGGAACGAACCGGTGTCGGTCACGAGTCCCGCGTACAGGCAGTGTGCGAGGTCGGCGTCGATATCCACACCCCACAGGTCGAACATCTGCGCCACGACCGCGGTCGTCGACTCCGCGGACTCGTCGATCAGGTTCATGCGACCGAAGCGGGTGTTGGACCGGTGGTGGTCGATGACGAGGGTCTCCCCCGCGTGCGCGAGCCGGTCGGCGAGCTTCCCGAGCCGCCCGGCGCTGCCGCAGTCGACGGTCACGAGCAGATCGACGTTGCGGCGCACCTGATCCGCAGGCACCAGCAGGTGGGTGCCCGGCAGTTCACGCATCGACTCCGGCAGTTCGTCGGGCGCGGCGAACGCGACCTGCACCGGAATTCCCTTGCGCTCGAGCACCAACGCCAGGGCGAGTCCACTGCCGATCGTGTCGGCATCGGGTTGGACGTGACACAGAACCGTCACCGACGTCGCGTTCTCGAGAACAGCGACCGCCTGCGGCAGGAACACCTCGTGACGATCGAGATCAGACAGGGACGTCTCCTGAGTGTGGGTCATATCGGTTCGTGTCAGTCCGCCTGGCGGGAACCGGAGGGCTCGTCGACTTCGGCGTCGTCCGCGTCCTCGGCTCGGGGCTCCTTGTACGGGTCGGGGTCGCCGGCCGGGGACGCACCGGCCGCGACACGCGCGACCTCGTCGTCGGCGGCGCGAGCGCGGGCGAGGAGTTCCTCCATGTGCCGTGCCGTGTCGGGGACCGTGTCCGCGACGAACGTGAGCGTCGGAGTAAACCGGACTCCGGTGCCTGCACCCACCTTCGAGCGCAGAACGCCCTTCGCCTTCTCGAGCCCTGCGGCTGCGGAGGCAAGGTCCGGTTCGGACTCGAGGTCGGCGCCCATCACGGTGTAGTACACGGTGGCGTCGTGGAGGTCGGCCGTCACCTTGGTATCGGTGATCGTGACGAACGCCAGGCGAGGGTCCTTGATTTCGTGGTCGATCGCTGTCGCGACGATCGTGCCGATGCGCTTGGCGAGTTTGCGTGCCCGGGCGGGATCCACCATGACAATCAGACTCCTCTCCCTGGCCGCTGGATAAGTTGTGAAGTTGCGTGTGTAGCTGTAGTTCATTCTGCACGCCGGGCCGCAGATGCGGCGGGGCGGGCAGGGCACTCCGAGTCAGTCTTCGGGGCCGAAAATCCTTCGCCGGACCGCAAGGAGTTGCAGTTCCGGCAGCTCGGCGACGTGCCGTTCGCACGTGTCGAGTACCTCGTGTACGTGATCGACCGCCGAACTCGCCATCGTGACGCCGAGCATCGACCGGCGATACCGATCCTGTTCTCCGGTCTCCGCCGCCGAGACGCCGTAGCGTCGCAGTTCCGCCAGAACCGGTTTGACCATTGCACGCTTCTCTTTCAGAGATCGCACGTCACCGAGCAAGATGTCGAGCTCGAGCGCACCGACGTACAAACTTTCCTCCTTCGGGGAGACGTGCGCTCCCCCGGCCGATCGAGTCGGCCGGAGAAGCGCACGCCGGATGACGCTGCTGCGTCACCCCAAACGGATGGCGACTAGTCGCGCGGCTTTTCCCGAAGCTCGTAGGCCTCGATGACGTCACCGACCTTGATGTCGGAGTAGGTGAGCGTCAAACCGCACTCGTAACCCTCGCGTACCTCGACAGCGTCCTCCTTCTCCCGCTTCAGCGAGGAGATGGTGACGGTCTCGGCGACAACCGTGTTGTCACGCAGCAGCCGGGCCTTCGCATTGCGACGGATGGTACCCGAGGTGACGAGGCAACCGGCAATGTTGCCGACCTTGGACGAACGGAACATCGCGCGGATCTCCGCCTTGCCCAGCTCGACCTCTTCGTAGATCGGCTTGAGCATGCCCTTGAGAGCCTTCTCGACCTCGTCGATGGCCTGGTAGATCACCGAGTAGTACCGGATGTCGACGCCCTCGCGGTTCGCCAACTCGGTCGCCTTGCCCTCGGCGCGGACGTTGAACCCGATGATGATCGCGTTCGACGCAGCGGCCAGGTTGACGTTGGTCTCGGTGACGCCACCGACACCACGGTCGATGACCCGCAACTGCACCTCGTCGTCGATCTCGATGCCGTGCAGGGCCTCTTCCAAGGCCTCCACGGTTCCCGAGTTGTCGCCCTTGAGGATGAGGTTGAGCTGCGACGTCTCCTTGAGAGCCGAATCCAGGTCCTCGAGGCTGATGCGCTTGCGGCTCTTCGCGGCCAGAGCGTTGCGCTTACGCGCATTGCGCCGGTCGGCGATCTGACGGGCGATACGGTCCTCGTCGACCACGAGCAGGTTGTCGCCTGCACCGGGGACCGACGTGAAGCCGACCACCTGGACGGGACGCGACGGCAGGGCCTCGAGCACGTCGTCGCCGTGCTCGTCGACCATGCGGCGCACACGTCCGTATGCGTCGCCGGCCACGATCGAGTCGCCGACCCGCAGCGTTCCGCGCTGGATGAGCACGGTCGCGACGGGGCCGCGTCCACGGTCGAGGTGCGCCTCGATGGCGACACCCTGAGCGTCCATGTCCGGGTTGGCCCGCAGGTCCAGGGCAGCGTCCGCCGTCAACAGCACGGCTTCGAGCAGTGCGTCGATGTTGGTGCCCTGCTTCGCCGAGATGTCGACGAAC
This sequence comes from Rhodococcus sp. ACPA1, assembly GCF_002300195.1. Taxonomy (NCBI): domain Bacteria; kingdom Bacillati; phylum Actinomycetota; class Actinomycetes; order Mycobacteriales; family Nocardiaceae; genus Rhodococcus; species Rhodococcus sp. ACPA1. The sequence goes on along the minus strand of NZ_NSDX01000001.1, from coordinate 1,439,048 downwards.
ATGGTGTCTCCGCCGTATTCCTCGGCGACCAGTCCGTACTCGGTGAGCTGCTGCCGGATCTTGTCCGGGTTCGCGCCTTCCTTGTCGATCTTGTTCACCGCGACCACGATCGGCACGTCGGCCGCCTGGGCGTGGTTGATCGCTTCCACCGTCTGCGGCATGACGCCGTCGTCGGCGGCGACGACCAGGATCGCGAGGTCGGTGGCCTTGGCACCACGGGCACGCATGGCCGTGAAGGCCTCGTGACCGGGGGTGTCGATGAACGTCACGAGACGCTCGTTGCCGTCGAGCTCGGTCAGCACCTGGTAGGCACCGATGTGCTGCGTGATGCCGCCGGCCTCGCCCTCGCGGACGTTGGCCTTACGGATCGTGTCGAGCAGTCGGGTCTTACCGTGGTCGACGTGGCCCATGACGGTGACCACCGGCGGACGGGACTCGAGGTCCTCTTCGCCACCTTCGTCTTCGCCGTAGGTGAGGTCGAAGCTGTCGAGCAGCTCGCGGTCCTCGTCCTCCGGGCTGACGACCTGGACGACGTAGTTCATCTCGCCGCCGAGCAGTTCCAGCGTCTCGTCGTTGACCGACTGGGTCGCCGTCACCATCTCGCCGAGGTTGAACAGTGCCTGCACCAACGCTGCGGGGTTCGCGTCGATCTTCTCCGCGAAGTCCGACAGTGATGCACCGCGGGCGAGGCGAATGGTCTCGCCGTTGCCACGGGGCAACCGCACGCCGCCGACGGCGGGCGCCTGCATCGAATCGTATTCCTGGCGCTTCTGACGCTTCGACTTGCGACCACGACGCGGGGCACCACCGGGACGACCGAAGGCACCTGCTGCCGCACCGCGCTGACCGGGGCGTCCACCGCCACCGGGGCGACCGCGGAAACCACCTGCGGGTGCTCCGCCACCGGGCGCACCTGCGCCGGCACCGGGGGCTCCGCCACCGCGGTATCCACCACCGCCGCCGCCACCGGGACGACCGCCGGGGGCTCCGCCGGGACGGCCCGGACGACCGCCGGGAGCGGGACGTGCCGAACGAGCGGGCATCGCGCCCGGGTTCGGGCGAGGAGGCATCGATCCGGGGCTGGGACGGGGTCCGCCCTGACCGGGAGCCGGACGGGGACCGCCCTGACCCGGTGCCGGACGAGGTCCACCCTGACCGGGAGCCGGACGAGGTCCACCCTGACCCGGTGCCGGACGAGGTCCACCCTGACCGGGAGCCGGACGGGGTGCACCCGGACGCGGTGCGCCGGGAGCGGGGCGGGGCGCCGGACGCTCGGCGGGAGCCGAGGAGTACGGGTTGTTACCGACACGCGGGGGCTTCGGGCCGGGACGGGGTCCGCCGGGCTTGGCGCCCGTGGACGGAGCCGCGGGGGCACTGGCAGCCGGGGCGGCCGGGGCTGCGGGTGCGGCCGGAGCCGGGGCAGCCGGGGTGGGGCGACCGGGCTTGGGAGCATTGGTCGCCGGTGCAGCCGGGGTGGCTGCGCTTGCTGCGGGTGCGGCCGGAGCCGGGGCCTGCGCCTCGGGGGTGGCCGCAGGGGCTGCCGCTACGGGTGCGGCCGGAGCCGGAGCCGGGGCTGCCGGCTTCGGGCCGGGACGGGGACCGCCCGGCTTCGCTGCGGTCGCCGGGGTGCTCGGCGCGGGCGCGCCGGGCTTGGCAGCCGGACGGGCTGCGGAATCGGCGGATTTCGCCGACGGGAAGGATTCCCGCAGACGCCTGGCGACGGGCGCCTCCACCGTGGAGGACGCCGACTTCACGAACTCGCCCTGCTCCTTGAGCGTTGCGAGTAGTTCTTTACTTGTGACACCGAGTTCTTTAGCCAACTCGTGCACGCGGGCCTTGCCTGCCACTGCTCTCCTCACTGATGAGGTCGAGCAGGAGGCTCCCCTGAGAGGGGCCCGCACGACCTCGGGTTATCTCCGATGGACGATCATCGCTGGTGCTTCACGGTGTGCTCATGAGTGCTTGTGCCTGTTCTGTTCGAGAGGTACTGCTCTGGGTGGGTGCCCTGCTCGTACCCAGTGGTCGACTTCTGACGCGTCGACACTTCCGGACACTCGCAACGCTCTGCCGAATGCTCGGCGTCGTTCCGCGAGACTCAGGCAAGCCTCGGCGGGGTGCAGCCACGCACCTCGACCGGGAAGCCTGCGCCTCGGGTCCGGGGCGAGAACATGACCTTGCGGCCCGCTCTCACTAACCACAACCCTGAGCAGATCGACAGCCAGCGCGCGCTCCCTACATCCTATGCATGTTCGCACCGGTGAACCGGTAGGAACGCGCGCGGAATCGGGATGCTCATGCTGAACCATTGACCACTCTACCGCCGACTCGCCCCGATCTCCGCATTCCCGGCTCAACGACTGGTCGCGGCGGGTCCGCCTGCCGACTCGGGGGCGGGTGCGGCGTCACTGCGGATGTCGATCCGCCACCCGGTCAAGCGCGCAGCAAGACGGGCATTTTGCCCTTCCTTGCCGATGGCGAGCGACAACTGGAAGTCGGGGACGACGACACGCGCGGCCCGTGCCTCGGGATCCACGACAGTGACGGAGACCACTTTCGACGGCGACAGCGCGTTGCCGACGAACCGGGCCGGGTCCTCGTCGAAGTCGATGATGTCGATCTTCTCGCCGGCGAGTTCACTCATCACGTTGCGCACCCGCTGGCCCATCGGCCCGATACACGCACCCTTGGCGTTCAGTCCCTGCACCCGCGACTGGACGGCGATCTTCGACCGGTGCCCGGCCTCCCGGGCGACGGCGATGATCTCGACCGAACCGTCCGCGATTTCCGGAACCTCGAGCGCGAACAGCTTGCGGACGAGGTTCGGGTGGGTGCGCGACAGCGTGATCTGCGGTCCGCGCTGTCCACGGGCCACACCGACGACGTAGCACTTGAGCCGCTCGCCGTGCTCGTAGTTCTCCCCGGGCACCTGCTCGGCGGGCGGGATCAGACCCTCGGCGCCGCTGGCCTCGCTGCCGATCCGCACCACGACCATGCCGCGCGAGTTCGCGCGGGTGTCGCGCTGGATCACGCCGCCGACGATCTCACCCTCGTGAGTGGCGTACTCACCGAAGCTCCGCTCGTGCTCGGCGTCGCGCAGCCGCTGGAGGATGACCTGGCGGGCGGTGGTCGCGGCGATCCGGCCGAAGCCTTCCGGGGTGTCGTCCCATTCCTCGCCGACCATGTTGCCGTCGGCGTCGACGTCGTGCGCCATCACCCGCACGATGCCGCTCTTGGTGTCGACGTCGATCCGTGCGTGCTGCTGATGCCCCTCGGTGTGCCGATAGGCGGTGAGCAACGCGGTCTGAATGGTCGAGATGACGGTCTCGATCGAGATGCCCTTGTCGGCCTCGATGGCGCGCAACGCCGCGATGTCGATATTCACTTGTCCAACCCCTCTACTACTTCTTCATCTTCCGACGCGTCTGCGTCCGCAGGCGCCACACGCCCCTCGGGAATCCCGCCCGCGAGTTCCAGCTCTCTCGGGTCGGGTTTCGAGAATTCCACCTGCACAACAGCTTTCTGAATGTCCGGGAGCGCGACGCGCCGAACCTCCGGGCCCGTGCGCGAGCCGATCACCACCGCGACCGAGTCGCCGTCGAGGACGCCGATCCGACCCACGACGGTTTCGTTGGCGAGGTCGATACGCGCCTTGCGGCCGCGGGCCCGGCGCCAGTGCCGCTCGTGTGTGAGCGGCCGGTCGATACCGGGAGACGTGACCTCGAGCGTGTACGGCGATTCCCCGAAATCGGACACCGAATCGAAGACCTCGGAGATCTCGTGACTCAGGTTCGCGACCGCGTCGAGTTCGAGTCCGGCGTCGCTGTCCACCATGATCCGGACCGCGCTGTGCCGACCCGCGAGGGTGACCGCAACGCCCTCCAAGTCGTAGCCCTGGCGTTGCACCAGATCGGAGATGAGCTCCGTCACCCTCTCCTTGGATGGAACCGGCATCGGGGAAGCTCCTCGTTTCAGTTGTCGCTCGTCGTATGTCGTGGTCTGGCAGGTCATCGTGCCGCGCACGCAGCACCGCGAACCCGCCGGGACGGGTTCGAGCATCTAAGAGTAACGCCGATTCGAGGCGCCCGTGACCAGCCCCGGTGCTCGATTCCCGGGATCCCGGCCCGACCTGGCACCATGGACCGGTGCTCATGCCCACCGTCTCCCGGCCCCCGACATCCGGTCCGGCCGTGTCCCGGCGCACCGCTCTCCGGTTCGCAGCAGCCTCGGCCTTCGGCGTCGCGAGCGTCCCCCTGCTGGCGGGGTGCGCCGACGACGCGAACTCCGACACCGAGGTCGATTCACTCGTCGCGCAGTCGCGTCTGGCTCGTCGCGACGCCGCCGGTGCGGCGGCCACGATCGCGCTACTCCCCGATCGCGGCGCGGCACTCGAACTCGTCCGCGCCCAGCGCACCGCGCACGCCGACGCGCTGGATGCCGAAATCGCCAGGGCTGCAGGAACTTACCCGGACGGCACCGCACCAACCACGTCCGCTCCCCCATCGCCGACTCCGACGGCACCCGCGCCGCCGCCCGGTCTCGATCAATTGCGCGCCGACCTGGCCGAGTCGCAGCGCAGCGCAGCCGATTCGGCGCGCACACTGACCGCCCACCGGGCGGGGCTGTGCGCGTCGATCAGCGCCGCGTGCGGAACGTACCTGGCGGTGGTGCTGCCGTGACGACACCCACCGAAGCCGAGGGTACGAGCCTCGCCGACGCACTGATCGCCGAGCATTCCGCGGTGTTCGCCTACGGAGTGGTCGCCGCCTTCTCGAATCCCACCCGGGCCACCCAGGTGGCCACCGCCGCCGCAGCCCACCGGGCGCGCCGGGACGGACTCCTGGACACGCTGACCGCGGCAGGACTGACGGCCCCGGCCGCCGAGGCGGGCTACACCCTGCCGTTCCCGGTCACCGATCCGATCACGGCCGCGCAGCTGGCGGCCCAGGTCGAGGCCGACACCGCCGTCGCGTGGCGGGCGGTCGTCGAACACGGCGAGACGGAGGACACCCGCACGCTCGGCGTCACCGCGCTGACCGAGGCGGCCGTCCGGGAAGCCACCTGGCGCGTGGCTCTCGGGACCGATCCGGTGACCGACCCGTTCCCCGGCCAGCCCTGACGACGCGCAGGTTCCCGCCCACCGGGATTCTGCACCCACCCGGCGCGTTCCCGGCCTAGCGTCTCTCCCGACACGGTGAACGGCAACGGGAGGACGGCGGCGTGGACGAGCGCTCGGTGGAGCAGCGTCTGGCGGACCTGGAGCGGATCGACGCGATCAAGGCGCTCAAGTACCGCTACTGGCGAGCGTGCGACGGCAAGGATCCGGACACGTTCCGTGCCTGCTTCGTCTCGTCCGGCGCGTCGATCGACTTCGGCCCGCTCGGCCGGTTCGACGACGCCGACCGGCTCACGGACATCTTCCGCAGGATCGCGCTCCACGAAGTGGACGGCAAGCACGTGATCCTTGACATGCACCACGGCTTCCATCCGGACATCGTGCTGCACAGCGACACCGAGGCGTCGGGCGCGTGGACGCTGAAGTTCCGCCAGGTCGATCTGCTGAAGCGGACGGAGACCGTGTCCTCCGGCGAGTACGACGACGCTTACCGTCTCGAGGACGACGTCTGGCGAATGTCGCGATGCCACTTCACCACTCGATGGTCGATCACCCGCCCGCTCACACAGGACACGGTGGTGGTCCAGTGAGCGCCGGGGTAGCTCTGGTCACAGGGGGGAGCCGCGGCGTCGGCAAGGGCGTGGCGACGGCGCTGGGAGCCGCCGGGTGGACCGTCTACGTCACCGGGCGCGGCCCGGTGACGGAGGACAGCCCACTGTCGGTGTCGGCGCGAACGGTCACCGGCGCCGGTGGGACCGGCATCGCGGTGGCCTGCGATCACCGCGACGACGAGGACGTGCACAGCCTGTTCGCCCGGATCGCGGACGAGCAGGCCTGCCGACTCGACCTGCTGGTCAACAACGTGTGGGCGGCCCCCAAGGGATTCGGCGGGTTCAGCACCCCGTTCTGGGAGCGGCCACTGGACGACTGGGACTCGCTGATCGGCGTCGGACTGCGCGCCCATTACGTCGCGTCCGTGGAGGCTGCGCGGTTGATGGTGCCCCGCCGCTCCGGGTTGATCGCGAACATCTCGTCGTTCGGGACCCGCGGGCATCTGCACTCGGTGCTGTACGGCATGTCCAAGGCCGGGCTGGACAAGATGGCCAGCGACATGGCGACGGAGCTGGCTCCGCACGACGTGCGCGCAGTCTCGCTGTGGCCGGGCATCGTCCGGACGGAGATGATCGTCGCCAGCGGCCTCGAGACCATCGCCGGGTTCCCCGTCGCGGACGCCGAGTCCCCCGAGTTCGTCGGCGAGGTGATCTGCGCCCTGCACTCGGACCCGACCCTCCCGCAGCGCAGCGGCCACACCTTCGTCACGGCGGAGTTGGCCGTCGAATACGGCATCACCGACACGCAGGGCCGGACCCCGCCGTCGCACCGCGAACCGTTCGGCGGCGGCCCCCTGTTCTGAGCTGACCTCGCGCGGTCAGTTCACGTCGCGCCGGCGGACGAGCCAGACCGTCCCCAGCGCGAACGCGGCGACGTACCCGGCCAGGAGAAGCACCGACGTGCCGCCGTCGAGGATGTTCAGGACGCCTGGGGTGGTGTCACCGCCGAAGTCGCGGAGCGATCCGGCGAGCGAGCCCGCGGCGGTGCCGGGCAGGAAGTCCGTCACCACCGACACGGGGTCGAGGACGGCCGCGACCCCGCGGAGGAGGTTTTCGACCACCAACACCCACACGAGACCGAGACCGACCGACAACGCCGGCCCCCGCGCGAGAGCGCCGACGAGGACACCGGCGGCGGTCCACATCCCGAGGATGAGCACCCCGGAGGCGAGCGCCTTCAGCATCGCATCCGCGGCAGGAAGACTCGCCGACTCCGATTCGGCCACGGCGACGACCGAGGCCACCCCGAGATCCACGGCCGCCACCGTGAGAACGAGTCCGATCACCACGGTCAGCAGAGCGAGCAGGGTTCCGGTGAGCGCGGCCGATCGCGGAGGCCCCTGGGTGAACACGGTCTTCCACGTCCCCCACCCGTAGCCGCTGCCGATGGTGAGGGCGCCGAGGATGAGCATCAGCGCGCCCCCGAACATGGCCATGCCCTGGGTGAACACCTGGGGCACCGCCGAGGGCAGCATCTGCGCGAGCAGCACGTCCGGGGGTGCGGACGACGCCATGTCGGTGGTGCCGCCGGTCGCGAACGTAATGTAGTTGAACAGATAGACGAAGACCAGGTTGAGCACGATCCACGCGGCGAGCAGCACCCACATCGACGGCCATTTCCGTAGTCGCAGAAGCTCGGCCCGCGTGCTGGCGATCACTGCGTTCATGACACTCTCCTCGCATCGTTGCTCGTGTGGTCGCCGGCGGTGACGTCCTCCGTCATCTCGAAGAAGACGTCCTCGAGCGATCGTTCCCGCCGGGCAAGTTCGTGCACGTCGATTCCCGCGTCGACGAGAACACGGGCCACCTTCGGCGCCAGTTCCGGCGATACCGCAAGCGTGAGGGCGTCGCCCACCGTGTCGACGACGTCGCGTCCCAGCAGTTCCGCGAGCACCGCCGCGGCTCGTTCCCTCGGATCGGCTCGCACCAGCAGGCTGGTGTCTCCCCGCAGTTCGGCCACGGTCGACTGTGCGATCAACTCCCCGCGCGAGATCACACCGACGCGGTCGCAGATCTCCTGAACCTCGCTGAGCATGTGGCTGGAGAGCATCACCGAATGCCCGGAGTGCGCGAGTTCGACTATCAGTTCCCGCATCTCGGCCATGCCGGCCGGGTCGAGACCGTTGGTGGGTTCGTCGAGGATCAGCAGATCGGGTTCGCCGAGGAGTGCGGCCGCGACACCGAGCCGCTGCTTCATCCCGAGCGAGTAGGTGCGGAAACGGTCGTGTCCCCGCTCGCGCAGCCCCACCCGGTGCAGCGCGGCCTCCGCCGCATCGTCCGGCAGTCGGCGGTATCTGCTGAGCACCCGCAGGTTGTCGCGACCGGACAGGTAGGGGAAGAAGCCGGGTCCCTCGATCAGCACGCCGGTGCGCGCCGCCACCGCGCTGTCACCGGGTGAACGCCCGAAAAGTGTCGCGCTCCCGGAGGTCGGCCGGACCAGACCGGTGAGCATGCGCAGTGTGGTGGTCTTGCCTGCGCCGTTCGGTCCGAGGAACCCGTACACCTCCCCTGCCCGCACGGTCAGGCTGACGGCGTCGACCGCCGTGTGTTCGCCGTAGCGTTTGGTCAACTTGTCGGTGACCACGATGCCGGAAGTCATGCCTCCAGCGTCGGCTCGGCGCGAGTCGCGCACATCCGTCTGTGCGCGTCTTCTCGTGTACGCGTCGCGGACGATGACAGGCCCGCCGGATCGGGTCTACGTTCGGGTGGTGCGCACTGACCGGAGGGACACGTCGATCGCCCCGCGGGACCTCCTGATCGCCCTGGGCATCGCGACCGTGCAGGTGGTCGGCAGTATCGGCGCCAACCAGAACCAGTCGTGGGCGGAGCCGTTGGACGCCGCCGGCTTCGTGTTGCTGGTGTGCGGTCCGGTCGCGCTGGTCTTCCGGCGACGGCGTCCTGTCGCGGTCCTGTTCGTCGTCCTGGCCGTCACGGTCCTCTACGTCGCGCGGGGTTACGGGTACGGCCCGGTCTTCCTGTCGCTCGTCGTCGCATTTCTCGGCGCCGCGACGGCCGGATCCCGATGGCTCACCTATCCGGTCCTCGCGATCGGCTACGTCCTGATCGTCTTCGCCGTGCCTGCCGTGTCGAGTGCTGAGGCGCCGTCACTCGCCGCCCTCACGGGCATCGCCGCGTGGCTGCTGGTGCTCCTCGCCGCCGCCGAGATCATCCGTCAGCGCCGCGGGACGCTCGACGCCCGCAGGCAACGCGCCGAGGCGGCGCAACGCAGCGTCCTGGACGAGCAGCGTCGACGGGCCAGCGAGGAGCGGCTCGCGATCGCCCGCGAACTGCACGACGTTCTGGCACACAGCCTCTCCCTGATCAACGTGCAGGCGTCGGTCGCACTCGAGCTGTGGGACAGCAGACCCGAACAGTCGCAGGAGGCGCTGTCCGCGATCAAGGTCGCGAGCCGCGACGCGATCGGCGACGTCCATGCGCTGCTGGCATCGCTGCGGGGCGGCGAGGACAGCCCGCCGATCGCGCCCACCGCCGGGATCGGGGACCTGGACGGTGTGGTCGAGCGCGCCCGTGCCGCGGGTCTCGCGGTGACGACCGTCGTCGAAGGCGCACCGAGGCCGCTGCCCGCCGTGGTCGACGTGGCTGCGGCGCGGATCGTCCAGGAGTCGCTGACCAACGTGGCGCGCCACTCCGGGGGCTCGTCGGCCGACGTGACCGTGTCGTACGCGCCCACGTTCGTCCGCGTCCGGATCGACGACGACGGCCGGGGTCCCGTCGGCACGGCCACCGGTGGCGGCGGGAACGGCATCCCCGGCATGCGGGAACGCGCACGCGCTCTGGGTGGTGAGCTGACCGCCGGGATCGGACCGGGTGGCGGCTTCCGGGTGCAGGCGACGCTCCCGTTCCCCGGCGACACGGCGGGCCGGGCATGACGATTCGCGTGCTCGTCGCCGACGACCAGGCCCTCGTGCGGGCGGGGTTCGTCGCCCTGCTCGACGCGCAGGCCGACATCACCGTGGCGGGCCAGGCCGAGAACGGTGAACAAGCGGTGAGCCTGACTCGCTCGCTAGTCCCCGATGTCGTCCTCATGGACATCCGGATGCCGGTGCTCGACGGGCTGGAGGCGACCCACCGTATCGCCGCCGATCCCGCGCTGTCCGGCGTGCGGGTGGTGGTGCTCACCACGTTCGAGCTGGACGAGTACGTGTTCGAGGCGATGCGCGCGGGAGCGACGGGTTTCCTCGTCAAACACACCGAACCCGCCGAACTGGTGCGGGCGGTCCACGTGGTGGCCGACGGGGACGCCCTGCTGTCACCGTCGGTGACCCGGAAGCTGGTCGCGGAGTTCGCGACCCACGCCAAACGGCCGCCGCAGCCCACCCGTCTCGACGACCTGACCGACCGCGAACGCGAGGTGATGACCCTGATCGCCGAGGGGCTCACCAACGCCGAGATCGGCTCACGACTGTTCCTGAGCCCCGCCACCGCCCGCACCCACGTCAGCCGGATTCTGGTGAAACTCGGTGCCCGCGACCGCACCCAGCTGGTGGTCATGGCGTACGAGTGGGGGCTGGTCCGGCCGGGCTGGCAGGACTGACCCACTTTCCGGTCACGTCGACGCCAGGACCGCCTTCGATCGTCCCGGCATGAGGGCGGCGGCGACGACCGCGACCGCCACGAATCCGGCTCCCACGTACAGGGCGGGCGCGAGGGCGTCGATGTATCCCGTCGGCGTCAGACTGCCGCCCGCACCGAGGAAGACCGCGGTCAGGAGCGCGATCCCCAGCGCGACGCCGATCTCGCGGAGCGTTGCGTTGGTCGAACTGGCCGTGCCGTGGTCGGCCTCGGGCATGTCGGCGAGGACGGCGGTCGCGTTGGGGGCGAACGTCAGACCCATCCCTGCGCCCGCCATCACGAACGCCGGAATCATGCTGCCGTACGTGGCGCCGGGAACGATGAGCGACGCCATCCAGAGCAGCGACAACCCCTGCAGGACCAGTCCGGTGACGAGGAGGGTCCGGACTCCCAGCCGCGGCGCGAGCAGGCCTGCGATCGGCGCCACCAGCATGGGTGCGGCCGTCCACGGCAAGGTCCGCAGGCCGGCTTCGAACGGCGAGTACCCCATGACGATCTGGAGGTATTGCGACAGGAGGAATACGGCGCCCATCATTCCCAGCGTGAACGTCAGCCCGATCACGTTGGCCAGGGAGAACTGCCGGGACCGGAACAGCCGCAGCGGCATCACGGGGAAGGGGGTGCGCAACTCGCGCACCACGAACGCCGCGAGCAGCACCGCCGATGCGACGAGAGCACCGAGCACCGTGGCGCTGGTCCAGCCGTCGTCGTTGCCGTGCACGATGCCCCAGACTCCGAGGAACACGGCGGCTCCGGCCAGGACGACGCCGAGCGGATCCAGCGGCTGCCGCTTTCCCTTCGACTCGCCGAGCGCGTAGAGCGCCAACGGGATCGCGACCGCTGCAACGGGGACGTTGATCCAGAACACGGCCTGCCACGACACCCCGTCGACGACGGCGCCGCCGACCACGGGGCCGAGGGCAACGCCCAGTCCGGAGACGCCGCCCCAGATCCCGATGGCGAACGCGCGTTTGGCGAGCGGCACGGCACCGGCGAGCAGGGTGAGGGAGAGCGGCATGATCGCAGCCGCGCCGACGCCCTGGACGGCGCGCGCGGCGATCAGCATCTCGGAGGTGGTCGACAGGGCCGATGCGATCGACGCCAGCGCGAAGAGCACTATGCCCCAGAGAAATACACGGCGGCGCCCGAGGCGGTCGCCCAGCGCGGACAGCGTCAGCATCAACGTCGCGAAGGCGAGCGTGTAGGCGTTCATGAACCACTGCAACTGCCCTACCGACGCACCGAGGTCGCGCTGGATCACCGGGATGGCACTGGTCATCACCAGATTGTCGAGTGTGGCCATGAACATCGGTATCGAGGCGGCGACGATCGCCAGCCATACCGGCACCAGCCGGCCGTGGCCCCGCCCCGAGGGAGGCGCCGCCGATTCGTGTTCCAGGCGTTCGGAGAGTGTCGTCATGACGGGTCCTCGTATCCAATTCGTGAGTACGGGAAGAAGGAACTTGTAAGCATCAGATGATTACTTATTTCGAAGACTAGTAATCGACTGATAACATGTCAACATGGCATCGCCCGTGAAACAGACCCGCATGAGCGCGACCGAACGTCGCGAACTCGTACTGGCCGCAGCCTCCCGCGCGTTCGCCAGGGACGGATATCACGGCACCAGCACCGACGCCGTCGCACGCGAGGCGGGCGTGTCCCAGCCCTACGTGGTGCGCATGTTCGGTTCGAAGTCGCGGCTGTTCGCCGACGTCTTCGACCGGGCGATGCGTCGGATCATGGACACCTTCGAGCCGTACTTCGACGATGTCGCCACAGACCCGGAGAACGACGAGTCGTGGCTCCCGATGGGCATCGCGTACACCGAACTGCTCGAGGACCGCGACCTCCTGCTCGTGATGATGCACGGCTTCACGTCCGGCGCGAACCCGGAGATCGGCGCGCTGGCCCGCGACTGGATGTCCCGGCTCTACACGCAGATCCGAACGCGCACCGGGTGCAGCCCCGAACAGGCCCGCACGTTCATCGCCAACGGAATGCTGCTCAACACCCTGCTCGCCATGCAGGTACCCGAGCATGCCGGGCAGGATCCGGCGCTCGAGGAGCTCGCCGTGTGCGCGTTCGGCAACGCCCTGGACGCGGCGGGCTCCGAGAACGCATCCGAGATCGGCGATTTCCGCTCTTGATCTTGCTCATCGGACACACGGCGGGGCACGATGGAAGCGTGCGGAAGGGGCGTCGCCGTGGACCGAGCCGTTGAGTCTCGACTGAGCTATTCCGACAGGGAGGGTCACCACCACACCGTGGACCTCTCCCCCGCTTCCGCGCGCGTCACGATCGGACGGTCGCCCGGTTCCGATCTGCTCCTCACCGAGGACGACGAGGTCTCGCGGCTCCATGCCGTCCTCGAATGCGTCGGCTCGCACTGGACCATCCTCGACGACGGGCTCTCCCGCAACGGCACGTTCGTCAACGGCGAACGGCTGGCGGGGCGTCGACGGCTCCGCCAGGGCGACAGCATCCGCATCGGCGGGACGAAGATCCGGTACCTGGAATTCGGCGGCTCTCTCGACGAGGCCACCCGGATGGGCACCGACATGCCCGAGGTCCGGTCCCTCACCGACACCCAGCGCGCGGTCCTCACGGCACTGTGCCGGCCGTACAAGCACGGCGCCGCATTCGCGAATCCCGCGTCGAATCAGCAGATCGCCCAGGAACTGTTCCTCAGTGTCGACGCGATCAAGACTCACCTCCGGGCGTTGTTCGCGAAATTCGGCGTCGGCGATCTCCCGCAGAATCAGAAGCGGGTCAGCCTCGCCGAGCGGGCCATGCGCAGCGGCATCATCAACGAGCGCGATCTCTGATCAGCCGACGGCCATCAGTTCGCGGTCGAAAGCGGCGATCTCACCGTGCGCGATGCGCTCGACGAGGCCGATGATCGCGAGGGCGACGTCGGCGGCGCGCTCGAGGATTACCGAGTGCCCGGCTCCGTCGACGCTCACGAGCTCCGAAGCGGGGAGCTTCGAGGCCATGGCGACCGAATGCTGGAACGGGGTGAGCATGTCCACCGAGCCGCACAAGATCAGCGACGGAATGTGAGCGAGTGCGGCCAGGGAGTGCCGCTCGTCGAACCCGAGCAGGGATTCGAGGAAACTCGACATGGTGACGACGGATGTCGTGTTGACCATGGCCGAGACCAGAGCGGCAAGCCTCGGATCGACGGCCCGATTGCGGGCGCTCGCTGCGCGGGCAATCGCCGTGCAGACGGTGCGTCCCACCCGCTTCGATCCGTGCACGACCCGGGGTGCCCGGCGCACCGCGGTGCGGAACAGCGACACCGCGGGGCTACGCAGGTGACGACCGAGACCGGCCTCGGCGAGATCGAACGCCGCAGTGGAGATCAGGGCCATGCCGACGATCCGCGAACCGATCGTGTGCGGGTTCTGCCGCGTGTAGGACAGCGCGGTCATGCCGCCCATCGAGTGCCCGATGAGGACGACCGGACCGTGCGGGGCGACGGCGTCGAGTACGGAGCCGAGGTCGCGGCCGAGCTGATCGATCGTGTAGGTGGCGGCCGGCGCCTCCCCCGACTCTCCGTGTCCGCGGTGATCGTAGAAGACCATACGAACATCGTTGCGCCAGAAACGAACCAGCTGTTCACGCAGTGCCCACCAGGATTCGGTGCGGAGGCAGTGACCGTGAACGAACACCACGGTGGTGGCTGCGTCGGGCGAACCGAACTCGCGAACCGCCAGCGCGATCCCGTCGTCGGTCCGGACCGTGAGGCGACGGCCCTCGTGCTCGTGTGCAACCGGGGTGTTCGTCATGATGGCCTCCTCGGTTTCTTCGCTCGCGGCTGGTAAAGCGTTACGTTCTTGCTTGTCCTCTACTGTGCCGCGCACGGTCCGGTCCGACCAGGACCCCCAGTGGTGGCTGGTGCACCCGGAGGTGTTGTGCCTTCCACCCCTGGGGTGGGTGGACGCGGGCACGCCGAAGCCCCCTCGGCGAGGGGGCTTCCGCACAGCAGATGTTCCCGCCGCAGCGTCAGGTCGTCTCGCTCGCGGGACCCGCCTCGATCGTGCGAGGCTCACCGGTTCCGAGGCTGGAGACCTCGATCCGCCGCGGCTTCGCCCGTTCGGCGAGCGGGATGGTCACGCTCAGGACACCGTTCTCGTAGGACGCCGAAATGCGGTCCGGGTCGACGCCGTCGCCGAGCGACAGCTGGCGCCGAAACGTTCCGCTGAACCGCTCGGAGGCGATCCATTGCACGTTCTCCTCGGACGGCGCGCTGCGATGAGCCGTCAAGGTGAGCGTGCCGTTGTCGACACTGACGTCGACGGAACCCGGATCGACGCCCGGCAGGTCGGCGTGCAGGACGTAGTGGTCGTCGACCTTGTACAGATCCATCGGCATGAATCGTGGTACCCGCGCGGTTCCGGTTTCCGTGCCGAGGAGACTCTTGGTCATGGATTCGAGGTCATTGAAAGGATCGAAGCGAAGCACAGCAACACACCTCCCGCATCACTCGAGGCGCCCGCCACCTCGACGGGCAGCCAGATTCACTGTGCATCGCTAATTTAGCACTCGGCACCCGAGAGTGCCAGTTCGGGAGGACCCCGGAATCTTCGCCTTGTGAGGTCCGGTTCCGGGGTCCTCGCCGCGACGTACCGACCGGTCCGGGCCGCTCGCGACTGGAGGGTATTCTCTACTGCCACTTCAGAATGCGGTGCACGGACCGGCGTGGCCAGGCACCCTGGGGTGCGAATCCCGTCACCCCCAGGGTTGCCCCTGGCCGCCGCCGAAGTCGTAGCCGCCGACGCTGGCTCCGTCCGGACCGGCGTTGATGCCGTCGATCGCGATCACGGTGCCGACAGCCGCTCCGCCGATCGTCACGGTGCCGCCCTGAGGGTTCTGTCCGGGCGCGAGGTTGCTCACGGAAGGGTCGTCGGAGGGGGCGTCGGGTGCCGCCGACGCGATGCCGGCGCCTGCGGCGAGGACGAAGAATGCGGCCGCGACGGTGGCACCCGTGCGCGTCAGAGCAGTGGTGAAGTCGAAGGACATCGACATGAAAGAACCTTTCACAGTGCGTGGTGCCGGGGAGGCGGGGTGGGCAGTACTGACGCCGAGGGGCCGGCACCCGCGGGTGGCGGCCCCTCGAACTTCAGGAAGATCGCGCAATCACAACTCGGTCAGAAGCAGAAGATGAACGAGCAGTTTTCGGTGCTGTCCCCGGCGCCCGCGCCGCCGGCGCCACCCGCACCACCGGTGGCAGGACCACCATTGCCACCGTTGCCACCGTTGGCGTTGCCGCCGTTGGCGTTGCCGCCGTTACCGACGTTCGTGTTGACCGTCGCACCGTCCCCGACCGCTGCGCCACCGATGATGACGCCGCCGGAGTTGTCGACGTTGCCATTTGCGGAGCCGCCGTTGGCGCTACCGCCTGCGCCGCCGGCGCCGCCCTGCGAACTACCCGGAGCCCCGGCACCGCCGGCTCCACCAGCGGGGTCGGCCGAGGCGATTCCTGCTCCGGCAGTGAGGGCGAAGCCCGCGATGGCGAGAGCGGAAAGGGTGCGCTTGAGGGTGTGTGCCATGTGTGGATCTTTCTGTGGGGGTGGGGTTTTGCTTGCCACATAAGAATGCGCCGATCGCACCCACCCGAACAGGTACCCCAGGGGGCGCAACCGGCACCCCGAGGGATGACGCCACCCCACCCCCGTTAAGCCGTGTCTACGGCCGCATTTCGTAGGCGCCGTCGTAGTTCTCCACCTGCGCCCACACCCGGGAGAACCGCTCCGCGTCCACCACCGGGCGGCGTATCGCGCCGAGCGCCCACTTCTGCTGCGCCTCGGTGGCGGACGATTTGCCGTGCAGCGCAACGGCATAACCGGAGAAATCGCGGATCTGGAAATCGAAGATCTGGTCGATCAGATCACGGTCGATGCCGGCGATCGTGGCCTGCTCGAGAATCAGGTGCCCGTAGACCACGAGCGAGAACAAGTGCCCGAGGTCGAGCAGGAAGTCGAGATCCTTCTGCTGGGCCGCGTCGGGCGGGGCGGTGGTGAGCAGTTCCCTCAGCGCGGTCGCCTGCTCGTGGAAGCGGGCCACGTTGGGGACGTCCGAGTGCGCCTCGTAGGTCTTCGCCCAGTCGTGGAAACGAATCTTGCCGGCACCGCGGGTCGGGCCCTGGACCCAGAAGAACGCATCGTCGGCGGCGTCGAGCCGGGTGCCGATCTCCGGGTACTCCGCCGGGTTGAGCAGGTAGTTCGGCATGAACTTGAGGATGAGGCCGACGTTGACGTGCACGGTGCCCTCGAGCTTCGGCAGAGTGCCGATCAGCTGGGCGGCCTCGCGGAAGTAGGTGTTCTTCTCGTAGCCCTTCGCCGCGATCACGTCGTGCAGCAGCGCGATCACCTTCTCCCCTTCGGAGGTGACCTTCGCCTTCGTCATCGGGTTGAACAGCAGGTACCGACGATCGTCGAGACTCGCGCTGCGGAAATAGTCGACGGAGCGTGCGCTGAACAGCTTCATCGCGATCAGCCGGCTGTAGGCGTCGACGAAGTTTCCGCGCACGTGCGCGAAGTCGGTGACGGGGTTGCCGTACAGAATCCTGTTGTGCGCGTGAGTGATCGACTCGTAGAACGCGTGCTCGGAGATCCCGATGGATCCTGTGCACAGGTTGAACTTGCCGACGTTGACCGTGTTGAGCGCCGCCTCGAACGCAGCCACCCCCGTATGGAGAATGTCCTCTTCCCGCACCGGGTAGTCCTCGAGCCGGAACGTGCTGACGTACATCTGGCCGTGCACCACATTGCCCTGCAGGTGGTATGCCGGGTGGCGGCTGTCCGCGACGAAGAAGACGTACCCGTCGCTGCCCTCCACATCGGTGCGCCTGCCGAACACCGACACCATGCCCGCTACGTTGCCGTTGCCGATGTAGTACTTGTCGCCGCTCGCGGTGAACGCGAGATCCGGGTCGTTGTCGGCGGGGGTCAGCAGCATGTCCGTCGAGTAGACGTCCGCGCCGTGTTCCTTCTCCGACAGACCGAACGCCAGCACCCCGCCGTCGTCGAGGAGCTCCGCGGCCCGTTCCTTTGCGGCGCGGTTCCCGCTCATCCAGATGGGGCCGAGACCCAGGATGGTCACCTGCCACGCGTACCAGTACGCCAGCCCGTAGAAACCGAAGATCTCACTGAGGGCGGCGTTGCGTGCGGCATCCCAGCGCTTGTCCGGATCGCCGCCCGCCAGGTCGGCGGGGGTGAGGAACTTCGCGAAAAGCTTCTCCCGTTTCACGAACTCCAGGAAGTCGTCGGGCCACACGGCCTCGAGATCGTCCTCGAGCAGCCGCTTCTTGCCCCGCGACTCGAACCACTCGATCAGCGCCCGCAGCAGTCTGCGCGTCTCCGGATCGAAATGCTCGGGATCGTAGGAGGTCGGATCGAACAGCAGGGAATTCGTCACAGCAGGCCTTTCGTCCGGACGTGTCAGGCCAAGCTAACAGTCCGGACGAAAGGCGTGGGGCGGTTTGATCAGCCCCTGACGGTCTCGACGATCTCGCTCAGCGCAGACTCGGCGGCCACCTCGCGGCTCTCGCCGGTGAAGCGGTCGCGGACCTCCACCTTGCCCTCGCCCCAGCCGCGGCCGACGACCACGACGAGCGGGACACCGAGCAGTTCGGAGTCCTTGAACTTCACGCCGGGCGACGCCTTGCGATCGTCGAGGATCACCTCGAGACCGGCCTTGTCGAGTTCGGCGGCGAGCCCCTCGGCGCCTTCCCGGGCCGTCTCGTCCTTGTTGGCGATCACCACGTGCACGTCGGCGGGCGACACCTCGGCCGGCCAGCGGAGGCCCTTCTCGTCGTAATGCTGTTCCGCGATCACGGCGACGAGGCGGGAGACGCCCACGCCGTAGGAGCCCATGGTCGGGCGGACGGGCTTGCCGTTCTCGCCGAGCACGTCCACGGAGAACACGTCGGTGTACTTGCGGCCGAGCTGGAAGACGTGACCGATCTCGATGCCGCGGGCCGCGACGAGCGCACCGGCGCCGTCGGGGGACGGGTCGCCGTCGCGGACCTCGGCGGCCTCGATGGTGCCGTCCGGGGTGAAGTCGCGGCCCGCGACGAGCCCCACCACGTGCTTGCCCTTCTCGTCGGCTCCGGTGATCCAGCTGGTGCCGTCGACGATGCGCGGGTCGACGAGGAAACGAACGCCGTTGGCTTGCAGCGCCTTCGGTCCGATATAGCCCTTGACCAGGAAGGGGTTGGCCGCGAAGTCGGCCTCGGTGAGCAGCTCGAACTCCGCGGGCTCGAGGGAGGCACCGAGACGCTTGTCGTCCACCTCACGGTCGCCGGGAACACCGATGCCGAGCAGTTCCCACTTGCCACCGGGCTGCCGGGTCTTGACCAGGATGTTCTTCAGGGTGTCCGCGGCGGTGACGGTCCAGCCCAGGTCGGCGCCGTTGGCCCAGTCGACGAGCGTCGCAATCGTGGGGGTGTCCGGGGTGTCGTGCACCTTCGCGGCGGGCAGTCCGTCGAACGGGACGGCCTCGGGAGCCAGCGTCTTCACCGCCTCGACGTTGGCGGCGTAGCCCGACTCGAGGCAGCGGACGTAGGTGTCCTCACCGATCTCGCTCTCCGCGAGGAACTCCTCCGACGCGCTGCCACCCATCGCACCGGACGTCGCCGACACGATCACGTATTTGACGCCGAGCCGGCTGAAGATGCGCTCGTAGGCGTCGCGGTGCGCCCGGTACGACTCGGTGAGTCCTTCGTCGGTGAGGTCGAAGGAGTACGAGTCCTTCATGACGAACTCGCGGCCGCGGAGAATGCCGGCCCGCGGGCGCTCCTCGTCGCGGTACTTGGTCTGCACCTGGTACAGGGTGACCGGGAAATCCTTGTACGAGTTGTACTCGCCCTTGACGGTGAGCGCGAACAGTTCCTCGTGGGTGGGGCCGAGCAGGTAGTCGCCGCCCTTGCGGTCCTTCAGGCGGAACAGTCCGTCGCCGTACTCGGTCCAGCGGTTGGACGCCTCGTACGGTTCGCGCGGCAGGAGCGCGGGCAGGGAGATCTCCTGGGCACCGATGCCGTTCATCTCTTCCCGCACCACCCGCTCGACCTCACGCAGCACGCGCAGACCCAGCGGCAACCACGAGTAGACGCCGGGCGCGATGCGACGCACATAACCGGCGCGGACCAGCAGCTTGTGGCTGGGGACCTCGGCGTCGGCGGGGTCGTCGCGCAGAGTGCGGAGGAACAGGTGGGACAGGCGGGTAATCACGGGATACCAGAATAGTCGGCTGGGACGGGGCCGGGCGCGTCGGTAGGGTTTCGTGCGTGCTGGTGCTACTTCCTCCCTCCGAAACCAAGTCCGACGGCGGCGCCGACGCGCCCCTCGACCTGGCCGAGCTGTCGATGCCGCAGCTCACCGAAACCCGCGAAGTGCTGGTCCAGGCGCTGGTCGCGCTGGCGGCGGACGGGGAGGCGTCGCAGCTCGCGCTCGGCCTCGGCCCCACCCAGGCCGACGAGATCGAGCGGAACGCCAAACTGTGGGTCTCCCCCACCCGGCCCGCACTCGAGCGCTACACCGGTGTGCTGTTCGACGCGCTCGACGCGAAGTCGTTCACCAAGGCGCAGAAGTCCAAGGCGCTGTCGCGGCTGGCAATGGGGTCCGCGCTGTTCGGTGCGGTGCGCGCGGGTGATCTGATCCCCGCCTACCGGCTGTCGGGCGGATCGAAGCTCCCGGGGCTGGGCACTCTCCGGGCGTTGTGGAAGCCGGAACTGAGCCGGGCGATCGCCGCGGAAGCGGACGGCCTCGTCGTCGACCTGCGCTCGGGGACGTACCAGCAACTCGGACCGATCCCCGAGGCCGTGATCGCCACCGTCCTCACAGAGAAGCAGGACGGCACCCGCACCGTCGTCAGTCATTTCAACAAGCACCACAAGGGTCTGCTGGCGCGCGCGCTCACCGTCTCCCGCGCCGAACCTCAGGACGTGCGCGGGGTAGCGCGGGTGGCCTCGAAGGCCGGCCTGCGCGTCGAGGTGGCGTCGGACCGCGAGCTGATCATCCTCACCGACTGACCTGTGAGTACTTGTCAACCGCCCGCGGTTGACAAGTACTCACAGGGGCTTCATTCGGGCTTGACTGCCAGGACCGGTTTGCGGCAGGACAGCAGCAGGCGCTGGGCGGTGCTGCCCATCAGGAGCTTCCCGACCGGGGTGCGGTCGCGGATGCCGATCACGAGCAGTTCCGCGCTGGGCGCCGTCATGGCCTCGAGAATCACGTCGACGGTCTCGTCTCCCACGATCTGCCGGACCTCGTGGTCGACCCCGCTCGCGGCCAGCTTGCCTTCGAGTTCCTCCAGGTGGGCGTTGTCGGCGAACGACTGGTCGGCGAGGGAGTCGCCCTTCGACGTGTTGATCACGAGCAGCGACGTACCGCGCAGCTGCGCCTCCGCGACGCCGTGTTCGAGGGCCGCCCCTCCGAACTGGTCGGGGGTGTATCCGACGACGATCATGCGTGTGCCTTCTCTCTGGTGTCGGTGGAGTCGCCACCGGCCGGTCCGTCGGGGAAATCGGGTGCCGCGACGGGGTAGTGCGCGCGGACGACCTTGGCGACGAGGGGTGCGATGAGGAGCACTGCGATCACGATATAGACGATGATCGCGACGGGCTCGGTGAACAGGCTGCCCCAGTCACCGCCACCGAGCTGCAGGCTCTGCCGCAGTTGCCGTTCGATGCGCGGTCCGAGGATGACGCCGATGATGAGCGGCAGCACCGGCAGCCCGAACCTCCGCATCATCAGACCCATCAGCCCGAACGTCAGCAGCAGCGCGAGGTCCAGCCACTGGAGGTTCACGGCGAACGCGCCCAGCGCGGCGAAGAACAGGATGCCCGCGTAGAGGTAGGGGCGCGGCGTGCGGAGCAGCTTCGCCCACAGCGGTGCGAGCGGAAGGTTGAGCACCAGGAGCAGGAAGTTGCCGATGAACAGGCTCGCGATCAGCGTCCAGATCAGCAGCGGTTCCTTCTCGAACAGTGTCGGGCCCGGCTGGATTCCGTACGACACGAATGCCGTCAGCATGACCGCGGCCGTGGCGTTGGTCGGCAGGCCCAGCGACAGCATCGGCACGAGTGTGCCTGCCGCGGACGCGTTGTTGGCGGCCTCCGGCCCGGCGACACCTTCGATGGCGCCCTTGCCGAATTCGTCCTTGTGCTTCGACAGCTTCTTCTCGGTGATGTAGGAGAGGAAGGTGGGCAGCTCGGCGCCGCCTGCGGGAAGTGCGCCGAACGGGAACCCGTAGGCGGTGCCCCGCAACCACGGCTTCCACGAACGCTTCCAGTCGCTCTTGCCCATCCACGGCCTGCCGACAGGAATGACCTCGGCCGGCTTGCGGCGGAGATGAGCGGCCACCCAGAGGGCCTCACCGAGTGCGAACACGGCGACCGCGACGACGACGATGTCGATCCCGTCGGACAGCTGCGGGATGCCGAACGTGGCACGCGGCTGGCCGGTGAGGAAGTCGATACCGACCAACCCGATCGCGAGACCGAGCAGCAGCGAGATGCATCCGCGGAGCTTCGAGGTTCCGAGGACGGCCGTGACGGCCACGAGGGCGAGCAGCATGATCGCGAGGTAGGACGGGGCTCCGAGGGTGACCGCGAAACTCGACACCATGGGCGCGAACAGCACCAGGAGCATCGTGCCGATCGACCCGGCGACGAACGACCCGATGGCGGCGGTCGCCAGGGCCTGCGCGGCCCTGCCTGCCTTCGCCATCTTGTTGCCCTCGATCGCCGTGATCACCGACGACGACTCCCCCGGCGTGTTCAGCAGGATCGACGTCGTCGACCCGCCGTACATGCCGCCGTAGTAGATGCCGGCGAACATGATGAACGCTGCGCTCGGGCTGACGTTGTAGGTGACGGGAAGCAGGAGGGCCACGGTCATGGCCGGTCCGATGCCCGGGAGGACGCCGACCGCCGTGCCGAGAAGGACGCCGATGCACGCGTAGAGCAGATTCATGGGGGTGGCTGCTTGCTCGAACCCCTGCAGCAGCCAGTTCAGATTGTCCATGTCAGAGAATTCCGTCCAGAATGCCTGCGGGCAGCGGTATTCCGAGCCCGACGTAGAACGCGTAGAAGCTGCCGAATCCGAGCACGGCCCCGATGGCGATGTTCCGCACCCAGTGGCGGCTGCCCAGAATGGTTGCGGCCCCGGCGAACAGGACGGTGCCGATGATCGCCCAGCCCAGGAAGTCGACGAGCGCGATGGTCACGACGAACAACCCGACGAGCAGGCCCACCGTCTTCCAGTCGCCCGGAGACTCCGGATCGACGTCTTCGCCGCTGTCGGCTTCGCCGGTGGAGCCCCTCATGATCGCGACGGCGAGCACCACGGCGAAGACCAGCAGTCCCCCACCGATGACGAGCGGGAACAGTCGCGGACCCACCGGGTCGACCTTCGCGAAGCCGTCGCTGAGCGACAGTGCGTCGACGATGAGGAACACCCCGATCACGGCCATCACCGCGCAGACGATGAACTGTGCGTAGTCCCTCCGCTTCGGCGCCGGGGCCGTGTCCGCGGAGACGGCGGACGGTTCTGCGGGCGCGGTCATGTCAGCCCCAATTCGGCCAGGGTGGACGAGACCCGTTCGTCCTGGTCCCGGAGGAACTGCTCGAACTCCGGTCCCGTCGTGAAGGCGTCACTCCAACCGTTCTTCACCAGGGCCTCCTTCCATTCCGGTGTGTCGTGCAACTTTTCGAGCGCCTCGACCATGTCGGCCTTGGCACCGTCGGACAGTCCGGGCGGCGCCAGGATTCCCCGCCAGTTGGTGAAGGTCAGGTCCACGCCTGCCTCCGTGAGCGTCGGCGCATCGATTCCTTCGACCCGTTCGTTCCCCGACACCGCGAGGACCCGGACCTGGCCTGCCTCGATCTGGTCGACGTACTCGCCGAGTCCCGACGTGCCTGCGGTGATCTTCTGGCCGAGAAGGGCTGTCAGCAGGTCGCCACCGCCGTCGTAGGACACGTAGTTCACCGCGTTCGGGTCCACTCCGACCGCGCGCGCCGTCTCCATCGGGAACAGGTGGTCCGGCCCGCCGGGCGAGGAACCGCCGCCGATGGTGATCGACGCCGGGTCGGCACGCCATGCGGCCACGAAGTCGTCGATGGTCTGCAACGGTGAATCCGCGGGCACGAGGATGCCCTCCTGCTCCTCGACCACCTTGGCCAGCGCGGTGGCCTCGGACACGCGTGCGGTGGATCCGTTGGTGTAGCCGGCGCCGACGACGCCCAGGCCCATCATCATCATGAGGTCGTCGTTGCCGGCCTCGTTCATCAGCCTGGCCATCGCGACCGTTCCACCTGCGCCGATCACGTTGAACACCTCGACGCGACCGGTGATGCCCTCGTCTTCCATGATCTTCACCGCGGTCCGCGCCGTGAGGTCGTAGCCGCCGCCCGGACTGTTCGGAACCATCATCCGCACCCTGTGCAGGCCCTCGTCCTCGCCGCGGGTGACCCCGCAGCCGGCCACGAGGAGGCCTACGAGCGCGAGCAGGAGCAGCGCGCGTACCCTGCTCCCGCTACCTGTTCTCGACATCGTTCCTCATTTCGCCATGAATGTGATCTTCCGCAATACTGAACCCCAGGGGTGATGCACGTCACCTATGCGAACGAAACGGAACTTAAGTTCATTGTGGTCACCACTTCACCCCCGCGTGCGTAGCCTCGCGGGCCAGGTCCTGCTCCTCCAGCTCGTCGTCGTCGGCGTCGTGCTGCTCGCGGTGGCCGCCGTGTCGGTCCACCAGTCGACCGTGGAGTTCCGCGACCTCCAGGGGCAGCGCATGATCGCGGTGGCCGAGAACGTGGCGTCGACGCCGGTGGTGCGCGACCAGCTGTCGGACCGCTCGGTCGAGCGCGTGCTGGCGCCCGAGGTCGATCGCGCCGTCAACCTGTCGGGCGCCACACTCGCCGAGATCGTCGCGCCGAACGGGGCGGTGACCGTGTCCTCCGATCCGACGCGGCTCGGGGTGCCCGCGGAACTCGGCGCCAGCGATGTGATGACCGGGCGGGCCTGGTCGGGAGACGTGGACGTCGACGGACGCCGCGCCATCGTCGGACACGTTCCGATCCTGTCCGCCACCGGGGACGTCCTCGCGGTCGTCTCGGTCAGCGACGACTACCCGTCGATCTGGGACCTGCTCAGCAGCGCCGGGGCGCGCCTGCTCCTGTATCTCGGAATCGGTGCCGGTCTCGGGCTTCTCGGCTCGTGGCTGCTGTCCCGCCGGATCAAGACCCACACCCGCGGACTCGAGATCGCCGAGATCGCGAGCCTTGCCGACCATCGCGAGGCACTGCTGCACAGCATCCGCGAGGGTGTGGTCGCGGTGAACCCCGACGGGGTGATCACCGTGCTCAACGACAGCGCCCAGGAACTGCTCGACCTCACCGACGACGCCGTCGGCCGACACGTCGACGACGTCGCACTCGACCCCGCCGTCCGGCAGTACCTCCTCAACGGGGAGGACGGCCGCGACGTGGTGCTGTCGACGTCGTCGCGCATGCTCGCGCTGAGCCGGCGTGCGGCCACCAGCCAGGGGCACAAGATCGGCACCGTCACCACGATGCGCGACAGCACCGAACTGGCGTCGATGCAGAGTCAGCTGTCTTCGCACAAGAGTGTCACCGACACCCTGCGGGCGCAGACGCACGAGTTCGCCAACCAGCTGCACACGATCTCGGGCCTGACGCAGCTCGGTGACTACGACGCCGTCACCGAATTCGTCGGCACCCTCACCCGCCGTCGAGCCGAGATCAGTGATGCTGTCACGCAACGCATTTCGGATCCGGCTGTCGCCGCGCTGCTGATCGCGAAGACGTCGCTCGCCGCCGAGACCGGGGTGTCGCTGACATTGGAACCCGACTCGCACCTGCACGCCCTCGACCCCGAGCTCGCCACCGACGTGATCACCGTCCTCGGCAACCTCATCGACAACGCCGTCGACGTGTCCGAGGGCGGCCGGGACGCGCGGATCTCGATCCGGATCACCGACGACGACGGTATTCTCATCGAGGTCGCCGATTCCGGCCCCGGAGTTCCCGAGACGATGCGGGAGGAGATCTTCTCGCGCGGTGTCACCTCGAAGCCGGGCACACCCGGTGGCCGCGGAATCGGGCTCGCCCTGGTCCGTCTCGTCAGCTCCCAGCACGGCGGCTCCGCAGCCGTCTCGGACGCACCCGGCACCGGTGGTGCCTTGTTCACCGTGCACGTGCCGCGTAGCTAGACTCTCCGATCATGACGGGACGGCGTGACGATGTATGAGGTCCTGGTCGTCGACGACGACTTCATGGTCGCGGAGATCCACCGCCGATTCGTCGACAAGACACCGGGGTTCACCACCGTCGGGGTGGCACGCACCGCCGCCGAGGCCCTCGAATCGGTGCGCACCGCACACCCCGACCTCGTGCTCCTCGACGTGTACCTGCCGGACATGTCCGGCCTCGACGTCCTGCAACGACTGCGCGCGGAGGGCAACGCGGTCGGCGTCATCATGATCACCGCCGCCCGGGAGATCGACACCGTCAGCCGCGCACTACACGGCGGCGCCTCCGATTATCTGGTCAAACCGTTCGACTACACGCAGCTGCAGGAGAAACTCGAGAACTTCCGCCGCCGTGCCCGCGCCCTCGAATCACAGTCCGGCGCAGACCAATCCCTGATCGACTCCCTGTTCGGGGGCAAGGGCAAGAATCCGGAACCGAGCCGGCTCCCCAAGGGGCTCAGCGCCGAAACCGGGCGCCTGGTGCTCGACATCCTGCGGTCGAAGGGCGAGCTGTCGTCGACCGAATGCGCCGAACTCGCCGGACTGTCCCGGGTCAGCGTGCGCCGTTACCTCGAGCACTACCTGTCCGAGGGTCTGCTGGAGGTCCGGCTCGAATACGGGGGCGCCGGCAGGCCCGTCCGCCGGTACCGGCCTGCCCCACGCTGACACGGTCGGTCAGGATCGGGTGCAGGCGCCGGCGAGGGCGAACGGTGTCGAGTCACCGGCACCGCGGCGCTCCGCGCGGTCCAGCAGGGCGAGCGTGCCGGAACCGAACGTCGGCGAGTAGGACACCGAGTCGGTGCACCCGCCGTGGTCGAGGCCGCCGACGAGGGCGACGACCCGCGAACCCGTGATCCACGGGCCGCCGCTCGTTCCCTCGCCCAGCCCGTCGCAGACCACCGTGGGGTAGCTGTCCGTCGACGTGGTCACGGCGGTGCACGACACCGGACCGTCACCGAGGGTCGGATAGCCGGTCACGGCCACGGTGGTCGCGGGTTCCGGCGCGGACGCCAACTCGAATCCCCCACCGACCACCGACTCGACGGACGCCGGCACGGTGGTTCCGCTCGGGGCCACCCGGAGAACGGCGTAGTCGTGCTGCGGATCCTGCGACTCCAGCCAGGCGGGGTCGACATAGATCTGGGACACCGTCCACAGTCCGAACGGGGACACGCCGCGGTCGAATCCGGGTGCGAACGACAGCGCGCCGCCGGACCCTGCGATGCAGTGCGCGGCAGTGAGCACGAGGTCGCCGTCCGCGCTGTCCAGAACCGATCCGGTGCAGACGTGGAGCAGTGTGCCGGCCAGGAACAGCGGGCCGACGCGAGGATCCGGTGCGGCGGGCGCAGGCGCGGCGGCGGCCGGACCCCCGGCTACGCAGGAAGCCAGGAGCAGGACCGCCGCGGCCGCCCCCGTGACGGACGAGCGGGAGGGCGTGACCACAGGATCATCATGCACCGCTCGTCACGCTCGGGTAGGCCGATTTCTGCTACCGGCCGCCGGTCAGCTGCGTGGCGGAAGCTGCTGCAGCGCCCACTCGTTGCCGTCGGGATCGGCGAAGTACACGAAGCGCCCCCACGCCAGGTCCTGCACCTCGCTGACGGGAACGCCGCGGGCCGACAGCTCGGCGTGGGCGGCATCGGCGTCGTCGATGACGATCTGCAACCCGTGCACCGAGCCGGGCGGGGTGTCGACCAGGCCCTCGCCGACGGCGATCGAGCACGCCGACCCGGGCGGTGTGAGCTGGACGAAACGCACGTTCTCGTTCACGCGGTGGTCGTGGTCGACGACGAAGCCGACCTGGTCGGCGTAGAACGCCTTGGCCCGGTCCACGTCGGACACCGGCAGGATGATCAGCTCGATTTTGTAGTCCATGACCGGATGCTATAGACGGCGTACGACCACCGGGCCGAAACCGGACCGGACCGCGTTCACGCCTGTTGCGCGGCCTTCTCGGCGGCCTGCGCCTGCGCGACCTGTTGCGGGGTGAAGCGGATGAACATCGCGGCCAGTCCCGCGATGAGGGCGCAGCCTGCGCTGCCGACGAGGGCGAAGGTGTACCCGTTGCCGAGCGCCTCGAGTTGCGTCGGATTCATGTCGGCGACCTTGCCGGAGATGCCGCCGAGGGACAGCGTGCGTGAGGTGGCCATCGCCCCGATGACGGCCAGGGCGAGGGGTCCGCCGAGGGTTTGCGCCACCTGGGCGATGGCGGCGAGCGGACCGATCTCGGTCTCCGACACTCCGGCGATCGCGCACAGCGGGAGCGGGACGACGGCGAGTCCGACACCGAATCCGATCCCGATGACCGGCACGAACAGGTTGCCGAGGTAGGTGGCGGAACTGTCGAGGGTCGAGCCGTAGAGCAGCCCGACCACCATGATCCCGGCGCCGGTGACCACGAGCCACCGGGGTTGGATCCGCACGGCGAGCTTGGACGCCACCGCCGCCGCACTGCCGAGGCCGAACGCGAACGGGATGAACGCGAGGCCCGCCTCGAGGGGGCTGTAACCGAGAATGTCCTGGACGAACAACGCGACGAAGGCGGCGACCGTGAACATGACGGCACCGGCGAAGAAGATCGCGACGAGGGTCGCCACCCGATTCTTGTCGCGGAACAGGGAGAACGGCAGCAGCGGGTTGTCTGCGGTCCGTTCGACGTACAGGAACGCGCCGAACAGCAGCAGACCGGCGATGAGCGCCCCGATCACGTAGGGACTCCCCCAGCCGAGTTCCGGCCCCTCCGTCAGCGCGAACACGACGCCCGTCGCCGCGACCGTGGCGAGGACCGCACCGGGAACGTCGAGGGCCAGGCGCTCGCCCGCGGTCTCCTTCAACGCCACGAACGCGCACCCCACGATGACGACACCGATGGGCACGTTGATGAGGAAGATCAGTCGCCACGACACCTCGGTGAGCGCGCCACCGATGATCAGGCCCGCGATCGACCCGATGCCCGTCATGGCCGCGAAGATCGCGATGGCCTGGTTACGCGCAGGTCCGGCCGCGAACGTGGTCGCGACCAGGGCCAGCGCCGTCGGGGACGCCACCGCGGCGCCGACACCCTGCAGGAACCGGGCGGCGATCAGCATGAACTCGCCCACCGCGAGACCGCACAGCAGCGAGGCGACGGTGAACAGGGCAACACCGCCGACGAACATCTTCTTCCGGCCGAACGCGTCGCCGAGCCGTCCGCCGAGGAGCATGAGGCCACCGAACGCCAGCGCGTAGGACGTCAGCACCCAGTTGCGGCCGCTGTCGCTGAGACCGAGATCGGCTTGCAGCGGCGCGAGCGCCAGGTTGGCGACGGTGCCGTCGAGGACCACCATCATCTGCAGCCCGCTCAGCACGATGATCGCCAGCCCCATCACACGGGTGGCGGGAGTCGGAATCACCGCAGACTTCTTCGACGCTGAGGTGGTTTCGGGCATTCCGGAATCAGACACGAGGGTTCACGTTACCCAGCGTCCACAGAAAACCCGGCCACCGGCCCGATGACCACGATGGCGGGCGGCCGGATCTGCTCTTCCTTCACCCGGGCGGCGACGGTCTGCAGATCGGCGCGCACGGTGCGCTGCGTGCGCAGCGTGCCCTCCTGGATGACCGTGACCGGTGTGTCCACCGGACGGCCACCCTGCATCAGGACCGTCGCGAACGCCTCGATGCGCTCGACGGCCATCAGCAACACGATCGTGCCCTTCAACCGGGCCAGCGCCGACCAGTCGACGAGTGAATCCGGGTGGTCGGGGGCGACGTGACCGCTGACGACGACGAACTCGTGGGTGACGCCCCGGTGAGTGACCGGGATGCCGGCGGCCGACGGCACCGAGATGGCACTGGTGATCCCGGGGACGACCGTGACGGGCACACCCGCCGCGGTGCACGCCTCGAGTTCCTCGTAGCCGCGCCCGAACACGTACGGGTCGCCGCCCTTGAGCCGCACCACGAACTTTCCGGCCTTCGCGCCCTCGATGAGGGCGGCGTTGATCGCCTCCTGCGCCATCGCACGGCCGTAGGGAATCTTCGCCGCGTCGATGACCTCGACGTCGGAGCCCAGTTCGGCCAGCAGTTCCGGCGGGGCGAGGCGGTCGGCGACCACCACGTCGGCCCGGGCCAGCAGTCGCCGGCCGCGCACGGTGATGAGATCGGGGTCGCCCGGACCGCCGCCCACCAGTGCGACACCGGCCGCCGGTGACTCGGCGGTGTCGGCGACCGCACCGGATTGCAGGCCCTCGACGAGGGCGGTGCGCACTGCGGCGGACCGGCGGTGGTCGCCGCCGGCCAGGACGCCGATGCTCATCCCGTCGTAGCTCGCGCTCGCCGGAGTGACGGCAGTGCCGTAGCGGGCGTTGTCGGCGCGGACGCAGAAGACACGATTCCGCTCCGCCTCGGCGACGATCGCCGCGTTGGTGTCCGGTTCGTCCGTGCACGCGATGGCGTACCAGGCGTCGGCGAGGTCGCCGTCCCGGTATTCGCGAAGTTCCACTGTGATCTGTCCCGCGGTGGCCATTCCCTCGACCGCCGGCGTGACCGCGCGGCTGATCAGGTGCACCCGCGCACCCGATGCGATCAGGAGCCCGAGCCTGCGCTGTGCCACTGTTCCGCCACCGACGACGACCACACGACGATCGGCCAAATTGAGTCCGACCAGGTAGTTGGTCTCGTCTCCGGTGGCAGCAGTCACGCGCTCTCCCCGTTTCTCCAGAAAATCCTGCACGTCTCGTCTCGAACCTACGAAACTTTACGGGCTGCCGCGACGACGACGCCATTCGCGGACCACTTGGTCACGATCAGGGGCCCGCCGTCCGCGCCGAGCACCGCCGCCGCTTCCGCGACGCTCGGCGATCCCGTCGCCGAGTGCACCCGGTCCGACGGGTTCGCCACCTCGACGCCGGCCAGTTCCCCCGCGGCGAATCCGCGGACGGGGACATCCAACGCCGCTGCCGCATCGCGGACAGCCGGGTCCGCGGCCTTGCGGTCGAGGGTGCACAGGCAGTCCAGTGTCGCGTCCGGACCCAGGTTCGCGGACGTCAGCACGTGCCGGACTGCGGCGAGGATGTCCGCGATGCCCGCTGCCGCACGGAAGCCGACGCCGACGCAGACGTCACCCATGCGCGGCGAAGGTGCGGGCCGCGGCCACGAAACGGGTGATCGCCTCCGGGTGACCCGCGGGGTGCGTGTGCAGGTACGACGCGTGCACGCCGCCGCGCACGAAACCCTCGCGCGCAGGGTGGCCGTCCCAGGGCCGCCAGCCCCAGGCCGGTGCACAGCCGTCCGCCTCGGCCGCCGCGAGCGACGTGCGATGGAACTCGTGTCCGACCACCCGCTCACCTGCCGCGAAGAGGATGGAGTCCGTGACCGCCACCGCCTCGCGGTACCCGAGCGTGAGACGAGACCCGAACGAGGCGTCGACCCCGACCACGGAGGCCATCGCGTGCCCGTCGAGGCTTCGGGCGAGGTAGAGCAGACCGGCGCACTCCGCATGGATCGGCGCCCCCGCCGTCGCGAGTTCGCGTATCTGCGTCAGGAGCGCGGAGTTCTCCGCGAGGGCGACGGCGTGCTCCTCAGGGAAACCACCGGGCAGCACCACGCCGCTCGTGCCGGGCGGCAACGCGTCGTGCAGGGGGTCGAACGTGACGACGTCCGCACCGGCGGCACCCAGGAGTTCGCGGTGTTCGGCGTACCCGAACGTGAACGCCCGGCCCCCGGCGATCGCCACGGTCGGGCGCGGGCCGGGCGGAATCGGGCCGACCTCGGCGGCGGGGTCCCACACCGGCCCGTCGACCGCCGAGGCCGCGAGCGCGCGGATGGCGGGCAGGTCGAGGTGGCGGGCGGCCAATCGGGTCATCGCGTCGACGGCGTCGACCGCGTCGGCACCGTGCTCCGCCGCCGGGATCAGCCCGAGGTGCCGGGACGGGACCTCCAGTTCGGCCATCCGCGGCACGGCGCCGAGCACGGGAAGTCCGACGCGCTCGCATGCCTGCCGCAGCACCTGTTCG
Organism: Rhodococcus sp. ACPA1; assembly: GCF_002300195.1. NCBI lineage: Bacteria > Bacillati > Actinomycetota > Actinomycetes > Mycobacteriales > Nocardiaceae > Rhodococcus > Rhodococcus sp. ACPA1. Next base: position 1,407,456 of record NZ_NSDX01000001.1, on the reverse strand, counting down.
TGCCGCGGGCTTCCCACCCGGTTGAGGATCACCCCGCCGATGCGGACCCCGGAGTCGTAGGTCGAGAAGCCGTGCAGGACCGCGGCCAGGCTCTGACTGTGCCCGCGGGCGTCGACCACGAGCACGACCGGGGCGCCGAGCAGCGCCGCCACCTGGGCCGTCGATCCCTCGGCCGACGGCTCCTGCGCCGCGGCGTCGATCTTGCCGTCGAACAGGCCCATGACGCCCTCGACGACCGCGAGGTCGCACCCCGAACTGCCGTGCCGGTACAGCGGGGCGATCCGCTGCGCGCCCACCATGACCGGGTCGAGATTGCGTCCCGGCCGTCCGGCCGCGAGCCCGTGGTATCCGGGGTCGATGTAGTCGGGGCCCACCTTGAACGGTGCCACCGCACAACCCGACCCACGCAGGGCTCCGACCAGACCGGTTGCGACGGTGGTCTTTCCGCTACCCGACGCGGGGGCGGCGATGACCACTGCGGGCGCCGCGGGGAGCGTGGTCACCACTCGATGCCCCGCTGGCCCTTCCGGCCGGCGTCCATCGGATGCTTGATCTTGGTCATCTCCGTCACCAGATCCGCCGCGTCGATCAGCGCCTGCGGGGCGTCGCGGCCCGTGATCACCACGTGCTGGTTGCCGGGCCGGTTCTGCAGGACCTCGACCACCTCGTCGACATCCACCCACCCCCACTTCAGGGGATACGTGAACTCGTCCAGCACGTAGAACCGGTGTTCCTCGGCTCCCAGCCGGCGGGCGATCTCGCGCCATCCCTCGGCGGCCGCGGCGGCGTGGTCTTCCTCGCTGCCGTGCTTGCGCGTCCACGACCAGCCCTCGCCCATCTTGTGCCACTGCACCGCCCCACCGACACCGGTGTCCTCGTGCAGCTGGCCGAGGGCGCGGAAGGCTGCTTCCTCCCCCACCTTCCACTTGGCGCTCTTGACGAACTGGAACACCCCGACGTCGAATCCCTGATTCCAGGCACGCAGCGCCATGCCGAACGCGGCCGTCGACTTCCCCTTGCCCGGTCCGGTGTGGACCGCGAGCACGGGAGCGTTGCGTCGTTGACGTGTGGTGAGGCCGTCGTTCGGAACGTTCTCGGGAACACCCTTGGGCATGTGTCTTCTCTCTCCCCTACCGAATCCGCGTCCGGATCACGCCGCGGCGCGGACGACGCCCGCGACCTGCTGCGCGGACAATTCACCGAGGCGGACGTAGCCGCCCCGCAGCCGGCGGGCCAGCTCCGCGGCCAGCCCGAGCCGGACCATGCCGGTCTCGCAGTCGACGACCACCGACGCGACCGAGCTGTCGGCGAGCAGCCCCGCGGCCACCTTGGCCCGGTGCAGTGCGTCCTTGCCGCCCGTCGCCCGCCCGTCCGTCAGCGCGACGACGAGCGCGCGACGCTGCGGGTCGCGGAGACGTTCCCGCAACACGACCTCACGCGCGCGCAGGAACCCTTCTGCCAGTGGGGATTTGCCGCCTGTCTTCATTCCTCGCAGGCGGCGGACGGCGATGTCCACCGACGAGGTGGGCGGCAGAACCAGTTCCGCGGCTCGTCCGCGAACCGTGATCACCGCCACCTTGTCGCGGCGCTGGTAGGCGTCGCGCAGCAGTGAGACGACGGCACCGGTGACGGCCGACAATCGGTCGCGGGCTGCCATCGACCCGGACGCGTCCACGACGAACACCACGAGGTTGCCCTCGCGGCCCTCGCGAATCGCCCCGCGCAGGTCGGCGGAGTCGAGGATCATCCGACCGGTGCTCCGGCCGCGGGCCACCTGCCGCTCGGCGGCGGCGAAGAGCGTGCCGACCAGGTGGAGTCCGTGCCCCTGTTCGGCGGTCGAGCGGACCGCGCGACCGCGGGACGAGCGCGATCGGGAACGCCGGCCCGGCGCGCCCTCGCCGACTCCGGGTACCTCGAGGAGTTTGGTGGTGAACTGCGTGCCGGTCGGCCCGGCCGGGCGTTCCGGGGGTGCCGGAGCCCCGCCTCCGGGCCCGTCGGGATCGTCGGGGTCGGTGCCACCGCCGTCCGGTTCGGTCGGGGTGCCGGGCGGAGTTCCCGGCTCCTGCTCCGGTGGTTCCTCGGCACCGGACCTGGCGTCCTCGTCGGCCTGGCGGAGGGCGTCGTCGAGCTGCTGTTCATCGAGGCCGGGTTCGTCGAACGGATCCCGGCGACGGCGGTGCGGCAAGGTCAGCTCGGCGGCGACCCGCACGTCCTCCGCGGTGACGGCGCCTGCGCCCCGCCATGCGGCGTGCGCGGTCGCGGTCCGGGCGAGGACGAGATCGGCGCGCATGCCGTCCACGTCGAACGACGCACAGAGAGAAGAGATTCGGCGCAACTCGATGTCGTCGAGCACGACGGAGTCGAGCCGGTCGCGGGCCTCGAGGATGGCGGCGGCCAAGGCGGCGTCCTGCTCGGCGTAGCGCTCGGCGAAGCGTGCGGGGTCACGCTCGAAGTCCAGTCGACGCCGGACCACCTCCATGCGCACGTCCACCTCCCGCGACGCGGCGACGTCGACGGCCAGCCCGAACCGGTCGAGGAGCTGCGGCCGGAGCTCGCCCTCCTCCGGGTTCATCGTGCCGACCAGCACGAACCGCGCGGCGTGCGAATGCGAGATGCCGTCGCGCTCGATGTGGACGCGGCCCATCGCCGCCGCGTCGAGGAGCACGTCGACCAGATGGTCGTGCAGAAGATTGACCTCGTCGACGTAGAGAACACCCTGATGGGCGGCCGACAGCAGTCCGGGTTGGAACGCGCGCTCACCGTCGCGCAGGACCTTCTCGAGGTCGAGGGAACCGACGACACGGTCTTCCGTGGCTCCGACCGGCAGTTCGATCAGTCGCGCCGGGCGCGTCCCGTTCTCGTCGTGCACCGCGGGCAGCAGTGCGGTGAGAGCACGGACCACCGTCGATTTGGCCGTCCCCTTCTCACCGCGGACGAGGACGCCGCCGATACCGGGATGGACCGCGCAGAGGATGAGGGCCAGCCGCAACCGGTCCTGCCCGACCACCGCACTGAACGGGAATCCCCACGAAAAGTCGGGTCGAACCTGGTCCACTTCACGATCCGTACGCACGCTGCATCCCTTCACGTCCCGGTTTCCTCGCCGAGAGCTTTGGCCGGTACGAACGCCGCGGCAATCTGGCTGGGAGACCGGATCGGCAACCAGGGTGGTGGCAGCCGGTCAGAGATCCGTCACAGTGGCGGGACCGCGCCTGATTCGAACAGGACTTCCCCGCGGACATTCACCTGACGACCCTAGTCGGGGCCTACTGCCCGGCGCTCGACGGGGCCGCCTCCGCCGCCTCGTACGCGACACCGCCGTCGCCGAAGGCGGCACCGCCGCCGCGCCGCATGGGGACGTGCGGGATGCCGTCCTCGACGAACTCTTCGCCGTCCGGCTTGAAACCGTGCTTGGCGTACATGTCCACCAGATACGTCTGCGCGTTGATGCGGCACGGCGCGTCGCCGACCTCCGCGAGCGCGGCGCGCAGCAGACGCGTCGTGTGTCCCTGACCGCGCGCCGGCCGCGACGTGCACAGCCGACCGATCCGGAACGACTTGGTGCCGTCGGCGTGCTCCTCGAGGAGCCGGAGAGTGCAGACCACCTGACCGTCCTGTTCCAGCCAGAAGTGGCGGGTCTCGACCAGCAGATCACGGCCGTCGAGTTCCGGGTACGGGCACGCCTGCTCGACGACGAAGACCTCTACGCGGAGCTTGAGCAACTCGTAGAGCGTCTTGTTGTCGAGATCGAGTGCCCACGAACGCTTGAGTGCTGCAGTTGCCGTCATGACAGGCAACTATCGCACAGCACCGGCAAGTGTGCGCGCCCGTGGACCCGGGCCGGGCGGTGCGTCAGACCGCGACCGACGCGTCCTCCACCTTGCTGGTGTCGAGCTGGAGCACCTTCGACGTCCAGTCCCACACCTGCGAGAACAACGCGGTGTCGTCGGAGAGCTTGATGCCCAGCGACGGAACCATTTCCTGGAGCTTCGGCTTCCACGACTCGTACTGGGTCGGGAAGCAGCGCTGCAGCACGTCGAGCATGGCGGGCACCGCGGTGGACGCACCCGGCGACGCGCCGAGCAGTCCCGCGATGCTGCCGTCGGCGGCGTTGACGACGGCGGTGCCGAACTCGAGGACACCGCCCTTGCCCTTGGCTCGACGGATGACCTGGACGCGCTGGCCCGCGGTGATCAGCTCCCAGTCCTTGCCGAGCGCCTTCGGGACGAACTCCCGCAGGGTCTCGATCCGACCGGCCTCGGACATCGCGAGCTCACTGATCAGGTACTTGACGAGACCGAGTTCGCTGACGCCGACCCCGAGCATCGACAGCAGGTTGTTCGGCTTGACCGAACTGGGCAGATCGGTCACGCGGCCCTGCTTGAGGAACTTGGGCGACCAGCCGGCGTAGGGCCCGAACAGCAGTCCGGGCTTGTTGCCGATCACGCGGGTGTCGAGGTGCGGAACCGACATGGGCGGCGCGCCGACGGCAGCCTTGCCGTAGACCTTGGCGCGGTGCTGGTCGATGAGCTCCGGGTTGGTGCAGCGCAGGAACGCACCGCTCACGGGGAACCCGCCGAAGCCCTTCGCCTCCCCGATGCCGGACTTCTGCAGCAGGTGCAGCGCACCGCCACCGGCGCCGACGAACACGAACTTGGCGCGCACGGCCTTCTTCACACCGTTGCGGCGGTTGGTGACCTTGACCACCCAGCTGCCATCGGACTGCTTGGTGAGGTCGGTGACCTCGTGCCCGAAGTGGACGACGCCGCCGGATGCGCCGACGTAACCGAGGAGCTGCTTGGTCAGGGCACCGAAGTCGACGTCGGTGCCGTCCTGGGTCCAGTTGAGAGCGACGGGGTCGCTGAAGTCGCGGCCCTTCGCCATCAACGGCAGGCGACGGGTGAACTCGTCGGGGGCGTCGATGTACTCCATGCCCGCGAACAGGGGGTGACCGGCGAGGGCGTCGTAGCGGGCCCGCAGGTACTTCGCGTTGGCCTCGCCGTGCACGAAGCTCACGTGCGGGATGGGGTTGATGAACTCCTTGGGCTGCGTCAGCACACCACTCTCGACGCCGTGCGCCCAGAACTGCCGCGACACCTGGAACTGCTCGTTCACGTTGACGGCCTTCGTGATGTCCACGGTGCCGTCGGCGTTCTGCGGGGTGTAATTGAGCTCACACAGCGCGGAGTGGCCGGTGCCCGCGTTGTTCCACGGGTCGCTGCTCTCGGCGGCTACTGCGTCGAGCCGCTCGAATGTGGTGATCGACCAATCGGGCTGCACCTGACGCAGGATCGCTCCCAGCGTCGCGCTCATGATGCCCGCGCCAACCAGCACTACATCCGTTTTCGTCTCTACCGCATTCTGATCTGACACTGGAGTATCGACTTCCTTGTCCATAGCCGTACGCGCATACGCCTGCCGTGTTCGCCGGATAGGTTACCCGCGCGTATGAGCGAGAATCACCTGCCCCAATTGTGCGCCTCCCCGCGCCCCGGAATCGCACATTAGATTGTGATCTGTGACTACATGGGCTCCCGACGTTCTCGGCGACGGTTATCAACAGCTGACCATCCCTCTCGGCACCGACCCCGACGGCGAGGGCGAGGTGAAGGCGACGCTGATCCGCTACCAGCCCGCGCAGGAGACGAAGAAGACCGGCCGCGCCGTGCTCTACGTCCACGGATTCACCGACTACTTCTTCCAGAAACACCTGGCCGAGCACTTCGCCGAACAGGGTTACGCCTTCTTCGCACTCGATCTGCGCAAGTGCGGGCGCTCGCTCGAACCCGGCCAGACGCCGCACTTCGTCTCCGATCTGACGCTGTACGACGCCGAACTGAACGAGGCGTTGCGCCAGGTCCGGGAACAGACCGGTGACGGGGAGGTTCTGCTGGTCGCGCATTCGACGGGCGGTCTGGTTCTGCCGCTGTGGCTGCACCGCCTGCAGCGCAGGCCGGGCGGCACCGCCGCGCTCGGCATCAGCGGGGTCATCCTCAACAGCCCGTGGTTCGACCTGCAGGGTCCGTCGTACCTGCGGAACGTGGGGACGGTGGCCGTCGACGCGCTCGGGCGCGTCAAACGCAAGTCGATCATCCCGAAGACCGGGCTCGACACGTACGGCGTGAGCCTGCACGTGGAGGGCAACGGCATCTGGAACTACAACCTCGACTGGAAGCCGCTGAGCGGTTTCCCGGTCACGTTCGGGTGGCTGCGCGCGGTACGCCGCGGCCATGCCCAACTACACCGTGGTCTCGACATCGGGGTTCCCGCCCTGATCCTCCGGTCCAAGGCGTCGTACTTCGCGCCGCGGTACGACCCCAGGGTCGACACGGCCGACGCCGTCCTCGACGTCCGGCAGATCGCCCGCTGGGCGGGGTGCCTCGGCGACCGCACCACGATCGTCCCCATCGCGGGCGCCCGGCACGACGTATTCCTGTCCGCCGATCAGCCGCGGGCGGAGGCGTTCGCCGAAGTGGACCTCTGGCTCGACTGGCTGCACGGCCACAACGCCGCGGAGGCCAACCGATGACACATTTCGATCTGGCGATCATCGGTTCAGGGTCCGGCAACTCGCTGCCCGACGATCGGTTCGCGGACAAGACGGTCGCGATCCTGGAGGAGGGCACGTTCGGTGGGACGTGCCTGAACGTGGGCTGCATCCCGACGAAGATGTTCGTCTACGCCGCTGAGGTGGCCCGGACGGTCGGCAATTCCGCGAAGTACGGCGTCGACGCGGAGCTCGAGGGGGTGCGCTGGCCGGACATCGTCAAACGGGTCTTCGGCCGCATCGACCCGATCTCGGCCGGCGGGGAGCGCTACCGCGCCGAGGACAGCCCGAACACCACGCTGTTCCGCGGGCACGCGACGTTCGTGGGCCCACGGACCCTCGACACCGGAACCGGGGAGGTCGTCACCGCCGACCAGGTGGTGATCGCGGCAGGGTCCCGCCCGATCATTCCCGACGTGGTCCGGGAATCCGGCGTGCGGTACTACACGAACGACGACATCATGCGGTTGCCGGAGCTGCCCGAACGCATGGTGATCATCGGCGCGGGATACATCGCCGCCGAGTTCGCACACGTCTTCTCCGCGCTGGGCACCCGGGTGTCGCTGATCGCGCGCAGCGCTCACCTGCTGCGGCACCTCGACGAGGACGTCTCCCGCCGGTTCACGGATCTCGCTCAGAAGAAATGGGACGTGCACCGCGGCAGCGCCGTCGCAGCCGTGCGCAGCGACGGTGACGGCGTCGCGGTCGAACTCGAGGACGGCAGCGTCGTCTCGGGTGACGTTCTCCTGGTGGCGACCGGGCGGCAGTCGAACGGGGACGCCATCGGGGCCGCCGCCGGTGGCATCGACCTCGACGACGAGGGACGTGTCGTGGTCGACGACTATCAACGGACCAGTGCCGAAGGCGTTTTCGCGCTCGGTGACGTCTCCTCGCCGTACCAGCTCAAGCACGTGGCGAACCACGAGGCGCGTGTCGTTCAGCACAACCTCCTGCAGGACGCGTGGAGAGACACGTCGGGTCTGCGCGCCGCGGACCACCGGTTCGTTCCCGCCGCCGTGTTCACCGACCCGCAGATCGCGCACGTCGGGCTGACCGAGGCCGAGGCCCGGGAGGCTGGCTGGGACATCACCGTGAAGGTACAGGCGTACGGCGACGTCGCCTACGGGTGGGCGATGGAGGACGACGAGGGTCTGTGCAAGGTCATCGCCGAACGCGGCACCGGGCGGCTGCTCGGAGCGCACGTGATCGGCGCCCAGGCGCCCACGGTGATCCAGCCGCTGATCCAGGCAATGAGTTTCGGGCTGACGGCGCAGCAGATGGCGCGGGGGCAGTACTGGATCCACCCGGCGCTGCCCGAAGTCGTCGAGAACGCTCTCCTCGGCCTCGACCTACCGGCCGAGTGACGGTCGCCAAATCCGTCGCGCTGTTCGCCATCGCGGCGCTGTTCGAGATCGGCGGCGCGTGGCTGGTGTGGCAGGGCGTCCGCGAGCACCGGGGCTGGATCTGGATCGGCGCCGGTGTCGCGGCACTCGGGGCGTACGGGTTCGTCGCGACGATGCAGCCGGACGCCAACTTCGGCCGCGTCCTCGCCGCGTACGGCGGGGTGTTCGTCGCGGGCTCGCTGATCTGGGGCATGGTGGCCGACGGTTTCCGCCCGGACCGCTGGGACGTCTCGGGCGCCCTGATCTGCCTGCTGGGCATGGCCGTCATCATGTACGCCCCACGCTGAGCACGGTCGCACTCGGCGTGGGGCCGGGATCTACCAGGGGCTGGTGCGGAGAACGATCTCGGTGGCCAGCTCCGCCGCCGCGGCCGCCGGGACGTTGGTGACGTTGTCGAGTTGTACGACGCGGAAGTCGGAGTAGACGAAGCGTCCGCTCGCATCCGCCTCGGCACGCCGGTCGGGGCTGCCGATCATCACGGTCGTGGGGAGTTCGACCGGCGGGCAGTCGGATCCGCGCACCGCACCGGCGGCGTCGGGTGCGGCCGGATGCCCCCGGTCGGCCACCACGAGGCTGGCGAAGCGTCCGAACTGGCGAGCCGCCAGCGACCACGCCAGTTCGGCTCCTTCCCGGCTGCCGACGAGGTTGACCCACCCGACCTTCAGTTCGTCGAGCAGCGCCATGATCGTCGTCTCGTCGAGACCGGTGATGTCCTCGGGCACGATCGTGCGCAGATCGGAATTGTGCAGGCGCTCGCAGACGCCGTCGTAGACATCCGGTCCGTCGCCGGCCCCCGGTAGCAGGAGAACGGTGTGTTTGCTCTCCGGTCCGTCGATGCGGACCGTGCAGGTTCCATTTCCCACCGCCACGTGCGTCAGTTCCATGGGCTAAAAACTACGCGATCGGGGACGTCTTGCGCTCGGACCTCCCTGGTTCTATGGTTCATTACATGAGTAATGAACCGATCAACCGGCGGGGCGGGCGTCGATGATCGACAACGGCAGACCGCTGTTCCAGCAGATCGCAGAACTCATCGAGAACTCGATCATCGACGGAACCCTTCCCGAGGAAGGCCAGGTGCCGTCCACCAACGAGCTCGCCGCCTTCCACCGGATCAACCCGGCGACCGCAGCCAAGGGACTGAATCAGCTCGTCGCCGACGGGATCCTCTACAAGAAGAGGGGAATCGGAATGTTCGTCACCTCCGGCGCCCGGAACGCGCTGCGCTTCCGGCGACGCGAGCGGTTCGCGCGCCAGTTCATCGATCCGCTCGTCACCGAGGCGGACAAACTCGGCGTCAGCATCGCCGAACTCAAGACCATGCTCGACCAACGGGAGGGAGCACGATGATCGGCACAGCGTTCGACACGAAGACGGTCGCCTCGGCGCGGGGCCTCGGCAAGAGATTCGGCGACTTCATCGCACTCGACGGGATCGACTTCTCCCTGCAGGAGAACAAGATCTACGGTCTCCTCGGCCGAAACGGCGCCGGCAAGACCACGCTCATGCAGATCCTCACCGGCCAGGAGTTCCAGACTTCGGGTGTGGTCGAGATCTTCGGTCAGGACCCGCACGAGAATTCCCGGGTACTCACCGACGTCTGCTTCGTCAAGGAGAGCCAGAAGTACCCGGACGACTTCAGGGTCGGGCACGTCCTCGCGACCGCACGGCACCTGCTCCCCCACTGGAACGAGGAACTCGCACAGACACTGCTGGAGGATTTCGATCTTCCGTTGTGCCGCAAGGTGAAGAAGTTGTCGCGGGGCATGACGTCCGCGCTCGGTGTGACGGTCGGTCTGGCCTCCCGCGCACCGCTCACCCTGTTCGACGAGCCGTATCTCGGCCTCGACGCGGTGGCACGGCACCTCTTCTACGACCGCCTTCTCGCCGACTACGCCGAACACCCGCGCACGGTCGTGCTCTCCACACACCTCATCGACGAGGTCAGCGACCTGATCGAACACGTGATCCTGATCGACAAGGGACGGATCGTCCTCGACGAGGACACCGACGCGCTTCGGGAAGGCGCCGTCGTCGTCTCCGGCCTGGCCCCGCTTGTCGCCGACTTCACCTCGAACAAGACTGTCCTGCACCGTGAATCGCTGGGCAATCACGAACGGGCGACCGTGCAGGCCAGCCTGTCGGACTCCGAACGGGACCGAGCGATGGACGACGGCCTGCATTTCGAGCCGCTCAGCCTTCAACAACTCGTGGTCCGCAGCACCACGGCCACCAAGGAGGACGCACGATGACGAACCGGGTCCTGACCGTCTCCCGCATCCACACCGTCGCCTGGCCCCTGCTCGTCGCGTGGCCACTGGGCGTGCTGGTCGCGTCGTTCACGATCGGGGCGGCCATCTTCGCGATGGTCGGCGACACCGGCAGCGACACCAACTTCACCGGCGGCGTCTTCTCGCTGTTCGGGTTCGCCCTCGTGTTCTACCTGCAGGCCATGACACAGACGTTCCCATTCGCACTGGGGATGAGCGTCACCCGGCGCGACTATTTCGCGGCCACCCTGATCGTCGCCGCCGTCCAGGTCTTCGTGTTCGGGGTGATGCTCTACGGACTGTCGCTGATCGAGGAGGCCACCGGCGGCTGGGGTGTCGGGATGCGGATGTTCGCGATACCCAACTACTTCACGTCCGACCCGGCGATCCAGCTGGCCGCCGACTTCGCCTTCCTGTCGCTGACGGCGGCGGCGGGAATGTTCCTGGGCGCACTGCATCACCGGTGGCGGGTGGTGGGACTCTTCACGCTCGGCGTCGGCACTCTCCTCGCCGCGGGCGCCGCCGCGTTCGTGATCACGTGGCAGAAGTGGTGGCCGGACATCGGCCACTGGTTCGCCGACGTGCCCCGGTCGGTGCCGCTGGTGTGGCTTCCGGCACTGGCCGCGGTGGCAGGGATCGTCGCGGCGTGGGCACTCGTCCGGCGCGCGACGGCCTAACGCACCAGGGTCGACGCGATGGCCGGGAGGATTTTCGGGGCGCCCGCGCCGAGGAGGTCCTCGAGGGCGCGGAGATCGAGATTCTGCTCCACCAGGTCCGCCAGCAGATCGAGTTGAGCCGTCCGGATCGCGGCAACATCCGTGTCCGGCGCAGTGACGAAACCAGTTCTCCCCGCGTGTTCGGCCACGTCTTCCAGCAGGAGCCGGCGGAAGCGGTCGGTCTCGAGCAGTCCGTGCCAGTGCGTGCCGTAGACGGCGCCGCGGATACTGCCCTCCGCGGCGCCGCTGCTCGCGTGGAGCAGCGGCTGGTCGCCGTTGCGCCGCACCCGGCCGTGATGGATCTCGTACCCGGACACCGGAACTCCGTGGGCGTCGCCGCGCGCCTGCGCGAGCACCTTGTCCGGGGCGAACTCGACCTCGAGGTCGAGCAGTCCGAGGCCGGCCACCGTACCCCGGCCGGATTCGACGTCGTCGACGATCACGGAACCGAGCATCTGGTAGCCGCCACACACGCCGAGCACCGGGCCGCCGCGTTTCGCGTGCGCGGCGATCGCATCCGCGATGCCGTTGCGGCGCAACCATTCCAGATCCGACACGGTCGACTTGCTGCCGGGCAGGACGATCAGGTCGGTGTCCTCCAGCCGCGACGGGTCGGTGACCCAGCGCACCGACACCCCGGGTTCGCACGCGAGCGCCTCGACGTCCGTCGAATTGGAGATGCGGGGCAGGCGGATCGCGGCCACGCGCAGCCAGTCGTCGCCGATCGGTGGTGCCGGACGTCCGACCGGGGCGTCCGCCACCACACCGAGCGAATCCTCCGCGTCGAGCCACAGGTCCTCGGCGAAGGGAATCACCCCGAGCGTCGGGCGTCCCGTCATGGCCGTCAACTGCTCGAGGCCCGGCGCCAGCAACGACACGTCGCCGCGGAACTTGTTGATCACGAATCCCGCGATCAACGCCTGGTCTTCGGGCTCGAGGACCGCCACGGTGCCGAACAGGTGGGCGAGCACTCCACCGCGGTCGATGTCGCCGACGACGACCACCGGCAGGTCGGCGGCCCGGGCGAGGCCCATGTTCGCGAGGTCCGTGGCTCGCAGGTTGATCTCGGCGGGTGAGCCCGCTCCCTCGCAGATCACGACGTCGTACTCGGCGCGCAGCGAGCCCAGTTCCTCGGCCACCACCGCGCGCAGGTGCTGCCGGTGCTCGATGTAGTCGCGGGCTCCGACGGTCGTCACCGCGCGGCCGCGCACCACCAGTTGCGACGTGCGGTCGCTACCCGGCTTCAGCAGCACGGGGTTGAAGCGGACACTCGGCTCCAGTCCGCAGGCCGCGGCCTGCAGGGCCTGCGCCCGGCCGATCTCGCCGCCGTCCAGCGTGACGACGGAGTTGTTCGACATGTTCTGCGCCTTGAACGGCGCCACCCGGACACCTCGCCGCGCGAGCATCCGGCACAGTCCCGCGACGAGCACACTCTTGCCCGCGTCGGACGTGGTGCCGGCGACGAGCAGGGCGCCCTTCCACCGGCTCTCGCTCAAGGCAGGGTGAGGATCTCGTTGCCGGTCTCGGTGACCACGATGGTGTGCTCGAACTGAGCCGTCCACTTGCGATCCTTGGTGACGACGGTCCAGTCGTCGTCCCAGATCTCCCAGCCGATGCCGCCGAGGTTGATCATCGGTTCGATCGTGAACACCATGCCGGGTTCGATGACCGTGTCCACGGAGGGCTCGTCGTAGTGGAGGACGACGAGGCCGTTGTGGAAGGTGGTGCCGATGCCGTGTCCGGTGAAGTCGCGGACCACGCCGTAGCCGAAGCGGTGCGCGTACGACTCGATGACGCGGCCGATGACGTTGAGCGCGCGGCCCGGCTTGACGGCCTTGATGGCGCGCATCGTCGCCTCGTGGGTCCGCTCCACCAGCAACCGGTTCTCCTCGGCGACGTCCCCGGCGAGGAACGTGGCGTTGGTGTCTCCGTGCACGCCGCCGATGTAGGCGGTGACGTCGATGTTGACGATGTCGCCGTCCTGGATCACCGTCGAGTCGGGGATGCCGTGGCAGATCACCTCGTTCAGCGACGTGCAGCACGACTTGGGGAAGCTCTTGTAGCCGAGCGTCGACGGATAGGCGCCGTGATCGATCATGTACTCGTGCGCGATGCGGTCGAGCTCGTCGGTGGTGACACCCGGCGCCACCGCCTTACCGGCCTCCTGCAGGGCCCGGGCGGCGATCTTGCTCGCCACCCGCATGGCCTCGATGGTCTCCGGGGTCTGAACCCACGGCTCGTTGCCTTCCTTCGCCGTGGGCTTCCACGCGTACTCGGGACGCTCGATCCCCGCCGGTACGGCGAGGACGGGAGACACGGTTCCGGGGCTCAGTGCTGTGCGGACAGACATGGGTACCAGGTTAGCCCCGTGCACGGCCCGGTCGCCTCCGGACCCGTCGGGCGCGTCGACGTCACTCCCGCAGTGTGGTGAGGAAGGCGATCCGGTCGCCGCGGTAGAGGGAACGCACCCGTTCGATCGGCACGCCGTCGGTGTCGAGCGAGACGCGGTGGAGCCGAAGCATCGGCATCGCGGTGGTCGAGTCGAGCAGCGCGGCCTCCCGCGGGGAGGCCAGCACGGTCTCGATCCGCTCGGTCGCCGACGCGAACACCACGCCGGTCTCGCGGATCGCCGCGTACAGCGAGGTACCCGGATCGAATCGGCGCGCCATCTCCCCGAACCGGCCGGCGGGCAGATGGGTGCTCTCGAGCCCGATCTTCTCGTCGTCCGCGAGCAGGACGCGTTCGAGGTGGATGACCGGCGCTCCGAACGCGAGACCGAGCGCCTCGGCGAGATCCGCGTCGGCGCCGAGTTCCTCGAACGTCACCAGTTCGCGCCCGGGCACCCGGCCCTGACTGACCGCACCCTCGGTGTAGGACCGCAACGACAGCGGTTGCACGAGCTTCGGGCTGGCGACGACGGTGCCGCGGCCGCGACGCTCGACGCGACCCTCGACCAGCAGTTCGTGGATGGCCTGCCGCACCGTTTCGCGGGACACCGTGAACCGCAGGGCCAGTTCCCGCTCCGCAGGGATCGCGTCGCCCACCTCGAGTTCGGCGAGGATCGACTCGAGTTCGGTGCGGACCCGGTAGTACTTGGGGACGTTCGGCGTTTCCGTCATAGCGTGGCTGTCACCGCAAGCCGCACTCTGCGCGCGACGGCGATCACGTCGGGGACGCTCGGGGCCTGCGCCCCGGGGATTTTCGCGGCGTCGTCGTAGCGCCGGAGCCGGACGGCGTCGGGCCAGTACGGGTGGCCGGTGAACGCGGCGTCCACGGCGGCGCCGCCCCGAACTTCCAATGTCGTCACCGATTGCGCGGAGAGGGTTGCCGCATAACCGGATTCGGTGGCCACCAGATAGCGCTTGGCCGCGACGTGCGCCCCGGCGAGCCACCCGGCGCGTTCCCCGAATCGCGGCGTGAGCCAGTCACGCGCCTCGCGATCGTGCGCGCAGTCGTCGGGAAACCCGAGCGCGGGACTGCGGGCGATGTCGTGCAGTGCGGCGGCGAGGATCAACTCGTCGTCGGCACCGTCGTCCATCGCCCGCCCCGCGGACTGGAGGGCGTGGTCGAGTTCGTCGATCGCCTCGCCGTCGTAGACGTCGCGCAGCGACCACAGTGCCCCGGCAGTTTCGATCAGCACGGACTCTCCGGACGCGCTGCCGTCGTCGTTCATGCGGCCGAGCGTACCCGAAAAATGGTCTATACCAATTGTTCACCCGGCGTTCTCCTCGCAGTGGCCCAATGGTCTAGACCAAACGGCAAGCTCCTTTTCACAGTCCCCTCATCGTTAGGAACACCCCATGCGTCTTCGTCCCCGGATCGTCGCGGCCGCGCTGGCCGCGACCCTCCTCACCCTCGGAACCGCCTGCGGCGGAACCGGCACCGCCGCCGATTCGGGCACCGACACGGTCACCGTCTACAGCGCCGACGGGTTGTCCGGTTGGTACCAGTCGCGTTTCGACGCCTTCACCGCACAGACCGGAATCGCGGTGAACCTCGTCGAGGCCGGATCCGGCGAAGTCGTCTCTCGTCTCGAGAAGGAACAGTCGAACCCGCAGGCCGACGTCGTCGTGACGCTGCCGCCATTCATCCAGAAGGCCGACTCCCAGGGACTCCTCGTTCCGAGCGGTGTCGACACCTCCGCGGTTCCCGCGGCGGAGAAGGACGCGGCCGGTCACTACGTTCCCGTCGTCGAGAACTACCTGTCCTTCATCGCCAACCCGGCGGCCGCACCTGCTCCCCGGACCTGGGACGACCTGCTGTCCGACCAGTTCGAGGGCAAGATCCAATACTCCACCCCCGGCCAGGCCGGCGACGGCACCGCAGTGCTGCTGCTCCTGCAGCATCTGAGGGGCAAGGAGGGCGCGCTCGACTACCTCGCGAAGCTGCAGGCCAACAACGTGGGACCGTCGTCCTCGACCGGCAAGCTGCAGCCGAAGGTCAGCAACGGCGAACTGCTCGTGGCCAACGGTGACGTGCAGATGAACCTCACGTCGATCGCCGACGACGGCTCGAAATTCGACCTCTTCTTCCCCGCTGCCGCGGACGGCACCACCCGCACCACCGTCGCCCTGCCGTACGTGATGGGTCTTGCGAAGGGGGCGCCCCGCAGCGAGCAGGGCAGGCAGCTGATGGAGTTCCTGCTCGCCGAGGAGTCGCAGAAGACGGTCGCCGACGAGGCGCTCGGCATGCCGGTCCGCGAGGACGTGCGCGCCGCCGCGGGCCAGAGCGCCCCGGCGCGGGCACTGCAGGGGGTCCAGGTGTGGTCGCCGAACTGGAACGACGTACTCACCGAACTCGATTCGGACGTCGCCGCGTACCAGAAGGCCACCGGGAGCTGATCGTGTCGGGACTTCCAGCCAGGCGGGTAGACCCGTCGTACACCACCGCGGTCCGCGGAGCCACCGATTTCTCCGCGCCGGCCGTCACGTTCGACCGCGTCACCGTCGCCTACGGCCGCGGGAAGGGCGTCACCCACGCCCTGATCGATTTCAACCTGCGCGTCGGCCGCGGTGAGACGGTGGCCCTGCTCGGCCCCAGCGGGTCCGGGAAGTCGACCGCGCTCAAGGCGCTCGCGGGATTCGTCCGCCCCACTTCGGGTTCCGTGCGGCTCGGATCCCGCGACGTCACCGACCTACCGCCCGCGAAACGGGGAATCGGCGTCGTGGTGCAGTCGTACGCGCTGTTCCCGCACATGCGGGTGGCCGACAACGTCGCGTTCGGCCTCCGCTCCCATCGGGTGCCGCGGGCGGAGATCTGCGCGCGGGTGGCCGAGGCCCTCGACATGGTCGACATGGCCGCCTACGGCAAACGCCTGCCGCGTGAACTGTCGGGCGGACAGCAGCAGCGGATCGCGATCGCGCGGGCCCTCGCGATCCGGCCCGCAGTCCTGCTGCTCGACGAACCACTCGCCGCGCTGGACGCGCAACTGCGCGAGAGCATGCTCGGTGAGCTCTCGCGACTGCGTGCGGCCCTGCCCGACACCGCGATGCTCTACGTCACGCACGATCAGAGCGAGGCGCTGGCGCTGGCCGACCGGATCGCCGTCATGCGGAACTCACGGCTCGCCGACATCGACACCGCCGAGAACCTCTGGAAGCGGCCGCCGAGCAGTTTCACCGCGGAATTCCTCGGCGGTGCCAACCTGCTGCCGTGCACCGTCACCCGGGTGATCGGGACGTCGGCGCTCGTGTCGATCGGCGGTGTTCCCGTCACTGCCACCGCCCCTCAACCCGACATCGGGCACGTGGAATGGGAGTCGGACCTGCCCGCGTTCCTGTGTGTCCGCCCGCATGCGGTGACGCTGACCGCGCCCGGCGCGCGGGGTTCGTTCTCGGCGCGGATCGTCTCGACGGTGTGGCGGGGATCGACCACGCGGATCACACTCGCCGTCGACGACTTCGAGGGAGTGCAGGTGGACGCGGACGTGTCCGGTCACGACCAGCGCGCTCCGGGCACCGTCGTCGGCGTGCAGTTCCCGTCCGACGGCAGCGTCCTGGTGCCGGCGACATGACCGCGACCCTCGAGCGTCCGCCCGCCGCGACGGCCCCGCCCCGCCCCGAGCCGGTCCGGTGGCGGGGCATCGCGTGGACGCTCCCACCCCTGCTGCTCGTACTTGTACTTGCCGCCTACCCGATGGCCCGGGTGCTCACCGAATCCCTCGACTCCGATACCGGTTCGGGTCTGGACACCTGGTCCGGCGTCCTCGGGTCGGAACTGTTCCGCACGGCGCTGTGGCGGACGGTGCAGATCGCCGCCCTCTCCACCCTCGGCTGCCTGATCCTCGGCACGTTACTGGCGCTCGTGCTGGCGTTCGTCCCGTTCACGGGATCGAAGGTCGTGGGACGGCTGATCGATGCGGTGCTGTCGCTGCCGTCGTTCCTGATCACGCTGGCGTTCACGTTCCTCTATGGCACGGCGGGGGCAGTGAACGCGCTGATCGCGCGGATCACCGGCGACGCCGACGGACCGCTGAACTTCCTCGGCACCCCACTCGGGGTGATCGCCGCGGAGATCACGTTCTTCACGCCGTTCGTCGTCCGCCCCCTGCTCGCCGCGTTCACCCAGATCCCCCGCGAACAACTCGACGTCGCCGCCAGTCTCGGGGCGTCGCCGCTGCGGGTACTCCGGACCGTGGTGATGCCCGAGGCATGGCCCGCACTGATGGCGGGTGGATCGCTGGTGCTGCTGCTCACCCTCAACGAGTTCGGCATCGTCCTGTTCACGGGCGCCAAGGACGTGGTGACGCTGCCCGTCCTGATCTACACGCGCGGCATCGTCACGTTCGACCTGCCGGGCGCCGCCGTGATCGCCACCGTCCAGGTGGCGCTGTCGCTGACCCTGTACTTCACGTACCGATTCGTGTTCGCGAAGCTGACGGGAGGCAGCCGTGCTGCTGTGGACGACAAGATCTAGGGCGCTGACCCTGAGCCTGTTCGCACTGGTGGTGACCGTCGTGTTCGCGGCACCGATCGCCACCGTGGTCGCTGCCGCGCTGGCCGGATCCTGGACGGGCCCACTGCCCTCGAACCTCGGCGGCCGGAACTTCGCGGCGGCACTGTCCGACGAGAATCTCGCCAGCCTTGCCGTCAGCCTGCAGACGGCGTTCGTCGCGGGCGCACTGGCGCTGGTGGTCGGGACGTGGGCGGCACTCGCTGCGCGGGAGGCGCCGGCGTGGTTGCGCCGCATCACCGACGCCGTCTTTCACCTGCCGATCGCGATCCCGTCCGTGGCGATCGGTCTGGGTCTGCTGATCACGTTCAACTCGCGGCCGCTCCTGCTCGGCGGAACCAAGTGGATCGTGATCCTGGCGCACACGATCCTCGTGCTGGCCTTCACGTTCAGTGCCGTGTCGGCGGCACTGGACCGGCTCGATCCGGCCTACCGGCAGGCGGCCGAATCCCTCGGCGCCGGTCCCACCCGCGTCCTGCTGCGGATCACGCTGCCGCTCCTGCTCCCTGCGCTCGGCGCCGCCGCGGGCCTGTCGATCGCGCTGTCGATGGGCGAACTGGGCGCCACCGTGATGGTGTATCCGGCAACATGGAAGACGTTGCCGGTGAGCATCTTCGGGCTCACCGACCGCGGTCAGGTGTTCCTCGCCGCCGCCGACACCACCCTGCTGTTGGCGGTCACCCTCCTCGCCCTGCTGGTCGTCGGCCGCCTCCGCAGGCGCTGACGCACCCGTGCGCCTTTCCGGTAGCTGGAGCTACCGGAAAGGCGCACGGGCCCGGAGGGCCTACTTCTGGCGGAGCAGGTACCGCTGCACCTTGCCGCTGGGGGTCTTCGGCAGGTTGGGGACGAAATGCACGGTGCGCGGGTAGGCGTGCGCCGCGAACTTCTTCTTCACCAGCGTCTGCAGCTCGACCTCCAGTTCGTCGGTCCCGTCGACGCCGTCGCGCAGGACCACGAACGCCTCGAGTACCTCACCCCGCAACTCGTCGGGCATCCCGACGACCGCAGCCTCGACGACGTCGTCGTGCATGACGAGCACACTCTCCACGTCGAAGGGCCCGATCCGGTAGCCGGCCATGATGATCACGTCGTCGTCGCGGGCGGAGAAGAAGTAGAAGCCGTCCTCGTCGGTCTGCCCGGCGTCGCCGGTGAGGTACCAGCGACCGTCGGCGGTGAACCGCTGCGCGGTCTTCTCCGGGGCGTCGACGTAGCCGGTGAACCACATCAGCGGGCTGCCCAGGGTGTCGATCGCCACCCGGCCGGGGGTCCGCGGCGGGGCGATCGCGTCGGAGTCGTCCTCGAGCACGGCGCACGCCCACCCCGGCAGTGGTTTGCCCATGGACCCGTCGCGCACCTCTTCCCGCAGTCCGTCGGCCCAGGAGTTGGCGATGAACATGCCGTGCTCGGTCTGGCCGTAGTGGTCGCGCACGAACACGTTCAGGTTGGCCTCGGCCCACGAGATCACGTCGGGAGTGAGCGGTTCACCCGCCGACGACGCGCGTCGCAGTGTCACCGTCTCGGGGATCGGCGTGGGGTCGGCCCGCAGGCTGCGGTAGACCGTCGGCGCGGCGGCGAAGTTGGTGACGCCGAAGCGTTCCATCACCTGCCAGGTGAGGGGCGCGGAGAATCCGGCGTGCAGCAGGATGCTGCGGGTGCCCGCGGCGAGGGGTCCGAGCAGGGCGTAGTAGAGGCCGTAGGCCCAGCCGGGGTCGGCGGCGTTCCAGAACACGTCGTCCTTGCGGACGTCGAGGCCGAACTCCTGGTAGGCGTGGAACGACGCGAGGGCCCGCAGCCGCACCGGCACTCCCTTCGGTGTTCCGGTCGTGCCGCTCGTGAACAACTGGACGAGGGGTCCGTCGCCGCCGACCGTGACGGCCGCACCCTTCGCATCCGCGGCGTCGTGCGACTCCACCAGCGTCGCGAAGTCGAGAGCATCGCAGCCGGCCCCGCCCACGACGACGACCTGCCAGGACGCGTCCGCGGGGATGTCCTCCCCGGGGGTCAGCTTGTCGAGCTGGTTGGCGTCGGAGACGACGACCTTCGCCCCGCTCGCACCCAGCCGGAACGCGATCGCGGGCGGCGCAAACGCGGTGAACAGGGGAACGTGGACGGCACCCCGGCGCCAGATGCCGAGCAGCGCGACGACCAGTTCGGCCGACTTGCCCATCAGCGTCGCGACGTGGTCACCCGGCTCGACGCCGAGGTCCGCGAGTGCGGCGGCGAATCGCGTCGACTGCTCGCGCAGGTAGCCGTAGGTGAGGTCCGTCGACGACAGATCCGATTCGACGACGGTGAATGCCACGTCGTCGGCGGGGTGTCGATCACACAGCAGTTCCGCGGCGGACGCCGTCGGCGTGTCGTACTGGTCCAGCAGCTCACGCACGCGTGCGGTGGGATCGGTGGTCATGCGGTACTCCTTGTGCTCTCATGGCCCGTGACAGATGGTCGGGCCCTCGCCCGAACTCACTACGGTTATGATCTAGCTCACAGACCGCTGTGACTACCCCCGGAAAGGGGTGACCGACTTGGTTGCTCGTGCACCGTCGCTGCTGCGCCCTCGGGACGGGGACGCACTTCGCGGTGAGCTGCGCTCCATCGCAGCTCACGGCGTCGCGCCGGTCCTGTTCGGCGGCGAGGTCCAGGACGGCACACTGCACCTCAGCGAGTTCGTCGGCACTCGCACCAACAACCTCAAGGGCCTCGCCATCCCCTCGCGTTCCGGTCTCGGCGGCCGCGTGGTCGCCCAGCGCACACCGGCGGCGGTCAACGACTACGGCCGCTCCTCGACCATTACCCACCACTACGACCGGCCCGTCCTCAGTGAGGGGCTCCGGTCCATCCTCGCGGTACCGGTCATGGTGCGGGGCAGCTCGCGCGCCGTGCTCTACGCCGCCATCCGCGACTGCGCACCGATCGGCGACCGCACCGCCGACATCGTCGTCGCGGCATCCCGGCGCCTCGGCACCGAGATCGCCATCCGGGACGAGGTCGATCGCCGCCTCGAGATGATGAAGACGCTCGACGTGGGCGGTGCCGGCGGCGCCACCACCGAGGAGCTCCGCGACATCCACGCGGAGCTGCGGAGTGTGGCGCAGACCGTCGCCGACACCTCGTTGCAGGCCCGTCTCCGTGGGTTGTCGCAGCGACTGGCGGGCATTCTGCGGCCGGACGCCGACGGCGGCGACGAGGACCCCGGCGTCCGCCTCACTCCACGTGAGATCGACGTCCTGTCCCACGTGGCCCTGGGATGCACCAACAGCGAAGCAGCACAGCGCCTCTCGGTGGGACCCGAGACGGTCAAGAGTTACCTGCGTAGTGCCATGAGCAAGCTCGACGCACGGTCGCGGCACGAGGCGGTGGTGACCGCGCGCAGGCTCGGGCTGCTCCCCTAGCGAACACAGTCTTCTCGAACGAGGGACGCAGGCGGTAGCGAAAGGCGGTGGATCATGGGATCGACAGCGGACGCCACGAGTTCGAACGCACCGGATTCGAGTTCGCCCGAACAGCCGAGCCTCAAACGGGTGATGGGCCCAGGGCTGCTGCTGTTGTTCATCGTCGGCGACATCCTGGGTACCGGGATCTACGCGCTCACCGGCAAGGTCGCCAACCAGGTCGGGGGCGCGGTGTGGCTGCCGTTCCTGGTGGCGTTCGTCGTCGCGATCATCACCGCATTCAGTTATCTGGAGCTGGTCACCAAGTTCCCGAAGGCCGCCGGCGCCGCGCTGTACACGCACAAGGCGTTCGGGGTGCACTTCCTCACGTACATGGTCGCGTTCGCGGTGATGTGCTCGGGAATCACGTCCGCGTCGACGGCGTCGCGGGCGTTCGCCGCCAATTTCGTCGAGGCGTTCCACCTCGACTTCTCCACCGGGATCGGCATCACCCTGCTCGGTCTCGGCTTCATGACGCTGGTGGGGCTCGTCAACTTCCGCGGGGTCAGCGAGAGCGTCAAGACCAACGTCGTACTCACCTGTGTCGAGCTGTCCGGCCTCCTGATCATCATCATGATCGGGCTGTGGGCCCTCGGCGTCGGCGACGGCGACTTCTCCCGGGTGGCCACGTTCGACACCGGCGACCGATCCGCACTCGGCGCGGTCGTCGCGGGAACCGCCCTCGCCTTCTTCGCGATGGTCGGGTTCGAGGACTCGGTCAACATGGCCGAAGAATGCAAGGAGCCGAGCCGCATCTTCCCCAAGGTCCTGCTGACCGGCCTGATCATCACCGGCTGCATCTACGTGTTCGTGTCGATCACCGCGATCGCGCTCGTGCCGGTGGCCGAACTCGGCGAGGGTGACACTCCGCTGCTGAAGGTCGTTCAGGCCGGGGCGCCCGGGTTCCCGATCGGGATCTTCGCGTTCATCACCATGTTCGCCGTCGCCAACACGGCACTGATCAACATGCTGATGGCGAGCCGGTTGCTGTACGGCATGAGCCGCGAGGGTGTCCTGCCTCCCCCGCTCGGCAAGGTTCACGCCACCCGGCGCACGCCGTACGTGGCCATCGTCTTCACCACGATCCTCGCCTTCGGCCTCATCACGTTCGTCGGTGAGGTCCCCGAACTCGGCGGCACCACCGCACTGCTGCTGCTGGGCGTGTTCACCATCGTCAACATCACCGTGCTCGTCTTGCGCAAGCAGCCGGTGGAGCACAAGCATTTCCGGGTGCCGACCATCTTTCCGATCATCGGCGCCCTCACGTGTGGCTTCCTCGTCACTCCTTTCGCCGACCGTCCCGCGGTGCAGTACCAGATCGCGGGCGTTCTCCTCGGAATCGGTGTCGTGCTGTGGGCCGGGACCGTCCTCGTGAACAAGAGGCTCGGCAAGGGCGGGCCCCAGATCGACCCCGAGAAACTCGCCGAGCACGAGTGACCCGCCCGGTCGCCGCTCAATGCAGTGAGAGGAACAGATCGACGGACCCGTCCGGATGATGCACCTCGAGGTCCTCGGTGAAGGCGCGTTCGATCCGGCCGCGCGCCGCCGCGTAGTCGGCGACGCTCCACGTCTCGGCGAGCGCATCCGGTTCCGATTCGTCCTCGCAACAGAATCGGGCGAAATAGCCGGAACGTACGCCGACCAGGACGTCGCCGGGCTCCATCTTGTCGGGCGAATCGCACGGATATCCGACGACCACCGTGAACGTGCGCGGCGGCGGGGAGGCCGCGTAGACGACGAAGATCTCGGAGATCCCCCGATCCCTGATCCGCTCCACCGTGTAGTCGACGAGTTCGCGGCCCGGCCCGGGTCGTCCGGGTTTGCCTTCGGGAATGGTCAGGCCCACAAACGATTCGGCCTGCCGCTTGACGATCTCGATCATCGCTTCTCACCCATCGCACTCGACGGCGCCCCGGACTCGTCCACGTGGATCGGAATGTACAGGTCCACGGCGTAGGCGTGCGGATACGCTTCGAGGTCCCCGGTGTACGTCCGCTCGATGTCGCCGTTCGTCTCCGCCTCGCTGACCTGCGCCCACAGCCGCAGCATCACGTCGGGAAACATTCCCCGCGAGGAGAACTTGGCGTACGTGCCGGGCGGGATCCGCGAAATGACGTGACCCCGCGTGGCGTCGTCCACCGTCGCGCACTCGTACCCGACGATCTGGGTGTAATACGACTCGACGTCGGGAGCGAAGTCGATGTAGGTGGAGGCGAGCGGCCCCCCGACCTCGTGGTGGAGCACTCTCGTCCATGCGCGGTCCAGGCGCGGGTCGCTCAGCTTCCCCAACGCGCGCTGGGGGCTTCGCACGGGCAGACCGGCCACCAGGGTCTCGCCGCGCTCGATGATCTCGAAGCCCATGTCAGATCGCATCTTCGAGTACGTGTGCGTCGCGAACGCCGACGCAGGGCACCCCTCGAGCCCGCGCCAGCTGCATCGCCATCGCATCGGACGGCGAACAGAGTCCGTCCAGGACGTCCTCGGTCGCGATCGCGCAGACGACGTCACCCTCACATTCGCTGATCGATTCGATTCCGCGGTCGGAAGCCCACTGCCGCAACGCAACCCACCGCGTCAGCTCGGTGCCGCCGCCCGGGCGCCCAACGAACAACACCCTCCGGGTACCGTTCGCTGTCTCCACGCGATTCACTTCTGCACTGATGGTCATGGTCCGACTTCCTGTCCACGTTGGCTTTTCGATCCCGACTGTGCGGGTTCTTCCGTCTGCAACCAACTATGGACCGCCCCGGCGGCAGCGTCTGTCCACCGATCAGCCCCTGAACAGGATGAATTCCGCTGTCCCTCGATCGGTGGACAGCGGCCCGCGTCAGTACCCCTCGGGCAGCGCGGCGAACATGTCGCGGGTGACGGCGACGGCGTTGTCGGAACTGCCGCCGCGCACCACCAGCGTCGCGAACGCGAGGTCGCCGCGGTAGCCGACGAACCAGGCGTGCGAACCGCCGTCGACCTCGGCCTCACCCGTCTTGCCGTACACCTCGCCCTGGTCTTCGATCCGCTCGGCGGTACCGCTCGTCACCACGAGGCGCATCATCCCGCGCAGGCCGTCGACCATTTCCGGGCTGATCTGCGGATGCTCGCCGTCGATCGTGGTTTCCCGTCCGGCGATCAACCGCGGCACGGGCGTCGAACCGTGCGCGATGGTCGCGGCGGCCAACGCCATCCCGAACGGGCTGACCACCACCTTGCCCTGACCGAATCCGTCCTCGGTTCGCTGCACCAGATCCTCGGCAGGCGGCACCGAACCCGAGTCGGTGGGCAGGCCCACCACTTCGTAGTCGGGGCCGATACCGTACTGCGACGCAGCGACCGTCAGCGCGTCGGGACGCATCTCGCTGGCGAGTTTCGCGAACGACGTATTGCAGGAGCGGGCGAACGCCGTGGCCATCGGCACGGTGCCGAGCGCGAATTCGTTGTAGTTCGGGACGCTGCGCTCACCGATCTCGATGCGTCCCGGACACGGCACCATCGTGTCGGGTGTCGCGATGCCCGACGAGATCGCGGCGCCCGCGGTGATGATCTTGAACGTCGAACCGGGCGGATACAGGCCGGTGAGCGCGACCGGGCCGTCCCTGTCCGCGGCCTTGTTCTGCGCGACGGCCAGGACGTCGCCGGTCGACGGCTGGATGACGACCATCATCGTCTGGTCGGTGCGAGCATTGACGGCGTTCTGCGCGGCGATCTGGATGGGACGGTCGAGGCTGATCGAGAACGACGGGGAGGTCTGCGGCGCCGTCTCGGTGAGCACGTCCGTGTCGACACCGTTCTGGTTGACCGTCACCACACTCCAGCCGGCCTTGCCGTCGACCTCGTCGATCACGGTCTTCTTCACCTGACCGACCAGATCGGGTGCGAAGTTCCGGTCGGTGGCCACGAGATCCGCCTCGTCGGACACGCTCACACCGGGAATGGCGCCGAGCACGCCGGCGACCTGTTCGTAGTCGTCCGACCGCAGCCTCGTGACGAGGTAGTCGCCCTTGACCGCCGTCGCCGATTCGGCGATCGACTGCGCAGTGAGCGTGTTGTCGAACGTGGCGAGCGCCGACGCGAGGGACTGGGCACTGCCGATCACGTTGCCCGACTGCGCCGCATCGAACTTCACGCGGTACACCACGCCGGGGACGAGGACGTCCGACCCCGAATGCTCGTTGACCCGCGCCCGCGGGGCGGCCGTGGAACGCAGCGACATCGTCTGCCGGTCACCCAGCCGGGGATGGACGTTGGTGGAACTCCAGCGCACGGCCCAGTCTCCGCCGCGCCGCCCCATCTGGAGTTCACCCGAATACGTCCACACCCGGTCCTTCGGCAGATGCCATTCGTACGTGTACCCGACGGTGGCCGTGTCACCGCTGACGTGAACGTCCGTCGTCCGGGCGTCGAGAGACTCGGCCTGCAGCGACGTCCACGCGGACTCGAGGGCCTGGCGGGCGACGTCGGGACGATCCGACAGATCGGCGGCCTGCCCCGAATCCTGCTCGGCGAAGGCCGTCAGAAACGCCTGCGCGGCCGGTTCCGGACCGTCCGGTCTCGGCGTGCACGCCGTGAGACCCACCGTCAGCACAGCGGCGCCGCATAGGGCGATCGACTGGACGACGCGTAAGCGAGAATATGGCCGCAGGTTCATCGCCGCCCATGCTATGTCGGCGGACACCGCCGACACGGTAGGCGGACAGCGAGTCAGTCCAGGAGAATTGTGGCGAACGTCGCGACCTGGCTGAAGCCGATGCGCGCGTACGCGCTGCGGGCCACCGTGTTGAAGCTGTTGACGTAGAGGCTGGCGATGCGGCCCTCCGCGATGACGGCCTCCGCGACCGTCGCGGTACCCGCCGCCCCGAACCCGTGCCCGCGATACATCGGATGCACCCACACACCCTGGATCTGCCCCACCCGGGAGGACACCGAGCCGACCTCGGCCTTGAACACCACCTGACCGTCGTCGAATCTGGCCCACGCCCGGCCGGCGGCGATGAGATTGGCGACGCGGCGCCGGTACCCTCGTCCTCCGTCGTTGGCGCGGGGATCGATGCCGACCTCTTCGATGAACATCGCGACCGCGGCAGGCAGGTACTGCTCGAGTTCGTGCATCCGCACCTGCCGGACCAAGGGGTCCGGGCGGCACTGCGGGGTACTCGCCAGCGCCAGCAGCGGCTGGTCGGGCCGGACCTCGCGGGCAGGCCCCCAATCCATCTCGAGCATCTCCCACAGCGGCAACGTCAGTTCGGCCCGGCCGACCAGCGACGAACACATGCGCGGGGTGCGACAGGCCCGGTCGGCGAACGCCCGCATGTCGTCGATGCTGCCACGCAGCGGCACGAAATTCGCGCCCGAGAAGCACAACGACTCGAGCGGCCCGCCCCGACTCCACAACTCTCCGTGGATCATCCGGGGATCGATGCCGCCCTCTTCTACGCGAGCGGCAACCATGCAGGCGGCGACAGGATCGGCGTCGAGAACGCGGAGCACGTGTGCTGCGTCCCGACTGCTCAACTGTTTGGCACCGAGGAGCTTGAGCATCTACCCAACCTTGTCAGCTAGTGGACCTGCCCACCAGATTGCCATGAACTCGCCGGAAACGGGAGACGTTTCGTTGGCCGCTGCCTGCGCCGACTCAACTGACCGTCACGACGGGTGATCCGGACGTCGCATCACCCTCCATCTCCTCGGCGATCCGCATGGCTTCCTCGATGAGAGTTTCGACGATCTGCGCCTCCGGCACGGTCTTGATGACCTTGCCCTTGACGAAGATCTGCCCCTTGCCGTTGCCGGACGCGACACCCAGGTCGGCCTCGCGGGCCTCACCGGGACCGTTGACGACGCACCCCATGACGGCCACGCGCAGCGGGATCTCCATGCCCTCGAGACCGGCGGTGACCTCGTCGGCGAGCGTGTACACGTCTACCTGGGCGCGCCCGCACGACGGGCAGGAGACGATCTCGAGCTTCCGGGGCCGCAGGTTCAGCGACTGCAGGATCTGCGTGCCGACCTTGATCTCCTCGGCGGGCGGAGCGGACAGCGACACCCGGATGGTGTCGCCGATGCCGTCGGCCAGCAGCGCACCGAACGCCACCGCCGACTTGATCGTGCCCTGGAAGGCCGGACCGGCCTCGGTCACCCCGAGGTGCAGCGGGTAGTTGCACTGCGCCGCCAGCTGCCGGTAGGCCTCGACCATGATCACCGGGTCGTTGTGCTTCACCGAGATCTTGATGTCGCCGAACCCGTGTTCCTCGAACAGTCCCGCCTCCCACAGCGCGGACTCGACGAGCGCCTCCGGCGTGGCCTTGCCGTACTTCTGCATCAGGCGCGGGTCGAGGGAACCGGCATTGACACCGATGCGGATCGGGATGCCTGCGTCGCCCGCGGCCTTCGCGACCTCCTTGACGCGTCCGTCGAACTCCTTGATGTTGCCGGGGTTCACGCGGACGGCCGCGCAGCCCGCCTCGATGGCGGCGAAGATGTACCGGGGCTGGAAGTGGATGTCGGCGATGACCGGGATCTGGCTCTTCTTCGCGATGGTCGCGAGCGCGTCGGCGTCCTCCTGCCGTGGGCAGGCCACACGGACGATGTCGCAGCCCGACGCCGTGAGTTCCGCGATCTGCTGCAGGGTGGCGTTGATGTCGTGGGTCTTGGTGGTGCACATCGACTGCACGGATACCGGGAAGTCGCTGCCGACACCGACAGTTCCGACCTGGAGCTGGCGAGTCTTGCGGCGGGGGGCGAGAACGGCGGCCGGGCCTTCGGGCATACCCAATCCGACAGGGCTGGTCACGTGGGTGCCTTCTTTCGTAGCTTCAAGTCCGAGTTTAGCGATCACTGGAAGAGCTTGATCGGGTTGACGATGTCGGCGGTCAGGGTGAGGAGCATGTATGCGCCGCCTATGACGATCACCACATAGGTGACGGGCAGAAGTTTCATGTAGTCGACGGGTCCCCCGCTGGGCAGTCCGCGCCTGCTGCGGAACCAGTCCCGGACCCGCTCGTACACGGTGACCGCCATGTGCCCGCCGTCGAGCGGCAGCAGCGGCAGGAGGTTGAACATCCCGAGGAAGAAGTTCAGGCTCGCGAGCAGCAGCACGAACGCTTCCCAGATGCCCTGTTCGGCGATCTGACCGCCGATGACGCTGGCGCCGTATACGGAGATCGGGGTCTCCGGGTCGCGTTCGCCGCCCGTCACCGCGTGCCACAGGTCGACGGCCTTGCTCGGCATCTGCACCAGCCGCTCGGCGGTCATCACGAACATGTCGCCGGTGAACTCGAACGAGGCGGGCACCGCCGAGAGCGCCGAGTGCTCGACGACGCTCGGGGTCGCGCCGATGCCGATGGCACCGACCGTCGCCTCGTGGGGTTCGGTGTCCCCCTCCTCCTGGACCCAGCGCTGCACCTGCTGGACCGGGACGACGATCGTCTGCTCTTCGCCGTCCCGCTCGATGGTGAAGTCCACCGGACCGGACAGCGAACGCGTGGCGGCGGCCACGTCGGCGAACGAGGGCGTGTCCTTGCCGTCGACCGCGGTGATGACGTCGCCGGTCCTGATGCCCGCCTGCTCGGCGGGGCCCGGTCCGGTGCACTCGGACAGGGCGTAGTCGGGGCCGGGACCCTGGGTGGGCGCAGCACACCCGACCGAACCGACGACCGCGTCGGTGGACCGGTTGAGATCGGGCAGCCCCCACCCGACGGCGAGGACGTAGACCAGCACGAGCCCGAGGACGAAGTTCATGCCGATGCCGCCGGACATCACCGCGAGGCGCTTCCAGGTCGGCTTCTTGTACATGGCCCGGTCTTCTTCGTCCGGGTCGAGTTCGTCCAGCGCCGTCATCCCGGCGATGTCGCAGAACCCGCCGAGTGGGAGCGCCTTGAGCCCGTACTCGGTCTCACCGCGGCGGAAGGAGAAGACCTTGGGTCCGAAACCGATGAAGTACCGGCGGACCTTCATGCCGGTGGCCTGCGCCACCCACATGTGCCCCGCTTCGTGAAGTGCGATCGACAGCGCGATCCCGAGGGCGAAGAGAACAACGCCCACTGCGAACACCATGCAGTTCTAGCCTTCCTGCTTCACGAGCTGACGTGCTCGCTCACGTGCCCAGCCGTCGGCGGCCAGTACGTCTTCCACGGTAGCCGGTGGCGCCGACCACTCGTCCGCCTCGGACAGCACGGAGGCGACGGTGCGGACGATGCGCGGGAACCGGATGATCCCGTCCAAGAATGCCTGAGCCGCGACTTCGTTCGCAGCGTTGTAGACCGCGGTGAGGCATCCCCCACCCTTACCTGCCTCGCGGGCGAGGTCGACGGCGGGGAAAACCTGCGAGTCGAGTGGCTCGAACTCCCAGGTGGACGCCGTGCTGAAGTCGCAGGCCGCGGCGGCGCCGGCGACACGGTGCGGCCAGCCGAGCGCCAGGGCGATCGGGAGTTTCATGTCGGGTGGGCTGGCCTGCGCCAGCGTCGACCCGTCGGTGAACGTGACCATCGAGTGCACGATGGACTGCGGGTGGACGGTGACGTCGATCCGGTCGTAGTCGACGCCGAACAGCAGGTGGGTCTCGATCAGTTCGAGCCCCTTGTTGACGAGTGTCGCGGAGTTCAGCGTGTTCATCGGCCCCATCGACCACGTGGGGTGGGCACCGGCCTGCTCGGGTGTGACCGATTCGAGCCGTTCGGAAGTCCAGCCGCGGAACGGTCCGCCCGAGGCGGTGAGAACCAGCCGGTCCACCTCGTCCGCGCTGCCGCCCCGCAGGCACTGGGCCAGCGCGGAGTGCTCGGAGTCGACCGGCACGATCTGTCCCGGAGCCGCCGCTGCGGTGACGAGGGGGCCGCCGGCGACGAGCGACTCCTTGTTGGCCAGGGCGAGCCGCGCACCGGAGTCGAGTGCGGCGAGCGTCGGCTCCAGTCCCAGCGAACCGACGAGCGCGTTGAGCACGACGTCCGCTTCCGTGGTCCGCACGAGTTCGGTGACGGCGTCCGGTCCGCTCAGCACGCCGGGCCGATCCAGCGATGCAGCCGCCCGCGGATCCGCGACTGCGACGGAGGACACACCCGTCTCACGAATCTGCCGGTTCAGCAGTTCGACGTTTCCGCCACCGGCCGCGAGTCCCACCACCGTGAACTTGTCCGGGTTGGCGGCCACCACCTCCAACGCCTGGGTACCGATCGAACCTGTGCTGCCGAGCAGCAGGACGCGAGTGGGCCTGTTTTCATCCACCCACCCATTGTTCCTGATGAAATGCGGACGGCCCGCCATGGATGGCCCCACTACATACGACGGGCAGTCGTATGTCACGATATGTCGAGTAGCGCAACCGAATCTGCAGGAGGATCGATCGTGGCCGGTACCCAGTTGGAGCCCTCGTCCAGCGACCCCATCGTGGCCGCACACATCGACACCGCGGAGGTCCCGTCGGCAGCATGGGGCTGGAGCGGTGAGGCGCCGAAGACGTTCCGGTTCTTCGGATGGTTCTTCGCCGTGTTCCTGCTGCTCATGATCATCGGCAACCACACCGGCCTGGTCGAGGACCTGTGGCTGATCGCCTGCGCGGCCCTGATGGTCCTGATCCTCGTTCGCGACATCGTCCTGCGGCGCAAGCCCCGGTAACACGAACCACGAGCGAACCCCTCGCCCCGATCACTCGGGCGAGGGGTTCGTCGTTTCTGCCTGTTCGGCGGACGCTCAGTTCTCGGCGGCGAGCTGCCCGCAGGCGGCCGCGATTTCCTGGCCGCGGGTGTCCCGCACGGTGCAGGACACACCCTGCGCCAGCACGCGCCGGACGAATTCCTTCTCCACCGGCTTCGGGCTCGCGTCCCACTCACTGCCCGGTGTGGGGTTCAGCGGAATGAGATTCACGTGCACCAGTGACCCGAGTGCCTTGCGCAGCTTCTTGCCCAGCAGGTCGGCGCGCCACGGCTGATCGTTCACGTCCCGGATCAGCGCGTACTCGATCGAGACGCGTCGGCCGGACTTGTCCGCGTAGTAGCGGGCGGCGTCGAGGACCTCCGCCACCGACCAGCGGTTGTTCACGGGCACCAGGGTGTCGCGCAGTTCGTCGTCCGGGGTGTGCAGAGACACGGCCAGCGTCACGCTGAGGTCCTCGTCGGCGAGCTTGCGGATCGCAGGCGCCAGACCCACCGTCGACACCGTCACGGAGCGCTGCGACAACCCGAGGCCGTCGGGGGCGGGCGAGGTGATGCGACGGACCGCGGCGACCACTCGCTTGTAGTTGGCGAGCGGCTCCCCCATCCCCATGAAGACGACGTTCGACAACCGGCCCGGACCGCCGTGGACGTCACCGTCGCGCAGAGCGGCCGCGGCGGCACGCACCTGGTCGACGATCTCGGCGGTCGACAGGTTGCGCTGTAGCCCGCCCTGACCGGTCGCGCAGAACGGGCACGCCATTCCGCACCCCGCCTGACTGGAGATGCACAGCGTCGCGCGGTCGGGGTAGCGCATGAGGACGCTTTCGAGCAGCGTCCCGTCGTTCGCCTTCCAGAGCGTCTTGCGGGTGTCCCCGCCGTCGCAGGCCAGGTGCTTGACGGGGGTGAGCAGCGTCGGGAACAGGGCCGCGCCCACCTGCTCGCGCACAGCGGCGGGGAGATCGGTCATCTTCTCCGGATCGGCCTCGAGCCGCGCGTAGTACTGCCGGGCCAGCTGGTCGGCCCGGAACCCGGGCAGACCCAGCTCCTTGACGGCCTCCCGCCGCTCGGCGGAGTCGAGGTCCGCGAGATGCTTGGGCGGCATCCCACGCCGGGGCGCGGTGAAAACGAGGGGAAGCGAGACAGCCATAGTTTCTCCATTGTCCCATTGATTCGGGGGTCGTTGTCGCGCGGATGCCTGATCGACGTCGATTCGCCGCCCGATGCGCATGCGCAACCCGCCCAGGTGGGT
The DNA here is from genome assembly GCF_002300195.1 of Rhodococcus sp. ACPA1. Classification (NCBI taxonomy): domain Bacteria; kingdom Bacillati; phylum Actinomycetota; class Actinomycetes; order Mycobacteriales; family Nocardiaceae; genus Rhodococcus; species Rhodococcus sp. ACPA1. The sequence goes on along the minus strand of NZ_NSDX01000001.1, from coordinate 1,375,251 downwards.
GAAGATCAACTTATGTCGACAACACCGGACGACCCCTCGAACTTCCCTCCGGACGTCCCGGCACACCGTGGTCCGAACACCGGTCCGGTGCCCACCGACCCGCCGCACGCCGACACCACACCGGCCGGCGCCGAGCATCCCGACGTCGCACGCCGCAAGGGCATCAAGCACACCCGGGTGGGCGCCACGTGGACCGGTCTGGTGATCGGAATCGTCGTTCTGGTACTGCTTCTCGTGTTCATCCTGCAGAACCTCGACAGCGCGACCCTCGAAATGTTCGCCTGGGAATTCACCCTCCCGCTGGGCGTCACACTCTTGTTCGCGGCGATCGCAGGCGCGGTGATCATGGCCCTCGCGGGCGGGGTCCGCATCATCCAGATCCGGCGGGCAGCGAACCGGCAGCGGCGCCTGAACAGTAATTTCTAACTGAACATTAGTTACGCAAGTGGATTGCGCAGACCCTGAGCGAGCAGAATTACTGTCGTGGATATCACCGGAACGGCACGACTGTGAAGGCCGACATGGAGACGACTGTGGCACCGCGTATCGCAGCTGAACAAGCACGATCCTGGCTGCTGGTTCCCGCCGGCAAACCCGAGGGTTTCGAGGCGGCCCATGCCAGCGCCGCCGACGCCGTGATCCTCGACCTCGAGGACGCCGTCACCCCCGACCGCAAACCCCGGGCGCGCGCCGACGTCGTCGCCTGGCTCGGCGAGAACCGCCGCGCGTGGGTGCGGATCAACGACGCCACCACCCCCTACTGGGCGGACGATCTGGCAGCCCTGAACGGTGTTCCCGGGCTCGAGGGCGTCATGCTCGCCAAGACCGAGAGTGGAATGCAGGTCGACGCCACCGCCGAGCGACTCCCCGAGGGCACGAAGGTGCTCGCCCTCGTCGAATCCGCGATGGGACTCGAGGCGGCACCCGAGATCGCCCGGACGGAGGCGACGTTCCGGCTCGCGTTCGGCAGCGGCGACTTCCGCCGCGACACCGGGATGGACGATTCGCCGCTGGCGATGGCCTACCCCCGGTCCCGGCTGACGGTCGCCAGCCGGGCCGCCCGGATCGCACCGCCGATCGACGGCCCCACCCTCGGCACCGACGTCGACGCCCTGGTCCGCGCGTCGGCGCTGACCCTGTCGATGGGCATGACCGGGAAGCTGTGCATGACCATCGCGCAGACGGCCCCGGTCAACGACGCACTGAGCCCGTCCCCGGCCGAGGCCGAATGGGCGCGCGACGTGATCGCGGACCTCGGCGAGGACGGCTCCCGGGTGCGGGACGGCAGTGACCTCCCCAAGCTGGCGAAGGCCAAGAAGATCAACGCGCTCGCACAGCTCTTCCACATCGCACCGCGGTAACGACACCCGGTCAGAGCATCTCCAGCCCGGCGGGCTTTCGGCGAACGTGCACGCGGTAGCGCACGTCGAGAGCCACGCCGGGTGTCCGCGCGAACGCCTTCGATGCCGTCTTCCTGGTGAACTCGATACCGAGGACCCCGCGCAGCGATTCCCGGTCCGGGAATCGCCACCGCGTCTCCACCCGCATCAGGTCGAACCCCTGCGCCGCGAAGAAGGCCTCGACGGTCGCCGGGTTGTACTGCGGCAGGTCGGCCCGCATCCACTCGCCGTAGGGATGGGCCGTGGCATCGAGATCGACCACCACGAGCGCGCCGCCCGGGCGCAGCACCCGCATCGCCTCGCAGATTCCGCGGCCGCAGCCGGGACCGAAGAAATAGGCGGTCCGCGCATGCACGACGTCCACGCTCGCGTCGCCGAGGGGTATGCCCTCGGCCGAGCCGTCGATCACGCGGACGTTCGGCAGGTGCCCCACGCGGGTGCGAGCACGTTCCAGTAGCGGCGGGTGCGGTTCGATTCCGTAGACCGTGGCCGCGGACTCGGCGAAGACCGGGAGGTGGAAGCCGGAGCCGCAGCCCAGGTCGGCGACGGTGCCGCCCGTCCAGTCCACGGCCCCGCGCAGGTGCCGGAAGATCGCCCCGTCCACGTCCTGGGCACGATTCTCGACCTCGTACCACTCCGGCCAGTGCCAGATGTTCGGGCTGGGAATGGTCACGGCAGGGCGGTCAGACGAGGACCGTGAGCACCAGCCACGTCACGAACGCCGACGGCAGCAGGGAATCGAGACGGTCCATGATGCCGCCGTGCCCGGGAAGCAGGGTGCCCATGTCCTTGATGCGAAGCTCTCGCTTGACCTGGGATTCGATGAGATCGCCGAGCGTGGCGGTGACCACCAGGACGACACCGAGGAGCACACCGATCATCGAGTTCTCGTCGAGAATCAGGGTGACCGTGAGCAGGCTGCCGATGACGCAGAACAGCAGCGAACCGAAGAACCCTTCCCACGACTTCTTGGGGCTGATCGCCGGGACCATCGGATGCTTGCCGAACAGCACACCCGCCGCGTAGCCGCCCACGTCGGAGCAGACCACGCCGATCATCAGGCACAGCACCCGCCCGGCGCCGTCGTCCTGCAACACCATCAGCACTGCGAACGACGCCAGCAGCGGGATCCAGGAGGCGACGAACACGGTGATCGCGGTGTCCCGGAGGAAATTCTGCGGTGTCGCCTTCAGCCCGTGGTCGAACAGCCGCCAGACCATGCACACCAGCACGGTCCCCGCGAAGGCGCTGAGCACCCCGACCGGGCCGAACGGCCACCCCAGCCACAAAATCGCCTGACCGCCCGCGAGCAGCGGGATCCGGGGGGCGCTGATCCCGGCCTCCCGCAGGCGCTTGGTGACCTCCCAGGTGGCGACTGCCATCGCGACAGCCACCACGCCGATCCACACCAGCGGCACGTAGACGAGGATCAGGATCAGCGCGACGCCGAGACCGACGCCCACGCCGATCGCGGCGGGCAGGTTACGCCCGGCCTTCGACTTCGCGGCCGGGGCCGCCCCCGGCGCGGGCGACCCCTCGGAGACCGGTTCCGAGGGGTCGCCCTCGGAGATGGGTCCCCCTGGGGTCCCGTGTTCTGCTGGCACGGTCACTGTCCCCGATCCACTCCTCGTCTCGTGACTAAACTTCCAGTAACTCGGCTTCCTTGTGCTTCACCAGTTCGTCGACCTGCGCGACGTACCGGGCGGTCGTCTTGTCGAGTTCCTTCTCGGCCCGACCGACCTCGTCCTCGCCGGCCTCGCCGTCTTTCTGGATCCGGGACAGCTCGTCCATCGCCTTGCGGCGCACGTTGCGCACGGACACCTTCGCGTCCTCGCCCTTGGACTTGGCCTGCTTGACCAGTTCGCGGCGGCGTTCCTCGGTGAGCTGGGGTACCGAGATGCGGATCAGGTTTCCGTCGTTGGACGGGTTCACGCCCAGGTCGGAGTTCCGGATCGCCGTCTCGATGGCGCCGAGCTGCGAGGCCTCGTACGGCTTGACGACGACCAGTCGCGCTTCCGGCACGTTGATGCTGGCGAGCTGCGTGATCGGGGTGAACGCGCCGTAGTAGTCGATTCCGATGCGATTGAACATGCCAGGATTCGCGCGGCCCGTGCGGATCGATCCGAGATCGTCCTTGGCGACCGTGACAGCCTTCTCCATCTTCTCCTCGGCTTCGAAGAGAGCTTCATCAATCACGGCTGGTCCTCCATGTCGTTCTGCATCGATTCGTCACTGCCTCTGTTTCGAGAAAACCCTGTGTCGAGCGTGTCACTCGCGTCATGACTTGACGAGCGTTCCGATCTTCTCACCGGATACTGCCCGAGCGATATTCCCCTCGGTCAGCAGATTGAACACCATGATCGGCATCTCGTTGTCCATACAGAGGCTGAAGGCGGTCGCGTCGGCCACCTTGAGCCCCTGTTCGATGACCTCACGGTGCGTGATCTGCGTGTACATCGTCGCGGTCGGGTCGAGGTTCGGGTCCGCGGTGAACACGCCGTCGACGGCCTTGGCCATCAAGACGACCTCGGCGCCGATCTCGAGTGCACGCTGTGCCGCGGTCGTGTCGGTCGAGAAGTAGGGCATGCCCATGCCGGCGCCGAAGATCACGACGCGGCCCTTCTCGAGGTGACGCTGAGCGCGCAGCGGAATGTAGGGCTCCGCCACCTGTCCCATGGTGATCGCCGTCTGCACGCGGCTGTCGATACCCTCTTTCTCCAGGAAGTCCTGCAGAGCAAGGCAATTCATCACGGTGCCGAGCATGCCCATGTAGTCGGAACGCGCGCGGTCCAAACCTCGCTGCTGCAGTTCCGCACCACGGAAGAAGTTGCCGCCGCCGATGACCACCGCCACCTGCACCCCGGATCGCACGACCTCGGCGATCTGCTCCGCGACCTTGGTCACCACATCGGGGTCGAGGCCGACCTTGCCACCACCGAACATTTCTCCGCCGAGTTTGAGAAGGACTCGATGGAATCCCGTACGTTCGTTGGCTGGTTCGGACATTGCTCTCCTCAGTTCCACAGCACTCGTCGATCTCGACAGCGGCCGAGTGCACCCACGCGCCTACTCGACCCATTCAGACGGCCATCTTCATCCTGCCTCATCAGGACGGTGGCGGTATACGTAGGCCCCGCCGGGCGAGCGCACTCGTCCGACGGGGCCATACGACTCACACGACTAGCTCGAAGCACCGACCTCGAAGCGAACGAAACGCTTGATGGTGACGCCGGCCTCGTCGAGGATCGCCTTCACGGACTTCTTGGAGTCCTGCACCGAGGACTGCTCGGTCAGCACGACGTCCTTGAAGTAGCCGTTGACGCGGCCTTCGATGATCTTCGGCAGAGCCTGCTCCGGCTTGCCCTCGGCGCGAGCGGTCTCCTCGGCGATGTGACGCTCGTTGGCGACGATGTCCTCGGGGACCTCGTCACGCGTGACGTACTTGGCCTTGAGCGCCGCGACTTGCATGGCGGCACCGCGAGCGGCCTCCGCAGCAGCGTCACCCTCACCGGTGTACTCGACGAGGACGCCGACGGCGGGCGGCAGGTCGGCGCTGCGCTTGTGCAGGTAGACCGCGACCGGTCCGTCGAACGAGGCGATCTTGCTCAGGACGAGCTTCTCGCCGATCTTCGCGGACTGCTCCTGGATGACGGTGTCGACCGTCTTGCCGTCGAGGTCGAGCGCCTTGAGCGCGTCGACATCGGCGGGCTTCGCTGCCGCGGCGACCGTGACGATCGACTCGGCGAGCTTCAGGAAGTCCTCGTTCTTCGCGACGAAGTCCGTCTCGCAGTCGAGCTCGAGCAGGACGCCGTCCTTGGAAACGACCAGGCCCTCGGCCGTGGTGCGCTCGGCACGCTTGCCCACGTCCTTGGCGCCCTTGATGCGCAGCTGCTCGACAGCCTTGTCGAAGTCACCCTCGGCCTCAGCGAGAGCGTTCTTGCAGGCCATCATTCCGGAGCCGGTGAGCTCGCGGAGCCGCTTGACGTCAGCGGCGGTGTAGTTCGCCATGGTGAGCGAGCCTCCTCATATGTCTGTCGGGACGTAAGTCAGGGTAGTACTCGGACCAGACCGTGAAACGGCCCTGACCAAAAGATCTCTGGTCAGGGCCGTGTGCATCGGATCAGGCCTCGGTGGAGGGTGCCTCTGCTGCGGGGGCCTCGGCAGCCGGAGCCGCCTGTGCCTCAGCTGCGGGAGCGGCCTCTGCGGCGGGCGCAGCCTCAGCGGCGGGCGCTGCCTGCGAGAGCAGTTCCTGCTCCCACTCGGCGAGGGGTTCGCCGGCGCCGGCCTCGGGCTTCGCGTCCTTGTCGGCGCTCAGTCCGGCACGGGCCTGCACGCCCTCGGCCACCGCAGAAGCGACGACCTTGGTGAGCAGGGCGGCGCTGCGGATGGCGTCGTCGTTGCCCGGGATCGGGTAGTCGACGAGGTCGGGGTCGCAGTTGGTGTCCAGGATCGCGATGACCGGGATGTTCAGCTTGCGAGCCTCGGCAACGGCCAGGTGCTCCTTGTTGGTGTCGACGACCCACACCGCGGAGGGGACCTTGGCCATGTCGCGGATACCACCGAGAGTGCGGTCCAGCTTGGTCATCTCACGCGTGAGCATGAGGATTTCCTTCTTGGTGCGACCCTCGAAGCCACCGGTCTGCTCCATCGCCTCAAGCTCCTTGAGGCGGAGAAGACGCTTGTGGACGGTGGTGAAGTTGGTGAGCATGCCGCCGAGCCAACGCTGGTTGACGTAGGGCATCCCGACGCGAGTGGCCTCGGCCGCGATGGACTCCTGGGCCTGCTTCTTGGTGCCGACGAAGAGGACGGTGCCGCCGTGGGCAACGGTCTCCTTGACGAACTCGTACGCCTTGTCGATGTACGTCAGCGTCTGCTGCAAGTCGATGATGTAGATGCCGTTGCGGTCGGTGAAGATGAAACGCTTCATCTTCGGGTTCCAACGACGGGTCTGGTGACCGAAGTGCGTGCCGCTGTCGAGCAGCTGCTTCATTGTTACGACAGCCATGGCTGTGTATCTCTCTTTCATTGCCGGTTGATGCAGAGCATCTCGAGACGCTCCACCCTGGCGCCCGCAGACCATCGGACTCACACCGAGATGCGAGACCAGCCGATGGCCGATAACCTGCGCGGGCGCGCGAAGTCGGACTGTGGGAGCACAGACCGCTCGATCAGTGTACGGCCTCCACGCCGAACGCCCTAACCGCCCCTGCCACACCGCGGCCCGCGGCCGCGCGTGCAAGGGTCTTGCGGGATCTGTGGACAAAGCGCGTTCGATCCACATTCTCGACCGCTGCCCGTTCATCGGCCCGGACGTGCGGGATCGTTCATCCATGACGAAGTTCGGGGCGATTCTGCGGGCGCTCACGGCGACGGCCACGGCGTCGACGCTGCTGACCGCCGCGGCGGCCTTCGCCCCGCCCGCCGATGCCGCGCCGAGCGGCGACTTCGACTGGCCGCTGCACCCACGACCGCGGGTGGTCCGGGCGTTCGACAACCCCGAGCACGACTGACTTCCCGGCCATCGCGGCGTGGATCTGGGTGGCGTGCCCGACGAGGCCGTCCTGTCGGCAGGTGCGGGTGTAGTGGTGTTCGCCGGCACGGTGGCCGGCAAGCCCGTCGTCTCCGTCGACCACCCGGGTGGGCTCCGCACCACGTACGAACCGGTGACCGCCCGGGTAACCCCCGGGCAGCACGTGGGCCGCGGGACCGTCGTCGGCACGCTCGAACCCGGGCACCCGGGCTGCATCGCACCCGTCGCCGCGTGCCTGCACTGGGTCTTCGCCGCGACCGCGAATACCTCGACCCGCTCAGACTCGTCCGCGCGGCTCCGGTACGGCTCGAACCCGTCGGCGGCTAGCGCCACTCCGCGACGGCGTGCCTGCCTGCCGACTCCGGGAAGTCGTCCCCGACCATCGCCGCGAGTTCGACGAACGCCTTTTGCGTCGCGGGACGCAGCAGATCCAGATCCACCACCGCACCCTCGGCGAGGTGCTCGTCGAACGGCACCACCTTCACGGCCCGGCACCGGAGCAGGAAGTGATTGGTCAGTTCCGTCATGTCGATCGTGCTCGAGCCGGGCCGGGCGGCGCTGATCACGACGACCGTCCGCGAGACCAGGTGCCCGTAACCGTGGTGCTGCAACCAGTCCAGCGTGGCGGCGGCACTGCGGGCGCCGTCAATTGCCGGCGAGCTCACCAGCACCACGGAATTGGCGAGTTGCAGAACACCGTTCATCGCCGAATGTATGATGCCGGTGCCGCAGTCGGTGAGGATGATGGTGTAGTACACCTGCAGGATGTCGATCACCCGCCGGTAGTCGTCCTCACTGAACGCCTCGGAAATCGCCGGGTCCTGTTCACTCGCGAGAACCTCGAGACGGCTCGGCGCCTGCGACGTGTGGGCCCGCACATCCAAGTAACGCCGGATCGTCGACTCCGCCGCGATGAGATCACCGACGGTCGAATGCGCCTGCAGCGGCACGCGCTGCGCGAGTGTCCCGAAGTCGGGGTTGGCGTCGACGGCGATCACGCAGTCGCCGCGCAGTGACGCGAACATCGATCCCAGCCCGATCGTGGTCGTCGTCTTGCCGACGCCGCCCTTCAAGGACAGGAATGCAATTCGATAGTCCCCCTGGATCGGCTGCCGGATGCGGTCGAGCAGTGGCGCATCGCGCGCCTCACCTGCCGACTCCCCCGGATTCACCGATCCCCCGTGAGCCGGTGCAGTCCGCGCCGCCACCCTCGGCTCGGCGCCCTGCGTGCCCGTTTGAGGAGAGCATCCGCCACCAGATCCTGACTGGTCACCTGATGCCGGCTCGGCTCGGGGGCGGGACCGTCCCAGGATTGCTGCCCCCACGGATCTGCCGCGGTGTCACTGTCCGTCGCGACCGCGGGCCTGCCGACGTGCAACCAGAGGTCCACGGCGTCGGCGGCCGGTTTCCCATACGGCACGGAGCGCTCCTTGTCTCCCTTGCCGATCACACGCAGCAGCCACTGTTCGCGATCCACCGAACCGAGGTCGAGGCCGCACAGCTCCCCCACCCGTATTCCCGTCGCATAGAGCAGTTCCACGATGAGACGGTCGCGCAGGGCGATCGGATCGTTCTGCTGCGCGCCCGATCCGGCGGCATCCATCACGCCGGCCGCCTGCGACTGCCGCAGCACCGGGGGCCGCGTGCGGTGGGCCTTCGCGGCACCCAACCGGGCGCCGGGATCGGTGGCGATGCGCCGGGTCCGCAGCAGCCAGGGTGTGAAGTTGCGCACCGACGACGTCCGCCGGGCGAGGGTCGTCCGGGCGATGCCGGCCGCGGACTGGCCCGCGAGTCACGACCGCAGCACTTGGATGTCGAGCTCGCCGAGGTGTGCCTCCGGTGACGTCGACAACCAGTGCTGCAGCAGCGACTTCGCGTCCGCGACGTACGCCTTCACGGTGTGCTGCGATCGGCCGCGATCGAGCCCGAGATGCCGCGCGTACTCGTCGAGTACCAGCTCCAACGGTGCCGGCAGGTCGCTGCTCGTAGAGGTAGCAGTCGACTCGGGCGGGAGATAAATCAAGCAGCCGCGCCGCTAGAGTTCTTTTGTGCAGCGAACGATCTCCATCCCGATGTTGTGTGTCCTAGCGTTACTGTCCGCGATCGCTCCGCTGGCCACCGACATGTATCTCCCCGGTCTCCCCCTGATGACGGAGAGCCTGAACACATCCGCGCCGAGCGTGCAGCTGACGTTGACCACATTCATGGCCGGGCTCGGCATCGGTCAGCTCGTCGTGGGACCGCTGTCGGACGGCCTCGGACGCCGGCGCCTGCTGATCGGCGCCACCGTCGTCACGACCCTCGCCGCGATGGCGTGCGCTCTCGCGCCGACCGTCGAAACCCTCATCGCTGCACGACTTTTCCAGGGGCTGAGCGGTGGCGCGGCGATCGTGCTCGCACGCGCCTGCATTGCCGACCGGGCCCGCGGAGACAGCGCCGCCCGGCTCTTCAGCATCATGATGATCATCGGCGGGGTCGCGCCGGTCGTCGCGCCGCTGATGGGGGGCGCCCTGCTCGGGCCGGTCGGCTGGCGAGGGATCTTCTGGGTTCTCACTGCCGCCGGTGTGGCGATGTTCGCGGGAGTGCTGATCCTGGTCCCGGAGACGCTTCCCGTGGAGAACCGGCACGGCGGCGGGCTCACTGCACTGTTCCGGAACGTGCGCTACGTCGTCGGCAACCGTGTCTATCTGGGTTACGCGTTCACGTTCATGTTCGGGTTCGTCGCGCTCTTCTCGTACATCTCCGCGTCCCCGTTCGTCGCGCAGAACGTCCTCGGGCTCAGCCCGGGGCAGTTCTCTATGGTGTTCGCGGTGAACGCGGCGGGCATGGTGGGCGCCGCGATCGTGAACACGCGGCTCGTGGGCACATTCCACGCGCGGCAGCTGCTGGGTTTCGGGGTCACGCTGCTCCTGGCAGCGGGCGTCGTGCTGCTGCTCGCCGCGACGCTGATCGATTCGCCGCCCTGGTGGGCGATCCTCATTCCGCTGTTCGTCTCGGTGTCGAGCATCGGTTTCGTCATGGGCAATGCGACGGCGCTGGCTCAGGGTGAGGTGACCAAGGCGTCCGGCACCGGGTCCGCGCTCCTCGGTGCCGGCCAGTTCGGCCTCGCCGCGGTGGTCTCGCCGCTCGTCGGCATCGCCGGCCCCGACACCGCGGTTCCGATGGCCGTCGCGATCCCGTCGGCGGGCGCCGTGGCGATGCTGTCACTGCTGGTGCTGACGCGGCGGACGCACATCTCGTAGCGCGTCCGCCGCAGTGAGTCAGCGGGAGGCACCGTCGCTCGCGGCGAGCTCGGACTTCCACACCCGGAACCCCTCCTCGGTGCGACCGCGACGCCAGTAACCGGAGATCGACGCGGCCGACGCGGGGACGCCCCGTTCCTTGCGTACGTAGGAGCGCAGGTTGTGCATGACTGCCTGCGCCTCACCGTGAATGAACACCTGCGCCGTTCCGGGCAGCCACGCGGTGTCGCGCACCGCCGCGACGAGGGGTGCGTTGTCCCCCGACGCGTCTTCGCCGATCCGGTCCGACGTGTCGCCGCGGTGGATCCACGTGACGTCGACGCCTGCGGGCGAGCCGAAGACGATTTCGTCCTCGGGGCCGGCGACCTCGATGATCACCCGTCCGACCGCCGACGCGTCCAGCTTCTCGACGGACGCCGAGATGGCGGGGATTGCGGTCTCGTCTCCCGCGAGCAGGTACCAGTCGGCTGCCGGGTCCGGCGCGAACGCGCCTCCGGGGCCGCGCAGCCGGAGCACGTCGCCGGCCGCCGCGGACGCCGCCCACGGTCCGGCGACACCGGCGTCGCCGTGCACCACGAAGTCGATGGCGATCTCTCGCTTCACCGGATCCACCGACCGGATCGTGTACGTGCGCAGGACGGGCTCTTCGGGACCCCCGAATTCGAGTTTCGCGTACGCATCGGTGGAGGCATTGGGAACGAAGCTGTCGAATCCCGGGTCGCCGAGGAATACCCGCACCATGTGCGGGGTCAGCCATTCGGTCCGGAGCACGGTCAGTGTCGCAGTCGGCTTTGCCACAGGCATCTCTCCAATGAACTCAAGTTGGTTAGTGTTACCTAACTACGGTACAGGAGTGACTACCGACGGCGGTCAGAGCGGAATCAGGTGGTGCTTCTGCTCGCCGCGGGCGGAGTGCTTGTCGCGGAGCAACGTCAGCGCCCGCCGGATCTCGAGCCGGGTGGCGGACGGTTCGATCACCGCGTCGATGTAGCCGCGCTCGGCGGCCGAATACGGTGTCGCGACGTTCTCGTTGTAGGCGTCGACGAGTTGCTGCCGCATCGCGTCCTGTTCGTCGCCGGCGGCTTCGAGTTCGCGGTGGTAGAGGAGACTGATCGCGGCCTCGGCGCCCATGACCGCGATGCGTGCGGTCGGCCACGCGAAGTTCACGTCGGCACCGAGTTGCTTGCACCCCATCACCGCATATCCACCGCCGTAGGACTTGCGGACCACCACAGTCACTTTCGGCACCGTGGCCGCCGCGAACGCCTGCAGGAAGCGGCCGCCGCTGCGGAGCACACCGTTCCGCTCCTGTTCCAGCCCGGGCAGGAAGCCCGGCGTGTCGACGACGAACACGAGGGGAATCTCGTAGGCGTCGCAGATCCGCACGAAGCGGGCCGCCTTGTCCGCGCTGACCTGATCCAGTGCCCCACTGAGAAATTGCGGCTGGTTGGCCACGACTCCGACGGATCGCCCGTCCACCCGGGAGAATCCGGTGATCACGTTCGGTGCCGTCTGCGCGGCGAGTTCGTGAAAGTCACCGTCGTCGAAGATGTTCAACAGCAGGTCTTGCATGTCGTAGGCGGCGTTGTCCGCGTCCGGCATGAACTCGTTCAACGCCAGATCGTTGTCGGTGATGTCGGGTTCGAGGCCGGGGTTCACGATCGGCGCCTCTTCGTGCCTGCTGGACGGGAGGAAGCCGAGATACTCCCGCACCCAGGCGAACGCCGCCTCTTCGCTCGGCGCGACATGGTGGACGTTCCCGTTCTCGGCCTGAGCGCGGGCGCCACCGAGTTCGTCGAGGGTGACGTCCTCGCCGGTGACGGATTTGATGACTCCGGGACCGGTGACGAACATGTACGCCTGCTCGTCCACGGCGACGACGAGATCGGTGTTGATCGGTGCGTACGCCGCACCGCCCGCACATTTGCCGAGGAGGATCGAGACCTGCGGGCACACTCCGGACAGCGGGATCTGGCGGCGGCCCATCTCGGCGTACCAGGCGAGCGACGTGACAGCGTCCTGCACGCGTGCGCCGCCGGAGTCGTTGATGCCCACGCAGGGGCAGCCGATCCGCGCCGCGAACTCCATGATCGACGCGACCTTGCGACCGAACATCTCCCCCACGCTGCCACCGAACACGGTGTGGTCGTGCGAGAACACCGCCACCGGACGTCCGTCGACAGTTCCGTGGCCGGTGACGACGCCGTCACCGTACGGGTTGTCGGGGGCTCCCGGGTTCCTCGCCATCTGTCCGACCTCGATGAAACTACCGCGGTCGAGCAGCATCCGGATCCGTTCGCGGGGTCCGGGCAGGCCTTTCTCCGCGCGGCGCGCGATCGCCCTCGGGCTCCCCGGATTCAGCGACTGCTCGAGCCGAACCTCCAGGTCAGCGAGCAGTTCCGCCGTGGTCCTAGTCATGTGAGATTCCTCCTCAAGACGCCCCCGAGCAGACTGCACTCCCGGAGCGCCGGTAGTTCCCTCATCGGAGACCGTACGTGCACCGACCGGGCCCTATGGGTGAGCCGACTGGACTCTAAGTACCCACGACGGGCACAACTACCCCCTCCGGCACAACGCTGTTAGGACTCACAGACTCGATCAGGACTCGATGTCGGTCCGCGGCGTGCTCTCAGTTAGTGCTAAACCGCCGGCAAACGAACATGGCCAACCGCGCCAGGCGGACAGGGCGATCCGGGGATGACGCGGGCGGATGGGCCGGCAAATAGCTCCGCTACGAGCCGGACGCCATCAACAGGCTCAACACCTGCGCGACGAAGTTCCGCCACAATTCCTCGGTTGACCCCATATCTCACTCCTTCATGCAGTTGTGAGGTGCGCTATATGAAAGTTTCTACCCCAACCTGTCGTCGATCAGTCGCTTCGACTCGCACTACAGACACGCGAGCACGATGAAGTGTGCGCCGAGCGGACTCTCGAAGGGCTCGAGGTCTCACCTCTGCCGCGACCAGCCGGTGTCCTAGGATCCGACGAAGCACTCCGTCACGCCACCTGCGTCACCGACATCGAGCGACCATCGTCGTGCTCGGATCGGGAGACCCCATGTAGCCTCCGACCAGCTGGTACTACAACTTCGTCAACTGGTGGAATCAGTTCTAGGAGACATTATGATCGGCGTCGTGTTCGATCTTCCGGTGTACTGGCTTGCTAGTGCCCTGCGACCAGGCAGCGTTCAATCGAACATGGAATCATTTCTAGCCCAACCGAATCGAGCGGGCACCACCTCAGAATGAGAAAGATGCCGACCGGCCCGAGTCCCGCCGCCACTCGACGACCAGCAACCGGATCCTGCGCTGTGTCGCTACTTGTGCGCCACAGCAGCGTCTACGTAGATCTCATACTATCTGCCACTGGTGTGGCAGATGTTGGAGATAGACGTGTGTCACGGCTACCCGCATCACTTTGCGGTGGTGTGGGTTTGACCGTGTCCCACACCGACGCTTGTGGTGCAGGAACATGCTGTTTCGGATTCACCCCCATCCGCTGTGTGACGGTGGGCAGGCTGTGGCGGACCCGGCGGTGCCGCGGTCTGCTCGGGGTGGGAGCGTGTTTGTCGCGCGATGGCCGTACCGGCGCGTGTTCGGCGACCCGGACCGCGGGCATCTGCCCACGCCGACGAGTGGCCTTGCCTCGACCCAGCAAGGCGCGTTTGGCCAAGTTCACACCGGCTACATGGTCGCGGTTGCCGCCGACTCGGCAGCGGGAACACCACGCGGTGTGGTAGCCGCCGGGGCGGGCAAGTGGTTCGTCGCAGCCCGGGCACCATGCAGAGGATCCTCGGGAGGGCACCGAGACCACTGTTATGCCGGCACCGGCGGCGGCGTGCGCGAGCGCAGCGGCGGCTTTGCGGCGGGCTGATTGGGCGGCCCGGTTGTTGTTGACCCGCCCGTGGTCCCGAGTCTCGAGGGTTGTGAGATCCTCCACCGCGATCACCTGCGCGTGAGCGGCGCTGGCGTACTCGGTGGCCTGGCGGGCGAAGTGGAACGCCAGTTCCCGGTTGATCCATCCACGCTTGGCACCCACCGCGGTGCGGTGCTCGTTCAGGACGGCGATCTTTGCCTCCAACTCAGCGCGGACCTGGGGTGGGGCGGTGGCGGCCAGTCGGGTCAACCGTGCGGCCTTGGCGTGCAGCAGCTGGCCTTCGGCTTGCAGGCGCGCGAGTTTGATTCCGAGGCCACGGTCGTCGTAGGTCCAGCCCCGGTAGTCCGACACCAGCCCGTCAGGGTGGTCGGTGGTGATGGCGGCGGCGCCGAGCGTGGACGGGGACCAGTCGACCCCGACCGCAACGGTCGCCAATTCCAGGTCGCCTGCGGAGACGAGTTCCGTCGCGGCGCACCGCCACAACAGGCCCTTCCGGTCGAGGATGAGGGTCGGCAGATGCCACTCGATGACAGGCCGGCCGTGCAGGTGGTTGGGGATGGCGGCGGTCAGCCGCACCCGCCGCCACTGCGCCCGCCCCGCCGGGAACGGGCTGGTGGGCAGCTTCACCGTCAACACCAGCTCACGGTCTGTCACGGCGATCTGTGCGAGCTGCCGATCGACAGCCGACAGTCGGGCCATCGCGGCCATCCGGGGCGGTTCCTGCACGTCGGTGATCCGCAATCGGGTCGCCTGTGCCCCGTCGGTGCGGCGGGCGTGTGCGATGAGCTGGCGTCGTACTCCTCGAGCAAAACCCGGTGGCACGTAGTCCGCCGGTTCGGTCGGCGGCGCCACAGCCCCGGTGGCCGGGTCGAATCGAGCGGACAGTGCCGTGATCGCGGTGTCCCGGTGCGTCAGGGTCCGCAGGGTCGCCATCACCTGCGCGGTCACCACCCGCGTGACCCGCGACGGCACGTAGATACCGTCCGGATAGTTCGGGTTCCAGCCGAGGCGGGCCGCGGCGACATGCCCCTGTGCGGGCAGCTTGCGGTCCTGGCGGTCCAGGCCGGCGGCGAGCACATCGAACGTCGCCGGCTGCCACAGCCGCGACACCAACTCGGCGCCGGCCGCGGTGATCAGGTCGAGGAGCCACCCCACCCGGGTGTCGACGTCGTCGAGGCCGATCGGCTCACAGGTAGCGTCGTCGACCGCCGTGTACGCGCGGGTGGTGAACGCGAACTGCCGCGGCGCAGTCGATCCCGGCCCGGTCAATGCCGGGCACAATTCACGATCGGCGAGCACCTTCGCGTTCCGAGAAGACCTGAGATCGCCCGAGATCTCATCGGTTAACCCTGTTCCAGCCGTGCGGCGGCGTCGCCCCGAAGCCGGTGTTGATACTGTTTCGACCGCAGCTGAGAGAACCGGCCGGACAACGATGCCAGCAACGCCATGACGTCCTCCATCAAACTCCCCCAAGCGATGTGCCGCGCTTGTCTCGCAGGATCTCGACTGTAACGCCGACCTCCGACATTTAGCCTCGGAGGGAGTCCGCAGGCGGGCCGAACGTCCGACCGGGACACCTGGTGATCCCTGGCTTTCTGAGTGGTCGTCTGCGGGCTCGGTGTCTGATCGGGCGGTGTCCTTGTTCGGGAACTTGGAGCCGGCCGGTAGGCGTGGACTCCTGCTTAGAGAATGTCTGGGCCGTGGCCGCGATGGTCAGTCACCTGGTGAACAGGGATGTGGACCGACAGGAGCAATGACAATGGCATTGACGTTGGGGATCGACGTGGCTGTCCGGGCGGAGCATCAGGCAACGCTCGCCCGTGATGGTGCCACGGTATGGCGTGGCCGGAAGTTCTGGACACGGCCGGCCGACCTGGAACGGTTGTGGGCGGACTTGGACCTGCCCGATCCGGCCGAGCTGACCGTGGTGGTCGAGCCGACCCGGAACGCGTGGATCGTGTTGGCGGAGTGGTTCCGTCGCCACGGTGCACGCGTGGTGATGGTCCCGACCACCCAGTCGGCCGACCTGCGTAAGTACTACTCCAAGCACACCAAGAACGACCGGATCGACTCCGAATTGCTCGCCGGCTGCCCTTGCTGCACCCCGAAGGCCTGCGGGAGTACTCCGGGCAGGGGCCCCGCCCACTCGCTGCGACGACTGGTCAAGCAGCGCTCCACGATGGTCAAGCGCCGAGTCGCGGTCTATGCCCGGCTCGATGCGTTGGTCGAGTTGCTCGGGCCGGCGTGGTACGCGGTACTCGGGTCCAACTACGGCGCCGCGGCGCTCGAGTTCCTTTCCCGCTATGCCGATCCGCATGCCGTGATCCGGTTAGGCCGAGCGCGGCTGACCAGGTTCCTGATCGCCCGGTCCCGCGGTGCGTGGCGCGACGATCACGCCGCCGGGCTCATCACCGCGGCCCGAGAGACCCTCGCCCTGTGGGGCACCAGCGACGGGTCTGACGGGATGGACTTCGCCGAGCTCGCTGAGGACATCGCCCACGAAGCCGAACAGGCACTGTTCCTGACCCGTCAGATCAAGCAGATAGACGAGCGAGTCGCGAACCTCTACGCCGACGCCGACCCGGCCGGCATCGTTGCCTCTGCTCCCGGCGTGGGGGCGGTGATCAGCGCGGTCATCGCTGGACGGATCGGCGACCCGCACCGGTTCACGTCCCTTGCCGCGATCCGCGCGTACACCGGTCTGGTTCCCAACGTCAGCCAGTCCGGGGTGAGCAAGGTCGAGTCCTCGATCACCAAGGCCGGGGATCCGCTGTTGCGTGAGATGCTGTGCACCGCTGCCGACCAGGCCCGCAGGGTCGATCCCCAGTTCGCGGCGAAGTACCAGCGGTTGATGGTCGGCGACCGGCACCACGAGTCCGCGATCTGTCATCTGGCCACCCATCTGGTCACCCGGATCGCCGCCTGTATGCGTGCCGGCCAGCCGTACGCCTTGCGGGACGTCGACGGCACGCCGATCACCGAGGCCGAGGGCCGGGCGATCGTCACGGCGCGCTACAAGATCGACCCGCGGCGGCGCGACAACGTCCGATACCAGCGGATGCGTGAGCGCCGCAAGCAGGCGGCGGGCCAGGAGTCCCAGGAGTCCCAGGAGTCGCGATGCGCTCCAACAGCCCAGCCCGCCAAGACCAAGCCTACGAGCCGCCATGTGGCTTGACCTGCGCTAGGAACTCAGATAACGCTCGATCCACGCCACCGGAGAACCGCGCCAACCGATCCCGCCACACCACCCGCGCCTCTCGCACCGCTGTCCCCGCCCCGGATTCCAGGAAGATTCGCTCGAAGTGGGCGAACGAATTGGGCTGTGCATGAAGTGTACGTTGTGGACAACTCGGCACCTTGCAGGAAGTGTTCACTCCAAAGGCCCAGGACAGGCCGGTCAAGCCTGCAACTGAACGGTCAGCCGACAGCGGGCATCCATCGGCGCGCGAGTGACGCCACCCAGTCGGCGGCCGCAACGGGTTCGTCGGGTGGCGACTCGACGAGGACGAGTTCGTCGACTCCCGCATCGGCCAGCGCCTCGACGTCGGAGGGGTCCACTTCCCGCAGGGCGACGGCGAGACGCAACTCCGCGACGTCGCGCCCCGCGTCCCGGCA
The DNA here is from genome assembly GCF_002300195.1 of Rhodococcus sp. ACPA1. Classification (NCBI taxonomy): domain Bacteria; kingdom Bacillati; phylum Actinomycetota; class Actinomycetes; order Mycobacteriales; family Nocardiaceae; genus Rhodococcus; species Rhodococcus sp. ACPA1. The sequence goes on along the minus strand of NZ_NSDX01000001.1, from coordinate 1,357,585 downwards.
CAGTGCGTGGATCGTCCGGATCCGTTCAGTGACGGCGTCGACGCCGTCCAGGTTGAACCCGTACCAGCCGTCGCCCCACGCCGCGACCCGGCGGAGCGCGGCGTCGCTGTTGCCCCCGAGCACGACCGGAATCCGGCGATCGCGCACGGGTTTCGGATTGACCCGCACCGAGTCGACACGGACGAACTCACCCTCGAACGTCGCGATGTCGTCACGCCACAGCGTGCGCATCGCCGCGACGTATTCGGCGGCGCGCTCGCCACGGCCCTCGAACGGAATGCCGAGCGCAGCGAATTCTTCCCTGGACCAGCCGATGCCGACGCCGAGCGTCAGCCGGCCACCACTCATCAGATCCAACGTGGCCGCCTGCTTGGCCATGAGGACGGGATTGTGTTCGGGCAGCAGCAACACACCGGTGGCGACGCCGATCGTGTGGGTGGCAGCGGCGGCGAAGCTCAGCCCGATCATCGGGTCGAGCCAATCCGCGACGGCGGGGACCGCGATCCGGCCGTCGTCCGCGTAGGGATACCGCGACTCCGACCGGTCCACCATCACGACGTGCTCTCCGGCCCACAGCGTGGCGAATCCGCTGTTCTCGGCGGCAACCGCGACCGAGTCGATCACCGCGCGACGAGCGCCGGTACCGATCCCGAGTGCGTGCAACCCGAGGCGCATCGGCCGATCGTCTCACAGTTGCCCGGTCGACGTGGCTCACTTCCGGGACGCTCCTATCCGCGGACGTCGAGGCTGCGGGCGTAGTGCTCCTTGAACACCTCGAGGTGCGTCCAGGTCTCCAAGGCCATCACACCGTCGATCGTCCGGATGTGCTCGGCGAGGGAGTAAAGGTCACCCGACGAATCAGCGGCGACCGTGCCGATCAGGTCGAATCTGCCGAGTGTCCGCGCCAGGAACTCGATACCCGGCAGGGCCTCGATCTGCGCGCACGCCTCCCGGTCCCGCGATCCGAGGCTGACGCCGATGCCCATGGCGAGGGTTCTGCCGCCGCCGCGGCGCTTCACGACAGCTCCGACGCGCAACGCGGTGCTGTCGATCAGATGGTTCACTCGATTCCGCGCCGCACTGGGCGAGAGCCCGGTGCGTTCGGCCAGTTCCAGAAACGGCATCCGCCCGTTCCTCTCCAGCAACTCGATGAGCGCGACGTCTTTCGCGTCCAGTCGAACATCGGCCCGTAATGCGCTCTTGGGCATGAAGATTCCCTTGATGACATCGGCGTAGTACAGCGTGTTGACTGTGCGGACGCCGGGTTCCGCACGGATCGCGGCGATGGCGTCGTAGAGGTCCTGCTGGCTGGGGACGCGCAGTTCGGCGATGATGTTGTACTGCCCGCTCACGGCGGAAATGTAGACGGCCGCCTCCGTCGCGCAGAGCGCCTCGGCCACGGGACCCACCGGCCCCGACACGGCGACGGACACGTGAGCCATCGCCTTGAGGCCCAGCAACTCGGGATGGGCGACGGCAACGACGCTCACCGTGCCGGTGTCGAGCAGCGTCTGCACGCGCGTGGACACCGCGGCGCGGGGTGCGCCCACGGTCGCGGCGAGCTCCCGATAGGTCGCGCGACCATTCGACTGCAACGCCGCGATGAGCTTGGAATCCAGTTCGATACTCATGATGCCCCGAGATTTCTCGATTTCTTTCTGCACTCTTGACGGAGAAGAAGAATCGCACACATCACCAGATTCTGCGAATCGGTGCGAATTAGCTCGGCGTGCTGAACATATTCGCCGTAGACCGCTCGGTCCGGAACTTTGATGTATTGCGCAGCAGCTGGTCAGGGCGTAATTTTCCCTCCCAGCCGGACGTGACCCACACCACCATCTCGAAGGATCTCCATGCGCAAGCTGTTTCACCACGAGGCGTCCCCCCTCGACGCCACCGCCACAGTCTTCACCGGTGGCACGCTCCGCACCGTGGACGCAGAGACCGAGGGCGCCGAGGCCTTCCTCGTCTTCGGCAATCGGTTCGCCGCCGTCGGCACCGTTGCGGAATGTCGTGAGGAAGCGCGGAGGATCGGCACCCGGACCACGGACGTCATCGATCTCGCCGGGGCGACCGTCGTACCCGGGTTCGTCGATCCGCACGCCCACCCCCTGATGTACGGCCAGATGCTCAGCTGGGTGGACTGCGGTCCCGAGAAGGCGCGCACCATTCCCGAGATCGTTGCGCTGCTGCAGGAGGCGGCCCGGAACCAGCCTGCCGGGATCCCGGTCCGCGGGTACGGCTACGAGCACCGCAACCTCGTCGAGGGCCGTCATCCCACGAAGGAGGAACTCGATCAGGTCGGTACCGACCGCGAGGTGTACCTGATGAACGCCAGCGGCCACGGCGGCGTCGTCAACACGTTCACCCTCGAATTCCACGGCGTCACCCGCGACACCCCGAATCCGCCCGGCGGCGAGTTCTTCCGCGACGCGGACGGCGAACTGACCGGCGAACTGTCCGATGCCGCCTGCAACATCCTCACCGGTGTGAACGGCGTCAAGGTCGGTCATCACGGCCCGAACTTCCACCTCGAGGACGAACCCGAGGAGCATCTGCGGCAGCTTTCCGTGGCGCAGGAGAAGTTCCTCGAGGGCGGCGTCACCACGATCGGCGACTGCCAGGTGACGCGGCGCGAGTTCGACATGTACCTGCGCCTGGCGGAGCAGGGCCGGCTCGAGACCCGGGTGAGCATGTACCTGCTCAGCCACCTGCTCGATCACGCGCTCGACACCGGATTGCACGGTGCGTTCGGCAACTCACGCCTCGCGTTCGGCGGGATCAAGTTCTACGCCGACGGCACTCTCGGCGGTTGGACCGCCTACTTCCCTGATGGGTACGTGGGCGACCCGTGCCGGACCGGGCAGCTCTATCACGAGCCCGCCGACTATGCGGCGCTGATCGCGAAGGCACACGCCGTCGGCCTGCAGACTGCGACGCATGCGCAGTCGCCGACCGCGATCGACATGGTCCTCGACGCGATCGAGGCCGCGCAGAAGGCGCATCCCGACGCCGATGCCCGTCACCGCATCGAGCACTGCGGGTTGCCGACCCCCGAGCAGATCACGCGGATGCACGCACTCGGCGTGTATCCCGTCAACCAGCCGCAGCACTACTACAACTGGGGCGAGGGCGTGACCGCGGCGATCGGCACCCCGGGTGAGCGTTTCAATCCCCTGGGCGAATTCGTCGAGGCCGACGTGCCGGTCACGATCAGTTCCGACGCGCCGGTCGCCGAGCCCAAACCGCTCGAGGCCATCCAGGCCGCCGTCACCCGCATCACCCGGCAGGGGCATCAACTCGGCTCGAACGCGTTGCGACTGACCGCCGCCCAGGCCCTCACCGCGCACACGCTGAACGGGGCCCGCGCCCTCGGACGGGAATCCGAACTGGGCAGCATCTCCCCCGGAAAGCGCGCCGATTTCGTGGTCCTCGGCGCCGACCCTCTCACCGTCGACCCGCACACCATCGCCGACATCGAGGTCCGTGAAACCTGGATCGACGGCGAATTGGCGCATTCCACCCGCAGCGACCTATTCTCGACCACTGCAACCACCGAGGATCAGTCATGAGTCACGACACTCAGATCGCGAAGGCCCGCAAGGCGGGTTTCGCGGCCTTCGTCGGCACCACCATCGAGTGGTACGACTTCTACGTGTACGCCACGGCGGCGGCCCTGGTGTTCGGTGAGATCTTCTTCCCGTCCGACACCGACCGTCTGACCGGCATCGCCGCGGCGTTCGCCACCTACGCGGTGGGCTTCTTCGCCCGCCCACTCGGTGGCATCGTGTTCGGACACGTCGGCGACCGGATCGGCAGGCGGACGGCACTCGTCGTGACGCTCACCCTGATGGGCGCGGGCACGTTCCTGATCGGTGCGCTGCCGACGTACGCGCAGATCGGATTCTGGGCGCCGCTGCTGCTGGTGATGCTGCGGTTCGTGCAGGGCTTCGCGGTGGGCGGCGAATGGGGTGGCGCCGTGTTGATGGCCGTCGAACACGCGCCCGAGGACAAGAAGACGTTCTACGGTGGATTCGCACAGCTGGGTAATCCCGCCGGCGCGCTGCTCGCCACCGGGTTCTTCAGTGTCCTCTCGACCTTCGGCGACGACGCCCTGCGGGACTGGGCCTGGCGGCTGCCGTTCCTGTGCTCGGCGTTGCTGATCGGCGTGGGTCTGCTGGTGCGACTGAAGGTGGAGGAATCCCCCGTCTTCGAATCCGAGGTGCAGACGGCGACCGAACCCGAAGCGCTGCCGCTGAAGTACGCCATCGTCACCAACTGGCGCCCGATCCTGCTCGGCATGGGCATCCTGCCCGTCGCGGTGGGTGGCTACTACCTGGTGACGACGTTCATCACGGCGTACGCCACCGACCCGGACGTCGGGCTGTCCGAAACACTCGTCCTCAACGCGCTCAGCGTCGCCGCGGTGGTGGAGCTGATCGCCACTCTCGGAGTGGCGTGGCTCGGTGACAAGGTCGGCCGGATCCGCGTGGTGATCTACGGGCTGCTGGCCGTCGCGGTGCTCGCGGCACCACAGTTCCTGGTCCTGACATCCGGTTCGGTGGTCCTGATCTTCCTGACCTTCGCCGTCATGCGGCTCGTCCTGGCCGCGACCTACGGCCCGATCGCGGCGGTGCTGTCGCAGATGTTCCGGCCGCAGGCGAGATACACCAGCATTTCCCTCGCCTACCAGGGCGCGGGCGCGATCTTCGGTGGACTGTCGCCGTTGGTGTCCACGCTCATGTACCAGGCCACCGGCAGCGTGTGGCCGGTGATCGGGCTCCTGATCGGAATGTGCGCGGTCAGCATTCTCTGCCTGCTCGTCGCGCCGCAGCACGTCGATCACGTCGACGGCAAGCCCGACGAATCGGTGGGTGACCTGGGCGGTGCCCGGGCTTCTGCCTCGAGCTGAGATTCCCCGTGACGGAAGGGCCGGTGCTGCGCAGCACCGGCCCTTTCTCCTGTCAGGTGGGCGCGCCGTCCGAGTCTGCCGGAGACGCAGCGGCTGCCGGCGAGATGAGCCCGGCGTCGTCGAGCGCACGCCCGGTGAGCACCCGACCCACTTCGATCATCTCGGCGGCGCGATGGAAGTCGAGACTGCGGCACGCGTTCCGGGGCACCCGAACATGCACGTCCGGTGGGTACGCGGCGAGCTGGTAGCGAGCCAACGTCGCCTGCATCACGTCGAGCGAGCGGTTCATCACCGCGAACCGGCTGAACTTCGGGACGGCCACCGCGTCGCCCCCGACCACGGTCTGATCGTCGATCGCCTGGCCGTCCGGCTCGTCCGACGGATCCGGATCGGTCTGCGCGGCGCCGAACCGTCCGACGACCGACCGCACGATGTCCAGGTCGCGCAGCTGCGCGGCGCTCCGGCGAAAGCGTGCCACCCATTCGTCCACCGGCCGCGAATCCGCGCTGACGTTCTCCGGGGCCAGCGAGCGACCGTCCCGATCCTCGGCGCTCAGGCTGATCCCGACGGTCAGGTCGGCGCTCACGGAGACGAGCGGCGCCATCGGCAGAGGGTCGAGCACCCCACCGTCGGCGAGCACCCGGCCGTTGAGCACGGACGGCGTGATGACGCCGGGGATGGCGATCGACGCACGGATGGCCGCGTCGACGGGTCCTCGCTGGAACCACACCGACCGGCCCGCAGCGAGATCGGTGGCCACGGCCGTATACGGGATGGGAAGGTCCTCGATGCGGATCTCGCCGAGCATCTCTCTGACCCGTTGCAGGATCTTCTCGGCGTGGATGGCTCCCGGCGCGGACACCGACAGGTCGAGAAGCCGCACGACGTCGAGCTGTGTCAGGCCGATCGCCCACCGGGTGAAGTCGTCGAGCTTGCCCGCAGCGTGGAGTCCCCCCACCAGGGCACCCATCGACGATCCTGCGACTCCGACGATCTCGAATCCGCGCTCCTCGAGTACCTGGATCGCTCCGATGTGGGCGTACCCCCGCGCACCGCCGCTACCCAGAGCCAGCCCAACGCGCCTCGGTCCGGTCATCGGATGATCGTACGCGGACGAGAACGTCGGACCGTCAGGACAGACCGTTGTCCGGGAGCCGCAGGTCCGGCTTGTCGAGCTCCTCGATGTTCACGTCCTTGAACGTGATGACGCGGACATACTTCACGAAGCGCGCGGGACGGTACATGTCCCACACCCATGCATCGGACATGCGCAGCTCGAAGTAGATCTCCCCGTCCGCGTTGTGCGGCAGCAACTCCACCGAGTTGGCCAGATAGAACCGGCGCTCGGTCTCCACGACATAGGAGAACTGACCGACGATGTCCCGATACTCGCGGTAGAGCGACAGCTCCATCTCGGTTTCGTACTTCTCGAGATCCTCGGCACTCATCGGTCTCGGAGTCCTCCTGCTCTGGTGTGAATTGTCATCATCTCGCACTTCCGGAACTGTTATCCACTCGGTGTATCAGCGCCGCGACGTTCGACCACGAGCGGCGGTGCTCCGGGCACGGGCCCAGCTTCTCGAGGGCCGTCAGGTGCGCGGGCGTGTTGTAGCCCTTGTGGATCGCGAAACCGTAACCGGGATGTGTCTCGTCCATCGCGACCATTACCCGGTCGCGAGAGACCTTGGCCAGCACCGACGCCGCCGCGATGCATGCCGCCGCGGCGTCGCCGCCGATCACCGGCAGCGACGGGGTCGGCAGGCCCGGGACGCGGAAGCCGTCGGTGAGAACGTAACCCGGGGTGGTCGAGAGCCCGGCGACCGCACGTCGCATGCCCTCGATGTTGGCCACGTGGACACCCATGCGGTCGACTTCCTCGGCCGGGAAAGACACGACGCTCCACGCCACTGCCAGCCGGGTGATGGCCGGGAACAGCTCTTCACGCGTGCGTTCGGTGAGTTTCTTCGAATCGTCGAGGCGCGCCAGCGCCGGATACGGCTTCGGTGCGAGCACGCAGGCCGCCACGACGAGCGGGCCCGCACACGCACCCCGGCCTGCCTCGTCGACACCGGCCACCGGCCCGAGACCGCTGCGGACCAGGGCCGACTCCATCGTCCGCAGACCGGACGACCTGCGAATGACGATGCGTGGAGGCCAGGAAGTCACTTGCCCTGGATATCGGGTGAGCTGATCGTGCCCATCCGCGCCGGCGGCAACGCGATGAAGACCGCCTTACCGATCACGTTGTCGAGCGGGATGGTGCCTTGCATGTCGTCGCCCACGTGGTACCGCGAGTCCGCGGAGTTGCTGCGGTTGTCGCCCATCACCCACAGGTGGCCGTCGGGGACGGTGACCGGACCGAAGCAGCGTGCCGACTTCAACGCGGTGTCGCAGGCCTGCGAGCCGGGGACGAACGGGAAGTCCATGACGACGTAGGGCTCGTCGAGCGGTGTGCCGTCGACCAGGATGCGGCCCTGGTCGTCGCAGCATTCGACGGTCTGACCACCGGTGGCGATCACCCGCTTGACGAGGTCGTTCTCGTCCGGGGGGACGAGTCCGACGAGGGAACCGAGTTCCTGCGCACCGCGGATCACCACGTTGGAGGACCGGGTGGAGACGAAATCCTGCGACCACGAATCGGGGCCGCGGAACACGATGACGTCACCCGGTTGCGGTTCACCGAAGCGGTAACCGATCTTCTCGACCACGATGCGGTCGCCGGTGCAGCCCGCGCACCCGTGCAGCGTCGGTTCCATCGATTCCGACGGAATGAGATACACCCGGGCGACAAACGTCTGCAACAGGAAACTCAGGACGAGCGCGACCAGAATCAGGATCGGCAACTCGCGGAGGAAGGAGCGGGGCTTCTTCTCGGGCTCCGCCGTACCGCCGTTCACGGCGGAGGTGGCGGCCGAATCGCCGGTGGTCTCGGATTCCGACGACAATGCCCGCTCCTTCGAAGAATCTGTCACGAAATCAGATTAGCCCGGCACTGCGAGTACGCAGTGCCGGGCTCATCGGAAAGGTCAGCGCTTTTCCTTGATCTTGGCGGCCTTGCCACGCAGATCGCGGAGGTAGTACAGCTTGGCGCGACGGACGTCACCGCGGGTGACGACCTCGATCTGTGCCAGGTTCGGGCTGTGGACCGGGAAGGTGCGCTCGACGCCGACACCGAAGGAGACCTTGCGGACGGTGAAGGTCTCGCGGACGCCGCCGCCCTGACGGCGGATCACGACGCCCTTGAAGACCTGCACGCGCTCCTTCGAGCCTTCGATGACCTTGACGTGCACGTTGAGGGTGTCGCCGGGACGGAACTCGGGAATGTCGTCGCGGAGGGACTTCTTGTCCAGGAAATCGAGAGTGTTCATCGGTGTTCCATCCTTGCGTTTTCGCAGGAGCAGAGGAACCGAGCGGCACCCGGACGTTCGGAGAACCCCGGTGCTCGTCTGGTTCGTGCCCAGATCAAGTATTGCTGCCTGGTCCAGGCAACCCGTCCATTGTGCCAGACGCCACCGGGTGAAGCGAAATCGGCGGCGGCGCCGCATGCACCACATGGTCGAGCTCCACCTCCGCCGCCACCCTGGCATGCTCCGCGGCCTCCTTCACGTGCTCCGCGCTGGGCGTCCCCGCGATGAAGTCCTGCACGAAGATCTTGGCCCGGATGACCGGCCGACGCCACTTTCGCTCCCGCTCGAGCGCGCGAAGCATCCGCTTCGGCTTGGAGGTGTACCGCCACCGGGCCCACGGTGCGCTCGGCCGGCTCAATCGGAGCGCCCCGATCAGCAGGATCGGGAAAACGAACAGGCCGAGCAGCCCGGTCCAGATCTTCCCCTTCAGCAGCACCACCCCCGCGATGAGCAGGTTGATCACGGAAGACAACCCGATTGCGACCCGCACCCACGGATCCGGCGAATCCCGGAAGTCGGTGACGTTGATCAGTTCGAGCGGCCGGAGTCCGAGCAGCAGCAGACCCGTCACCGCGATCGCCACGAATACGGCATCGACCGACGTCCGGCCCTCATCCGCCCAGTACACGTCCTGCAGGTAGAAGATCAGCGCGAACTCGTCCAGCACCAGCGCGGCGCCGATCCCGAACAACGTGGCGAGGACGGCGCCGGTGGTCTGGGTGCCGTCCTCGTACACGGCGATGAGGGAAACTCCCGACACGAGCATCGTGACGACGCCGAACACCACGTGGTGGACGTGGTGCCCGCCGGGTTTCACGTTGCCCGGCCACCACGACACCTCGGCGCGGATCATCCGCACGCTCAATCGGATGAACAGGAAGGCCGCGAGAAACCCGAGCAGGAAAAAGAGCAGAGGCAGGCGCCCGTGCCCGACGATTTCCCGATCCAGCCATTCGTACATCGGCATCCACTATCCCAGTAAAGAACTGGTCACTCCATCGAAAAGTGGTGGCTCGTGTCGGGATGGTGACCTCTCTACTTGCCGAACCCCGCCTTCCGCAGCGCGTCGGCCATCGAACCGCCGGGCGCCGGGCGGGAGTCACGCCCGCGATCGCGTCCACCCTGCTGCTGCGGCTTGCCGCCGCGCCGATCCTGCGGCTGCCCGCCACCCCGCCGATCCTGCCGCTGCCCGCCGCCGCGGGGACCGTCGTTCTTGCGGCCGGCCCCGACCTCGTCGTCGAGCCGCAGCGTCAGGCCGATGCGCTGACGGGCCTCGTCCACCTCGAGGACCTTCACCCTCACGACGTCGCCCGACTTGACGACGTCCCGCGGGTCCTTGACGAAGTTGTGGGACATCGCGGACACGTGAACGAGGCCGTCCTGGTGAACGCCGATGTCGACGAACGCGCCGAACGCCGCGACGTTGGTGACGACGCCCTCGAGCGTCATTCCCGGCTTCAGGTGCGACACCTTCTCGATTCCGGCCGCGAATGTGGCCGTCTTGAACTCCGGGCGGGGGTCGCGGCCGGGCTTTTCGAGCTCACCGATGATGTCGGTGACCGTGGGCAGACCGAATCGGTCGTCGACGAAGTCTGCCGGGTTCAGGCTGCGGAGCGCGGACGTGTTGCCGATGATCTCGCGCACGCCGGTGCCGCTGGCGCCGACGATCTTGCGCACCACCGGGTAGGCCTCGGGGTGGACGCTGGAGGCGTCGAGCGGGTCGTCCCCGTTGGGGATCCGCAGGAAGCCGGCGCACTGCTCGAACGCCTTCGGACCGAGTCTCGCGACGTCCTTGAGTCCCTTGCGGCTGTGGAACGGGCCGTTCTGGTCCCGGTGCGCGACGATGCTCTCGGCCAGCGAACCGGCGATACCGGACACGCGGGACAGCAGCGGCACCGACGCGGTGTTCACGTCGACGCCGACCGCGTTCACCGCGTCCTCGACGACCGCGCCGAGCGACCGCGCGAGCAGCGTCTCCGACACGTCGTGCTGGTACTGCCCGACGCCGATCGACTTCGGGTCGATCTTCACCAGTTCGGCGAGGGGATCCTGCAGGCGGCGCGCGATGGAGACTGCTCCACGGATCGACACGTCGAGGTCGGGCAGCTCCGCCGAGGCGTACGCGGACGCCGAGTACACGGACGCCCCGGCCTCGGACACCACGATCTTCGTCAGGTTGGTCGCGCCCGACTTGGCGATCAGCTCGGTCGCGAGCGCATCCGTCTCGCGGGAGGCGGTGCCGTTCCCGATGGCGATGAGCTCCACGCCGTGCTTGGCGACGAGACCGGCGAGGGTGGCCAGAGAACTGTCCCACTTGTTCTGCGGCTGATGCGGGTAGATCGTTTCGTGAGCCACCACCTTGCCGGTGGCGTCCACGACCGCGACCTTCGTACCGGTCCGGAAACCGGGGTCGAGGCCCATCGTGGCGCGGGTACCGGCAGGCGCTGCCAGCAGCAGGTCGCGCAGGTTGTTGGCGAACACGTCGACGGCATCCTTCTCCGCCGACTGTCGCAGGCGCATCCGAGTGTCGATGCCCAGCGTGACGATCATCTTGGTGCGCCACGCCCACCGCACGGTGTCGAGCAGCCACCGGTCGGCGGGCCTGCCGCGATCGGCGATGCCGAACCGGCCGGCGATCCGGCCCTCGTAGACGGTGGGCTCGCCGGGGACGGGCTCCTCCGTGTCGGGTGCCAGGGTGAGCGTGAGCACCTCTTCCTTCTCGCCGCGCAGCACCGCCAGGATGCGGTGGGACGGGAGCTTGCCGAACGGCTCGGAGAACTCGAAGTAGTCGGCGAACTTCGCACCCTCGGTCTCCTTGCCCTTGCGGACCGCGGACACCAGTTGCCCCCGGGTCCACATCAACTCGCGGAGTTCACCCACCAGGTCTGCGTCTTCGGCGAAATGCTCGACGAGGATCGCGCGCGCACCCTCGAGCTGTTCGGCCGTGTAGGACGCCGGATCGGTGGAGGGATCGGTGATCAGCGCGTCGGCGACAGGTTCGTGACCGGCTTCGCGGGCGATCTGCGCCTTCGTGCGACGCTTCGGCTTGAACGGCAGATAGATGTCCTCCAGGCGCGCCTTCGTGTCGGCGGTCATGATCTGCCCACGCAACTGGTCGTCGAGCTTGCCCTGCGAGTCGATCGACTCGAGCACGGCAACCCGGCGCTCGTCCAGTTCCCGCAGGTACCGCAGGCGTTCCTCGAGCTGGCGGAGCTGAGCGTCGTCGAGCGTTCCGGTGACTTCCTTGCGGTACCGGGCGATGAAGGGCACGGTGGCTCCACCGTCGAGGAGGTCCACGGCGGCCGCGACCTGTCCCTCCCGGACGTCGAGCTCCTCGGCAATGCGCTGGTTCACGGTCTTGAGAGTCACGGAAATGGACCCTACCGCTACTCTGAGACAAAATCGTCGGCGGTGAGGCCGTCACGGAAATCTCGGGAGAATTTCATGTCCAGGCTGTTCCGTTGCCTGACGGTCATGGTCTTCCTGCTGGGTGCGCCACTGGCCTGCACCATCCCGACCGAGACGAACTCCGTGGTCGACATCCCGGCGACGTCACCGGCCGTCGCGACCCCCGACCTCCTCCCGGCCGACGAACCGCCGGCGGGTGACGGCGTGACTGTGAGCCCGGAGCCGTTCCCCTCCGCGCGGGTCCCCGTCTCGGCGCCCCTCGCCGAACGCATCTCGGCGGCGGTCGCGACGGCGGCCACCGAGCGCGGCGCCGAGGTGTCGATCGCCGTTCTGGACCGCGCCACCGGCAGCTATCTGGAGGGCGCCGCCGCCGAACCGGTCGAAACGGCGTCGTTGGCCAAGCTGTTCATCGCCGCCCAGATGTATCACCTCGACGCAATCGGTGAGCGGCCGCTGTCCGATAACGACCATCTCCTCCTGAAGCGGATGCTCGAATCGTCCGACGACGACGCGGCCAACACACTCTGGGACGATCTCGGCGGTTCGGACGTCGTCGTCGACGTCGCCGGGCGGTACGGACTCGCCGCGACCACACCACCCTGGGACGGGTTGTGGTGGAACACCGAGACGACCGCCGCCGACCTCGTGACGTTCTATGCCGGGCTTCTCGACGACCGCGACGGCCTGGGCCCGGGTCGCATCGCCGAGTTCGTCGACTACCTGCGCTCGTCGACACCCGAGGGGATCGACGGTTACGATCAGCGGTTCGGCCTCCCCGAGGGCTTGCCCGGAGAGAACGTCGTCGGGGTGAAGCAGGGTTGGATGTGCTGTGTGGGCGATCGGTGGATCCACGTGTCGACGGGTCTGATCGGTGACGACAACCGCTACATCGTGGCCGTCGCGTCGCGGGAGGACATCCGGTACGAGGACGACGAGGAGTCGTACCCGGACACCGCGATCACGGATGTCACCGAGGATTCCAGCGCCCGGCATGCACGGGACACGATGACCGGATTCGTGAAGTCCCTGTTCCCCACCGGTGTCGTCGACGACTGGGCGCAGCCCCAGAGTTAGTGCCCGGGCAGGGCCGGAAATCGGTTCAGCGCAACAGGTCCGGACGGCGCTCGGCGGTGCGTTGCAGCGACTGCTCGTGTCGCCACGCAGCCACCTTCGCGTGATCACCCGACAGCAGGACCGGCGGGACGTCGAGTCCGCGCCACGTCGCCGGCCGCGTGTAACTGGGTCCTTCGAGGAGTCCGTCCGAGAACGAATCCTCTTGGTGCGACTGCTGATTGCCGAGCACTCCGGGAATCAGGCGCACGAACGCCTCGGTCATCACCAGCACGGCCGCCTCGCCCCCGATGAGGACGTAGTCGCCGATGCTCACTTCTTCGACGCGCACCCGGCGGGCGGCGTCGTCGAACACGCGCTGATCGATGCCTTCGTAACGTCCGCAGGCGAAGACGATGCGCTTCTCCCCCGCCCAGCGCTCGGCGGTGGCCTGCGTGAAAGGAACACCGGCCGGTGTGGGGACGACCAGCAGCGTGTCCGAGTCGCCGTCGCCCGCGGCGAGGACGTCGTCGAGCGCGGGCCCCCACACGGTGGGCTTCATGACCATCCCCGGCCCGCCGCCGTACGGAGAATCGTCGACGGCCTTGTGGACGTCGTGCGTCCAGTCCCGCAGATCGTGCACGTCGACGGAGATGAGGCCTTTGTCGATGGCCTTGCCGAGCAACGCCGCTCGAAGCGGCTCGAGGTACTCGGGGAAGATGGTGACCACGTCGAGACGCATGGCTACCGACTCACTTCCCGTCGGCCGATTCACCGAAGTCGGGATCGAGCAACCCTTCAGGCGGATCGATCTCGACGACGCCGTCGGCGACGGACACCGACGTGACGATCGCGGCCACGAACGGGACGAGAAGTTCGCCGGACTGTTCGCCGGCCCGGCGGATCGAGAGCAATTCGCCTGCCGCGGAATGCAATACCTCGATGACGGTTCCCACCTCGGTGCCGTCCGCGAGTCGCACCGACAGTCCCTCGAGTTCGTGATCGTAGAATTCGTCGGGGTCGTCGGACGGCTCGAGTTCGGCGCTGTCGATGACGAACAGCGTGCCCCGCAGGGCATCCGCCGCGGTGCGGTCCGACACACCGTCGAGGCGCAGCAGAAGCCGCCCGGAATGGTCCCGGGCGGCTTCCACCGTGTATGTGCTCACAGTCTGCTCGCGCGGCTTGTGTCCCCGCAGCACGGCACCGACGGCGAATCGATCCTCGGGTTCGTCGGTGCGAACCTCGACCACGATCTCACCCTTGATGCCGTGCGACTTGGCGACACGGCCGACGACGAGCTCCACTGCTGTAAGGCCTCTACTGATCGGTGTCGACGACGTCGACACGGATCCCGCGGCCACCGATACCGGAGACCAGCGTCCGCAGAGCGGTCGCGGTGCGACCACCGCGACCGATGACCTTGCCGAGATCGTCAGGGTTGACGTGCACCTCGACAGTGCGCCCCCGACGCCCGGTGATCAGCTCGACACGAACGTCGTCGGGGTTGGCGACGATGCCACGAACGAGGTGCTCCACGGCATCGGCGACGACGGCACTCACTTGTCAGCAGCCTCGGACTCTGCAGCAGCCTCGGCGGGAGCGTCGGCAGCAGCCTCGGCGTCCTCGGCCTTCGCCTTCTTCTTCTTGGGCGTGATGGCCTCACCGACGGGCTCGTTCTCGGCCTGCGCGAGCGCAGCCTGGAACAGCTCCAGCTTGGAGGGCTTGGCTTCCTTGACGCGGAGGGTGCCCTCGGCGCCCGGCAGGCCCTTGAACTTCTGCCAGTCACCGGTGATCTTGAGGATGGCCTCGACGGGCTCGGTGGGCTGGGCGCCGACGCCGAGCCAGTACTGCGCGCGCTCGGAATCGACCTCGATCAGCGAGGGCTCTTCCTTGGGGTGGTACTTGCCGATGGTCTCGATCGCACGGCCGTTGCGGCGGGTGCGGGAGTCGGCGACGACGATGCGGTACTGCGGGTTCCGGATCTTGCCGAGCCGGGTGAGCTTGATCTTGACAGCCACTGCTGTACTTCTCCTTCAGTGCGCACACGAGTGTGCCCACGTGTCACGTGCAATTCGGCGACGCGCAGGAATAGCGCGCCCGGTTTTGCCTCCAACCTGTGACCGCCGCGCGGTGCGTGACCGGATGCGACGAACAGCGGTTCATTCTGCCAGACGAACACCGTCAGGGGGAAACCAGGTCATCGGGTCTTGACCACGTTGCCCCGCAGCACCACGACATCGGGCGCGGCGAGGGCGTCGCTGCTCGCGCGCGGGTCGTTCCGGAAGACCAGCAGATCCGCGGGCGCACCCGCTTGAACTCCCGGATGTCCGAGCCACGCGCGAGCGTCCCAGCACGCGGCGCCGAGCGCCTCGGACGGGGTCAGTCCGACCGCCTTCAGTTCCTCGACCTCGTCGGCGATGCGTCCGTGGACGATCGATCCGCCGGCGTCGGTGCCTGCGTAGATCGGGATCCCCGCGTCGTGTGCGGCACCGATCGTGTCCTTCACCCGCGAGTGCAGGTCACGCATGTGTGCGGCGTAGATCGGGAACCGCGAGGCGGACTCGGCGATGTCCGGGAACGTCGCGATGTTGATCAGCGTCGGGACGAGGGCGGTTCCGTGCGAGACCATCAGCTCGATCGTCTCGTCGGTGAGCCCGGTGCCGTGCTCGATGCAGTCGATTCCGGCGTTGATCAGGCCCGGAAGCGCATCCTCGGCGAAGACGTGCGCGGTGACGCGAGCCCCTTCGCGGTGTGCGGCCGCGATCGCTTCGACGAGGATGTCGTCGCTCCACAACGGCGCGAGGTCGCCCGCGGAGCGGTCGATCCAGTCGCCGACGAGCTTGACCCACCCGTCACCGGCCCGGGCCTGGCGCACCACCTCGTCCGGAAGCTGCGACTCGTCCTCGAGATCGACCGGCAGTCCGCGGATATACCGCTTGGGGGCGGCGATGTGCTGCCCGGCGCGGATGATCCTCGGCAGGTCGGGGCGGTCGTCGACGAACCGGGTGTCGACCGGCGAACCCGCGTCACGAATCAGCAGGACCCCGCAGTCGCGCTCGGTCTCCGCCTGCGCGATCAGCCCCTCGACGCTCTCGCCACCGCCGCCGCCGAATCTGATGCCGACGTGGCAGTGGGCGTCGACGAGACCGGGAACGATCCACCCGGATTCACAGACGGTCTCGGCGCCGGGAACCGGTTCGGTCGAGATCACACCGTTGTCGACCCAGAACTCGACCGGCTGTTCGTCGGGCAGACCGGTGCCCCGGAAGTGCAACGCGCCCATCGGCTACTTCTTCGGCAGCTTCAGCTGGGACAGGTCGATGCCCTCGAGTCCGGGCGGCAATTCGTCCAGGCCCTTCGGCATTTTCGACAGATCGGGCATACCCGAGGGGAGACCGCCGGGCGGCATTCCCGGGAACCCGCCGGGCAGGCCGCCGGGGAATCCTCCGCGCACCTTCGGCGGCGTGGGTCCCTTGCCACCCTTCTTGCCCTTCTTGCCCTTCTTGCTGCGCTGCTGCTTCCGTGAACCGGGCATGCCCATCCGCCCGGCCATCGCGGCCATCATCTTGCGGGCCTCGAAGAAACGGTCGACGAGCTGGTTGACGTCGGAGACCTTGACGCCCGAACCGTTGGCGATCCGCAGCCTGCGGGAGGCGTTGATGATCTTGGGATCGTCGCGCTCGGCGGGGGTCATGCCGCGGATGATCGCCTGCACACGGTCGAGCTGCTTCTCGTCGACGTTCGCGAGAGCGTCCTTCATCTGTCCCGCACCCGGGAGCATGCCCAGGAGGTTGCCGATGGGGCCCATCTTGCGGACGGCCATCATCTGCTCGAGGAAGTCCTCCAGCGTGAGCTGTCCCGAGCCGATCTTCTGTGCGGTGGCCTCGGCCTGCTCGGCGTCGAAGTGCTGCTCGGCCGCCTCGATCAGGCTGAGGACGTCACCCATGCCGAGAATGCGGCTGGCCATGCGGTCGGGGTGGAAGACGTCGAAGTCCTCGAGCTTCTCACCCGTGGACGCGAACAGGATGGGCTGCCCGGTGACCTCGCGGACGCTGAGCGCCGCACCACCGCGGGCGTCACCGTCGAGCTTCGTGAGCACGACACCGGTGAATCCGACACCCTCACGGAACGCCTCGGCCGTGCTGACCGCGTCCTGACCGATCATCGCGTCGAGAACGAAGATCGTCTCGTCCGGGTTCACGGCGTCGCGGATACCCGCAGCCTGCGCCATCAGGTCGGCGTCGATACCCAGGCGACCCGCGGTGTCGACGATGACCACGTCGAACTGCTTGTTGCGGGCTTCCTCGACACCTGCCCGGGCCACTTCGACCGGGTCGGCCGCGGTGATGCCCAGCTCGTTGTCGCCGCCGCCGATGGACGTGCCGGGGTGCGGTGCGAACACCGTTGCCCCCGCGCGCTCACCGACGATCTGCAGCTGGGTGACGGCGCCGGGACGCTGCAGGTCGCAGGCCACGAGCAGCGGGGTGTGCCCCTGGTCGCGCAGCCACTTCGCGAGCTTGCCGGCGAGGGTCGTCTTACCGGAACCCTGCAGACCGGCGAGCATGATGACCGTCGGCGGCGTCTTGGCGAACGCCAGCCGGCGGGTCTCGCCCCCGAGGATCCCGACGAGTTCCTCGTTGACGATCTTGACGACCTGCTGCGCCGGGTTCAGCGCCCCCGAGACCTCGACGCCCTTGGCGCGTTCCTTGATCTTGGCGATGAACGAGCGTACGACGGGCAGCGCGACGTCTGCCTCGAGCAGGGCCAACCGGATCTCACGGCAGGTGGCATCGATGTCGGCTCCGGAAAGGCGACCCTTGCCACGCAGATCCTTGAGGGCTCCGGTCAACCTGTCGGAAAGGGATTCGAACACCGAGTGCGCTCCTGAAGTCATGCGAGTGTGCGGTGGATATTCTCGGGCCCCAG
Organism: Rhodococcus sp. ACPA1; assembly: GCF_002300195.1. NCBI lineage: Bacteria > Bacillati > Actinomycetota > Actinomycetes > Mycobacteriales > Nocardiaceae > Rhodococcus > Rhodococcus sp. ACPA1. The sequence goes on along the minus strand of NZ_NSDX01000001.1, from coordinate 1,339,882 downwards.
CCTAGCCGCTCACGTCCTGTCGTTCATTCTCCCCCGCTGCCCTCCTGCTTCTTCGGCTTCGTGAGGGGAACGACGCCGAGGATCGCGCTCTCGACCTGTTCCCGGCTCGCCCGGGTGTCTCCGCCGCCGAGATCGAGGCAGAACGAGTCGATCACCGACGAACCCAGGGTGGTCACCCGCGCCCATCGGACGTCCGCGCCGCACGTGTCGAACGCGTCGGCCAGCCGGGACAGCAGCCCCAGCCGGTCCTCGGCCCTCAGCTCGAGGATGACCTCGCCGGGCGATGCGGTGTCGAACCAGATGACTCGCGGCGGCGCCTGCGCGTACTGCACGGGAACCGCGGCTTCGCCCCGTTCCTCCACGGCGGCGACGCGCTGGCTCTCGCGAGCCTCCTCTTCCTTGGCCGTGAGCATCTCCAGCAGGTTCAGTTCCCCCGCGAGCGCGCGGATCAGTTCCTGCCGCAGCAGACCCGCCTGCGGCGGCGCCCCGAACCTCGGAGACACGACGAACGAGTTGACCGCCGACCCCTCGGCGCTGCCCAGAGACGCGGAGTAGACCCGCAGGGAGTGCAGCGCGAGCACGCCCGCCGCCTTCGACAGCAGACCCCGCTGGTCGGGGGCGATGACCGTCACCACATACGTGTGCGGACTGTCGGCGGGGACCAGCGCGACGTGCACGCCACCCGATGCCGCCAGCGCGACGTGTTCCGGATCGAGCGGATCGGGTGCGGGAAACACTTCTCCCGCCATGACGAGGCGGCAGCGGCGCACGAGTTCCCCGATCAGCGACGACTTCCAGTCACCCCACACCCCGGGACCCGTCGCCAGTGAATCCGCCTCCGCCAGCGCGTGCAGCAACTCCAGCAGGACGCCGTCACCGCCGAGCGCCTCCACGACCCGCTCGACCGTCTCGGGATCGTCGAGATCACGCCGCGTCGCGGTGTGCGGCAGCAGCAGGTGGTGGCGCACGATCGCCGTCAGCAGCGCGACGTCCGACGGCCACAATCCGAGGCGCTTACCGATCTGGGTGGCCAGTTCCGCGCCGACCACGCTGTGGTCGCCGCCGCGGCCCTTTCCGATGTCGTGCAGCAACGCACCGAGCATCAGCAGGTCCGGGCGCGCGACGCGGGTGGTGAACCCACTGGCATAGGCGGCGGTCTCGACGAGATGACGATCCACCGTCCACGTGTGCACCGCGTCGCGCGGCGGCAGATCCCGGACGGCACCCCACTCGGGAAGAAGCCTGCCCCACAGCCCGGTCCGATCGAGAGCCTCGATCGCCGCGACGGCACGGCTACCCGAGCCGAGCATCACCAGCAGATCGTTCAGCGCCTCCTTCGGCCACGGCTCGCGCAGCTCGGGGGCGTTGTCGGCCAGGCGATTCAGAGTGGACGCCGACATCGGCATCCCCGTCGTCGCCGACGCCGACGCGACTCGCAGCACGAGGCCGGGGTCCTTCGCCGGCCGGGCGTCGCGCGCCAGCACCACCTCCCCGGCGTGCTCGACGACACCCTCGTCGAGGGGCCGTCGCACCGGTGGTCGGCGCAACCGCGCCAGACCGCGCCGCGGCAGGGCGTGTCCGGCCGTCCGCACACCGACGTCGACGGAATAGCTGATGGTGCGTGCGGCATCACTGAGCATGCGCGCGAGGTCAAATCGATCGCCGATCCGCAGTGCGGCGCCGATCTCGTCGGCGTCCTGCGCCCGCAACTGATCCCGGGAGCGGCCTGCGACCCGGTGCAGTTCGGTGCGGACGTCGAGGAGCCGGCGATGCGCGAGTGCCAGTCCCCCGCCGGGCGACTCGGGACCGAGCCCGGGCATGCCGTCGGTGAGCTGCGCGATGGACAGCGCGTTGAGCAGCTGTACGTCCCGCAGTCCACCGCGACCGCTCTTCAGGTCGGGCTCTGCGCGGTGGGCGATCTCGCCGCTGCGTTCCCAGCGCGACCGCGTCTGCTCGATGAGACCGTCGAAACGGTTGCGGATGTCGGTGCGCCACTGCCGGCGCACCCCGCTGATGAGCAGATTGGTCAGCTCGACGTCACCGACGATGTGACGGGCCTCGAGCATTCCCAGCGCCGCGGTGATGTCCGTGTCCGCCACCTGTAGGGCCTGAGGGATGGTGCGGACGCTGTGGTCGAGCTTGATGTGCGCGTCCCACAACGGATACCAGAGCTGGTCGGCCACCTGCGCGACGACCGCCGGATCCATGTCGTCGTGAAGCAGAAGAAGGTCGAGATCCGAGTACGGCAGGAGTTCCCGGCGACCGAGCCCACCGACCGCGACGAGCGCGAAACCGCTGTCGGGCTTGATGCCCAGCTCGGCACCCTTTGTCGTCAACCAGAACTCGTGCAGGTCGACGAGCGCGTGACGGAGCGCGGCGGCGTCGAGCCGACGCCCGTGACCTGCGGGATTCCTTGCGCCGGGGCCGGTCTCGGAGCCACCGGTGAGCAGTTGCCTGCGTGCGCGGGCCAGGTCCGCTGCTTGGTCCGATCCGCCTGACGCAACCGGCCCTGGTTCCGTCGCCTTGGCGACGGGACCAGGGCCGGTCTTACCGGACCCGTTGGGGTCAGAGTGCATCCGCGCCGCGTTCCCCGGTACGCACCCGGATCACCGACTCGACCGGTGAGACCCAGACCTTGCCGTCACCGATCTTGCCGGTGCGTGCCGCCTCGACGATCACCTCGACGACCTTGTCCACAGCAGCGTCGTCCACGACGACCTCGACCCGGACCTTCGGAACGAAATCGACCGAGTACTCGGCACCTCGGTAGACCTCGGTGTGGCCCTTCTGCCGGCCGTACCCCTGAACCTCGCTGACGGTCATCCCGAGGACACCCGCCTGCTCGAGTCCCGTCTTCACGTCCTCCAGAGTGAACGGCTTGACAATTGCTGTGATCAGCTTCATTTCCTCATCCCTCCTTGCCGGATACACGAGCAGTTGCCGAGTTTCCGCCGAGAGCGGCGAAATCGTAGCCAGTTTCTGCGTGTTCCGACTCGTCCACTCCAAGTGATTCACCCTCGTCGCTGAGCCGCAGACCGATCGTGAACTTCACGATCAACGCGACGACGGCCGTCCCGACGAGCGAGTAAAGCAGTACTGCTCCGGCGCCCACTGCCTGACGCCAGAGTTGGTCGAGGCCTCCACCATAGAACAGTCCGACAACACCCGCGGGCGCCTCAGCCGTTGCGACCAGGCCCACCATCAGCGTTCCGACGATGCCGCCGACGAGGTGGACACCGACGACATCGAGCGAGTCGTCGAATCCGAAGCGGAACTTGAGTCCGACCGCGAGTGCGCAGAGTGCGCCTGCCACGACGCCGATGGCGAGTGCGCCGAGGACGTTCACCGAGGAGCAGGAAGGCGTGATGGCAACCAGGCCGGCCACGATTCCGGACGCCGCGCCGAGTGTGGTGGCGTGGCCGTCGCGAATCCGCTCGACCAGGAGCCAGGCGAGCATGGCCGCGCACGTTCCGATGACGGTGGTGATGAAGGTTGCTCCGGCGATGCCGTTGGACCCGACGGCCGAACCGGCATTGAAACCGAACCAGCCGAACCAGAGGAGGCCGGCGCCGAGCATCACGAAGGGCAGGTTGTGCGGGCGGAACGGGGTTCCCGGCCATCCCTTGCGCTTGCCGAGAATGATCGCGAGGACGAGGCCGGCGGCGCCGGCGTTGATGTGGACGGCGGTACCACCCGCGAAGTCGACCGCGGCGAGCTTGTTGGCGATCCAGCCACCGGTCTCGGCGGTGACACCGTCGAAGGCGAAGACCCAGTGCGCCACGGGGAAGTACACGACCGTCGCCCAGAGGCCGGCGAACAGCAGCCAGGGCCCGAAGCGCAGGCGATCCGCCACGGCACCCGAAATGAGGGCGACGGTGATGATCGCGAACATGGCCTGGAACGCGACGAACACCGTCGCGGGGATGGTGCCGACGAGCGGGATCGCGGAGTCGGCGATGACCGAACCGGCGTCGTCGGTCTCGGCGAGGTAGGACCCGCCGAACAGTCCCTTGAGTCCGAAGTACTGGAACGGATCACCGACAAGGTTTCCCTTGTCCTCACCGAAGGCCATGGAGTAGCCGTAGAGAACCCACAGGATGCCGACGACACCCATCGCGCTGATGCTCATCATGAGCATGTTCAGCACGCTCTTGGCCCGCACCATGCCGCCGTAGAAGAACGCAAGACCCGGAGTCATGAGCAACACGAGCGCGGCGCTGGTCAGCATCCACGCTGTGTCCCCGGTGTCCGGTGCACCGATAGTGGGGAAATCCACCTTGAGCCTCCTCCTTCTCTGCCCAGCCGGTAGCGGCTGACGACCTGAGAAGAAGGGTGCTCAGTTGGTGTTTCGGCTATGCCACTGCACTGTTTCGCGCTCGTGAACGCATCGGCCTATTTTGTTGCGTGCAGGTTTCGCCAGGCGATTTGCGGTCGGTTTCATCGCCCCGGAGCGGTCCGGGACCCCGCGACGACCCCGAATCGCTGCGTCAGCCGAGCAACGCGTCGACGAAGGCGCCCGGCTCGAACGGAGCCAGATCGTCGGCGCCCTCACCGAGCCCGACGAGCTTCACGGGAACCCCGAGTTCGTGCTGAACCTGGAACACGATGCCACCCTTGGCGGTGCCGTCGAGCTTGGTGAGGACCACACCGGTGATGTCGACGACCTCGGCGAACACCCGCGCCTGCGCGAGGCCGTTCTGGCCGATGGTCGCGTCGAGGACGAGGAGCACGTCGTCGACCGAGGCCTTCTTCTCGATGACCCGCTTCACCTTGCCGAGCTCGTCCATCAGTCCCGTTTTCGTGTGGAGCCGGCCGGCGGTATCGATCAGCACGACGTCGACGCCGGTATCGATTCCCTTGGACACGGCGTCGAACGCGACGGCCGCCGGATCTGCGGCTTCCTTCCCGCGCACCACCTCGGCGCCCACTCGCTCGGCCCACGTCTGCAGCTGGTCCGCGGCTGCGGCACGGAACGTGTCGGCGGCACCGAGCAGGACGCGCCTGCCGTCGGCCACGAGCACACGCGCGAGCTTGCCGGTGGTGGTGGTCTTGCCGGTGCCGTTCACACCGACGACCAGCAGGACCGCCGGGTGGTCGTCGTGCGGCAGGGCACGGATCGAGCGATCGAGTTCCGGCCGGAGTTCGGCGACCAGGACTTCACGCAGCAGCGCGCGGGCATCGGCCTCGGTGCGGACGCTGCGCGATGCCATCTGCTCACGCAGCGACGTGACGATCTTCGTGGTGGTCGCCGAGCCGAGGTCGGCGATGAGGAGCGTGTCCTCCACCTCTTCCCAGGAGTCCTCGTCGAGATCGCCACCGCCGAGCAGTCCGAGCAGGCTCTTGCCCACCGCGGACTGGGAGCGGGACAGCCGCCCACGCAGGCGGTCGAGCCGTCCTTCGGTGGGGGCGATGACGTCGAGCACCGGCGCGGCGGCAGCCGGTTCGGGTTCGGGTGCGGGCGCGACCTCGGGTTCCGGTTCGACCTCGGGCGCGACGACCGGTTCGTAGGTGACCGGTTCCGGCGGGGCCGTCGGCTTCTCCGGGGCCTTCTCGGGGGCCTTCTCGGGGGCCTTCTCGGGGGCCTTCTCGGGCGCCGGGGGCGCGACGACCTCGGGTTCGGGCGCGGCCACCTCGGGTTCGGGCGCCGGTTTCGGCAGAACCGGCTCGGGCGCAGGCGGACGTGGCGGTGCCGTCGCCGTCGACCCCTGGCTGAAGTTGAACCCGCCGTCCGCCCGGTAACTGCCCGAACGGTCCTTCTCCGCCGTGGTGACCTGCGGGGTGTCCGGCGCCTTCAGGGAAATCCGGCGACGCCGATACAGCAGGGACCCGACGACGAGAACGACGAGAAGTACGGCCAGTGCGGCCGCGATGGCAATCCAAGCTCCGGTAGTCACGCCGCCCATTGTTTCAGGCTCCGGATTTCGTCGCGCACTGCCTTCCCGCCCGCGCCGTCCCGGAGCGGGTCGAAATCAGACGTCCGCGGCCGCCATGTCCTGGCCACGGAGCCGCTGGGAGATGACGGTAGTGATGCCGTCGCCGCGCATGCTGACGCCGTAGAGCGCGTCGGCCACCTCCATCGTCGGCTTCTGGTGAGTGATGACGATCAGCTGCGACTTCTCCCGCAACTGCTCGAACAACCCGATGAGACGACGCAGGTTCGTGTCGTCCAGCGCGGCCTCCACCTCGTCCATCACATAGAAGGGGGACGGCCTGGCCCGGAAGATCGCCACGAGCATCGCCACCGCCGTCAAAGACTTCTCGCCACCGGACAGCAGCGACAGCCGCTTGACCTTCTTGCCGGGCGGGCGGGCCTCCACCTCGATGCCGGTGGTCAGCATGTCCGACGGATCGGTGAGCACCAGCCTGCCTTCACCACCGGGGAACAGTTTCGCGAACACCTGCACGAATTCGCGTTCGACGTCCGAGTAGGCCTCGGTGAACACCTGCAGGATGCGGGCATCGACGTCGGCCACCACCCCGAGGAGATCCTTGCGGGCGGTCTTCACGTCCTCGAGTTGAGTCGAGAGGAAGTTGTAGCGCTCCTCGAGCGCGGCGAACTCCTCGAGTGCCAGGGGGTTGACCTTGCCGAGCGTCGCCAGGTCCTTCTCGGCACGTTTCGCGCGACGTTCCTGCGTGGCGCGGTCGTACGGAATCGGTGCGGGCATCGTGACCTGCTCGCCGCGCTCCTTCGCCTGCTCGTACTCCTCCATCTCGAGTGCGGACGGCGGCAGCGCGACATCGGGGCCGTATTCGGCGATCAGATCGTCCAGGCCGATCCCGTGCTGTTCGAGGATCGCCTCCTCGAGCTGCTCGATGCGCAGCGCGGCCTGGGCGCGAGCCACCTCGTCGCGGTGCACGGAATCGGTGAGCGACGCCAGCTGTCCGGTCAGCTGACGCACCCTTTCCTTCACCTGTTCGAGTTGGGTCGTCCGCTCGGTGCGGGCCCGGGCGAGTTCGTCACGGTGCGCCATCGCGGCGTCGACGACGTCACCGAGGTGCTCGGCGACCCGCTGTCCCGACTCGGCGACCGCCGCCGCGACGGCGGCCGCGTTCTGGCGGGCCTTCATCGCGCGTTCGGCCCGGGCGCGCGCGTCGCGTTCCACCTGTGCGGCGCGGCGCAGGGAGTCGGCCTTGCCGCGCACCGACTCGGCGCGCTCCTCGGCCGTGCGCACGGACAGCCGGGCTTCCACTTCCACGGCCCGCACTTCGGCCAGTGCGGCGGCCGCCATCTCACGATCGATGCTCGTCGTGTCGGAACCGCCCGTGTCGGCACCGGCGGACGACCCGTCCTGTTCCGCCAGGCGCAGCCGTTCCTCGAGTTCGGCCAGCGCGGTCAGCGTGTCCTCTCGGCCGCTCTCGGCCTTGTCGCGCTGCGCCATGAGCCGATCGGATTCGGCGTGCGCGGCCCGCGCGGCCTGGCCGAGGCGGCCGAGGCGCTCGTAGATGGCGGACATCGCGGCGTCGGACTCGTTCAGCGCGGCCAGTGCCTGCTCGGCGTTCTCCTGGCGGTCGGCCTGTTCCGCGACCGCGCCGGACAGTGCCGCGGCCAGTTCCTCGGCGCGACGTTCGGCGCGGGCGAGATCCTGCACCGAGTTGTCGATGGCAGCCTGGACCTCGAGGGTGCTCGGCTGACGGTCCGACCCGCCGCTCATCCAGCCCGCTCCGAGGAGATCTCCCTCGCGGGTGACGGCGCGCACGTCGGGCCTGCGCCGGACGGTCTCGACGGCGTCGTCGAGGGAATCGACCACGACCACTCCACCCAGGAGCGCCGCGAGTCCGGTCCGCAGTTCGGCGGGGCAGTCGATGACGTCGACGGCCCACCGGGCGCCGGAGTCCAGGTGTCCGCCGTTCGCCGCCGCCTGATCGGTTCCGATGAACAGGGACGCCCGACCGCTGTCCGTCTCCTTCAGCGCACCGACTGCGCTGCGGGCGGCGTCGAGGGATTCGGCGACGACGGCGTCGGCGGCGGGGCCCATGGCCGCCGCGACGGCGCCCTCGTACCCCTTCTCGACGGTGATGAGGCCACCGATCGGTCCGCGGATGCCGTGTTCGCCGCGATTCTCGACGAGCCAGCCGGCGCCGTCCTTGCGTTCGAGGCCCATCGCCAGCGCGTCGATCCTGGCACGCAGGGATGCCACTTCCTGCCCGGCTGCGCGCTCCTCGGCCTGGAGTTCGGTAACGCGTTCGGTGATCAGGCGCAGTGCCTCGACGGCACGCTCGTGGTGGGAATCCAGTCCGAGCTCGCCGGCGTCGAGGTCACCGATCTCGTCCTGGACGACCTCGAACTCGGACTGTGCCGCGTCGCCGCGCTGGCGGGCCTCTTCGATCGCGACGGTCAGCCGGGACACTTCGGCGTCGACGGAGTCGGCGCGGGTGCGCAGCGTGTCGACCTGGCCGGACAGCCGCGCCAGGCCTTCACGGCGGTCGGCGATCGCCCGGACCGCCGCCATGTGAGCCCGTTCCGCCTCGGCGGCGGTCTCCTCCCCCAGTGCCAGCTGCTCCTTGGCCGCGTCCAGCGCCGCGCGCGCCATCTCGACGGCTTCGACGAGCTCCATCTCCTCCGCGGCGATCCGGTCGGCGCGGGCCTCCATCTCGTCGGGATCCTGACCGCGGTTCGCGGAGGGCTCGGCGTCGAGGTGGCGTGCCCGCTCGCGGGCGATACGGATGGTCGCGTTGACGCGCTCGGCGAGTGCCGACAGCTGGAACCAGGTCTGCGCGGCCGCTTCCGCACCCGGTGTGAGCCTCGACAGTTCCTGTTCGTGCCGTCCCAGCTCGAGATTGGCCTCGTCGAGTGCCTCGGTGACCTGGTCGTGCTGCTCGCGCGCGACCTTCTCGTCCTGAGCCTGGCTGGCCAGGTCCTCGCGCCGCGTGACCAGGTCGTCCGCGGCGAGCCGCAGCTTCGCGTCGCGGAGGTCGGCCTGCACGGTCTGGGCGCGGCGTGCCACCTCGGCCTGCCGTCCGAGTGGTTTGAGCTGGCGCCGCAGTTCCGCCGTGAGGTCGTTCAGGCGCGCCAGGTTGGCCTGCATCGCGTCGAGTTTGCGGACCGCCTTTTCCTTGCGTTTGCGGTGCTTGAGGACGCCTGCTGCTTCCTCGATGAACGCGCGCCGGTCCTCCGGACGGGATTCGAGGATGGCGGCGAGGCGGCCCTGACCGACGATCACGTGCATCTCCCGGCCGATGCCGGAGTCGCTGAGCAGTTCCTGCACGTCCATCAGCCGGCACGAGCTGCCGTTGATCTCGTATTCGCCGGCGCCGTCGCGGAACATGCGCCGGGTGATCGACACCTCGGAGTAGTCGATCGGCAGGGCGCCGTCGGAGTTGTCGATCGTCAGTGTGACCTCGGCGCGTCCGAGGGGCGCCCGCCCGGCGGTGCCGGCGAAGATGACGTCTTCCATCTTGCCGCCGCGAAGGGCCTTCGCCCCCTGCTCGCCCATCACCCAGGTGAGCGCGTCGACGACGTTGGACTTACCCGATCCGTTGGGCCCTACGACACAGGTGATTCCCGGCTCGAATCGCAGAGTCGTTGCGGACGCAAAGGATTTGAATCCCTTCAGCGTCAGACTCTTCAGATGCATGACGGAGAACTTTACCTGCGGTTCACCGTTCCACGAACCCGGTGAGGTCGCCGCGGGCGGAATCCCATTGCTCCACGACGAGATCGACCGCGCCCGGCGTGTCTCCCGACCGCAGCAGCGTCAGCAGGGTCTCCAGCTTGTCGCGAGGCCCCTCGGCGATGACGAGCACGCGGCCGTCCTTCTGGTTGGCCGCGTATCCGACGAGGCCGAGTTCCAGCGCACGGGCGCGGGTCCACCACCGGAATCCCACACCCTGCACGAATCCGTGCACCCACGCGGTCATTCTCTCCATGTCCGTCACGACCGTTCGAGCTTGTAGATCTTCCCGGTGAAACTGGTGGCGTAGAGCGCGTCCGGATCCCAGCCCGGCCCGGCGCCGAACCGCACCGACGACACCAGCGGCAGCCCGGACGCGAGGGCGCAGCTCTCCCCCGTCGCGGGATCGACCCGCACCACTTTGCCGCCGCCGTTGTAGGCGACGTAGACGACGCCGTCCGGTCCGACGGTGAGATCGTCGGCCGCATTGAGGGGCCCGGAGCCGGGCAGCTCGACCGACACGACGGGACCGCTCAGGTCGTCCTCGCGGAGGATGCGCAGCGTGGTGGTCGTGTCGAACGTCGTCACCGTGTAGACGTTGGCGTCGTGCGCGGCGAGACCGTCGACCGTTCCCAGATCGGTGCGCACGACCTCCGGGGTGTGGGGATCCGCGGCGGGGACGCGGGTCAGGCCCGCCCCGGAGCCCAGATTCCGGGCGGTGAGAATGTCTCCGTTACTCAGCCGGACCAGCCCGTTCGGCATGACCAGCCCGTCGGCCACGGTTCGTGTGTCACCCGTGCCGAGGTTCACGACGTCGACCGTGCCGCTCGCCGAGCCCGTGACCCCGGCGGCGAAGGAGTTCCCCGTGGCGAAGTACGCGTCGGCGCCGTCCACGGCGATTCCGCCGGGCGACTCGACCTCGGGCACGATCGGGGTGACGGTGCCGTCGGGGGCGACCCCGTCGAGGGCTCCGCCGCCGACCAGGCCTGTCCGCGACACCAGCATGGTGCCCGCCCCGTCGAAGGCCAGGTTCTCGAGAACCCCCGCCCCGGACGTCACCTCCGACACCGACCACGGGGTGCACGCGCCGCCGGGAGGCGAGAACGCGGGCCCGGCGGCCGCGGGCGCGACCACGAGCAGACCCGCGCAGAGCGCCGCCCCGCCCGCGACCGCGGCCAGCTCACGCCGCATCATGCTTCTCTCTCGACGGTCAGTGTCACTTTCGTCCCGGCCTTCAGCGTCCGCCCGACCGTGCAGACCTTGTCGACCGACCGTTCCACGAGCGCAACCAGACGCTCCTGCGCATCGGCGTCGAGTTCGCTGAGGTCCAGTTCCATGACCTCGTCCAGCTGCGGGTACACCTCGTTCTCCCGGTCCGCGGCACCGGACACCCGGATGGTGGCGTCGTAGTTGTCACCCAGCCGCCGCGACAGCGGGAAGTCCGAGCTCATTCCACTGCACGCGGCGAGTGCGATCTTCAGGAGTTCCCCGGGGGTGAACACGCCCTCCACGCCCTCGGAGCCGATCAGGACCTCGGCGCCGCGCGAGCTGCGACCGGTGTACCGCCGGGTGCCCGTTCGCTCGACCCACAGTGAGGTGGGCGCCGTCGTGTCGGAAGTCTGTTCTGCCATGCGCTCAATCCTGCCACCGATCGGCGCACCGCCAGGTAGGTGGGTGGGCGGCAGTGGTTTCCGCGGAATTGTGAACGAGGATTCTCAGCAGAGGGAACCGGTGGGCCGTAGGGTGAACCGACCAATGACGCCGAGGGGTAACGGGGAATGCAGATGGGCCAGATCGGTAGTGCGGGAGAGCGCCAACTTCAGTCCGAGTACGGCACCGAGGATCGTGCCGCCAAGTTCTACTCGGATCAGATGCTGGACCATCTCAATCCGACGATGATCGAGTTCATCGGACGCCAGGAGATGGCCTTCATCGCCACCGCCGACGCCTCCGGCGAATGCGACAACAGTCTGCGCGCCGGGACACCGGGATTCATACACGTCATCGACTCGAAGACCCTCGCGTACCCGGAGTACCGCGGCAACGGCGTGATGGCGAGCCTCGGCAACATCCGGGAAAACCCGCACGTCGGAATCATTCTCGTGGACTTCGTGCAGGACCTCATCGGACTGCACGTGAACGGTTCGGCCCGGATCGTCGAAGACCCCGTCCTGCGCTCCGACGTCGCAGATCTGCCTGCGGACCACGCGAACGGCCGGATCCCGGAACGCTGGGTGGTGGTGGAGGTGGAGGAGGCATACATCCATTGCCGCAAGCACATTCCGAGAATGGCACCGGTGCCCCGCCACCGTGAGTGGGGCACCGACGACGTGAAACGCAAGGGCGGCGACTACTTCGACGCCAAGGCGACACCGCGCCACGACCCCGACGGACAGTTCGCCGACGAGCCCGTGACCGCCGAACTCACACAGACGATTTCGCCGGGCTTCTCCGTGGTGCCGGCTGGCACTTCGGGCAACTGAACGACGAGCGGTTCATGAATTTCTCCCGCCGGATCGCGGTGCCGCACCGCCGGCACGGGCGATCCTCCTGACCGTAGGCGGACAGCGAACGGTCGAAATAGCCCGACTCGCCGTTGACGTTCACGTAGAGAGCGTCGAAGGACGTGCCGCCCTGGGTGAGCGCCTCACGCATGACCTCCTGCGCGGCCGTGAGCACTTCACGGATCTTGGGACCACTCAGCCTGTCGGTGAGCCGATTCCCGTGGATCTGGGCGCGCCACAGCGCCTCGTCCGCGTAGATGTTGCCGATGCCGGAGACGACGGTCTGGTCCAGAAGCGCACGCTTGATCTCGGTGTGCTTGCCGCGCACGACCTTCACGGTCGCCGTGAGGTCGAACCGCGGATCCAGTGGATCACGGGCGATGTGCGCCACCGAGTCCGGCACGAGCGATCCGTCGACGTCGACGAGAGGTGCCAGCGCCCAGCCCCCGAACGTCCGCTGGTCGACGAACCGGAGGTCGAGACCGGAATCGAGCCGGGCCCGGATGCGCAGATGCTTCTCGGTCGGCAATTCCGGTGGCTGCACGAGCATTTGACCACTCATGCCCAGATGCACCACGAGAGCGACGGTGCTGGGTTCGAGGACCAGCCACAGATACTTTCCACGACGGTCGGCGCTCGCGATGCGTTCGCCGGTGAGCTGTCCGGCGAGGTCGGCGGCGCCGGGCAGATGACGCCGGATCGCCCGCGGATGCAGGATGTCGACGGAATCGATCGACGCCCCCACGATGTGGCGTTCGAGTCCGCGCCGGACCACCTCGACTTCGGGTAGTTCAGGCACTGACGTCGTCGGCCGCTACGTCGGGGCCTGCGTCGGACAACGCATTCCACGCCGTGCTCGCAGCCTTCTGCTCGGCCTCTTTCTTGGAGCGGCCGATACCGACGCCGAGGGGCTTGCCGCCGATGATCACGGTGGCGGTGAATTCCTTGTCGTGGTCCGGGCCGGTCGCGGTGATCTCGTACGCCGGGACGCCGACGCCACGCTCCGCGGTCAACTCCTGCAGACTCGTCTTCCAGTCGAGACCCGCACCGAGACGGGGGGCCCGCTGAAGGAGATCGCTGAAGAGGTCGAGTACGACGCGTCGCGCCGTGTCGATGCCGTGCTCGAGGTGGATGGCGCCGAGAATCGACTCCATGCCGTCGGCCAGGATGCTCGGCTTGTCACGGCCACCGGTCATCTCCTCGCCCTTCCCGAGCAGGAGATGCGCACCGAGGCCGCCCTCCCCGAGAGTGCGGGCCACCTCCGCGAGCGCGTGCATGTTGACGATGCTCGCCCGGATCTTCGCGAGATCGCCCTCGGACTTGTCCGGATGCGCAAGGTAGAGCTTCTCGGTCACGGTGACTCCGAGCACGGAGTCGCCGAGAAATTCGAGACGCTCGTTGGTGGGGAGACCACCGTTCTCGTACGCATACGAGCGGTGCGTCAACGCCAAGGTGAGCAGCGAAGGCTCGATTTCTACGCCGAGGGCGGCGAGGAGGGAAGCATGATCCTCCTCGCCGCCGGCGGGTGTATTACTGATGTCGCTCGTCACAACGCCTCTCCGCGGAGAACTAGACGGCGGCAGTGACCTGGCGGCCCTTGTATGTGCCACACGACGGGCACGCGACGTGGGGCAGCGTCTTCTCGCCGCAGCCACGGTTGGGGCAGGTGACGAGAGTAGGCACAGTGGTCTTCCACTGGCTGCGACGCGACCTCGTGTTGGATCGCGACATTCTGCGCTTGGGGACAGCCACTTCTACTTCTCCTCGGCTTCGGTGTTCACAAGATTCTTGCTGGGTTCTGATTCCACGCCAAATTTGGCTGCAAGACCAGCCCAGCGAGGATCAAGTATGTCATGCCCATGGCCAGATTCGGCAATCGCCAGGCGAACGCCACATTCTGGGCACAATCCTTGGCAGTCGTCACTGCAGAGCGGCTGCAATGGCAGTGCGAGGCCGACGGCATCGATCACGACGGGTTCGAAGTCGATCTCGTCGTCCACGACGTGATAGACCTCCCCCTCCTCCGTGGTCTCTTCCGTGGCGCTGTCCGGGTATGCGAACAGCTCCGTGAGAGTCAGGTCCACCGTGCCGGAGAACGGCTCGAGACATCTCGAGCACTCCCCCACGGTGTCGGCTCGCAACGAACCGGTGACCAGGACCCCCTCGGATACGGCCTCCAACCGGAGATCGAGATCGATCTCCGATCCTTCCTCGATGGCGATCAGGTCGAGACCGATGCGCTGTGGCGCCGTCACCACCCGTTCCACGGTGCGCATCGAACCGGGACGACGGCCGAGTTTGACCGTGTCCAGCACGAAATCCGCGTCCCGTCGGGAACGCGATGAGCTGTGGCGATGGGATGACAACAAACTTCACTTTCGAGAAAAGGGAAACGACTAAGGGCAACCACTCCACGATACGCAATCTGCGCGGTGGAGCCAAATTCGATCGAGTGCGGCGACCGACGGTCGCTCAGCGGCGACGCTCGGCGCGACGGTCGTCGACGTCGTAGTCCGAGGCGTAGTCGGGTACACCCGAACCGGTCCGCAACTGCTGACGTCCCCGGCCGACGGACCGGACGGTGCCGTTCAGGAAGTCCTCGAATTCCGCGAGCTTCGTGTCGACGTACAGGTCGCAGTCCGAGCGGAGACGATCGGATTCGGCGTGCGCGGAGTCGATCACCCGGGCCGACTCGGCGTGCGCCTCCTGGACGACCTCCGTCTGCGAGACGAGGCGCGCCTGCTCCGCCGTACCCTCCGCAACGGACCTCTCGTACGAGGCCTTGCCCGACTCGATCATGCGATCGGCCTCGGTCCGCGCTCGACCCGTGAGTGCGTCGTATTCGCGCTGGCCTTCCGCAACCGAGGACTCGGCCTCGGCGCGCGCGTCGGCGACCAACTGCTCGGCGTGCGCGCGGGCCTCGGCGACCATCCGGTCGGCCTGCGCCTTCGCGTCCGCCAGAATGCGGTCGGCGTCGTCGCGGGCGTTCTCGATGGTGGAGTTCGCCTCGGCGTTGGCGCTGGAGATCGTCTTCTCCGCGTTGGACCGCGCGTCCCCCACCAGTTTGTCCTTGTGGTCCAGGACGTCCTGGGCGTCGTCGAGTTCACCGGGAATCGCATCGCGCACGTCGTCGAGCAGTTCGAGGACGTCACCGCGTGGGACTACGCAGCCGGCGGTCATCGGTACGCCGCGTGCCTCTTCGACAATCGCGACAAGTTCGTCGAGCGCCTCGAATACCCGGTACACAAGCAACCCCAATCATCCATGACCCTCAGCAGGTCGGCGCAGCCTTCTTCGTGCAAGTCTGCCCGACCGGACGCCGAGGGTGTGTCGTGGCAGCCGGTGTGTCGGGTATCAGCTGCTCTCGGCGGCGCGCTCGGCGATCCTCGCGAGAAGACGGGCGTGGACCTTCTCGGGCAGCATGTCGGAGACGTCGCCACCGAACGTGGCCACTTCCTTCACGAGCGAACTCGACAGGTAGCTGTACGTGGGGTTGGTCGGGATGAAGAGGGTGTCGACGCCACTGAGCTTCTGGTTCATCTGCGCCATCTGCAGCTCGTAGTCGAAGTCGTTGGCGCCGCGCAGGCCCTTGACGATCGCTGTGATCCCTTGCTGCTTGGCGTAATCCACCAGCAGGCCGTGCCAGGACGAGACCCGCACGTTGGGCAGCTCACTGGTTGAGTCTTCGAGCATCTCGATGCGCTCTTCGACGGTGAACAGGCCACGCTTGCTCTTGTTGACCATGACCGTCACGATTACCTCGTCGAACTGCGCGGCAGCTCTGCCGATCACGTCAAGGTGGCCATTGGTCACGGGGTCGAAGGATCCGGGGCAGACAGCGCCAGTCATGAGTCCAGACCGTAGCAGGTCGCCAATTCGATTCTCGCCTCGCCGTACTTCTTCGCCTTGACGGGTGCGAAGCCTTCGGGCCAGGCCGTCTCGGGTGACCTCGACGACCGCTCGAGCACCACGATCGAGCCGTCGCCGACCCAGCCGTTGACCCGCAGGTGGCCGAGCACCGTCTGCACCGCCTGGTCGTCGACGGCGTACGGCGGATCCGCCATCACCAGGTCGTACGGCCGGTCGGCGATGCCCGCGAGCACCGCCGCCACCGGAGCGCCGCGCACTTCCGCGCCCGGTAGCCCGACGGTCGTCACGTTGTTCTTGATGATGCCCGCCGCTTTCGCGTCGGACTCGACGAGGACGACGCGGTCCGCACCCCGGGAGAGCGCCTCCAGCCCGAGCGCCCCCGAGCCCGCGTAGAGATCGAGGACGGACGCGCCCTCGAGGTCCATCCGGCTGTGCAGTGCGCTGAACAATGCCTCGCGGACCCGGTCCGAGGTGGGCCGGGTCCCGCTCGGCGGGACCCGCAGGCGTCGACCGCCCGCGAGTCCCGCGATGATCCGAGTCACTCGCTCGCGGACTCCCCTGTCGCCACGACGGCGAGGAGGTCGCCGCCCTCGACCTGCTGGACCGATCCGATGGCCAGCCGGGAGACGGTGCCACCGCGGGGGGCGGTGATGGCCGCTTCCATCTTCATGGCCTCGATGGTCGCGATCGTGTCGCCGGCGGAGATGTGCTGGCCCTCGGTCACGGCGAGGGTCACCACCCCGGCGAACGGTGCCGGCACGTGGCCGGGGTTGTTCTTGTCGGCCTTCTCCGCGGCGGGCAGCTCACTGGAGATGGAGCGGTCGCGCACCGACACCGGACGCAGCTGCCCGTTGAGGATGCACATCACGGTGCGGTATCCGCGCTCGTCGGGTTCGGAGATGGCCTCGAGCCCGATGATCAGCTCGACACCCTGCGCGAGGCGGACCCGGTGTTCGTCGCCGCGACGCAGCCCGTAGAAGAACTGGTTCGCCGAGAGCTGCGAGGTGTCGCCGTACTTGTCGCGGTGCTCGAGGAATTCCTTCGTCGGGCCGGGGAACAGCAGCCGGTTGAGCGTCGCGCGGCGTTCCGTGGACGTGCCGGAGAGGGCCTTCTCGTCCTCCGCGGACAGCGGCACCTCGGGCTTGGCTTCGCCGCGGCCTTCGAGGGCCCGGGTGCGGAACGGTTCGGGCCAGCCACCGGGCGGGGTGCCCAGTTCGCCGCGCAGGAATCCGACCACCGAGTCGGGGATGTCGAACTTCGCCGGGTTGTCCTTGAATTCCTCGGTGGAGGCACCGGATCCGACGAGGTGCAGGGCGAGGTCGCCGACGACCTTCGACGACGGGGTGACCTTCACCAGGCGGCCGAGCATCCGGTCGGCGGCCGCGTACTTGGCCTCGACCTCCTCGAACTTGTCACCGAGACCGAGGGCCACCGCCTGGGTGCGCAGGTTCGACAGCTGACCGCCGGGGATCTCGTGGGTGTAGACGCGTCCGGTCGGGGCCGGCAGCCCGGACTCGAACGGCTTGTAGACCTTGCGCAGCGCCTCCCAGTACGGCTCGAGGTCGCACACGGCCTGCAGGTCCAGGCCGGTGTCGTGCTCCGAATGCGCGGCCGCGGCCACGATCGCCGACAACGCCGGCTGGCTGGTGGTGCCGGCCAGCGCGGCCGAGGCCCCGTCGACCGCGTCGGCGCCCGCCTGCCACGCGGCCAGGTAGGTCGCGAGCTGACCGCCCGGGGTGTCGTGGGTGTGCACGTGCACGGGCAGGTCGAAGTTCGTGCGCAGCGCCGTCACCAGGGTGGTGGCGGCCGGGGCGCGGAGCAGTCCGGCCATGTCCTTGATCGCGATGATGTGCGCGCCGGCCTCGACGATCTCCTCCGCCAGGCGCAGGTAGTAGTCGAGGGTGTACAGGTTCTCGTTCGGGTTCGACAGGTCGCCGGTGTAGGACAGGGCGACCTCGGCGAGGGCGGTGCCGGTCTCGCGGACGGCGTCGATGGCCGGCCGCATCTGGTCGACGTTGTTGAGGGCGTCGAAGATGCGGAAGATGTCGATGCCGCTGTTGGTGGCCTCCTCGACGAACGCCCGCGTCACCTTCTCCGGATACGGGGTGTAGCCGACGGTGTTCCGGCCACGCAGCAGCATCTGCAGGCAGATGTTCGGCACGGCCTCCCGCAGCGCGGCCAGCCGGTACCACGGGTCCTCGTGCAGGAACCGCAACGCCACGTCGTAGGTCGCACCACCCCACGCCTCGATGGAGAGCAGTTCCGGGGTCAGCCGGGCGACGTGTCCGGCGACGTCGAGCAGACCGCTGGTGCGCACGCGGGTCGCCAGCAACGACTGGTGTGCGTCGCGGAAGGTGGTCTCCGTGACGGCGAGGGCCTTCTGCTCCCGCAGTGCCTTGGCGAATCCTTCCGGGCCGAGGGCGAGGAGCTTCTGGCGGCTGCCGTCCGGCGGCGGGGTGGACAGGTCGATCTGGGGCAGCTTGTCGCGCGGGTACACCGCCGACGGCCGCTCGCCGTGCGGCTTGTTGACCGTCACGTCGGCGAGGTAGGTGAGGATCTTGGTGCCACGGTCGGCGGAGCTGCGCAGCGTGAGCAGCTGGGGGCGCTCCTCGATGAAGGACGTGGTGACCCGGCCGGCCTTGAAATCGGGGTCGTCGAGCACCGCCTGCAGGAACGGGATGTTCGTCGACACACCGCGGATGCGGAACTCGGTGACCGCGCGGCGGGCCCGGGCGACGGCGGTTTCGAAGTCGCGGCCGCGGCACGTCAGCTTGACGAGCATCGAATCGAAGTACGCGGACACCTCTGCCCCGACCGACGTCCCGCCGTCGAGGCGGATACCGGCACCACCCGGGGTGCGGTAGCCGGTGATCCGACCGGTGTCCGGGCGGAACCCGTTGGCGGGGTCCTCGGTGGTGATGCGGCACTGCAGCGCCGCACCGCGCAGCGTGATCTTGTCCTGACTCAGCCCCAGATCCGCGAGAGTCTCCCCCGACGCGATCCGCAACTGCGACTGCACCAGGTCGACGTCCGTGACCTCTTCGGTGACGGTGTGCTCGACCTGGATGCGCGGGTTCATCTCGATGAACACGTGGTTGCCGCGGGTGTCGAGGAGGAATTCGACGGTGCCCGCACAGGAGTAGTTGATCTCCTTCGCGAACGCCACGGCGTCCGCGCAGATCTTCGCCCGCAACTCTTCCGACAGGTTCGGGGCCGGCGCGAGCTCGATCACCTTCTGGTGACGGCGCTGCAGCGAGCAGTCCCGCTCGAACAGGTGGATGACGTTGCCCTGACCATCGGCCAGGATCTGAACCTCGATGTGACGCGGGTCGACGACGGCCTGCTCGAGGAACACCGTCGGGTCACCGAACGCCGACTCGGCCTCACGGGCGGCGGCCTCGATGGACTCCTTGAGCTGCGCCGGCTCGGCGACCCGCCGCATGCCGCGGCCACCGCCGCCGGCGACGGCCTTCACGAACAGCGGGAACTGCATGGTCTCGGCCGCGGCCAGCAACTCGTCCACGTCGGCGGACGGCTCCGACGACGCCAGCACCGGCAGACCGGCGGCCTTCGCGGCGGCGATCGCGCGCGCCTTGTTGCCGGTGAGCTCGAGCACCTCGGCGGACGGACCCACGAACGTGATGCCCGCCTCGGCGCACGCGGCGGCGAGATCCGGGTTCTCGGAAAGGAAGCCGTAGCCGGGGTAGATGGCGTCGGCGCCTGCCTGCTTGGCCGCGGAGACGATCTCGTCGACGGAGAGGTACGCCCGAACCGGGTGTCCCTCCTCGCCGATCTGATAACTCTCATCGGCCTTCAGACGGTGGATCGAGTTCCGATCCTCGTACGGGAACACCGCGACCGTTCCAGCACCTAGTTCGTAGGCGGCACGGAAAGCGCGGATCGCAATTTCGCCACGGTTGGCGACCAGGACTTTGGAGAACATTGGAGCAAACTACCCCGCCGTCGACGGCCGCGGATAAATGGCATCCCACATTTCAGGATCCTCCACAAACTTCACAAAGACCCCCCTGACGTGTGCGAATTCTGCAACAGACCCGAAACAGACGAGCAAAGATTTACGTGAAGCGAAGTAAGTTCTCACGTTTTCTCCAGATATTCGATGCGGTCGGCGTCGAGCGCCGACGTCACCATCGCCGACAGTCCGGGATGGTTCTCGAGGCGCGGGTCGTCCGCGATCACCGAACGCGCGAACTCGGACGCCGCGGCGATGACGTCCTCGTGGCCGAGTAGCGACAACAGCCGCAACGTGGATGTCGTGCCCGACTGCGCCGCACCGAGAATGTCGCCCTCGCGGCGCGTGGCGAGGTCGAGTTGCGCCAGTTCGAAACCGTCGTTGGTCGACGCCACGCTCGACAATCGCTCGTAGGCGGGACCGCCCGGATTCATCTTCGTGACGAGAATGCACAGGCCCTGGTGTTTGCCACGGCCGACGCGTCCGCGCAGCTGGTGCAGCTGACTCACACCGAAACGGTCCGCGTCGACGATCACCATGATCGTCGCGTTCGGGACGTCGACGCCGACCTCCACGACCGTGGTGCACACGAGGACGTCGATGTCGCCGGCCGTGAAGTCGCGCATCACCGCATCCTTCTCGTCCGCGGGAAGCCGGCCGTGCAGCAGACCCACCCGCAGGTCCGGCATGATCGTGCCGCTCAACTCCTCGAACACCTCGACGGCGGACTTCGTCTCGGGCGCTTTCTCGTCGAACGCGTCCTCACCGTCACCCTTCTCGCCGTCTCCGATGCGCGAGCACACGACGTACGCCTGCCGCCCCTCGGCCACGTCCTCGCGGATCCGTTCCCACGCGCGCGCAACCCACTGCGGCTTCTGGGACGCGGGTACCACACTGCTCTTGATCGGTGACCGCCCCTTCGGCAGCTGGCGCAGCGTCGACACCTCGAGATCGCCGAGCACCGTCATCGCGATGGTGCGGGGAATCGGCGTCGCCGTCATCACCAGCAGATGCGGGCTCAGGCCCTCCCGCGCCCTCGACCGCAGCCGGTCGCGCTGCTCGACACCGAACCGGTGCTGCTCGTCGACCACCACCATCCCGAGATTGAAGAATTCGACGTTGTCCTGGATCAGGGCGTGCGTGCCGATGACGATCCCGGCGTCGCCGGTGATCGCCTCGTTGAGAGCGGTGCGTTTGGCGGCGACCGGCATCGACCCCGTCAGCAGCGCCACCCGTGTGGCCTTCTCGTGCGCCCCGAGTTCCCCGGCGGTCGCGAGGGAGCCGAGCATCGCCCGCAACGACCGGGCGTGCTGCGTCGCGAGGACCTCGGTCGGCGCGAGCAGGGCGCACTGGTAACCGGCGTCGACCACCTGGAGCATGGCGCGCAGGGCCACGATCGTCTTACCCGAACCCACCTCACCCTGCAGCAGCCTGCTCATCGGGTGTGGCTGCGCCAGATCGGCCGAGATCTCGTCGGCGACCGCGTGCTGACCGTCGGTGAGCTGGAACGGAAGCATCTTCTCGAACACGTCGGCGATCCCGCCGGGCACCGGCGGGCACTCGGGCGCGACTCGCTCGGCGTTGTCGTGACGGCGACGGGCGAGAACCAGCTGGAGCGCCGTCGCCTCGTCGAACCGCAGGCGGTCGTGGGCGTTCTCCACGTCCTCGCGGGTGTCGGGCAGGTGAACCGACCGGAGGGCTTCGTCGAGACCGATCAGGTCGCGTTCGGCCCGGATGGTCTCCGGCAGCGGGTCGTCGACGTGATCGAGCTGGTCCAGGATCTGGCGGACGCACTTCATGATCGTCCAGCTCTCGACGTCCCGCGTGGCGGGATAGAGCGGGATCAGCGCCCGGTCGAACACGGACAGATCGACCCCCGCACCGGGTTCCTGCGACGCCCGGGCGATTCCGGCGAGATCCCCGGCACCGCGGATCCTGTCGACGTTCACGACGGGGTCCTCGCTGCCGGCACGCGGCTCGGGAAGGATGAGGTAGCTCGGATGGGTGAGGCTCCACTTCTGGCGGAAGTACTTGACCGTTCCCGAGAACATCGCGCGCACACCCGGCTTGATCACGTGCTTGACCTTCTGCGGGCTGAAGAAGGTGACGTCCACGTTCTGGGTGTCGGTCGACAGGACCACCTTGAGCATGCTGCCCGGCCGGTTCTTCATCTTCACGACGGCCGCGGACGTGACCCGGGCGATGATCGTGATGTGCTCGCCCTCCGGCGGGTCCTTCTCCGCGAGCTCGCGGCCCTGCGAGGCGTACCGGTGCGGGTAATGCCGCAGCAGGTCCTCGACCGTGCGGATGTCGAACGCCTCCTCGAGCGCGTCGGCGGTCTTCTTCCCCAGCAGATGATCGAGCCGGTCGGACAATGTGGCCATCGAATTCCTCATTCCACCCCGAGTTGCAACAGATCTCCAGGTTGTCCACCGTGGTAGATCATCACCTCGACGCCGGGGTGCCGCTGCGAGATGTGATCGGCCAATTCAGTGTCCAGCCCCTCCGGCGCCTCCGACCCCATCAGGAGCGTCACCAGTTCGCCACCTGCGCCGAGGACGAGGTCGACGAGCCGCCGTCCGGCCCCGACCGCGTCCGGTTCGATGACGATCACCTCGTGACCCATCAGTCCGATGCCGTCGCCCGGTTCGCAGGTGCCCACGTAGGTGAGGGCCCGTTCCCGGGCGATGCGCAACGATCCCCAGCGGGTGGCGGCGGCCGCCTCCGACATCGCGAACGCGTCGTCCACCGCCTCACGTTCGGGGTCGTGCACCGCCAGGGATGCGAGTCCCTGCACCATCGCGGACGTCGCGAGCAGCAGGACCTCGTGGCGGGCGTCCCTCGCCGCGGCACTGACCGCGACGAGTTCCTGGGCCGTCAG
Organism: Rhodococcus sp. ACPA1; assembly: GCF_002300195.1. Taxonomy (NCBI): domain Bacteria; kingdom Bacillati; phylum Actinomycetota; class Actinomycetes; order Mycobacteriales; family Nocardiaceae; genus Rhodococcus; species Rhodococcus sp. ACPA1. Next base: position 1,317,043 of record NZ_NSDX01000001.1, on the reverse strand, counting down.
CGCGCCGTTGGGGAGGACGAGCACCTCGGTGCGTCCCATCTGCCTGATGATGCCGAGGAGCTGGGCCCGGGTGACGGGGGCGTCGTCGCACCGGAGGACTGTCGCGCCCTCGCTCGCGAACAGTTCGGCGGCGCCGTCCCCGGCCACGACGGCGACGATGCCCCGCTCGCCCTGATCCGGCCGGGTCCGGACCGGTGGAACGAGCAAACCCTGGTCCCGCGCATCCACGAGGAAACTGCTGACCCTGATTCCGTGGATGCGTCCCGCCGACAGTCCGGCCTCCACGGCGGCGCCCGCATCCGTGCAGTGCACGTGCACCGACCAGCCTCCGCCGCCGTCTCCGACGATCACGATCGAGTCCCCGAGGGCGTTCAGCGTGGTGCGCAACTCCCCCATGCGGTCCTCGTCGGACTCCGCGACCAGGTACATCACCTCGAAGTCCTGATCCGAGCCCTCGCCGCAGTCGGGTCCGGGTCCCGGATGCGCATGCGGGCCCTGCGACGCGGGCGGCACGACAACGGGGACGGGCTCTGCGCGATGAGTGGACGGGGTGCGGCGCGGAACGTGGAGCGCGATCGGTGCGCGATCCGGCGGCGCACCCGTCACGGCCGTGACGAGCGCGTCGAGGATCACGACGAGGCCGAGTCCTCCCGCATCGACGACGCCCGCGGTGCCCAGCACGTCGAGTTGCGACGGCGTCCTGGTGAGCGCGGACGCCGCCGCATCCGCGGCTGCGCGTGCCGTGACCGCGATCGGCGCCTCGTCCGGGAACTCCGCCGCCGCGTCGGCCGCGCAGCGCAGCACGGTGACGATGGTGCCCTCCACCAGGTAGCTCACCGCGTCCGTCACCAGATTGGTGGCCATCAGCAGTCCGGTCCGGACCGTCCGGGTGTCGACGACGGAGGTGACGGCCGCTTCCGCGACCCCTCGCAGCACCTGGGACAGGATCACCCCGGAGTTCCCCCGCGCGCCTGCAACTGCGCCCCGAGCCAGGGCGATGGCAACCTGCCGGACGTCCTTGGCGCCGCTTTCGGTGCCCGCGTACTCGTCGATCGCACCCAGTGCCGCCCGCATGGTGAACAGCAGGTTGGTACCCGTGTCGGAGTCCGGGATCGGAAAGACGTTGAGGCTGTTGATCTCCTCGCACCGCTTTTCCAGACCCGCGACGGCGGTCCGCGCCCACGATTCGAGGACTCGACCGTCCATCGGGAGCTCAGGGGCCACTGTCGTCCTCTCCGGCCAGGGGAATGGGAAGGTGCCGTCAGACTAGTCGGGGGACGATGATCGGGCCCGCGGTCCGAGCCCTTCGGGACCGGGTTTGGCCAATCCGCACTCGAGCGGCTACTCTTGCACGGTTGCCTCGTACAGGGCGCGCTTGCTGTGCCCTGTCTCCACGAGGCCAGCAAATTTCACAGTTCACTATCTTGAAGGAGTTCGCGACTATGGCTGCCGTCTGCGACGTATGCGCCAAGGGGCCCGGCTTCGGTAAGTCGGTCTCGCACTCGCACCGGCGTACCAACCGTCGCTGGAACCCGAACATTCAGACTGTTCGTGCCGAGGTTGCCCCCGGAAACACCCGGAAGGTCAACGTCTGCACCTCCTGCCTGAAGGCTGGAAAGGTTGCTCGGGGCTGACCCGACGCTGCGTGCGATGTCACTGCGCCCCCGACACTTCGGTGTCGGGGGCGCAGTTTTTTTGTGTCGCCACACCTGCCCTATTCGGCATCGTCGCAGCGCATCGGGGCACGTCGGGCACCCGCAGGGGCCCACGTAAGGTGCAACGGTGACTTCTCTCGATGGACTCAGCAAAGTACAGCTCGAAGACGGCGTCCTGCGCATCACGATCGCGACGGCGGAGAACGGCACCTCGCTGGACGGCGAGGGCATGGTGCAGGGTGCCCGGGCACTCGAAGCGGTCGGTGACCGAATCGGCAGCGTCCTTCTCGTCGGGGAGGGCCCGAACTTCTGCGCGGGCGGCAACGTCCACGCCTTCGCGGCCGCACCGGTGCGAAGCGAATACGTCGCCGAGGTAGCGCGCGTGTTCCACGAATTCGTTCGTGCGCTCGACGCTGTGACCGTTCCGGTGATCGCCGGTGTTCACGGGTGGGCGGCGGGCGCCGGCATGAGCCTCGTCTGCCTCACGGACGTCGCCATCGGCGGCCCGGGCACCAAGCTGCGCCCGGCCTACCCGTCCATCGGCTTCACCCCGGACGGCGGCATGTCCTGGACCCTCCCGCGCATCGTCGGCGACGCCCGCGCGCGCGAGATCCTGATCACCGATGCCGTTCTCAGCGGTGACGAGGCCGTCCGCCTGGGAATCCTCAGCCGCCTCGTCGGCGACGACGTCGTCCAGGACGAGGCACTCCGGCTCGCCCGCACGCTCGCTGCCGGCCCGACGCCGTCCTTCTCGGGGATCAAGACGCTCGTCCGCGCCTCCCGATATCGCACGCTCGCCGAGCAACTCGACGCGGAGGCCGCGTCGATCGCCACCGCGGCCGACAGCCCGGTGGGACGCGAGGGCGTCGACGCCTTCGTCGAGAAGCGACGTGCCGACTTCTCGTCTGTGGAGTGAAGCGGCGTGCCGACTTCTCGTCTGCGCAGTGAAGCGGCGCGCCGACTTCTCGTCTGCGCAGGAGGGGAATTCGCCGATTACGGCAGCTGCCAGTTCACCGGCTCGGCGCCCAGGCCGTCGAGGAGTTCGTTCGCCCGGCTGAACGGCCGCGATCCGAAGAATCCGCGCGACGCGGACAACGGTGAGGGGTGGGCCGACTCGATGGTCGGCACGTCGCCGAGCATCGGTTTCAACGTCGACGCGTCCCGGCCCCACAGAATTGCGACGAGGGGTTCGGGGCGCGCCACGAGAGCACGAATGGCCTGCTCGGTCACCGCCTCCCAGCCCTTCTTCCGGTGCGAGGCCGGAAGTCCGGGCTGCACGGTGAGAACCCTGTTCAGCAGAAGCACTCCCTGCCGCGACCACGGCGTGAGGTCCCCGGTGGTGGGCGTCTCGTAGCCGAGGTCCTTGCTGTACTCGGTGAAGATGTTGCCGAGGCTGCGTGGCACCGGGCGCACGTCCGGGGCCACCGAGAAACTGAGACCGACCGCGTGACCGGGTGTGGGGTACGGGTCCTGGCCCACGATCAGGACCTTGACCTCGGAGAACGGGTGGGTGAACGCCCTCAGGACGTTCTCTCCGGCGGGGAGGTACTCACGCCCGTCGGCGATTTCCGCGCGCAGGAACTCGCCCATCTCCGTGATCCGTCCGGACACGGGTTCGAGTGCGTCTGCCCATCCGGCCTCGACGAGGTCCGACAGCGGCGCCGCCATCAGTCGAGCCTGCGCAGCGAGTCGCGGTAGTAGGCCGCGTTCGCGGCGTACATTTTCACGTTCATCTCGAGATGCCCCTCGGGAACCTCGTAGTTCTGCCGGATCTTCGCGGGGACGCCGAGCGCCATGCTCCGCGGCGGAACCTCGAACTTGAACGGAACGACGGCGCCGGCACCGACGACCGAACCGGCACCGATGACCGAACCGTTGAGCACGATCGAACCGGACGCGATCAGGCAGTGGTCGCCGATCGTGGATCCCTCGATGTGGGCGGCGTGACCGACGACGCACCCCGAGCCGATGACGGTGGGATCGTTCGACGTGCAATGGATCACGGTGCCGTCCTGGATGTTCGTGTCGGCGCCGACGGTGATGGTGCCGTAGTCGGCGCGGAGCACGGCCTGCGGCCACACCGAGGTGCCTGCCGCCAGGGTCACGTTCCCGATCACCACGGCGTCGGGATGGACGTAGGCGTCCGGATGGATGTCGGGTTCGCGGTCCCCGAGCGCGTAGATAGCCATGCGTGCAACCTATACCGAGAAACTCTGCCAGCCGCCGGCCCCCGGCCAGGTCTCGCCGTCGACCGAGATGCCGGACCCGTCGTGCACCGCGCCGATCGTCGTCCACCCCGCCGGGAGCGGGACGTCGGCAGGAAAGGTGGCGGCGAAGCCGTGGTCCTCTCCCCCGGTCAGCACCCATTCCCAGTGGTCGGCGCCGAGAAGCTTCGCCGCCGACACCAGTTCGGGTGAGACGGCGATTTCGGATCGGGTGAGGGCCATTCCGACGCCGGAGGCGTCGCAGATGTGACCGAGATCGGCGAGGAGCCCGTCGGAGATGTCGGTCATCGCGTGCGCGCCCCCGTCCGCGGCGGCCCAGGCGGCGGAGTACGGCGGAGTGGGGACACGATGCGCGGCGAGAAGATCCGGGAAGTCCGAGGACCCGCCGACCAGCAGCGCGAGACCGGCCGCCGACCGGCCGAGGTCGCCGGCCACGGCGACGACGTCGCCCGGCCGCGCGCCCGATCGCCGGATCGGGCTCCTGCCACCCAGATCACCGAGAACGGTGACGGAAATCACGACCTGCCCGGCCTGCACGAGATCACCGCCCACGACGCCGGCCCCGAGTTCCTCCGCGCTCTCTCCGATTGCCGCCGAGATGCCGTCCGCCACGTCGATCGACGTGTCCGGCGGCAGGCCGAGGGAAACCAGGAAAGCGGTGGGCCGCGCCCCCATCGCCGCGACGTCGGCCGCGTTCTGTGCCACCGCTTTGCGGCCCACGTCCCGCGGCGACGACCAGTCGAGCCGAAAATGCCTGTCCTGCACCAGCATGTCGGCGGACACCGCCACCCGGCCGTCGTCCGCCCGGACGAGGGCGGCGTCGTCGCCGGGGCCGATCAGGGTGGACGGGGGCTGCACCCGTCCCTCCACCGCTCGGCCGATCACGGCGAACTCGCCGACGTCGGCGACGGTGAGGGGCGGGTTCGGGTCCGGGGAATCCGTGGGTGTGATGGTGTGCCTCCAGTGTCGGGTGGCCCGGGCAGCGGCTGTGGGTCCGGTCGACGGAATGTGCGACTGCGGTACCTTTTAGCTGTTGCCGGGACTTCTCGGCACGTGACCGATCAGCGCGCCGAAGCACCCGCGACTCTACCGAGATCATGCGGCGCGGAGCAGGGAAGGGCCGGAGCGAGAGTGCAAGCGTTCATCCTGATCCAGACCGAAGTCGGCAAGGCTGCGGCGATCGCGACCGAGATCGCGAAGATCACCGGAGTCCGGACCGCCGAGGACGTGGTCGGACCGTACGACGTCATCGTGCGGGTGTCCGCTGACGACGTCGCCCCCGTCGTCAAGGAGATCCGTCAGGTCTCCGGCATCACCCGCACCCTCACCTGCGATGTCCCCGAAAAGTCTGCGAACAAGAACTGAGCATGTCCGACCTCGAACCCGAACAGAGCACACCCGCCGGCAACTCCGACCCGGTTCCCGCGGAGCGGCGCAATCCCGCACTCATCGCGACGGCCGTCGCGCTTCCCGTGGCCCTGGTCATCGGCATCGTCGTCGCGGCGGTGTTCGCCGGCCGGAACCCGGTGAAGGAACCCGTGTCGCTGGGCCCCGTGCCCGCGCCCACATCCGGCTCCGCGGAGTGCGCCACCCTGATGGCGGGCCTCCCCGACGCGCTAGGCGACTACACACGCGCCGAACTCACCGAACCCGCACCCGAGGCGACCGCCGCGTGGCAGCCGGCCGAGGGCGAACCACTCGTCCTGCGTTGTGGTCTGGACCGTCCCGCGGAGTTCGATCAGGCTTCGCCGCTGCAGGTGATCGACGGAGTTCAGTGGTTCGAGATCTCGGGCGCGAGCGCCGGAATCGACGCGAGCAGCTATTTCGCCGTCGACCGCGGCGTGTACATCGGACTCACGGTTCCCACCGGGGTGGGACCGACGCCGCTTCAGGACATTTCCGGCGCGGTGTCGCGGGCGTTGCCGCAGAAACCCCTCGATCCGGCGCCTGTGGCGAATCCCTGAGCGCCGGACCGCCGTTTCTCTAGCGGAGGCCGATGCCGCGCGCGAGGGCGGTGTCGACCAGGGTCGAGACGAGGGTGCCGTAGTCGACGCCCACCGCACCCCACATGCGCGGGTACATCGAGATCGACGTGAATCCGGGCATCGTGTTGATCTCGTTGATCACCGGGCCGTCCTCGGTCACGAAGAAGTCGACGCGCGCGAGTCCCTGGCAGTCGAGCGCGGAGAACGCGCGCACCGCGAGTTCGCGGATCTCTTCGCTGACCGATTCGTCGAGTTTCGCGGGTACGTCGAACTCGCACACGTCGTCGAGGTATTTGCTGTCGAAGTCGTAGAACGCCTCGTCGTCGTCCGCACCTTCGGGCATCCGGATCTCGGCGATGACGCTGGCCCGCACGTCGCCGTCCGGGAACTCGAGGACTCCGCACTCGACCTCGCGGCCGACGATCCCGGATTCGACGATGACCTTCGGGTCGTGCAGACGGGCGTGGGCGATGGCGTCGTCGAGCCCGGCCCACTCGGCCACCCGGGTGATGCCGATCGACGATCCGCCGCGGGCCGGCTTCACGAATACCGGGAGGTGGAGGCGGGACTTCTGTTCGTCGGTCAGCGTGGTGGTGCCCGGGCGGAGGACGACCTGGAACCCGACGGGCAGGCCTTCCGCGGCGAGCAGCTTCTTCGTGAATTCCTTGTCCATACCGGCCGCGCTGGCGAGCACGCCGGGACCGACGTACGGGACACCTGCGAGTTCGAGCAGCCCCTGGATCGTGCCGTCCTCGCCGTAAGCGCCGTGCAGGACGGGGAAGACGACGTCGACCGAGGCCAGGATCTTGCCCGCTTCGCCGTCGTCGAGGGCGACGAGGTCGCCGGACCGCGTCGGGTCGGCGGTGAGGGCCAGTGCGGACCCGTCTGCGTCGACGCTGGGGAGTGCCCGGCCGCGGATGGCCAGCGTCTCGGGGTCGGTGGAGCCGAGGACCCACGAGCCCTCGGTGGTGATGCCGATCGGCACCACCTCGTACCGTTCCGGGTCGAGGTTCCTCAGGACGCTTCCGGCCGACACACAGGACACGGAATGCTCGTTGCTGCGGCCACCGAAGATGACGGCTACCCGGGTACGCGGTTTACTCACGACACAAACCGTACCGTCGCCGTGACACGCTCACCGCACCCACCTCTCCTCATATTTCCTTCGCCGACCTCACGACACGTCGGGTCCCGCACTCACAATGCGGACAGGGCCTGTTCGAGATCGGCGACGAGGTCTTCGGTGTCCTCGATTCCACACGAGATCCGCACGAATCCGTCGGGCACGGGGTCACCCCACCGGGCCCGGCGGTCGGCGGTGGTGTGGATGCCGCCGAAGCTCGTCGCAGGCACGAGGAGCTCACTTCCGGCCACGAGTCGGTGGAACTGTTCGGCGGAGTCCACCTCGAAGCTCACCAGCCCGCCGAATCGACGCATCTGACCGGCGGCGACGGCGTGTGCAGGATCTCCGGGCAGTCCCGGGTACCGGACGCGGTGAGCCGCCGGATGCGACTCGAGCAAGGCCGCGAGGGCGAGGGCGTTGGCGCACTGACGCTCGAATCTCAGACCGGCCGTCCCGAGACTCCGGTGGGCGAGCCACGTCTCGAACGGCCCCAGCACCGTGCCCGACAGCGCCCTCTCGCGTTCCATTCCGGCCAGGAAGTCGGCGTCCGACGCGGCGATGTACCCCATGAGGAGATCGCTGTGCCCGCTCAAAGTCTTTGTGCCGCTGGCGACTACCACGTCGGCGCCGAGTGCGAGCGGCTGCTGGCCGAGTGGGGTGGCGGTCGTGTTGTCCACCACGAGAACGGCGCCCGCGTTGGCGCACTGCTCGGACACGGCGCGCAGATCCACCACGTCGAGGGAGGGGTTGGCCGGAGTCTCGGCCACCACCACCGTCGTCCCCTCGGCGGACGCCAGCAGTGCGGCGGCCGCCTCGCCGGCCATGTCGGCGGTCCGCAGTTCGTGCACGGTGATGCCCATCGGCTCCAGGCGCTCCCGCGCGTACGCGCGCACCTGGTAATAACCGTCGGACGGAACGACGACGGTGTCACCGGCGGTGAGCAGACTCCTGAGCACGACGGTGACCGCCGACATCCCGGAGCCGACGACGAGTGCGCCCGCGGCGCCCTCGAGCGTCGCCAGCGCCGATTCGAGGTCGCGCCAGCCCGGATTGGAGGCACGCGCGTAGGTGTCGGATTCGGTTCCCTCGTCCGCGCTCAGCTGATACGGCGCAGCGAAAACCGGACCCCTCTGCATCGGTGAGCCGGGAACATTTTCTGCGGCAACGGCTTTGACGCAGCGGGTGGAATCACCACTCACGAGCTCACTCCGGCTTCGTGCGGCGGCCGAGCAGCTGACCGATCGCGTCCTGCACCACGAGGCCCTCGTGGCACACCCGGTGCACGGCATCGGTCAACGGCATCTCGACGTCGTAACTGGCGGCGAGAGCCCGCACCGACGAGCACGATTTGACGCCCTCGGCGACCTGACCGTGAGTGGCCGCCTGGGCACTCTCGATCGAACCACCCTGGCCGAGGCGTTCACCGAACGACCGATTGCGCGATAGGGGCGACGTGCACGTGGCAACCAGATCGCCCACTCCCGCGAGACCCGCGAGGGTGGCAGGTTTCGCACCGAGTGCTACTCCCAGCCGGATGATCTCGGCCAGACCGCGAGTAATGATGCTCGCAATCGTGTTCTCTCCCAAACCGATTCCCGATGCCATACCGCAGGCGAGGGCGATGACGTTCTTGCAGGCGCCGCCGATCTCGCACCCGATGACGTCCGAATTCGTGTACGGACGGAAGTATCCGGTGGCCGAGGCCTTCTGCAGTTCCAGCGCCCGCGTCGAATCCGTGCACGCGACGACCGTCGCCGCCGGCTGACCGATCGCGATCTCCCGGGCCAGATTGGGCCCGGACAGGACGGCGACCCGCCCGGGGTCTGCGCCGGTGACCTGGATGATCACCTGACTCATCCGCATGAGGGTGCCGGTCTCGATGCCCTTGGCGAGGCTCAGGAGGGTGGCGTTCTCGGGGATCATCGGACTCCAGACCTGCAAATTGTCGCGCAGGGACTGCGACGGCACCGCGAGGACGACGATGTCGGCGCCGTCGAGTGCGGCCCGCGCGTCGTCGGTGGCGGTCAACGACGGAGGCAGGGCGATGCCCGGCAGGTAGTCCGTGTTCTCGTGCCGCGACACGATCGACTCGGCGACCTCACCGCGTCGCGCCCACATGGTGACATCGGTCCCGGCGTCGGCCAGGACCTTCGCAAATGCAGTCCCCCATGAACCCGCTCCCAGTACCGCAGCCTTGCTCACACAGCCCCCTCGTCGTTCGTTACCCGATGCGTCGCCCACAGTATTGCCGATGCCGAGGTCGAGCGCCGCCCCGCTACCGAACTCGTTCGCTGCTCAGCCACGACCGGGCGTCCGGAGCACCACCCCGCGCGGGCTGGCAAGATATCCGCATGAGCACAGCGACCCGATCCGTGGCGCCGCGCGCGCACGTACTCGTCGCGGTGAAGGAACTCCACGCGGCCAAGACGCGGCTGTCGGGAGTCTTCGACACGGACGACCGCACCGGACTGGTGCTGTCGATGCTGCGCGACACTCTCGCCGTCGTCAGCGACGTCGCGACGGTCGTCGGTGTCACCGTGGTCACGCCGGACCCCGCGGTGGCGCGGCTCGCACGCAGTGTCGGCGCGCACGTCTACGCCGACCCCGCACCCGTGTCCGCCGAAGACCGGCCGGACGAGACCGGTACCGAGCACAGTCTCAATGCGGCGCTGTCGGCGGCGGCCGAGCACGTCCGCAGCAACGAGCGCGGAGTCGACGTCGTCGCACTCCAGGCCGATCTTCCGTCTCTGCGCGGAGGCGAATTCGGTGAAGCACTCGCCGCGGCGAGAACCGGCGGCAGGTCGGTGGTCGTCGATCATCACGGCACCGGAACCGCCGCACTGTTCTCCTGCGACCCGGAAATTCCGCTCGATCCCCGGTTCGGACCCGGATCGGCGAAGCGGCATCTCGAATCCGGGGCCCGTCCCCTCGACGGGCACTGGCCGGGTCTGCGGACCGACGTCGACACCGCCGACGATCTCGATGCCGCGCAGGCTCTCGGCGTCGGACCTGCGACGCGTGCCGCACTCGACGCGCTCGAACACACCGCCCCCTCGCGCTGCGGAAACGAGTAGGCAACGCACCCCGCGTGAATTTGCCCCATCGATTGTCCGCGGCCGAATTCTCGAGGGATGATCGTGGGGTGAGTAACCGAGAAGCACTCGACCAGCAGACCGACGTCGACGGAAAGAACGGAACCCGCGACGGCATCGTCACGGCGAATCCCACGAACGTTCCCATGGCGCCCCCCGCTGCCACGAGTGCCCTCACGAGCGCACTGACCGACGGGCTCCCCGAAGATCGTTACCTGAACCGCGAACTCAGTTGGCTCGATTTCAATGCCCGGGTTCTCGCCCTCGCCGAGGACACGTCGCTGCCGCTGCTCGAACGCGCCAAGTTCCTCGCCATCTTCGCGTCCAATCTGGACGAGTTCTTCATGGTCCGCGTCGCCGGACTCAAGCGCCGCGACGAGACCGGGCTGTCCGTCCGGTCCGCCGACGGTCTCTCCCCCCGTGAACAGCTCTCGCTGATCGCGACCCGGACCCAGGAGATCTCGGAGAAGGCCGCCCGGGTCTTCCTCGACTCCGTTCGTCCCGCGCTTGCCGCCGAAGGGATCTCCATCATCGGATGGGACGATCTCACCGACGACGACCGCGAGCGCCTGTCGGTGCATTTCCAGGACCAGATCTTCCCCGTACTCACTCCGCTCGCCGTCGACCACGCCCACCCGTTCCCGTACATCAGCGGCCTGAGTCTCAACCTCGCGGTGACGGTGAAGGATGCGGTCACCGGTGGCGAACACTTTGCGAGGGTCAAGGTTCCGGACAACGTGGGCCGGTTCGTCCGCGTCCGCCGCGACGAGACTCCCTCCTCCATCGACGCGTTCCTGCCCCTGGAAGATCTGATCTCCGCACACCTCGACATGCTGTTCCCGGGCATGGAGATCGTGGAGCACCATGCATTCCGGATTACACGCAACGCCGATTTCGAGGTCGAGGAAGACCGCGACGAAGATCTCCTGCAGGCGCTCGAGCGTGAGTTGGCCCGCCGCCGCTTCGGTTCACCGGTGCGACTCGAGGTCGCGGACGACATGACCGAGCACATGCTCGAACTCCTCCTGCGCGAACTCGACGTCGATCCCGGTGACGTCATCCAGGTACCCGGACTGCTGGATCTGTCGTGCCTCTGGCAGGTGTACGCGGTCGACCGGCCGGCCCTCAAGGACGCACCGTTCGTCCCGGCAACGCATCCGGCGTTCGGCGAGCGAGAAACGCCCAAGAGCGTCTTCTCCACCCTCCGCGACGGCGACGTCCTGGTCCACCACCCGTACGACTCGTTCTCCACGAGCGTCCAGCGCTTCATCGAACAGGCTGCGGCCGACCCCCAGGTTCTGGCGATCAAGCAGACTCTCTACCGCACTTCCGGCGACTCCCCCATCGTCGACGCGTTGATCACCGCCGCCGAGGCGGGCAAACAGGTTGTGGCACTGGTCGAGATCAAGGCGCGATTCGACGAGCAGGCGAACATCAAATGGGCCCGCAAGCTCGAACACGCGGGGGTGCACGTGGTGTACGGACTGGTCGGGCTCAAGACCCACTGCAAGACGTGCCTCGTCGTCCGCCGCGAAGGGTCCACCATCCGGCGTTACTGCCACATCGGTACCGGCAACTACAACCCGAAGACCGCCCGGCTGTACGAAGACATCGGCCTGCTCACCGCGGCACCCGAGATCGGCGCAGACCTCACCGACCTGTTCAATTCCCTCACCGGCTACTCGCGGAAGACGCAGTACCGCAACCTCCTCGTCGCGCCGTACGGTGTGCGCCGGGGAATCATCGAGCGCATCGACGGTGAGATCGCGCACAAGCTGCGGGGCGAGGACGCCGGAATCCTGCTGAAGGCCAACGCCTTGGTCGACGAACAGGTGATCGACTCGCTCTATCGCGCATCCAAGGCCGGTGTGCCCGTCGAGATCGTCGTGCGTGGCATCTGCGCCCTCAAACCCGGAGTTCCCGGCCTGAGCGAGAACATCCACGTCCGGTCGATTCTCGGACGTTTCCTCGAGCATTCCCGCGTCTTCCATTTCCGCGGCGCCGACGAATTCTGGATCGGCAGCGCAGACATGATGCACCGCAACCTCGACCGACGCGTCGAGGTCATGGCGCAGGTGAAAGATCCTCGACTCACCGCTCAGATAGGCGAGATCGTCGATTCCGCGCTCGATCCCGTCACGCGGTGCTGGGTGCTCGGGGCCGACGGCCGGTGGGTTCCGTCGCCTGCCCACGGCGAGGAGGTTCGCGACCACCAGGAGGCCATGATGCGCAAACGAATGGGCACCGGATCCTGATCGCGGCGAATCCGCGGAAGAAGGAAGGAACTCGGTGAGCAGTTCACCCGGCAAACCGGTCAAAGCCAATATCTTCGCCGCGGGCGCCGTGCTGTGGCGAAAATCTCCCGGCAATCCCGACGAGATCGAGATCGCGCTCATTCACCGGCCCAAATACGAGGACTGGTCATTTCCCAAGGGAAAGCTCGACCCCGGCGAGACCGCCGTGGTGGCCGCACTGCGTGAGGTGGAAGAAGAGACGGGAATTCGCGGGCGTCTCGGCCGGCATCTCGGCGCGTTGACGTATCCGATTCCGGGCCACCGCCGATTGAAACGAGTCGAATACTGGGCTGCAGAAGCCCGCGCCGGCGAATTCGTCTCCAACAGCGAAGTGGACGAAATGCGGTGGCTTCCCGTATCCGAGGTCGCCGATCAGCTGTCGTATCCCATGGATCGCAAGATGCTCCGTCGATTCACGGCTCAGCCACCCGACACCGCGACCGTGCTACTGGTCCGGCACGCCAAGGCTGGAAGCCGGAAACGGTACAAGGGTGACGACACCACCCGGCCCCTGGATGCGAACGGCCAACTCCAGGCCGAAGCGCTCGTCGCGCAGCTCGAGGCGTTCGGAGCCACGGACATCACGTCGGCCGACCGGACGCGGTGCACACAGACGGTCGAGCCGCTGGCACGCGCGTTGGACACGACCGTCCGGTTGGATCCGCTGCTGTCCGAGGAGAGTTACACCGCCGACCCGGTGGCCACTCGCACACGGGTCCGCAAGATCGCCGCTCTCGGCGGAGTTCAGGTGATCTGCAGTCAGGGTGGCGTCATTCCCGATCTGCTCGACTGGTGGGCGGAGATCGACGGCATCGCGCTTCCCCCGGCGCGGAACCGAAAGGCGAGCACCTGGGTGCTCTCGCTGTCCGGTGGCAAACTCATCGCCGCCGACCATATCGACAGTCCGCTGCCTCCCACCCGGAAGGACTGAGACCCGCCGGCCGGAGTTCACCGGGACACCAGGAGAACACAGACAGGCGCCAACCCCCAGGGTTCGGCGCCTGTCTGTGTTCGGGCAGTCCTGTGTGCGCTGTATTACTTGGCGCGCTTCGCGGGAGCCTTCTTTGCTGCGGTCTTCTTGGCGGCAGTCTTGGCCGGAGCCTTCTTGGCCGCGGTCTTCTTGGCGGCCACGGTCTTGGCCGGAGCCACCTTCTTCGCCACGGTCTTCTTTGCAGCCGTGGTCTTGGCCGGAGCCTTCTTGGCCGCAGTCTTCTTGGCAGCCACGGTCTTGGCCGGAGCCACCTTCTTCGCCACGGTCTTCTTTGCAGCCGTGGTCTTGGCCGGAGCCTTCTTGGCCGCGGTCTTCTTGGCAGCCACGGTCTTGGCCGGAGCCACCTTCTTGGCTGCGGTCTTCTTGGCAGCCGTCTTCTTGGCAGCAGCCTTCTTGGCGGCGGCCTTGGTGGCGGGTGCCGCTGCACCGCGCTTGACTGCCGGACCGGTGGCCGGAAGCTTCTGGCCGCCAGCGATAACCGCCTTGAACTGAGCGCCCGGGCGGAACGCCGGCACCGACGTCGGCTTGACCTTGACGGTCTCACCCGTGCGCGGGTTACGTGCGACACGTGCCGCGCGACGACGCTGCTCGAAGACACCGAAACCGGTGATGGTCACGCTGTCGCCGCGGTGCACTGCCCGGACGATCGTGTCCACGACATGCTCGACAGCTTCCGTTGCCGTGCGCCTGTCCGTGCCCAGTTTCTCGGTCAGAACATCGATGAGCTCTGCCTTATTCATTGAAATTCCTCCGCGAACTAATGGTCCATCATCGGACCGACTACGAACTACGGTAAACCTGAATACCGCAGGAGTCTATGTGCCACGCCAATTCTCATACAACGCGGCACCATTCTCAGGAACTTATTATCTGGCAGACAGGGCTCCGATTCCAACTTTCAGTCGGCCGGAGTGGGCTCCGGAAGAGTCGCAGGTTTCCAAGAAGGCCTTGACTTTTCGAACTCGGAAATGGCTTCTACCTGCCGTAATGTCAATCCGATGTCGTCCAGACCCTCGATCAGACGCCACCGCGTGTAGTCATCAATCGCAAAGGGCACCACGGTGGTTCCGGCCGTCACAGTCTTGTTCTCGAGGTCGACAATCAATTCGAGACCGGGCTGCTCGTCGAGCAACTTCCAGAGCAGTTCGACGTCCGACTGGGCCACCTGAGCGGCCAGCAGACCGGCCTTGCCGGCGTTGCCTCGGAAGATGTCCGCGAAGCGAGACGCGATCACGACCCGAAATCCGAAGTCGGATAGCGCCCACACGGCGTGCTCCCGGGAGGAGCCCGTGCCGAAATCGGGCCCGGCCACCAGAACGCTGCCCTTGTCGTACGGGGCGACGTTCAGAACGAAGTTCGGATCGTTTCGCCACGCGGCGAACAGACCGTCCTCGAAACCGGTGCGGGTCACTCGTTTCAGGTAGACCGCCGGAATGATCTGGTCCGTGTCCACGTTGGATCGCCGCAGCGGAACGCCGATACCTTTGTGTGTGCTAAAGGATTCCATCGAAAAATCTCCTAAATTCCTTGGGTCCTAGGCCAGATCTGTCGGCGCGGACAGTGTTCCCCGGACTGCGGTCGCGGCGGCGACCAGCGGCGAAACCAGGTGAGTCCGGCCGCCCTTGCCTTGACGGCCTTCGAAATTGCGGTTGGACGTGGACGCCGAACGCTCGCCGGGCGCGAGCTGGTCCGGGTTCATCCCGAGGCACATCGAGCACCCCGCCTGCCGCCATTCGGCGCCCGCGGCGGTGAAGATCTCGCCGAGACCCTCCTTTTCGGCCTGCGCGCGAACGCGCATCGAGCCCGGCACGATCAGCATCCGGACCCCGTCGGCGACGTGGCGGCCGCGCAACACGTCGGCCACGGCCCTCAGATCCTCGATCCGGCCGTTGGTGCACGAACCCACGAAAACTGTGTCGATCGCCACCTCACGCAAGGGAGTTCCGGCTTCGAGACCCATGTAGGTCAACGCCTTCTCCGCGGCGTGACGCTCGCTCTCGTCCACGATCTCGGCCGGATTCGGCACGGCCTCGCCGAGCGGCAGGCCCTGCCCCGGGTTGGTGCCCCAGGTCACGAACGGCGTCAGCGAGCTCGCGTCGATGTGGACCTCGTTGTCGAAAACCGCGCCCTCGTCGGTCTTCAACTGCTCCCAGGCCTCCACCGCGGCGTCCCAGTCGGCACCCTTCGGCGCGTGGGGTCGTCCCTTGATGAACTCGTAGGTGATCTCGTCGGGGGCGATCATGCCTGCTCGCGCACCCGCCTCGATGGACATGTTGCAGACGGTCATCCGCGCTTCCATCGACATCTTCCGGATCGCTTCGCCGCGGTACTCCAGGACGTAGCCCTGGCCTCCACCCGTTCCGATCTTCGCAATGACAGCCAAAATGAGATCTTTACTCGTCACGCCTTCGGGCAATTCGCCGTCGACGGTGATCGCCATCGTCCGGAAAGGACGCAACGACAACGTCTGCGTCGCCATGACGTGTTCGACCTCACTGGTGCCGATACCCATCGCGAGCGCGCCGAACGCGCCGTGGGTGGACGTGTGGCTGTCACCGCACACCACGGTCATGCCGGGCTGGGTGAGACCGAGCTGGGGTCCGACGACGTGGACGATGCCCTGATCGATGTTTCCCATCGGGTGCAGCCGGACACCGAATTCCTCACAGTTGCGCCGCAGCGTGTCCACCTGAGTCTTGGACACGGGGTCTGCGATCGGCTTGTCGATGTCGACGGTGGGGACGTTGTGGTCCTCGGTGGCGATCGTCAGGTCGGGCCGGCGCAGTGGGCGCCCCGCCAGCCGGAGTCCGTCGAATGCCTGCGGACTCGTCACTTCGTGAACGAGATGCAGGTCGATGTAGATGAGGTCGGGGTTGTCTCCCTCACCCCGGACCACGACGTGGTCTTCCCACACCTTCTCTGCCAGGGTGCGTGCTTTCTCCGCCATCTTCTCCACCTCTGTGTGTCTTCTCGCACCGCGGGCATCGGGCCGGTCCGCCGTGCGCTTGATGTCGTTACCCTCTTCCCGGACACGCACTCGACGTGAGGCGAAGGTGCGCTATGATCCCAGTATGCGAGAAAGTGGTATCGACCTATGAGACAGCATAGCGGCATCGGGGTCCTTGACAAAGCGGTGGGCGTGCTGCATGCCGTGGCCGAGAAGCCCTGCAGCCTCACCGAACTGTGCTCGCGCACCGGACTCCCCCGCGCCACCGCCCACCGGCTGGCCGTCGGGCTCGAGGTCCACCGCCTCCTGACCCGCGACTCCGACGGGCTGTGGTGCCCCGGTCCCGGCCTCGCCGAACTCGCTGCAACGGCTAACGATCCGCTCGTCTCGGCGGCGGCGCTCGTCCTTCCGCGACTGCGCGAGATCACCGGTGAGAGCGTGCAGCTGTACCGCAGGGAAGGCACGCAGCGCATCTGTGTGGCGGCGATGGAGCCGCCCACGGGCCTCCGCGACACCGTTCTCGTCGGGGCACGACTGCCGATGAGCGCCGGCTCGGGCGCCAAGGTCCTTCTCGCCTGGGCCGACCCACAGACTCAGCGCGCGATTCTCCCCGACGCGGCGTTCGGCGAACGCGTGCTGCTCGAAGTCCGCAGACGTGGCTGGGCACAGAGTGCCGCCGAGCGGGAACCCGGTGTCGCCAGTGTCGCCGCACCCGTGCGGGATGCCGGCGGCGCTGTCATCGCAGCGATTTCGGTGTCCGGACCCATCGACAGAATGGGCAGGCGCCCCGGGGCCCGGTGGGCGGCCGACCTGCTCGCCGCCGCGGAGGCGTTGCACAAGAGACTCTGACCACTCACGACCGACGTTCACCGCGACAGGAGAAGCCGATGGGGAAGAACCAACGATCGCAGATCACGATGACGGATTCGGAGATCGCCGAATTCGTAGATCGGAGCCGGATCGCCACGCTCGCAACGGTGGCAGCGGACGGCAGACCTCATCTGGTCGCCATGTGGTACGCCGTGATCGACGGCGAGATCTGGTTCGAGACGAAGTCGAAATCGCAGAAGGCGGTCAACCTGCGCCGTGACGATCGGGTCACCGTCCTGATCGAGGACGGCCAGACGTACGACACCCTGCGCGGAATTTCCATCGAGGGCCGGGCGGAGATCGTGGAGGACCCGGACGCGATGTTCGCGGTCGGGGTCAGCGTGTGGGAACGCTACACCGGGCCCTACACCGACGATCTGCGTCCCGCCATCGATCAGCTGCTGTACAAGCGGGTGGTCGTGCGGATCGTTCCCGAGCGCATCAGGAGCTGGGATCACGCCAAGCTCGGCATGCCCGCGATGCCGGTGGGCGGGACCACGGCCGCGTACCTGGAGACGGCCGACCGCCGCGCCTGATCCCGGGCCGGAAAAACGGGAGCATTCTCGGTGCCCTCGGCGTAGCTTCACAGAGTGAACCGACTACCCGAGGGAGTTCACCATGACTGACGCCAGTAACGAGGACACGAAAAAGAAATTCCGCGAAGCACTCGAGCGGAAGAATCATCAGGCCGGGCTGTCCACCGATCACAAGGACGGACATTCCAAGGCGCACGAGGCCCACGGCCCTGCCGACCACAAACGCGAATTCCGCCGCAAGACCGGATAAACGACACATCGTCCGAATAAAGAGAAACACCCTCCAATTTCTTGGAGGGTGTTTCTTTTTGTAGCCCCGACGGGATTCGAACCCGCGCTACCGCCTTGAGAGGGCGGCGTCCTAGGCCGCTAGACGACGGGGCCAGGAACTTTGTCTTGCTTTGGAAGCTCAGCAAGCATAGCTTCCAGAAGTTCGGAGTCAAAATTGGCCGAACTTCCGCTGGGGTACCAGGACTCGAACCTAGAATGGCGGTACCAGAAACCGCTGTGTTGCCAATTACACCATACCCCAATGGCCGTTCTCGAACCGCTGAGCTTCTGGGCTCTGCGGCCCGCCTCGGGCCGAAGAAGAGATTACCAGCCTACTGCCGGGATTTACCAAATCGTATGGTCAGAGGCTATTTTTGCACCCTTTTCGGCCCGAGAGCGGCGTTCTAGCCGGCGATGCCGGCCCGCGCAGAGCGCAGCCGGGACAGCGAAACGTCGCGTCCGAGCAGTTCCATCGATTCGTAGAGCGGCGGGCTGATGTGCGAGCCCGTGACGGCCACCCGCACCGGAGCGAACGCCTTACGTGGCTTGAGGCCCAGTTCGTCCACGAGAGCGGTCTTGAGGGCCTCTTCCAGTGAGGCCGCATCCCACGCCTCGACTGCGTCCAGCGACGCGAGGGCGGCGTCCAGAACGGGTGCGGAGTCGGCGCCCAGGTTCTTGGCAGCGGCGGCAGGATCGATCGCGAAGTCGGCCTCGTCGACGAACAGGAACTTCAGCAGGTCCCAGGCGTCGGACAGGACAACGATGCGCGTCTGAACCAGTTCGGCAGCGGTCGCGAAGACGGACTCGTCCACGGTCTCCCCGAGATGGCCGTGGAGCGTCAGGAACGCGCGCAGGCGCGCCGCGAAATCAGCGGGCTCGAGCAGCCGGATGTGCTCGGCGTTGATCGCGTCGGCCTTTTTCTGGTCGAACCGGGCCGGATTGGAATTGACCTTGGAGATATCGAAGGCGGCGACCATCTCGTCCAGCGAGAACACGTCGTGGTCGTCGGAAATACCCCAGCCCAGCAGCGCCAGGTAATTCAACAGTCCCTCGGGGACGAAACCGCGATCGCGATGGATGAAGAGATTCGACTCGGGGTCGCGCTTGGACAGTTTCTTGTTGCCCTGTCCCATGACGAACGGCAGATGCCCGAACTTCGGAGTGAACTCGGCCACGCCGATCCGCTGCATTGCCTCGTAGAGGGCGAGCTGCCGCGGCGTCGACGACAGCAGGTCCTCGCCGCGCAGGACGTGTGTGATCTTCATCAACGCGTCGTCGACGGGGTTGACCAACGTGTACAGCGGAATCCCGTTGCCGCGGGTGAGGGCGAAGTCGGGAACGGTTCCGGCCTTGAACGTCGTCTCGCCGCGCACGAGGTCGTCCCACGTCAGGTCGTGGTCCGGCATCCGGAGGCGGACCACGGGTTTGCGGCCCTCGTCGAGGAACGCCTGCCGCTGCTCCGGTGTCAGATCACGATCGAAGTTGTCGTAGCCGAGCTTGGGATCGCGGCCGGCCGCCTTGTGCCGCTCCTCGACCTCCTCGGGTGTCGAGAACGACTCGTACGCCTCGCCCGCCGCGAGCAACTTCGCGACGACGTCCAGATGCAGGTCCCGTCGCTGGGACTGACGGTAGGGCTCGTACGGTCCCCCGACCTCCGGGCCCTCGTCCCAGTTCAATCCGAGCCAGCGCAGCGCGTCCAGGATCGCCTGGTACGACTCCTCGCTGTCACGGGCAGCATCGGTGTCCTCGATGCGGAACACGAACGACCCACCGTTGTGTCGGGCGAACGCCCAGTTGAACAGGGCGGTTCGGACGAGCCCCACGTGCGGGGTTCCGGTGGGCGACGGGCAGAAACGGACGCGAACTTCGCTTGTGGTCATGGCTCACTTGGGTCGACGCTGGGAAAACGGACTCCTACAGGCTAGTCCGCTCCCGATTTCGACACGAGAGCCGTCAGCGCTTGGCAGTCACCGGGTTGGTGAGGGTGCCGATGCCACCGATGGTCACGCTCACGCTCTGGCCGTCGACGATCGGACCGACGCCTTCGGGGGTGCCCGTGAGGATGACGTCGCCCGGGAGCAGCGTCATGACAGCCGACACCCATTCTATGATCTTCGGAATGTCGTGCAGCAGAAGCGAAGTGTTGCTCCGCTGCTTCACCACTCCGTCCACCTCGGTGGTGATGTCGACGTCGGAGGCGTCGAGCCGGGTCTCGATCCACGGTCCCAGTGGACAGAACGTGTCGTGGCCCTTCGCCCGCGTCCACTGCCCGTCGTGGCGCTGGTGGTCGCGGGCCGACACGTCGTTGGCGGCCGTGTACCCGAGCACCACGTCGAGAGCCTTGGCAGCGGGCACGTCCTTGCAGGGGCGGCCGATGACGACCGCGAGTTCTCCTTCGTAATGAACTTCATTGGAGGACTTCGGCAGGACGATTGCGGCGTCGGGGCCCACGATCGAGGTGTTGGGCTTGAGGAAGATCACAGGATCGGCAGGCGCCTCTCCCCCCATCTCGGCGGCGTGGGCGGCGTAGTTCTTTCCGATCGCGACGACCTTGCTCGCGAGGATCGGGGCCAGCAGTCGCACATCGGCGAGCGGCCAGCTCCGGCCGGTGAAAGTGGGGGTGCCGAAGGGGTGCTCGGCGATCTCCTTCGCGATCCGGGACTCCTCGTCCCCCTCGATACTGACGAACGCAACACCATCGGGACTTGCCACTCGACCAAGACGCATGGCGCCGAGTCTATCGGCCCCGGTTCACCGCCGTACCGGGACGCCGGGGGACGCGAGGTATAGACTCCGCATGTTCCCCAATATATGAGACTTCAATCCTAGATATTGAGATGACATGACTGCATCGATCGACACGCCGTCCGCCGTCGGAACTGCCCGCAGATGGTGGATGCTCGCCCTCGGGATGTTCGCCCAGGCCGCACAGGCGGTCTTCGTCAACGGCGTCGCCTTCCTGATCCCCGAACTCCAGGAGAACCACGGGCTCAGCCTCGCCCGCACCGGACTCCTCGTCGCCGCACCCACCCTCGGAGTCATGCTGACGCTGATCGCGTGGGGCGCCCTGGCCGACCGCTACGGCGAACGCCGAGTGCTGGCCGCCGGAATGGCGGCCACAGCGGCCGCGGGAATCGGCGCGGCCCTGTCCGGATCGCTCACGGCCACCGCAGCCTTCCTGCTGCTCGGCGGCATGGCGGCGGCCTCGGCGAACGCCGCGAGCGGGCGCGTCGTCGTCGGATGGTTCCCGCCCGAGCGCCGCGGACTGGCGATGGGTATCCGGCAGATGTCGCTGCCGCTGGGCATTGCCTGCGCTGCGCTGACGCTCCCCTCGGTCGCACACGACCACGGCATCGGATGGGCGCTCGCGCTGCCCGCTGCCCTGTGCGCGACTGCCGCGCTGGCCTGTGCACTCTGGGTGGTCGATCCGCCCCGGCCGAGCCGAAGCGCCGCGGAGGATCTCGGCATGCTCGCGAATCCGTATCGCGACAGCGGAACACTGTGGCGCATCCACGCCGTCTCGGTGCTGCTCGTCGTGCCCCAGTACACGGTATGGACGTACGCGCTCGTGTGGTTGATCTCCGAAAGACATTGGGAAGCAACGGCGGCAGGCCTGATCGTGACAGTCGCCCAGATCCTCGGCGCGTTCGGCCGGATGGGAGTCGGTTTCTGGTCCGACGTGGTGGGCAGTCGCATGCGTCCGCTTCGCTGGGTCGCCGTCGCAGGCGGAGTGTCGATGGCGGCGCTCGCCGTGACGGATGCGCTGGACTCGCCGCTGGCGATCGCGGCGCTGCTGACGGCGTCCGTCGCGACCGTGGCACCGAACGGCCTCGCCTTCACCGCCGTCGCCGAGATCGCGGGTCCGTTCTGGGGCGGGCGCGCGCTCGGCGTCCAGAACACCGGTCAGTTCGTCGCGGCCTCGATCGTTCCCCCGGTGTTCGGCGCACTGATCGGAATCGTCGGCTTCCCGGTGACTTTCGCCATAGCTGCGGGATTTCCGGCCGCCTCGATACCACTGATCCCCGTGGCCCGGTCCGAAGACCGGGCCACGGGGATCGAGGGAGACAAGATCGAATCGCGGTCCTAGAGGGCGGCGGCGATCCGGTCGCCGACCTCCGACGTGACGACCTTCGAGTCACCGCGGGACGCCAGATCGGCCTCGACGGCAGCTTCGATGCGCGCGGCATCGCCGTCCCGGCCGAGGTGACGCAGCAGCAGCGCCGCGGACAGGATGGCCGCCGTGGGATCCGCGATCCCCTGGCCGGCGATGTCCGGGGCGCTGCCGTGCACCGGCTCGAACATCGACGGGTTGGTCCCCGACGCGTCGATGTTCCCCGACGCCGCCAGTCCGATGCCTCCCGTGACCGCACCCGCGAGGTCGGTGATGATGTCGCCGAACAGGTTGTCCGTGACGATCACGTCGAAGCGTGACGGATCGGTGACCATGTAGATGGTGGCCGCGTCGATGTGGCAGTACGCCGTCTCCACGTCCGGGTATTCGGCCGACACCGTCTCCACGGCACGCGTCCAGATCGCACCGGCGTTGGAGAGGACGTTCGTCTTGTGGATCAGGGTGACGTGCTTACGCCGGGTCTGCGCGAGCGCGAACGCGTAACGCACCACCCGCTCGGCACCGAACCACGTGTTGATCGACACCTCGGTCGCGATCTCGTGCGGGGTGCCGACGCGGATCGCGCCACCGTTGCCGGTGTACGGACCCTCGGTGCCCTCGCGCACGACCACGAAATCGATGTCCGGCTGCGCCGCGAGCGGCGACTTCGATCCCGGATAGAGCTGCGAGGGACGCAGATTCACGTGATGATCCAACGCGAATCGCATGTTCAGCAGCAGACCCCGCTCGAGCACACCCGGCGTCACCGACGGGTCGCCGATGGCGCCCAGCAGGATCGCGTCGTGCTCGCGGATAGCCGCGAGATCGGCGTCCGGGAGGAGCTCCCCGGTGGCGTTGTATCGACGGGCACCGAGGTCGTACTCGGTGGTCTCGAGATCGGGTACGAGCTTCCGCAGCACCTTCAGCGCCTCGGCCGTGACCTCGACACCGATGCCGTCACCCGGAATGACCGCAAGCTTCATGAACGCCTCACTTCACATAGAGCTGTGCGCGTGCCACGACAACGGGGGTCGTGACACGCGCACAGTGGGGATTAGGCCAGGTTGACGAGCTCGATCTTGGTGGCACCGACGGCGGTGGAGATCGCGTCCCGCACCTCGCTCGGCACCTCCCGGTCGACGCGGAGGAGGATGGTCGCACCCTCGCCCTCGGCGTCCTGGCTGAGCTGCGCAGCCTGGATGTCGATGCCGGCGTTGCCGAGCTGCGTGCCGATCTTGCCCAGCGCGCCGGGCTGATCGGTGTAGTTGACCACCAGGTTGAGACCCTCGGCGCGCAGTTCGAAGTTGCGGCCGTTGATGTTGACGATCTTCTCGACCTGCTGCGGGCCGGTCAGCGTGCCCGAGACGTTGATGACACTGCCGTCGCCGAACACGGCGCGCAGGTCCACCACGCTGCGGTGGTTGGGGCTCTCGGCGGCCTTGGTGACCTCGGCCGTGACGCCGCGCTCTTCCGCGAGTGCGGGAGCGTTGACGAACGTGACCGCGTCCTCGATGACGGCGGAGAACACACCACGCAGAGCCGAGAGCGCGAGCACCTCGACGTCCTCGGAGGCGAGCTCACCGCGCACGTCGACGGAGAGGTTGACGGGCAGTTCACCCGACAGGGCGCCGATGAGCACACCCTGCTTGCGGACGATCTCGAGCCACGGGGCAACTTCCTCGCCCACGGCGCCACCGGACACGTTGACGGCGTCGGGAACGAAATCGCCTGCGAGAGCGAGCAGTACAGACTTCGCGACGTCGGTTCCGGCGCGGTCCTGCGCCTCGCTCGTGGACGCACCGAGGTGCGGAGTCACGACGACCTCGGGCAGGTCGAACAACGGGCTGTCGGTGCAGGGCTCGGTCTCGAACACGTCGAGGCCCGCGGCGCGCACGTGACCCGACTTGATGGCCTCGGCCAACGCGGCCTCGTCGATCAGACCGCCTCGGGCAGCGTTGACGATGACGACGCCCTTCTTGGTCTTCGCCAGGTTCTCCGTGCCGAGCAGTCCCTTGGTCTCGGGAGTCTTGGGGAGGTGCACGGAGATGAGGTCGGCGCGCTCGAGCAGTTCGTCGAGGGTGACGAGCTCGATGCCGAGCTGCGCGGCACGGGCGGCCGACACGTAGGGGTCGTACGCGATGACGTGCGTCTCGAACGCGGCGAGACGCTGCGCGAACAGCTGGCCGATCCGGCCGAGGCCGACGACACCGACGGTCTTGCCGAAGATCTCGACACCGTTGAACTTGCTGCGCTTCCATTCGCGGTCGCGCAGGGTGGCATCGGCAGCGGGGATCTGGCGGGCGGTGGCGAGCATCAGCGCGACGGCGTGCTCAGCGGCCGTGTGGATGTTGGACGTCGGGGCGTTGACGACCATGACACCGCGCTCGGTGGCGGCGGGCACGTCGACGTTGTCGAGGCCGACGCCGGCGCGGGCGACGATCTTGAGCTTGGTACCGGCCGCCAGGACCTCGGCGTCCACGGTGGTGGCGGAACGGACGAGGATCGCGTCGGCCTCGGGCACCGCCGCGAGCAGGGCCGGTCGATCAGGTCCGTCGACCCATCGCACCTCCACACCGTCGCCCAATGCCTCGACGGTGGACGGCGCGAGCTTGTCGGCGATCAGAACTACAGGACGGCCTGGCTGGCTCACGTGCAAACTCCCTGAGTAGGTGGGTGTGGGGGTGTTTTAACCACACACAGCTTAGTCCGCCCTCACAGGGAAACCGCATCCTGGTCTGCGATACCACATAGTGGACGCCTGCAACAACGGAATCGGACACGAAACAACACCGGCCCGATGTCACATCGGGGGCCTCTGACGAGACCGATGCGACATCGGGCCGGCGGTTGGTGGAACTGTAAAGCAGTGAAACCTAGGCGGTTTCGGTGATCGGGCGGTCGACCCAGCTCATCAGGTCGCGCAGCTTCTTGCCGGTGACCTCGATCGGGTGCTCGGCGTTGGCCTTGCGCAGGCCCTCGAGCTCGGTGTTGCCGTTCTCGACGTTGGCGACGAGGCGGCGGGTGAACTCACCCGACTGGATGTCGGCCAGGATCGCCTTCATGCGCTCCTTGGTGCCGGCGTCGATGACGCGCGGGCCGGAGAGGTAGCCACCGAACTCCGCGGTGTCGGACACCGAGTAGTTCATGCGGGCGATGCCACCCTCGTACATGAGGTCGACGATGAGCTTGAGCTCGTGCAGCACCTCGAAGTACGCCATCTCGGGCGCGTAGCCGGCCTCGACCATGACCTCGAAACCGGTCTTGACCAGTTCCTCGGTGCCGCCGCAGAGCACGGCCTGCTCGCCGAAGAGGTCCGTCTCGGTCTCTTCCTTGAACGTGGTCTTGATGACGCCGGCGCGGGTGCCGCCGATGCCCTTGGCGTAGGACAGTGCGAGGGCCTGGCCCTCACCCTTCGGGTCCTGGTCGATCGCGATGAGCGCGGGAACACCCTTGCCGTCGACGAACTGACGACGCACCAGGTGGCCGGGGCCCTTGGGGGCGACCATGCCGACGGTGACGAACTCCGGAGCCTTGATCAGGTCGAAGTGGATGTTGAGGCCGTGTCCGAAGAACAGCGCGTCGCCGTCCTTCAGGTTCGGCTCGATGTCATTGGTGAAGATCGACGCCTGCGCGGTGTCGGGTGCCAGCACCATGATCACGTCGGCCCACTCGGAGACCTCGGCGGGGGTACCGACGGTCAGGCCCTGCTCCTCGGCCTTCGCGCGGGACTTCGAGCCCTCCTTGAGGCCGATACGCACATCGACGCCCGAGTCGCGCAGGCTCAGCGAGTGCGCGTGGCCCTGGCTTCCGTAACCGATCACAGCGACCTTACGGCCCTGGATGATCGACAGATCGGCATCGTCGTCGTAGAACATCTCGACTGCCACAGTTCAACCTCTTTCTTGGATTTGCGTATCTAAAGTACTAGCGAGTGGCCGTGATGGACTTCGGCCCCCGTCCCACGGCCACGACCCCGGACTGCACGATCTCCCGGATACCGTACGGATCGAGCATCCGCAGCAGCGCATCCAGCTTGGATCGCGTTCCAGTCGCCTCGATCGTGACCGACTCCGGGGAGACGTCGATCACCTTGGCGCGGAACAGATTCACCGTCTCGATCACCTGCGTGCGCACGCTGGCGTCGGCTCGCACCTTGATGAGCACCAGCTCACGGGCGACGGAGGCCTCACCGTCCTGCTCGACGATCTTGATGACGTTGATGAGCTTGTTGAGCTGCTTGGTCACCTGCTCGAGCGGGAACTCGTCGACGGTCACGACGATGGTCATGCGGGAGATCTCGGGAAGCTCGGTGCCACCGACGGCGAGCGACTCGATGTTGAACCCACGACGGGAGAACAGCGCGGCCACCCTGGCCAGCACGCCCGGCTTGTCCTCGACGAGAACACTGAGGGTGTGGCTCGTACTCACTGATCTTCCTCCCCGGCCGCTGCGGCCATGCCCGAACGCTGCTCGCGCTCCATGGCCTCGTGAATGACGGCCGGCTCGGCGGCCGCCTCGTCGTCGTCGAACAGCGGACGGATGCCCCGCGCCGCCATGATCTCGTCGTTGCTCGTGCCCGCCGCGACCATCGGCCACACCTGAGCGTCGGCGCCGACGATGAAGTCGATCACCACGGGCTTGTCGTTGATGGCCTGCGCCTCACGGATCGCCGCCTCGACGTCCTCTTCGCGCTCGACGCGAATCCCGTGGCAGCCCAACGCCTCCGCCAGCTTGACGAAGTCGGGGATGCGGATCGCGCCGTGCGTGCCGAGATTGGTGTTGGAGTAGCGCTCGTCGTAGAACAGCGTCTGCCACTGGCGCACCATGCCGAGGTTTCCGTTGTTGATGAGCGCAACCTTGATCGGGATGCCCTCGAGCGCGCAGGTGGCGAGTTCCTGATTGGTCATCTGGAAGCAGCCGTCACCGTCGATGGCCCACACCTCGGTGTCGGGCATGCCCATCTTGGCGCCCATCGCGGCGGGGACGGCGTAACCCATCGTGCCGAGACCGCCGGAGTTCAGCCAGGTGCGCGGCTTCTCGTAGTTGACGAACTGTGCGGCCCACATCTGGTGCTGGCCGACGCCGGCGCAATAGATCGCGTCGGGACCGGCGAGCTTGCCGACCGACTGGATCACGTACTCCGGGGACAGCGCGCCGTCGGACGGACGGTCGTAACTGAGGGGGTACGTGCGACGGATGCCGTCGAGGTACGCCCACCACTCGGTGAGGTCCAGCGTGGTTCCGGTGGCCAGGTCGGCCTTGATCGCCTCGATCAGTTCGACGATGACCTCTTTGCAGTCGCCCACGATCGGGACGTCCGCGTACCGGTTCTTGCCGATCTCCGCAGGGTCGATGTCGGCGTGGATGACCTTGGCGTCGGGGGCGAACGAATCGAGCTGACCCGTGACCCGGTCGTCGAAACGCGCGCCGAGCGTGATCAGCAGGTCGCTGCGCTGCAGTGCCGCCACTGCCGCGACCGTGCCGTGCATGCCGGGCATGCCACAGTTCAGCGTGTGGCTGTCCGGGAACGCGCCGCGCGCCATCAGCGTGGTGACCACCGGAATGCCGGTGAGCTCGGCCAGTTCGAGCAGTTCCGGAGACGATTCCGACTTGATGACCCCGCCACCGACGTACAGCACCGGGTGTTTCGCGTCGGCGATCAGGCGGGCCGCCTCGCGGACCTGCTTGCCGTGCGGCTTGGTGACGGGACGGTAGCCGGGCAGCCGCATCTCCGGCGGCCACGAGAACGTGGTCTGGGCCTGGAGAACGTCCTTCGGGATGTCGACGAGCACCGCGCCGGGACGACCGCTGGAGGCGAGGTAGAAGGCCTCCGCGATGATCCGGGGGATGTCGACGCCGTCGGTGATGAGGAAGTTGTGCTTGGTGATCGGCATCGTGATGCCGGAGATGTCGGCTTCCTGGAACGCGTCCGTGCCGATGAGCGCGCGGCCGACCTGTCCGGTGATGGCCACGACCGGAACGGAGTCCATCTGCGCGTCGGCGAGCGGCGTCACGAGGTTGGTCGCACCGGGACCGGACGTCGCCATACAGACGCCGACCTTGCCGGTCGCCTGGGCGTACCCGGTGGCGGCGTGGCCTGCACCCTGCTCGTGACGGACGAGCACGTGCCGGACCCTCTTCGAATCGAAGAGCGGGTCGTAGACAGGGAGAACGGCGCCACCCGGAATGCCGAATACCGTGTCGACCTCGAGCTCCTCGAGGGCTCGGACCACGGACTGGGCGCCGCTGACCCGCTCGGGGGCGAGTTGGCGGCGGCTACCGGTCTGAGTCGCGGCGGCCGCGGTCGTCGGGCTTGCTGCCCCCGACTTGCGCGGCGTGGGTTGAGGCCGTGCGGTTGGTGCGCTCACTGGGAAATCCTCTGATTCTGGCTCCGGGCAACAAAAAACCCCCGTCAGCTGATGCTGTACGAGGGTGGCGCGTCGTTATCTGGCGAGTTGAAGGAATCGACTCAGGCGACGACGCGCCGGCCGATTACGAGCAACTCATTCTGTTTCACGCGCTCGACGGTAGGCGCGCTAATAGTGAACAGTCAACTTGGTGAGTCGGCCGTCCCAGAATATGAGATACATCGGCTGCGGTGCGAAGATGTAGAGGTGTCAACTCCGCAGCAGCCCGTGCCACCAGAATCATCATCCCACACGACGAACCCACCCAAGCAGGTCATCCGGATTTCTCCCCTGGCCTATCTGGGATGCGCCTTCCTCCTGTTCGCCGTGTCGTTCCCCATCTTCGGCTGGCCGGCCGCCTTCGGCTGGCTCGTGATCGCCCCGATCGTCGCGGTGGCCTGGGTCGCGCGGGTGCGGACCACGGTCACGCCCGACGGACTCGAGGTGCGCCGGCTGTTCGGCGGCCGGTCGCTGGCGTGGTCCGAGATCACGGGATTCCGCTTCCCCAAGCGCGGCTGGGCCCGGGCCACGCTGACGGACGGGGGCGAGGTGACCCTTCCCGTCGTCACATTCGACCGGCTTCCCGATATCGCCCAGGCGAGCGGCGGCCGCATCACCGACCCCTACGCGGCAGCCGCCGCGGCGGACGAGGCGGCCCACCACGCCGACACCGAATCGAATGGCGAGCAGCCGGTGAAGAACCGGCCGGACACAGACGGGGAATAGTGCGCGAGTAGCGTTTGTCAGTACTTCCGTACGCTGACTAAGGAATACGCTCATGCCCCCGCTGAGGTCCCGAACCACCACCGCAGGACGAAATGCCGCAGGCGCCCGCGCACTGTGGCGCGCCACCGGAATGACCGACTCCGACTTCGGGAAGCCGATCGTCGCGATCGCGAACTCGTACACGCAGTTCGTTCCCGGGCACGTCCACCTGAAGAACGTCGGCGACATCGTCGCCGACGCCGTCCGCGCCGCCGGTGGTGTACCTCGTGAGTTCCACACGATCGCTGTCGACGACGGCATCGCGATGGGGCACGGCGGCATGCTGTATTCCCTTCCCAGCCGCGAGATCATCGCCGACTCCGTCGAGTACATGGTCAACGCGCACACCGCCGACGCCCTCGTCTGCATCTCCAACTGCGACAAGATCACCCCGGGAATGCTCAATGCCGCACTGCGTTTGAACGTTCCCACCGTGTTCGTGTCCGGCGGACCGATGGAGGCCGGCAAGGCGGTGGTGGTGAACGGTGTCGCCCAGGCACCGACCGACCTCATCACGGCGATCTCGGCGAGCGCCAACGACGAGGTCGACGAGGAAGGACTGTCCGAGGTCGAGCGCAGCGCCTGCCCGACGTGCGGGTCGTGCTCGGGGATGTTCACCGCGAACTCCATGAACTGCCTCACCGAGGCGCTCGGTCTGGCGTTGCCGGGCAACGGTTCCACGCTGGCCACCCACGAGGCCCGTCGCGCGCTGTTCACCCGCGCGGGAACCACCGTCGTCGAAGCCGCGCTGCGGTACTACCGGGACGAGGACGACTCCGTCCTCCCCCGCAACATCGCGACGCCTGCCGCGTTCCGCAACGCGATGGCGCTGGACGTCGCGATGGGCGGTTCCACCAACACGGTGCTGCACACCCTCGCGGCCGCGCAGGAGGGTGAGGTCTACGACTTCGACCTCGACAAGATCGACGAGATCAGCCGCAAGGTGCCGTGCCTGTCGAAGGTCTCGCCCAACTCGGACTACCACATGGAGGACGTGCACCGGGCGGGCGGAATCCCCGCCATCCTCGGCGAACTCCGCCGGGCCGGACTGCTCGAGAGCGACGTCTCGACCGTGCACACCGAGAGCTTCGACGAGTGGCTCGACACGTGGGACATCCGGTCCGGCAAGGCATCCGACGAGGCCGTCGAACTCTTCCACGCCGCGCCCGGCGGCGTCCGCACCACCGAGCCGTTCTCGACGAACAACCGCTGGTCGTCGCTCGACACGGACGCCGCCAACGGCTGCATCCGCGACTTCGAGCACAAGCACACGGTCGAGGGCGGCCTGGCCGTGCTGCGCGGCAACATCGCCGTCGACGGCGCGGTCATCAAGACGGCGGGCATCGACGAAGACCTGTTCCACTTCCAGGGACCCGCGCGCGTCGTGGAGTCGCAGGAGGAGGCGGTGTCGGTGATCCTCGGCAAGAAGATCCAGCCCGGTGAAGTCCTCGTCGTGCGCTACGAGGGTCCCGCAGGCGGCCCGGGCATGCAGGAGATGCTGCACCCCACCGCATTCCTCAAGGGCTCCGGCCTCGGAAAGAAGTGCGCGCTGATCACCGACGGCCGATTCTCCGGCGGTTCCTCCGGACTGTCCATCGGCCACATCTCCCCCGAGGCCGCCAGCGGCGGCGCCATCGGCCTGGTGGAGGACGGCGACCAGATCCTCATCGACATCGCGACCCGCACGCTGAAGCTCCTCGTCGACGACGCGGTGCTCGCCGAGCGCCGGGCGAAGATGGAGTCGTCCGAGCGTCCGTGGCAGCCGGTGAACCGCGAACGCACCGTCACCACGGCCCTGCGCGCGTACGCCGCGCTGGCCACGTCCGCCGACAAGGGCGCGGTCCGTCAGGTCCCCTGACGCACCCCGCACCGGGCACACGGACACGAAGCCGGGTGCCGCAGCAGGAGCTTCCTGCCGCGGCACCCGGCTTCCGTCGTCGGGGCGCTCACGGATTCCACCTCGGATGTGACCGCGCTCACGGGTGATCAACTCGCTCAGACGGAAACACCCCAGAACACGTTCTACTGATCGAAATGATCAGTTGAGCCCGCGCTTCTTGCACACGGCGCTCAGTAGTGGTTCCCTCAGTTGGCCGTTGAGACCTACATCACAATCGGCAGCACCACCGGAACATCTCCGGCCCACGAGGCCATCGGGAACACAACCTAGGAGCGACACATGCCAGGAGTCGGCATTTGGCGAACGAAATCCGTTGAGCAATCCATAGCGGACACCGACGAACCCGACACCCGGCTGCGGAGGGAACTCACCGCGAAGGACCTCACCGTCTTCGGTGTCGCCGTCGTGATCGGCGCCGGTATCTTCACGCTCACCGCCCGGACTGCAGGCAACGTCGCCGGGCCGTCCATCTCGCTCGCCTTCGTCCTCGCCGCCATCGCGTGCGGCCTGGCCGCCCTCTGCTACGCCGAGTTCGCATCCACCGTCCCCGTCGCGGGCAGTGCGTACACGTTCTCCTACGCCACCTTCGGCGAGTTCGTCGCCTGGATCATCGGCTGGGACCTCATCCTCGAATTCGCCCTCGCAGCGGCCGTCGTCTCCAAGGGCTGGTCGCTGTATCTGGGTAACGTCCTCGGGTTCAGCGGATCCACCACAGCCCACCTCGGTCCCATCGACTTCGACTGGGGCTCGCTGATCATCGTCGGCGGCATCACGATCGTGCTCGCCATCGGGACCAAGGTGTCCTCACGCGTGTCCGCCGTCATCACGGCCATCAAGATCGCCGTCGTCCTCCTCGTCATCGCCGTCGGCGTGTTCTACATCAAGAAGGAGAACTACGCCCCGTACATCCCGCCCGCCGAGAGCAACGAGAGCGCCGCGCAGGGTGTGCACCAGACCCTCTTCTCCTTCCTCTCCGGAGCCGACGGCAGCAGCTACGGCTGGTACGGCCTCCTCGCCGCAGCAAGCCTCGTCTTCTTCGCCTTCATCGGATTCGACGTCGTCGCCACCACCGCCGAAGAGACCAAGAACCCGCAGAAGGCGCTCCCCCGCGGCATTCTCGGCTCGCTCGCGATCGTCACCGTGCTCTACGTCGCCGTCACCCTCGTGCTCACCGGCATGGTGAAGTACACCGACCTCAAGACCGGTAGCCCACTCGTCGGCGACAGCAGCGCCACCCTCGCGACCGCCTTCGAGGCACACGGCATCACCTGGGCCCAGACCGCGATCAACTTCGGCGGACTCGCGGGCCTCACCACCGTCGTGATGGTGATGATGCTCGGCCAGACCCGCGTCCTGTTCGCCATGTCCCGCGACGGACTCGTGCCCCGCGGTCTCGCCAAGACCGGCAAGAACGGCAGCCCGGTCCGCATCACCCTGTTCGTCGGCGCCGTGGTCGCACTCCTCGCCGCCTTCTTCCCGATGGGCACGCTGGAGGAGATGGTGAACATCGGCACCCTCTTCGCGTTCGTACTCGTCTGCATCGGCGTCATCATCCTCCGCCGCACGCGTCCCGATCTGCCCCGCGGATTCCGCGTTCCGCTCGTTCCGCTGGTTCCCATCCTCGCCGTCCTGGCCTGCGGATGGCTGATGCTGAACCTCTCGGTCGAGACCTGGATCCGATTCCTCGTGTGGATGGCCCTCGGCGTCGTCGTGTACCTCGCCTACGGCCGGCGCAAGTCGGTCCTCGGACAGAAGCTGGCCGCACAGGCCGGCCCGCCCGAGGAGGAGAACATCCCGGAACTCGTCCAGCGCTGATCTGACGAAAACGACTGCGCCGCACCCCCGATCCGGGGGTGCGGCGCAGTCGTGGAATGTACGAGGCGATCAGATGAGCGGGTTGGCGCCGTTCAGGAAGATCCACACGCACACACCGGCGCCGATGCCCAGGATCAGTGCCGCGAACGACCCGATGAACGGGCGCGTCGCCCAGCCGCGACGGCCGTCGAGCGAGATACGCCCCGGCCCGGTGAGAATGATCACGCCGGCGCACACACCCAGCAGCGTCTCGTACTCGGTGCCTGCGGGCGCAAAGTACTCGAGCCCCGGTTCCGCGATCTGCCGGAACGCCCACGCATTGATCATCACGGCCAGCACCGAGGCGGCGGCCAGCGGGGTGACGAGACCGAGGATAAGCAGCGCCCCGCCCGCGACCTCACCGATAGCACCCAGGATCGCGAGCAGTTTCGCCTGCTGGAACCCCGAGTTCACCAGCACCTCTTCGAACCCGTCGAGTCCCGGACCGTTCCACATCCCCGTCAGCTTCTGCAGACCGTGCACGAGTGCCGTTCCGCCGACCGCGAGTCGCAGGGCCAGCAGTCCGAGGTCCAGGGTGCCGCGGCCGATCTTCACGTCGCCCTCGCCGATCCGATCGGTCGACCGATCACCCGCCGTGGCCCCGAGGGACGCGCCGGAACCCGCGCCGATCACCTGCGTCGGCTGGTCCGACGTGTCGGACGCCGCCGACTGCCGGTATGCGGGGATCTGCTCGGTGGGGAGGCCCGCGCCGCGCGCATCGCCGTAGTCGAGTTCGTCGTCGGTGTGCGGCAGGCCCTGCCCCGTGGATCCGGACGTCGGCGTGGCCGACGGGAAGCGCTCGGTGGGAAGGTCGTAAGGGCTCGAGACCTTGCCGTAGCCGGGTGAGGCGCTCTGGTCCGCAGCACCCTGGTCCGACGACTCGCTGGGGTCTTTCCGCATGTCAGTCACACCGTCAAGCCTAGGTCGATCGGCCGGACATCGCTGGTAGGCGGAACCGGCGTGGCGGCGACCTCGCACTCTTCCGTAACGTCTCCATCATGATGGTGGGTGGGCGGCGCCGCACGGCGTCCCGCAAGATGGCGATGTCCGCGCTGTGCGTGACGGCGGTCCTCGCCGCCGGGTGCGCGAAATTCGACGACTCCGCGTCCTCACCCTTCACACCCGAGCCGACGGGTGCGTCGGGCGCCGAGGTGGAGCCGGAGAACCCACCACCGTCCACAACGACCACCCCACCGCCGAGCGGGCCTCTGGGACCGTGCCAGGATCCGGACCCCAGCGTGATCGCGACCTGTCTCGACACCACCGGCGGACTCGTCGTCCTCCCCGACGGGGCCACCGCCCTGGTCGCGGAGCGCCGGACCGGGCGCATCCTTCAGGTAGCTCAGGGGCAGACCCCCAAGGAGATCGCGCACGTCGACGTCGACGGCACCACCGACGGTGGACTCCTCGACATCGCGCTGTCGCCGAGTTTCGTCGAGGACAACCTCATCTACGCGTACGTCACGACCCCGACCGACAACCGGGTGGTACGGATCGCACCGGGAGACTCCGCCAAGGAGGTTCTCGGCGGGATCCCGCGCGGCGACGCGGGCAATGCGGGTTCGCTCGAATTCTCGGGCGACGAACTGATGGTCCTGACCGGAAACGCGGGCAACGCCGCCGCGGCCGCCGATCCGGCGTCCCTCGCCGGGAAACTGCTGAAGGTCACCGCCCTGTCGCCCGCACCGACTCCGGCGCAGCCCCGCCCTCAGGTGGTGCTGTCGGGCATCGGGGTCGCCGGAGGGGTGTGCGTCGACCCGGGTGTCGCCGTGTGGGTCACGGACCGCACACCGCTCGAGGATCGGCTGCTGCGGGTCAGCGCCGACGGAGCCGTGTCGTCTCCGGTGTGGACGTGGCCGGAGCGGCCCGGCGTCGGCGGCTGCGTCGCCGCCGGTGACGTCGTGGCGGTGTCACTGAGCACCGCGAAGGCGATGTCCGCACTCGCTGCCGACCCCGGCACGGGAGCCGTCACCACCGCCCCCGGTGTCATCGTCCAGGACCGGTACGGCCAACTCGGCGGCGCCGCGCTCGGACCCGACGGTCTCATCTGGGTGAGCACCGTCAACAAGACCGGCGGTCAGCCCGGACCCAATGACGACCGCGTGATCAAGATGCCCCTGCCGTCCGGCGGCGGCGGATTCGACTGACGGCCCGCCCCGTCGAAACGAACGGGACGCTCGTTCGGTTGATCCGAACGAGCGTCCCGTTGGTGCAGAAGGGGTTCAGCCGCAGGCCTCGATGACCAGTTCCTTGACGCGGGCCGGGTCGGCCTGACCACGCGTGGCCTTCATCACGTCGCCGACGATCTTGCCCGCGGCCGCGACCTTGCCGCCGCGAATCTTCTCGGCGATGTCGGGGTTCGCGGCCAGAGCCTCGTCGACGGCCGCCTTCAGCTTCGTGTCGTCGCGTTCGACGACCAGCTCGGGGTGGTTCGCGACGACCTGCTCGGGGTCGCCCTCACCCTCGAGGACGTGGTCGACCACCTGGCGGGCCACCTTGTTGTTGAGCTTCCCGCTGTCGATCAGCGCCACCACCTGCGCGACCTGAGCCGGCGTGATCGGCAGCTCGGCGAGTTCCACCCCGCGGGTGTTCGCCTGCTGCGCCAGGTACGACACCCACCAGGACCGTGCGGCCTCCGGGGAGGCGCCGGCGTCGACGGTGGCGATGACGAGGTCGAGGGCCCCCGCGTTGACGAGGTCGCGCATGACCTCGTCCGAGACACCCCAGTCGGCCTGGATCCGGGCGCGGCGGACCCACGGCAGCTCCGGCAGAGTGCCACGCAGCTCCTCGATCCATTCCGCACTGGGCGCGACCGGCTCGAGATCGGGCTCCGGGAAGTAGCGGTAGTCCTCAGCGGTCTCCTTTCGGCGGCCCGGCGACGTGGTCCCGTCGGCTTCCTGGAAGTGCCGGGTCTCCTGGATCACCTCACCGCCGGCCTCCAGCACCGCGGCCTGCCGGCGCATCTCGTACCGGACCGCCACCTCGACGCTCTTGAGGGAGTTGACGTTCTTCGTCTCGGTACGGGTCCCCAGTTCGGTCGCCCCGATCGGCATCAGCGACGCGTTGGCGTCGCAGCGCATCGAACCCTGGTCCATGCGGACGTCGGAGACGTTCAGCGACTTCAGCAGGTCGCGGAGCGCGGTGACGTACGCGCGGGCCACCTCGGGGGCGCGGGCACCGGCACCGCTGATGGTCTTGGTGACGATCTCGACGAGCGGGACCCCGGCGCGGTTGTAGTCGAGCAGCGAGTGGCTGGCACCGTGGATGCGCCCGGTCGCACCGCCGACGTGCAGCGACTTTCCGGTGTCCTCTTCCATGTGCGCACGCTCGATCTCCACGCGCCACGTGGTGCCGTCGTCGAGGACGACGTCGAGGTAGCCGTCGGTGGCGATCGGCTCGTCGTACTGGGAGATCT
The DNA here is from genome assembly GCF_002300195.1 of Rhodococcus sp. ACPA1. Taxonomy (NCBI): domain Bacteria; kingdom Bacillati; phylum Actinomycetota; class Actinomycetes; order Mycobacteriales; family Nocardiaceae; genus Rhodococcus; species Rhodococcus sp. ACPA1. The sequence continues at coordinate 1,280,603 of NZ_NSDX01000001.1, read as the reverse complement.
GGTAGTTCTTCGGCTGATCCGGGTAGAAGTAGTTCTTCCGCGCGAATCGGCCCCACGGTGTGATGGAACAGTTCAGCGCGAGTCCGATCCGGATCGCGGACTCGACCGCCGCCTCGTTCACGACGGGCAGCGACCCCGGCAGACCGAGGCACACCGGGCACACCTGCGTGTTCGGCTCGGCGCCGAACTCGGTGGGGCACGGGCAGAACATCTTCGTTTCGGTGCCGAGCTCGACGTGCACCTCCATGCCGAGAACAGGCTCGTACTTGGCGAGCACATCGTCGTAGTCGAGGAGGTCCGGAGCATCGACAGCAGTCATGCCACAGAGTTTATGCGTCCGGGCGTTCGCCGAAAAACGCGGTCAGCCGAAAAATGCGGCCGCCTCCTCGTACCGCTCCCTCGGCACCGTCTTGAGGCGCCGGGTCGCCTCCTGGAGGGGTACGAGGTCGATCGACGTGCCGTGCAGGGCCACCATGTTTCCGAAGTCGCCGCGGTGGACGGCGTCGGTGGCGTGCACCCCGAAGCGGGTGGCGAGCACCCGGTCGTACGGCGTCGGGGTTCCACCGCGCTGCACGTGCCCGAGCACCGTCGTCCGCACCTCCTTGCCGATGCGGCGGACGATCTCGTCGCCGAGCTGCTGTGCGACACCGGTGAATCGTTTGTGACCGAACTCGTCGATACCGCCCTCGCGCAGACTCATCGACTCCGGGGTCGGGGTGGCGCCCTCGGCGACGACGCAGATGAAATGCGAATCGCCGCGCTGGAATCGCTTCTTCACGAGGGAGCAGACTTCGCCGACGTCGAACGGGACCTCGGGAACGAGAGTGAGATGCGCACCGGTCGCGAGCCCGGAGTGCAACGCGATCCAGCCTGCGTGCCGGCCCATCACCTCGACGAGCATCACCCGCTGGTGGGATTCGGCGGTGGTGTGCAGGCGGTCGATCGCATCGGTCGCAATGGACAGTGCGGTGTCGAAACCGAACGTCACGTCGGTGCAGTCGATGTCGTTGTCGATCGTCTTCGGAACCCCGATCACGGGCACCCCACTCTCGGCGAGCCAGCTCGCGGCCGTGAGCGTGCCCTCCCCGCCGATCGGGATGAGCGCGTCGATCCCGTTGTCGTCGAGAGTCTGCCGGATCTGGTCGAGGCCGGCCTTCAACTTGTCGGGGTTGACCCGCGCGGTACCGAGGATGGTGCCGCCCCGGGTGAGGATTCGATCGATCCGGTCGTCGTTGGACAGCACGACCTTGCGATCCTCGAGCAGGCCGCGCCAGCCGTCACGGAATCCCACCACCGAGCTGCCGTATCGGCCGGCGGCGGTCCGAACCACCGCCCTGATCACCGCATTCAGTCCGGGGCAGTCTCCGCCTCCGGTGAGCATTCCGATCCGCATCCAAGCACCCCTCGTCGTCTCGTGTGGTGATGGTGGTTCTCATTACACATCTTGCCGCTCGAACCGTGTTCGGGCACCTCGGACCGGCAGGTTCACTCAGCCGGGTGTGACGAGACCGCTCTCGTATGCCAGGACCACTGCCTGTGCGCGGTCGCGCAGATCCAGCTTGGACAGCACCTTGCCGACGTGTGTCTTGACGGTCTGCTCGGCGACGAACAGGCGCTCCGCGATCTCGGTGTTGGACATGCCGCGGGCGATGAGTTCGAGTACCTCGCGTTCGCGGGGCGTCAGCGCCGACAGCGCGGCCGGTTTGCGGCGCGCGGTGCTGCGGCGGCTGGTCACGTCGGCGATGAGACGCCGGGTGACGGTCGGCGCGAGAAGCGCCTCGCCGTCCGCGACCACCCGCACCGCACGGATGAGTTCCTCCGCGGGCGCGTCCTTGAGCATGAAGCCGCTGGCCCCGATGCTCAGCGCCTCGTACACGTAGTCGTCGACGTCGAACGTCGTGAGCATGAGCACGCGCACCGGCGGATCGAAACCGGCCGACAGGATGACGCGGGCCGCGTCGAGTCCGTTCATCTCCGGCATGCGGACGTCCATCAGGACGACGTCGGGTCGCAGACGCCGGACCTCGCTCACCGCCACGGCCCCGTCCGGAGCGTCACCGATGACACTGATGTCGGGCTGTGAGGCGAGCAGGGCTCCGAAGCCCTGCCTGACCATAGCCTGGTCGTCGGCGATGAATACGGTGATGGCCACCCAGCCAGCCTAGGCGGAGGCGACCGGGAACTCGGCGTGGACGTCGAATCCGCCGTTGTCGTGCAGGTGGGTGGTGAGTACGCCACCGACTGCCTGCGCACGCTCACGCATACCGATGATGCCGTTGCCGCCGGTCGACTCGTGCCTGGTCAGTGCGGAGACGAGGCTCCGCCTCGGCGGCCCGTTGACGATCGACACGGACGCTATCGGCGACTCGTACGCGATCTTCACCTCGACCGCGGCGCCCGCCGCGTGGCGGGCCGTGTTGGCGAGGGATTCCTGCAGGATGCGGTACATCACGAGCCCGACCGACTCCGACACGAGCGTCGGGTCGCCATCGACGTGCCAGGAGACGGGAATGCCTGCCCTGCGGCTGCCCTCGAGCAGCTCGCTGATCTGCTGAACCCCTGGCTGGGGCGCGTGCTCGGCCAGCTGGCCGTCACTGCGCAGCACTCCGAGCAGTCCGCGCACCTCATTCAACGCTGCGCGGCCGGCGGCTCCGATCGACTCGAACTCGGCCCGCGTCTCGTCCGACATATCGGCGATGCGGTACGGCGCGCTCTGCGCCTGCACCACGACCATCGACATGTGGTGCGCGACGACGTCGTGCAGGTCCCGCGCGATGCGCGCCTTCTCCTCGAGGATCGTCCGGCGAGTGCGCTCGAGCTCACTCAGCTCCTCCTGCTGCGCGAGTTGCCGGCGGGAGAGCACCAGCCACCGGATCAGCAGGCCGAAGACGACGATCGCGGTCAGGCCCACCGCCCACCCGCGGCCGTTGGTGCCCGGGGTGTCGGCCAGGAACAGCAGGACGGTCGAGATCCATGCCACACCCACGACCGGAATCGCGGCCCGCATGCTGACGGCGGCCAGCAGGGCGAGCATCACCAGGATGTGGACCACCTGCCAGGGGTAGTCGTAACCGTCCTGCAGTGCGAAGACACGCGGAATCACCAGCGCCGAGACCGCGGAGACGGCCCACGCCAGCGCCGGATTCGACCGGATGAGCAGGAACGGGAACGTCGCGAGCGCCGCCACGAACGGTTGGATGGGGGGACTGACCTGGTGGGTCAGCTGCAGGGTCGGCCACGCCACGGCGAACAAAATCGCCGTGACCACGACGATTGCCACGTTCAGCCACTGACCTTCGGCGGCCCTCCGGATGCGCGTCTTCGTCTTCACACTGTCGACAGTAGAAACCGTGGTCACGCAGTGTCCTCATACCCCGGGCTCATGTCGGCGTAGCACCGGAGTATGAGATCGGGGCCCCCTCGCACCACGAGGCCAGGGATCGAACCGGTCTCCGGGGTGATGTGCCGCGCAACACGAATTCATAACGTTCTCGTCATGCGAAAGACGGGGACACGGAGAACGACTTGGGCCGCGGTGGCATGCGCCGCAACCGCACTACTGACCACGACAGGATTCGCAGGCACCGGCGCGGCGAGCACGCCCCGGCACGAGAACGTCGCCGCCTCCGCCGCGGTGCAGACCCTCACGGCACCGGCCGAACTCTCCGAGGACTCCGTTCCCGCGGACTTCGCTTCCGTGATGGGGTACACGCCGGTGCGGATCGACGGGATGCTCGCCAATCCCGGCGGAGACTGCTCGTCGCCCGTCCCGCTGCCACTCGAGTTCGACACGTCGTGCAAGGCCCACGACCTCGGTTACGACCTTCTGCGGTACGCGTCCCGGTCCGGCGAGGACCTGGGTCCCTGGGCGCGGCAGAGCCTCGACGCGCAACTGGATCAGCGCATGCACGCGGCGTGCGACACCCGCGCCGACGAGCAGGCACGGGCGCAGTGCTTCGTCATGGCGAACGTCGCGACCACTTTTGTCACCGGAAACAGCTGGCGCCAAAGCTATTCGGCACCGGTCACCGAATCCGCGCTCCCGTACGTACTGGCCGGCGGTGTCGGTGTCGTGCTCCTCGCCGGCGCGGCCTGGTCGATCCGCCGCCGCCCGCATCCGGTCGGAGCCGTCGCATGACCATCACCGCTCTGTCCGGTCCCGGACGGAGCACGGTGCACAGTCGCTCGCGAACGAAGCCGAACGCCCTGCGCCGCACACTGGTCACGACGATCCCGGTCTCCGCCCTCCCCCGCGTCTCCTCCACGATCGTCGTCACCGCCGTCACACTCGCTTCTCTCGCTCCCTCACTGCTCCCCCGGAGTGCGCTGACGCAGGCTCTGTTCACCGGTGTCCTCGCAGCATGCGGTTTCGGGTTCGTCGTCCTCGTCCGTCGACTGTGGCACCTCGTCACGCGTTCACGCAGCCACCACCCTCCGCGGGACTCGGTCCGTCTGCTGGTCCTGATCGGCGCCATGATCGTCGTGACCTGGGCGATCGTGCTCGCCGACCACTGGCAGGATTCACTGCGCGCCGTCATGGGCATGCCGGGCATCGGGCCGGACCACTGGATGCAGGCGATCCTCGGGGCGGCGCTGACGTTCCTGCTGTTTGCCGGTATCGGCAGCGTCGTCGGCACGGTCGCCCGCCGTCTCGGCTGGATCGGCAGCGCCACCACCGCCGTCGTTCTCGCGACCGGGTTGCAACTGGTCGCCGGACCCGCGTTGTGGGGAATGATGTCGCGTTCCTACAGCGACTCCAACGCGCTCGTCGACGTGTCCCTGCACCGGCCGATGTCCGCCGAACTGTCCGGCAGCCCGGACTCCGCGATCAGCTGGGAGTCACTCGGGCGCCAGGGACGACGGTTCGTGGCGGCGGGCGAGCAGTCGGCCGGCATCCGCACGTATGTGGGGATGGATTCGGCGCCGGACGTCGAATCGCGTGCAGCACTGGCGGTCTCGGAGCTCGAGCGGGCAGGCGGATTCAACCGGTCCGCCATCGTCGTCACGGTGCCCACCGGCTCGGGGTGGATCGACGAGAACGCCGCCGAAGGATTCGAGGAACGCTTCGCCGACGACGTCGCCATCGTCGGCATGCAGTACTCGTACCTGCCGAGCTGGATCACGTTCGTGTTCGGACGTTCCGCCGCCGACGAATCGGCGGCAGCGTTGTTCGATGCCGTCGCCGAGCGGATCGCCGACCTCCCCGACCTTCTGCGCCCGGCGCTGTACGTCTACGGCCAGAGCCTCGGATCCGTCGGCGGCAGTGCAATTTTCACCGACGCCGACCAACTGCGCGAGCGAGTCTGCGGCGCACTGTGGGCGGGCCCGCCCGCCGGCTCCGTCCTGACGGACGGAGCGACGGTGCTGGCGAACACGTCCGACCCGGTGGTGTGGTGGTCACCCGACCTGATCGCGCACCGACCCGACCTCTCGCTCGCAGTACGCGATGCGCCGGTACCCCAATGGATTCCGGGCATCACGTTCCTGCAGACGAGTGTCGACCTGGTGTCCGCGCTGAACTTCGCGCCCGGGCACGGACACCGCTACGGCAGCGAGCAGGGCACCGCCCTGCCCGACTGCTCCTAGTTCGGCGAGCCGATCGGACCGCGTGCCGCTTCGTACGCGGCACCGACGCGGTACAGCCGCTCGTCGGCCAGTGCGGGAGCCATGATCTGCAGTCCCACCGGCAGACCGTCGTCCACGGACAGTCCCGACGGAACCGACATCGCACAGTGCCCGGCCAGGTTGGTCGGCAGCGTGCACAGGTCCGAGAGGTACATCGCGAGCGGGTCGCCGACCTTCTCGCCCAGCTTCCACGGGGTGAACGGGCTGGTGGGCGACACCAGGACGTCCACCTTCTCGTAGGCCTTCTCGAAGTCCCTGGCGATGAGCGTCCGCACCTTGAGCGCCTGACCGTAGTAGGCGTCGTAGTAGCCGGAGGACAGCGCGTAGGTACCGATCATGATGCGGCGCTTGACCTCCGGGCCGAAGCCGGCGGCACGCGTCGCGGCCATCACCTGGTCGGCGCTCATGTCGCCCTCGTCGATGCGCAGTCCATAGCGCATCGCGTCGAAGCGCGCGAGGTTCGACGACACCTCGCTCGGCAGGATCAAGTAGTACGACGCGAGCGCGTATTCGAAGTTGGGGCACGACACCTCGACGACCTCGGCACCGAGTTCGGTGAGTTGCGCGACGGCGGCGTCGAACGAGGAGATGACCCCGGGCTGGTAGCTGTCGGAGTGCAGTTCCTTGACCACACCCACTTTCACGCCCTCGAGGTTGCCACCGGCACCCTCACGGGCAGCCGCCACCACGGGGCGCACGGGCGCGTCGATCGACGTGGAGTCGCGCGGGTCGTGCCCGGCGATGACCTCGTGCAGCAGCGCCGTGTCGAGGACCGTGCGGCCACAGGGACCACCCTGGTCGAGCGAGGACGCGCACGCCACGAGGCCGAAACGGGAAACCGTGCCGTACGTCGGCTTGGTGCCGACCGTCGCCGTGACGGCGGCGGGCTGACGGATCGAGCCGCCGGTGTCGGTGCCGATCGCGAGCGGGGCCTGCCGGGACGCGAGGGCCGCGGCGCTGCCGCCACCCGAGCCGCCCGGGATGCGCGTGGTGTCCCACGGGTTGCGGGTGGGGCCGTAGGCGGAGTTCTCGGTGGACGACCCCATCGCGAACTCGTCGAGGTTGGTCTTACCCAGGATCGGGATGCCGGCGTCGCGCAGCTTCTTCGTGAGCGTGGCGTCGTACGGTGCGATCCAGCCTTCGAGAATCTTCGACGCGCACGTGGTGGGCATGTCAGTGGTGGTGAAGATGTCCTTGAGCGCCAACGGAACTCCCGCGAGCGGCGATGCGGGCGCATTGCCTGCGGCGAGGCTGCTGTCCACTTCCTTCGCCGACACGAGCGCCTGCTCGCCTGCCACGTGCAGGAAGGCGTTCAGTTCACCGTCGACTGCGGCGATCCGGTCGAGATGCGCCTGGGTGACCTCGACGGACGACACCTCACGGCTGTGGATCTTCGACGCGAGATCTGCGGCGTCGAGAGTGGTCAGTTCGGCGCTCATTCGCCCTCTCCAAGGATCTGCGGGACAGCGAAGCGATCCTGCTCGACAGCCGGGGCGCCGGACAGCGCCTGCTCGGGAGTCAGGCCGGGAACGATCACGTCGGGACGGGTCACGTTGGTGACCGCGTTCGGGTTCGCCATCGGCGGAACATCCTCGGCGGGCACCTCGGTGACCACCTTCACGTGGCTGAGAATCGAGTCCAGCTGACCGGCGAACTCGTCGAGCTCGGCATCGGTCAGGGCGAGTCGAGACAGCCGCGCGAGGTGCGCGACCTCGTCACGGGAGATGGCAGGCACCGCGGGGCCCCTTTCGGTTCGGACGTACACAAGTGGGTCCCAGCCTAGAGCGTGGCCCGATCAGCCGTGCAGCCAGCGCCGCAACCTGCCCGTCAGGAACGGCAGAACCACGAAGACCATCACCGGAGTCGTGACCACCGACGCCACCAGGGTGCGGGTCACGACGTCCAGGGCCGTGAGCCGAGGGGTGACGAACAGCGCGATGAGGAGTGAGATCGGGAAGAAGCCGAGCCAGATGGTGACCGCCTGCTTCCACCTCGGCGGTGGCGGCGTGACCCGCACGGCGTGCGTCAGCGTCGACTGCGGTTCGAACCAGCCCTCCACCCCGGTCAGCCGGTGCGTGACCGTGTCCTGTGCGAGACCCGTCCCCCGGCCCACCCACACCTTCCTGGCGGGCGACGTCGTCCACGCGTCGAGAGTGTCCTCGTCGGCGAACCGGTACACCACGTGGTACTGCTCGGGATCGGACGCCGCACGCAGCCAGCCCCCGCCGAGGAACCCCGGGAACGTGCCCGCCATCGCCATCCCGGCGTCCGTCCAGCGCAGGAATTCCTGTTCCCGGCCCGCCGCCACCCGCCGCGAGACGGACGTCGTCACTCCCGTTGCCGTGGTGTTCATGCACCCATGTTTGGGCTGTCGTGTTTCGCGGACGAGGCGAATCCGTATCGGCAGTGTCACGAATCGAGCGCGACCTGCACGTCCCCGTCCCGTCCCCGGCGAAGCCGCAGGGGGGACCGCATACTCGGGAACGAAAGTGCAAGGATGGTGAGCGACGGGGGTCGCAGGTACTCCCGCGTCTATCTCGTGGTGAAAGGGACGCACGTGTCGTATCTGCTTCGCGTCCAGCTCCCCGACCGTCCCGGTAGCCTCGGCTCTCTCGCCGTCGCCCTGGGCTCGGTGGGTGCTGACATTCTGTCGCTCGACGTGGTGGAACGGGGTGCCGGATTCGCCATCGACGACCTCGTGGTCGATGTCGAGCCGGGATCACTCCCCGACACCCTCATCACGGCGGCCGAGAACCTGCCCGGCGTCACCGTCGACTCCATCCGGCCGTACGCCGGAATCCTCGACACCCACCGTGAGCTCGAGCTCATCGACCAGGTCGCCACCGCGGCGGACGATCGACTGCAGGTCCTCGTGGACGGAGCGCCGCGCGTGCTCCGGGTCGGCTGGTCCGTGGTCGCCGACCTCGGTCCGCACGGCGCATACCGGGTGGTCGGCAGCTCGGGAGCTCCCGAGACCCATGCCACCGAGATCCCGTGGATGCCGCTGGAGAAGCCCACGGCGCTCGACGGCGAGGGCGACTGGGTGCCGCAGGTGTGGCGCGACATGAACACCACACTCGCGGCGGCTCCCCTCGGGACCACCGGCCGCGTGCTGATGCTCGGCCGCCCCGGCGGCCCGGAATTCCGTCCGTCCGAGATCGCCCGGCTGGGTTACCTCGCCGGCATCATCGCGACGGTTCTGAGCTGACCACCGTCCCGGGCCGGGAGGTCCGGCGGTGGTCGCCTCAGACGAGTTCGCGGACCAGGACGGTGAGCTCGACGCCCGGCACGGGCGCCCAGTTCCGTTCGGGCACAGGCACGAAACCGTTGCGTTCGTAGATCCGTCGGGCATCTTCCATGTCCGGCTGGGTGGACATCACGACCGCGCGGTCCCCGCGGTCGTATGCCGTGTCCAGCACGTGCCGCACGAGCGCCGACCCGACCCCGGAACCGCGGGCGTCGGGTGACACGGCGAGCATCCGGAATTCGAGTTCACCCGGCTGCGCGACGTCGGCGTACGGGGACGCCGGTTCCGCGATCGTGACGGAACCCACGATCTGGCCCTCCATCACGGCAACCCGGACATCCGCCTTCTCCGCCCGCTCCGCGGTGTCGCGCAACCGGTTCGTGTACGGATCGTGCGCCTCGACGAACCCGCCGCCCACGTAGGCGATCACCGTGAGGTCACTGACGACCTCGTACTCGTCCGGCGTCGCATTCCGAATCTCGATCATGTCCAGAACTATGACAGGACTGCTCACGCCGCCCAAAATGCGGACGTGAGGTTCCGATCACACTCCGGAATCCGCGACCGCGTCCGGTCCGCCCTCCAGCAGTCGACGGAACCCGTCCTCGTCGAGGACCGGCACTCCGAGTTCGACGGCCTTGTCGTGCTTCGAACCCGGCGATTCGCCGACCACCACGAATGCCGTCTTCTTCGACACCGAACCCGCGGCCTTACCGCCTCGGACGAGGATCGCCTCCTTCGCCTGGTCGCGCGAGAACGTCTCGAGCGAACCCGTGACGACGATCGACAGTCCCTCGAGGTTGCGCGGAATCGATTCGTCGCGTTCGTCTTCCATGCGAACCCCGGCCGCGGACCACTTCTCCACGATCTGCTGGTGCCAGTCGACGCCGAACCACTCGGCGACGGCCGCGGCGATGGTGCCGCCGACCCCGTCCACAGCGGCGAGTTCCTCGACGGAGCTCTCCCGGATCCGCTCGAGCGACCCGAATTCACCGGCCAGCGCACGCGCCGCCGTGGGACCGACATGACGGATGGACAGCGCGACCAGCACCCGCCACAGCGGCTTGTCCTTGGCGGAATCGAGATTGTCGAGCAGCCGGCGGCCGTTGGCCGACAGCCCGCCGGCCTTGGTCCGGAAGAGCGACGTCTTGAGCAGATCGTCCTCGGTGAGCGAGAACAGGTCTCCCTCGTCGCCGATCGCCTTGGCCTCGAGCAGGCTCGTGGCGGCCTCGTAGCCGAGGACCTCGATGTCGAACGCGCCGCGGCCCGCGACGTGGAACACGCGTTCCCGGAGCTGCGCGGGGCAGTACTGCTGGTTGGGGCAGCGAATGTCCGCGTCCCCCTCCTTGGCGGGGGCCAGCGGCGTGTCGCACTCCGGGCAGTGGGTGGGCATCACGAACTCGTACTCGTCGCCCGTCCGGGCGTCGACCACGGGCCCGAGGACCTCGGGAATGACGTCGCCGGCCTTGCGCAGCACGACCGTGTCGCCGATGAGCACGCCCTTGCGTTTGACCTCGGAACCGTTGTGCAGGGTGGCGAGTGAGACGGTGGAGCCGGCGACCGTGACCGGTTCCATGTAGGCGAACGGGGTGACCCGGCCGGTGCGACCGACGTTGACCCGGATGTCGAGGAGCTTGGTGGTGGCCTCTTCCGGCGGGTATTTGTAGGCGATCGCCCAGCGCGGCGCCCGGGACGTGGACCCGAGCCGGCGTTGCAGCGACGTCTCGTCGACCTTGACCACCAGACCGTCGATCTCGTGCTCCACGTCGTGCCGGTGCTCGCCCCAGTACTGCACCCGGTCCACGACGGCGTCCGCGCCCGTGACGCGGGCGGTGTGAGTCGACACCGGCAGGCCCCACGCCGCCAGTGCCGTGTACGCGTCGTACTGGGAGACCGGCTCGAATCCTTCGCTGCGGCCGAGTCCGTGGCAGATCATTCCGAGACGCCTGCGGGCGGTGACGGCCGGATTCTTCTGCCGCAGCGACCCGGCCGCGGAGTTCCGGGGATTCGCGAACGGCGCCTTGCCTTCCTCGACGAGCGCCGCGTTGAGTGCCGCGAAGTCCTCGAGCCGGAAGAACACCTCGCCGCGCACCTCGAGGAGCGCGGGGACCGGGTATTCGTCTGTGCCGGTGAGCTTTTCCGGGATGTCGTCGATGGTTCGCGCGTTCAGAGTGACTTCTTCACCGGTCCGGCCGTCGCCGCGCGTGGCGGCCCGGACGAGCCGGCCGTTCTCGTAGACGAGGTTCAGCGCGACTCCGTCGATCTTCACCTCGCACAGGTAGTGCAGGTCGGGGCCGGTCTCCTGCTCCACCCGGCTGATCCAGGTGCGCAGTTCGTCGGTGGCGAAGACGTTGTCGAGGCTGAGCATCCGCTCGAGATGATCGGCGGAAGCGAAGTCGGTGGCGAAACCGCCGCCGACGAGTTGCGTCGGCGAATCGGGCGTCCGCAGGTCGGGGTACTGGTTCTCGAGGTCGTTCAGCTCGCCCAGCAGCACGTCGAACTCCCCATCGGAGATGATGGGCGCGTCGCGGACGTAATAGCGGAACTGGTGCTGCCGCACTTCCTCGGCCAGCTCGTTCCAATGCTCCCGGACGTGTCCGGGGGCCGGTGTCGGGGCTTCGGTCGATTCACTCACTACCGAAGATTAACCGGTCCGGCCGACACCGAACGCCGGACTCAGAGTGATTCGGGGTCGTCGGTGAACGCGCTGCTCACCTCGGCGCACAACTTCAGCGCGTCCCGGCTCCAGGACGCGCCGGCGCCCGCGAGTCCACAGGCGGGAGTCACGGCGACCTGGGTCCGTAGTGTCGTGCGCGGAAATCCGAGCCGGTCGATCAGCGTCACCGCAGGTCGGGCCAGGTCGCGCCACGTTGCAGGCACGGCGGGGGCGTCGGTCGGGACGAGGCCGAGTGCGAGCTCCTTGCCCGCGTCGAGCAGCTCGCCGATGCCGTCCAGGTCAGCGGACGCCAGCTGAGACACGTCCAGACCCACCGCGCGGGCGCTGCTGCGCCGCAGAAGGTCGGTGGGCAGATCGGCGGAGCAGCAATGCACCATGGTCACCGCGCCGCAGCCGGCGAGGGCGGCCTCGAGCACGGCGAGAGCCTCCGGTTCCGGCATCGCCCGCACGGTCTCGAGCCGCGACCGACCGGACAGTGTGCCCGCCAGCACCGCGGGCAGTCGCGGCTCGTCGAACTGGACCAGCACCTGCGCGCCGAGGCGTCGCGTGACCTCCGCGGCGTGCCGCGCGAGCCCCTCGCCCAGCGATTCGGCGAAGTCGCGCACCGCGCCGGGATCGGTGAGCACGCGCCGGCCGGTGCCGAGTTCCACCTCGGCCGCCAGCGTGAGCGGCCCCACCGACTGCACCTTCACCACGTGGTCGGCGCCGACGAGGCCCGCACTCTCCCACGCCTCCTCGAGCGCATCGAGATCCTGGTTCAGAAGGTCGGTCGCCCGCTTGGCGACCGAGCCGCGACGCTGCACCACGCGGTAGGCCGTCGTGGACACGTCCAGCTGCAGGTCCACGAGCAGAGCGCTGGCGCGGCCGATCATGTCGGCGCCGAGTCCGCGGACGGGCAACTCGACGAGGTGCGGGAGCCTGCCGAGTTCGCCGAGGACGATCGTGGCGGCTTCCCGCGGATCCGTGCCCGGCCACGAGCCGACGCCGGTGACGGCTCCGGCCAGTGAGATACCCTGCGTCACTGCGTGTTCGGACGCGCGTCGGTACCCGAGATGGTTCCGCTGCCCAGCACGATGTCGCCTGCCGGGTCGGTCCGGTACAGGACGACGGCCTGCCCCTTCGCGACGCCGGTGAGCGGCTCCCGAAGGGAGATGGAGATGCCGCCGTCGACCGCTTCGGCGACAGCCTCGGCGAGTCCACCGTGGGCCCGGACCTGGACGGTGCATTCGAGCGGCCCGGTCGGCGTGCTCCCGGACGTCCACACGGCGCGGTCCGCCGTGATCGCGTGCACTTCGAGGTTGCGTGCAGAACCGACGCGGACGGTGCCGGTGTCGGGTTCGATCGACGTCACGTACCGCGGTTGCCCGTCGGCCGCGGGACCCTGGACGCCGAGGCCCTTCCGCTGGCCGATCGTGAAACCGTGCACGCCTTCGTGTTCCGCGAGCACCTCACCCGAATCGGCGTCGACCACACTGCCCGGACGAACACCGATGCGGGCACCGAGGAATGCGCGGGTGTCGCCGGACGGGATGAAGCAGATGTCGTGGCTGTCGGGCTTGTTCGCCACGGCGAGGCCGCGGTCGGCGGCCTCCTCCCGGATCCGGTCCTTCGGGGTGTCCCCCACCGGGAACATCGCCCGCGACAACTGCTCGGCCGTGAGCACACCGAGCACGTACGACTGATCCTTGTCCGCGTCGACGGCGCGGCGCAGCACGCCGTTCTCGAGCTGCGCGTAGTGGCCGGTGGCCACCGCGTCGAACCCGAGGGCGATCGCCCGGTCCGCGAGCGCCGCGAATTTGATCTTCTCGTTGCACCGCAGGCACGGGTTGGGGGTCTCCCCCGCGGCGTACGACGCCACGAAGTCGTCGATCACGTCTTCCTTGAAGCGGTCGGCGAAATCCCAGACGTAGAACGGGATTCCGAGCACGTCCGCGGCACGCCGGGCATCACCGGCGTCCTCCTTGGAGCAGCAGCCCCGGGATCCGGTCCGCAGCGTGCCGGGCTCGGCGGACAGCGCGAGATGCACGCCCACCACGTCGTGCCCGGCAGCGACCGCCCGTGCCGCGGCCACCGCGGAATCCACGCCGCCACTCATGGCCGCCAGTACTCGCATCAACGATCCCCTCCACGCGCTCCGACACCGGCGAGCCCGGCGGCGCGGGCCCGCTCCACAACTTGCGGCAGTGCCGCGATGACTGCATCCACGTCCGCGACCGTCGACGTGTGCCCGAACGAGAAGCGCAACGATCCCCGCGCGGTCGCGGAATCCACGCCCATCGCGGTCAGGACGTGACTCGGACGAGCGACCCCGGCGGTACAGGCCGAGCCCGTGGAACACTCGATCCCGGCGGCGTCGAGCAGCATCAGCAGCGAGTCGCCCTCGCAGCCGGGGAACGTGAAGTGGGCGTTGCCCGGCAGTCGCGCGCTGCCCAGCGGCCCGTTCAGCACGGCGTCGGGAACGGTCTCGCCGACGCGCTCGATCAGGCGGTCGCGCAGGACGGTCAGTTCCGTCGCGCGGGAGTCGAGGTCGGCCGTCGTGTCGCGCAGCGCCGCCGCCATACCGACGACGCCGGCCGTGTCCGGGGTGCCCGAACGCAGGTCGCGCTCGTGTCCCCCGCCGTGCAGCAGCGGCACACACGGGACCTGCCGTCCCAGCAGCAGTGCACCGACGCCCTGCGGTCCGCCGACTTTGTGCGCGGCGATGCTCAGCGCGGACAGCCCGCTCGCAGCGAAGTCCACGGGGATGTGCGTGACGGCCTGGACGGCGTCGCTGTGCATCGGCACACCGAACTCGGCTGCGACCGCGGCGAGTTCGGTGATCGGCATGATCGTGCCGACCTCGTTGTTGGCCCACATGATCGTGACCAGGGCCGTCTCGTCCGCGTGGACGGCGAGTTCGTCGCGCAGCGTCTGCGGGGACACCCGGCCCAGTTCGTCGACGGGCAGCCACGTGACCTGGGCACCCTCGTGCTTCTCGAGCCACTCCACCGCGTCGAGGACCGCATGGTGCTCCACGGAACTGGCGAGAATCCGCACCCGGTCGGGGTCGGCGTCCCGCCGGGCCCAGAAGATGCCCTTGACCGCGAGGTTGTCGCTCTCGGTGCCGCCGGAGGTGAAGATGACCTCGGACGGCCTGGCACCGAGGTCGGCGGCGATGGACTCGCGGGCCTCCTCGATGCGACGGCGGGCGGCGCGCCCGGAACCGTGCAGCGAGGACGCATTGCCCACGGTCGTGAAGATGTCGGTCATCGCCCGGACGGCCGCGGGCACCATGGGAGTGGTGGCTGCGTGGTCCAGGTAGACGGGGTGATCGGCACTGCGGGCAGAGGTCATGACGTGACCAGGATAGCTCAGGCGACGAGACGCTCCGCCGCCTCGATGCCCACGGCCGCCGTCCCGACCGCGCCCTGCAGCGGATCGACGATGTCGTGCGCTGCGAGATCGATCCGTTCGTCGCCTCGCGCGGCGCGCTCACACCGGGTCGCCAGATCGCGGCGGCACTCCCCCGGATACTCGATCGGCGCCAGCCGGACCTCCGCGGTGACTCCCTTCTGGCGGATGATGCGCCGGATCGACTGACCGATCGTCTCCTCGCCGACGAAGCAGGGTCCGGTCGTCAGGTCCCCGCCCCGGCCGGTGTACCGCAGCGAGATCGGCTGGACCGGGCATTCCGCGTCGATCGCCGCCTGGAACAGCGCGGGCCGGAAGCCGCCGTACGCCCGACCGCACCACGTCGTGCCCTCCGGGAACGCCACGACTCGTTCGCCGTCGCGCAGCCTGACCGCCGTCGTGGCCACCGTGGCCGGGAGGGCGCGCAGGTTCTGCCGCTCGATCGGGACGACCCTCATCCGCCGCGCGAGCGACCCCAGAACCGGCCAGTCCAGCAGATCCCCGCGGGCGACGAAGTTCGCCGGTGCGAGCGCGCTGAGCACCAGCACATCGGTCCACGACACGTGGCCGGCCACCACTAGGATCCCGCCGGTGTGGCGGCGCTTTCCACGATGATCGACGACGACGAGGCGGATTCCCACGCAGCGCAACAGGATTGCCGCGTACCGCCGCTGCAGACCGGTCCGCCACGACCGGGGCAGCAGCCATCCCGCGGTCAGGAGCGGCGCCGTCGCCAGTGCCGACACCACGAGGCACCATCGAACGACCACGGTCGGGGTCGACACTCCGTTCGCCTCCGCGGGCAGACATCCCGCGCCGCACGGACTCGACGGCATCCACGAGTGCACGGTCGTCTCGGACGATTCGGACACGGCCGTGCTCATGCCTGTGCTCCCGCCTCGAGAGTGGCCGACGCCGAACGCAGGCGTTCGAGGTAGCGCTCGTTGGCGCCGTGCAGTCCCTGCAGTGCGACGAAATCGGCGACACCGAATTCCGGATCGTGCGCGGGCTCACCGCACACCTTGGCGCCGAGGCGCAGGTAGCCCCGGAGCAGCGGCGGCAGGGTCGGCCGGGCGGGCGGCTCGATCTCGTCGAGCGACCGCCCGTCGACGCGCACCGGGTTCCTGGGGACGGCCCGCGCGGCCGGGTCGTTGCCGTACTTGCGGAGCAGCAGGTCTCGCACCCCGCGGACGTTGGAACCGGCCACCGCGTCCGGATGCTCCCGCATCGGCACGGAGACGCACCCCATGACCCATTCGTATCCGGTGAGCTGCAGGTAGTGGAGGATGCCTGCCCACATCAGGCTCAGTACCGAACCGGAGCGGTGGTCGGGGTCGACGCACGCCCGGCCCATCTCGACGATGCGATTGCCGACGGGGTCGAGCGCGGAGATGTCGAATTCGGTGGCGGTGTAATAGCCGCCGGCCTGGGCAGCGGCGTCGGGCGGGAGCATGCGGTAGCAGCCGACGAACTCGGCGGTCTCCTCGTGGCGGACGAGGAGGTGGTCACAGAAGTCGTCGAACCGGTCGGCGTCGAGGGCGTCCGCGTGCGCGGGGACGGAAAATCCGGGTTCGGAGGCGAACACGCGGTAGCGCAGCCGCTGGGCGGCCACGCGGTGTTCGCGGTCGGACGAGACGACCAGGGAGTATCGGGGCGCGGTTACAACAGAATCGGCGGTCTCACTCGGTGCGCGGAGAACTGACGAAGTTGTCATGGCGCAGGTTTACCGAGCAGGGGCGGCGTGAGGGCATCGGCCGGGTGTCGTGTCGATGCAGCCCGGATGAACGACGGAAGATACGACGGCGGCCCCGCTCCCGGGAAGAGAACGGGGCCGCCGTCGGCCGAGAATCAGCCCTTGTGGGCCTTGACTGCCTCGGTGAGCTGCGGAGCGACGTTGAACAGGTCGCCGACGATGCCGTAGTCCGCGATCTCGAAGATCGGGGCTTCCTCGTCCTTGTTCACGGCGACGATGGTCTTCGACGTCTGCATGCCGGCGCGGTGCTGGATGGCACCGGAGATGCCGAGCGCGATGTACAGCTGCGGGGAGACCGTCTTACCGGTCTGACCGACCTGGAACTGGCCCGGGTAGTAGCCCGAGTCGACTGCGGCACGCGAGGCGCCGACAGCGGCACCCAGCGAGTCGGCGAGTTCCTCGACGACGGAGAACTTGTCGGCGCTGCCGACACCGCGACCACCGGAGACGACGACTGTCGCCTCGGTGAGCTCGGGGCGGTCGCCACCGACGATCGGATCACGCGAGGTGATCTTGACGGCGCCCTCGTCCTGGGCCGGGACCTCGACGGAGACCTTCTCGCCTGCGCCGGCTTCGGGCTTCGCCTCGATGGCGCCCGGGCGGACCGAGATGACCGGGACGTCGCCGTTGGCCTTGGCGTCGACGGTGAACGCGCCACCGAAGATGGAGTGCACGGCACTGCCGTCGGACTTCACGTCGACGACGTCGACGAGCAGGCCGGAGCCGATGCGGGCAGCAAGACGTCCGGAGACCTCCTTGCCCTCGACGCTGGCGGCGGTGATGACCGCAGCCGGCGCGGCCGACTCGACGAGCGATGCGAGCACGTCGACCTTCGGGGTGACCAGGTAGCCGTCGATGTCGTCCGACTCGGCGACGTAGATCTTGGCCGCGCCTGCGGCGGCGAGGCCCTCGGCCAGCTTGTCGGCGGTACCGGCGGGACCGGTGACCACTGCGGCCGGCTCACCGAGCGCGCGAGCGGCGGTGATGAGTTCGGTGCTGACCTTCTTCAGCGCACCCTCTGCGTGCTCGACGAGCACCAGTACTTCTGCCATGTCTAACTCTCCCTGTATGTGTCTGCTGGTCTGTAGAGGGGCGCGATCAGATGATCTTCTGGCCCACGAGGTAGGCAGCGATCTTGCTGCCGCCGTCGCCCTCGTCGACGATGCGCTCACCAGCGGTACGCGGGGGCTTGGGGGTGGAGGCGGTGACGGTGGTGCCCGCGTTGGCGACACCGACGGTCTCCGGGTCGACACCGAGGTCGGCCAGCGTGTAGACGAGAACTTCCTTCTTCTTCGCGGCCATGATGCCCTTGAAGGAGGGAAAGCGGGGCTCGTTGATCTTCTCGGTGACGCTGACGATGGCCGGCAGGCTCGCCTGGAGGCCGAAGACGCCCTCGTCGGTCTCGCGCTCGCCGGTGACGGTGCCGTCGGCGACCGTGAGCTTGCGCAGCTGCGTGAGCTGCGGGATGCCCAGGTACTCGGCGATGATGGCCGGGACGGCGCCGACGCGGCCGTCGGTGGCCTCGTTACCGGCGATGATCAGGTCGGCAGGCTCTTCGTTCTCGAACGTGATCTGTCCGAGTGCCGCGGCCAGGGTCCACGCGGTCTGCACCGCGTCGGAGCCGTGGAGGGCCGGGTCGTTGATGTGCACTGCCTTGTCGGCACCCATGGACAGGGCCTTGCGGATGGCGTCGGTGGCGCGGTCCGGACCTGCGGAGAGGACGGTCACCTCGCCGCCCTGAGCCTCCTTGATCAGGAGCGCTTCTTCGACGGCGCGCTCGTTGATCTCGTCGAGCACTGCATCGGCGGCCTCGCGGTCAAGCGTGTAGTCACCGTCGGTCAGCTTGCGCTCGGACCACGTGTCGGGGACCTGCTTGATCAAAACAACGATGTTCGTCATGGGTCTTCGTCGACCTCCTGTGTGTTCTTGCGTGGTTATCGTGAGTTGCTCCGCGTGGGCCGAGCTCTCGTTGTCGATATTTCGTCGCACGATGGCTCTGCGACAGATTACCCCACGTTAAGTTACCGGTCGGTAACTTGCGTGAAAGTCTCGTTCACCATAACGGCCGAATGCGCATTTCATCCCTGTGATGTAGACCACCTGGACGAGCGACCTTGCCAGTGGCACTAACCTCGCAGCGGTGAGCGAATCATTTGTCGGCGACCGCGAGGACGCACCGCTTCCCCCGCTCGGTCACGAGCAACTGCCATCGACCGGAGACGAGCAACTGCCCCTCACGGGCGAGCGGACCGTGCCCGGGATCCCCGAGGAGA
This sequence comes from Rhodococcus sp. ACPA1, assembly GCF_002300195.1. Lineage (NCBI taxonomy): Bacteria > Bacillati > Actinomycetota > Actinomycetes > Mycobacteriales > Nocardiaceae > Rhodococcus > Rhodococcus sp. ACPA1. Next base: position 1,261,638 of record NZ_NSDX01000001.1, on the reverse strand, counting down.
ACTACTGGTTCCGGCGTCACGAGGTGGTCTACCGCGACCTCCTCCCCCGCTGCGCGGGACGCCGGGTACTCGAGGCCGGATCCGGAGAAGGCTACGGCGCCAACATGATTGCCGATGTGGCACAGAGCGTCACCGGACTCGACTACGACATCTCCGCGGTCGAGCACGTGCGTGCGCGCTACCCCCGCGTCGAGATGCTGCACGGCAACCTCGCGGAGCTTCCCCTCGACGACGAATCCGTAGACACCGTCGTCAATTTCCAGGTGATCGAACATCTGTGGGACCAGGCGCAATTCCTGCGCGAATGCTTCCGGGTGCTGACGCCCGGCGGGGAACTGCTCGTCAGCACCCCCAACCGCATCACGTTCTCGCCTGGCCGCGACACGCCCCTCAATCCGTTCCACACCCGCGAACTCGACGCGGCCGAGCTGACCGAACTCCTGGAGGAGGCCGGATTCAGGGTCGCACTCATGACCGGCGTCCATCACGGCGACCGGCTGAAATCCCTCGACGCGAAGCACGGCGGCTCGTTCATCGGCGCGCAGATCGACCGCGCACTCGCCGGCGAACCCTGGCCCGACGAACTGACCCGCGACGTCGAGGGCATCACCGTCGACGATTTCGCCCTGCACGAGGGCGACATCGACGACAGCCTCGACCTGGTGGCCGTCGCGGTGAAAGATCCCGTTCGGTGACCGAATCCGACAACCGCACCGGAGCGGGCGACGCGACGGAACCGGGCATGTTCTGCCTGGTCCTGCACTCCCACCTGCCCTGGCTCGCCAACCACGGCCGGTGGCCGGTGGGCGAGGAGTGGCTGTACCAGTCGTGGGCGGCGTCGTACCTCCCTCTCACCGCGATGCTGCGGCGGCTGTCCGACGAGGGTCGCTCGCATCTGCTGACCCTCGGCATCACCCCCGTTCTCGCCGCTCAGCTCGACGATCCGCACTGTCTGGCAGGAATGCACCACTGGCTCGGGAACTGGCAGATCCGCGCGCACGAGGCGGCAGGCATGCCCGACGACGCGCACCGCGATCTCGGTGCCCGCGAGCACCGCGCGTCCGCCGCCGCACTCGCCGACTTCGAACTGCGCTGGCGGCACGGCGGCTCACCGGTACTGCGCGACCTTCTCGACCGCGGGGCGTTCGAACTGCTCGGCGGGCCGCTGGCACACCCGTTCCAGCCGCTGCTCGACCCGCGGTTGCGCGCCTTCTCCCTCCGCGAGGGGCTCGCCGACGCCGCCGCGCGGTGGAACTGCACGCCGACAGGTATCTGGGGGCCCGAATGCGGGTACACCCCCGGCATGGAGACCGGATACGCCGAGGCGGGTGTCACTCATTTCATGGTCGACGGTCCCGCCCTGCGCGGCGACACGTCGCTCGGCAGGCCGGTCCGTGAGTCCGACGTGGTCGCGTTCGGACGCGACCTGCAGGTGAGTTACCGGGTGTGGTCGCCGAAGTCGGGCTACCCCGGGCACGGCGCCTACCGCGACTTCCACACGTACGACCACGACACCGGCCTCAAACCGGCCCGGGTGACCGGCCGCACGGTCGACTCGGCCGACAAGGCGCCGTACGACCCCGCCCTTGCTACGGCCGCGGTCGACCGGCACGTGGCCGACTTCGTCGCCACCGTCCGCAGGCGGCTGCGCGACGAGTCCGAGCGCATCGGACGGCCCGCGCTCGTCGTCGCCGCGTTCGACACGGAACTGTTCGGGCACTGGTGGCACGAGGGCCCCGAGTGGCTCGAGAAGGTGCTGCGGGCGCTGCCCGAGGCCGGAATCCGGGTCGGCACCCTCGATGACGCCCGCCGGCAGGGCTACGTGGGCGAACCCGTCCAGCTCGAGAACTCGTCGTGGGGATCCGGCAAGGATTGGCGGGTGTGGGCCGGCGATCAGGTCTCGGACCTGGTGCAACTCAACTCCGAGGTCGTCGCGACTGCCCTCGACACCGTGGACAAGGCCCGCGACACCGATGCTGCCCCCGGACGTCCCGCGCTCCGGAACCGCGTGAACGATCAGATACTGCGGGAGGCACTCATGACGGTGTCGAGCGACTGGGCGTTCATGGTCAGCAAGGATTCGGCGGCCGGATATGCCCGCGACCGGGCACACAAGCACGCACATGCCACCCGCGAAATCGCGGCCGCGATGTCGGCGGGCAAGGACGCGGCCGCGAACCGGCTCGCAGACGGATGGAACCGCGCCGACGGCGTGTTCCCCGGGCTCGACGCGCGGCGTCTGCCCGGCAGGGACCACCGGCTGACGGGCACCGAGGGAGGGGCGTCGTGAAGATCCTGATCGTGTCGTGGGAATACCCACCCGTCGTGGTCGGCGGTCTCGGCCGCCACGTCCACCACCTGGCCACCGAACTCGCGGCGGCCGGACACGAAGTGGTGGTGCTGTCGCGGCGGCCGTCGGGCACCGACGCCTCCACCCATCCCACCGTCACCCACATCGAGGACGGCGTCCTGGTCGTCGCCGTCGCCGAGGACCCCGCGCACTTCGTCTTCGGCGAGGACATGCTGGCGTGGACACTCGCGATGGGGCACGCGATGGTGCGGGCCGGCGTCGCCCTGCACAAGCCCGGTGTCGGGGAGGGCTGGCAGCCGGACGTGGTGCACGCACACGACTGGCTCGTGGCCCACCCCGCCATCGCGTTGGCCGAATTCTACGACGTCCCTTTGGTTTCCACACTCCATGCCACCGAGGCCGGACGGCACAGCGGCTGGGTGTCCGGCCGGATCAACCGGCAGGTGCATTCGGTGGAATGGTGGCTGGCCAACGAATCCGATGCGCTCATCACCTGTTCCGCGTCGATGCAGGACGAAGTGACCACCCTCTATGGTCCGCAGCTCCCGCCGATCACGGTGATCCGCAACGGAATCGACCTCACCACCTGGAGCTTCCGCGAGCGCGCGCCACGGTCCGGACCGCCGAAACTACTGTTCGTCGGCCGCCTCGAATACGAGAAGGGTGTGCAGGACGCCATCGCCGCGCTCCCCCGCATCCGCCGCAGCCACCCCGGGACCACTCTGTCGATCGCCGGTGAGGGCACCCAGTTCACCTGGCTCTACCAGCAGGCCCGCACCCATCGCGTCGCCCGTGCCGTGAACTTCCTCGGCAACCTCGACCACATCGAACTGCTCGGGTGGCTGCACGGCGCCGACGCCATCGTCCTGCCCAGCCGGTACGAGCCGTTCGGCATCATCGCACTCGAGGCCGCCGCCTCCGGCACCCCGCTCGTGGCGTCCACCGCCGGCGGCCTCGGTGAAGCGGTCGTCGACGGGGAGACCGGCATGTCGTTCCAGCCGGGCGACGTCACCGGGCTCACGTCCGCGGTCCGGGAAGTCCTCGACGACCCGGCGGGCGCCCAGCAGCGCGCGGTGGCCGCCCGTGACCGTCTCACCGCGGATTTCGACTGGCACACGGTGGCCGAGGACACCGTCCACGTCTACGCGGGCGCCAAGCGGCGGGTGCGGCACCCGTTGGCGAGGCCGGAGATTCCCGAGCGTCCGCTGCCCGGTCGCTGACGTGGCCCTCAGGCCGTGCGGGCCCGCCGGATCCGGATCGGACCCCGTGCCGATCCCGGATCCACCACGGCACCCTTCTGAGTGACCTCGACCTCCCCGGCGTCGGCCAGACGCCGGGCGGCCTCCCGCACCGGCTCCATGAGGGGACGCCAGTCGTCCGGTGCGACGGCCCGCGCGACATCCGACGGGCAGATGCTCGACCTCGCGGACCGCGCGTCGAGGAGCGCCCGGATGCGCTCCTCGAGTTCACTGTCCGACACGGTCATGACGCCGACTATGCCACCGCGGCGGTCAGTTCTCCTGCGCCGCCTTCTTCCGGGCGATGTCCTCGAGGGCGGCGATGTACTTCGCGCGTTCGGACGCGCCCGCCTCCCACTCGGCCTTTCGGTTCTTCACGGCCTTGGCCGGCGAACCGACGGCGATGCTGAAGTCCGGGATGTCACCCTTCACGACGGCATGCGCGCCGAGGACACAGCCTCGCCCCACCCGCGTGTTGCGGAGAACCGCGACCTTGGCCGCCACCCACGTGTCGGGTCCGATGCGGACCGGGCCCTTCACGATGCCCTGATCCTTGATCGGGACGTTCACGTCGTCCATGCGGTGATCGAAGTCGGTGATGTAGCACCAGTCGGCCACGAGCGTCGACGCGCCGATCTCGATGTCGAGGTACGTGTTGACGACGTTGTCCTTGCCGAAGACCACCTTGTCGCCGATGCGCAGCGAGCCCTCGTGGCAGCGGATCGCATTGCCGTCACCGATGTGCACCCAGCGGCCGATCTCGAGCCGCGACAGGTCGGGGGTCGAATGGATCTCCACCCGCTTGCCGAGAAACACCATGCCGCGCAGGATCACGTGCGGGTTGGCCAGCTTGAACTTCGCGAGCCGGTAGTACCGCACGAGGTACCACGGCGTGTACGCCTTGTTCGCCAGCACCCATCGCAGCGAGTCGCGTGTCAGGAAGCGGGCCTGCTCGCTGTCGCTCCGCCGCGATCCTCGCCACCTCGTACGCAACGGTGCGCCCCACATGCTCGTCATAGCCTGTCAGCCTACGTTCACGGCTCGCGCCCCCGTTCGGGTGTGTCCGGACTCCGACACCGGCATCGGGGTGTGCCGATCGGCGCAGCCTCGGCGGGATAGTCTCTGGGCCGAGCGTTATCGAAGACGAGGAGATGTAATGCGGCGGGTCCTACGTTCGTCAGTACTGGCGCTGGCGACGATCTCGGCTGTCGTCCTCAGCGGCTGCAGCAGCGGAACGCAGGTCGACGACATCTTCTCCGCCGGCGGGTGGCCCGGCATGCACGCCGACGCCCGCAACAGCGACACCAGCCCCGTCACCGGTTCCCGCGACCTCTCCTTCGCCTGGTCGCGTCCGCTCGGCGGTCCGGTGGCGAACTACGCGTCGGTGGCCGCCAGCGGCCAGATCTTCATCACGGCCCGCACCGAGAAGGGCTGCAACCTCTTCTCCTACCAGATGGACAGCGGCCGCAAACGCTGGTGCCGTCAGCTCGCGCCGGGTGTCGTGGCGTCCACGCCGATCGTCGACGGCGCCGCCAACGTGTACGTGGGCGAGAACGGTGCCATCAACTCGTTCAACGAGTACGGCCAGCTGCGTTGGCGCACACCGGTGGTCGGGACGCCGCTGTCGGCGCAGTTCACCGGCGACGGCAATCTCCTCTTCATCACCCAGCTCGGCCAGATCAACGTCGTGGACACGCAGACCGGTCAGAAGGTCGTGGCACCGTACGACCTCGTCCCGCCGCCGTCCGTCGCCGAGGGCGCGAACGTCGACATCCTGCCCGACGACAAGGGTCTCAGCGGCTGCTTCTTCGGCGCACCCGACTGCCCGGTCGCGAACATGCCGGCGATCGACCTCGAGTCGGGCAAGTTCTACTTCACGCTCTTCGCCCCAGGAGCACCCGCGGCGGAACTCGTCGCGATGAAGTACTCCGGCGGCGACAACCCCGCCATCACCCAGGAATGGTCCAGCGATGCGCTGCCGGGCGGTAGCGCGTCCAGCCCCGACTTGTCGGCCGACGGCTCCGTCGTCTACACCAACGACAATTGGGGCACGTTGTGGGCGATCGATTCCGCGACCGGTGATGCGAAGTGGAGCTACGACATCGGGTACGCCGCTGCCGGTAGCCCGTCGACGTCCGCGGACGGTCTGATCATCCCCGCCGGCGGACTCGACGGTCACCTCCTGGCGTTGCAGGACAAGGGCGATCACGCCGAACTGGTCTGGGAGCGGAAGGATCTGCTGCAGCTGGGCGTCCCGGCGCAGACAGCCGGGTCGACCGGTTACGCGGTGGTCCGCGAGGGTACGGACGGGCTGGCGATGCTCACGTTCGACACCGGGACCGGCAAAACCCTCGACCAGGACACCCTGCCCGGGGCGAAGGGCTTCACGGTCGGCACGTCCGTCGGGCCGAAGGGTGAAGTCCTCACCCCGACACTGCTCGGGGAGCTGTTCGTCCTCCGCTGACCCGTGAGTACTTGTCAACGTCCGGCGGTTGAGAAGTACTCACGGGCGCGAAGCGCAGATGAACGCGACGCCGGCTCGGCCGATCCGCGTGATCACCACACTGAGCGAACGACTTCCGCGTAGCTTCAGCTTGGGACGCAGGACCGCGGGATCGACGTCGACGCCGCGCACGAGGATTTCCGCCACCCCGCAATCGTGCCGCGCCAGCTCCTGCCGCAGCGACTTCTCCGAATACTTCACCTGTTCGAGAATGCGGAAGCCCCGCACGCCGTCGGGAACCGAATCGCCGGTGAGATAGGCGATCCGGGGATCCAGCTGCCACAGCCCGTGCCGGGCGGCGTAGTGCCGCACCAGGCCCGCACGCACGACGGCGCCGTCGGGGTCGATGATCCACTCGCCCGGAGCGCGTTCGGGGATGTCGTCGTCCTCGGCGTCCGTCACCGTCCACGCGGTGCCGTCGGAGCCGAGGACGCTCGCCCGCCGGGTGACACCGGCTCCGGACAGTCCCGGCGACCACAGGCACGCCTCGCGCACGCCGCCGTCGAGCGACACCACCTCCACCTCGCCGTCCCAGCCGAGCCGATCGAAATCGAGTCCGGGGGCGCACTTCACCGCGAGATCCCGTCCACGGTACGCGTCGATCAGATCGGGCAGCGGCGGCTCCAGCGCGGCGGGGTCGTGTGTGCGCCTGCCGCCGGACCGTCGCGCCGGATCCGCGAGCACGACGGTGCCGCGGGTGCACGGGACGAGCGCGTCGGCGCGGAGAACGACCGCCCCGGGAACGTTGTGCTGCGCCATCAGGAGCCGGACCGGGTCCAGGTCGCTGCCGATCACGGTTGCGGCCGTCCCGACCACCGCGTCCAGTTCGGCGCCGATGGAGCACGTGACGTCGTGGACGTCCCGGCCCTTCAGCCGCATCGCACGGTGCGCGGCGACCGCACGCGGCGTCGCCTGTTGCAGGGCGTCGTCCGTGAAGAACCAGGTTTCGGTGCCGGGAAGTTTGGCGGCCGCCTTCCGCCGCAACAGCACGGTCTCCACCAGCAACGCCACGTGTGAGCCGAAACGCGTACGCGCCCGGCCGATGTCGGCCAGGCGCGTAGACGTGGTCAGTGCGAAGCCGTCCATCTCCGCGAGAGCGGCTGCCCCTTCCGGGCTCTGCAGGAACTCCACGTCCCCGGCAGTGAACGCATAGCCCAATTCAGTTGCCGGGCTTCACGCCGGTGATCATGACGTTGTAGAAGAATCCCCGCGGAACCACGTGCCGGAGAACCTTCTCGTCGACCCAGCTGAGCGTCTTCCATCCGGTGAACGCGAAACGGCCCCAGCCCCAGCCCAGCTTCTCCGGGGGCACAGCGGCCTCGAACGTGCGGACGGGCCACCCGAGCAGAGCGGCGGCGAATTCCTCGGTGGCCGCGTGAACCTGCTCGGCGCCTGCCGACCTCGCGATCTTCTCGAGGTCGCTCGGATCGAACGTGTGGAGGTCGACGACGGCCTCGAGCGCGGCCGCGCGGGAGGACTCGTCCAATTCCGCCTGCGGGCGACGCCAGTCGGCGAGGAACGGCAACTTGGTGACCCGGGTGGTGACCTCCCACGTCGCGCGACCCAGCCAGCGGGCGTAGAAGTTGCCGATCGTGGTCGGCTCACCGGCGAACACGAAACGCCCGCCCGGCTTCAGGACGCGCAGAACCTCACGCAGCGACTGCTCGACATCCGGGATGTGATGCAGGACAGCGTGACCCACGACGAGGTCGAACGTGTCGTCCGCGTACGGGATGGTTTCGGCGTCGGCGACTCGGCCGTCGACGGACAATCCCAGGCCCTCGGCGTTGCGGAGGGCGACCTTCACCATGCCGGGCGAGAGGTCGGTGACCGAACCGGTCTTCGCGACCCCACCCTGCATCAGGTTGAGGAGGAAGAATCCGGTGCCGCAGCCCAGTTCGAGCGCCCGCTCGTAGGGCAGCGGCTGATCGCCCGCGACGGCGTCGAAACGTCCGCGCGCGTAGTCGATGCACCGCTCGTCGTACGAGATCGACCACTTCTCGTCGTACGTCTCGGCTTCCCAGTCGTGGTACAGCACCTGGGCGAGTTTGGTGTCCTTCAGCGCAGCCTCTACCTCTTCGGCGGTGGCGTGCGGATGAGGAGCTGGGTCGTCATGGGCGCTTGCAGTCATGCGGCAAATCCTACTCGCTGGTAAGAGTGAACAGGTTCTAGTTTCGGGGTCCAGACTACTCGCCCGTGAACTGAGCCTTACCTGGGCCGTTCTCGATGAACGATTCCATCCCAATCGTGCGGTCCCGGGTGGCGAACAACGAGGTGAACAGCTGACGCTCCACCGCGAGCCCCGTACCCAGGTCGACGTCCAGCCCACGGTCCACGGCGGCCTTCGCCGCAGCCAGGGCGCGGCCCGCTCCCTTCGTGAACTGCGACGCCCACGTGCGGGCCGCCTCGTACACGTCGTCCGGCGCCACGACCTCGTCGACCAGACCGATCGCGAGAGCCTCCTCGGCGTCGACGAACCGGCCGGTGAACAGCAGATCCTTGGCCTTGGACGGTCCGATCAGCCGGGCGAGACGCTGGGTGCCGCCGCCGCCGGGAATGACGCCGAGCAGGATCTCCGGCACGCCGAGCTTGGCGTTGTCGCCCGCGATGCGCCGGTCCGCCGACAGCGCGACCTCCAGGCCGCCGCCGAGCGCGTACCCCGTGATGGCGGCGACGGTGGGCTTCGGAATCTCGGAGACCGCCGCGAGGTCGGACTGCAGGTCGCCGATCACGTCGGACATCTGCCCGAAGTCCATCTCGGACATTTCCTTCACGTCCGCGCCCGCGGCGAAGACCTTCTCGCCGCCGTAGACGATGACGGCCTTCACGTCGGCGTCGACGGTCGCCTCCCGCGCCGCTGCCCGCAACTCCTGCTGAACCTGACGGTTCAGGGCGTTCATCGGTGGACGCGCGAGCCGGATCGTGCCGATGCCTTCGGATACCTCGAGAGTGACAAACTCAGCCATGAGGCAAAAGGCTACTTGTCTGCCCCCGACCCGGTTTCGCGGCCCGCCGCATCGCGATCAGTCGCGGGACGCCCACGGATGCGGACCGGCTTCGTAGTAGCCGTCCTGCCCCGGGAACTCGACTCGGAGCTGCTCCTCGTCCGTGATCAGCGTCGGCAGGATCACCGGGATCCCCGGCTCCGCGGCCAGCACCTCCGCGACCGAACCGAACGCGCTGAGCGCCGTGAGCTGACTCCACGTCGGCGGCAGCAGGATGCTTCCGCCGCCCTGCCAGTGCGCGAGCGCCGCGGCGGGACTCTGCCACTGCACGTGCTCGGCCTCGGACGTCGCGCCGTCCGCGATCTGACCGTGCGGTGCGGCGGCGACGAAGAAACGCGTGTCGTAGCGGCGGCTCTCGCCGACGGGGGTGATCCAGTTGGCCCAGGGCCGCAGCAGGTCGGCTCGCAGGACGAGGTTCTCGCGCTTCAGGAAGTCGCTGAACGACAGTTCCCGCTTCTCGAGCTGGATGCGGGACTGCGCGTAACGGGACGTGTCCGCCACGACCGTGTCCGCACTCGGTCCCGCGAGAAGCACGCCGCATTCCTCGAACGTCTCGCGCACCGCCGCGCACACGAGGGCCTTCGCGCGCGCCGCATCGGTGGAGAACCGCCCGGCCCACCAGTCGACGGACGGTCCCGCCCAGTCGACCTCGGCGTCGGCGTCGGACGGGTCGACCCCGCCGCCGGGAAACACGGTCATGCCGCCGGCGAACGCCATCCCCTTCACCCGGCGGAGGAGGAACACCTCGATACCGGACGCCGCGGCGTCTGCCGCGGCATCACGGATGAGGATGACGGTGGACGCGTCCTTGGGTGCCACGTCGGTACTGTCGCGGGGCGCCTGCTCTTGCTTCGAGACCATGTCTCGGAACCTACGCCGCCGGGTGACGCGGGTCGCAGTCGGTCCCCCGGTGTGACGGCCGGTCCTCAGCCCCGCCGGTGCGCGCCGGGGACGCGGGTCCGCCGCGCGAAGAACCGGCCGTCGACCTTGTCCAGGCTGATGGACTGGCTGAACGCCTCGCTGAGGTTCTCGGCCGTGATGACCTGATCCAGGAGCCCCTGCGAGACCACCTCCCCCTCCTTGAGGAGCAGCGCATGAGTGAATCCCGGCGGGATCTCCTCGACGTGGTGGGTGATGAGAACCGTCGCGGGGGCGTCGGGGTCGGCGGCGAGATCGGTGAGGCGCGCGACGAGTTCCTCGCGCCCACCGAGGTCGAGACCGGCGGCAGGCTCGTCGAGCAGCAGCAGTTCCGGGTCGGTCATCAGCGCACGGGCGATGAGGACGCGCTTGCGCTCGCCCTCGGACAGGGTGCCGTACGTGCGCTTGGCGAGGTGCTCGGCACCGAGGCTCTCGAGCATCTCGACGGCACGGTCGGTGTCCATGTCGTCGTAGCGCTCACGCCAGCGTCCGAGGACCGCGTAGCCCGCGGAGACGACGAGATCGGTCACGATCTCCTCGGACGGCACCCGGTTGGCGAGAGCCGAGGAGGACAGTCCGATCCGCGGTCGCAGTTCGTTGATGTCGACGCGGCCGAGCCGCTCGCCGAGAAGGTAGGCACTTCCGCTCGTGGGATGCAGTTCGGCGGCCGCGATCCGGAGCAACGACGTCTTTCCTGCCCCGTTCGGTCCGAGGACGACCCACCGCTCGTCGAGTTCCACCTTCCAGGTGACCGGGCCCACCAGAGTGTTGCCCCCGCGGCGGAGGAGAACGTCGTCGAATTCGATGAGGAGATCAGGATCAGGTTCATGCACGGACCCATCTTCCCGCACATCTTCCGAGCATTCACGGCAGGATCAGTTGCGTGTCGCCTCACATCGATTCGCACCCCGGCGAGATGTCGTCGCTCCCGCCGAGTCTGCGGCTGCCCGGATCACCGTTTCCCCTGGGAGCGAAAGTGCGTGGCACCGGAACGCAGTTCGCGGTTCACGCTCCCGACGCCGAACTGGTACAGGTGTGCCTGATTTCCGAGGGCGGCGACGAGACGCGGATCGATCTGGTCCAGCGGACGTACGGCATCTGGCACGGCATCGTCGAGGGGGTCGGTGCGGGACAGCGCTACGGTTACCGCGCGCACGGGCGCTGGGACCCCGCACGCGGCGTGCGCCTCAACCCCGCCAAGCTGCTTCTGGATCCGTGGGCGACCCGCATCACGGGCGAACTCGGCGACCACGACGCACTGGTCTCCCACGACGGCGACCCGTTCGGCGGCCCGTCGCGCGTCGACAGCCTGGGCCACACCCCGCTGTCGGTGGTGACGGCCGACCACGCCCGCACGAGCGGACCGCGGATCGAAAGGCCCTGGGAGGAAACCGTTGTCTACGAACTTCACGTGGGATCGTTCACCGCACGGCACCCCGACGTGCCACCGCAGTACCGCGGAACGTATCTGGGTCTCGCGGAACCCGCTGTCGTCGGTCATCTCGTCCGCCTCGGGGTGACCGCGGTCGAACTGCTTCCCGTCCAGGCGTACGTCTCCGAGGCCACCGTCCGCTCGCGGGGCATGCGCAACCACTGGGGATACTCCACCGCGGCGTTCTTCGCTCCCCACCCGGGCTATGCGGTGGTGCCCGGTGAGGAGATCACCGAATTCCACACGATGGTCGACGCGCTGCACGCCGCGGGGATCGAGGTCGTCCTCGACGTGGTGTACAACCACACCTGTGAGCAGGGCGTCGACGGCATCAGCCTCAGCTGGCGCGGCCTCGACGCCCCCGGCTACTACCTCCTCGACTCCGACGGTCGCGACATCGATCTCACCGGTTGCGGGAACACCGTCGACGCACAGTCGCCCGTCGCCGTCCGGATGATCGGCGACAGCCTGCGCTACTGGGCGCACGACATGGGCGTCGACGGCTTCCGGTTCGACCTCGCGTCCGCTCTCGGCCGGCCCGGTGGCGGCCGATTCGATTCCCGCGCTTCGATCTTCTCCGCAATCACGGCGGATCCCGTTCTCTCCCGGTGCAAACTGATCGCCGAACCGTGGGACGCCACTTCGGACGGATATCGGGTCGGGCACTTCGGCGTTCAGTGGTCGGAATGGAACGACAAGTACCGCAACACCGTTCGGCGGTTCTGGAACGGCGGTACCGGGGTACGCGATCTCGCCTCCCGGGTGGCGGGTTCCGAGGACGTATTCGGAAACCGGCGGCCGTGGGCGTCCGTCAATTTCGTGACCGCGCACGACGGGTTCACCGCCGCGGACCTCGTGTCGTACGACCGCAAACACAACGAGGCCAACGGCGAGGACAACCGGGACGGCGCCGATCACAACGACTCCGTCGACCACGGCGTCGAAGGTCCCACCGACGATCCGTCGATCATCGAGGCGCGGTCCCGGCACGTCCGCGCGCTCCTCGCCACGCTCGCACTGTCGACCGGCACGCCGATGTTCACCGCAGGCGACGAGTTCGGTCACACCCTCGGCGGCAACAACAACGCGTACTGCGTCCCCGAGGACACCCCTCGTGAAGACTCCTGGCCACTCGACTGGAGCACCGGGGACACGAGTCTCACCGCATTCGTCACCCGCGCCCTCGACCTCCGACGCGCCTCCCCCGCGCTGCGCCAGCCGGAATTCTTCGAGGGCAGGCGCACACCCACCGGCCATCCCGACCTCGTGTGGTTCGGCGCCGACGGCGCGGAGATGGACGACCCCGCGTGGTACGACGACTCCAGGCGCACCCTCCAGGCGTGGATCGACGGATCCGACATCCGCTCCCACACCGAAGACGGGCACCAGCTCACCGACGACAGCTGGCTTCTCGTCCTCCACTCGGGCGGACCCACCGTGATCACGCTGGGCTGTCCCGAATGGTTCTACGGCACGGTGCTCGCCGAATTCGACTCGGCGTCCCCCGACGGCGCACCCGCGCCGGGCGGCCCGATCTCCGGAGACTCCACGATCGCACTGTCCGGTCCGACGCTGCTCGTCTTCCGTGCGGTCGGGTAGATGCCACCGAAGCGCATCATCAGCTGAATGAGCGGGCCGATGCCCAGCGCGTAGACGACGGTGCCCACACCCACGGTGCCGCCGAGCAACCAGCCGGTGGCCAGCACGGTCACCTCGATCGACGTGCGGATCACCCGCACCGACAGCCCGGTCCGCGCGACCAGACCGGTCATGAGACCGTCCCTCGGACCGGGGCCCATCCCCGCACCGATGTACAGCACGGTGGCGAGCGCGTTGAGGACCACGCCACCGAGCATCACCACGATGCGCACGAGATGGGAGTCGGCGGGTTCGAGGAACGCGAGCGAGGTGTCCACCGAGACGGCAATGACTACGACGTTGGCGACCGTCCCGAAGCCCGGTTTCTGACGGATCGGGATCCAGAGCGCGAGCACCACGACACCGGTCAGCGCGGTCACCACACCGAAACTGAGTGGCGTGCGATCCGCGACCCCCTGATGGAACACGTCCCACGGGTCGAGACCGAGGCCGGCGGTGATCATCATGGCCATCGAGAAGCCGTACAGCCACAGTCCGGCGAACAGAGCGATCAGGCGTCGAGCGAGCATGACGTCAGTGTTCCGGGAAATCCTGCCGCACCCCATAGCCACGACGCGCACACTGGACTGTCGATGCGTCGACGCTCAGGGGCAGGCGATCACGGTCATCGAGCCGGGAGCCACTTCGGTGAAACCGGCGTCGCGAACGGCGATCGCCCGGCCCCGCACCACCTCGATGGTCAGCTCCTCCCACAGTCCGACGTCGGCGTCCCGCACCGTGCAGCGGTAGCCGGTGGCCGCCCACGCGCGGGCCTGCTCGGTGGGCATCGCACCGGCGAGCAGCATCGACGCGTGACCCACCTGGGCCGCGGCCTTCCCCACCGTCATGTCCAGAGCGGAGTTGATCCACAGCACCGGATCCCCGTCCGGGATCTCTCCGGGGTCGTCGTGGTCGAGATCGGTCCCGCCGATCTGCAACTTCCGGATGCGAGGATCGAGCGCACCGACGGCGACGGGCACGAGTGCGCGGGCCTGTGCCCCGTCGACGTCGACGGTGATCCCGTCGACCTCCTGCGCCGCACGCCACCCGGCTCCCCGCGCCCGCCGCGTCACCTTGCGGATCCGGGACCCGATCCAGGCGAGGTAATCCTCCTGCCACGGTCCGGGCGCGCCCGTCTCGTCGGGGCCGACGCGAGGGTCGAGGCACAACGCCACGGCCGCGGTGGCTGCAGCTTCGAGCAGAGCACTACGCGGCGGGGGGTCGGCCTTCGGAATGTGCAGCACGATCGGCATGGCGAGGACCTGCGCCGGGTCGTCCGGGTCCGGCCGGCCGCCGTATCCGGCCGCGAGGACGGCGTGACGCGCCGCCCACAGGGTGTCGTCACCGGTCTCCCCGGTGACCGCGCCCCGGCACGACTCCGTCACGACAGCGGGACTCGTCGCACCACGCCGTCCACCGCGTCCGCGGCCTCGACCTCGTCGCGGGTGACCCCGAGGATGAACAGCACGGCATCGAGGAAGGGGTGCGACAGTGCGGTGTCCGCGACCTCGCGCAGAGCGGGCTTGGCGTTGAACGCGATTCCCAGCCCGGCGGCGTTGAGCATGTCGATGTCGTTGGCGCCGTCGCCGACCGCCACCGTCTGCTCCATCGGGACGCCGACCTGAGCGGCGAACTTGCGCAGTGCGGTCGCCTTCGCGGCCCGGTCGACGATGTCGCCGATCACCCGGCCGGTGAGCTTGCCGTCCACGATCTCGAGTGTGTTGGCCTGCACGAAGTCCAGTTCCAGTTCGTGGGCCAGACCCTCGATGACCTGCCGGAATCCGCCGGACACCACACCGCAGTGGAAGCCGAGCCTGCGCAGCGTCCGGATGGTGGTGCGGGCGCCCGGTGTCAGTTCCAAGTTTTCCGCGACGTCGTCGATCACGGACGCGTCGAGGCCGGCGAGGGTCGCGACCCGCTGGTGCAGGGACTCGGTGAAGTCGATCTCGCCGCGCATCGCCGATTCGGTGACGGCGCGCACCTCGTCCTCGACGCCCGCCCGCGCGGCGAGCATCTCGATGACCTCGCCCTGGACGAGGGTGGAGTCGACGTCGAACACGATGAGCCGTTTGGCGCGACGGGCCAGTCCCCCGCGTTCGACGGCGATGTCGACGTTCTCGCGGACGGCCACTTCTGCCAGCACGGTGCGCAGACTCTTGTCCGCCTCTGCCGTGCCGGGAGCGCTCACCAGGAGTTCGAGGCCCGTCACCGGGTAGTCGGCGACGCCGCGGATCGAGTCGATGTTGACCCCGAGTGTTGCCATCTCCCGGGCCACCGAACGCAGCGCGCGAGCCGACACCGGGCTACCGAGAACGACCACGGCATGGGTGGACAGCGACTGCCTGCCCGGATCGGCACCGATCTCGACGTCCACCGACATCCCGACGGTGGCCATCGCCTCTTCGAGTTCCTCCTGCAGCGCTTCCCCGTTCTCGGGGCAGGCCACCAGGACACCGAGGGTCAGTCGCCCACGAATCACCACCTGCTCCACGTCGAGAAGGCTCACGTCGTGGCGGGAGAGCGACCCGAAGAGCACCGAGGTGACGCCGGGTCGGTCGGGGCCCGTCACGGTCACCAGGACAGTGGTGTCAGCTGCACCCACCGATGTACTCCGATCATGTTGCTCGCGCGGCTTGTCCGGCACCCATTGTGCCAACTGAAAGGCCCCGCCCGTTGCTGGGGCGGGGCCTTTCCGAAACTGATGTGTCAGCGGCCGGTGTCGGTTCCGGGGTCGCCTTCGTCGCCGACGGTCAGCGGCTCGTGGCGTTCTTTCTCGAGCACGGTGCTGGCGTGCTTGCCACCGTGGCCCGGTCCGACGTGCGCCTCTGCCTTCATCCGCTCGACCATGTGCGGGTAGTGCAGCTCGAACGCGGGACGCTCGGAGCGGATGCGCGGCAGCTCGGTGAAGTTGTGCCGCGGCGGCGGGCAGCTGGTGGCCCACTCGAGCGAATTGCCGTAACCCCACGGGTCGTCGACAGTGACGACTTCGCCGTACCGGTAACTCTTGAAGACGTTCCAGATGAACGGCAGCGTCGAGGCACCGAGGACGAACGCGAAGATCGTCGAGAACGAGTTCAGGAACGTGAAGCCGTCCGAGGGCAGGTAGTCGGCGTAGCGACGCGGCATACCTTCGTTACCCAGCCAGTGCTGGACGAGGAACGTGCCGTGGAAGCCGATGAACGTGGTCCAGAAGTGCCACTTGCCGAGACGCTCGTCCATCATGCGTCCGGTCATCTTCGGGAACCAGAAGTAGATGCCGGCGTAGGTGGCGAACACGACGGTGCCGAAGACCACGTAGTGGAAGTGGGCGACCACGAAATAGGTGTCCGTGACGTGGAAGTCGAGGGGCGGGCTCGCGAGGATGACGCCGGACAGACCACCGAAGAGGAACGTGATGAGGAAGCCGATGGAGAACAGCATCGGCGACTCGAACGTCAACTGCCCCTTCCACATGGTGCCGATCCAGTTGAAGATCTTCACACCCGTCGGGACGGCGATCAGGAACGTCATGAACGAGAAGTACGGGAGCAGCACGGCGCCGGTGGCGTACATGTGGTGAGCCCACACCGCGATGGAGAGGGCGGCGATCGCCAGGGTCGCGTAGACCAGGCCGCTGTAACCGAACACGGGCTTACGGCTGAAGACCGGGAAGATCTCCGAGACGATGCCGAAGAACGGCAGCGCGATGATGTACACCTCGGGGTGACCGAAGAACCAGAACAGGTGCTGCCACAGCAGCACACCGCCGGTGGCCGGGTCGAAGATGTGGCCACCGAGGTGACGGTCCACGAACAGGCCCATGAATGCAGCGGTCAGCAGCGGGAACGCCAGCAGAATCAGGATGCTGGTGATGAAGATGTTCCACGTAAAGATCGGCATGCGGAACATGGTCATGCCGGGGGCACGCAGGCAGATGACGGTGGTGATCATGTTGACACCACCGAGGATGGTGCCGAGGCCGGCGACCGCGAGGCCCATGACCCAGAGGTCGGCGCCGACGCCCGGGGAGTGCAGCGCACTCGTCAGGGGCGTGTAGGCGGTCCAGCCGAAGTCCGCGGCACCGCCGGGGGTGATGAAGCCGGCGGTCGTGATGATCGCGCCGAACACGTACAGCCAGTAGCTGAACGCGTTGAGTCGCGGGAACGCCACGTCGGGGGCACCGATCTGCAGCGGCAGGATGTAGTTGGCGAACCCGAACACGATCGGCGTCGCGTACAGCAGCAGCATGATCGTGCCGTGCATCGTGAACAGCTGGTTGAACTGTTCGTTCGACAAGAACTGCATACCGGGCACAGCGAGCTCGGCGCGCATCATCAGGGCCATGAGACCACCGATGAGGAAGAACGCGATCGAGGTCGTCAAGTACATGATTCCGAGCACCTTGGGGTCGGTGGTCGTAATCATTTTGAAGATGAACGAGCCCTTGGGTCCCTGCCGCGGCGGGTAAGGCCTGGCTGCAGCTATCGCGGGGACTGGCTGGGGCGCTACGGCAGTCACTGATCCTCCTGAATGCGCGTCCGTCCCCGGGCTGCGAGGCGAACGGTCTCTGGCTTGCGCTCATCGAATCGTAGACCGTGCCCTGAGCGGCCTCCGACTGGGTCCTACCCACTGTCGTACTTACCCGGACTCAGAGCAAATTGTGGCGCATGCGACCTGCGGTTTGTCGCACCGGGGAGTGCTCACTGTCACGCGGTCCGGCGTGTCGCACGTGACCGGTCGACACGGAGCCCGGAGGCTCCGACACCCCGAATCCCCGGTGCTAAGGTTTCGCTCACCTAACTTCGATCAGGAGCTCCATGTGAACGTTCTCTCCCGACGCCGGGTCGTCGCCGGCGCGGTCGCACTAGCCGCTGCAGCCACTTTCTCGATCACGTCCTGCTCCAGCAGTGACGACTCCGACGCCGCGTCGAGCACCACCTCGTCGACCGGGCAGTTCCCCCGCACCGTCGACCACTTCCGCGGCAGTACCGAGATCCCGGCCGCGCCGCAGCGCATCGTGGCACTCGACAACAGCTTCACCGACGCCGTCCTCCTCCTCGAGGCGCCGCTCGTCGGATACGTCGACTACCGCGAACCCGGCCTGCCCGACTACCTCGGCTCCTCGCGGGACGAGTTCGCGGCGGAAGCCGAATCGGTGGGCAAGGTCAGCAACGCGAGCCTCGAGCAGATCGCCGCGCTGCAACCCGACCTGATCATCTCCGCCGAAGTGCGCGACGCGAAGAACTACGAGCAACTGTCCGCTATCGCGCCGACCATCTTCACCGAGACGACCGGGCCCACGTGGAAGGACAACATCCGGCTCGTCGGCACGGCACTGGGCAAGGAGGAACTCACGGAGCAGAAGATCGGCGCCTACGAGGAGCGGGCCGCCGCCGTCGGCGCGGAGATCAACGACACGGCGTCGAATCCGGTGATCTCGGTCGTCCGGTTCGCGGGCGAGCCGACGGCACGCCTCTACCGCACCACCTCGTTCAGCGGGATCGTCCTCTCGGACGCCGGGCTTGCCCGTCCGCAGAGCCAGGGCCCCGATCCGGCCGATCCGGACAACATCATGCAAGCCATCAGCCCCGAGCTGATCAGCGAAGCGGAGGGCGACGCCATCTTCGTCAGCACCTGGCAGGACCCGGCAGGCAAGAGCGCCGAAGCGGCGAAGCCGTTCTTGGAGAGCCCGCTGTGGCAGACGCTGAAGGGACGCAAGGTCGACGTCGACGACGCCCGCTGGATGTCGCCGGTCAGCATCCAGGGCGCGCACCTCATCCTCGACGACCTGTCGGACACGTTCGGGGTGGACAAGCACAGCGGCTAACCTGAACGCGCCCGCACACACAGGAAGTCGCCGAATTGTCCCCTCGTAGGTTTTCCGCCCGCCGCGCGTCCACCGGTCTCGTCGCCGCCGTCGCTGCGCTCGCAGTCGCCGGCTGCTCTCAACCGTCCGACGACGATCCGGCAGCGTCCATCGTCCGGACCACCACGCAGATCGCTGGAGCCGGCGTGGTCGGCATCGAGAGGGACACCACGACCGCCTGCGCCGAGCCGGCCCCGGTCGACGCCGCACTCGCGGCCGGCTCGACGCACCGGGTGGTCCACACGAAAGGCGAGAGCGACGTTCCGTCCGATCCGCAGCGGATCGTGGTACTCGACAGCGCCGCACTGGACGCGGTGTGCGCACTCGGTCTGTGGAAGAACGTGGTCGGCGCGGCGACCCTCGACGGGGACTCGCCTCAGCCCGGATACCTCGGCACGGGCATCTCCGAGATCCCGAGCGTCGGATCCGTCGACGCCCCGGACGTGAACAAGATCGCGCAGGCGGACCCGGACCTGATCCTCGGATCGAGTCCGGCGTCCGACCAGCTGTACGGTGCGCTCTCCCCCATCGCGCCCACCGTGTTCGTCGGCTCCGACCCCGTGTACTGGAAGGCCCAGTTCCTCCTCGCCGGCAACGCCCTGGGCCGGGCCGACGCGGCGACGGCCGCGCTCGAGCAATACCAGCAGGACGCCAAGCAGCTCGGCGTCGACATCGATGCCGCGCAGACACAGGCGTCCGTCGTCCGATTCGACGCCGACAGCATGGAGGTCGAGGGTCCGGCCACGTTCGCCGGCCAGGTCCTCACCGACGCCGGAGTGCGGCGACCCGCTTATCAGAACCTCGACGGCACAGTCACCGAACCGATCTCCGAATCCGACATCGACCAGGCCGAGGGCGACCTCATCTACGCCGTCCTCGACGGCGAGGAGGGCACCGCGCACGCGGAGGACGTGATGTCCGGTGAGGCATGGGAAGACCTCGAGGCGGCCTCCGACAAGCGGGTCTTCGCCGTGGAGGGTGACGTGTGGGGCGGAAACGGCGTCGTCGCTGCGCGCGCGATGCTCACCGACCTCAGGAACACGCTGAACGGTTACGTCGGCTAGGAGGCCCGGTGCCCGTACCCGAGTTCGTCACCGCCCTGCGCGGCCACGTCGGCACCGCGCCGCTGTGGCTGTCCGGGGTGAGTGTCGTCGTAGGTGACGCCGACGGCCGGGTGCTGCTGACCCGGCGCGTCGACAACGGCAAATGGGCGGTCGTGTCCGGCATCCTCGAACCCGGGGAGGAACCCGGACCCGCCGCGCTGCGTGAGGTACGCGAGGAGACCGGCGTGGACGCCGAACTGGTCCGGATCACGAGTGTCGACGTCACCGATCCGATCACCTATCCCAACGGCGACGTCGCGCAGTATCTCGACGTGTGTTTCCTCGCGCGGTATCTGAGCGGGGAGGCTGCCGTGTCGGACGACGAGAACCACGACGTCGCCTGGTTCTCCCCCGGCGCGCTGCCGCCGGACCTCACCCCGTCGTCGCGGCTGCGGCTCGACAAGGCGCTGCAGGACGAGCCCGAGGCGTGGTTCCGCCGCTGAACGCAGTTCGCCCAATGTCACACCGGTGCAGTCGAACCGAACCGGTGTGACATTGGGCGACGGGTCTAGAAGTCGCGAGCGGGTCGCTCTAGAAGTCGCGAGCGGGTCGCTCTAGAAGTCCCAGTCCTCGTCTTCGGTGTTGACGGCCTTGCCGATGACGTAGGAGCTGCCCGAGCCGGAGAAGAAGTCGTGGTTCTCGTCCGCGTTGGGTGAGAGCGCCGACAGGATCGCCGGGTTGACGTCCGTCTCGTCCTTGGGGAACAGACCCTCGTAGCCGAGGTTCATCAGCGCCTTGTTGGCGTTGTACCGCAGGAACTTCTTGACGTCTTCGGTGAGGCCCACCTCGTCGTAGAGGTCCTGGGTGTAGTCGACCTCGTTGTCGTAGAGCTCGAAGAGCAACTCGAACGTGTAGTTCTTGAGGTCGTCGCGCTCGGCCTCGGTGAGCTGCTCGAGGCCCTTCTGGTACTTGTAGCCGATGTAGTACCCGTGCACGGCCTCGTCGCGGATGATGAGGCGGATGAGGTCGGCGGTGTTGGTGAGCTTCGCCCGCGACGACCAGTACATCGGCAGGTAGAAGCCCGAGTAGAACAGGAAGCTCTCGAGCAGGGTGGATGCCACCTTGCGCTTGAGCGGCTCGTCGCCCTGGTAGTAGTCCATGACGATCTCGGCCTTGCGCTGCAGGTTCGGGTTCTCCTCGGACCAGCGGAAGGCGTCGTCGATGTCGCGGGTGGAGCACAGCGTCGAGAAGATCGAGCTGTAGCTCTTCGCGTGTACCGACTCCATGAACGCGATGTTGGTGTACACCGCCTCTTCGTGCGGGGTGATGGCATCGGGGATGAGGCTGACCGCGCCCACGGTGCCCTGAATGGTGTCGAGGAGCGTCAGCCCCGTGAACACCCGCATCGTGAGCTGCTTCTCCTGCGGCGTGAGCGTCCCCCACGACGGGATGTCGTTGGACACCGGCACCTTTTCGGGCAGCCAGAAGTTGCCGACGAGACGGTCCCACACCTCGGCGTCCTTCTCGTCCTGGACGCGGTTCCAGTTGATCGCGGATACGCGACTCACCAGCTTGACCATTGATTCCTCACTTCGTTCGGCTGTGAGTACTTGTCAACCGCCGGCGGTTGACAAGTACTCACGGGCGGCGGAGCCGCCTACAGCATGCAGGAAACGCAACCTTCGACCTCGGTACCCTCCAGAGCCATCTGGCGTAGCCGGATGTAGTACAGCGTCTTGATGCCCTTGCGCCACGCGTAGATCTGCGCCTTGTTGATGTCGCGGGTGGTGGCGGTGTCCTTGAAGAACAAGGTCAGCGACAGCCCCTGGTCGACGTGCTGCGTCGCGGCGGCATAGGTGTCGACGATCTTCTCGTACCCGATCTCGTAGGCATCCTGGTAGTACTCCAGGTTGTCGTTGGTCAGGTAGGGCGCCGGGTAGTAGACGCGGCCGATCTTGCCTTCCTTGCGGATCTCGATCTTCGACGCCACCGGGTGGATGGAGCTGGTGGAGTAGTTGATGTACGAGATCGAGCCCGTCGGCGGGACGGCCTGCAGGTTCTGGTTGTAGATGCCGTACTTCTGCACGGACGCCTTCAGCTCGCGCCAGTCGTCCTGCGTCGGGATGTGCACACCGGACTCGGCGAACAGCTGCCGCACCCGCTCCGTCTTCGGCTCCCACACCTGATCGGTGTACTTGTCGAAGTACTCGCCGGACGCGTACTTGGACTGCGGGAAGCCCTTGAAGTGGGTGCCCCGCTCGATGGCGATCCGGTTGGACGCCCGCACCGCGTGGAATACGACGGTGTAGAAGTAGATGTTCGTGAAGTCGATGCCCTCGTCGGAGCCGTAGAAGATCCGCTCACGGGCCAGGTACCCGTGCAGGTTCATCTGTCCGAGGCCGATGGCGTGGGAGTCGTTGTTGCCCTGCTCGATCGACGGCACCGAGTAGATGTGCGTCTGATCGGACACCGCGGTGAGTGCGCGGATCGACACCTCGATGGTGCGTGCGAAGTCGGGCGAGTCCATGGTCTTCGCGATGTTCAGCGAGCCGAGGTTGCAGGAGATGTCCTTGCCGACCTCGCTGTACGAGAGGTCGTCGTTGAACAGCGACGGCGTCGAGACCTGCAGGATCTCCGAGCACAGGTTGGAGTGGGTGATCTTGCCCTCGATGGGGTTGGCCCGGTTCACCGTGTCCTCGAACATGATGTACGGGTAGCCCGACTCGAACTGCAGCTCGGCGATGGTCTGGAAGAACTCGCGCGCCTTGATCTTCGACTTGCGGATCCGCTTGTCGTCGACCATCTCGTAGTACTTCTCGGTGACGTTGACGTCCGCGAACGGGACACCGTAGATGCGCTCGACGTCGTACGGCGAGAACAGGTACATGTCCTCGTTCTTCTTCGCCAGCTCGAACGTGATGTCCGGGATGACCACACCCAGCGACAGCGTCTTGATGCGGATCTTCTCGTCGGCGTTCTCACGCTTGGTGTCGAGGAAGCGGTAGATGTCCGGGTGGTGCGCGTGCAGGTACACCGCGCCCGCGCCCTGACGAGCACCGAGCTGGTTGGCGTACGAGAAGGAGTCCTCGAGCAGCTTCATGATCGGGATGACACCGGAGCTCTGGTTCTCGATCTTCTTGATCGGGGCACCGTGCTCGCGAACATTGCTGAGCAGCAACGCAACTCCGCCGCCGCGCTTGGACAGCTGCAGGGCGGAGTTGATGGAGCGGCCGATGGACTCCATGTTGTCCTCGATGCGCAGCAGGAAGCAGGACACGGGCTCGCCGCGCTGCTTCTTGCCGGAGTTGAGGAACGTCGGGGTGGCGGGCTGGAACCGGCCGGCGATGATCTCGTCGACGAGCTTGGTCGCCAGTTCCTCGTCGCCGGCGGCGAGCGTCAGCGCGACCATGCAGACGCGGTCCTCGAACCGCTCCAGGTAGCGCTTGCCGTCGAACGTCTTCAGCGTGTACGAGGTGTAGTACTTGAACGCGCCCAGGAACGTCGGGAAGCGGAACTTCTTAGCGTAGGCGTGATCGATGAGCGACTTCACGAACGCGCGCGAGTACTGGTCGAGGACCTCGGGCTCGTAGTAGTTCTCCTCCACGAGGTAGTCGAGCTTCTCGTCCAGATTGTGGAAGAAGACGGTGTTCTGGTTGACGTGCTGCAGGAAGTACTGGCGGGCGGCGGCGACGTCCTTGTCGAACTGGATCTCACCGTTGGGGCCGTACAGGTTGAGCATTGCGTTGAGTGCGTGGTAATCGAGACCGTTCGTCGAGTCTCCACCGCGCGCGTCGCGCTCTACGCTCCCCGCGTCGATGGTGTCTGTGATGGTCGGCGCCACTTCTCGTGCTCCTCGTCGTCTAAGTGATCCCAGAATTCACCCAGACCGGCCCTGACCCGCTCGACGTCCTCGGCTGTGCCCATGAGTTCGAAGCGGTAGAGGTAGGGAACGTGGCATTTCTGAGAAATGATGTTTCCTGCAAAGCAATAGGATTCACCGAAATTGGTGTTTCCTGCCGCGATCACTGCTCGGATCAGCGACCTGTTGTGTGTGTTGTTGAGAAATCGGATGACCGGCTTCGGGACGTAACTGGTGTCGCGGCCCATGGCCGTCGTTCCCCCGCCATAGGTGGGGACGATCAGCACGTAGGGTTCGCGAACCTCGAAGGTGCCCTCGCGGTCATGAATGGGTATGCGCGTCGCAGGCAGCCCGAGCCGCTGGACGAATCGGTGCGTGTTCTCCGAGGCGCTGGAGAAGTACACCAGCGATGTCATCGGTTTCCACCATCTGGACTAGTACTACCGTTTACTGCCGCCCGGGAATCGGATCGAACTCCGCCTCGGGCGGTGCGATCGCCTCGCTTCAAGCAGCGTTTGCCGAGAGGGTCTTGATGCGGTCGGGGCGGAAGCCCGACCAGTGCTCGTCACCGGCCACGATCACGGGCGCCTGCAGGTATCCCAGTGCCATGACGTAGTCCCGGGCCTCGGGGTCTTCGGTGATGTCGACGACGGAGTATTCGATACCCGCCTTGTCGAGGGCCCGGTAGGTGGCATTGCACTGAACGCAAGCGGGCTTGGTGTAGACGGTGATGCTCATGAAGTCCCTCTTTCCACTGCCGAATGGAGCTGACGAAGTGTGTGTTCAGCGCACTGAGACTTCCCCTGATCGAGATGGCGGTGACCCCCGATGGAGATGCTCCCGAGTCGGTTCTCGTTGTGGTCTCTCAGTGCTCAAGACACTACACCTAGTGGCCGACAGAAACACTTAACCCGAGATGTTGTGAGTCACATTGATGAAATTCCCAGGTCGTCATCCCGCGGACCATAAATTTCGTGCTCGCTCCGGCGTGTCGCACATCACATTTTCGGCGTGACGCGGAACACCCCTCGCATCGCGCTCGTGCACTGGAGGCTCCGGGAGCTTACGTCACCTCGGAGGACACGCCCGCATCCGCGGTGCGGGCCCCGGGAGAGCGCCGTCCGGGCCGGCCGGAGACGACTCCGCCGGACCATCGCGGAGCCCGCCGAGCGGCGCACTCGTCACACCCGGCGACGCCGCTCCCCGACCGCCCGCGGCCGGGCACACCGGGGCGGCGCGCACGACGCGCGCCGCACGCTTGCCGACCGGTAACTGCCGGGCCCGTCCCGGTACGTTGAGCGCATGTCCGACGACTCCCAGGACCACCTCGACTGGTCGGCGCCCGTGGCGCGCACGAAGCGGGTCACGCCGAACATGCAGAGGATCACCCTCGCGGGCGGAGACCTCCGTCGATTCGAGACCAGCGGGAGGCCGGACGAGCGCCTGCTCCTCGCCTTCCCGCCCGACGGCGCGGAGAAGCGCAGCTACACCGTGCGCCGCTGGGACCCGGACGCACTGGAGATGGACATCGATTTCGCCGTCCATGCGGGCGGGACCGCGGCGCACTGGGCCGCGGGCGCGCGCCCGGGCGAGACGCTCGGGTTCTCGACCGCCTCGGGATGGTACGCGCCGCCCGCCGACACCAGGTGGCAGCTCCTCGTCGCCGACATGACGGCACTGCCCGCGGTCGGCCGGATCGTCGAGGAGCTACCCGGCTCGGCGCGGGTACACGTGATCGCGGAGGTCACGACCCCCGAGGACCGGCAGCAGTTCGCCACCGATGCCGCGCTGACCGTGACGTGGCTGGACGGGAGCGGAAACGGCGCCGGCGACAGTCTGCTCGCCGAGGCGGCTCGCGACTGGCCGCGACCGGATGCACCGGGATACGTGTGGTTCGCGGGCGAGGCGAAGGTGTCGCGGGTGGTGCGGCGCTGGTTGCGCCACGACCTGGGCTGGCACGCGGACCGCTACGACGTCATCGGATATTGGCGCGACAACAAGGAGGAGTGGGTCGCGCGGTACGAGACGGTGCGCGAACAGATAGAAGCCGCCAGGGACTCTGCCCTGGCGGCCGGAGAAGACTTCGACTCGGTGCGCGACGCCGTCGACGCAGCCCTGGATCGAACCGGGCTGTAGCGACGGCGGCGCCGCGTGAGCGGAATCGTCAGGCGTCGACGAGCTGCTTCGTGGCGTCGACGAGGCTGGCGACGACGTCGGCAACCTGCTGCGCGACCTCGGCGTTCTCGCGCGGGTGCCGGTCACCGAACTTGTCGATGGTGCCGCCGATGGCGAGGGTGACGTCCTCGAGGACCTTGCCGCCTGCGATGCGGACGGCCTTGCGGGTGTCCTCGTGCGCCCACTGGGCACCGTTGCCGCTTGGCGAGGCGCTGATGACGGCGACGGGCTTGTCCTTCACGGCGCCGGTGCCGTACGGCCGGGACATCCAGTCGATGGCGTTCTTGAGGACGGCGGGGATGGTGCCGTTGTACTCGGGCGTGAGGAGCAGGAGCGCGTCGGCGCGGCCGGCGGCGTCGCGCAGCGCCTCGACGGCGGGGATGGAACCGGCGACGTCGATGTCCTCGTTGTAGAAGGGGACGTCTCCGAGGCCGTCGAACACGGTCACCTCGGCACCCTCGGGCGCCACGGCGATCGCGGTCTCGGCGAGCTGACGGTTGACCGAGGCGGCGCGCAGGCTGCCGACGAGAACGAGAACGTTGGTCTGTGACATGTCAATAATCCTTCGATGGTGCGTAGGGCGACTCGTGAACATGTATAGCAACTAAACGGACCGCGGTCCACTTATGTTCCCGTCGCGGTAGGATGCGAGGCGTGACCAGTCCCCTGCTGCCCCAGATCGGGGTCGATCCCCCGGAACGCGGAGACGCCGCACGTAATCGGCGCCTTCTGCTCGATGCGGCCGCGCTGCTGGTCGCGGAGCGCGGCGTCGACGCCGTCACGATGGACGCGGTCGCCTGCAAGGCCGGTGTGGGCAAGGGCACAGTGTTCCGCCGGTTCGGCAGCCGGTCGGGCCTCATGCACGCACTCCTCGACCACACCGAACGGGAACTCCAGCAGTCCTTCATGTTCGGTCCACCACCGCTCGGTCCTGGCGCCGACCCGATCGACCGGCTGATCGCCTTCGGGCACGCCCGCATCGCGATCGTCGAGGTGCAAGGTGAGGTCCAGCGCGCGGCCGAGAATTCTCTGGAGTTCCGGTTCGCCGCACCCGCCCGGGCGGTGTCCGTGCGCCACGTCGTGTCCCTGCTTCGCGCGGCCGGGGTGCACGGCGACCACGAACTGCTGGCGTGTTCCCTGCTCGCACCGCTCGAGGCCACGCTGGTACTGCACGAACTGCGCGACCTCGGGATGTCCGTGGAGCGTCTCGGCGACGCCTGGGAGGACCTGATCCGGCGCGTCACCCGATGTTGATCCCGAATCCGGACAATTTGTCTAACCTCGGGGAATGCGCACCACCGCCACCGTTCTCGGCCTCCTGACGTTCGCCTCGCTCACCGCCTGCGGCGGGAACGCGCAGACCACGCCCCCGGATCCGGTGGGTCGCACCTACATCTCCACCTCCGTCGAGGGCGATCCCATTCCCGGCGGTGGGCCGCTCGTGCTCGGCTTCACCGACCCCGGACGCCTCTCCGTCGAGGCCGGATGCAATCAGGGCAGCGCCGACGTCGATCTGTCCGGCGGGAAGGTCGTGGCAGGTCCGCTCGCGATGACGCTGATGGCGTGTCCGGGAGAGGCCGCCGGCGCGGACGCCTGGGTGGCGGCACTGCTGGACGCGCAGCCGAACTGGACCCTCGGCGGCGACACGCTCACCCTCACCACCCCCACCGGTTCGGTGACGCTGACGGACGAGAAGGTCGTCCGGCCGGATCGGCCCGTCGTCGGGACCACCTGGACGGTCACCGCGCTGATCAGCCCGGACGCGGTCACGACGACGGAGGCACTGGAAAGGACGGCACCCCAGTTGCTCATCGCCGGCGACGGTTCGGCGTCCGGCTTCACCGGCTGCAACCGCATGACCGGAACCGCGGACGTGCAGCAGAGTTCGATCTCGTTCGGACCCTGGGCCACCACCCGGATGGCGTGCCCCCCGGACGTCTCCGAGGTCGAGCGTGCCGTGCTCGCGGCGTTGACCGGGGAGACGGGCTACAGCGTCCATTCGGACTCGCTGCGACTGGTCAACAGCGACGGGATCGGGCTGACACTGCGGGCAAGCTAGAGAGCCGCGAGCCAGCACCCGAGTTCCCGGGCACTCGCATCGATCCGGGCAGGCCAGTCCAGTGCCGAGTCGTCGGCGGTGTCGCTGACGTGCTTGACCAGCCGGCACCGGGCGCCGCCGCGAGCGCTGGCGTAGGCGACGGCGAAACCCTCCATGTCCACGAGGTCGGCTCGCCGGGCCAGTACGTCGCGCACCGCGGCATCCGCCACGAACAGGTCGCCGGTCGCGAGCACGGAACCGTCGCCGTCCGGCAGGGCGAGGAGATCGGCCACCTCGTGCCCGAGCGCCCGGATGGCGTCGCCACTGATGTCGTGGTTGAGGACCGTCGACGGCGTGAACAGGCCGCTGTGGTGCTCGTGCAACGCACCGGCGGTGCCGATGTTGACGACGAGCGGCTTGTCGGTTCGCGGGTAGTCGGCGAGTGCGGACGCCACGGCCACGGCGGCGCTCACCTTGCCGATCCCGGTGATCAGGACCTCGAACTCGGCCGGGACGTGCACCGCCTCCGCCTTGGTCGCGCTGACCACCAGAACGTCCGATCTACTCATGCGCGGAACCGTACCCTGCGCTCGTCAGGGGCACTCGCTAGAGTTCTGTCATGGCGAATCTACGTGCGCAGATCCTCGAGGAACTCGGTGCCCGGCCCACCATCGATGCGGCTGACGAGATCCGCAAACGTGTTCAGTTCCTGAAGGACTACCTGCTGTCGACCCCGGCCAAGGGATTCGTCCTGGGCATCAGCGGCGGTCAGGACAGCACCCTCACCGGACGCCTCGCCCAGCTCGCGGCGAGCGAACTGCGTGACGAGGGCCACGACGCCGAGTTCGTCGCCGTGCGGCTGCCCTACGGCACCCAGGCGGACGAGTCCGACGCGCAGATCTCGCTCGACTTCATCAAGCCCGACCGGTCGGTGGTCGTCAATGTGAAGCCCGGCGCGGACGCCACCGCGAAGGAGTCGTCCGAGGCGCTGCGCGACATCATCGGCGACGGCGGCGAACTCCGCGACTTCGTCCGCGGAAACATCAAGGCCCGCGAACGCATGGTGATCCAGTACTCGATCGCCGGCCAGCTCGGATACCTCGTGGTCGGCACCGACCATGCCGCCGAGGCGATCACCGGCTTCTTCACCAAGTTCGGCGACGGCGGCGTGGACGTCACCCCGTTGACCGGGTTGTCCAAGCGTCAGGGCGCCGCACTCCTACGCGAACTCGGCGCACCCGAGAGCACGTGGAAGAAGGTCCCCACCGCCGACCTCGAGGACGATCGCCCCGCCCTCCCCGACGAGGAAGCGCTCGGCGTCACGTACGCCCAGATCGACGACTACCTCGAAGGCAAGGACGTGCCGGACGCCGTCGCGCAGAAGCTGGAGACGATGTTCCTGAATACCCGCCACAAGCGCACGGTCCCGGTGACCCCGCTCGACACGTGGTGGCGGTGACCCGATGGTCCAGGCGCTCGTCGCGGGCGGTACCGGCACTGCAGGCCGGCAGGTGGTCAAGGAGTTCCTCGCGCGCGGTCACTCCGTCCGGGTCCTGACCCGGCACGGCGGTGCGCCGGGCAGCGAGATCGCCCATTTCCACGGTGATCTCGTCACCGGTGACGGCCTCGCCGAGGCCCTCGACGGGGTCGACGTCGTGGTGGACACCACCGACGGCAAGACCCGCGGCACCCGGGCCGTGCTGGAGAAAGGCGCCGAGAACCTCCTCGCCACCGCGGACGGCGCAGGAGTCGGGCGCGCCGTGCTGCTCTCCATCGTCAACGTCGACCGCAGCGAATTCCCTTATTACCGGGCGAAGCGGAAGCAGGAACGGGTCTACGAGAGCGCCGCGATGGAGACGTCGATCGTGCGGGCGACCCAGTTCCACGACTTCATTCCGATGATCGCGAAGCCGGCGAGCCGGGCCGGGTTGATCCCCGCGTTCTCCAAGACGAGCTTCCAGACCATCGACACCAGGGACGTCGCGACCGCGCTGGTCGACGCCGCCCTGGCCGCCGAACCGGCGCCGGAGGGGCCGATCACGATCGGTGGACCGGAGGTCCGCACCGCCCGCGATCTGACGGCGGCGTGGAAGAAGGCCACCGGGACGCACGGGTTCGTCGTGACCGTGCCTCTTCCCGGCGCGATGGGCCAGTTCTTTCGGGACGGATCGAACCTGGTGCCCGACAATCGGTTCGGAACGATCACATTCGACCGGTGGCTGGCCGACTCCGTGAACGCGGCCCGCTAGCCGCCGGCGAACGGCGGCAGCACGTCCACCTGCGTGCCGGCGGTGCGGGTTAGATCGCGTGTCAGCTCGGAGTCCACCAGAAAGGCCGAGACCGACAGCACCTGCTGCATCTCGGGACCGTACTTGGCGAGGAGAAGTGCCTTCACCTGGCCGAGATCCGCGCCGGCCGGGAGGTCGAGTGTTTCCTTGGTGCAGCCCGCCGCGTCGGCGGCGGCCGCGAAGTACCGAACCGAGATGCCCGTCACGTCAACCACCGATTGCTCCCATGCTCCGTTGCGGCGGCGCGAAGCCGTCCGCGTTGATTCCGTGGCCCGCCCACTTGTTCCACATCGCGCCGCGCCACAACTGCGCCAGCTCCTCGTCGCCCGCACCCGACCGCAGGGCCGCCCGCAGGTCGATCTCCTGATCGCTGAACAGGCACGACCGTACCGTTCCCTCGGCTGTGAGGCGGGTGCGGTCGCAGTCGGAGCAGAACGAGCGAGTGACGGACGCGATGATCCCGACCGTGGCCGGTCCGCCGTCGACGAGCCACTCCTCGGCGGGCGCCGACGGATCTTCCCTCCCGTGTTCGGTGAGGGTGAACCGCTCGCCGAGGACGGCCAGTAACCGGTCGGCGGCGACCATGTTCTCGCGTGCCCACTCGTGATCGGCGTCGAGCGGCATCTCCTCGATGAACCGCAGTGCGACGCCCTCGCTCAGGCACCACTCCAGGAGATCGGCCGCTCCACTGAGCGTTTCGGGCATCAGCACCGCATTGATCTTCAGCGGCGCCAGTCCGGCTCGGGCGGCGGCGCGGATACCGGCGATCACCGACGGCAGCCGGTCGCGCCGCGTCAGTCTCGCGAAGTGCTCACGATCGACCGAGTCGAGGGAGACGTTGACCCGCGTCAGTCCGGCGCGTGCGAGCCCGGCCGCGCGGTGCTCGAGACCTACCGCGTTGGTGGTCATCGCGAGCGGGATCCCCGGCGCGCGCTCGGCGCACCCGGCGATCATCTGCTCGAGATCCACGCGCATCAGCGGCTCGCCCCCGGTGAACCGCACCTCGCGCACACCGAGGCGGTGGACGGCGATGTCGACGAGCCGGACGATCTCATCCGCGGTGAGGAGGTTCTCCGCCGGGATGGCGGGCAGGCCTTCCTCGGGCATGCAGTACGTGCAGCGCAGCGAACACTTCTCGGTGATGGACACCCGCAGGTCACGCGCGACCCGGCCGAACCGGTCGACCAGCTGGTCGACGTCGGGCCTGCCCGCGAGCGAGACCGACGACCGGACGGTCGGGATGCCCATCGCCACCGCCGTCATCGAGTTGCCTTTCGCTGCATCTGTCCAGTATGCCGCGAGGGGTGACCGTTGTCCGGCGCGGTGCCCTCGTCGCCCTGTTGGAGGGATGCCTAGGATTGGTGACCATGGCCGGAGGAACATCGTGACCGCACGCTCTGTGGAGCAGCACACCCAGCACGTCGCCGAACTCCTCGCGACGCTCCATGAGCGCCCGGCCGAGGAGATTCCGCTCGGCGAGGCACTCGGGCGCGCCCTCGCCGCCGACGTCCACTCCCCCGTCGACCTGCCGTTGTTCCGGAATTCGCAGATGGACGGGTACGCGGTCGACGCCGAATCCGTCGCGTCGGTGCCTGCTGTGCTGCCGGTGCTGGGCGTGATCGCCGCGGGACCGGCCGGCACCACCACCCACACTCCCGGGACCGCCTACCGGATCATGACCGGTGCGCCGATCCCCGACGGTGCCGACGCCGTCGTCCCGGTGGAGGACACGGAGGCCGCGGACGGACAGGTCCGCATCGAACGCTCACGCGCCGCGGGCGAATTCGTGCGCGAGCGCGGCAGCGACGTCCGGGAGGGCACGCTCCTGCTGCCCGCAGGCAGTGTTCTCGCCGCCCGGCACATCGCCGTCCTTGCCGCCGTCGGGCTGCAGCGCGTCCCGGTGCGTCCGCGTCCCCGCGTCGCCGTGATCACCACGGGGGCCGAACTGGTGGACGCCGGGACCACGCTGCACCCCGGAGAGATCTACGACTCCAACGGCATCGCCCTCGCGTCGAGCGCCAGGGCCAACGGCGCCGAGGTCGTCTCGATCACCCGCAGCGGCGACGACCCGGCCGAGTTCCGGACCCTGCTCGCGGAGGCGACCACCACCGCCGATCTCGTCCTCACCTCCGGCGGGGTGTCGATGGGCGACTTCGAGGTGGTCAAGGAGACGCTCTCCCCGCTCGGCGCACAGTTCGGTCACGTCGCGATGCAACCGGGCGGCCCGCAGGGCACCGCCGTCGTGGACGGCACGCCCGTCCTCAACTTTCCCGGGAACCCGGTGAGCACGCTCGTCTCGTTCGAGGTGTTCGCGCGTCCCGAGATCCGGCGCGCGGCCGGGCTCCCCGAGACGGAACCCGAGGAGCTGCCGCTCGCCGCGGCCGTCACCTCCATTCCCGGCAAGCGGCAGTTCCTCCGCGCACGCCGCACCGACGCCGGAGTCGAACTCGTGTCCGGCCCCGGTTCCCATCTCGTCGCCGCGATGGCATGGGCGGACGTCCTCGTCGACGTTCCCGCCGACGTCACCGCGCTCGACGCCGGCCAACTCGTGAAGGTGATACCCCTATGAGCGACCTGACGCACCTCGACAGTGAGGGCCGCGCCCGCATGGTCGACGTGAGCGCGAAAGCGGACACGACCCGAATCGCGGTGGCCGCCGGGCAATTGGTCACCACACCTGCGGTGATCGAGCTGGTCCGGGCCGACGATCTGCCCAAGGCGGACGTTCTCGCGACGGCCAGGATCGCCGGGATCTCGGGGGCGAAGAAGACGTCCGAGCTGATTCCGCTGTGCCATCAGCTCGCGCTGTCGTCGGTGAAGCTGGAGTTCGGTTTCACCGACGATGCCATCACGATCGAGGCCACGGCGAAGACGAAGGGCCCGACGGGTGTCGAGATGGAGGCCCTCACCGCCGTGGCGGTGGCCGGATTGACGTTGCACGACATGGTGAAAGCCGTCGACCCTGCCGCGACACTGGACGGTGTCCGGTTGCTCACCAAGGACGGCGGCAAACGCGGACACTGGACGCGTGAGCAGCAGAGCACCGGAACCCCCACGGTGACGCCGCGATCCGCGGCCGTTCTGGTCGCCTCGACCGGCGCCGCGAAGGGCACTCGGGAAGACACGACCGGCCCGGTGATCGCCGCGTGGCTCGAGGACCGTGGCTTCACCACCCGGGGTCCGCTGATCTACGCGGACGCCGACATCGCGGCCGGCCTCGCCGACGCACTGTCCGGCAATCCGGCGCTGATCATCAGCACCGGCGGCACCGGCGTCTCCCCCACGGATGCGACCCCGGAGGCCACCCGTGCGGTGCTCGACCGCGAACTGACCGGTGTGGCCGACGCCATCCGTAATCGCGGGACGGAGGTCACCCCACACGCCTCGCTGAGCCGCGGACTCGCGGGTGTGGCGAACGGCACAGTCGTGGTGAATCTCCCCGGTTCGCCGGGCGGCGTCAAGGACGGATTGTCCGTCCTCGACCCCATCGTCGACCATCTCCTCGCTCAGGTCGCCGGCGGAGGTGCGCACGATGCCTGACATCCTCGCCCAGATCTCGGATCAACCCCTCGATCCCGCCGTCGTCGACGCCGCCGTGGCCGGGCCCGAGCACGGCGCCGTCGTGGTGTTCACCGGAGTCGTGCGCAATCACGATGGCGGACAATCCGTTTCGGACCTCGAATACCAGTCGCACCCGGACGCCGAACGCTTCCTCCGTACCGTCTGCGAGGAGGTCGCGGCGTCCACCGGACTGCCCGTGGCGGCCATCCACCGGGTCGGATCCCTCACCGTCGGCGACCTCGCGGTGGTCGCCGCGGTCGCCGCACCACACCGCGCCGAGGCGTTCGCCGCGTGCGCCGAACTGGTGGAGCGCATCAAGCATGAGGTACCGATCTGGAAGCGGCAGAAATTCGCCGACGGGGCCTCGGAATGGGTCGGTTTGTGACTCCTCGGTCGGACCGTTCGGCTGCCACCGGGTAGAGTGGCGATCACTAGGTGACCACGACGGTCATCCAGCGTCGTAGAACGCATTCAGTTCGGTCACCCGAATCCTGTTGGATGTGCACCACCGCATCCGCTCTTCTTACGGCGAAGAAGCTTGCCGACCGGCAACGCCGCCAACCTGTGCTCGAGCTCCGACGGAGACCTTCCGTATCGGCCCTCCGGGCACAACCCTGTGCCCGAAAGGCCTGACCACTTGTCTGATACACATACTCCCGACACGACGTTCGCCGCGCTCGGTGTCCGTGAACCACTGGTGAAAGCACTCTCCGACAAGGGGATCACCTCCCCGTTCCCCATCCAGGTCGACACCCTCCCCGACACGCTGTCGGGCCGCGACGTGCTCGGCCGGGGCAAGACCGGCAGCGGTAAGACGCTGGCCTTCTCCATCCCGATGGTGTCCCGCCTCGCGGGTGAACTGTCGGGCGGAAAGCGTCGCCCGGGCCGCCCGGTGGGCCTGATCCTGGCCCCCACCCGCGAGCTCGCCACGCAGATCACCGCAACCCTCGAGCCCCTCGCAGCCGCCTACGACCTGCGGGTCACCACGATCTTCGGTGGTGTCTCCCAGAACCGTCAGGTGAGCGCTCTCAAGGCCGGCGTCGACATCGTCGTCGCGTGCCCCGGACGACTCGAAGACCTGATGAAGCAGAAGTTCGTGAGCCTCGACGCCGTCGAGATCACCGTGCTCGACGAGGCCGATCACATGGCCGACCTCGGCTTCCTGCCCGTCGTCACCCGCATCCTCACCGCGACTCCCCAGCAGGGGCAGCGGCTGCTGTTCTCCGCCACCCTGGACAACGGCGTCGACAAGCTGGTGAAGCGGTTCCTGAAGAACGAGGTCCTGCACTCGGTCGACGAGGCGAACTCGCCTGTCGCGGCCATGACGCACCACGTGTTCGACGTGGACGGCGTCGAAGCCAAGCGCAAGCTGGTCGAGCGACTGGCGTCCGGAACCGGACGCCGGATCCTGTTCATGCGCACCAAGCACCAGGCCCGCAAGCTGGCCCGTCAGCTCACCGAGGCGGGAATCCCCTCGGTCGACCTGCACGGCAACCTGTCGCAGGCGGCCCGTGACCGCAACCTCGCGTCGTTCTCCGCCGGTGAGGCACGCGTGCTGGTGGCCACCGACGTCGCCGCGCGCGGCGTCCACGTCGACGACGTGCAGTTGGTCGTCCACGTCGATCCGCCCGCCGAGCACAAGGCGTACCTGCACCGTTCCGGTCGCACCGCACGCGCGGGCAGCGCAGGCGACGTCGTGACGGTCGTGCTGCCCGAGCAGCGCAAGGACCTCGCCGTGCTCATGCGCAAGGCCGCGATCAAGGTGACCCCCGTCCGCAGCACCGCGGATTCCGCACACGTGCTCGACCTCGTCGGCGACATCGCACCGCACGTCGCCCCCGCCCCCAAGGCGGCACCGGCGTCGAACGGCGGCGGACGCAATCAGCGACCGGGCGGCGCCCAGGGTGGACGCGGCCAGGGCGGTCGCGCACACGGTCAGGGCGGCGGCGCACGTCGCTCCCGCTCGGGTGCG
Organism: Rhodococcus sp. ACPA1; assembly: GCF_002300195.1. Lineage (NCBI taxonomy): Bacteria > Bacillati > Actinomycetota > Actinomycetes > Mycobacteriales > Nocardiaceae > Rhodococcus > Rhodococcus sp. ACPA1. The sequence continues at coordinate 1,225,812 of NZ_NSDX01000001.1, read as the reverse complement.
GCCGGACGCCCGCGTGCCGCTGCGTCCACGGGCGGCGGCACCCGGACGGCGTCCGCCGGTGGCTCACGCCGCCGTCAGGGCTAGAACTTCTCGAGGTGGACGGCGTCGGCCAGTGGCCGGCGCCCCCGCCACCCGAAGCGCTCGAGGTCCGGCACCTGCTGGAACTCGGCAACCTTCCCCACGCACAGCCAGGCGATGGGACGCACCGGGTCGGGGATTCCCAGCAGCTCGGTGAGATAGGGCTCGTCGTAGAACGACACCCAGCCGACGCCGACGTTCTCGGCGGCCGCGGCGAGCCACAGATTCTGGATCGCGAGCACCGCGGAGAACAGACCGGTGTCGTCGACCGTGTGCCTGCCGAGGATGTGTTCGCCGCCGCGGCTCCGGTCGTAGGTGACGACGATGCCCATGCCGCTCTCGCAGATCCCTTCGATCTTGATGGGATCGAACGTCTTCTTCCGGTCTTCGGGCAGCGAGTCCGCGAAACGTCGCCGCGCGCCCGCCACGTGGTCGGCGAACGTGGTCAGTGTCTCGGTGTCGCGCACGACGACGAAATCCCACGGCTGCGTGTTGCCGACGCTGGGGGCGCAGTGCGCCGCGCCCAGGATGCGGTCGAGCACGTCGGCCGCGATCGGCTCCCCGGTGAACTCGGCCCGCACGTCGCGACGACGACGGATCGCGTCGTACACGGACAGCGCTGGCTCGGGATTCGTTTCAGGACTACACGCAGACTCGGTCACGCGGTCACGGTATAGCGGTGCACGCCCAGCATCGCGCCGGGGTCCGCCTCTTCTCCCTCCGCCACGACACAGTCCGCGAGCCGGGTCCGCACCTGCTCGGCCTCGATGTCGGCGCCGATGAGCACCAGCTGGGTCGCCCGCTCCTCGCCGGCTTCCCACCGCGTCGACGTGAATCTGATGTGCGGACCGACCGTCTGCACCTCGAACTTCCGCGACTGCCCGGGCACCGCGAAGTGCACGAATCCCTTGATCCGGTAGATCCCGACCGGCCGCTTCTCGAGGAACTCGACGAGCCGCCGCGGATCGATCGGGTCGTTCGAGGCGAAATCGACTGCCTCGTAGGACGAGTGCAGGTGATCGTGGTCTTCGCAGTGGTCGTGCTGGTCCAGCAGGAGCTGGTCGAGGGTGAGTTGCTCCCCCGCCGCCGGTTCACGCCCGGGTTCCCGGTCGAACAACAGGGTGGGCTCGATCCGGCCGTGGTCGGTGGTCAGGACGGGCGCGCGGTCGTTGTAGTCGCGGACCATCGCCTGCACGGCGGCGCGTCGGCCGTCGTCGATGCGGTCCGTCTTGTTCAGGATCACGAGGTCGGCGAGTGTGACGTGCTTGCCGAGGTCCGGGTGCTGCGCCGACATGTCCTCGAACTGCTCACCGTCGACCATCACGACGAGACCGCCGTACACGACGTGCGGGTTGGTGCTACCGAGAACGAGTCGAATCATGTTGCGCGGCTCGGCGAGTCCGCTCGCCTCGACGATGATCACGTCGATCTGCGACGTGGGATGGGCCAGGCGGTCCAGCATCTCGTCCATGTCGCTGACGTCGACGGCGCAGCACATGCAGCCGTTGCTCAGCGACACCATGGAATCGACCTGACCGGCCACCATCATCGAATCGATGTTCACGGCACCGAAGTCGTTGACGATGACGCCGACCCGGACCCCGCGGTTGTTGCGCAGCACGTGGTTGAGCAGAGTGGTCTTTCCCGAACCGAGGAATCCGGCGACGATGACGACGGGAATCCGCTTCTTCGCCAACGCTGCGACCTCCGTGGGACCTCGACGATCTACCGGGCGCCCATCCTAGCGCCCCGCCCCCGCGGAGAGGATCGCCGCGTCGACGTCGGCAGCGGGCGCCATCGGCAGCCCGTGATGTGTGGCTCCGGGAATCGTCGTGACCGTGGCCGACGGGAGCAACCGGCGAACGTTCGCCGCCACCCTGCCCGGATCGTGCGCCCGGCTCTCTCCTGCCAGCACCACCGCCGTGTGGGCGGTCAGCCTCGCCAGCGCGTCCGGCTTCGGGCGTGGCGGCACCACGAGCGTGGTGCGGCCGAAGGCGGCCGTCCCGAGCGCGGTGACACGAAGCCACCGGGGGTCGACTCCGGCGCCTGCCGTCTCCCAGTCGATCAGGCTCCGCTGCCGCTTCTGTGTCGGCCTGATCAGCACCGGCACCGCGCGGAGCAGGTATTTCGGACTCATGCCCGCAAAGCAGGACGTCGGGTCGAGCAGCACCAGGCTCTCGACGCGACGGGAACCGTGCAGCGCGTAGGCGAGGGCGATCATGGCGCCGTACGAATGACCGACCACCGCGGACGCGTTCACTCCGAGGTGGTCGAGCACCGCATCCAGCCACTCGAACAGATTCAGGGCCGTGCGCAGCGGCAGCGGTGCACCGTCGTTCACGCTGCGCCCCACGTCGCCCATGACGTCCACCGCGAGCACCCGGTGACTGCGGGCGAGCGCCGCGACATTCGCGATCCACACGGTCGACGTCGCCCCGCCTCCCGGCAGCAGGACAAGCGGCGCCCCCGACTCGGGTCCGCACGCGTTCACCCGGGTGGACCCGAACGGTGTCGGGACGTCGACGGGGGTGACGTTCACCGGCCAGTCGTCCAGCAGCGCGTCGTAGGCGGCGAAGAAGTCGTCGACTGCCGACATCAGCCCTCCTCCAATTATCTCGACTATCGAGATACTAGACAATCGAACGAAAAGGCGCAGTAGATTGCAGGGCGTGAACCCGGACGAAGGCGCACGGACCGTGCACCGGCTGCGTGCACTCGCAGTCGAGCTGAACCTGCTCGGTGCCGAATTCGCGCAACTACACGGACTGCACACCACCGATCTGCGCGCCCTGATCTGCATCCTCGACGCCGACCGCGCGGGACTCGCCGCCACTCCCGGATGGCTCGGAGGTCAGCTCGGCATCAACTCCGCCTCGGTCACCGCCCTCCTCGACCGCATGGAGAAAGCCGGCCTGATCCGGCGCGACCGGGACGCCGACGACCGTCGCAGGTCGCTGCTCGCCGTGACACCCCGCGCCGTCGATCTCGGTCAGACGTTCTTCGGACCGCTCATCGACCGGACGGCCGCCGTCCTCGACGACTTCGACGTTGTCGAAAGAGCCACCATTTCACGGTTTCTCGACGGCGTGAACCGAGCGGTCGCCGTCGAACGCCGGGCCGGCGCTCAGCGCACGGACGGCGACGAGTCGAGGTCGCGGACACGACGCGCGGGCGACCCGGCGTAGAGCCCGTTCGGCTCGCAGTCGCGGGTGACCACCGTGCCCGCCCCGATGACACATCCGTCCCCCACCGTCACTCCGGGGAGGATGATCGCGCCTGCGCCGATCCAGCATCCGTCGCCGATCACGATCGGACGGTCGACCACCCGCCCGCCCCGGCCGGAGCTCGGACCGATCTCGTGCGTGCTCGTGATGAATTGGGCCCGGTGCCCGACAGCGACCTGCCTGCCGAGCGTGATGGGCGCGGTGCCGTCGAACAGCACTCCGCGGTTGACGAACGTCCCCAGCCCCATCGTGACGTCCTTGCTGCCGAAGTGGCAGCCTGAATAGATGCCGGCTCCCCACACTTTCGCGCCTGCCGCCATCAGCAGGAGAACCCGCAGCCACACGGGGACGAACGCGGAGGCCTGGACGATGGTGACGAACCGCATCCCGTCACCCTATCCCCACGGATCAGGTTCGCTATCGGACGTTGCTCGTCGTTAACTGCGACACCGCCCGAAGATCCGAGGCGCGGCGTACGATGTGGGCGCCATCGAAGATGCCCGAGGGGGGACAGTGAGACAACTGGATAGCGACGGATTCGCTGCACTGATGGAGTCCATCCCCCACGCGATCAGCGTTCACGACCGGGAACGAAACCTCGTGTTCAGCAACCCCGCCTGCGCGGCCCTGATCGGCTACGACACCGAAGAATTCGCAGACCTCGAACACGAGCATCTGTTCCACCCCGACGACGCCGAACTGTGGGGCACCATGCTCGCCCGCGTCCTGGGCACGGAAAGCACCAGCGCGACAGCATATCTGCGAATCCGCCACCGGGAAGGCCACTGGATCTGGGTGCGCGTCGCGGCGTCCACATTCATGGCAGGCACCGAGAGGTTGGTCGCACTCGTGCTCCAGGACGAATCCGACACGATCTGGGGCAACCCCACGGCCGCGAGGCAACCGATCCGATAACCGCCCGCTCACCGACCGTCGCCGGACGCCGCGCCACTGCACGGCGGAGTCCGGACGGTCGCGCCGCATCGCCGGCAGAAATGGGTGCGGTGCCCGCCGTTGTTCGACGTCGCGCACCCGCACACCTCCCACCCCACCAGGCACGTGTTGGCGGCCAGCGTGTGCCCGTTCGGACAGCGCCCCGGCGCTGTTTCGGTGCTGGCGGCCACACGTCGAATCTACCCGGTTATCGAACGTATGTGCGAGTTCGACCCTGAGTGCCGTCGCTGCGCTGGTCGGTCACATGTAGTTGCCCGGCGAACCGTCCTCCTGCCCGTCCTCCCGCTCCACCAGGAACCAGCTTCCAGGGGCGTAGATCAACTCCCGGGCGGCACGGACGATGACGAGCGCCCCGGACTCGTGAACGCTATAGCTGTCGTCGTCGCCGAAGTCGGTGACGGCGAACTCCGCCAATTGGTCGAATGATCGATGCGTCACAGTGAATGTCATGACGCCAGTGTCCCACCGGGACAAGGGGGATGAATGAGGAAAGCCTCCCACCCGCATTGTCTGCGGATGAGAGGCTTCTCTCGAAAGTGGAGCTAAGGGGACTCGAACCCCTGACCCCCACACTGCCAGTGTGGTGCGCTACCAGCTGCGCCATAGCCCCGTATTCGGTTGTTCTCCGCACTCGGAATGACTTCCTCCGTGCTCGAAGAAAGTTACACCATTGCCGACCTGGCCAACAAATCGCCTGGTCAGAGGCGCTTCGCGCCCGTGCGTGGTTAAGGAGTCCAGACACTCGTCAACCGCGCACGGGCGGCGGAGCCGCCTACAGCTGCGACACCCAGTTCTCATTGGAGAGTGCATCGATCACGGTGCCGTCCTTGACCACGGCAGGGGTGCCGGTAGCGCCGCTCGCGGCGAGGGCCTGACGGCCCGCCTCGGCGTGCGCACGGGCCTGCTCGACCTTCGCACCGGTGGTGATGCACTGGACGGCCTCGTCGGAGGCTCCGGCGTCGCCGGCGATCTGCGCCAGCTCCTCGTTGGTGTGATCGGAACTGCCGTTCTCCTTCGGCTGGTTCGACGGGGAGAACAGCGCGGCGTGGAACGCCGAATACGCCACGGCGTCACCGGTTTCTGCGACGCACTCGGATGCCGCGACGGCCCGGGTGGAGTAGTCACCGCTGGCCGACAGCTGGTCGAGGAAGTTCAGGACGTGATACCGGACGGCCACCTTGCCGTCGTCGATGGCCTGCGCGAGTTCCTGGCCGTTCTTGTTCTCGAGCTCGGCGCAGTACGGGCACATGGGATCTTCGAACAGGTCGACCGTGGTGGCCGCGTCGGGGCGGCCGAGAAGTACGACACCGTCGTCCTGCAGCGCCACCTGGACCTCGGAGTTCTGGACCCCGCCGTAACCGTCGTTGCGCGGCTTGCTGCGGTTGCTCTGCCAGATCACACCACCGATGACCAGTACGGCGATGACCAGTACCGCGAGCCCACCGAGAATGTAGGTGGACCGGCTGGACTCCGGCTGCGGGTTGTACTTGTTCTTCGAGCTCACGTGGATGCAGTCCTTCGACGTCGGATCGATTTACCGAATGCTTACTCTGCCACCGTCTGCTGAGGGGTCACTGAGAAAGTGGCGCGGGAGCCGAGCCCCAGCGCGAACGGGGAACGGGGGAACACGATCAGCCACACGGCCAGTGCGAGGAAGCCCACATCCCGGAGGATCTCCTTGGTGTAGTCCCAGCCGTTCACGTCGGCCGCACCGCCGCCGCCGAAGCATCCGCAGTCGATGGACAGCCCGCGGGCCCACACCGAGACGATCACAGCGATGAGCACGAGCAGGAGCGCGGCGGACACCGCGGCAGTGGCGCGGACGGCGAGCCCGATCAGCAGGAGCAGCCCGAGCGCGATCTCGAAGAACGGCAACGTGTTGGCGACGGGCCGGACGAGGTCCTCGGGAAGCAGCTGGTAGGCGCGGACCGCGATGATCGTCTGGGCGGGGTCGGCGACTTTGAGTGCGCCGGAAACCAGCCAGACGGCGGCGAGAGACAGCCGGGCGAGAAGGGAGACGACCTTGATCCACACTCGAACGAGCGTACCGAAGGCGCCGGTCAGACTGCCTCGACCGACACCTTGGGCGCCGGCTTGTTCGGCACGAGCAGCCAGCCCACTGCGGCGAGGAGCATGACCCCGCCGGTGACGCCGAATGCGACCGCGTAGGACAGGTGCTGGGCGAGCAGACCCGCTCCGACCGGTCCGAGGACTCCGCCGACGTCGGCGACCATCTGGAAGGTCGCCAGCACGGGACCACCCCGGGACTTCGCGCCCACGACGTCGGCGACCGCGGCTTGCTGCGCGGGACTCATCACTCCGGAACCGATGCCCGCGATACCGGACAGCACCAGGAAAACCAGCAGGTTCTCGCTGAGTCCCATCCCGACGGTGCTGGCGCCACACACCAGCAGTCCGAGCAGGACGAACAGCTTCCGGCCGTAGACGTCGGACAACCGCCCGGACACGATGAGGACGAGTGCATTGCCGACGGCGAAGACGGTGAGGGCGATGCCGGCGAGGGCGGCGTCGCGGTGCAGCGCCTCGACGACGAACAGCGGGACCATCGCGACCCGCACGCCGAAGATCACCCCGCCGAACGCGAAATTGGAGCCGAGCGCGGCGCGGTAGACGGGCTGCCCGAGCGCCTCCCGGAGCGTCATGGCAGCTCCGGCGGCGGTGGCGTCGGGCGCCGTCAGGTGCGAACCGCGCAGGCTCACGAAGACGACCGCGGCCGCGATGACGAGGGCGATCGCGTAGATGACGAACGGAACCCGCAGTCCGAATCCGACGAGCAGCCCGCCGACGAGGGGTCCGGAGATCGATCCCATCAGGAAGCTCGTCGCATAGAGCCCGGACACTCGGCCGCGGCTGTCCACCGGTGCGATGCGGATCACCAGGCCCATCGCCGACACCGTGAACATCGTCGAGCCGATGCCCCCGAGTGCGCGGAAGACGAGTAACTGCCAGTAGTCCCCCGCGACCGCGCAGGCGGCGGTCGAGGCGGCGACGATCAGGAGACCGGTGATGTAGACCGGCCGCTCCCCCAGTTTCTGCACGAGCCGGCCGCTGACCGGGGCGAAGACCAGGCGCATGAACGCGAACGACGAGATCACGACGGTGGCCGCCGTCACGCTCACGTCGAAACTGCGGGCGAACTGCGGGAGGGCGGGTGCGACGATCCCGAATCCGAGTGCGATGACGAAGCTGGCCGAGACCAGCACCCAGATTTCCGATGGGAGCCGCGGGCTGCGCCCGGCGGGCAGCCCGGCTGCGCGAGTGTTCATAGTTGAATCCGATGGTAGGTGCCCCCGCTTCGGCGGCGGCACCTACCCCGGCCGAACACCTACCTCAGGACGTCGGCCACCAGTTCCTTGGCCGCCGCCTGCACCTCCGCGAGATGATCCGGGCCCTTGAAGGATTCGGCGTAGATCTTGTAGACGTCCTCGGTGCCCGACGGCCGCGCCGCGAACCACGCCGACTCGGTGGTGACCTTCAGGCCGCCGAGGGCCGCGCCGTTACCCGGGGCACTCGTCAGCGTCGCGGTGATCGGCTCCCCCGCCAGTTCGGTGGCCGACACCTGTTCGGGCGACAGTTTCGCCAGTACCGCCTTCTGCTCGCGGGTGGCGGGGGCATCGATGCGGGCGTAGGCGGGGCTGCCGAACTGCTCTGCCAGTTCCCGATACCGGACCGACGGTGTCTTGCCGGTCACCGCCGTCATCTCCGAAGCGAGCAGGGCCAGGATGATCCCGTCCTTGTCGGTGGTCCACACCCCGCCGTCGTGACGCAGGAACGACGCACCCGCGCTCTCCTCGCCACCGAAGCCGAGCGAGCCCTCGAGAAGTCCGGGGACGAACCACTTGAAACCCACCGGCACCTCCAGCAGTTCGCGGCCGAGGCTCCCGACCACCCGGTCGATCATCGACGAACTGACGAGCGTCTTGCCCACCTTCACCGTCGAACCCCACCCCCTGCGGTGCGAGAACAGGTAGTCGATGGCCACCGCGAGGTAGTGATTGGGATTCATCAGTCCCCCATCGGGAGTGACGATCCCGTGCCGGTCCGCGTCGGCGTCGTTTCCGGTGGAGATGTCGAACCGGTCCCGGGCTCCGATCAGCGACGCCATGGCGTCCGGCGACGAGCAGTCCATGCGGATCTTGCCGTCGGTGTCGAGGGTCATGAACCGCCACGTGGCATCGACGAGCGGATTGACGACCTCGAGATCGAGTCGATGGGTGTCGGCGATCGCACCCCAGTAGTCGACGCTCGCTCCGCCCAGCGGGTCGGCGCCGATCCGCACTCCGGCGGTCCGGATGGCGTCGAGATCGAGGACGCTCGGCAGGTCGTCGATGTAGAAGCGGAGGAAGTCGTACCGCTCGGCCCGCTGGATCGCCCGGTCCGCGGACGTTCTCCGCACCCCCGAGAGGTCCCGGCGGAGTAACTCGTTGGCACGATCGGCGATGATCGTCGTCGCCTCGGAGCCGGCGGGGCCTCCGTGCGGCGGGTTGTACTTGAAGCCGCCGTCGCGGGGCGGGTTGTGCGACGGCGTCACGACGATGCCGTCGGCCTGCGACTCCGGGCCGCTGCGGTTGTAGCGGAGAATCGCGTGACTGACCGCGGGGGTCGGGGTGTACCGGTTCCGCGAATCGATCAGCACCGTCACGTCGTTCGCGGCCAGCACTTCGAGAGCCGACGTCCACGCCGGCTCCGACAGGGCGTGGGTGTCGCGCCCGACGAACAGCGGTCCGTCGATGCCCTGGGACGCCCGGTACTCGACGATGGCCTGGGTTGTGGCCAGGATGTGTGCCTCGTTGAATGCGTTGTCCAGGCTCGACCCCCGGTGCCCCGATGTCCCGAACACCACCTGCTGCAAGGGATTCTCGGGGTCGGGCACCCCGCTGTAGTACGCGGTCACCAGGTGCGCGATGTCTACGAGATCCTCCGGCAGTGCCACCTGACCCGCTCTGTCGTGCGCCACGAGACCTCCTGCAAACTCATCGGGATCGAACTCGACTACCCACCCATCCTGCACCCTCGCACCGGAGTCTGCCCTCAAGACGTCAATCGGAATCCCAGCCAGGCGGCGGCCAGTCCGGCCGCCACACTCGCGACCACGTAGACGACGGACGGGAGCGCCCGCCGGATCCGCAGCAGTCCCACCGATTCCACCGCGAACGTCGAGTACGTGGTCAGTCCGCCGCAGAAACCCGTGCCCAGCAAGGCGAACGTCTGCACGGACATCGACGCCCCCGACAGCAGTCCGAGGATCAGGCACCCGGCGACGTTCACCAGGAAGGTGGCCACCGGAAAGCTGCGGTACGAGTCGACGTACCGGCCGGTGAGGTACCGCGTCGTCGCACCGAGCGCGCCGCCCAGGGCGACGAGGAGGACGGTCATGCCGCCGCCGCCTGTCGCGCCAGCCGGTGCCGGTGACCGACGAGCATCCCGAGTCGCGCCGCGAGCAGAGCCGGTATCAGGGTCGCCACCACGTAGAGCGTCGCGGTGACGGCGTCCTCCCGCACCGCGTCGACGGCGAACGTCGAGAACGTGGTGAAACCGCCGAGGACCCCGACTCCCAGGAACAGTCGCCACAACCGGTCCGGTCCGACCGTCTCGGCGAGGTACCCGAGCATCAGTGATCCGACCACGTTGATCAGCAGGACGGTCCAGATGCCCGGCCACAGTTCGGCCAGCAGGAATCTCGCGGACGCACCGAGTGCACCACCCAGGGCGACCACGGCCACCGGTTTCGTCAGGGACACGGCACACATCGTGTCACGGCTGAGGGGCGGGCGTTCGAACTCCGCAGGGCACAAAAAAATCCGGGCCGGACACCTGGTGGTGTCCGGCCCGGACTCGGTGGAGCTGCCGGGAATTGAACCCGGGTCCTCCGCAGCAAAGCTAGGGCTTCTCCGTGTGCAGTTTGCTATGTCTCTACTTGGATCTCCCAGTCTCGCAAACAAGCCAGGATGACGATCCCAGTCGCTGTTGGTTGTCCCATTCGACTCCGCGACCGAGTCGAACGGTAAAGCCCTCTAGCTGATGCCAGTACCCGGGCCGAGGGCGAACCCGGACTGACAGACACGCAGTCGCTACTTAGGCAGCGAGTGCGTAGTCGCGCTGATTGGAATCGGCGCTTATATGTTTGCAGCGACGCTTACGGTGGTCTCTTGCCTGCACCGACACGCTTCCCCTACCTCAACGTACGCAGTCGAAACCGTTCAGCCCCGTACGTGCCCCACGAGTCTCGCGGGGCCACCTAGTGTAACGCGAACCCGGTCCGGATTCATCCCGGTTTTCCTCCCGAGTGTCGGCGGCCGTATTTCAGCTGGCCACGGCGATCATTCCGACGGCCGCGAGGGCGAGGAGCATCCCCGCCTGCTGCATTCTGCTCACCCGTTCACCGAGCATCACCATCGCCAGCAGCACGGTGGCGGCGGGGTACAGCGATCCGATCACGCTGACGAGCGACAGCAGACCGCCCTGGAACGCGTACATCATCGCCGCGTTGGCCAGGACGTCGAGGAAACTCACGTACACGGCGAGCTTGAGGGGTTCGCCGTGCGGCAGCACGAAGTGGCCGGCGGACAATGCGACGAGCCACACCACCGCGGTCGCCGCGGCACGGGACACGGCGAGCGCCCACATCCCGCCGTCGTCACCGATCTGGTGCAGCGAGACGAAGGAGAGCGCGAACGCGATGCCGGATCCGACGGTGAGCAGCGCCACGGTGCGGGTGAAGCGCAGCACCCTGCCTCCGGCGACCTCCCCCGCGGTCTCGTCGGGAGATTCCCTGCTGACGAGGACGACGGCAACGAGGGCCACGGCGATCCCGATGTACGCGATGGGCCCGGGTCGCTCGCCGAACGCGAGCCCGATCAGTACCGGAATGCCCGCGACCAGCACGGCCGTCAGCGGCGACACCACCGACATCGGTCCCGAGGCCAGCGCGAGGTAGAACCACCAGACCGCCACGCCACCGGCCACTCCCGCCAGGGCGCCCCAGACGAGGGAGGACGAGGTGAGGGTGCCCCCGGCGAACGGGGCGATCACGAGCACGATCAGCAGCGACAGCGGGTACGACACGATGACGACGCGTAGAGCCGCGACCCTGCGGGACGCGACTCCACCGATGAAATCGCTCACGCCGTAACCGATCGCGGCCACGAGCGCGAGCAGGATGGACGTCAGCGCATGCCCTTGACTCGGCGGCCGAGTTCGCGGGTCACCTCGCGCTCGGCGGTCCGCCTGGCCAGATCCTGGCGCTTGTCGTAGTCCTGCTTACCCTTCGCGAGCGCGAGCTCCACCTTGACCTTGCCGTCGGAGAAGTACATGGACAGGGGAACCAGAGTCTGGTTTCCCTCCCGCGTCTTGCCGACGAGGTGTTCGATCTCCCGCTTGTGCAGCAGCAACTTCCGGGTACGGCGCGGCGCGTGGTTGGTCCACGTGCCCTGCGTGTATTCGGGAATGTGCAGTGAGCGCAACCAGACCTCACCGTCGTCGACGGTGGCGAACGCGTCTACCAGCGACGCCTTGCCCTCGCGCAGACTCTTCACCTCGGTACCGACGAGGGCGATCCCCGCCTCGTACACGTCGAGGATGGTGTAGTTGTGACGCGCCTTGCGATTGGTCGCAATGACCTTGCGGCCCTTTTCCTTCACGTTCCGGGCCTTTCAGTCCGCGATGTCCGAGGTGAACAGTTCGTACCCTCCAGCATAGGAGAAGAGGCAAGCCGAATTATTCGCGGACGTACAAGCGCAGGGTCACGTACGCGGTGACCGCCGCCATTCCGACGCCCACGAGGATCAGCACCGGTGAGACGAACAGCACGTCACTGTTGGAGATCCGGGCCACGATGTTGGCCTCGTAGACGTCCGCGAGCACGTCGTCGATGAACATGTTCTTCGCGGTGAACAGGCCGACGATGGCGAGGACGGCACCCACCAGCGCGGCGACCACCGCCTCGAGGAGGAACGGCAACTGCGTGTACCAGCGGGTGGCTCCGACCAGCCTCATGATGCCGACCTCGGTGCGCCGGGTGAATGCCGCGATCTGAACCATGTTCGCGATCAGCAGGATTGCCGCCACGGCCTGCACGATCGCGATCGCGAATGCCGCGTTGCGCACGCCGTTGAGGACGCTGAACAGCCGCTCCACCAGCTCGCGCTGGTTGAGGACGCTCTCGACTCCCGGGCGGGTGCCGAACTTCTCGTTGATCACGCCGAAGCGCTCGGGGTCGCTGAGCTTGACCTTGAACGAGGCCGGGAAGCTGTCGGGGCTGACGAGTGCGGCGAGCTCGGGTTGATCCTTGAACACCCGCTCCGTCGCGTCCTTCACGGCGTCGTCCCGGTTGAGGTACTCCACCGACACCACCGACGGCGTCTCCTCCAGCTCGGTGCGCAGCGTCTTGCAGATCTCACCCTCACACCCCGGGTCCGACGTGGAGATGTCGTCGGTGAGGAAGATCTGCACCTCGACGCGGTCCAGGAAGATCTGCTGGGTCTTGCCGGCCATCTGCACCACCAGCAACCCGCTGCCGAACAGGCCGAGGGAGATCGCGGTGGTGAGGATCATCGCGATGGTCATGGTGACGTTGCGACGGAGGCCGGTCAGGACCTCACTGAAAATGAAACTGGCACGCATCGGGGAATCAGAGTCCTTCGTAGGAGACTTGGGGACAATACTGAAGCTGGAGTGCAGGGAGGGCGGCTAACGCCCCACGCCGTACACACCCCGAGCCTCGTCGCGCACCACTCTGCCGAGGTCCAGCTCCACCACCCGACGGCGCATCGAGTCGACGATGTGGTGGTCGTGGGTGGCCATCACCACCGTCGTTCCGGTGCGGTTGATCCGTTCGAGCAGCAGCATGATGTCCTGGCTGGTCTCCGGGTCCAGGTTTCCGGTGGGCTCGTCACACAGCAGCACCAGCGGCCGGTTCACGAACGCACGCGCGATGGCGACACGCTGCTGCTCACCGCCCGACAGTTCGGTGGGGAGACGGTCCGCCTTCCCGGACAGCCCGACCATCTCGAGCACCTCGGGGACGGTCCGGGAGATCATCGCGCGGGGCTTCCCGATCACCTCGAGCGCGAACGCGACGTTCTCGGACACGGTCTTCTTCTGCAGGAGCCGGAAGTCCTGGAAGACGACGCCCATGCTCTGCCGCAGCTTCGGCACGCGCCGGGCGGAAAGCTTGTTGACGTGGAAGTCCGCGATGTGAATGTCACCCGACGTCGGCGACTCCTCCTTGAGGAGCAGGCGCATGAAGGTCGACTTTCCCGAGCCCGACGGGCCGATGAGGAAGACGAACTCGCCCTTGTCCACCTCGACGCTCACCTTGTCCAGGGCGGGCCTCGTGGAGGTCTTGTACGACTTCGACACATTCTCGACGCTGATCACGAGGAGCCAGTCTAGACGTTATCGAACAGTGACCAAATGGAGCGACGCGCGGACGTCATCGCCCACTCGGCGGTGTCGCCGACGTCGTCGGGACGGAAGACGTGGTCGGCGGTGTGCCCGTCGGCGGAGGCGGGAACGGGTTGGGAATCCCGAACGGCAACGTCGGGGTCGACGTCACCTGACTGGTCCCGGTGGGCGTCGTCTCCTGCGGGGTCGGCTCGGGCGTCGTCTCGGTGGTCGTGACCGTCTCCGACGTCGACTCGGTCGTCGTCTCGATCTCCGATGTCGGCAGCGTGGTCTCCTGAAGGGGCGCTTCCCGGGTGGGCACGACCGCCGGCGCGACGGGTCCCTGGACCACCTCTTCGACAGGGTTCAGGTACGTGTACAGCGTGTACAGCACCACCCAGAGGATGCACAGCACCAGCGTCGACGTCCGTACCCGTCCGCCGAAGATCTTCGCGGGAAGGAACGACGAGTGCAGAATCCGGTCCAGTCCGCGCCGGGGTTCGTCGGTCATCCCTCGCCCTCCGCTGCCCGGACCGTCTGGAGGTCCGGTTCGACGGTGATCCCCTGCCGTCTCATCGCGGTGGCGATGCGCACGCGCAGTGCGCGCCCCACCTGGAACTGCTTACCCGGCAGGGTTCGCGCCACGACGCGAACGCTGACCTCGTCGACCGTCAGACTCTCCACTCCCATCACCGTCGGTTCGTCGAGCAGTAGTTTCTTCAGCCCGCGATCCGCGAAGGCCTCGACACCGACCTGGTGCAGCACCTCGTTGACCCGGTTGATGTCCGACGTCGCCGGGACGGGAACGTCGATCACGGCGCGCGCCCAGTCCTTGGACAGGTTGATCGCCTTCACGATCTGGCCGTTGGGAACGGTGATGACCTCACCGTCCGAGTTCCGCATCCGGGTGACCCGGAGCGTGACGTCCTCGATCACACCCTCGGCGTCTTCCGACGACCCTGTCACCGCGAGCTGCACCGTGTCGCCGAACCCGTACTGCCGTTCGGTGATGATGAAGAAGCCGGCGAGGATGTCCTGCACCACGCGCTGCGCGCCGAAACCGAGCGCCGCACCGAGCACGGTGGCCGGGGCCACCAGGCTGCCGATCGGCAGGCTCAGCTGATCCAGCACCTTCATCGTCGCGATGACGTAGATGATGGTGATGATCACCCAGGTGATCACCTGCGCCACCGAGTGCCGATGCTTGGTCGCCTCGGACCGCACAAGAGCGTCGCCCTGCATGTAGTTACTGTCGATCCGGTCGGTGACCTTGCTGCCGCCCCAACTGACGAATCGCGCCATCAGGATCGCCCCGAGGACGGTGAGCGACACCGCAAGCCCCGTCGACGAGAGCCAGTCGAGCAGGTTCTGGGTGGGAGCGAACATCGCCGCCGTCGCTTCCATAGGTATTAGGACGCCTGATTCTCGCGCATCCGCCAGCGGATGCCCGATTCGAGGAATCCGTCGATGTCACCGTCGAGCACCGCCGACGGGTTATTGACCTCGTACTCGGTGCGCAGATCCTTGACCATCTGGTACGGGTGCAGCACGTACGACCGCATCTGGTTGCCCCAGGAACTGCCGCCGTCGCCCTTGAGCGCGTCCATCTCGGCGCGCTCCTCCTTGCGCTTGACCTCGAGCAGCTTGGCCTGCAGAACGCGCATCGCCGACACCTTGTTCTGCAGCTGCGACTTCTCGTTCTGACAGGTCACGACGATGCCTGTCGGGATGTGCGTCAACCGGACCGCGGAGTCGGTGGTGTTGACGGACTGCCCACCGGGCCCCGAGGATCGGTACACGTCGACGCGGACGTCGTTCTCGTTGACGTCGATGTGGTCGGTGGTCTCGACCACGGGCAGGACCTCGACCTCGGCGAACGACGTCTGGCGGCGACCCTGGTTGTCGAACGGGCTGATCCGGACCAGCCGGTGCGTGCCCATCTCGACGGACAGGGTTCCGTAGCTGTACGGCGCCTTGACCGCGAACGTCGCGCTCTTGATGCCGGCCTCTTCCGCGTAGGACGTGTCATAGACCTCGACGCCGTAGCCGTGCTTCTCCGCCCAGCGGACGTACATGCGCATCAGCATCTCGGCCCAGTCGGCGGCGTCGACGCCACCCGCGCCGGAGCGGATGTTGACCAGCGCGTCACGCTCGTCGTATTCGCCGGAGAGCATCGTCTTGACTTCCATCGCGGCGATGTCCTCGCGCAGGCTGTGCCGCTCGGCGTCGGCGTCCGCGATGGCCTCCGCGCCCTCGTCCTCGGCGAGTTCGTAGAGCACCGGCATGTCGTCGAGCCGCGACCGCAGTTCCTCGACGCGGCGCAGTTCGGCCTGCGAATGCGAGAGCTGGCTGGTGACCTGCTGGGCGTGCTCCTGGTCGTTCCACAGCTCCGGATCGGCGGCCTGGTGTTCGAGCTCGTCGATGCGGCGGCGCAACTCCTCCACGTCCAGCACCGATTCGACGGTACGGAGGGTGGTGTCGAGCTCGCTGAGGTCTGCGGATACGTCGGGATGCACGGTTCCCAAGGTTACCGGGTGCGCGCGCGGGCCCTCTCACCCCTGCTTCCCTGCCGAAGTCACCCCTTCCGTTCACGTCGAGTCGAACCCTTGCGCACCCCGGACGCTCCTTGTTACATGCACGAGTACGCACATGTTTGTGCCGCCATTCCGGACGGAGTCGACGATGACCGTGACCGACCAGTACCTGAAGAACAACGAGGAGTACGCCGCCGGATTCACCGGGCCGCTCCCCCTCCCCCCGAGCAAGCACGTCGCCGTCCTCGCCTGCATGGACGCGCGTCTGGACGTCTACCGGGCCCTCGGCATCCAGGAGGGTGAGTCGCACGTCATCCGCAATGCCGGCGGTGTGGTGACGGACGACGAGATCCGGTCGCTCGCGATCAGCCAGCGACTGCTCGGCACCACCGAGATCATCCTCATCCACCACACGGACTGCGGAATGCTCACGTTCACGGACGACGACTTCAAGAAGTCCATCCAGGACGAGGTCGGTATCAAGCCGGCCTGGTCGGCCGAGGCGTTCTCCGACCTCGACGAGGACGTCCGGCAGTCGCTGCGCCGCATCCGGTCCAGCCCGTTCATCACGGCGACCACGTCCCTTCGCGGATTCGTCTTCGACGTCGCCACCGGAAAACTCGCCGAAGTGAAGATCGACTGAGTTCGCGCCTGCGCGGCAGGAGTAAGCGGTACGAGTAATCTGGGCGACCGTGACCGACCTCCACGCCGACCTGCAACTCGCCCTCCGAATCGCGGACGAGGCGGACGCGATCACCAGGGCCCGATTCGGGGCGCTCGACCTGTCGGTCGACGACAAGCCGGACCTCACCCCGGTCACCGACGCCGACCTGGCCGTGGAACGGGCAGTGCGCGCGACGCTGGAAGCCGAGCGGCCCGCCGACGCCGTCCTGGGTGAGGAGTTCGGCGGCGACGCGCAGTTCACAGGACGCCAGTGGGTGGTGGACCCGATCGACGGGACCAAGAACTTCGTCCGCGGCGTCCCGATCTGGGCCACCCTGATCGCGTTGCTCGAGGACGGCGTTCCCACCGTCGGCGTGGTGAGCGCCCCGGCACTCGCACGCCGCTGGTGGGCCGCGTCGGGCGCGGGCGCCTGGTCGACGTTCGACGGATCGGAGCCCACTCGCCTCGCCGTCTCCGCCGTCGACCGACTTGGATCTGCCAGCCTCACATTCTCGAGCCTGTCGGGATGGAAGGAACTGGGCATCCGCGAACAGTTCCTCTCCCTCACCGACGACGTGTGGCGGGTCCGGGGCTTCGGTGACTTCTTCTCCTATTGCCTGCTCGCCGAGGGCGCTGTCGACATCGCCGCCGAGCCCGAGGTGTCGCTGTGGGACCTCGCGCCCCTCGACGTTCTGGTGCGCGAGGCCGGCGGCCGCTTCACCAACCTCGCCGGCGCCGACGGCCCGCACGGAGGCAGCGCACTGGCCACCAACACGCTGCTGCACGACGAGGCGCTGTCCCGTCTGCGCTCGAACTGACGTAAGGGCCGGCACAGACAGCGGGTTCTGACAAGACTCCGACAGAGGAGTCCGCCTCCGCCATCCTCGGCCGCGAGACTCCCCGATTCCACCGTTGACCGCGTCCACCGTCGACGATTCCGGGGCCGCTACTTCACGCCCACCGCACGCGCGGGCAGGTTCGGGATCCTGCCTGGTCGCAGGACCCCCACCTGGGGTTGCGGCGAACCGCTGCTCGGTCGAGCCGATTCCGCCCTCGCTCGCGCCGTCCCTCGACTCGCCCCGGCGGGGACGGAGCCGACGAATCGCGCGGATCTCGATCACCCGCTTCACCGTGGGTGCGGATTCGCCGCCACCTCCTCCCCGAACAGGCGCCGGGACGCTTCCGCGGACGATCGCAGGCACTCGAACTTACTCGATAGTAGACACCCACCTTACTGCTGAGTAAGATAGATCGTGTCCACGCCCGAACACCGAGAAACAGCTGGTGATCATGAGCAAGCAAGACACTGTTGCCCCCAACGACAGCGCGAAGCGGAAGCCCCGCGACACGTCCGCCGTCGGACTGAATCCGGTCAAGCGCGACGCCATGGGTGCCGCGATGCGCGTGCTGACCAAGATCACCGGTTCCGATCTGGCCGAGAAGTACAACCTGCGCCAGACGATCGACCGGGTGACCTACGAAGGCACGAAGACCGGCTTCAAGACGCTCGGCGCCGCGACCCGCGGGTTCCAGAAGGCGTCCGGCGGCGGTGCGCCGAAGCGCCTCCCCGACAACCCGACCGCCAAGGCCGGCTACTTCGACCTCACCCCGAGCGACGAGCAGCAGATGATCGTCGAGACCGTGCGGGAGTTCGCGGCCGAGATCCTGCGACCCGCGGGCCACGACGCCGACGCTGCCGCCGCGGCCCCTGCGGATCTCGTGAAGCGCGCCGCCGAACTCGGCATCACCCTGATCAATGTTCCCGAGGAACTCGACGGGGCCGCCAGTGAGCGCGGGGCCGTCACCAACTCCCTCGTCGCCGAGGCTCTCGCCCACGGCGACATGGGACTCGCCCTGCCGATCCTCGCGCCGAGCGGGGTCGCCGTCGCCCTCACCCAGTGGGGCACCGACTCCCAGCAGAAGACCTACCTGCCCTCGTTCACGGGCGAGCAGGTTCCGAACGCCGCCGTGGTCGTCAACGAGCCCCGCGCACTGTTCGATCCGTTCGCGTTGCAGACCAAGGCGGTTCGCTCGCCCAGCGGTTACAAGCTCAACGGCGTCAAGAGCCTCGTTCCCGCCGCCGCCTCGTCGGAGTTGTTCATCGTGGCAGCCGAACTCGACGGCAAGCCCTCCTTCTTCATTGTCGAGGCCGACACGAAGGGGCTCGTCGTCGAGGCGGACCCGAGCATGGGTCTGCGCGCCGCGGGCCTCGGCCGGCTCAACCTCACCGACGTCGCCGTGCCCGAGTCGGGTCTGCTCGGCGACGCCGACGCCGACGTCCGGAAGGCCGAGTACGCCGACGCCATCCGGCTGGCCCGCCTGGGCTGGGCGTCGCTCGCGGTCGGAACCGGACAGGCCGTTCTCGACTACGTGATCCCGTACGTCAACGAGCGGGTCGCGTTCGGCGAACCGATCAGCAACCGTCAGGCGGTCGCGTTCATGGTCGCGAACATCGGCATCGAACTCGACGGCCTGCGTCTGGTGACGTTGCGCGGCGCCTCGCGCGCCGAGCAGGGGCTCTCCTTCGCCCGCGAATCGGCCCTCGCCCGAAAGCTGGCATCCGAGAAGGGCATGCAGATCGGCCTCGACGGCGTCCAGCTGCTCGGTGGCCACGGTTACACCAAGGAACATCCCGTGGAGCGCTGGTACCGCGATCTGCGCGCCATCGGCGTCGCCGAGGGCATCGTCCTGATCTGAGCGGCCGGATTCGAACTAAGGAAACTGTCATGATCAACCTCGAACTTCCCAAGAAGCTCAAATCCTCCGCGAATCAGGCGCACCAGGTCGCCGCGGAAATCTTCCGGCCGATCTCCCGCAAGTACGATCTCGCGGAGCACGCCTACCCCAAGGAACTCGACACCATGGCCGCCATGGTGGAGGGACTCAACGACTCCGGTAAGGGCGCGGCGGGCGCCGCCCTCGGACGGGGCGACGAGCCGAAGGTCATCGGGAACGTGAACGGCGGCAACATGTCGTCGCTGATGAACGTCATCGAAACCTGCTGGGGCGACGTGGGTCTCACACTGGCGATCCCGTACCAGGGCCTCGGCAACTCGGCCATCGCCGCCGTCGCCACCGACGAGCAGCTCGAGCGTTTCGGCAAGGTGTGGGCCTCGATGGCCATCACCGAACCCGGTTTCGGTTCCGACTCCGCCGCCGTCACCACCACCGCGGTGCTCGACGGCGACGAGTACGTGCTCAACGGCGAGAAGATCTTCGTCACGGCCGGCGAGCGCTCCACGCACATCGTCGTGTGGGCCACCGTCGACAAGACGAAGGGCCGCGCCGCGATCAAGTCGTTCGTCGTCCCGCGCGACGCCCCGGGCCTGAGCGTCGCCCGCCTCGAGCACAAGCTGGGCATCAAGGCGTCCGACACCGCGGTCCTGCTGCTGCAGGACTGCCGGATCCCCAAGGACAACCTGCTCGGCACGCCGGAGGTCAACGTCGAGAAGGGCTTCGCCGGCGTCATGCAGACGTTCGACAACACCCGTCCGATCGTCGCCGGCATGGCGGTCGGCCTCGGCCGCGCCGCGCTCGAGGAACTACGCAGCATCCTCTCCGACGCCGGTGTGGAGATCTCCTACGACACTCCTGCGTACAACCAGCACGCGGCCGCCGCCGAGTTCCTGCAGCTCGAGGCCGACTGGGAAGCCGCCTACCTGCTCGCGCTGCGCGCAACGTGGATGGCGGACAACAAGAAGCCGAACTCTCTCGAAGCATCGATGTCGAAGGCGAAGGCCGGTCGCACCGGAACCGCCATCTCCCTCAAGGCCGTCGAACTCGCCGGCACCTTGGGCTACTCGGAGCGCCCGCTGCTCGAGAAGTGGGCGCGCGATTCCAAGATCCTCGACATCTTCGAGGGAACGCAGCAGATCCAGCAGCTGATCGTCGCTCGCCGTCTGCTCGGAAAGTCGTCCGCCGAGCTGAAGTAGCAGCTCGAGGGGGACTTTCATCGAGGGGTGTAGCCCCCGCCGCACTCAGCTGCGGCGGGGGCTTCTTCGTGCGGGACGCCCGGCTTCACCGGACCGCGCGGCCGGACCCCTGTCGTCATCTACGCTGGACGGGAAATCCGTCACTGCAGCCGGAGGGGTTCTCCATGCCAGCTCAGCACTTCCTCACCAAGATCACGGACACCGTGGGAGCTGTGCGGGTGATGAACCGCGCAGGCCTCGTTCCCTTTCCCCGCGTCGACCAGGGCGTCCGATCGATTCTGGCCGTGCGGAAGTACGGTCCGTTCGCCGGGCCGGTCCACGCCAATGCCGAGGCCGGACTGGATGCGGTGGCCCTGATCGACGAGCGCGGCTCGCTCACCTACACCGACATCGAGGAGCAGTCCAACGCCCTGGTGCGGGCGTGGCAGGCCGACGGCATCACTCCCGGTTCCGTCATGGGATGCATGTGCCGCAATCATCGGGGCCTGGTCCTGACGATGCTCGCCGCCGCCAAGAACGGCACCAAGCTGGTGCTGATGAACACCGGGTTCGCCCGGCCCCAACTCGTCGACGTCGCCGCCCGCGAGCAGGTTCAGGCGTTCGTGTACGACGACGAGTTCCACGCGGTCGCCGAAGCCCTTCCGGACGAGGTCATCGCCTATCGCTCCTGGGCGGAGGACGATTCGACGTCCCAGGTCCGCACGCTCGACGACGTGATGGAGGGCAGAGACCGCAGTTCGCTGCCCGCGCCGTCCACTCAGGGCGGATTCGTCCTCCTCACCAGCGGCACCACGGGCACACCGAAGGGCGCTCCCCGCGGACACACGTCGCCGCTCGCGTCGGCCCAGTTCCTCGACCGGGTTCCACTGCGACGCGGGCAGACGATGATGATGGCGGCACCCGCATTCCACGGGACGGGAGTCTCCCAGTTCGCACTCGCGCTGGCACTGGGCCAGACCGTGGTGATGCATCGCAAGTTCGATCCGGAGAACACGATCCGCCTGGTCGAGCAGCACCGCTGCGACACACTGGTCGTCGTTCCCACCATGCTGCAGCGCATCATCGACCTCGGGCCGGAGACCCTGGCCAAGTACGACACGTCGAGCCTGAAGATCATCTTCGCGGCCGGGTCCGCCCTCTCCCCCGACCTCTGCAAACGCACCACCGCCGCTTTCGGCGAGGTCCTCCACAACCTGTACGGCTCCACCGAAGTCGCCGTCGCCACCGTCGCGACTCCGGCCGACCTCGCGCTGGCGCCGGGCACCGCGGGGCGGGCACCCGTCACCTGCCACGTGGAACTCTATGACGAGTCGGGTCAACGGATCACCGAACCCGAGACCGTCGGACGGATCTTCGTCGCCAGCGGTCTCAGCTTCTCCGGATACACCGACGGTCGCGACAAGGAGCGCATCAACGGTCTAATGTCCACCGGCGACGTCGGCCACTTCGACCGCAACGGCCTCCTCTTCGTGGACGGCCGGGACGACGACATGATCGTGTCCGGCGGCGAGAACGTCTACCCCCTCGAGGTCGAGAACCTGCTCGCCGACCGTGAGGACGTGCTCGAGGCCGCTGTGATCGGTGTCGAGGACTCCGAATTCGGCCATCGCCTCAGGGCTTTCGTGGTACCCGGCCCGGGATCCGCGAAGGACGCCGACGAGTTGAAGGCCCACGTCAAGTCGAACCTGGCGCGGTACAAGGTGCCCCGCGAGGTCATCTTCATCGAGGAACTTCCCCGCAACGCGACGGGCAAGTTGCTGCGTCGCGTCCTGATCGAGATGGACGTTACGGAGAGCTGATCCCGATCGCGGGATCGGTGAATCGATTCGTGTAGATCTGTTCCGCGGTCAGCGAATCCGGGATCGCGGCACCACCGGCGACGAGGATCGGTTTCAGTTCGTCGACCGTCCCCTGCACTCGCGCCATGTCGTACGTTCCGACCGATCCGTCGGCCTCGTTCGCGATCAGCCCTTCGTCCTTCAGCAGTTGCGCACTGAACTCCGCCTCGCCCTCGGTATAAGGCGAGAACGAGGAGTCCTGGGACACGACGTCCACGATGGCCTCGTTGGTGGACTCCGGAGCGGTGACATAGTCGGCGGTGGACTGCTGGATGATCGGCACCAGCTTCTGCAGGCAGGGCGTCAGCGATTCCACCTTGTCCGCGCGGACGGAGACGTTGGACGCGTAGATGTCGAAGCCCGAGTCTTTCAGGAGGTCGTAGGCGACCGGTTTGTCCCAGGCGGGTGTCTCGTACTCGTAGGTGTACGGCTCCGAGTTCGCGAAACCCTGTTGCGCGATGGCGGGATCCCCGACGAACCGGGACGGCGCGCCGTCGTAACTCGTGTCGAGCTGCGACTCCTTCAGCAGACCCCGCGCCACCAGCCACTGGGGAAACATTTGTTCCTTCGAGACCACGACGGAGGCATCCGACCTTCCGATGTCGGCCACGGTCCGCCAGTCCGGGTGGGTCTCCGCATCCCACATCAGGATCGCCGGGCTGTACTTCAGGAGCGGCGTCACCGCCACGACCGGTTGGTTCGCGGCCGCGGCGATCACCTGATCCCCGTGAACCACGCCGAGTGCGATCGAATCGTCCACGTACATCTGCGAAGTCACCGACTGGAAGCCGATCGCCGGACCGCCGGCGCGGAGTGTCAGATCCACCCCCGTGTCCTTGCCGTCGGCCACCAGCGGTCCTGTCACGGACTTGTCGTCGGCGTCGACGGCGTATCCGGGGCCGAGCATCCGGAACAGCCCACCCATGTCCGACTGCGGCTGCCACTGCAGCTGGACCACGACGTTCTCCGGGCATACCCCGGCGAGGTTCTGCGATTCGGCCGCGGGTTCGAGGGTGACCCCGGAGGCGCTGCCGCCGTCGGACGAAGTGCACGCCGAGAGGCCGAGTGTGGCCAGCACGACGGCGGACATGCCCGCCTGCCGAAGGGTCCTACTGTTGCGGTTCATCGTTCTCCTCGCGAACACGATCGAAGTCGGTGGTCGCCGGGTACCGCGGAGCCGCGGTGAACACTCATGACGACCAAGGGAATTCGGTGCCGACTCCACGCGTCGGCGACCGGTGCGCCAAGTGTGCACCCGGTCTGATTACATGCAATATCGGTTTTGTTTCATTCACGTGAACGGACGCCCTCCCGCTCCCTATCACGTCTACTTACTCTGCATTCCGCGCACGCTCGACCACATGTCACCACGTGTTAACACTCCGCAACCCGGACGACATGCATGCAATCCAGACTATTTTCATCGAACTATCCATTCTTTGCATGCATTTCACGGCCACCTTGGAGGTTGGGATGAGACTCGCCGACACGACGCAGGACGTCGACGCACGCCGGCTCACACACGACGTCGCGATCGCCTTCAGCACCGTCGTGAAACGGTTCGACACGGGAACCGTCGCACTGGACGGCATCGACCTCGACGTCCACCGCGGCGACTTCGTCGCCGTGGTCGGACCTTCGGGCTGCGGGAAGTCGACACTGCTGAGAATGGCAGCCGGACTGGAACGTCCGACCGACGGATCCGTGGCTCTGGCCACCGACTCCGTGGGGTTCATCTTCCAGGAACCCACCCTGCTGCCCTGGCGGACCGTACGCGCCAACGTGGAACTCTCGGCCGAACTCGGCCGGGGCGACGCGGCGGTCCGGAGGGCACGCGCGGCCGAGGCCATCGCCGCCGTCGGACTGGACGGTTTCGCCGACCAGCTGCCCCGGTCGCTGTCCGGCGGAATGAAGATGCGCGTCTCGCTCGCCCGCGCCCTGACACTCGCACCCGAGGTGATGCTGCTCGACGAACCGTTCGGGGCACTCGACGAGTTGACCAGGCTCGACATGCAGGTCGAACTCCACAGCCTGTACAGCAGGAAGGGGTTCACGTCGATGTTCATCACCCACTCGGTGTCCGAGGCGGTGTACCTCGCCAACCGGGTCGTCGTCATGACCGCGCGGCCCGGACGGATCGCCTCGGTCATCGACATCGACTTCCCTCACCCGCGAAGCCCCGAACTGCGATTCGACCCGAAGTACACCGAGTACGTCGCCCAGATCTCGAACAGCCTGCACGGGAGCACACGATGACCGAAGCACCTGTCCTGCCCCGTCCCATCGTGAGCGCGCGGACCCCGGCCGTCACGGAGCCGAGCGGCCCCTCGGCGCGGCGGCCGCGAACGGTCAGGGTGGCCGCGGGACTGCTGTTTCCCGTGCTGTCGCTAGCGGGAGCACTCGTCCTGTGGTCCGCGGTGAGCTGGTTCGTCCTCTCCCCCGAACGACAGTTCCTCCTTCCTCCGCCGAATCGCGTTCTCACGCAGTCGCTCCTGGACTGGAAGCACCTGTCCCCGATGCTCGAGGCCCTCGCCGTCACTGCCCGCGTCGCGCTGGTCGGCTTCGTCGTGGCCGTGCTCGTCGGAGTCGGTACGGGGGTCCTGATGAGCCGCGCGAAGTGGATCGAACGGATCGTCTACCCGTACGCCGTGGTGCTCCAGGTGATTCCGATCCTCGCGATCGTCCCGCTGATCGGTCTGTGGTTCGGTTACGGGATGACGGCCCGCACACTCGTGTGCGTCCTCATCGCCGCCTTTCCCATCATCACCAACACTCACTTCGGACTCCAGTCCGTCGACCGCGGCCTCCACGAACTGTTCACTCTCGGCCGGGCATCCCGATGGGATCGCCTGGTGAAGCTGGAACTTCGCGCGGCACTGCCCGCCGTTCTCACCGGCATTCGCACCGCGTCCGGCCTCGTCGTGGTCGGCGCGATCATCGGAGACATGTTCTTCGCCAAAGGCGAGCCCGGCATCGGCACGCTTCTCGACGTGTTCCGCAGCCGGCTCCAATCCGAGGATCTCATCGCCGCGATCGTGATCGCGTCGCTCTTCGGTGTCGCCGTGTTCTCCGCGTTCGGCATCCTGTCCCGACTGCTGGTCGGCAGCTGGCACGCGTCCGGCCACAAGTCCTGAGCACACCTTCCCCGAAAGGCCGTCATGCCCACTTCCCCGTTCACCGTCCCGACCGTCGACATCAGCGCGTATCTCGCCGAGGGAGCCCGCGCCCACAACAGTGCCGAATGCGCACGTGTGGCGGCGGAACTCGACACCGCCTGCCGTGAGGTCGGTTTCGTCCAGATCGTCGGTCACCGGGTTCCCGGAGCGACGGTCGACCGCCTGGCCAGTGCACTCGACGAATTCTTCGGACTCCCGCTCGAGACCAAGAAGAAGTACCGGCGCTCCTCCTCCGAGAACCGCGGGTACTCGCCGCCCGCGTCCGAGTCCCTGAGCATGAGCCTCGGGGTGGAGTCCGCGAACAGGATGAACGATTTCTACGAAGCCTTCGTCGTCGGAACCGAGACCACCGACTACCCCGACGTCGAAGTCCCCGAGACCAGCTACGCCACCAACACCTGGCCGGACGACGCCCCGTCCTTCCACAGCGGGGTGCAGGAGTACTTCGCACACGCCCAGGAACTGGCGCGAATTCTCATGGCCGCGTTCGCCGATGCCCTTCGGGTGGAACCGGGATACTTCGACGCGATGGTCGACCATTCGATCAACGCATTGAAGATGAACAACTATGCGCTTCCCGAGGGCGAGGTCGCATTCGACGGTGATGCCACCGGCATGGGCGCCCACACCGACTTCGGTATTCTCACGATTCTCTGGGCCGATCAGGTTCCCGGCCTGCAGATCCTCGGCTCCGACAACGCGTGGCACGATGCGCAGCCCGCCGACGACGCGTTTCTCATCAACCTCGGCGACGCCATGGCCCGGTGGACCAACGACCGGTGGCGCTCGACCGTGCATCGGGTGAATCCGCCCGTCACCGACGGGCAGATCATTCGCCGGCGATCCGCGGCGTTCTTCTTCGACGGGAACCACGACGCCGTGATCGAACCGCTCCCCGGGACTCTCGTCGACGGGGAGCCGGGATATCCGCCGATCACGGTCGCGGAGAACATCGCGGCCAAGGTCGCCGGCCTGAAGGCGGGCGTCAAACCGACTGCGGCACTTCGCGAAGCCGCGCGGGTCCTGTCCGCCCGCTAGCAGGATCAGTCGGTGGGGCGCCCTCCCGCCGGCGATCGAATAGAGTCGACGCAGGAGCCGGGCCGGGCGGCGAGGTCACGACCCGCCTCGAGGAAGGGTTCGGAAGGATCGATGACACACACGGAACGAGCCCTGCTCACCGAATCCGTTCACGACACTCTTCGTGAACAGATCTTCTCCGGCGAACTGCCCCCCGGTACGCCACTCAGCGTTCCGGCGCTGGCCGCGAAACTGAACGTCAGCCGTACCCCCGTCCGGGAGGCCGTGCAGCAACTCATCTACGAGGGCATCGCGGTCTACACCCGCAATGCGGGCGCCAAGGTCGATTCTCTCGACGCGGACTCGATCCGCGCCGTCTTCGAGGTCCGCGAGGTACTCGACGGGCTCGCCGCATTTCACGCGACTACCGCTGCCACCCACGAGACGGTGCAGCAATTGAAGAAGATGGTGCAGGTCCAACGTGAGCTGCTGGACGGGCCCGCCGATCAGCGCCGCGATTCACGGCTCGACCTCGAATTCCACACCCTCATCCGGGAAACCGCCCGCAACAAGCCACTGAGCGAAGCCCTCCTGCGGTTGGACGGGCAATCACATCTGTACCGGTCGGACATGTGGAGTGCGGATCTGAATCGGAGGCTGGCCGTCACCGAGCACGAGCGGATCGTCGGCGCCATCGAGTCCGGCGACGCGGTCGGAGCGCGGGCAGCAGCATGCGCCCATGTGGCGGGATTGCTGGTCCGAACGACGCGGATGTGAGAACCGCCCCGACGGGGGCGAGCGGAGACAAAAAAGAACCGGCGTCCTGGATTCCAGGACGCCGGTTCTTCGGTGGTAGCGGGGACAGGATTTGAACCTGCGACCTCTGGGTTATGAGCCCAGCGAGCTACCGAGCTGCTCCACCCCGCGTTGCATGAACAAAGTTACACGAGCGAACGAACGGATTGCAAATCGCCCGGAAAGCGTCCGAGTAGCAACCTTTCAGCACCACTCGAGTCACATCCGTTACCTGAATGTTATGACGCTCGTCACATTTCGTGCCAAATCTGTAACGCTGCCGAAACCTGAAACTTCGGGGACGACCTGGGAAAACAGCGGTCGTTCGTCCCAGTATTTGGACGCCCGTCACAGAAAATCGACCCGTGACCATTCCGTGATCACCGCGTACGTTCGTTGCCAGCCCGAAACTACCGGGCAACGCCGACCCGCCGCAGCTCGACCTGCCCCCGCGGGATTCGGAATCCCGACACCTCGAGGGGCAGGGACGAGGACAGATCGACCACCGGGTCGGCACACCAGCCGTTACCGCACCACCACCTCGTCAGCAGGCGCGGAGAGGAAACAACCACATGACCAATTCCAGCATCGTCAAGCGGACCATGGGCGCAATCGCACTCACCGGAGCAGTCATCGGAGTGCCGCTCGGTCTGAGCACCGGCACCGCATCGGCCGCTTCCGGAGACTGGGACGCCGTTGCAGCGTGCGAGAGCAGCGGCAACTGGGGCGCCGACACCGGAAACGGCTTCTCGGGCGGTCTGCAGTTCACCGACAGCACCTGGGCGGCGAACGGTGGCTCCGGCTCGCCGGCCAACGCCTCGCGCGAGGAGCAGATCCGCGTCGCCGAGAACGTCCTGGCAACCCAGGGACCCGGCGCCTGGCCGGTCTGCGGACAGTACCTCTGATCCGCACCTTGCTCGAAGTGCCCCGCGCGCAGCACGACTGCGCGCGGGGCACTCCTGCATTGCAAGGCTCCGCCCTACACCACCGGGATTCGTTTCCCCGCCATTTCGACGTGAGCCGCTGCACAAATTCGTGGTGATCCCCACCACATAACAGTGGGGTAACGAATGGACTCCGAAACGATATCGAGGCGCGTTGACCTGGAGCAACAGGGAAAATTCGCCTTCGCCGCCGGACAGCTGTCCACCATTTTCGCCAGGTGAACTGCGGGCAAAGCTCCCGTACGGTCGCTCTCGGCCCGAAACAACCGGGCGAAAGCCGGCCCGCCGCTGCTAGCTCTGCCCCGCGGGTTCGGAATCCCCGAAACCTTCGAGGGGCAGGGACGCGGCACAAAATCGCAGCCCGGCGTGACGACGCGAACGTCGTCACCCGCAGGCCGGCCACGCCAGCAAGCGCGGAGAGGATTGACCCCGCATGACCAATCACAGCATCAGCAAGCGTGCCCTCGGCTGGATCGCCGTCACCGGAGCCGTCGTCGCCGTCCCGCTCGGACTGAGCACCGGCACCGCCTCCGCCGCTTCCCACAACTGGGACGGCGTCGCCCAGTGCGAGAGCGGCGGCAACTGGGGAATCAACACCGGAAACGGCTACTACGGCGGCCTGCAGTTCTCGCAGAGCACCTGGGAGGCCAACGGCGGCACCGGCTCGGCATCGAACGCCAGCAAGGCCGAGCAGGTCCGCGTCGCCGAGAATGTTCTCGCGACCCAGGGCCAGGGTGCATGGCCGGTGTGCGGTCAGTACCTGTCCACCGGTGGCGGCGACGTCGCCGAGGCTCCGGCCCCCGCTCCGGAGCCCACCCCGGCTCCCGCCCCCGCCGCTCCGGCTCAGGTTCAGGCACCCGCCCCGGTCCAGCCCGCCGCACAGCAGGCGCTCGACGCCGCGCGTCAGGTCGCCGAGCAGAACGGCTACGGACAGCAGTTCCAGCAGCTGGTGGACACCAACCCGCAGTTGGTCGACGCACTGCGCTGATCTTCCGCTCGCACGACGAGGCCCTGCCATCCGGTTCGGATGACAGGGCCTCGTTCTGCCTGCGGCTGAAGCGCCTCTACTTCGGGATCGCCTCGTACGCGGCGACCGCCTTCTGGACGCGAGCAAGCGCTGCGCCGTAGGCCGCGAAGTCACCGCTGCGCTGCGCCGACGTCAACGCGTCGAGCGACGCGTCCAACTCCGCCACGGCCGCCGAGACATCCGTGCCGGACGGCGGTGTCGCCGGGGCGGTCGGCGCCGGTGCCGCACCCTGATCGACCGGCGGCGTGGTGCCGGACTCCGGGGGCGTCCCTTCTTCCGCACTGGGTGCCGTCGCCACCGAGCCCGTGCCGGCACCGAACACCTGGTCGAGCGCCTGCGCCAACGTCGGGGCGTACCCGACACGCACACTGTTACTCGGCGGTGGCTCGCGGTAGCTCACGAGCACTCGGGACAGCTGCGGGAACGTCGACGTGTTCGGGCCCGTCGAACTTCGCTCCGTATACATCGGTTCGACATAGAGGATGCCGCCGTCCGCGATCGGCAAGGTCAGCAGGTTGCCGTACTGAATCTTGTTCGATCTCTCGAGCAGGGTTCGCTCCGATGCCACCCGAGGATCCGAGATCATCGAGTTCTGCGTCTGCTGCGGGCCCTGGGTCTGCGTGTCCGTCGGCAACTGGAGCACCGTGAACTTGCCGTAATTCTCCGGATCCGACTTCACCGACAGATATGCGGACAGGAACTCGCGACTGTAACCCACCATCGCACTGGTCAGATTGAACGACGGTTTCCCGGTCTCGGGATCACCGACCAGCACGTAGTACGGCGGCTGGTTCGCGCTCGTGTCGATCGTGGGGTCGCTCGGCACCGACCAGAACGCGTTGTTGGTGAAGAATTCCTTCGGATCGTCCACGTGGTACTTGGCGAGCATCTCGCGCTGCACCTTGAACAGGTCCTCGGGATAGCGGAAGTGCGCACGCAGTTCGTCGGGAATCGAATCCGCCGGCTGAACCGCATCCGGGAAGACACCCATCCACGCATCGAGCACCGGATCGTTCTGGTCCACCTGGTAGAGCTTCACGGTGCCGTCGTACGCGTCGACGGTGGCCTTCACCGAGTTGCGGATGTAGGACACCTCCTTACGGGGCAGCAGGCGGCCGGTGTTCTGGTCGATGCTGTCCTCGACGAGTCCGTCGAGCGAACTGCGCTGGGCGTACGGGTAGTCCTGCAGGGTGGTGTAGGCGTCCACGATCCACACGACCTTGCCGTCGACGACGGCCGGGTACGAGTCGCCGTCCGCGGTCAGCCACGGGGCGACGTGCGTGACACGGTCCCGTGGGTCCCGGTTGTAGATGATCTTGGAATCCGAACCGATGGCACCGGAGAACAGGATGTTGCGCTCGGTGTACTTGGCCGCGAACGCCAGCCGGTTGAACCAGTTGCCGATCGGCACACCACCCGAACCGGTGTACGTGTAGCGCGAGGTGTCGGTGTCGTACTCCCGCGGATCCGAGCCTTGGGATCCGCCGACGATCGCGTAGTCGGCGTCCGTGTCGGCGATGACCTCGCCGTAATAGATGCGCGGCTGCTCGACCGGGATGACCTGGTTACCCGCCTCCTGCGAGGCGATGTCACTGACCATGTAGACGGGGTAACCGCTGTTGCTGTTCGCGGCTTCCTCGGCGGACTCGCCGGCAGCGGCGTTCACCCGGTTCGCGGGGGCCGCGACCAGTCCGTTGCCGTGCGTGTAGACAGTGTGCTTGTTGATCCAGTCCGTCTGGTTGCCCGTCAGGCTCTTGGACGACAACTCGCGGGCCGCGACGATGTAGTCACGCAACTGCCCGTCGATGTCGTACCGGTCGATGTCGAGCGTCGGCGGGAACCCGTAGAAGTTCTTCAACTGCTGCTGCTGGGTGAACGTCCGCGACAGGATGTTCGGATCGAGTAGTCGCGTGTTCTCGATGGTCGTGACGTCGGCGGGCACGTCCCGCGGCGGCTTCGTTCCGTACCCCTGATAGTCCTGGTACTCGACCTTGTCGTCGGTGATGCCGTACGCCTGCCGCGTGGCGGCGATGTTCCGCTCGATGTACGCGCTCTCCTTGTCGGCTGCGTTGGGACGCACCGAGAACTGCTCGACCACGAGCGGCCACACGGCGCCGACCAGGATCGAGGAGAGCACGAGAAGCGCTGTCGCCATTGCGGGAATCCGCAGATCGCGGAGGAAGATCGCCGCGAAGAACGCGCCCGCGCAGATGACCGCGATGGCCAGCAGGATCAACTTCGCCTGCAACACCGCATTCATGTCGGTGTAGCTACCACCGGTGAACGTGGGTTCCTTGCGGCTGCTCGACAGCAGCGAGTAACGGTCGAACCAGTACGCGACGGCCTTGAGAAGAATGAACGTTCCCGCGAGCACCGCCAACTGGACTCGCGCCGCATTGGTCAGTGCCCCGCCCCGGCCCGCCAGCTTCAGCCCGCCGAAGATGTAGTGAGTCACCAGGCTCGCGAAGAACGCCAGCAGAACCGCGACGAACAGCCAGTTGAGGACGAACCGGTAGAACGGCAGATCGAACGTGTAGAAGCCGACGTCGAGGCCGAATTCGGGATCGGCGACGCCGAACGCGCCGCCGTTGACGAACAACTGCACCGTCACCCAGCTGGACTGGGCGATCAGCCCGGCGAGCAGTCCCACCGCGATCG
Source organism: Rhodococcus sp. ACPA1 (assembly GCF_002300195.1). Taxonomy (NCBI): domain Bacteria; kingdom Bacillati; phylum Actinomycetota; class Actinomycetes; order Mycobacteriales; family Nocardiaceae; genus Rhodococcus; species Rhodococcus sp. ACPA1. The sequence goes on along the minus strand of NZ_NSDX01000001.1, from coordinate 1,193,567 downwards.
GAATGGCCAGGCCGAACAGGCGCAGCCGAGTCATCACAGTGGTTCGGTACCGCGCCACCGGATCGTTGGGACCCGACACCGGGACGAACACCGGCCGTGAACGGTAGGCGAGCAGCAGTGCCAGCCAGACGATTCCGCCGACCACGACCCCGACTACGAGGAAGAGGAGCAGACGGGTGACGAGGACCGTGGTGAAGACACCACGGAATCCGACCTCACCGAACCACAACCAGTCCGTGTAGGTACTGATGAGCCGAGGGCCCACCAGCAACAGGGCAGCGACGACAAGCGCCAGCACCAGCAGCACTCGGCTGCGTTTGGACAACGACGGTAAACCTGCGGGGGGCCGCATGCCCACGTGCCACACTCCAAGAACTCGGCGACGCTGTCGCGCCGCGATCAACTGCACCGTTCGTTCGTCCACACCCGAACAGCACGGGCGTGACCGTTTCGTCCCACTCTACGTAACAACCGAGAGATGCGGCCGTCGGTCCTGTTCCGGGGGTGCGAAGATGGGTCTCGTGAGTGAAGAGAATGTGAACCGAGAGACGGACGCCCTCGCCCGCTGTGTGCGCGAGGTGGTCGAATTCGTCGATGCCGGAGGGTGGGATCAGCCGCCCCAGATGTTCGCACTCGTCCCGACCGAACTGCTCGCGGCCGCCGAACCGAGCCTGCTCGACCAACTCGCCGACGGCGCGGAATTGACCCCGGTGGAACAGGATCCGTTCCCCGACGACATCGACGGCGGGTCACGCGCACTCGACGAGTTCCTCGCCACCACCAGCTGGCCGGAGTCCGTGGTGGGGTGCGCACTCGTTCAGGAGATCGTCGTTCTGCCGCCCGAGGCGGAGTCCGATCTCGACGACGCGCTCGTCCCCCTGCTGTCCGATCGCGACGCCGCCGACGACGCCGCGCGGGCAGCGGCCGAGTCGCATCCCGACCGCCGGTCCGCCCGGTTGATCGCCGCCGTGCTGCGCGACGGACCGTCGTTGTGCCTGATGCAGTTGCGCCCCGACGAGGACGCCGACCCGTACGCCGGGATCGAACTTCTCACCTACGAGGATCTGGCACCGAATCTCATCAGCGCGTTGTACGCCACCCTCGACGCGACCGAGGAGGACTGACCGCTCAGCAGTGCGGCGCGTCCGCTCCGGTATCGATGGCCTCGAGCGCATCGACGGCTCCGTCGAGGTTCTCGACCTTCACCAGCCGGAGCCCGTCGGGCGCACCCTGGCGTGCCTCGTCGCAGTTCTTCGCCGGCACGAGGAACGTCTCGGCGCCTGCCTCCTCCGCGGCGATCAACTTGTACTTGATGCCGCCGATGGGCCCGACGTCGCCGTCGGAGTCGATCGTGCCGGTGCCGGCGACGAACTTGCCGCCGTTGAGTTCGCCCGGGCTGAGTTTGTCGATCACGGCGAGGGTGAACATGAGACCTGCCGAGGGGCCGCCCACGTCGGCGAGGTTGAAGTCGATCGTGAACGGGACGTCCGGGATCTCCTCGGGAGTGATCCCCAGGTAGCCCTTGGACTCGTCGTCCGGCCGTGCGCCGAGCACCACCCGCACCGTCGTCTCGGCGCCGTCGCGCCGGATCACGATCGGCACCTCCGTGTTCGGGGGCACATCGGCCACCGCCGCCTGCACGCCACCGACCGTCGACACCGGCTTTCCGTCGACACTCACCAGCACGTCGCCCTCGCGCAGCAGTCCCTGGGAGGGGCCGTCCTCACCGACCTTGGCGATCCGCAGGTCCACCGGCTTGCCCAGGAAATGGAGTGCCGCGAGTTCCGCGCTGTCCTCCGACTGCTGGAAGTCGGCGTCGTTCTCCTGCTTGACCTCGTCCTTCGACTTGTCCGGCGGGTAGACCTCCTCGCGGGGGACGATGCCCTGGCGCCCACTGGCCCACAATCCGAACGCTTCGAACACGTTGAGGTCGTCGCGCACGGCGACCGTCGTCATGTTGAGGTGGCCGGTGGTGTCGTCGACCTCCGTTCCCTCGACGGCGACGACTTCCTCACCACCTACTTCGCCGAGTGTGTTGAACGTGGGTCCCGGCCCGAGGGCCACGTACGGCACCGTGATCACCGTGCCGAGAATTCCGAGTACCACGATCGGGGCCAGCGCAGCCAGAAGCGTCACGATCCGTCGATTCACCTGGACCAGCGTAGAGCGCGAACCCGCGGACACGACTGTCGGCCGTCCGCGTGTTCGCCGTCAGCGTGACGAGGTGGACAGCCACGGAACCATGCGCCTTGTACCGTTGAGTCATGAGCAATCCGCCCTTCGGCTTCTCCAAACCCGACGACGATCCCGATCGTGACAAGAACACGGGGGATCAGAACGGGCCCGACCGCGACAAGAACGCGGGCGGTTCCGACGACTTCGGTTTCGGGGCGGGTGGTTTCCCCGCCGGGGGCTTCGATCCGGCCTCCCTCGGTCAGATGCTGACCCAGTTCGGCCAGATGCTGAGCGGGATGGGCACGTCGATGGGGTCTGGTGAGCAGACCGGCCCGGTCAACTACGAGATCGCGAAGAAACTCGCGCGCCAGCAGATGGGGTCCGTCGCACCCATCACGCAGGGCAACTCCGAGGCGATCGCCGATGCCTCACGGCTCGCGGAACTGTGGCTCGACGCCGCGACGACGCTGCCGGCGGGCGCGACGAAGACCGTCGCGTGGACGCCCAACGACTGGCTCGACAACACCCTCGACACCTGGAAGCGGCTGTGCGACCCCGTCGCGGAGAAGGTGTCCGGCATGTGGGTGCAGGGGCTGCCAGAGGAAGCGCAGCAGATGGCCGGGCCGATGATCGGCATGATGAGCCAGATGGGTGGCCTCGCCTTCGGCTCCCAGCTCGGCCAGGCCCTGGGCCAGCTGTCGAAGGAGGTGCTGACCTCCACCGACATCGGTCTCCCCCTCGGTCCGGCAGGCACGGGCGCACTGCTTCCCGCCGCGGTGGAGCGGTTCAGCAAGGGGCTCGAACAGCCCGACCGCGAGATCCTCGTGTTCCTCGCCGCGCGTGAGGCCGCCTACCAGCGCCTGTACAGCCACGTTCCGTGGCTGCGTCAGCGTCTCCTCGCCACCGTCGAGGAATACGCCCGCGGCATCACGATGGACTTCTCGGCCATCGAGGACATGGCGAAGGGACTCGACCCGTCCGCGCTGACCGATCCGTCGCAGCTCGAGAACATCCTGCAGCAGGGTGCGTTCGAACCGCAGACCACGCCCGAGCAGAAGCAGGCGCTCGAGCGACTCGAGACGCTGCTCGCCCTCATCGAGGGCTGGGTCGAGGTCGTCGTCGCGTCGGCGCTGAACGACCGCCTCCCCGGCGTCGCGGCCCTGAGCGAGACGCTGCGCCGCAGGCGTGCGACCGGCGGACCCGCCGAACAGACGTTCGCGACGCTGGTCGGACTCGAACTGCGTCCCCGCAAGGTCCGGGAGGCCGCGCAGCTGTGGACTCGCCTCACGTCCGAGTCGACCGTCGACGCCCGTGACGGTGTGTGGGCCCACCCCGACCTGTTGCCCGACTCGTCCGATCTCGACAGCCCGGATGCGTTCGTCGAACGTGTGCTCGGAGGCGGCGACGGCGGCGACTTCGACAATCCGATGGCGCAACTGGAGGCGACCGAGGCCCGCGAGCGGGCCGAGGAGGCCGAACGCGGCAAGTCCGGCAAGGACGACGAGCCCGAGTCCTGACCTGCTGATCCCACCACTTTGCAATAACGGGAAATCCACAGGTCGAAGTACGTTTCGGCCTGTGGACAACTCGCGTTTTCGGCGCTGAGGCCCGGTCGTGGCCTGCGATCCTCAGCGTGTGACCATCCAGCCCACACCCCACGTCGGTGTCACTCTCGATCCCCGGATCGCCGTACTCGTCCGCCCCGACGGGCGGGTGCAGTTCGGCTGGGATCCCGAGCGCGCTCTCGTACTCGCCCCGCCTCCCGGGGTCCGCACCGAGCAACTCCTCGCCGTCGTCCGGCTTCTCGACGGCAAGAATTCGCGGCCGCACATCCTGTGGGCTGCCGTCGGGTACGGCCTGGCGCCCACCGACGTGTCGAAGCTTCTCGGCGACCTCGACCGGGCGGGTCTGATCGATGTCGCCGGCACATCTCCCGTCGCGGACACGGTCACGATCCGCGTGCACGGGCGCGGACCGCTGTCGGATGCGGTGTCGGCCGGGCTCACGGACGGCGGCATTCGGGTCTCCCGCTCCTTCCGCTATTCCGCCGACGGCGACGTCCGGCGGTGGAACGCCCTGTGCGTCGTGCTCGCGGACGATCTGGTGGCCGAACCTCGGCTCGTCGCGGATCTGGTCCAGAACGGGATACCGCACCTGCAGGTCCGGCTGCGTGACGGCCGCGGTGTGGTCGGCCCGCTCGTGCTCCCGGGCCACACCAGTTGCCTGCGGTGCGCCGATCTCCTCCGTGCCGCGTACGACGAGGACTGGCCGCACCTGTCCGCTCAGCTCCTCGGGACGGTCGGGCACGCGAGCCCCGCCGTCATCATGGCCACGGCCGCAGTCGCCCTCGGCCAGCTCGAGGCCGTCTTGGCCGCCCCGCGAGGCGCGCCGCCCAGCAGTCTCGACGCGACGCTCGAGATCGATCTCGGCGCGCACCGGCTGGTGACCCGGCGCTGGCCGCGGCAGGCGAGCTGCAGCTGCACGTACCTGGCACCCGCTGTGGGCGAATCGAACCGCCTTCGGTCATGATGCATGATGGTGGGGTGTCCGACATCCCCCGCAGGAGTTCCGCCCGCACCGCCAAACTCGCGAGCATCCCGTTGGGGATCGCGGGGCGTGCTGCGATGGGCTTCGGCCGGAAGCTGACCGGCGGCGACAAGGACGAGATCGACGCCCAGCTGAGCGCGAAGGCGGCCGAGCAATTGTTCGCGGTCCTCGGCGAACTCAAGGGCGGCGCCATGAAACTCGGGCAGGCGCTCAGCGTCATGGAGGCGGCGATCCCCGAGGAGTTCGCGGAGCCGTACCGTGAATCGCTGAACAAGCTGCAGGCGCAGGCGCCTCCCCTGCCCGCGCGGGCCGTCCACAGAATGCTCGACCAGCAGCTGGGCACCAAGTGGCGTGACCGGTTCCAGTCGTTCGACGACACCCCGACCGCATCGGCCAGCATCGGCCAGGTACACCGCGCGGTGTGGGCCGACGGTCGCGACGTGGCCGTCAAGGTTCAGTACCCCGGCGCGGACGAGGCCCTGCGCGCCGACCTGAAGACTCTCGGCCGGTTCGCGGGACTGTTCGCCTCGGTCATGCCCGGCGTCGACGTGCGCCCGGTCATCGACGAGTTCACGGCCCGCACCGAGGAAGAGCTCGACTACCGGATCGAGGCGAACAATCAGCGCCGCTTCGCCAAGGTGTACGACGGGGATCCGCAGTTCGCGATTCCGCACGTGGTCGCCAGTGCCCCCAAGGTGGTGGTCACCGAATGGATGTCGGCGAAGCCGCTGTCGGCCATCATCGCCGACGGCACCCCCGAGGAACGCAACACCGCGGGCGCACTGCTCGCGGAGTTCCACTTCGCCTCACCCACCCGCGTCGGCCTGCTCCACTGCGACCCGCATCCGGGTAACTTCATGCTGCACAGCGACGGCCGCCTCGGTGTCATCGATTTCGGTGCCGCGGCGCCGTTTCCGCACGGGCTCCCCCCGGTGCTCGGGTCCATGGTCCGGCTGGCGCTCCACGAGCAGTTCGACGAACTGACGGAGTTGCTGCACGCCAACGGATTCGTCCTGCCCGGCCGAACGGTCACCGACAAGGAGATCGCGGACTACCTGCGTCCCGTCACCGACCCGATCCGCACCGAATCGTTCCACTTCACCCGCGCCTGGCTGCAGAAGGCCGCGGGTTCCGCGACCGACTTCAACAGTGCGCAGTTCCGGACGGCCCGGGCACTGAATCTGCCCGCCGAGTATCTGATGATCTTCCGGGTTCTCGTCGGCTCGGTGGGAATCTGCGCTCAGCTGGACGCATACGCGCCGTACATGGAGATCCTCACGCGGTGGCTCCCCGGGTTCGCCGACCCCGCTCCCGAGGACGAAGACACCGTCTGAGCCCGAAGACACAGAACGGGCGTTCGCCCGGCCCACTCGTGTGAGTGGCCGGGCGAACGCCCGAATCCCCCGCCCCGTACCGGTTTCTACGCACAGACCAGAGTCTGCGTCTTGCGTGGACGTCCCCGGGGACGCTTGCGTGCGATCACGACGCCCTGGTCGAAGATCTCCCCACCCCACACGCCCCACGGCTCACCCCGATCGAGGGCCGCGTCGAGGCAGCGGGAGCGGATCGGGCAGGACGCGCACAGCGCCTTCGCCTGTTCCAGCTCGGTGGGAGAGTCCGCAAACCACAGGTCGGGATCATCGACCCGGCAGGGCAGGTCACCACGCGCGGACACTATCTGAACAAATCCGCTTGTGGCGGTTGAGGTTTCGGATACCCCTCGGCATGTCACGGTAGACACGTCCTTCTCCTCTGCTCTCATTGCGACGGTCAATCTCTTCGGTTCGATGAAGTGGGTGCGAACCAGAGCCGAGGCTGCGAGCGGGAAAAGTGCTCGAACTACAAAGGCCACGGTCCGCGATGCGGGTCCGTGGCCTTGAAAAGACGGTGGGAGTTGATCTACCGAGGAATTCCTCGACAACTCCGATACACGGACTCGACTGCTGCTGCGGGACGACGACGGGCTGCCGACCAGACAATCGCCGGTGCCGTTTCCGCCGCGTTCATGCCGAACAGCGCGGAGGCAGCACCGACTGCCGTCTCATGTGCTTGGAACTTCGTCATTTCACTGCCACCTCCATTTCTTCTCGATCCGATGTGAACCACACGGGTCTCCCCGCGCACTGAAACCACAGTAGGCAATTCTCCAGAACCGCACAACCTATTTTTGACCTGCAGTGATGCGCACTACTCCCCTGCCGCGTGGGAGTCGTTCAGAGACTACCGCTTCCCTTGATCACACCGAGGACGTCCTCGCCGAACTGCTCGAGCTTCTTCGCACCGATCCCGGGGATCGCGACGAGCCCGCGATCGTCCTGCGGCCGCTGCTCGGCGAGAGCCGTCAACGTGTTGTCGCTGAACACCACGTACGCCGGAACCTTCAGCTCCCGCGACTTCTCGAGACGCCACGACCGCAGCGATTCGAGCAGTTCCACGTCGACATTGGACGGGCACCCCTCGCAGCGACCGAGCATGGTCGAGGTCGTCCCGATCAGCTGTTTTCCGCACAGCCGGCACCGTGGACGCTTCTTGTTGCTCTTGACGGGCGCCGCGATCCGCGAGGCCGGTGAATCTTCGGGGATGAGTCCGTGCAGGAATCGCGAACGGCGCCGCGACTTGCGGCCGCCCTCGTTCCGGGACAGTGCCCACGACATCTGCAGGTGCTCCCGGGCGCGGGTCACGCCGACGTACAGCAACCGGCGTTCCTCCTCGACGGCCGCCTCGTCCGGTGCCGAGTTGGAGTCGCCGAGCACGTGCTGGATGGGCAGCGTTCCGTCGGTGAGCCCGACGAGGAACACGGCGTCCCACTCGAGCCCCTTGGCGGCGTGCAGGGATGCGAGTGTCACACCCTGCACGACGGGTGGATGCCGCGCCTCGGCCCGCAGACTCAGTTCGCGCAACAGCGCGTCGAGGGTCAACTCCGGATCCTGGGTCAGCTGTTCCTCGGTGAGCGCGACCAGCGCCGACAGCGACGACCACCGTTCGCGAGCCTGCGCACCCGCCGGTTCCGCGTCGGTCAGCCCCAGCGGAGCGAGGACGGCGCGGACGAGCGTGACCAGGTCGGCGCCGACCGCATCCGGCAGGTCGTCACGACCAGCGGCCTGGCGCAGCGCCGCCACGGCCTGACGCACCTCGGTGCGGGTGAAGAATCCCTCACCTCCCCGGACCTGGTACGGGATGTCGAGTTTCGTCAGCGCCTGCTCATGTACCTCGGACTGGGCGTTGATCCGGTACAGGACCGCGATCTCCGCGGCCGGAGTGCCGAAGGCGATGAGCCGCTTGATCGTGCGCGCCACCCCGGCTGCCTCGGCCGGCTCGTCGTCGAACTCGACGAAACTCGGCTCCGGCCCGGAGTCGCGTTGCCCGATCAGCTGCAGGCGGGTGCCCGCGATCCTGCCGCGGGCCGCTCCGATCACCCGGTTCGCCATCGACACGACCTCGGGGGTCGAACGGTAGTCGCGCTCGAGACGCACGACGGTGGCCTCCGGGAACCGGCGCGAGAAGTCAAGCAGGTAGTTGGGTGTGGCGCCGGTGAACGAATAGATGGTCTGGTTGGCGTCACCGACGACGGTGAGGTCGTCCCGCTCCCCGAGCCAGGCGTCGAGGACTCGCTGCTGCAGCGGAGTGACGTCCTGGTACTCGTCCACGACGAAGCACCGGTACCGGTCGCGGAACTCCTCGGCGACAGCGGAATGCTCCTCGAGCGCCGCCGCCGTGTGGAGCAGGAGATCGTCGAAATCGAGCAGCATCCCGTCCTGGCCGCGGGCCTTCAGCTGCTCGTAGCCGTGATATACCTCGGCGACCTTCGCGGCGTCGACCGGCGCCTCCCGGCGCAACTTCGCCACCGCGCGCGGGTAGTCCTCCGGCGCGATCAGCGAGGCCTTGGCCCATTCGATCTCGCTCGCCAGGTCGCGGACGCTCTCTGTGCTGGTGGACAGTCCGACCCGTCCGGCGGCGGACGACACGACCGCGAACTTGCGGTCCAGCAGCCGCCACTCCGTGTCGCCGATCACCTGCGGCCAGAAGTACCTCAGCTGCCGCAGCGCGGCGGCGTGGAACGTGCGCGCCTGAACCTGCGCTCCCCCGTCGCCGATCCCCAGGCTGCGCAGCCGGCCACGCATCTCGCCTGCCGCGCGAGCCGTGAACGTCACCGCCAGCACCTGCCCCGCGGCGACGTGCCCACTGGCCACGAGGTGCGCGATACGCCGGGTGATGGTCCGGGTCTTCCCTGTTCCGGCCCCCGCCAGCACACACACCGGACCCCGGGGAGCGAGTACCGCTGCGGACTGTTCGGGATCGAGACCGGTACTCGTCACCTCTGCTGCGCCGGCTGCTGACATGGCGTCCATCATGACAGGGGCAACCGACACGGCGCGAAGCGGACGAACACCGCAGTGGGAACACACGACGGAGTCGTGGTGTTATATCCGCCGTGACTGCTACCGACACCCCCGCCCTGACCATCTACTCCACCACCTGGTGCGGCTACTGCCGGCGCCTGAAGACGCAGCTGGACGAATCCGGCATCGGCTACATGGAGATCGACATCGAGGACGATCCGGCATCGGCGGAGTTCGTCGGCAGCGTCAACGGCGGCAACCACGTGGTCCCCACCGTCAAGTTCGCCGACGGCAGCACCGCGACCAACCCGTCGTTGTCGCAGGTCAAGAAGCTCCTCGGCGTCTAGGACTCCGTCGCTGCTCCCGCCCAGGACTCGATGATTCCGCGCGCGATGGAAATCGAGCCGGGGAGCAGCAGCGGGGCGTCGGTGTCCGACGCCCAGTCGCCGAGTTCCAGTGCCGTGCGCACCTCGTCCCGAGTGAACCACCGGGCCTCGGCGATCTCGCCGTCCGCGAACGTCAGCGGGGCGTCGGGATCGCCGACGGCCGCGAACCCGATCATCACCGAACGGGGAAACGGCCACGGCTGGCTGCCGAGGTAGCGCACGTCACGGACGTCGACCCCCACTTCTTCCTTGATCTCCCGGACGACGCACGTTTCGAGCGATTCACCGGCCTCGACGAATCCGGCCAGGATCGAGAACCGCCGCGCCGGCCACGTGGGCTGCCGGGCCAGCAGGACGCGATCTCCGCCGTCGTGCACGAGGCAGATGACCGCCGGATCGGTGCGGGGAAATTCCTCGTGCCCGGTGCTCGTCGAGATCCGCGACCATCCCGACATCGTCGGCTCCGACGGCGCGCCGTCGAGCGCACTGAAGCCTGCGCTGTCGTGCCAGTTGAGCATCGCGAGGGCCCCGGTGAGTACCCCGGCGTCCGCGTCGTCCAGCGTCCCGCCCAGCATCCGGAGATCGGCCAGCTCACCGGTCAGCGCCTGCACCCGCACCGCCCACACGTGCCGATCCTTGCGGATGCCGAGGAAGACCGCCCCCCGTTGCGGCTCGGGGCCGAGTTCGGTGGCGTCCGCGAACACCAGGCCGTCGTCGCCCACCCGCACCTGTCCGCGGTGATTGACGCGCAGTAGCAGCGCATCCCGCCAGCCCGCTCGCAGCGCGTCCGTGTCCGAACGCAATTCCTCGGCCCGCCCGACGGCGGAGCGGGACAGGAGCGGGGTGTCGTTCAGCCGGAATGCAGTCACGCCGTCGACACTACTGCCGATCAGTTGGCGACCCGACGGATGTACAGCAGTCGGTCGTTCTCCTCGATCGAATCGACCTCCGGCGAGCCGACCCGGATCAACCGCCCCTCCCGCACCACACCGAGCACGATGTCCGCGAGGTGACGCGGGGAGCCGCCGATCTCGTCCCGCTCCACGGGGCGTTCCGCGATCGCGAAACCGGCCTCCGGAGTCAGGAGGTCCTCCATCATCTCGACGACGCTCGGTGTCTTCGTGGCGATGCCGAGGAGCCGGCCCGCGGTCTCGGAGGACACGACGACCGAATCGGCGCCGGACTGCCGGAGCAGATGCGTGTTCTCGGATTCGCGGATCGCCGCGACGATCTTCGCCTTCGGTGCGATCTCGCGCGCCGTCAGCGTCACCAGCACCGCGGTGTCGTCACGGTTGGCCGCGACGATGATCGCCGACGCGTTCTGCGCGCCCGCCAACCGCAGGACATCCGATTTGGTGGCGGACCCGTGGACCGTGACGAGGCCCTTGCTGGCCGCCGAGTCGAGCACCGCGTGGTCGGTGTCGACCACCACGATCTCCGACGGCGGAACGTCGTCGCCGAGCATCGCGTCGATCGCGGTGCGTCCCTTGGTTCCGTAGCCGATCACCACGGTGTGATTGCGCACGTGCTGCCTCCAACGCTGAATTTTGAACGCCTGCCGGGAGCTCTGCGTGAGCGCGGAGAGAGTCGTACCGACCAGGACGATGAGGAAGAAGATTCGAAGAGGCGTGATCAGGAGAACGTTGACGAGCCTCGCGGACGGGGTGAACGGCGTGATGTCGCCGTAGCCCGTCGTCGACAACGACACCGTCGCGTAGTAGATGCAGTCGAGCAGCGACAATTCGTTGTCCTGCGCGTCGCGGTAGCCCGCCCGGTCGATGTAGACGATGAGAACCGCCAACGCCAACGCCGCGAGGGCGATACCCACGCGGCGGTAGATCGCCCGCGCCGGACTGGTCTGCAGCTCCGGAATCCGGAGTACACCCACCAACGCGAAGTCAGGCCGGTCGGTCAGGGTGTCCGACCTGCTCAATCTCTCACGCAGCCTACCGGCCATATGTTCGTCTCCACGTTGCACTGAACTCCGACATCGGCTGGCAGCCTAACCCCGATTGCCCCATCGGTGACACGTCGGAGCCTCGTTGTCGCGAACCGAGTTGTTCGGGCAAGCTGACGTCATGCAACGAGAGAGCCACACACCACGACCGAGCCAAAAGCCCGCACTCCGCCTTGCCGCGCTGCTGCTCGGCGCGGGGACGATGCACTTCGTCGCCCCCAAGTTCTTCGACTCCACGGTCCCCACCCAACTTCCGGGCGATGCCCGGACCTACACGTACGCGTCGGGGGTCGCCGAGCTCGCCATCGGCACCGCGCTCGCCGTGCCGCGAACCCGCCGGCTCGGTGGCGGCCTCGCTGCTCTCCTTTTCGTCGCCGTCTTCCCCGCCAACGTCAACATGGCAGTGGACTGGGTGAAGAGCTCGAAGACGACGAACGTGCAGAAAGCCGGTGCGCTGCTGCGTCTTCCGTTGCAGATCCCGTTGGTCACCGAGTCGCTGAAGGCTCGGCGTCGGGCCTGAACTCCTCTTCGGGAGAACCGGCGGAACGGAGCAGACGGGCGAGCGCGTCGGCGTCGGGCAGGTGATCCGGTGCGATCGTCCGTCCGGTCCGCACGTAGTGGAACGCGGCGCGCACCCGCTCGATCGGAACGTCCATCAGTTCGGCCCACGCCAGCCGGTACGCGGCCAGCTGCATCACGACGGCCTTCTCGTTGGCCGCGCTCGGCTCGGCGCCGGTCTTCCAGTCGATCACCGTCCACCCCCCGTCGGGGTCGGTGAATACCGCGTCGATCCGGCCGCGCAGCACCGTCCCCGCCACCGACGTCTCGAACGGCACCTCGACCTCGGTCGGGTTGCGGTCGGCCCAGGACGAGCGCAGGAACGCGTCCTGCAGGGTCGCGAGGTCGGTGTCGGGGCCCGCTCCGGTGTCGGCGGCACCGGGCAGCTCGTCGAGGTCGAGCAGCCGGGTGGCCCCGAAGCGGCGCTCCACCCAGGCGTGGAACGCGGTACCGCGCCGCGCGAGTGGATTCGGCGGGTACGGCAGCGGACGCCTCAGCCGGGCGGCCAGGGCGTCCGGGTCGGCTTCGAGTTCGACGAGCTGGCTCACCGACAATTGACCGGGTAACACCACCTCGGTGCGGGCGTTCGCCCGCGCCTCCCGCTCGGCGAGAAGGGCGTCGACGTCGGCTGCCCAGTTCTCGGGATCGTCGTCCTCGCCTACCGGTGCCGTCTCGCCGGCACTCTTCAGCGCCGCGACGACCAACGCCGCGCCGCGCTCGACCGACTCCCGGCGGAGCCCGAGCGGATCCCGCGGCCACACAGCCGACTTGGGGGTACTGGTCAGCGGGTTCTGCTCGTCGGGTTCGGGTGCGGGCGCCCAGATGTCGACGATCCCGATTCCCTCGTGCTCCTCGTCGGTCACCGTGTCACGCAGTTCGGTGAGGAACTCCGACGGACCCTTGGGCTCGGTTCCGGATTCTGCCCAGTGGTGACCCGACGCGAACAGCACCCGTTCGGTGCGGGTGAGTGCAACGTAGAACAGCCTGCGGTCCTCGTCGAGCTTGCGGGCCGCCAGCGCCGCCTTGTGCGCCTTCACGGCCTCCTCGAGGTCTTTCCGGTCGTACAGGTTCTCGAGCTCGAGAACGGGCACGCCGTCGGCCGACTCCCCCGGCCGCGCACGGTCTCCGCGCAGCGAGGGCGGCAGTTCACCGACGGCTCCGAGCCAGGACCCGGACGCCGTCCTCGAGGGAAAGACGCCGGCCGTCAGGTGCGGTACCGCCACCACTTCCCACTCCAGCCCCTTGGCGGAGTGCACCGTCAGCACCTGGACGCGGTGTGGGTCCACCTCGACTTCGCCCGGCGCCAAACCCTTTTCGACCGACTCCGCGGCCGACAGGAAGGCGAGCAGTCCGGTGACGGTGGCCGACGTACGACTCGCGTACCCGGCGACGACATCGGCGAAGGCGTCGAGATGTTCGCGGCCCGCACTCCCCCGCGCCGACCGGCGCGTCCGGGCCTGCGCCTCGATGCCGATACCCAGCACCCGTTCGACCTCGGCCACCAGCTCGGTGAGCGGCTGCCCGATCCGCTCCCGCAGAGACGCCAACTCCGCCGCGACGGCGGTGATCCGTGCGTAGCCGACTTGCGAATAGCGTTCGGCGGGACCGGGATCCGCCAGTGCGTCCGCCAGCCCGGCCTGCTCGGCGTGTTCACCGGGCAGCGCCTCGCCGACGGCGTCGGCCAGTGCGGACGAATCGGTGACGGCGCCGGTGGTGCCGTAACCGGTTCCGATGGCCAGTTCGGAGGCTCGCCGCGACAGCGCCGTCAGGTCGGCGGCCCCGATCTGCCATCTCGCCCCGGTCAGCATCCGCACGGCGGCACTGCCCGCCATCGGGTCGGCGACCACCCGGAGCATCGCGATCACGTCGGCCACCTCGGGGGTGTGGAGAAGTCCGCCGAGACCGACCACTTCGACCGGCAGACCCCGGGACCGCAGCACCTCCGCGATCGGTGCGGCGTCGGCGTTGCGGCGGATCAGCACCGCGGCGGTCGGCGGGTCCTCGCCCCGGTTCGTGGCATCCGCGTACTGTTCGGCGATGCGGTCGGCCACCCATTCGCGTTCCTGCACGACGTCACCGGTGAGGGCCAGCCGCACATCACCCGGGACGGCCTGTGGTCGCGCCCGCAGCGTGCTGACCGACACGCCCCGCTCACGCAGGGACGCCGACGCCATGTTGGCCAGCGCCAGGGCCTCCGGCGGGTTGCGCCAGCTCGTGAGCAGTTCCAGGGTCGGCGCCGGATCTCCGTTCGTCAGCGGGAAGTCCGTCGCGAAGCGGGGCAGGTTGGCCGCCGAGGCACCCCGCCAGCCGTAGATCGACTGCATGGGGTCGCCCACCGCGGTGAGCGCGAGTTCGCCGTCGAGACCGCCACCGAACAGGGACGACAGCAGCACCCGCTGCGAGTGTCCCGTGTCCTGGTACTCGTCGAGCAGCACCACCCGGAAGCGGGTCCGCTCGGCGACTCCGACCTCGGGGTGGTCCGCGGCGACGCGTGCCGCGAGCGACATCTGACTGCCGAAGTCGAGCGCACCTTCGCGGCGCAGCGTGTCCGCGAGACGCTGTACCAGGGGAAGGAGGTCCACCCGCCGGTGCTGGGTGTCGAGGATGTCGAGCAGTTCCTTGCCGGGGCCCCCGCGCTGTCGCGGTCCGGCGGGCAGGGTGTGGACGAGCTTGTCGAGTTCGGTGTGCGCCTCCCGCAGATCGTCCGGTTCGACGAGGTGCTCGGCCAGCTGCCCGGACAACGCGAGCACGGCTTCGGTGACGGACGCCGGATTCCGGTCGGTGTCGAGGTCGCCGTCCCACGAGCTGACCACCCGGTGCGCCAGCTGCCACAGTTCCGTCTCCGACAGGAGCGTCGCCGAGGGTTCGATGGGCAGCAGGAGCCCGTGTTCGGACAGCAGTCGCCCGGCGTAGGAGTGGTAGGTGCTGACTTCCGGTTCGCCCGCGAGGATCCGCGATCGCAGGTCGCCGCTCGGGTCGACCCTGCGGAGCAGGTCCGAACCCGCCAGCCGGGCAAGGCGTTTCCTGATCCGGGCGGTCAGCTGCTGCGCCGCCTTCCGGGTGAACGTCAGCCCCAGCACCGCCTCGGGGTCGACGACACCGTTGGCCACCAGCCACACGACGCGGGCAGCCATCGTCTCGGTCTTGCCCGCACCTGCCCCCGCGACGACGAGGGTCGGGCCGAGGGGCGCCGCGATGACGGCGGCCTGCTCCGGGGTCGGTGGATGCTGCCCCAGGCCGATGGCGAGTTCCACCGGGTCGATACGGACGGTCATTCCGACGTCACCTGCCGTCCCTCGTCGTGCGCGGGGCAACTCGTGCGCACCGGGCAGTGCCGGCAACCGTCGTTGACGCGGGCGAGGAACTCCGGCCCCTTGGTGGCCGCCGCTGCCGCGTGGATGACCGCGAGCCACGTCTCGAGGTCCTCGTCCGACAGTGGTGCCTGCACCCGCTGGGTCGCGCCTTCCTTCTTGTGCGGTTTGGCGACGAACACCAGCCGCGCCCCACCGGGTTTCGACGCGGGCTCCCCGTCGATCGCGCCGGTCGCCGCCGCCACCTGATACGCCGCCAGCTGGGCGTGCTGCTGGGCGTCGTCCTTGGTGACCGGTGAGCGGGCGGTCTTCACGTCGACGATGACGGGCCTGCCCTCGGCATCGCGCTCGAGCCGGTCGATCCGCCCCCGCAGCCGGATCGTCGGGGAACCCTCTTCCAGCGGTTCCAGGACACCGTCGACTGCCACCTCGACACCGACCTCGGTGAGTTCGGATCGGGTGTTCCCGAGCCAGGCGGTGAACGTGGCGAGCATGTCCCGGGTGCGGTCGAGTTCGCGCCGTGAGTACCACTGAGATCCCAGATCGATCGAATCCCAGGCGTTCTCGAGTGCGCGTTCCACCTGATCGGGCGGGATGCGGCCGGCGAGCGCCTGCACCAGCGTGTGCACGAGCGTTCCGGCGATGGCGTGGGTGTTGTCGCCGTCCGTCCCACCGTGGCGTTCGAGCAGCCACCGCAACGGGCACGTGTCGAGTAGGTCGATGGTGGACGGCGACAGCGACACCGGGCCGTCCTCCTCGTTCCACAACGCCACGCCGGTGCTCGGTTCGGCTGTGCCGTACCACTGGTCCGGGTGTGCGCCGCGCACTCCGGCGTCGGCGAGCCGGGCGAGTTGCCGCGCCGCACGGCCCTGCCGGGCGGGATCGGATTCCGCGACGTCCGGATCGCAGACCACGCTGCGCAATTCGGCGACGAGGGCAGGCAGCGCCAGGACCCGGGTCGCCGGATCCTCCGCCTGCACGACCGCCTCATCGACGTCCGAATCCTGGTCTCCGGCGAGCAACTCGTCGACGAAACGGGAGTGAACGAGATCGGCGTCGCCGCTGGCCGAGTCGACCGCGGTGACGAGCAGACTCCGCCTCGCCCGGCTGCACGCCACCAGGAACAGCCTGCGTTCCTCGGCGAGGAGCGGTGCGGTGCGCGACATCCGGTCGGCGGCCGTCTCGCTGCCGTCGGACACTCCGGCGGTCAGGTCGATCAGCGCCTCGGTGCCGAGTAGGCTGCCGCGCGCCCGCAGGCTCGGCCACAGCCCTTCCTGCACACCCGCGACCGCGACGACGTCCCATTCGCGGCCGGCAGCCGAGTGGGCGCTGAGCACCGAGACGGCGTCGACCGGGACGGCGGAGACGTTCCGCGTGGTGGGAATGGCTTGCCCGGTGAGGTAGTCGACGAACCCGGCGAGCTGTGCGCGCGGGAGACGGTCGACGTAACTCGCCGCGGCGTCGAACAGGGCGACCACGGCGTCGAGGTCGCGGTCGGCCTGTGCCCCGATCGGACCTCCGCGGGCGGAGGCCGCCGACCAGCGGCGTTCGAGTCCGGTGGCCTGCCATGCCGCCCACAGCACGTCCTCGATGCCGCGCCCACGGTCCAGGGGCACCTTCGCCTTGCGCAGCACGGACAGCACCCGGTTCAGGGATGCCGCTTCGACGTCGGTCAGCTTGGCCGTGACCCTGCGGGTGCTGTCGGTCTCGCCCACCAGCACGAGACGGAGGAGCTCGGCGGAGTCGCGGTCGCCTCCGGACGCCAGCTCGGCGCGCCGCAGGCCCCGGCGAAGACGCCGGAGCGCCACGGGTTCTGCGCCGCCGACGGGGCCGGCGAGCAGGGCGAGTGCGTCCTCGCCCGTGAATTCCTGCCCCGACAGCGCCCGCAGCACGAGCATCAGTCCCGACACCCCGTGCTGACGGGCCAGCGGCAACTCGGACGCCGCGGTGGTGACGGGCACACCTGCACCCAGCAGGGCACGACGCAGCGGCGCCAGGGCGCGCGGCACCGAGCGCACGATCACCGCCATCTCCGACCACGGCACCTCGTCGAGGAGGTGGGCGCGACGCAGGGTGTCGGCGATGAGCGCAGCCTCCTTCGCCGCCGTGCTCAGGACCCGGACCGACGTCCGTCCGCCGTCCCGCGCCGGGCTCCAGATCCGATGCGGCAGATGCCCCGGAAGCCGGGACGTGATCCGGGCTGCCGTGGTCGCGACCTCCGCCGTACTGCGAAAGTTGACCGGCAGCAACACCTGCCGGGGATCACCCTTGTCGGCCAGTTCGGCGAGGAATGTCGGGTCGGCCCCTCGAAAGCCGTAGATCGACTGGTCCGGGTCGCCGGCGACGACCGTGGTGCGGGTACCGGTGCCGACGAGCCGGACGAGTTCCGCGGCCTGCGGATCGAGGTGCTGGGCGTCGTCGACGAGCAGGTGCCGCACCCGGGCCCGCTCCGTGCGCAGCAGGTCCGGGTCGGTGGCGAACGCGGTGAGGGCCGCACCGATCAGTTCGGCGGCGTCCAGTGCAGGCGCAGTGGCCTCGGGGGCCTCGACACCGACGGCTCCGCGTAGCAGCATGCCGTGCTCGTACCGGGCGGCGAACATTCCCGCCGCCACCCACTCGGGACGGGCGTGCCGCCGACCCAGTTTGATCAGGTCCTCGGGGCCGAGGCCGCGCTCGCTCGAGCGCAGCATGAGGTCGCGCAATTCGACGGCGAAGCCGCCCAGTGCCAGTGCGGGACGCAGACGTTCGGGCCACATCTCGCCGCCGTCCGCGATGTCGCCGTGCAGCATCTCGCGCAGCACGGCGTCCTGCTCGGCGCCGGTGATGAGGCGCGGGGGCGGATTTCCGTGGGCGGCGGCCTGCAGTCGCAGCACCGCGAAGGCGTAGGAGTGGACGGTGCGTACGAGCGGTTCGCGCGTGGCGCGGGGGCCGTGGTGCTCGTCGTGGCCGATGAGCGCGGCGGTGACCTCTTCGCGCACTCGGCCGGCCGCTCGCTTCGACTGCGTCAGCACGAGCACCGACTCCGGGTCGTCGCCACCGGCGATCCGGTCGACCGCGACGTCCACGAGAAGCGACGTCTTGCCCGTTCCCGGGCCGCCGAGCACCTGCCAGGGATTCCAGCCCATTCCGAGGGGCGGCGCGGTGAGGACCCGCTGCGTGGCGTCGTCCCACACCCGGGCCTCGCGGACCGTGTTCTGACGGTGCACGAGCCGGGCACGGGGAACCGACGTCCTGGTGCGCACCGCCGATTCCGTCATGGGTGGCATTCCACCAGAACGGTCCGACATCTCGTGCGGCGACCCGATCCGGCATCATGGGTCACGTGTCAGCACTGAATACGTACCTGTTCGGCGCCGAGGACGGCACCGAGATCCTCGCCCTGCACGGACTCACCGGTCACGGCAGACGGTGGGAGGCGCTGGCCACCGACCAGCTGCCGGACGCCCGCTGGATCTCCCCGGACCTGCTCGGGCACGGCCGTTCCACGTGGGCGCCGCCGTGGAACCTCGAAGCCCACGTCGCGAGCCTCGTCGACACACTCGACGCACATGCGCGGGGACCCGTCCTGGTGGTGGCCCACTCGTTCGGGTGCGCCCTGGCACTGCACCTGTCGCGCGCCGTCCCCGACCGCGTCCGGGGACTCGTGCTGCTCGATCCCGCGATCGGGCTCGATCCCGAGGTGATGCAGTCGGTGGCGGATCTCACCATCTCGTCCCCCGACTACACCGACGTCGCGGAGGCCCGATCCGAGAAGGTGCACGGCTCGTGGGGTGAAGTGGCCCGCGACGTCCTCGAGAACGAGATCGCCGAACACCTGGTGCCGCTGGCGAACGGCCGGGTCAACTGGCGGCTGTCCACCCCCGCCGTCGTCACGGCGTGGGGGGAACTCGCGCGCGAGGCCGTCCTGCCGCCCGCGCACCTGCCGACCGTCCTCGTGCAGGCGTCGAAGGTGCAGCCGCCGTATGTCACACCCGAGTTCCGCAAGGCTCTCACCGACCATCTGGGCGACAACCTCACCGCCGTCGACCTCGACTGCGATCACATGGTGCCGCAGGCCCGGCCCGACGAGGTCGCCGAGCTCGTCCGGACACTCCTCTGATGGTCGCGTGATGGTCGCGACGACGGAGGAACAAGTCGAGGCGGTCCGCGCACTGGTCGCGTCGATTCCGTCCGGACGGGTAGCCACGTACGGCGACATCGCCTCGGCGGCAGGGCTGTCCAGTGCGCGGACGGTCGGCTGGATCATGCGCACCGACTCCGCCGATCTCCCCTGGCACCGGGTGCTGGGCGCGTCGGGACGACCGGCGCCGCATCTCGCACACCGGCAGATCGCGAAGCTCGAACTCGAGGGTGTTCCCATCCGGGACGGCCGCGTAGATCTCGCGGCGGCCCGGCACCGGTTCGATCAGTCCGGCTGACGTCCCGCCCGCCTCAGCAGGTGCTCGGCGCGGGATCCCCGCGGAACCGGGCGTCCATCCAGTCCAGCCCCTGGGGCAGTCCCAGCGCCGCAGCCGACAGGTGGTCGGGGGTCGGGGTGAGCAGCGTCTGCACCGGAGTGCCCGCGTCGCAGTACCGCCGCAGGGTGATGTCGATCGAATCGACCGGGATCAGTGCGTCCGTCGGGCTGTGCCATTCGAAGATCGGCGTGGTGGGCACGCCCGGATAGAGCTCCAGGCTGTTCTCCTCCATCACCTTCCACGCTTCCGGATCGTCCATGAAGTTCTTGTTGTCGGTCATTTGTGATGCGCTGCGCCCGATTCCGAACAGCATGATCTCGTTGGTGCATCCGTTGCCGATCATCTGCTTCATCCAGCGGCCCTGATCGTTGAGCTGGCCGCTGACGTCGATGCGGTCCGGGTATTCGCGCTCCAGCCCCAGCGCGGCGGCCATCGCGAGACCGAACGCGGGGTGCGGGTTGGTGCCCAGAGCCTCCGCCATCTTCACCAGGTTCATCGGGGTTCCGCCCTCGGCGGCGCCGACGATGTTCAGTTCGGGGGCGTAGCTCGGTGCCAGCGCCGCCGCCCAGGCCGTGGCCATGCCGCCGCCGGAATACCCGCCCAGTCCGACCTTGCTGTTCTGCACCTGCAGTTCGGGGACCCGCTGGACGGCGCGGATGCCGTCGAGGGTGATCTGGCCACCGAGCTTCGCCGCGCCGTACGCCATCCTCGGTCCCAGATGGTCGGGCAGCGCCACTGCCCACCCGCGCGCGAGTGCGATGTTGAGTCCGGCAGCCTCGCGGATCTGGTGCAGGGGGTCGGTGGTGTAGAGCTCGGTGACGATCTTGCACTTGTTGCCGAGCGAATTGATGATGTGCTGGTACGACACCAGCGGGCCGTCCGGGACGTGGTTCGGGGGCAGCACGTACGTGGTGTTCGCCGCGATCGGCTTGCCCTCGGAGTCGGTGGTCCGGAACAGCAGCTCCCACATCGCGCTACCGGGGAAGTAGTACGACGGCGGCAGCTGGCGGATCTTCAGTACTTCGCCCGGAGCATGGTCGGCGACGTCCGCGGGCTGGATGTAGAAGGGGTCCGGGTCGGCGACGGGGAAGATGGCGTCGGCGGCCGGCGGGGACAGTAAGGGGGGCAACAGCAATGGTGGTTGTGCCGCGGAGGTGCCTGCGCCCACGAGGGCGGCAGTCAGCGCGAGGACCGAGCCGAGTACAGCGGTGCCGAAGGATCTGCGGAACAACGAGCCCATGACATACCCCACAATTCAGCGAGCGGGTCGACGGCATCACTATGCCAGAGCGTCGATAAAGATCAGCCCCTTTCCCGGTACCGAAGTGGTCTCTGACTGATACTTCGATTCACAGGTACTTTCGCCGTCGAACACCCGCGGATCACACGACGAGCGTCGGCGTCGCGGACATCGAGGCGTCGCCGGACACGACCAGGGTGGCAAGGACATTCACGGCCGCAGTCAGCTCGGACACCGGCCGCGTGAAGGGTAACCGCTGGTGGTCGTCGAAAAGATGGCCGGTGCCGAATCGGGGCCCGGGAGCCAGCAGCAGACCCCTCGACCGTGCTGCGGCGCCGAGTTCCGTCGAACTCGTTCCGGCGGGGAGCGTGCACCACAGGGACAGACCCCCGGCGGGCAGCACGTAGTCCCACCCGGGCAACTGCTCGTCGACGGCCGCCGCGAGCGCGTCCCGCTGCACCCGGAGGTCGCGGCGGCGCTGCGCGACCAGACGGTCGTGCCAGGCGAACAAGCGCACGGCAGCAAGCTGATCCAGCACCGAGACCGACAATTGCCTGCGCGCCATGATCTTGGCCATCTGCGCGGTGCGGGCGACCTCGGCGCGGACCCAGCCGATGCGGATTCCTCCCCACACGGTCTTGCTGAGGCTGCCGATCGCCACGGTCGTCGATTCCGGGACCGGGACGCCGAACGGCTCGAGGTCGTCCGAACCGTCCAGCACGAGTTCCGCCGCCACCTCGTCCACGACGGTCACCACGCCGTGGCGGGCCAGGGTCGCGGCCAGCCGCCGCCTGCCGTCGGGAGTCGCCCTGGCTCCCGACGGATTGGAGAAGTCCGGCATCAGGTACGCCACCGTCGGGGCGCTCTGCCGCGCGGCCCGGTCCGCCTCGGCGACGAACGCGTCCGGGTCGGTCGCGTCGATCGGCACCGGAACGGGCCTGCCGCCGGCGGCCTGCACGGACTCGACCGCGCCGGGATAGGTCGGATGTTCGACCAGGACCCGGTCGCCCGCCTCGACCAGAGCCTCGAACACCACTTCGGTCGCATCGCCCGCGCCGCCGGTGACGAGGATCTGGTCCGCGGTGGTCGGGCGACCCCGGCGCGTGTAGTGGCCCGCTATCGCCGCGCGGAGCGTCGTCAGTCCGCCGGGGTGGTATCCGTGCTGGGGCATGAAACGGGGCAGCTGGTCGACGGCGTCCAGATAGGCCTCCCTGAGCTCGGAGGCGGCGGCCGGCGCGGCGTTGACGAGGTCGATGACACCGTCCACCGGCGCACCCACCATGCTCCCCCACGCCGGCGGGCCCGACGGCATCGCCACGAAGGTCCCCGATCCGTGTCGCGCCGACGCCCAACCGGCCTCGCGCAGTTCGCGATACGCGGCACTGACGGTCACCCGGCTGAGCCGGAGCTCCTCCGCGAGGGCCCGTTCGGCGGGCAGCCGCACTCCCACGGCAATCGATCCGTCCGCGACCCTCTCACGGACGGCGTCGGCGAGCCCGCGGTACAGCGGTTGCCCGCCGGTGGGCGCCGCACCGAGCAGCACCGCCAACTCGGCTGCCGAGACGATTCGGACTGGTTCACCACTCATACAGGCCACTTTCCCACAGAGGACTGGACATCGCGGTCCACTTCGCACCCACAATCGATACATGCTGGTAATTGGAATCCTCTTGACCCTCAGCCTGGTGTCGGTGGCCTGGCTCTGCGTCAGCACGGCGCACGGCGGGCGGTCCGGGCTCACCGGACCCCCGCGCAGCCACCTGCACAGCGACTGAGGATGTGCGGCAGCATGAGGGAATGAACTCTGCCGCACCCGTTCACGCGATCGTCCTCGCCGGTGGACGAGCCACTCGGATGGGCGGCGTCGACAAGCCGGCCGTGGTGGTCGGCGGACGCCGGATGCTCGACACCGCTCTCGACGCCGTCGACGACTGTGAGCGCATCGTCGTCGTGGGACCTCGGCGCGCCGACCTCGATTCGACGGTGCTCCAGACGCAGGAGACGCCACCAGGCGCCGGGCCGGTCGCGGGGGTGGCCGCCGGACTGGCGGTGCTCGACGCCGAACCGGGAGACCGGGTGATACTGCTCGCGTCGGACCTGCCGTTCGCGGAGCCCGCGATGGTGGAGACCCTCGCCGCCGTCGTGCAGGACGCCGACACCGTGTTCGCGGTCGACGAGTCGGGCCGCCTGCAGTTCCTGTTGTCCGCGTGGCGCGTCGGTGCGTTGACCGACCGCGTGCGCTCGCTCGGGTCGGCGGTCAATCAGCCCATGAAGGCGCTCGTTCCGGACACGTTCGACACGGTCCTCTTCCGCGGCGTCACCGACTGCGACACACCGGAGGACGTCGAGCGGGCCCGGAGCAGGGCCGCGGCGGCGCCGGTCACGATCGCCGAGGCCCGGGACGCGATCCTGACCGCGGTCCCCCCGCTCCCACCGCGGTCCGCGGCGCTCGGCTCGTCGCTCGGCGCCACCCTCGCCGAGCCGCTGCTCGCCGCCGAAGCTCTGCCGCGCATCGCCGTTTCCGCCATGGACGGATACGCCGTCGCAGGCGACGGTCCGTGGGTGCTGCGCGACGACATCCGGTACGCGGGGAGCTCCGAGGAACTCGAGCTGGCGGAGGGCGAGGCGGCCCGGATCGCGACGGGCGCGCACCTCCCCAGCGGCGCCACCGCCGTCGTGCGGGATGAATTCGCTGTGGTGACAGACACTTCCGAGGGACCGCGACTGTCCCGCAGTCAGGACGCCCCCGTGCGCGACGACGCGCGGCGGCGCGGCGAGGACTGGCACGAGGGGCACCGGCTCGCGGTGGAGGGCACGACCGTCACGCCCGCACTCGTCTCCGCCGCCGCGAGCGCGGAGGTGACCACCGCGGGGGTCCGCGGCCCCGTCCGCGCGCACGTGGTGGTGACGGGGGACGAGATCCGGCGAGACGGTCCGCTGCGACGAGGGCAGACGCGGGACGCTCTCGGACCCGTTCTCCCTCAGTTCCTCTCGTGGTGTGGCATCCGGACGGTCGCGGATACGCACCTACGGGACACGTCCGACAGCTTCGACGAACTGTTCCGGGAAGTCCGCCAGCCCGATCTGATCGTGATCGTCGGGGCGACCGGAGGCGGCGCGGCCGACCAGTTGCGTGCGGCGCTCGACCGGGCGGAGGCCCGGATCGTGGTGGGGAGGGTGCGGTGCCGCCCCGGCGGTTCGCAGGTGACCGCCCTTTTGCCGGACGGACGGGTGGTGCTCGGGCTGCCCGGAAACCCGTACGCCGCGGTCGTGACGCTCCTGACCACGGTTCCGTCCATCGCGGCCGCACTCACGGGTCGCACCCCGGCACCACGTCAGCTGGCGCGTATCGCGAATGCGTCCGAGGTCAGTGGCGACGCCACCCGGATCCTGCCCGCCGTCCCGCAACCGGACGGCACGTGGCGCGTCGACCCCGGAATCCGCACCGCGCATCTCGCGGGCCTGATCGACCGCGAAGCGCTGGCGCTGGTCCCGGCGGGCGCGGCCGACGGGGATCTGGCCGAGCTGGTGCCGCTACCGCGCTGACGGGTCAGCGCTGGAACGACAGGGTGCGCTGCGCGGCCGGAATTCCGCTGCGGTAGCGCTCCGCCACGAGGCCGACGATGGCCGGATCGACACCGAGCGGCTCGGCCACTCCGTCCGCACCGGCATCGGCGAGACGCGCGTGGAACAGTCCGTGGGCCAGGAGATACGACGCGACGAACACGCGCTTCTCGCCGTCCGCGCGCAATCCGGCCACCACGTCGGGGACGCGCGGCTGCGCTGTCGCCACGTAGCCGATCCGGACCGGCGACGCCACGAGCTCCGACAGCAGCGCCGCGGCGCGCCGGACGTCGCGCAGGGCCCGGGGGTCGGACGAGCCGGCCGCGGCAATCACGACCGCGTCGCCGGGCCGCCAGCCCGCGTCGACCAGGCGCCGCAGCAAGACCTCGGCGAGAACGGGGTCCGGTCCCAGCGCCCGGGTCACGGCCACCGAGGGGTGACCGCTGTCCGCGACTTCCCGCGGAACATCGGTGTGGACGTGGTAGCCCGACGCGAGAAACGCCGGAACCACGACGGCGGGCCCGGTGATGTCGCGGAGTACCTCGGCCGGCGACGGCCCGAGAACGTCCACGAAGGAGACCCGGGTGGGTCCGACCTGCTCGGCGACGGCGTCGGCGAGCGCGGCGATCATCTCCACGCCCCGGGGACTCCGCGTTCCGTGTGCCACCAATACCAGTGCTGTCTCGTTCATTGCTGTCCCTCCTCACGTGAATCGACGCAGTCGACGGGGTCGAGAGCGAGGCGGTATCCCCGCTTAACCACCGTCTGGACGGCTTTCGGTGCGCCCAGGGACGCCCGCAGCCGAGCCACGGCCGTCTCCACGGCGTGGGTGTCGCCGCCGCCACCGGGCAGCGCCGCGAGCAGTTCGTCCCGCGGAACGACCCGGCCGGGCCGGGCGCCGAGCGTGCGCATCAGCGACATCGCGGCGGGGGGCAGCTGCCGCACCTCGCCGTCGACGACGACGCAGCCGCCCCGGATGCTCAATTCGTGTCCGGCGGTCTGGATCTTGTTCGCCCGCCTCGGCAGCTCGTCGGCGATGTGCCGGGCGAGTGCCCCCAGCCGCGAGCGCGCCGGCATCGTCGTCGGCACCTCGAGTTCGCGCAGCGGTCCAGCGGTCACCGGTCCCACGCAGGCCGCGAGAACTCGGTGCCGGAACGAATGCAGCACCATCTCGATCATTCCGGTCTCCTTGGCGCGGGTCAGCAGCGAGGCCACCGCCGGTGCGCTGGTGAAGCTGACCGCGTCGAGCCCGCCGGAGGCGATCAGTTCGATCATCCGGTCCATCGGGGCCTGGTCCTCGAGCGCCGTCCACCGGTAGACGGGGACGGCGATCACGTCGGCGCCCGCACAGCGGAGCACCTCGCAGAAGTCCGCGACCGGCTCCCATTCCGTGGTGGCGCCGTGCAACTGGACCGCGATGCGCTTTCCTTCGACGCCCTCACCGAGCAGGTGATCGAGCACCTCCGCCGACGACTCCGAGGCGGGTGACCACTCTTCCCGCAGGTCCGCGGCCCGGATCGCGCCCTTCGCCTTGGGTCCGCGGGCCAGCAGTCTGCTCGAGGCCAGTGCCCGGCCCAGCTCCTCCGCTTCGCCCCAGCCGTCCGCGGCCTCCATCCAGCCGCGGAAGCCGATCCCCGTCGTCGCGACGACGATCTCCGGCGGGTTGTCGATGATCTGGCGCGTGACGCGCTCGAGTTCCGTGTCGTCGGCCAGCGGGATGATGCGGATGGCCGGGGCGTGCACCACGGTGGCACCACGCCGCGTCAGCAGCGTGGCGAACTCTTCCGCACGCCGGGACGCCGTGATTCCGATCGTGAACCCGCACAGCGGCGTGTCGTCGTTCACGCGTTCGTGCTGTGAACCTGGACGACGCCGGCCCACACCCGCACGTCGTACACGGGCAGCCGCACCGACTCGTCGTCGAGGCAGCGTCCGTCGACCAGCGAGAACACCTGCTTGAGCAGCGGCGACGCCACGGTGGGCTCACCGGCCCGGTCACCCACGAGGCCGCGGGACATCACGGCCGCGCGCCCGAACGGGTCGATGTTGCCCACGGCGCGCAGCGATCCGTCCTCGAGCAGGAACAGTGCCACCTGCTCCCCGTCCCGCAGCAGCACCGCCACCCCGAGACCGGGAATCAGCTGGCTGAGCGGGCACGCGGACGTCCATTCGAGACGGCCTGACTGGACGCTTTCACGCCTGGTTCCACTGGCACTGTGCACGTTCATGTCGACGACGGTCATCACAGTCCTCCTTCGGGCTGGTGTGTATCCGTGCTTGGATACATCGTTCGGGGTCGGTGTTTCCGCAGCGTTAAGCGGGGATTACTCCGATGTAGAAGCTGCGAATTTCGGCATTCCCATCAACACCGGAACCTTCCGGACGCCCGTGTCGTCGAACGAGACGGTCGGATCGGCTTCCTCGGGCGCGTTGACGAACGACACGAACCGCGACAGCTTCTCCGGGTCCTCGAGCACGCCCGCCCACTCGTCCTTGTATCCCAGAACGTGCTTGGCCATGGCCGCCTCGAGATCGGCGGCGATGCCCAGGCTGTCCTCGCACACCACGGCCTTGAGGTGGTCGAGCCCGCCTTCTAGGGAGTCGACCCACGGCGCGGTGCGCTGGAGACGATCCGCGGTCCGGATGTAGAACATGAGGTACCGGTCGATGTAGCGGACCAGGGTCTCGTCGTCGAGCCCACCGGCGAGCAACTGGGCGTGCTTCGGAGACTGGCCGCCGTTGCCACCGACGTACAGGTTCCAGCCGTTTTCGGTGGCGATGACGCCGACGTCCTTGCCGCGGGCCTCGGCGCATTCGCGGGCGCAGCCCGACACGCCGAACTTGATCTTGTGCGGGGACCGCAGGCCGCGGTACCGATTCTCCAGGTCGACCGCCATACCGACGGAGTCCTGCACACCGTATCGGCACCAGGTGGATCCGACGCAGCTCTTCACGGTGCGCAGCGACTTGCCGTAGGCCTGACCGGACTCCATGCCCGCGTCGACGAGACGCTTCCAGATCGCGGGCAGCTGCTCGACGCGGGCGCCGAACAAGTCGATGCGCTGACCGCCGGTGACCTTCGTGTAGAGGCCGAAGTCGCGGGCCACCTCGCCGATGACGATGAGCTGTTCGGGAGTGCATTCGCCGCCTGGCATCCGCGGCACCACGGAGTAGGTGCCGTTCTTCTGGATGTTGGCAAGGAAGTGGTCGTTCGTGTCCTGCAGACCCGCCTGGTTGCGGTGCAGGATGTGGTCCGAGTCGGTGGACGCGAGGATCGATGCGACGACGGGCTTGCAGATGTCGCAGCCCGAACCCTTCCCGTACTTCGAGATCAGCGCGGAGAACGTGCGCGTGTCGGTGGCCTGCACGATCTCGAACAGCTCGGCGCGGGACTGCTCGAAGTGCTCGCACAGCGCCTTGGACATCACCACGCCGGACGACGCGAGGAGCTGCTTGATGGTCGGCAGGCAGCCGCCGCACGTCGTTCCGGCGTTGGTGCAGCTCTTGACCTGCGCGATGTCGCAGGCACCGTCGGCGATGGCCCCGCAGATCGAACCCTTGGTGACGCCGTTGCAGGAGCACACCTCGGCGTCGTCGGGCAGGGACCCGGCGCCGGGCTTCTCCCCCGCCGGCGAGATCAGCGAGGCCGGATCGCCCGGCAGCTCACGTCCGACGAGCGGGCGCAGCGACGCATACGCGGAGGCGTCGCCGACGAGGATGCCGCCGAGCAGCGTCTTCGCGTCGTCGGACACGACCAGCTTGGCGTAGGTGCCCTTGGCGGCGTCGCTCAGGACCACCTCCAGGGCGCCGGGGGTCTGCGCGTGCGCGTCGCCGAAGCTGGCGACATCCACACCCATCAGCTTGAGCTTGGTGGACAGGTCCGCGCCCGGGAACTCCGCCGCCCCGCCGAGCAACCGGTCCGCGACGATCTCCGCGGTGGTGTAACCGGGAGCGACGAGGCCGTAGCACCGTCCCTCCACCGCGGCGCACTCGCCGACCGCGTAGATGTTCTCGTCCGACGTACGGCAGCCGAGGTCCGTGATGATCCCGCCCCGCTCGCCGACCTCGAGTCCGGCGTCGCGGGCCAGCTGATCCTGCGGCCGCACACCAGCGGAGAACACCAGCAGCGCGGCCTCGATCACCGAACCGTCGGACAATTCGACGCTGATCCCGTCCGGACCCTCGGTGATGCCCGCGGTGCCGACACCCGTGTGGACGGTGAGACCCAGGTCGGTGACCAGGTTGGCGAGCAGCGCTCCGCCGCCCTCGTCCACCTGCAGCGGCATCAGCCGGGGCGCGAACTCGACGACGTGCGGTGTCATGCCCATCAACTTGAGGGCGTTCGCGGCCTCCAGCCCGAGCAGGCCACCGCCGACGACGACACCGACGGCGCCGGGGCCGGCCGTGTCGGCACGCTTCCGGATGCCGTCGAGGTCGTCGAGCGTGCGGTAGACGAAGCACTCCGGCCGGTCGTGCCCGGGGATCGGCGGCACGAACGGGTACGAACCGGTGGCCATCACGAGAGCGTCGTACGCGACGACCTCGCCCGAATCGGTGGTGACCTTGCGGGACTCCCGATCGATGGTCGCGGCCCGGCGGCCGATCCGGAGATCGACGAGAGCGTCGTCCGGGTAGTCGTTACCCGCGAGCGCAAGCTCCTTGGGGTCCCACGCCCCCACATAGGAGGACAGTCCCACCCGGTCGTACGCGGGGAGGGGCTCCTCGCAGAGCACCGTCACCGACCAGTCGTCCGACTCGTCGCGCGCACGCAACGCCTCGACGAATCGATGTCCGACCATTCCGTGCCCGATGACCACTGCTGACTTGCGGCTCATGCCGTCGCTCCTTCTAGCTGAATTACTCGAGTTCATGCGGTACTGCGTGAGGTCACGCCGAGACCGACACCTTTTCGTCGTCGCCGTCGGAGACGGTGAGCCCACGAGTGACGGACGGGCGGCGCAGGAAGACGAACCAGGTGACGAAGATGCAGGCGATGTAGAAGGCGAGGAACACCCAGAACGCCATGGTCGCCGACTTCGCGGTGCCGCCGTAGGACGCGCGCAGCACCAGGTTGATGCCGACGCCGCCGAGGCCGCCGATGGCGCCCGCGAACCCGATGAGGGCGCCGGACATCGCGCGCGACCACGCCGCCTTGGCGTCCCGGCTCAGGCCCTCGAGTCCCTGCGCCTTGGCCTCGAAGATCGACGGAATCATCTTGTAGACCGAGCCGTTGCCGATGCCCGCCAGCAGGATGAGCGTGATGAAGCCGACCACGAACGCCACCAGCACTCCGGCCGTGGCCGCGCCGGGCGTGCCGTCGTCGACGGTGCCTGCGGTGACCAGCACTGCGGCGGCGAGCGCCATGGCGACGAACGTGTAGAGCGTGATCTTGCCGCCGCCGATGCGGTCGGCGAGCTTGCCGCCCATCGGCCGCGCGATGGAGCCGAGCAGCGGTCCGATGAAGGCGATCTGCGCGGCGTGCAGCGCAGCCGCGGCGGGGGTGGCGCCACCGGCGAGGAAGTTGATCTGCAGGACCTGGCCGAACGCGAAGCTGAAGCCGATGAACGATCCGAAGGTGCCGATGTAGAGGAAGCTGATGACCCACGAGTCGGAGAACTTCAGCGCCTTGGCCATCGACCGGAGATCGGACTTCTGGTTGCCGAGGTTGTCCATGAACAGGGCGGCGCCGACCGCGGCGACGGCGATGAAGGCGAGGTAGACGGCGCAGACGATCCAGGGCTCCGTGTTACCCAGGGTGGCGATCACGAGCAGGCCGATCACCTGGATCATCGGGACGCCGATGTTGCCGCCGCCGGCGTTGAGGCCGAGGGCCCAGCCCTTGAGTCGCTGCGGGTAGAACGCGTTGATGTTGGTCATCGACGAGGCGAAGTTGCCGCCGCCGACGCCGGCGAGTGCGGCCACGAGGATGAACGTGGTGTACGACGCGCCGGGGTTCATCATCAGGTAGAGGGTGAACAGCGTCGGCACGAGCAGGACGAGGGCGCTGAAGACGGTCCAGTTGCGGCCGCCGAAGCGCGCCGTCGCCACCGTGTACGGGATTCGCAGAATCGAGCCGACGAGGGTCGGGACTGCGACGAGGAAGAACTTGCCCGCCGCGTCGATCCCGTAGATGTCGGTCGGCATGAACAGCACCATGACGGACCAGATCGACCAGACGGAGAAGCCGACGTGCTCAGCGACTACCGACCAGATCAGGTTCCGCTTGGCGATGTCCTTGCCGCCCGCCTCCCAGGCGTCGACGTCTTCCGCGTCCCAGTGCTCGATGTAGTGCTTCTTCACCCGGGCCTCCTCGTTGTGTGGGAGACCCAAAGGTAGAAAACCGGTGTTGCGGCGGTGCTGCGGTCGGTGACCGCAACGTCAACTGATCCTCACTTTTCAGCCGGGCCGATGTGAGGTTTCCTGCATGTTTCCTAGGCGTGTCGAAGAGCGTCCGCAGGCTCGGAATCGACGTGCCAGCTGTCCTCGAGCATGCGCGGCTTGCACGCCTGGAACGCTGCGATGAGGAGGATCACCACGCCGAACGTCAAGAATCCGAACGACAGGGTCCACCCGCCGGAGGCATCGTGGAACACCCCGAACAGTAACGGACCGAGGCACGCGACGGCGTAGCCCACGCCCTGGGTGAAACCCGACAGCGTCGCCGAGCCGATGTGGCTGCGTGTGCGGAGATTGATCAGCGTCAGCGACATCGGGAACGTGCTGGGCCCGAGCCCGAGCAGCACGATCCACAGGATGGGCGCGCTCATCGGGGCGAGCAGCAGTCCACTGAAGGCCACGAGGTAACAGACCGCGCACCCGATCACGACCGGGAACGGGTTGCGCATGCGCGCGCACAGCGTGGGGGCCCCGAACGCCGCGACGAGACCCATGAACGAGAACAGACCCACCATGGCTCCGCCGAACGCCTCGCTCGCGCCGGCGTCGGACAGGATGTCGGGGATCCAGGTGAACATCGAGTACGTGATCATCGACGTCATCCCGAACATGCCGGCCATTCCCCAGCCGACGGGCGATCGCCAGGCCTTCCCGTGGGGACGGTCGGCCGGAGCGTCCGCGGGCGGTTGCGCCGTCACGACCACGGCGCGACGTCGTTCGCGGGTGAGAAGGAGGATCCACGGGACCGCCGCGGCGAAGCCGAGGAGCGCCCAGATGCCGATCGACAACCGCCAGCCGAAGGCCTCGGCGAGTGGGACGGCCACGAAGGCGGGTGCGATGGTTCCGATCTGCACGCCGACGATGTACACCGAGCTCATCACGGCCAGCCGGTCGGAGAAGTAACGCTTGACGAGCGGCGGAATCACCACGTTGCCGATCCCCATGCCGGCCAGCGCGAGCGCGGACAGCGCCAGCAACGACCAGGTGTCGCTCATCAGGGCTCTCGTGAGCATGCCGACCGCGGCCATCAGCATCGCGACGAGGGCGGTCCGTTCCAGGCCCCACCGCTTGGCGATGAGCGGGGTTCCCAGTCCGAACAGCGCGAACATGGCCGTCGGCACCATCCCGAACACCCCGACGACCGTCGGCGAGAATCCGATGTCCTCCCGGATCTGCGAGGCCAGCGGTGTGAACGAGGTGACCGCCAGCCTCAGGACGAGAGCAGACATGGCGATCGCACAGAAGACGAGGAGGCGGCCGCGTAGAAGAGTCACGAGATAAATCATAGGATGACAGGATGACCTTTGGAAAACCCGTGCGCCGCTCGAGTCTGATCTCACAGGTCACCGAGCAGCTGCGCGTCGAGATCTGCAGCGGTCGGTGGGCGGTCGGCGAGAAGATCCCCACCGAGACCGCGCTGTCCGAACTCACCGGAACCGGACGCAACACCGTCCGCGAGGCAGTCCAGGCCCTCGTCCACACCGGGCTGCTCGAACGGCGGCAGGGATCCGGCACGTACGTCGTCGCCATCTCCGATGTCGGGGGCACACTCGGCAAGTACTTCGCCGGCGCGCACGAGCGCGACGTCACGGAACTGCGGCAGGCGCTCGACGTCACCGCCGCCGCCCTCGCCGCCCGGCGCCGCACCCCGGACGACATCGCACGCCTGCAGAATCTCCTCGACGAACGCTCCCGATGCTGGGCCGAATCCGACACGGAGGCCGCCGTCGCGGCGGACATCAGCCTGCACCGCGCGATCGTCGAAGCGAGTCACAACGCCGTGTATCTGGAGTTCTACGACTCGCTACTGCCCTCGATCGCCCAGACCGTCGACCGGCACGTGCACGCGACCGGTGCGGGGTTCCACGACGAGCACGGGCGTCTGATCCAGGCGGTGGTCGACGGGGACGAGTCCGCCGCGACCACGGCGGCCCGCGATCTGTTCGCGGAGCTGCTCACCTAGAGCAGGAGCCGTACCACGTCGGCCGTGCGGGCGAGTCCGGGAAACGCCTCCGCGGTCGAGCGGGGGTGCAGCACGTGGACGGCGAGCCTGAACAGCACCGCACGCAGAAGCATCTGCGGCCATTCGGGCAGATCTTCCCAACGGCCGATGAGGGCCTCGTCGGCTCCACCCCAGGAAATGGCATCCACCACGGCCACCGCCGCCGCCCACGACGCGGGACGCCAGTACGGAGTGATGTCGGTGATCCCGGGTGCGAGGGCACCGGCGAACAGGACGGTACCGAACAGGTCCCCGTGCACCAGCTGGTCCGGGCTGGTGACGGGCTTGCGCAGCGTCGCGAGCCCGGTGATCAGTTCCAGGCTCTTGCGACCGTCGGGGGACGGCGTCTCGAGCTGTTCGGCACCCTTCGCGCTGCGCAGCGGGATCTTCTCCCAGGCGGCCCGATCCGCCGCCACGAACACGTCGACCTCCGCCCACGGCGCGACCGGGGGCTGCACGAGGAACCGGGGACGGTCGAGCTGCGAGGTCGCGGCGTGGAGCCGCCCCGACATCGACACGACCTCGTCGTGACGCGGCTCGGGTGTGCCCTCGATGAACGTGTCGGCGCGCCACCCGGACACCACATACCTGCCGTCGGTGGACCGCACGGGACGCGCGAGCCGCACCCCCTCCACCTCGAGCGTCTCGCGGACCTTGGCGGACCACGCGGCGCGCGCGTGGTCGGCGACGGCTGACAGGACTACGTCTCCACAGAGCCACCCGCCGTCCCAGTCCGCACCGAGGGGGATGGGCTCGACTTCCCGGAGGCCGAACGTGGAGCACACGTGTTGAGGGGGTTGGCCTGTGCTCACGAACTCAACGCTACCGCCGGGTGGGCCGGGGACAGCGCAAGGCGCGCTGGCCCGGAGTCGGCAATCCCGCCACGACGGAGGTCAGTAGACAGGCAGGCTGGTGTCGACTTGTTTCGCCCACGCGATCACGCCGCCCTGCAGATGTGTGGCGTCGGAGAAGCCGGCCTTCTTCAGCGCGGCCAGCGCCTCCGCCGACCGGACCCCGGTCTTGCAGTGCAGCACGATCGGCTTGTTCTGCGGAAGCTCCGACAGCGCCTCGCCCGACAGGATGCGGTCCTTCGGGATCAGCACCGCACCGGGCAGGTGCACGATGTCCCACTCGACCGGCTCGCGCACGTCGATCAGTTCGATGTCCTTGCCGGAGTCGAGGAGATCGCGCAGTTCCGTGGCCGTGATGGTCGAACCGGCCGCCGCCGCCTGCCCCTCGTCGGACACCACGCCGCAGAACGCGTCGTAGTCGATCAGTTCGGTGACCGGGGTCCGCGCCGGATCCCGGCGCAGCGTGATGGTGCGGTAGGTCATGTCGAGTGCGTCGTAGACCATCAGTCGCCCGAGCAGCGACTCCCCGATGCCGGTGATCAGCTTGACCGCCTCGGTGGCCATGATCGAACCGATCGACGCGCAGAGCACACCCAGCACCCCGCCCTCGGCGCACGACGGGACCATGCCCGGCGGGGGCGCCTCCGGGTACAGGTCCCGATAGTTGAGTCCGCGACCGTTCGGCGCGTCCTCCCAGAACACGGACGCCTGGCCCTCGAATCGGTAGATCGAGCCCCACACGTACGGCTTGTGCGCGAGGACGGCAGCATCGTTGACGAGGTACCGGGTGGCGAAGTTGTCGGTGCCGTCGAGGATCAGGTCGTACTGCTCGAACAATTCGACGGCGTTGTCGGGCTCGAGCCGGAACTCGTGTAACCGGACGTCGACGTTGTCGTTGATCTCACGGATCGAGTCGCGCGCACTCTCGGCCTTGGGACGGCCCACGTCGGACCGGCCGTGGATCACCTGCCGCTGCAGGTTCGACATGTCGACCTCGTCGAACTCGACGATGCCGAGCGTCCCGACACCGGCCGCCGCAAGGTAGAGCAAGGCGGGTGAGCCGAGGCCTCCCGCGCCGATGACGAGGACCTTCGCGTTCTTCAAACGCTTCTGCCCCGCCATGCCGACGTCCGGGATGATCAGGTGCCTGCTGTACCGCGCCACCTCGTCGCGGGAAAGTTCGGCGTCCGGTTCCACCAGCGGCGGCAATGCCTCGGTGGTCTTCACAGAACGGTCAAGCGACACGGTCCACTCCTGACGATTGCGCGACAGCTTCCGATGTGTCGGACAGCATTGAGTTCAACGTTCCGACGGGGTCCATTCTTCCCCTCCCACCGGCAGTCGCGCGTGGCGGGCCCGGCTCACGCCCTCGGGAACGGCCACGGATTGAAATGGCAGGTCAGACCGTTCATCGGGACGATTCCCTCGGGGTCGAGCTGCGCGATGTCGTTGTTGGCCGTTCCGAACGTCTGCTGCATCATCACCGGCGCGAGGCCACCTTCGGTCTCGCACGGCTGGTGGTCCTGGTAGCCGATGGCGTGCCCGACCTCGTGGTTGATCTGGTACTGCCGGTACGACCCGATGTCGCCCTGGAACGCGATGGCGCCCCGCACCCAGCGCGGCTCGTTGAGGACGACGCGATCGATGCCGGGGTTGTAGCAGGACACCTCCAGCTGGATGTCGTAGCCGCACGCCTCGCGGATGGTCATCTGCGACGTCAGCGACACCCGGAAGTCGGGGTCGCCCTGGTCGACGCGGCGGAACGCGAACCGCGGGTCCTTCGTCCAGCTCTTCGGATTCGACAGCGTCTGGTCGACCATCCGGCCGAACGACTCGTCGCCGCCGAATCCGGACGTGTCGACCCCGTCCTCGATCTCGACGCTGTACGTGAATTCGCGTTCGGTGCCCTGCCCGACCTTGGTCCCGCTCCCGGGAACCACGTGCCAGGTGCCTGCGCCGACCGCCGTGAACGGACCTCCCTCGGGCAGCGCGCCCGAGGGAAGTTCGGCGGCGAAGTTGCCGTCGGCCTCCGGTGGGATCCCGATGACGCTCGAACCGTCGGTGTCCCGGGACAGGGTGCCGAATCCGGGGGTGTCGGTCTCGGCCGTCGTCTCGCTGCCACCGCCGGTGTCCCGGACCGCGTCGACCACGACGAGAACGGTGACCACCAGCAGGATCGGGATCGCGTAGGCCCGCCAACCGTAGGTGGAGACGAACCGGCCGATGCGGCTCTGCTTCCTCGCCTGCCGCTCGGGGCGCGGGTTCCGGGGCCTGCCGACGTCGCGGCTGGTCGGGTCCCATTGCGCGCGGAGCGGTTGATGCGACTGCGCCGTCGGTGCCGACTGCGAAGCGCGGGGACCGACGTCACGCCGGTCGATGCTGCGCGATCGTCGCTCCCCGTCCTCGGAGCTCTGGGGAGCCCGGCCGCGAACACGCGGTCCTCCTCGGTCAGTCACGCAGCCCAGAATCTCACAGTCCGGCACCGCCTCGTCCCAGTGCACCGTCCGCAGGTCATTCGGCGTGTCACGCGGATACGTTCCGCAACGTCGCGGCTACCCGGATCACCAGGTGCCCCCGACCCCGACAGGGCCCCAGTTACCAGTCAGGCAATATGCTTGACCGGGCGAGTCCAGCGAGTCCACCATGAACGGTTCACTACGCGCGGGTATCGTTCACACAGTTACACAGAATGTGACGCGGAATACTTGTGCAGATTGGAAGCGCTATGACTGAACTCGCGGATCGGACGAACTCCGATCGCGATGCCACCCCCGGAAAGGGCACCGGGGCCCGTCGCAGCACGCGACTCCCCCGTGACGCCCGGCGACTGCAGCTACTCGCCGCAGCGAGCGAGGTCTTCGTCACACGCGGATACCACGCTGCCGGTATGGACGAGATCGCCGAGTGCGCCGGTGTGAGCAAGCCCGTCCTCTACCAGCACTTCCCCGGCAAGCTCGAGCTGTACGTGGCGGTGCTGCAGAGCTATGTCGACAGCCTGATCTCCGGCGTCCGGCAGGCGCTGCGCTCGACCACGGACAACAAGCAGCGTGTCCGCGCCGCGGTGCAGGCGTTCTTCGACTTCGTCGACAACGACTCGCAGGGATTCCGGCTCGTGTTCGAGTCGGACCTCATGGGTGAACCGCAGGTGCAGAGCCGCGTCGAGCAGGCCACCGAGGCGTGCGTCGACGCCGTATTCGACCTCGTCAGCCACGACTCCGGTCTCGACCCCTACCGCGCCCGCATCCTCGCTGTCGGCCTCGTCGGCGCCAGCCAGTTCACCGCACGGTACTGGCTCGAGGCGGCGCGCCCGATCCCGAAGGAAGAAGCGGTCGACACGACGGTCACGCTCGCGTGGGGCGGTCTGTCCCGCGTACCGCTGCATCCCGAACAGCGCTAGCACCGTGCACGAGAAAGGGCCCGCAGTCGACTCGACTGCGGGCCCTTTCTCGTGTGTTCACTTGGCCGGAGCGAATCCGACCTTGCGGATATCGGACGGGCCGATCTCCACGTAGGCGATCTTGCTGGACTGCACGAGGTACTTGCGTCCCTTGTCGTCCTGCAGAGACAGGATCCCGTCGCCACCGGTGAGGGCGTCCGAGACCAATGTCTCGACCTCGTCCGGGGTCTGCTCGCTGCTGACGATGAGCTCACGCGGGCTGTCGATTACACCGATCTTGACCTCCACGGTCAACCTCCGAACTCTCCGAGAAACATCAGCTGTCCTGGCAAGGCTAATGCAGCGGCCGCCGCCGGTGCGCGTCTGTGGGCTGTGCCCTGAGCGAACATGCCGTCACACCTCACACAAGGCCCAGCACGGCCATGCGTTCGGCGTGCATCTCCTGCATGCGGTCGAAGAGTGCGACGACGCCGTTGAGGTCGCCGGACGCGGAGATGACGAGTTCGGTCAGCGCTTCCCGCTGCGCCAGGACGAACTGCGCCTGGGTGATGGCCTCGCCGAGCAGTCGCCTACCCCACAGCATGAGGCGGTCCTTGTCGCGGTTGCTGGCCTTGATCGCCTGCTGCACCTCGTGGACGACGAATTCCGAGTGGCCGGTCTGCGAGAGCACCTCCTCGACCGTCCGCGAGACCTCGGCGGGCAGCGAGTGCCCGATCTCACGGTAGAAGTCGGCGGCGATCCCGTCACCGACGTACGCCTTCACCAGGGCCTCGAGCCACGTCGACGGGGTGGTGGACGCGTGGTAGTTGTCCAGGGCGCGGACGAACGGATCCATCGCCTCGAAGATGTCGAACCCACGCGCGGTCAGCGCCTTCTCGAGCATCTCGAAGTGGCCCATCTCGGCGGCGGCCATGCTCGCGAGCGCCACTTTGCCCTGCAGGGTCCGCGCCATCTGCGCGTCCTCGGACAGCCGGTAGAACGCGGAGATCTCGCCGTACGCGAGGACCGCGAAGAGTTCACTGACGCCGGGGTGATCAGCGGGAATGGTGGAATCAGAGGATGCAGGCGTGTTGGGCTCCATGGCGCCACAGCCTAGTGTGTCGGCCAGTGATGTTTGCCATGCGTAACCGGTTCTGGGGCGTTCTCCGGCTACAATGATCATGGGCAACCGCTCGTCACCACGTTCGCCTCCACGGAGAACGCGGTTTGAGTGATGATCGATCACGATCCGATCAGCGGTTCCCACCGATAATGTGCGCGCACCTGATCGACGGTCCCAGCCGCGCCTCGCCGAAATCTTCGATTTCTGCGCTGAGGCAGAGGCAGGATCGACTCGGAAGAGGACATCGACGAGCGTCGACTGGGAAATCGGGCCGACCAGCGGCCTGGCCCTTACCTCGTGCGTGCGTGCAGCTACGAGGAAGGCCAGTCCCCTGAGCAAGATCACCGTCGACCATGAAGACGACGCAACCGAGACCACGCTGTCGGCGCAACTCGACTCCACGCACGTCGCCCCCACCTTCGCCGAGCTCGGAGTTCGCGACGAGATCGTCCGCGCTCTCGACGAGATCGGCATCGAGCGCACGTTCGCGATCCAGGAGCTGACGCTCCCCCTCGCCCTCGCCGGCGACGACCTGATCGGTCAGGCCCGCACGGGCATGGGCAAGACGTTCGGTTTCGGCGTCCCGCTGCTCCACCGCATCTCCAGCGGCACCACCGGGACGGCCGCACTCGACGGCACTCCCCGCGCGCTGGTCATCGTCCCCACCCGCGAGCTGTGCATCCAGGTCACCAAGGACCTCGAGGGCGCCGCTAAGTACCTGAAGGGCGAGAAGAACAAGCTCGAGGTCCTCGCCATCTACGGTGGCCGCCCCTACGAGACGCAGATCGCGACGCTCCAGAAGGGCGCCGACGTCGTCGTGGGCACCCCGGGCCGTCTGCTCGACCTCGCCAACCAGGGTCACCTGATCCTGGGCAAGGTCGAGGTCCTCGTTCTCGACGAGGCCGACGAGATGCTGGACCTGGGCTTCCTGCCCGACATCGAGCGCATCCTCGGGATGGTGCCGGACAAGCGTCAGACGATGCTGTTCTCGGCCACCATGCCGGGTCCGATCATCACGCTCGCCCGTACATTCCTCACCCAGCCGACGCACATCCGCGCCGAGCAGGCCGACGACTCGGCGGTGCACGACCGGACCAGCCAGCACATCTACCGGGCCCACGCGCTCGACAAGGCGGAGATGGTGGCCCGCGTGCTGCAGGCCGACGGCCGCGGCGCGACGATGATCTTCACCCGCACCAAGCGCACCGCCCAGAAGGTCGCCGACGATCTCGCCGAGCGCGGTTTCTCCGTCGGCTCGGTCCACGGCGACCTCAATCAGGTCGCTCGCGAGAAGGCGCTGAAGGCGTTCCGCACGGGCAAGATCGACGTGCTGGTCGCGACGGACGTCGCGGCCCGCGGTATCGACATCGACGACGTCACCCACGTCATCAACTACCAGTGCCCGGAAGACGAGAAGACGTACGTCCACCGGATCGGCCGCACCGGCCGGGCGGGGCGCACCGGCATCGCCGTGACGCTGGTGGACTGGGACGACATCCCCCGCTGGCAGCTCATCGACAAGGCTCTCGGCCTCGGCATCCCCGATCCGGCGGAGACGTACTCCAGCTCCCCGCACCTGTTCGAGGAGCTGTCGATCCCGGCCGGCGCGACCGGCACGATCAAGCGCCCCCGGGTGGAGAAGGCCGAGAAGGTCGCACCCGAGCAGAGCGAGAAGACGGGCGCGGAGCAGAGCGAGAGCGCCGATACCGAGCGGGGCGAGAAGGCCGAGCGCACCGAGCGTCCGGCACGCACCCGCACCCGCCGCCGCACCCGTGGTGGCCGCCCCGCGGACTCCGTGGGCCCCAAGTCCGTGTCGCCGGAGCCGACGGCACCCGAATCCGCTCCGAGCGGGGACACCGACGGCGAGGGTGCCTCCAAGCCCCGCCGCCGTCGCCGCCGCCGGACCACGAAGGTCGGCGCCGCCGCGACGAACGCGGAGTAACCAACCACCGTGCTCGCACCTGAGCGGCGCTCGCGCGCCGATCTCGGCGTCGCTGCCGGAATCGCCATTGCGGTCGTGGTCGCCCTCACCGTGGTGTGGTTCCGCAGCGATGCCCGGGGCACCACCTCAGTCACCGCCGCCGAACCGCCGCCTGCGCTAACCACGGCCCTGACGGTTCCGGAGACGCTGAGCCCGATCTGGGATTCCGCCAGTTCCGCCACCACCGCGCCCCTCGTGGTCGGTGGTGCGGTCGTCACCGCCGACGGTGGGGACGTCGTGGGACGGGACCGGATGTCGGGTACGGAGCTGTGGCGGTACGAGCGTGATCTCGACCTGTGCGATGTGACGGCGTCGTGGGAGAAGGTCGTGGCCGTCTACCGCGACGACCGCGGTTGCTCCCAGGTCACCGAACTCGACGGGGGTACCGGCGAGCGCCTGGCGCAGCGGAGCAGCGACGCCGATTCCGAGGTGACGCTGAAGGCCGACGGAACGTATGTGGCGTCCCTCGGCGACCGCCGGCTGGAACTGTGGCGCTCCGACCTCGTCCGCACCGTCGAGTACGGACGGGTCGACGCGCCCGTGAATCCCAAGAAGCAGCCACGCAGCGGCTGCACGCTGATCGACGTCGGTTCGAGCAGCAGCAGGCTGTCCGTTCTCGAACGCTGCCCCGGCGAGGTGGCCGATCGTCTGACGGTCATGAACCCGTCGCCGAAGGACAATCAGGAGCCCGAGGAGTACGGATCGAGCGTCCTGGCGGGAGTGGATGCCGGCGTCGAGGGTGCGCGCATCCTCGGGGTGTCGGGCGAGACCACGGCCGTCTACCTCCCCGCGGGCACGTCGTACGGACCGCGGATCGGCCTGTTCGACGGCACCGGCAACGCCGTGTCCGAATACGCGCTCTCCCAACAGGTCGGACCTGATCCCGTCACGTCGACGAGCAGTTCGGTGGTCACCTGGTGGACCGGTGCGGACGTGGTATCGCTCGGCGCATCCGATCTCGCACCGCGCTGGATCTTCCCCGGCGCTCTCGGCCCGGGCGCTGTGATGGCCGGAAACCTGCTGGTCCCGGTGGAATCCGGCATCGCCGTGCTCGACCTGTCGACCGGCGCGTTGCTTCGCACGATCCCGGTGACGCGTGACGCCGCGGCGGGGCCGATCATCACGACGGTGGCCGGCGACGTCGTGCTCGAGCAGCGCGGCGATGAGGTCGTGGCGCTGCGCTGAGGTCGCCCCTCACGCGGGTTCGGCGAACACCACCAGATAGCCGTCGAGGTCGCGGATCCAGATCTCGCGATGTCCCGCATTGGGATTGAGGTGCACATCCGTGACCACGTCGGCACCTCCCTCCCGCACCCTCGCGACGGTGCCGTCGAAGTCGGGGGTCTCGAACCAGATCGCCACCCCGTTTCCCCGCGGGAGCGCAGGGTCGCCGAGGGTGCCGTGGTGGTGGCCCTCGTCGAGCCGGTGCAGTTGCAGGATCATGTGCCCGTCGACGAGGAGTTGCTCGTAGTCCCGTCCGCCGTGGCCGCTGCGCGCGTCCAGGACCTTCCGGTACCACTCGCCTGCGCGTTCGACGTCGCCGACGGCGAGGAGCGGCTGCGCCCGCATCGTCAGGGTGTTGCTTCGAGGCGTATCCGAGACTGTCATGCCCCCGACGTTAGCGCCGTGCACTCCCCCGCACTTGGACGAATGAGCATGCCGTCAACGGAAAGTGGCGCGGTACGCGGACGGTGAGACGCCGACCGTGCGCGAGAGGTGCTGTCGCAGCGACGTCGCGGTGCCGAATCCCGCGGCCGCGGCAACGTCGTCCACCGGCAGGTCGGTGTTCTCCAGCAGCTCGCGAGCACGGATGATCCGCTGTTCGAGAATCCACTGCGTCGGCGACATCCCCGTCTCGGCCCGGAATCGCCGGGTGAACGTGCGCACGCTCATCGACTCCCACTCTGCCAGCTCCCGCAGCGACAGCGGTTGATCGAGATGCGACAGCGCCCGGGCTCGCGCTCGCGCCGTGGACGCACCGTCGGCCTCCGGAACGGGCTCGGTGATGAACTGCGCCTGACCGCCGCTGCGATGAGGCGGCACGACCGTTCCCCGTGCTACCTCGTTGGCCACCGACGCACCGTGGTCGATGCGAATCATGTACAGGCACAGATCGATTCCGGATGCGACGCCGGCGGCGGTGAGCACGCTGCCGTCGTGTGTGTAGAGCACGCCGGGGTCCAGGTGCACGTCCGGGTACAGCCGCCGGAACGCGTCCGCCGACTTCCAGTGCGTGGTCGCACGCCGGTCCCCGAGAAGGCCTGCCGCGGCGAGGACGAACGAGCCCGTGCAGATCGACGCCACCCGCGTGCCCGGGCGAATGTGTGCGAGAGCGTCCGCGAGGTGACGAGGCAGGCGCCCGTCCTCCGGCGGGTCGTAGTCCTGATCGGACGCCGGGATCACGACGGTGTCGGCCGTGCCG
This sequence comes from Rhodococcus sp. ACPA1, assembly GCF_002300195.1. NCBI lineage: Bacteria > Bacillati > Actinomycetota > Actinomycetes > Mycobacteriales > Nocardiaceae > Rhodococcus > Rhodococcus sp. ACPA1. Next base: position 1,150,881 of record NZ_NSDX01000001.1, on the reverse strand, counting down.
AGCAATGCCGGGCCGTGCTCGACCGTGATCGTCACGTCGGTGTCGGTCCGGACGGCGCCGGGTGTGGGGGTGCACGTGAGGACCTCGTACAGCGGTTCGCCCTCCCGCGATCGCGCCTCACCGAACAGTCGGTGGACAATTCCGAATTCGATCGGGAGCAGACCGTCGCGCACGAACACGACCACGCGATGACGGCGCACAGTCCGTCCGCCTCTCGAATCGGACATGGCCCGATTATTTCACATATCGTCCTGCCAGCCACTGTCGCGACCACCGCCGCGCGTCCATGATCGGAGGGGTCAGGACGACCGAACGGAAAGGTGGACCATGAAGATCCTGTGGGTATCGGCACATCCCGAGCCGAAGTCCCTGAACGCGGCTCTCCGCAGCGACGCCCTCGCGGCGCTGCGCGGCGCCGGCCACGACATCCGGACCTCCGACCTGTACGAGATGCGATGGAACCCGGTGGTGACGGCGGACGATTTCGGACACGACCCCCACCACCGCCTCCTCGTCGGAGCGCGGTCGGGTCAGGCCCTGGCCGACGACACTCTGGCCCCCGACATCCGCGCCGAGCAGCGCAAGCTCGCGTGGGCCGACGCGGTGATCGTGCAGTTCCCGCTGTGGTGGTACGGCATGCCCGCGATCCTCAAGGGCTGGTTCGACCGGGTTTTCGTCGAGGGTTACGGCTACGGGCTGCGCCGCGAGGACGGCTCCACCCGGCGGTACGGCGACGGAACCCTGGCCGGCAAGCGGGCGATGACGGTCGTCAGTTTCGGCGGCAGCGCCGACAGTGCGGGCCCCCGCGGTATCAACGGACAGATTGACGAACTCCTGTTCCCGATCCACCACGGAATCTTCTGGTACACGGGGATGTCGGTGGTGCCCCCGGTCCTGATCGACAGCGCGGACCGGTTGCCCGCCGAGCACTACCCAGGCGTCGCGGCGCGGCTGATCGATCGCCTGTCCGGCCTGTTCACCGATGCGCCGTTGCCTTTCCGCTCACAGAACGGCGGCGACTACGACGCTCGGTTCGTGCTGCACGAGGACCGGGCGCCCGGCGTCACGGGCCTGCGCGCCCACTATGCCGACGCAGAGTCCGGCACGGGGGAATCGGAGGCCGAAGTCCGCACCACCGCGATCTGTAACGTGTTCTAATTCACGGCATGGCAACCTACGTGATCACCGGCGCCGCCTCGGGAATCGGGGCGGCGAGCCGCCGCACACTCGAGTCCGGCGGTCATACCGTCATCGGGGTCGACCTCGCGCAGACCGACGTCACCGCCGACCTGTCGACCCCCGGCGGACGCGCCGCAGCGGCCGACGCCGTGTCCGAGGCGAGCAGCGGCGTCGTGGACGGTCTCGTCTGCTGCGCCGGGCTCGGGTCGCTGTCGCACGTCCCGGGCGGCAAACTCGTCGCCGTCAACTACTTCGGGGCCGTCGAACTCGTGACAGCACTGAAGCCCGCCCTCGAGCGCGCGGGCGGCGCCTCGGTGGTGGCGATCTCGTCGAGCAGCACCACCACGCAGCCGGGGATTCCCGAGAATCTGGTGACCGCGTGCCTCGACGGCGACGAGGCGGAGGCGGTGCGCATCGGCGACCAGGTGACCGCCATCCCGGCGTACCCGGCGTCCAAGCTCGCGCTGGCCTGGTGGATTCGGCGTGAAGCGGTACGAACCGAGTGGATCGGCAACGGCATACGACTCAACGCGATCGCGCCGGGCATGATCGACACGCCGATGACCAGCGGCGACGACCTCGACCCGGAACTGGCGAAGGCGCTGGACTTCTATCCGGTGCCGCTGGGCCGACGTGGACGCCCGGACGAGATTGCCACGCTCGTCGAGTTCCTGCTCGGACCGGGGTCGACACTGTTCTGCGGCAGCGTCGTCTTCGCCGACGGGGGCACGGACGCCCAGTTACGCCAACAGGATTGGCCCGCCGCGTGGAATCCGACGCCGGAAGAACTTACTCGGCACTTCCAGGCGAAAACGTAGCGAGTTCGGATCCCGCCCAGTGCTTGGCGAGGTTCTCGGCGAGGTCCCGGTACGCCTGGGCACCCTTGTTCTTGCGCCCCGCCAGCACGGTGGCACCCGACGCCGTCGCCTCCGCGAATCGCACCGTCCGCGGGATCGGCGGAGCGAGGACCGGCAGGTTGTAGCGGTCGGACACGTCGGAGAGCACGTCCCGGCTGTGCGTCGTGCGGGCGTCGTACAGCGTCGGCAGCGCTCCGAGCAGCACCAGGTCGGGGTTGGTGATCTGCTGTACCTCGGTGACCGTCCGCAGCAACTGCCCCACACCGCGGTGGGCGAGCGTCTCGCACTGCAGCGGCACCAGCACCGACTGCGCCGCTGTGAGCCCGTTGAGCGTGAGCACACCGAGAGACGGCGGGCAGTCGATGATGATCGTGTCGTAGTCGTCCAGCAGCGGCGCCAGAGCGCGTTTGAGGGCGAACTCGCGACCGGGACGCATGAGCAGCAACGCTTCCGCGCCGGCGAGGTCGATCGTCGCAGGCAGAAGGGCGACACCGTCCTCGGTGTCGATCACGGCCTCCTGCACCGCCAGATCACCTGTCAGCACCTCGTGGACGGAGGCGTCCAGGCGGTCCGGGTTGTGCCCGAGGGAGAACGTCAGACATCCCTGCGGGTCGAGATCCACCACCAGAACCTTCTGGCCCAGCCCGACGAGGGCTGCGCCGAGAGAAGCGACCGTGGTGGTCTTCGCGACCCCACCCTTCTGATTTGCCACTGCAAGAACCGTTGTCACGGCTCGATCCTTACCTACTTCGTCCCCGGAGGCGAGCCATACACGCAGATTGACTGACATGATGGATGGATGCCACCCAGTGATTCGCCGCGCGGCCGTCGGATCGTCCTCCTCCGACACGGCGAAACGGAATGGGCCCGTTGGGGTAAACACACCGGTCGGACCGACGTCCACCTCACCGAACTGGGTGAAGCCCAGGCGCGGCGGGTGGGTCCGGCGATGGACGCCCTCGAACTGCGCGACCCCCTCGTCATCGTCAGCCCGCGGCAACGCGCCCGGGAGACGGCGGAGCTGGCGGGATTGAAGATCCAGCGCACGTGGGACGCGCTCGCCGAATGGGATTACGGGATCTACGAGGGTATGACGACCCCCGAGATCAGGCAGCAGGTGCCGGACTGGACCGTGTGGACCCACCCGTGCCCTCGCGGCGAGCAGGCCGAGCAGGTGCACACCCGGTGCGACCTCGTACTGTCCGTCGCGCATTCGCAACTCGTCGACCGTGACGTGATCCTCGTCGGGCACGGTCACTTCTCGCGCGCGCTCATCGCCCGCTGGGCGGAACTTCCCATCAGCGAGGGACGACGGTTCGCGATGTCGCCGGGCGCGTACTCCGTCCTCGGTTTCGAGCACGGGGCGCAACAGGTGGTCAGCCACAACGTGACAAGCGAGGAAGGTGCCCGATGATCAGACGCGCAGTACCCGAGGACGTCTCCGCGATCACCGCGATGATCTACGAACTCGCCGAACACCAGCGGGCCCATGACGAGTGCACCGTCACCGCCGACCAGATCGACGACGCCCTGTTCGGTCCGCAGCCGTCGACCTTCGCCCACGTCGCGGCGAACGAAGACGACCGGGTCGTCGGGATCGCGGTGTGGTTCCGGAACTTCTCCACCTGGGACGGAACGCACGGCATCTACCTCGAGGACCTGTTCGTCAGCCCGTCGGAGCGCGGGTCCGGGCACGGCAAGGCCCTGCTCGCCACACTCGCGAAGGAGTGCGTCGACAACGGCTACACGCGACTGTCGTGGTCGGTGGTCAACTGGAACAAGCCGTCGATCGCGTTCTACGAGTCGCTGGACGCGCACCCGCAGGACGAATGGACCACGTACCGGCTCACCGGGGATCCGCTCGGCCGCCTCGCGTCCGAGGTGAGTTAGCGATCCGACGGGTTGTCGGCGTCGGCCTCCTGGCCGTACTCGGCAGCCATCCACCTCGACGTGGGACTGCTGAACAGGCACCCGAGGGCCGCCACCACGACGACTCCGAGCAGCACACCGAAGAACGGCTGGTGCGAATCGGTGAGCAGCGACCACGCCACCGGGAGCAGGAGCAGTTGGGCGACGATCGCGATCGCCCGCCCCCAGCGCCGGCCGAAGATCAGGGCGAGCCCGGCGGCGAGCACGGCGCCACCGAGAATCGCGAACCAGGCCGCGGTGCCGTATCCACTGCTGACGCTCTGGTCGTGCCCGAGGAGTCCCCGGATCACCAGCACCACGGCGACCCCGACCGCCACCGCGCCCTCGAGCGACACCAGGGCGCCCGCCGCACGGACCGTGGTGGGCGTGGACTTGCTGAGAGACGGCTTCGGCACGTCGGCCAGCCTAGAACACCCCGTCGCCGGCGGCCTCGGACGGTGACACGTGCCGCCCCCGCTAGGCTTGGGCCCCGTGCGCGCGCTGCTGATCGTCAACCCCAATGCCACATCGACGACCCCGGCCGGGCGTGATCTCCTCGCCCACGCGCTGTCGAGCCGGGTGCGGTTGACGGTCGCGCACACGACACACCGCGGCCACGCCGCGGAACTGGCGCAGCAGGCCTGCGTGGACGGAATGGGCCTGATCATCGTCCACGGCGGCGACGGCACCGTGAACGAGGTGGTCAACGGACTGCTCGGCACCCCGGCACCGAAGTCGATGAGCGCGGTGACGGTGGGGCCGATTCCCCCGATCGCCGTCGTCCCCGGCGGGTCGGCGAACGTGTTCGCCCGCTCGCTCGGCATTGCGCCCGACCCGGTGGACGCCACCAACCAGCTCATCGATCTCCTCGCCCGCAGGCAGCGGCGCAGGATCGGTCTCGCGCACTGCGACAACCGATGGTTCACGTTCAACGCCGGTCTCGGCTGGGACGCCCAGGTGTGTGAGGCGGTCGACATGCACCGCAAGAACGGGCGGCCGGCCACACCTGCGCAGTATGTCCGCGCGGCGGTGCGCGTGTTCTTCCGATCGAAATACGCGGAGCCGACGCTCACCGTCGAGGTTCCCGATCACGATCCGGTCGAGGGCGTTCATTACGCATTCGTGTCGAACGCGAGTCCCTGGACGTATCTGAACAAGCGGGAAGTGCACACGAATCCCGACACCACCTACGACACCGGCCTCGGCGTCTTCGCGATGCGGTCCACCGCGATCCTCACCACGCTGCGGGTGGCCCGCCAGCTGCTGACTCCCGGAACCCGTCCGAAGGCGAAGAAGCTGGTCCGGGTCGACGACGTGCCGTCCGTGCGGATCTCCGCGTCGGAGCCCATCGGACTGCAGATGGACGGCGACTACATCGGACTACGCAAAGTCGTCGAGTTCGTGTCGGTGCCCGAGGCGCTGGATGTGGTCGCCCCGGCGCGACCCTGAGCAAATCTCGAGAATCCCCGTTTTCACCTAGCGGGAAGTGCCTGCACGGGGTACAAAGGACGGCGCGCCTCGAAGGGCAGCCTAAGTACGTGAGCTCCCCCACGGTGCGGCGGTTTTCTATTGACATCCCGCCAGTTCGTGAAAGCATTCACAAGCAACAGTGCGGAAACATTCTCTACGCACACATGAACTCATGAAGACGAAACGGTGCATTTCGCACCCAGTTAAGGAGCAGAAGGATGGACTGGCGCCACAAGGCAATCTGTCGCGACGAAGACCCCGAGTTGTTCTTCCCTGTGGGCAACAGCGGTCCGGCCCTCGCGCAGATTGCTGATGCCAAGGTTGTCTGCAACCGCTGCCCGGTGACCGCCGAGTGCCTCTCGTGGGCACTCGAGTCGGGCCAGGACGCCGGTGTGTGGGGCGGCATGAGCGAAGACGAGCGACGCGCACTCAAGCGCCGCAACGCTCGGACGCGTGCCCGCACCACCGTCTGACACTTCAGAAGGAGACGGGCCCGGCACCACATGGTGCCGGGCCTTTTGCTTGCCCGCCGATCAGTACCGCGGCCCACGACGGCCCAGCGGTACGCGTAACACGGCATCCGTTCCACCGTCCGCCCCGGGATGCAGCCCGAGCGAACCGTTCAGTTCGGCGGCCACCAGGGTCCGGACGATCTGCAGACCGAGACGGTCGGACCGCTCGAGGCTGAAACCGGGTGGTAATCCCCTGCCGTCGTCATGGATCACGACGTCCAGCCACCGCGCGGAGCGTTCGGCCCGCATGGTGACCGTCCCCGGAGCGCCGGGTTCGAAGGCGTGCTCGATCGCGTTCTGCACGAGTTCGGTCAGCACCATCACCAGCGGAGTGGCCCGCTCCGCGGAGAACACCCCGAAGCTGCCCTCCCGGCGGACCTTGATCGGCGTGCTCACCGTCGCCACGTCGGACAGGATCGGCACGAGGCGGTCGACGACCTCGTCGAGGTTCACTTCCTCGTCCACCGACATCGACAGTGTGTCGTGCACGAGGGCGATCGAGGTGACGCGGCGCACCGATTCGCTCAGCGCCTGCCGGGCTTCCTCGTTGTTGGTGCGGCGGGCCTGCAGTCGCAGGAGCGCCGCCACGGTCTGCAGATTGTTCTTCACCCGATGATGGATCTCGCGGATCGTCGCGTCCTTGCTGAGCAGGGCACGATCCCGCCTCTTCACCTCGGTGACGTCCCGGACCACGACAGCGGCGCCGACCCGCTTTCCGCCGGGTTTGAGGACCAGCGCCCGGAGCAGCACGGTCGCCCCCCTGGCCTCGATCTCCATGCGGCGGCCCGGCTTGTCGGCGATGGTGTCGCGGATGTACCCGGCGACCTCCTGCGACTCGAACGGGTCCGTCACGAGCGACCGCGTGGTGGCGGCGAGGTTCCGACCGATCAGGTCCGAGCTGAGACCCATCCGGTGATAGGCCGACAGCGCATTGGGACTCGCGTAGACCACGCTGCCGTCGGTGTCGAGGCGGATGAAGCCGTCGCCGGCACGGGGACTCGAGTTGGTGTCCGACCGGGCCTCCCGGATCGGGAAGGTGCCGTCGCTGATCATCTGGCACAGATCCTCGGCGCAGTCGAGATACGCGACCTCGAGCGGGCTCTGCGCCCGCTGGTGCGACAGGTTGGTGTCCCGGCTCAGGACCGCGATCACCTCGCCGTTCCACCGCACCGGGACGGCCTCCCCGCGCGGCGGCAGACCCTCGTGCCCGCCGCCGTCCTCGGGGCGCACGACGCGGCCCTCGAGCAGCGCCTGCAGCACCTGCGGGTGTTCCGACTCCGACACGACGGTCCCGACGACGTCCTCCGGGAACGCGGTCGACGCGGTGGTGGGCCTGCAGTGCGCGACGCAGATCACGGTGCCGGTGGGGTTGGTGGCCGCGGAATCCGTTCCGACCCAGAGCAGAACGTCCGCGAAGGAGAGGTCGGCGAGCAACTGCCATTCACCGACGACTCGCTGGAGATGATCGACGGCCTCGCCGGGCAGGTCGGTGTGTTCGGCGAGCAGGTCACTCAGTGTGGACATCGTCGGTGGGTGTCAGCTCAGGAGATGACAGCGATCAGGTCGCCCTGCTGGATCACGTCGCCGACCTTGACGTCCACGGACGTGACCGTGCCGGGCTCCTCGGCGATGACGGGGATCTCCATCTTCATCGACTCGAGGATGACGAGGGTGTCGCCCTCCTTCACCTCGTCACCCGCGCTCACCACAACCTGATACACCGTCGAAACCATTTCGGCGCGCACGTCTTCTGCCATTGTGATCCTTCACTCCCGGGTGTCGAGAAAGCCCTGTTGCAAGGACACCCAACCACACGTGGAAGACTGTGGTGAAAAGAAGGGAGATCTACTCATGGGTAAGCGTGGTCGTAAGAAGCGCAGTCGCAAGGGCAACGCCGCAAACCACGGCAAGCGTCCCAACGCCTGACGCGCCGTAGAACGCACCAGGGGCCGGAAAGCAGCGATGCTTTCCGGCCCCTGATTGCTGTTCTGACGAGTTACGCGTCGGGTTCGGTGTTCGTGATCAGGATGGTCCGCCGCAACTCGATGGAGAGCCTCTGACGCAGACTTTCCGGCGCGTGCTCCCCACCGCACTTGCGGTTCACGAGGCTCTTCACCTTCTCCTCGATCCCGTACGCCTCGAGGCACGACCCGCACTCGTCGAGGTGCCTCTGCAGCCGCGCCCTCGACGCCTCGTCGCATTCACGGTCCAGCATCAGCCAGACGTCCGCGATGACGGCGGAGCAGTCGAGCTGCTCGAATTCGTCCTGCTCGCTCACCGAGAAACCTCCTGCTCCGCGCTCACTACACTGTCGCCGGGCACCTCGTCGGTGCCCCCACGGTTGAATCCACGTTCACGTGCGACATCGGCGAGCAGACCCCGGAGCTGCTTGCGCCCGCGGTGCAGTCGCGACATCACGGTCCCGATCGGGGTGCCCATGATCTCGGCGATCTCCTTGTAGGGGAATCCCTCGACGTCGGCGTAGTAGACGGCCATCCGGAACTCCTCCGGCAGGGCCTGCAGGGCTTCCTTGATGTCGTCGTCGGGGAGCGCGTCCAGGGCCTCGACCTCGGCGGACCGCAGACCGGTCGACGAGTGTTCCGCCGTCGCCGCCAGCTGCCAGTCGGTGATCTCGTCGGTGGGGTACTGCGCGGGCTGGCGCTGCTTCTTGCGGTACGAGTTGATGTACGTGTTCGTGAGAATCCGGTACAGCCATGCCTTGAGGTTGGTGCCCTCGCGGAACGAACGGAACGCCGTGTAGGCCTTCACGTACGTTTCCTGCACGAGGTCCTCGGCGTCCGCCGGGTTCCTGGTCATCCTCAGAGCAGCGCCGTACAGCTGATCCAGAAGTGGGAGCGCATCCCTTTCGAAACGCGCGATCAACTCGTCCTGTGGCTCGGCCTGGTCTGCCGTCGGACGGTCATGTTCCTGCACGCTGATCCCTTCGGTCGCCGTGGGCGTCAACGTTACCGCCAACTGCAGACGCGACGTGGGCTCCATCACCGAGGACATCACGATACGGACCACTCCCTTCGATGCACTGTTCTTCTGCAGGTACCAACACGCCTCCCGTCCGCTGTGTTCCCGACCGCGTGGCAGAGTGTCTGTCCATGGCCGGAACTGCCACTCCCGCGACGAAGCTGCTCGTCAAACACCGCATCGACCACAACGTGCACAGCTACGCGCACGATGCGCGGGCGGAATCGTACGGTTCGGAGGCCGTCGACGCCCTGGGCGAGACGGTCGGCGTCACCGCCCACCAGGTGTTCAAGACGCTGGTGATCAAACTCGACACCGGCAAGCTGGCGGTGGCGGTCGTGCCGGTGCCGGAGAAACTGTCACTGAAGGCGGCGGCCGCGGCGCTCGGCGCGGGCAAGGCCGTGATGGCCGAACGCACCGAGGCGGAGCGGTCCACCGGGTACGTCTTCGGCGGCATCTCACCGCTCGGCCAGCGCAAGGCACTCCCGACGGTCGTCGACGCGTCGGCGCTCGACTGGGACCGGGTGCTGTGCAGCGCCGGCAGGCGCGGACTCGAGATCGAACTCGCGCCCGCCGACCTGGTGCGGCTCAGCGGAGCCGTCACCGCGGCGGTCACAGCAGGCTGATCTGCTCTCCCACCTGTGCCTCGTCACGACCGGCCGCGTCGGGGTCGAGGAGTTCCGGTCCGTTGTTCTTCACACTGTTCACCAGCGTGGACACCCGCCGGACGGTGATGTCGGCGATGGCGTCGGGTGACACCTCGAGCAGATCCGTCGACGCGGGATGCTCGGGATCGAGCCACGCGGTCCAGCGGTCGCGGGGCATCACCAGCGGCATCCGGTCGTGCACGTTCTCGAGCTGGGCGGCGGAGTCGACCGTGATGATGCTGCAGCTCAGGACGGGGAGCGACTCCGCGACCGCGGGATCGTGCCAGACCGACCACAGCCCGGCCATGTACAGGCGGGAGCCGTCCTCCGGCGACATGTAGTAGGGGATCTTCTTCGCCTTGCCCGGTTTCTTCCCGGCGGCCGCCGCATCGACCTCGGTCTGCCACTCGTACCAGCCGTCCATCGGAACGAGGCAGCGCTTGTATGTGAACGCGTTCCGGAAGGCCGGTTTGGTGTCGACCGAATCCGCTCGCGCGTTGAACAGCACCGGCCCCTTGCCGAGCTCCTTCGTCCACGACGGCACGAGCCCCCACCGCATCCGCCGGATCCGCCGGGCGTCGTGGCGGTCGACGACCGTCAGGACCTCCGTGGTGGGCGCCACGTTGTAGTCGGGCGGACTCTCCTCCTCGCCCGCCTCGTTGATCGCATCGAGGTCGGCCGCGAGTGTCGCCGGATTCGCAGTGGTCGCATACCTGCCGCACATGCCCACCAGAGTGGCACGAACCACCGACACCCGCGACACGCCGCCCACCCCGCCCGGCGACCCGCCCGATAGGCGAAGATGGAGACCGTGAGCCTGAGCCTGTGGAACGCCCCCCGTGCCGAAGCGCCCGTCGTCGCGACGGTCGCCCTGCCCGGATCGAAGTCGATCACCAACCGCGCGCTGATCCTCGCCGCACTCGCGGACGGTCCGTCCACCCTCACCGGGGCATTGCGCAGCCGGGACACCGACCTCATGATCGGCGCGCTCCGCACGCTCGGCATCAGCATCGAGACGGTCGGCGCCGACACGACGCTGCGGGTCACCCCCGGACAACTCCAGGGCGGTGCGGTCGACTGCGGACTGGCGGGCACCGTCATGCGGTTCCTTCCGCCGCTCGCGGCGCTCGCGAGCGGAACGGTTCACTTCGACGGGGACGAGCAGGCGCGCACCCGGCCTCTCGACACGATCCTGGATGCGCTGCGCGGTCTCGGCGCGGACATCGACGGCGACTCCCTTCCGTTCACGGTCCGCGGTGCGGGCTCGCTGCGCGGTGGACGGGTCACCATCGACGCGTCCGGCTCGTCACAGTTCGTCTCCGGGCTGCTGCTGTCGGCGGCCGCGTTCGACGAGGGTGTCACGGTGCATCACGACGGCAAGACGGTCCCGTCCATGCCGCACATCGACATGACGGTCGAGATGCTGCGCGAGTCGGGTGTCGAGGTCACGACCCCGGCGACGGGCGGGGAGGCCGACACGTGGCGGGTGAGCCCCGGTGTCGTCCGGGCCGTCGACCGGGTGATCGAGCCCGATCTGTCGAATGCCACCGCCTTCCTGGCCGCCGCCGCCGTCACCGGCGGTGAGGTGACCGTTCCCCTGTGGCCGAGCAGGACGACGCAACCCGGCGACGCGATCCGGGAAATCCTCCTGGCGATGGGCGCGGACGTCCGGCTGGACGGCGCGAACCTCACCGTCCGCGGTCCGCAGCAGCTGACCGGCATCGACATCGACCTGCACGACGTGGGCGAACTCACCCCGACGGTCGCGGCGCTCGCCGCACTCGCCGACGGTCCGTCGCACCTGCGGGGCATCGCGCACCTGCGCGGTCACGAGACCGACCGGCTGGCCGCGCTCGCACACGAGATCAACTCGCTGGGCGGGAACGTCACCGAGACCGAGGACGGCCTCACGATCGTCCCGGCAGACCTGCACGGTGGGACATGGCACTCCTACGCCGACCACCGGATGGCGACCGCGGGCGCGATCGTCGGGCTGCGGGTCGACGGCATCGAGATCGAGGACGTCGGCACCACGGCCAAGACCCTGCCCGGTTTCGAGAACCTGTGGGCCACAATGCTGTCCGCAGCCGCGGACACCGAGCGGAAGGCGAGCTTCTGAGTCGCAGGCAGTACGACGAGTCCGACGTCCGGGTACGCCCGGGCCGAGGAACGCGCCCGCGCACGAAGACCCGGCCGGAGCACCTCGCCGCGGAGTCGGCGATGGTCGTCTCGGTCGACCGCGGCCGGTGGGGTTGCGTGCTGGGCGGCGACCCCGAGCGTCCCCTCGTCACCATGCGCGCCCGGGAACTGGGCCGCACCCCCATCGTGGTCGGCGACGAGGTGAGTGTCGTCGGCGATCTGTCCGGCAAGCCCGACACCCTGGCGCGGATCGTGCGGGTGGCCGAACGCTCCACGGTGCTGCGACGCACCGCCGACGACACCGATCCGTACGAGCGGATCGTCGTGGCCAACGCCCAGCAGCTGCTGATCGTCGTGGCGCTCGCCGACCCGCCGCCCCGGACGGGATTCGTCGAACGTGCACTGGTCGCCGCATATGCGGGCGGGTTGAGTCCCATCGTGTGCCTGACGAAGAGCGATCTCGAGCCGCCCGAGGAGTTCGCGAGCGCGTTCGCCGACCTCGACGTCCCCGTCGTCGTGGCCGGTCGCGACGATCCGGTCGACGAGGTCCTGTCGATGCTGTCGGGCCGGCTCACCGCGCTGATCGGCCACTCGGGGGTCGGGAAGTCGACTCTCGTCAACCGCCTCGTGCCCGACGCCGACCGGGCCGTGGGTGTGGTCTCCGGCGTCGGCAAGGGCAGGCACACGTCCACGCAATCGGTGGCGCTGCCGCTCCCGACGGGCGGTTGGGCGATCGACACCCCCGGCATCCGGTCGTTCGGGCTGGCCCACATCTCCCCGGAGAACGTGGTGGCCGCGTTCTCCGATCTGGCCGCGGCCATCGAGGACTGCCCGAGGGGATGTACCCACCTCGGGCCGCCCGCGGACCCGGAATGCGCCCTCGACCGGCTGGAGGGCAAGGCCGCCAAACGCGTCGACGCGGTCCGTCACCTCCTCACGGCCATCGCGTCCAACGAAGCCTGGTGAGGGACGAACCGCGTCTGTAGCGGAACTTTCTAGCGGGACAGCAGCGCGCGAAGACCGCGGCGCTTGCGGGTGCGCTTGATCGCGGTACTCAAACCCTGACGGCGACCGGTCACGGGATCGATTGTCGCCGTGGTGTTTCCACCGAACTTGCGCTCCGACGCCGTCTCCGGCGCGTCGTCCGCGGTCGCCTTGAGGTACTTGTTCGGCAACGACAGCTTGGCGATGGTGCGCCACGACTTCGCGTACTGCACGAGGAAGGGCCCGGTCGTGTACGGCAGGTCGTACTTGTCGCACAGTTCCCGCACACGCACGGCGATCTCCGAGTAGCGATTGCTGGGCAGGTCGGGGAACAGGTGGTGCTCGATCTGGTAGCTGAGGTTGCCGGACATGAAGTCCATCAGCTTGCCGCCCTCGATGTTCGCGCTACCGAGCATCTGCCGCAGGTACCACTGGGCCGGCGTTTCCTTGTCGATGTCCGCCTTGGTGAACTTCTCGGCGCCGTCCGGGAAGTGCCCGCAGAAGATGATCGCGTTGGTCCACACGTTGCGGATCATGTTCGCGGCGATGTTGGCGGTGAGCGTGCTCTTCCACGCGGGGCCCGTGACCGCGGGGTGGACGACATAGTCCTTGAGGATCTGCTTGCCGACCTTCTCGCCGACCTCGCGGAGCTTGCGCTGGGTCTCCTCGCTCGGCACGCGCCCCTTGGCTACCTTGCCGAGTTCGAGATGCTGTGCCGCGATCCCGTACTCGAAGAACAGCGCGAGCAGCGTGTTGTACAGGAGATTGCCGGTGTTGAACGGCTTCCACCGCTGGTCACGCGTGACGCGCAGCAGTCCGTATCCCACGTCGTCGTCCATGCCGAGGACGTTGGTGTACTTGTGGTGAATGTAGTTGTGCGTCTGCTTCCAGTGAGCGGACGGTCCCGTCACGTCCCACTCCCACGAGGTGGAGTGGATCTCGGGATCGTTCATCCAGTCCCACTGGCCGTGCATGACGTTGTGGCCGAGTTCCATGTTCTCGATGATCTTCGAGAGGGACAGCATGGCTGTGCCCGCCAGCCAGGCGGGACGCCGCTTGCTCGCGAAGAGGACGGCTCGGCCACCGATTTCGAGGGAACGCTGCAGTCTGATCGTGTTTCGCACGTACCGCGCGTCACGCTCCCCGCGGGACTCTTCGATATCGCGCCGGATCGCATCGAGCTCGCGTCCGAGCGACTCGATGTCGGCTTCGGTGAGATGTGCGTATTCCTTGACGTCTGCAATCGCCATGGGGGACCTCCTCCTGGCTGGGTCGACAGTTCACACCCGAAGGGCGCTGACTCGACCTACCGTACCGTAAGTTACGACACCGTAGGTTACCTGAGTGTAGGTGTGAGTGAAATCACCGTCGGCGTCGAGGAATCTTGGCCTCCGCGCGAGCGCGCAACGCCGACAGCAGACCCCGCCGCTGCCCCGTGACGGGATCCGTGCGCAACGTCTCGACCATGGCGGCACCCGCATCACGGGCGTCGCGGAACTTCCGTTCGGAGGACGTCTCCGGGGCGTCGTCCGCCGTCGCCCGCAGGAACCGGTCGGGCAGGGCGAGCTTGTGGATCGTGCGCAGAGCCAGCAGGTACTGCTTGGCGAGCGAACCCGTGGTGTACGGCAGGTCGTACTTCTCGCACAGCGCCCGCACCTTCACGGCGATCTCGGGGTACCGGTTGCTCGGCAGGTCCGGGAACAGGTGATGCTCGATCTGGTAGCTGAGATTGCCGCTCATGAAACCCATGACCTTGCCGGAATCGAAATTGGCGCTGCCGAGCATCTGCCGGAGATACCACTCGTGCCGGGTCTCGTTCTCGTACTCGTCCACCGTGAACTTCTCGGCACCGTCCGGGAAGTGCCCGCAGAAGATCACCACATAGGCCCACAGATTCCGCACGAGATTGGCGGTGGCGTTGGCCGTCAGCGTCGACTTCCACGCCGGCCCCGCGAGCACCGGGAACAGAAGGAAGTCCTTGCCGACCTGACGGAAGATCTTGCGACCGAAATCCTTGTTGGCCTGGGAATTGAGCTGACCCTTCTCCGCGCCCTCGAGCTCGGCCGCGAAGGTGAGGTCGTGGAGCGCGATCCCCCACTCGAACGTGGCGGCCAGGATGATGTTGGCGAACGGCTGCAGCAGATTGATCGGCCGCCACTCCTCGTCGCGGGTCATCCGGAGGATGCCGAACCCCACATCGGAATCCATTCCCACGATGTTGGTGAACGTGTGGTGGGAGTAGTTGTGCGCCCGCTTCCAATGCTCCGAGGGGCCCGTCTGATCCCACTCCCACGACATGGAGTGGATCTCCGGATCGTTCATCCAGTCCCACTGGCCGTGCATCACATTGTGGCCGAGTTCCATGTTCTCGATGATCTTCGAGAGGGACAGCATCGCGGTGCCCGCGAGCCAGGCCGGGCGATAGCGGCTTCCGAACAACGCAACCCGGCCACCGAGCTCCAACAGCCGTTGCGCCCTGATGGCCCGGCGGATGTAGCGGGCGTCGCGAACGCCCCGCGAATCCTCCACGTCGAGCCGGATCGCATCCAACTCACGCCCGAGCGATTCGATGTCCGCTTCGGTCAGATGCGCGAACTCTTTGATGTCGGTGATCGCCACCGTGCTCCTCCGTCTGGTGAGAGTCCGAGAATAGCGGAGTCAGGTGAACAACACGCCCACGCTTACGCGTCGAGCGTGCAGTCCCCTGCCGCCGCGGAGATACAAGTCTGGACTCGGTCACCTTCGGCGTGCTGCTTACCGGACCTCAGGTCGATGGCGTGCCCGGCGAGAATCGGCACGACACAGGTCTGGCAGATACCCATCCGGCAGCCGAACGGCATCAGTGCCCCGACCTGCTCACCCGCCTCGAGAAGAGTGGTGGCACCGTCGATCGTCACGGTCTTGTCGGCCTTGGCGAACGTGACGGTCCCGCCCTCGCCGGACGTGTCCGCGCGGGAGACGGCGAACCGCTCGAGGTGCAACTTGTCCTCGATGCCCTCGTCACGCCACAGCGTCTCGATCTCGTCGAGCATCGGCAGCGGCCCGCACGCCCACGTCTGCCGTTCGCGCCAGTCGGGACACACGTCGTCGAGCGAGGACAACGCGAACTTGCCCTGGCTGCGGGTGAGCTGGATCTTGCACCGGAAGTCGTCGTGCTCCTCGTGGAGCCGGGTGAGTTCGTCGGCGAACATCACGTCGGCGTCGGTGGGGGCGGAGTGGACGTGGAAGACGTCGGGAAGCTGACCGCGCCGGTTCATCGTGCGCAGCATCGCCATGACGGGAGTGATGCCGCTGCCCGCGGTGAGGAACAGGATCCGCTGCGGCGGCGGGTCGGGCAGCGCGAAGTTGCCCGTGGGGGTCGCGAGCCGCACGATCGTTCCCGAGGGCACACCGTTGACGAGGTGACTCGACAGGAACCCCTCGGGCATCGCCTTGACGGCGATGGAGATGAGCTTGTCGTCCCAGTTCGGCGGCGAGGTGAGGGAGTACGAGCGCCAGTGCCAGCGTCCGTCGATGTGCAGACCGATGCCGATGTACTGGCCGGGCTCGTAGTCGAAGTCGAATCCCCAGCCCGGCTTGATGACGATCGTGGCCGAGTCCGCGGTCTCCGCGCGCACCTCCACGATCTGTCCGCGCAGTTCGCGAGCCGACCACAGTGGGTTGGCAAGATGTAGGTAGTCGTCGGGCAGCAACGGCGTCGTGAGCCGTGCCGCCGCACCCCGCAACCAATTGAGCTTGGACCGCTTGGCGGGCACAACCGCTGCTGCGGGCGCCTCGATCCAATCCTTCAGACCCATCCGACCTCCACCTTTTCCGTCATGACCTACGCTACCGTAGGTTATCAAGTTACGGTACCGTAGGTTACCCCGAGGTAAGAGGACGCACCGGTCAGAGTAGTTCGAGGAGGAACGGAAGCTCCTGAGTGGCGTACCACGCCAGGACATGATCCTCCGCGTCACCGAGAACGAACTCGGCGTCGGGGTCCCCCAGATCCGCCTCGTCGATCGCCGACACGGCCCGTTCGATGTCCGGCTCCGCCTCCGCGAGATCCACGTGCACCGACGCGACCGTGCCGATCGTCACGGGGCCGGGCAGCCGGACCACGGCGTCGTCGAGGTCCGGCCGCGGCGTCACGTCGTCCACGTCCGCGGCGACCACGGCGCGACGGAAGCGAACCCCGTCGCTCCCGCTCTCCCCCACCCGGCCCGCGATCAGTCGCAGCGAGGCCCGGGCGGCCTCGGCCATCGCGACCTCGGCCAGTTCTTCGTCGTCGCCCGACGAGTACGCCTCGCGGAGGGTGGGAGTGACGGCGAAGGCGGTCCGGCTCATCGGATCGAACTCCCGGTCGGCGACGAGCCGCTGGAGGATCTCGATCGTCGCGGGAACGTACACCCTCGTCATGCGTCACCCGTCATTCGCACCGCGGACTTCTCACCGGCTGGCATCCAACAACTCCTCGAGAGATTCGTACAGCAGCGCCGCCACCACGTCCACGTCGGCCATGGCGTCACGGTCTGCATTCAAACCGTAGTAGACGTTGCCGTCGTAGGACGTCAGGCCGATGCTCAGAGTCTGGTTTTTCAGCAGCGGCGACACCGGATACATCTCGAGCATCCGCGCACCGCCGACGTACAGCGGCAGCTGCGGTCCCGGCGCGTTGGTGATCATCAGGTTGAACATCCGCTGCGAGAAGCTGCTGGCGACACGGGCACTCATCGCGTGCAGCGTGGCGGGCGCGAATCCCGACAAACGCACGAGGGTCTCCGCGGTGACCCGCTGGCTCTGCTTGGCGTGCGCCTCCATGGCGTGCGCCACGTGCGACAGCCGCACCACGGCATTCGGTTCCCCGACCGGCAGGTCGATGAGGAACGACGACACCATGCTCCGCGGATCCGCCCACTCGCCGCGGCGTGACGCCTCGTCGTCGGCCTCGGGATCCGTCGCGTACACGGACATCGGGACCATGGCCCGGACCGTGGTCGACTCGGCCACCGGCTCGCCGCGGGAGAGCAGCCAGTACCGCATCGCACCCGACACGACGGCGAGGATGACGTCGTTGACCTCGCACCCGTACTGCGCGCGGATCTTCCGGTAGTCACCGAGTTCGGTCTTGACCACCGCGAAGCGCCGATTGCGTGAAATGGTCGCGTTCAGCGGACTCGTGGGCGCCACCTGCGTGGCGGTGCGCACGACGGCGGCGACCTTACCGACGGCGCGCACGGTCTCACCGAGCGCAGACGCCATGTCACCCAACGTCATCCGCAGCGCCGCCAGCCCTTCGCCCGGCCGCGCCACCATCTCCGCCAGCGCCCCGGCGATGAGAGTGGACTCGCTGGGGGCTGGGCTCGGCATCCACAGTTCCTCGGCCATGGGCCGCCGGGTCTTCGCCGGGTCCAGAATCACCTGACCGATCTCGAGCGCCGTCTCACCGTCGACCAGCGAGGAATGGGACTTCGTGAAGATGGCGAAGCGATTGTTCGACAACCCCTCCACCAGGTACATCTCCCACAGCGGTCGCGTGTTGTCGAGCGGCCGGGACGTGAGCCGTGCGACCAGATCGTGCAACTGGGCATCCGATCCGGGCTTCGGCAGCGCCGACCGCCGGACGTGGTACTCGATGTCGAAGTCCTGGTCGTCCACCCAGACCGGCCGCGACAGACCCAGCGCGACCTCCCGCACCTTCTGCCGGTAACGGGGTACCAGGCTCAGACGTTCCTCGACGAGGCTCAGTAATTCCTCGTAGGACAACCCGTTTCGCGGCTTGCGGAAGATCGCGAGCGAACCCACGTGCATCGGCGTACTGCTCGCCTCGAGAAAATAGAACGACGCGTCCTGCGTAGTCAGTCTCGTCACCATGTCGGCGCCTGTCCCCCTTGCATCCCGTCTCGATCGACCTCGAGAAGTATCGCTATCTCGTCCGCGGTGGCGCCGCCGTCGACGTGGTGGATACCCACCATCCCGACGGCAACCGCACCCCGGACATTGGCCGACAGGTCGTCGACGAAGATACAGTCCCCCGGGGCCAGACCGAGCGCGTCGGCCGTCAGCCGGTAGATCCGCGGATCAGGTTTGGCGACACCGACATCCCCGGACAGCACGACCTGATCGACCAGCCGGCCGTCACCGAGTTCCCGCAGCCACTGCGCGCCGGGACCACCGGGATCGTTACTGAGGATCGCGGTCCGCACCCCACGACTCCGGGCACCGGCGAGGACGGACGACAGGCCGTCCATGTCCGAACCGGGACCCGCGAGAACGCCTCCGAAGTCCAATATCAATCCCCGCACGTCCCCACCCTAGGGTCCGCTCCCCGGTTCGGCGACACGACGACGGGATCCGTGCGAGTATGACCGCTACGACGGCCGTCTCATGCCGAAACCGGGGGGTAAGAAATGAGTGAGTCCTACACGTTCCTGTCACGGGTGCCGCGCTTCGAGCCGGCAGCCGGTGACGTTCCCGCACCGCCTCTGCCGGGGCGTTCGGCGGCGCCGTCGGGCGGGCGTCACGCGTCCGGGCGCGGCAGGCACCGCTCGTCGCCCCACTCGGGGGCGTCGCCACGCACCGCCACGACGCAGACGGGAACGCTGCCTCTTCCCTCGCCGGACGTCCAGCGGTTCACGGAGCAGGCGTTCCGGCTCGTCCTCGAAGTGCTGGATCGGCGCCGCAATGTACGGCAATTGCGGCCGCTGGTGACGCCGTCGCTCGTCGACGTCGTGCGCACGCTCGCGCTGTCGGAGTCGCCCGCCCGGCGACTCGGTGTCGCGACGCTCGTCCGCGTGCACCTGCGCGCGGTGGAGCCGTGCGCGTTCGAGGCCTTCGGCACCTACGGCCGGGGACCGCGGATCTTCGTGATCGCAGCCCGTGTCGAACAGCAGTCCGACACGGGCTGGACCGTCACCTCGCTGGTGATCGGCTGATCGTCTTCTTCTGCGGTCAGCGCTTGCGCTTGGTCCGCGGGGCCTTCTTGCCCTTGGACTGCGACCGCGCGGCCTCACGCCGCTGACGACGGGTTCCGGCGTCGGCGGCATCGTCCGATTCGGCGGCTCCGCGGCGGCTGAGCTGGGCGTTGCCGTCCTCGGCAGGCCCGGAGTACGTGAGCCCGCGGGGCTCGCCGTCGTCCAGTCCCTTCGCGCGGAGGGCGGACGGTGCCGCCGTGCCCTGCGCCTGCTGCGCCGCCTCCTGGGTGGGCAGTGGCCGCGGGGCTGCCGGCGCGGGCGAGGCCGACGCCGTCGCCGCTGCGGAAGCCGCGGTGACGCTGACGCCCGGGGCCTGTGCCGCCTGCGGGGCGGCCGCCTCGACCTGAAGGTTGAACAGGAATCCGACCGACTCCTCCTTCAGGCCCTCGAGCATGCCGCCGAACATGTCGAAACCTTCGCGCTGGTACTCGACGAGCGGATCACGCTGGGCCATCGCCCGCAGGCCGATGCCCTCCTTGAGGTAGTCCATCTCGTAGAGGTGTTCGCGCCACTTGCGGTCGAGCACGCTCAGCAGGACGCGACGCTCCAGTTCGCGCATCGATCCCTCGCCGGCGACGCCGTCGATCTCGGCCTCGCGCCGGGCGTAGGCGTCGTGCGCGTCCTTCAGCAGGGTCTCGCGCAGCTCGTCGGCGGTGATGTCGTTGGTCTCACCGTCGTCGCCGTCGCCGACCAGTTCCTTGTAGTCGAGGCCGACCGGGTACAGCGTCTTGAGGGCCGTCCACAGTTGTTCGAGATCCCAGTCCTCGACGTATCCCTCTGCGGTGGCGCCGTCGACGTAGGCGGTGACCACGTCGGTGATCATCTTCTCGACCTGGCCCTCCATGTCCTTGCCTTCGAGGATCTGGCGGCGTTCGTTGTAGATGACCGTGCGCTGCTGGTTCATCACCTCGTCGTACTTGAGGACGTTCTTGCGGATCTCGAAGTTCTGCTGCTCGACCTGCGTCTGAGCGCTCTTGATGGCCTTCGAGACCATCTTCGCCTCGATGGGAACGTCGTCGGGCAGGTTGAGCCGGGTCATGATCGACTCGAGTGCCGCGCCGTTGAACCGTCGCATCAACTCGTCGCCGAGCGACAGGTAGAAGCGCGACTCACCCGGATCCCCCTGACGGCCGGAGCGGCCGCGCAACTGGTTGTCGATACGCCGGGACTCGTGCCGCTCGGTGCCGAGGACGTACAGTCCGCCCGCCTCACGAACCTTGTCCGCGTCGGCCTTCACCTCGGCCTTGACCTGGTCGAGGACGTCGTCCCACGCCGCCTCGTAGTCGTCGGGCGTGTGGACGGGGTCGAGTCCCTGCTTGCGGAGCGCGATGTCCGCGATGATGTCGGGGTTGCCGCCGAGCACGACGTCGGTGCCACGACCGGCCATGTTGGTCGCCACGGTGACGGCGCCCGACCTGCCGGCCTCGGCGATGATCTGGGCTTCCTGCTCGTGGAACTTCGCGTTCAGCACGTTGTGCGCCACGCCGCGCTTGGTGAACTGCTTCGACAGGTACTCGGACCGCTCGACGCTGGTGGTACCGATCAGAACGGGCTGGCCCTTCTCGTGCCGCTCCACCACGTCGTCGACGACGGCGTCGAACTTGGCTTCCTCGGTCTTGTAGATCAGGTCGCCGTTGTCGACGCGGACCATCGGCCGGTTGGTGGGGATCGGGATGACGCCGAGGTTGTAGATCTGGTGCAGCTCGGCGGCCTCGGTCTCGGCCGTACCCGTCATGCCCGACAGCTTGTCGTAGAGACGGAAGTAGTTCTGCAGCGTGATCGTGGCGAGGGTCTGGTTCTCGGCCTTGATCTCGACCTTCTCCTTGGCCTCGATCGCCTGGTGCATGCCCTCGTTGTAGCGGCGGCCGACGAGGACGCGGCCGGTGAACTCGTCGACGATGATCACTTCGCCGTCGCGGACGATGTAGTCCTTGTCCTTCGTGTAGAGCTCCTTGGCCTTGATGGCGTTGTTCAGGTAGCTCACGAGCGGCGAGTTGGCGGCCTCGTACAGGTTGTCGATGCCGAGCTGGTCCTCGACGAGCTCGACGCCGGCCTCGTGGACGCCGATGGTGCGCTTGCGGATGTCGACCTCGTAGTGCACGTCACGCTTGAGCAGCGGCGCGATGCGCGCGAATTCCGCGTACCACTTGCTCGAGGCGTCGGCGGGGCCGGAGATGATGAGGGGGGTCCGGGCCTCGTCGATGAGGATGGAGTCGACCTCGTCGACGACGGCGAAGCTGTGACCGCGCTGGACGAGATCGTCCAGGGAGTGCGTCATGTTGTCGCGCAGGTAGTCGAACCCGAACTCGTTGTTGGTGCCGTATGTGATGTCGGCCGCATAGGCTGCGCGACGCTCGGCCGGCGACATGCCGGACAGGATCACGCTGGTGTCGAGGCCGAGGAAGCGGTGGACGCGGCCCATCCACTCGGAGTCGCGCTTGGCGAGGTAGTCGTTGACCGTGACGACGTGCACGCCGTCACCGGCGATCGCATTGAGGTACGCGGGCAACACGCAGGTCAGGGTCTTGCCCTCACCCGTCTTCATCTCGGCGATGTTGCCGAAGTGGAGGGCGGCGCCGCCCATGATCTGCACGTGGAAGTGCCGCTGGTCGATGACCCGCCAGGACGCCTCGCGGGCGACCGCGAACGCCTCGGGCAGCAGCTCGTCGAGCGTCTCGCCGTCGCGGTAGCGGGCGCGGAACTCCTCGGTCTTCGCGCGGAGTTGCTCGTCGGTCAGGTCTTCGACCTCGGGCGACAGCGAGGAAACGTGGTCGGCGATGTGCTTGAGCCGCTTGACCATGCGACCTTCACCAACACGGAGCAGCTTCGATAGCGACAGCGACGGCACAGTCTTGTTCGTCCTCAATCTTCGGCAGTGGATGGGTGACACACAAAATCCGGCCGGAGGTCCGAGAACCCCGGCCGGATTCCATGGTAGGCGCTTCCGCGATCGGACGAGTAGACCGACCGCTCGGATCGTCAGGCGGAACGGGAGTACATCACGCCAGACGGATCAATCCGTAGTCGAACGCGTGCCGCCGGTAGACGACGGACGCCTTGTCCGACTCCTTGTCGTGGAACAGGAAGAAATCGTGTCCTACCAGCTCCATCTCGTACAAAGCATCGTCGACGGTCATCGGCGTGGCCTTGTGTTCCTTGGTACGCACGACATGACCCGGTGTGTGCTCGTCCGGCATCTGACCGTCCAGGGAGATGTCGGGACTGATGCCGAGACTGTCGTCCTCGGCGAGTGCGGCGGTGGCCTCCGCCACCGACACCGGGGTCTTTTCCCCGTAGTGGACCTTTTTGCGATCCTTGGTGCGGCGGAGCCTGCTCTCGAGCTTGGCGGTCACCGACTCGAATGCTGCATAGAAGCTGTCGGCGCATGCCTCGGCTCGGGCTACCGGCCCCTTGCCTCGGGCAGTGATCTCGACGCGCTGGCAGTTTTTCCTCTGGCGTCGATTGGGTTCGTGGTGAAGTTCGACATCGAACAGGAATATGGAGGGATCGAAGCGCTCGAGGCGCGACAGCTTCTCGGAGACGTACACGCGGAAGTGGTCGGGTACCTCGACGTTGCGTCCCTTGACGACGATCTCGGCGTTGGGGGTATCCGTCTTCTCTTGTGCATCCGTTGTGCGGTCGTCGACGAAAACCGAGGCTTGCGAAGGGGTCGTCACTCGTACCTCCCGATTACGGCCCCGCCCCTTGATGGGCGGCGGCGAGTTTGAGCAATGCCGGAAGGGGGTCCGCCCGGCACCAGGTTCGAAGTTCCACCTCCTACCTGTGTTTTCGGGTGTGTCCGCGACGCTAGTACGTAACGCGCGCGAGTGCCACTGTTCGGCAGAATTTCATCTGACACCCGCCACGACGACCACCGCGCTCACTCGGATACCCACTCGCGACAGCACCCGGACCGACTCGGCGGCGGTCGCCCCGGTGGTCGACACGTCATCCAGCAGGACCACCGAGATGCGGTGCAGTGCATCCGGTTCCGACGCGAGATGCCGCGCGAATACTTGACCGCTGCGCGTCAACCGGACACCACCCTCGAGGTTTACTCGACGTTGATCTGCGCTCAGTCCGACCGAATCGCGCACGGCGCGTCGCATCACGAGCGCGGGGCACACGCGTCTGCCTCCCACCGCGGCGACGGCGATCCGGGTGACGGGGTCGCCGCCGCGTGCACGGGCGGCCCGGGGACGCGTCGGAGCCGGCACCAGAACCACCGGGGCCACGTCCGGCGGGTCGAGTTCACCCCACTGCTGCAGACGGCCCAGGGCGCCCGCGACGGCGGATCCGAGGGGCGCAGCGAGATCACGCCGCCCGCGTTCCTTCGCGGCGATCACAGCCCGACGGCGGGCACCCGAGTACGGTCCGAGGGCCCACACCCCGACCCCGGGATCCACGCGGGGCCGGAGCAGCACGGGGTCGTCGGCCAACTCCGTGGCGCAGCGAGCACACCACTGAGTGCCCGGCACCCCGCACCCGCCGCATTCGCCGGGCAGGATCAGGTCGAGCAGGCTCCGGAGGCCGGGCAGGGCGCGCATGCGGGCAGTATCGGCGACCGCACCGACAGCCTCAGCCCGGCAGGACCGGGATCGCCTTCACACCCGTCAATCCGGGAACCTCCCGCCAGTACCGGTCGCCCGCCGGATCGTTGTTGTTCAACTGGAACACCGCCCGGGAGTCGGCGACGAACTCCGTGGTCGTCGACGCGTCCACGGCCACCACCGGCGCGGTCAGGTTACGGCTCGGCAGCGCGTCCATCCGCGAACCGTCGACGGCCACCTGCACGACCGGGATGTCCGAGGCCGCGCGCGCGACGACGATCGTGTCGCTCGTGCTCCAGTCCAAGGACAGCGCCGGGCTGCCCAGACCGATCGCGACCGCTCGGGGATTCGTCAAAGCGTACTCACCACCCGGCATCTGGGTGACGATCGCGAGGTAGACCTTGCCGTCGACGATCAGTGCCGCGCGCACCCCGTCGCGGGACAGCCGCAACTCGGTGATCGTGGCACCCAGCGCGGTGACGGCGCCGGCGTCGACGTTGACCACCGACGTCCGGCCGGTGCCGGGCTCGCGCAACACCCGAATCACCGTGTTGCCGTTGACCGCTGCCCAGATCGCCGAATTGTCGGGCGCCCATGTCGGGCGGGTGATCGCGCCGCCTTCGAGCACCGACGCGGCACCGTCCTCGTAGGCGCCGACCATCAGCGAACTCGCGGGTTCCGGGGCGGGACGTCCGGTGTCCGCGACCGCGGCGACCAGCTTTCCGTCCTGCGACAGCGCGAGCGAACGCATGTTGCGGGCCGAACCGAAGTACCCGGGCACCGGGGTGACGCCGGTCTCGGTGACGCTCACCATCGACCCCTCGCGCAGCGCGTGCAGCCCCACGGTGGCGCTCGAGGTCGCGAACGGATTCATCGACGCGACGTCGGCGGTGGTCCACCCGTTCGGGAACCGCTCGTCGAAGGGCTCGCCGTCGGCGAGCAGCACGTAGGGGCCCGAGATCTCCGCGTTGGCCAGCGTCCAGATCACCTGTGCCGCGAACAGCTGCTTCGCCTGCGCGTCCATGGGCGGCACGCCGGCGAAATCGATCCGGATGCCGCCGAGCCCCACCCCCACCTGCGCGGTGCGGCCGTCGGCCTTCGTGATCGGCCCCCGCACCGACACGCCGTCGCCGAGCTCGTTGCGCACGGCCGGGGCGAGGGCGGCCTTCGGCCCGTCGATCAGCAGGCCGATCAGCTGCGACGCCATCTGGTCCTGGGCGCCCGACACCCAGCGCGGATCCGGCACGACCGTCGTCCCGGCCGGATCGAGGAAGTACAGCGATTTGCGCTGATAGGTGTTCAGGAACTGTGCCCGGTCCAGGATCACGCCGGCGGGGAGCTCGGAGATCCGCCACTCCCCGTCGAGTAGCTCGAGGCTGATCTTCGTCTCGAAGCTGCCCTCCTCCGCCACGTACAGTCCGCCGGGCTCGAGCTGCCCCACCTTGTTGGCGCGGATCGTGTACGTCGCCTTGTCGGCGGACCGGGTCTCCGGCAGCACGTCGACCTTGTCGACGATGGTCGCGCTGGCCGCGTCGTCCCAGCTGCCGGACACCCCGGCGGTGAGGAATTGGCGGGCCGCCAGATGCCGGTCGGTCGGGTCCGTGCTGGCCTTGAAGAAGTCGCGGAGCAGCAGGTCGGGTTCACGCCCCGGCGCGGGGGCCGCGACGCTCGATCCCGGCGAGTCACGGTTGATCGTGCCGATCGCCTGCGGTGTGGAGGAATCCGGGAGGCTCGCGCACCCGCTGACGGTCACGAGCACCGCGAGGACGATCGCTCCGCACACCGACCGCGACAGCAGGGCGGATCGCCGACGGGGCGTCACAGGTCCTGCTCCGGAAGGTGCGAACCGTCTCGGTCACCGACGTGCGCACGCTCGCGCTTCTGGGGAACCGTGCGGGATTCGTCGGCCACCGTCTCCGGGCTCTCGTTGCGCACCGGCAACGTGGTGTCGCCCGGGACAGGCTGCCCTTGAACGTATTTCGCGGTTCCCGGTTTCAACGGCAGCGGGCTCGACACAACCTTGCGGCCCCGCACCCGCGGCAGCGTCAGCCGGAAGCAGGCGCCTTGGCCGGGTTCGCCCCACGCCTCGAGCCTGCCGTCGTGGAGATTCGCATCCTCCACACTGATCGCGAGCCCGAGGCCGGTACCGCCCGACCGTCGCACACGCGACGGATCGGACCGCCAGAACCTGTTGAACACCAGCTTCTCCTCGCCCGGCCGCAGCCCCACGCCCTGGTCGCGCACGATGAACGCCGCAGCGCTGTCGTCGGCGCGCAGGCGCAGCAGCACCGGTTTGCCTTCTCCGTGATCGATCGCGTTCGCGAGGAGGTTCCGCAGAATGCGTTCCACGCGACGCGGGTCCACCTCGGCCATGACTGCCTGATCGGGCAGGTCCACGATCAGTTCGGTCCCGCTCTCGCGCGCCAGGTGACGGACCGTCGAGACCGCCGCACGCGCACACATCCGGACGTCGAGTTGCTCGGCGGCCAGTTCCGCGACACCGGCGTCGTGCCTGCTGATCTCGAGGAGGTCGGCAAGCAGCCCCTCGAACCGGTCGAGTTCGGCGACCAGCAACTCCGACGACCGCCGGAGCACAGGGTCGAGATCGTCGCTGCCGTCGTGGATGAGATCGGCCGCCATGCGCACCGTCGTCAGCGGTGTCCGCAGCTCGTGGCTCACGTCGGAGGTGAATCTCTTCTGGAGGTTTCCGAACTCCTCGAGCTGAGTGATCTGTTTGGACAGGCTCTCCGCCATCTCGTTGAACGACATCGCCAGCCGGGCCATGTCGTCCTCGCCGCGCACGGGCATGCGTTCCTTCAGCCGGCCGTCGGCGAAGCGCACCGCGATCCGGGACGCCGACCGGATCGGCAGAACCACCTGCCGGGCGACGAGGAGCGCGATGGCCGCGAGCAGCACGGCCAGCACCGCACCACCCACCAGCAGCGTGCCGCGAACCAGCGACAGACTGCGGTCCTCACTGGCCAGCGGGAACACCAGATACAGCTCGAGCGTGGAGATCGCGGATGCGGTCGGGCTCCCGACGATCAGCGCCGGCCCCGAATAGCCTTCGGGATCGTTGACCGTGGCGAACTGGTAGGCCACCTGACCGGCCTGGACGAACGCCCGCAGTGACTCCGGGATCTGGTCCGCCGGACCGCTGGACGTCGGTGCGCGAGGGCCGTCACCGGGTACGATCAGCACAGGATCGAACGTTCCCGCCGACCCCGACGCCTGACCGGCGTCGGGCTCCCGGTTCGTCAGCGCCGCCCGGGCACCGTCGAGCTGGGTGGTGGGCGAACTACTGTCGTCCGCGCCTGCCAGCTGCCCCTCGACCGTGCTGCGGGCACGGTCCATCTCCTCGGTC
This sequence comes from Rhodococcus sp. ACPA1, assembly GCF_002300195.1. NCBI lineage: Bacteria > Bacillati > Actinomycetota > Actinomycetes > Mycobacteriales > Nocardiaceae > Rhodococcus > Rhodococcus sp. ACPA1. The sequence continues at coordinate 1,123,336 of NZ_NSDX01000001.1, read as the reverse complement.
GCCGCGTTGATCTTCGTTTCGAGCAGACGGTCGGTGATCTGGCTCGTCAGCACGACGCCGAGCACGACGATGACGATGAGCGACAACGTCAACGTCGAGACGACGACCCTCAGCTGCAGCGAACGACGCCACGTGTGCGCGAGGGTATTGCTCAGTGAGTGACCCCACCGAAGGATCGGCGAAACGCGTCGGTTGACACGACGCCGCCATCGGGAAACACCTGTCACGGCGGTCCGGCCTTGTAGCCGACCCCCCTGACCGTCAAAACCACTTCGGGATTCTCGGGATCAGTCTCGACCTTGGCCCGCAGACGCTGAACGTGCACGTTGACCAGTCGGGTGTCGGCTGCATGTCGGTAACCCCACACCTGCTCGAGCAGGACCTCACGGGTGAACACCTGTCGCGGTTTGCGCGCCAGAGCCACCAGGAGGTCGAACTCGAGGGGGGTGAGGGAGATCAGTTCTTCGCCCCGGCTCACCTTGTGGGCGGGGACGTCGATGACGATGTCTGCGATGCTGAGCAGCTCGGCCGGCTCGTCCTCGGTCCGGCGAAGCCGTGCCCGGACCCGCGCCACCAGCTCCTTCGGCTTGAACGGCTTCATGATGTAGTCGTCCGCGCCGGATTCCAATCCGAGGACCACGTCGACGGTGTCCGTCTTCGCGGTCAGCATCACGATGGGGACACCGGAATCGGCGCGCAGGACCCGGCACACGTCGATGCCGTTCATGCCGGGCAGCATCAGGTCGAGCAGCACCAGGTCCGGGCGTGTCTCCCGGACCGCGGTGAGCGCCTGGGTCCCGTCCCCCACCACATACGGATCGAATCCTTCGCCGCGGAGGACGATCGTGAGCATCTCCGCGAGCGCAGTGTCGTCGTCGACAACCAGAATCCTTGGCTTCATGTCCCTATCGTTGCATCTTCGGAGGCCGTAACAGCCCGTTCGCCGTTACGGCGTGCCGTGTTCTTTCTCGTCACGGCGTGCCGTGTCGTCACTCAAGAGTGCCAGGTTTTCGGCGAGCGTGACCGGATCGGTGTCCGGGGTGAGCACCCACCACGGCGAAATCCAGTCCTTCACGGCCAGCTCCCGGTACACCTCGCCGGTGCGTTCCTGCAGTCCACGGTCGCGCTCGTAGGCGTCGAGCGACCGGCTCGCATCCGCCGATTCACGGCCGCGGGCGCGTTGCTCGGCGAGTGCCACGGGAACGTCCAGATACAGCTGCAGGTCGGGCCGGGGCAGCCCCAGCCGCTCGAATTCGAGGTTCCCCACCCAGCCGACGAACTCCCCGTCCGCCCCCTGATGCAACCGGGCCGCACCGTACGCGGCGTTGGACGCCACGTAGCGGTCGAGAATCACCAGATCGTGTTCGGCGAGCAGCGCCGACAGTTCCCCGACGGCGCCGGACCGGTCCAGCGCGAACATCACGGCCATCGCGTGCACGGAGTCGCTGAGGTCACCGTGCGCGCCCTTGAGCGCCTCGGACGCCAGATCGGCGTGCACGGACCTGCCGTACCGCGGAAAGTCGAGGGTGCCGACCGCCAGGCCCTGTTCGGTGAGGCGTGTCACCACTGCGCCGACGAGTGTTCGCTTGCCCGCGCCGTCCAGGCCTTCCAGCGCAATCAGTTTTCCCACGAGGAAGAAGGGTATCCCCCGGCCCGTACGCGACGGACCGGGGGACGCCGCGATCTCTAGTACCGGTAGTGCTCAGGCTTGAACGGGCCCTCGACGTCGACGCCGATGTACTCCGCCTGCTCCTTCGTGAGCTTGGTGAGCGTGCCACCGAGCGCTTCGACGTGGATCTTCGCGACCTTCTCGTCGAGGTGCTTCGGGAGGCGGTACACCTCGTTGTCGTACTCCTCCGGCTTCGTCCACAGTTCGATCTGCGCGATCACCTGGTTGGAGAAGCTGTTGCTCATCACGAACGAGGGGTGGCCGGTGGCGTTACCGAGGTTCAGCAGGCGGCCCTCGGACAGCACGATGATCGAGTGGCCGTCCTTGAACCGGAACTCGTCCACCTGCGGCTTGATGTTGATGCGGGTGACGTCGCCGGAACGCTCGAGGCCGGCCATGTCGATCTCGTTGTCGAAGTGGCCGATGTTGCCCAGGATGGCCTGGTGCTTCATCTGGTTCATGTGCTCGAACGTGATGATGTCCTTGTTGCCCGTGGACGTGATGACGATGTCGGCCCAGCCGATGGCCTGCTCGACCGTCTTCACCTCGAAGCCGTCCATCAGCGCCTGGAGGGCGTTGATGGGGTCGACCTCGGTGACCGCGACGCGGGCACCCTGCCCGCGCAGAGCCTCCGCGCAACCCTTGCCGACGTCGCCGTAACCGCAAACGAGCGCGGCCTTGCCGCCGATCAGGACGTCGGTGCCGCGGTTGATGCCGTCGAGCAGCGAGTGCCGGGTGCCGTACTTGTTGTCGAACTTGCTCTTGGTGACCGAGTCGTTGACGTTGATGGCCGGGAACGTGAGTTCACCGGCGGCCGCGACCTGGTAGAGACGCAGGACACCGGTCGTGGTCTCCTCGGTGACGCCCTGGACCGACTCCGCAACCTTGGTCCACTTGGTCTTGTCCGCTTCGAGGGACTGACGCAGCAGGGCGAGGAACACCTTGTACTCGTCGGAATCCTGCTCGTCGTCGGTGGGCGGCACGACGCCGGCCTTCTCGAACTGCGCGCCCTTGAGGACGAGCATCGTGGCGTCGCCGCCGTCGTCGAGGATCATGTTCGCGGGCTTGTCGGCGTCCGGCCAGGTGAGCATCTTCTCGGCGGCCCACCAGTACTCCTCGAGCGTCTCGCCCTTCCACGCGAAGACCGGGGTGCCCTGCGGCGCCTCGGGCGTGCCGTGCGGGCCGACGACGATCGCGGCGGCGGCGTGATCCTGCGTCGAGAAGATGTTGCACGAGGCCCAGCGGACCTCGGCGCCCAGCGCGGTGAGCGTCTCGATGAGGACGGCCGTCTGGATGGTCATGTGCAGCGAACCGGAAATGCGAGCACCCTTGAGCGGCAGCACCTCTGCGTACTCGCGGCGAAGCGCCATCAGTCCCGGCATCTCGTGCTCGGCGAGCCGGATCTCCTTGCGGCCGAACTCGGCGAGCGAAAGGTCCGCCACCTTGAAATCGATCCCGTTTCGGCTCTCGGCCACGGGCGTGGTTGAAACTGAGGTCGTCATCTGCCTCTCCTGGTTGACTGCTGTTTCGGTCAAGGCTATCGGTACTGCGGCCCGAGGGTCACACTCACGTGAGGCTGCGCCGCGGGGCGGTCACTCCCGATCGGCCCCGTCGACCGCCTCGTCCACGAAAGGCCCCAGAAGAGCACCCAGATCCTCGGCGACGTTGGCCTCGGATTCGGGTGGCATCGAGATGTAACTCATAGCGAGGCGCACGATGGCGCGGCTGAGAATCCCCGCGTCCGACGGGTTCGCCCGCACCCAGCCCCGTTGGAAAACGTCGGCGAGCCGCGTCGACGCCCGCTCGATGATCGGCGCGCTCTCGGTCGTGATCAGACGCAGCAGATCGGGCTTGGTCTCGCCGCGCAGAAGTGACTGCACGAGCGGGTCGGACAGGCTGGCTGCGAAGAACGCGGTGAATCCGGAAAGCAGCGCGGCGCGGCCTTCCCCGACGTTCGCCTCGAGCGCCTCGTCGACCGCGTCGACCAGTTCGTCGGCCAGCCGGAGGGCGTACGCCTCCGCCAGCCCCTGCCGCGACTTGAACTCGTTGTAGAGCGTCTGCCTGCTCACCCCGGCACCGGCCGCGACATCCGACATCGTGATGTCCGACCAGTCCTTCTCGAACAGGAGATCCCGCATCGCATCGAGCACCGACTGACGCAGCAGCAGCCGCGCAGCCTCCTGATAGGGCACCCGGACACGCGACGAAGTCATGGCGAAGACATTAGTGCCCGCCGCCTCCGGGGTACTCGCCCGGTACTGCCGCTCCGGCCACCGGACGCCGAATCCCGTTGCGTGTCAGACCTCGCCGCGGCTTCGTCTCTCCATCATCGAATGGCGGCGGCTGTAGGCGAAGTAGATGATCACGCCGAGCGCCATCCACACGATGAACCGGATCCACGTCTCGACCGACAGATTCACCATCAACCACAGGCAGGCGAGGACGGCGAGGATGGGCACCCACGGAACCAGTGGGACACGGAATCCGCGGGGCAGGTCCGGTCGTGTCCGGCGCAGCACGATCACGCCGATCGACACGAGGACGAACGCGAACAGCGTTCCGATGTTGACCATTTCCTCGAGGGTGCCGATCGGGAAGATGCCCGCGAGCACGGCAACCACGACACCGACGAGCACGGTGATCCGAACAGGTGTGCCGTGCTTGCCGGTCGGCGCCAGGCGCCTGGGCATCAGTCCGTCCCGGGACATGGCGAACAGAACCCGGGTCTGCCCGAGCATCAGCACCATCACCACGGTGGTGAGGCCCGCGAGCGCACCGAACGAGATCAGGTTCTTCGCCCACGTGATCCCGTGGATGCCGAAAGCGGTGGCCAGATTGGAACTGTCCCCGGCCAATTCGTGGTAGTCGACCATGCCGGTGAGCACCAGCGTCACCGCCACGTACAGGATCGTCACGATCAGCAGCGATCCCAGAATTCCGCGGGGCAACGCCTTCTGCGGATCCTTCGTCTCCTCGGCGGTGGTGGCGACGATGTCGAAACCGATGAACGCGAAGAACACCAGGCTCGCCGCCGCCAGCAGGCCGTACCAGCCGAACGTGCTGCCGCCGGCGCCCGTGACGTAGGAGAACAGGGACTGGTGGATGCCCTCGCCCGTGCTGCCCGCCTCGGACGGAGGGATGTACGGGGAGTAGTTGTCGGTGTCGATGTAGAACGCGCCGACCACCACCACGACGAGCACCACGGCCACCTTGATCGAGGTGATCACGAGTGAGACCCGCGACGACAGCTTGGTGCCCGTCGCCAGCACGACGGTGATGATCGCGACGATGAGTACCGCACCCCAGTCGAACGTGACCGAGCCGAGCTGCGCCACCGGGGTGTGGTTGCCGATCACCTCACCGAGATAGAGCGACCAGCCCTTCGCCACGACCGACGCGGCGAGCGCGAATTCGAGGATGAGGTCCCAGCCGATGATCCACGCGATCAGCTCACCGAAAGTCGCGTACGAGAACGTGTACGCGCTGCCCGCGACCGGAACGGTCGAGGCGAACTCGGCGTAGCAGAGCGCGGCGAGCCCGCACGCGATGGCGGCGATCACGAACGCCGCCGACACGGACGGACCGGCGACGTTGCCTGCGGTGCGCGCGGTGAGCGTGAAGATGCCGGCACCGATGACGACGGCCACGCCGAAGACGGTCAGGTCCCACGCCGTCAGATCCTTGCGGAGTTTGGTTTCCGGTTCGTCCGTGTCTCGGATCGACTGCTCGATCGACTTGGTGCGGAACAATCCGGTCGGCCTGCCGCCTAGGTGCGGTTCTCCGCTGCCTTTGTCCTGGATGGCCACATCAGCCTCCTCAATCGAAAGTTGCCGTTCAGCCTATGCCTTCGGTTGCCCGGAACAGGTCGGGTTCGATGTAGATGCGGCGAGCCGCGGGGACCGCGCCGCGCACTCGCGCCTCGGCCTCGTCGATGGCCTCGGCGACGGCGCTGATGTCCGATCCGGCGGCCACCGCCACTTTCGCGGCCACGAGAATTTCCTCGGGTCCGAGGTACTGCGTCTTGCAGTGGATGACGCGCTCGATCTTCTCGCCGTCGACGAGGGCGGCGAGAATGCGCGACTCCTCGTCGGCGGTGGCTCCTTCACCGATCAGCAGGCTCTGCATCTCGACGATGAGGATGATCGCGATGATTCCGAGCAGGGCGCCGATACAGAGGGTGCCGACACCGTCCCACACCGGATCCCCGGTGAGCATCGTCAGTCCGACACCACCGAGCGCGAGGACCAGACCGACCAGTGCGCCGGTATCCTCGAGCAGCACGACGGGAAGCTCCGGGCTGCGCGACGTGCGAATGAATCCCCACCAGCTCGCCTGCCCCTTGAGGGGACGCGACTCCCGCACGGCGGTGAGGAAGCTGAACGCCTCGAGCCCGATGGCGATTACCAGGATGACCACCGCCACGAGGGGCGACGTGAGTTCCTCGGGGTGCTGGATCTTGTGGATGCCCTCGTAGATCGCGAACAGCGAACCGAGGCTGAACAACACGAGCGCGACGACGAACGAGTAGAAGTAGCGGCTACGCCCGTAACCGAACTGGTGCAGGTCGTCGGCGGCGCGTTCGGCCTTCTTCTGGCCGAGCAGGAGCAGGCCCTGGTTGGAGGTGTCGGCCACCGAGTGCACGGATTCCGCCAGCATCGACGACGAGCCGGTGATCAGGAAGCCGGCGAACTTGGCTACCGCGATACCGGCATTGGCGCCGAGCGCGGCGAGAATCGCCTTCTTTCCCCCATGAGCCGACAACTGACTTCTCCTCTCGGTCGCACACGACCCTCACGACGGGCCGCGGAGCCCTTCTCGGATCGCAGGGCGGGTCACAGGCTACGCGATCGGCGGGCCGACCCTCGCACTGAACAACTGGGCGGACTCGGTGCCCGCGGTCACCACGACTTCGGGGTCCTCGGCCGCGATCCAGACGGCGTTGCCCTGGGACAGGTCGAGGGCATCGGTTCCGCACCGCAACTCCACCGAACCCGAGGTGCACAGCAGAATGTGGGGCCCCTCCGAGTCGAGCCGGTGCTCCGTGGGGCCGTCCGGCGACAGATCGATCCGCGCGAGGACGAATTCCGGCGCCGGTGTGGAGTACACGAATTCGCCACGGCCCGGGCGTTCTTCCGCTTCCAGTATCGGAATGTCGACGGTGTCGAAGTCGAGGACGCGCAGCAACTCCGGAACGTCCACGTGCTTGGGCGTGAGTCCCCCGCGCAGCACGTTGTCGGAGTTGGCCATGATCTCGACGGCCATCCCGTGCAGGTAGGCGTGGAGGTTGCCCGCGTCGAGGTACAGGCCCTGCCCTGGTTCGAGGGTGACCCGGTTCAGGAGGAGCGCGGCCAGCACCCCCGCATCCCCCGGGTACACCTCACTCAATTCGAGGGCGGTGCGGATCTCCGCCGCGAACTCACCGTCCTTGGTGTTCGACAGATAGGCGACGCATCCGTCGAGCACCCTCGGCATCAGTGCGCCGAGCACCGGCTGCGGCAACGTGATCCACGTGGTGAACAACGCGCGGAGACCGTCCGAGTCGGGTTGCCCGGCAATCAGGCCGGCGTAGGGCTGCAGCTCCGGAACCGCGATCGCCTCGAGCAGTTTGACGGTCCGCTGCGGGTCCCGGAAACCGGCGAGCGCGTGGAACCGGCTGAGGGCCACGACGAGTTCCGGTTTGTGGCTGGCGTCCTTGTAGTTGCGCACCGAGGATTCGAGCGGAATTCCCGCTTCGTTCTCCCGGGCGAAACCCTCCCACGCCTGCTCGGCGCTCGGATGGGCCTGCAACGACAGTGGTTCCTCCGACGCGAGCAACTTCAGCAGGAACGGGAGACGTTCGCCGAACGTCTCCACACTCCGCTTGCCGAGCTGGCGTTCGGGTTCCGAGTGCACCAGGTCCAGAAGGGACCGGGGGCCCTCCTCCGTGAGGACGCGGGCCGGGTCACCCGGGTGCGCGCCCAACCACAGTTCCGCCTCCGGATGCGCCGTGGGAACCGGAAGTCCACGCAGCTGTGCGATGGCTGTGCGCGATCCCCACGCGTAGGACCGGAGCGCACCTTCGAGTCGGTGCACTAGATACCGCCGATCAACTGGAGATACGCGGCAGTCATGTCGAGCCTGCCGACGAGAACCGCCGCCTGTTCCAGCTCGGGACGCTGCGACGGAACCTGACCCTCGTCCGAGGACGCGACGACGAGATCGACGTCGCCCAGAGCGGCGATCCGGCGTTCGACGAGCATCCGATCGGCGTCGGCCGACAACACGAACGTGCGCACCGGGCTCGCCGACGGTGGACCGTCCAACTCGGGATCGTGGAATATCGAGTCGTGCGCGGAGAGCGCCTGGTCGACACGGAACGTGCCCGCCGCGCTCAGAACGTCCGGAAGCTCCGACGCGGTCGCCACCCGGCCCGCGTGCAGCAGCGCCTCGGCGCCGTGCCGGGCCAGTTCCACCGTGCTCTCCGTATCGCCCGTGAGCACGATACGGCGTCCCTGCATGCGGGAGGCCAACGATTTCGCGGGATTGTGGAACACCTCGCTGTTCGGCCTGTCGCGCAGCGCCTCACCGTCGACGGCGTCGGCGATCTGCTCGAGGTCGGGAACCTCGTCACCCCAGCGTTCCGAACCGACCACCCGGAGGACGGCCAGCAGAACGGCGAAGTACCGGAGCAGACCGTGCCGGGTGAGTGCCCGGACCCGCGGCGCGAACATGACGACGCGTCCGGCCGCCGCGGCCTGCAAGGGTCCCTCGTCCGGTGCCGCCACCACCACTTCGGCGCCGCGGCGCACCGCCGCGTCGATGGCCTGCACGAGCCGCGGGTCGCCTGCGTCGTCGCCGGCCACCACGACCACGTCGAGCGGGCCCACCCACACGGGGGTCCGGGTGGCGCGCACCAGCGGGAAACCGATCCGTTCGGCGAGGACCGCCGTCAGGATCGCCGCCCCGCGGCTGGCCCGCCCCGCACCGGTCACCACCACCACACTGCGCGGACGCAGCCCCTGCAGTCGTTCGAGCGCCCCCTCCTCGACCGCGGACCGGGTGGCCCGGATCTGGGCACCCCCCATGGCGGCGGATCGCAACACACCCTCGGTGTCCGCCGCAACCAGTGCGTCCCCGTCGTCCAGATCGACCAGGGGCGTCGGCGCTGTCATGACACCGCACCCCCTTTCTTCATCAGTGCAAGCCACATCCGCAGCACGAGCAGAACCTGTACTTCCAACTATGGCAGTCAGGCTCGGACGATGCCCAGTATCTCGGTAACGAGTGCATCTACCTCGGCCGCCGTCGCCGCCTCCACGTTGAGTCGCAGGAGCGGTTCGGTGTTGGAGGCCCGCAAGTTGAACCACGCGCCGTCCGCCAGTGCGACCGTGACACCGTCGAGCCGATCCACGTCCGTGGTGCGCTCGGCGAACGCCGACAGCACCGCGTCGGTCCGTTCGGCGGCGTCCGCGACGGTCGAGTTGATCTCGCCCGACGCCGCGTACCGCTCGTACTTCGCCATCAGCTCGGACAGCGGACGATCCTGCTCCCCCAGTGCCGCGAGGACGTGCAGTCCGGCGAGCATGCCGGAGTCGGCGCCCCAGAAGTCGCGGAAGTAGTAGTGCGCGGAGTGCTCGCCGCCGAAGATCGCGCCCGTCTCGGCCATCTGCTGCTTGATGAACGAATGCCCCACCCGGGTGCGGATCGGGTGTCCGCCCAGCTCGGTCACCAGCTCCGGCACCGCGCGGGACGTGATGAGGTTGTGGATGACGGTCGCGCCGGGCTCCTTGGCCAGCTCCCGCTCGGCGACCAGGGCCGTGACGGCGGACGGCGACACCGGGTTGCCGAGCTCGTCGACCACGAAGCAGCGGTCGGCGTCGCCGTCGAACGCCAGACCGATGTCGGCACCGGTCTCACGGACGTACCGCTGCAGGTCCACGAGGTTGGCCGGGTCGAGCGGGTTCGCCTCGTGGTTCGGGAACGTGCCGTCGAGCTCGAAGTACAGCGGTTCCAGCTTCACCGGCATCGGCTCGAACACGGCGGGGACGGTGTGCCCGCCCATGCCGTTGCCCGCGTCGACGGCCACCGTCAGCGGGCGGAGGTCGGAGAGGTTCACCAGTCCGCGGACGAAACTCGCGTACTGCTCGAGCACGTCCTCCTCGGACACCGTGCCGGGAGCGCCGTCGAACGCGGGAACCCCGTCGACGACCTCGGCCGCGATCGTGGCGAGGCCCGTCTCCTGGCCCACCGGCTTCGCGCCTGCGCGGCACAGCTTGATGCCGTTGTACTTCGCCGGGTTGTGGCTCGCCGTGAACATCGCACCCGGGCAGTCGAACAGCCCCGAAGCGAAATACAGCTGATCGGTGGACGCGAGTCCGATGAGGACGACGTCCAGGCCCTGGTCGGTGACGCCGTCGGCGAATGCGCGGGCCAGTTCCGGGGACGACGCGCGCATGTCGTAGCCGATCACGACCTTCGTGGCGCTGTCCTCGCGAACGAGTCGTGCGAATGCGCCACCCACGTCCTGCACGAACGCGGCGTCGATGTGTTCACCGACGACACCCCGCACGTCGTAAGCCTTGATCACGGCATGTACGGACTCGGCTGTTCGCGCCACTTCTTGTTTCTCCTTTACGAGCACCAGTGCTGGCGCAAGCCTAATGCCTGCCCGTCGCGGGCACGGCACGCCGCGGACCGCAGGCCCGGAAGCAGGCTGGACGTCAGTTGGAAGGGTCGGGAAGTACCCGCAGGTGGCCGCGACGACCGGTGCGCGCCGGGCTGGGCTGGGTGCCGGTCTCCGCGCGATCCTCGGTGGACACGGCCCGTTCGGACCGCCCGCGATCGCCGAGGCCCGCCTCCCGCACGGCCTCCGCCAGCGCGGTCAGATCGTCCTCGTCCGGGGTGCTCGACGAGAACCCACCCTCGTACCGAACCAGTTCCCAGCCCTTGGGTGCGGTGATCCTCGACGCGTGCGTTTCGCACAGATCCCACGAGTGCGGCTCGTCGACCGTGGCAAGCGGGCCGACGACGGCGGTGGAGTCGGAGTAGACGTACGTGAGCGTCGCGACAGCGGGGTTCTTGCACCCGGGGCGGCAGCATCGACGCAGAGATCTCACAGCTAGGAAGCCTAGCCCCACGAAGGCCCGACACCTACTCGGACACACCGAGAGTGTGCGGCTGTCGTAATGTCCACACCATGTCCAGAGCACGACGCAGGCGTCCCGTGACCACCCGATCCGTCGACCGACGGGGACGGGGAATCCGCGGCTCCGTGTTTCCTCCGGACGCGCCGGCACGACGGAGCCGCGCAGAGAAGTTCGATCTGGTGGTGCTCGAGGCATTCGCGCCGATCGACGCGCGCTGGCGCGAACGCCTGACGAAGCTGGACATCGCTGTCGACGAGGTCCCGAAGATTCATGCGCTCGACCCGGATTCGGTCAACTGGCCCGCCGAGGTCGTGGCGGACGGGCCCGTGCCACTGTCCCGACTGATCCCGGCCGGCATCGACCGGCACGGATCCACGACGCGGGCGCGAGTCGTCCTGTTCCGACGACCGCTCGAACAGCGCGCCAAGGACCCGGACGACCTCACCGACCTGGTGCACGACGTGCTCGTACAGCAGGTGAGTACGTACCTCGGAGTCGAACCCGAGGTCATCGACCCGGATTTGCCGGGCGACGAAGACTGAACTAGACGATCCCCCGCTTCAGGCGCCGGCGCTCACGCTCCGACAGGCCACCCCAGATACCGAACCGCTCGTCATTGGCCAGTGCGTAGTCGAGGCACTCGTCCCGCACCTCACAGCCCAGGCAGATGCGCTTCGCTTCCCTGGTGGAGCCTCCCTTTTCGGGGAAGAAGGCCTCCGGGTCGGTCTGCGCACAGAGCGCGCGTTCCTGCCACTGATCCTCGATGGTCTCGAACAGTTCGTCGAAACCGGTCACCAGACTCAACGCCGGGCGGGGGCCCGTCGTCTCGACTTCCTGTGCGACGAGTTCCGGCACAGGAATTTCTTTCACACTGCCTTCTTGCACACAGACTTCTTGAACACAGACGCCGTCCGCTGCGCCTGCTTCGGAATTGGTCTGCGGTTCGTCGCTTACTGTGCTCCAGCGAGTCTCCGACTCGATCTGCTCATTGGGCATCGTTCCGCCTCCTCACCTGTGATAGCGCAGAAAATTTCGATCGATCATGTACCCCGAACCGAACACCCCTGCCACCCCTTCGAACAACCGTTCGAATTGATCCCCGCTGCAAGTGATTCCACGCCCACAACGTCGGAATGACATATTTGTGATTAGACACGCCCAGCGTGTCGCGGTCAAGCTAACCGTCGAAAGTCGATTACTATTTCGCGCTCTCGATTCGCTCCGCGGAAGCAGCCCACAGGAGGCGGGCGGCCACCGCCTAGGCTTGCATCGTGAACGTGACTGTATTGGTTGGCGGGGTGGGCGGGGCCCGGTTCCTGCAAGGTGTGCGGAGGTTGCTCGGGGTCGATGCGCCCGGTCGTGGGGGTGCCGGTTCCGGTCATTCCATCACCGCGGTGGTCAATGTCGGTGACGACGTGTGGATGCACGGGTTGCGGATCTGCCCGGACCTGGACACCTGCATGTACACCCTCGGGGACGGCATCGACACCGGGCGTGGGTGGGGGCATGCCGGTGAAACCTGGAACGCCAAGGCCGAACTCGCCGCCTACGGTGCGAAACCGGATTGGTTCGGGCTCGGTGACCGGGACATCGCGACGCATCTGATCCGCACGCAGATGCTGCGGACGGGGTATCCGTTGTCGGCGGTGACCGAGGCGTTGTGCAACCGGTGGCAGCCGGGTGTGACGCTGCTGCCGGTGACCGACGATCGTAGTGAAACTCACGTCGTGATCACCGATCCCGAGGACGGGGAGCAGCGGGCGATCCACTTCCAGGAGTGGTGGGTGCGGTACCGCGCCCAGGTCCCGACGCACAGCTTCGCGCACATCGGCGCCGAGCAGGCCGCCCCGGCGCCGGGGGTGCTCGAGGCGATCGAGACCGCCGACATCGTGCTGCTGGCACCGTCGAATCCGGTGGTCAGTGTCGGGGCGATCCTGGCGGTGCCGGGGATCCGGGGTGCGCTCCGCACCACCGCGGCGAAGGTGGTCGGGATCTCGCCGATCGTCGGCGGAAAACCGTTGCGCGGCATGGCCGACGAATGCCTCGACGTGATCGGCGTCGAAACCTCCGCGGAGGCGATCGGCCGCTGGTACGGGGCCCGGTCCGGGACCGGGATCCTCGACGGCTGGCTGGTTCACGACACCGACACCGCCGAGGTCCCCGGTGTCGAGGTGGCCCGGGTGCCGCTGATCATGACCGACCCTGACGCCACCGCCGCGATGGTGCGGGCGGCGCTGGACGTGGCGGGGGTGACGCTGTGAGCGACCGCACCGGTTCCGCCCGGCTCGATCACGCCCCGGGCGGCGCGCTCGAGATCCGCCCGGTGATCGGTCTGCCCGAGTTCCGGCCCGGCGACGACCTGGCGGCAGCCGTGGTCGCGGCCGCGCCGTGGCTCGCCGAAGGGGACGTGCTGGTGGTCACCAGCAAGGTGTTCTCGAAGGTCGAGGGCCGGATCGTGTCCTCGCCGACCGACCCGGACGAACGCGATGCCGCCCGCCGGCGGCTGGTCGAGCAGGAAGCGGTCCGGGTCGTGGCCCGCAAGGGCCGGACCCTGATCACCGAGAACCGGCTCGGGATCGTGCAGGCCGCCTCGGGCATCGACGGCTCGAACGTGGAGGGCTCCGAACTGGCGCTGCTGCCGGAGGATCCCGATGCCAGCGCCCGAACCTTGCGCGATGCGATCGAGGTGGCGCTCGGGGTGCGGGTGGCGGTGGTGGTCACCGACACCATGGGCCGGGCGTGGCGCAACGGCCAGATCGACGCCGCGATCGGCGCAGCCGGGCTTCCGGTGTTGCACGGGTACGCCGGGTCCCGCGACAGTCAGGGCAACGAACTGGTGGTGACGGAGGTGGCGGTCGCCGACGAGATCGCCGCGGCGGGGGATCTGGTCAAGGGCAAACTCGGCGGGGTACCGGTCGCGGTCGTGCGTGGCCTGGATCTGGTCGACGACGGTTCGCGGGCACAGGATCTGATCCGGCGCGGCGCCGAGGACCTGTTCTGGCTCGGCACCGCCGAATCGGTCGAGATGGGGCGGGCGGAGGCGTTGCTGCTGCGCCGCTCGGTCCGGCAGTTCGCGACCGACCCGGTTGATCCGGATGCGGTGCGGGCGTCTCTCGCGGACGCCCTGACCGCGCCCGCACCGCACCACACCCGACCGGTCCGTTTCGTGTGGGTCCGCACCCCCGCCGTCCGCGACGCACTGCTGACCCGGATGCGGAAGCAGTGGCGCACCGACCTGGCCGCCGACGGGATGAGCGCAGACGCGGTGGCGGCGCGGGTGGCCCGCGGCAACATCCTGTTCGACGCACCGGAGGTGATCATCCCGTTCTGCGTCCCCGACGGCGCCCACAGCTACCCCGACAAGCGCCGGCAGGCGGCCGAGGCGACGATGTTCACCGTCGCGGCCGGTGCCGCAGTGCAAGCACTGCTGGTGTCGTTGGCCACCAAGGGAATCGGCAGCTGCTGGATCGGGTCGACGATCTTCGCCCCGGACCTCGTCCGCAGCACCCTCGACGTGCCCGCCGACTGGCAACCACTCGGCGCGGTCGCCGTCGGCCACCCCCTCGAACCACTCACCCCCCGACACGCCGCCGACCCCGGCGACGCCCTGATCGAGAGATGACCCACGCGCAATGAGCGCCGAATCACTACACCGCACCGCGACCGCCGCGCTCGAGGGCTGGAAAACGCTCGACGAGAACGACGAATCGTTGCGCCACACCATGCTCGCGTTCCTCGCGTCGGCGCCGCTCGGGTGCCTGCGTGAGCACGCACCCGGACACATCACGGCGTCGTCCCTCGTCCTGGACGAGGGAGGATGTCACGTGCTTCTGACCCTGCATCCCCGGGTCGGCCGGTGGATCCAATTGGGCGGGCACTGCGAGCCTTCCGACGAGACCGTCGTCGACGCCGCGCTGCGGGAGGCGTGCGAGGAATCGGGAATTCCCGACCTCCGCATCGATCCCGACCTGCTGTCGGCGCACACCCACCCGATCACGTGCTCACTCGGACAGCCCACCCGGCACCTGGATCTCCGGTTCCTCGTCCGCGCGCGTCCCGACGCCCACATCGTGCGCAGCTCCGAATCGACGGACCTCCGCTGGTGGCCGGTGGACGCACTGCCGCCGAACGCGGAGAAGTCCACGATCGACCAGCTCGTACACCTGGCCGGACTGCGCTAGGGGCGCTGTTCCGACGTCGGGCGTTTCGCCGAGATACGGTCGCCGGAGGATGTTCCCCAGATCGCCGGGTCGGCGTAGCCGAGATCCCCCGAACGGCCGCAAGGTGCTCGGCAACCCGATCCGATCGTCCGCGTAATCCGTTGGGACGCCTCGGGTCCGGATCGCCGATCCCTCCGTGAACGAATCGTCGAGCGCCACTCAGCGTGTGAAGCCGTGCGTCACTTCACCAGCGCTTCGGCGGAAGCCGGGCCCTTCATGGCCGGAGGTAGCCGATCAGCGTTGCGTGGTAGAGCCGGGACTGCACGTGGAATCGTCCTGGAAGACCTTTCCGGGATCCGCGAGCGGGTACGGCTGGCCAAGGCACAGCGGCAACAACTGCACTCGTGGGCGTATGCACAGTTGCGGGACTTCGTCACCTACAAAGCCGCGTCGGTGGGTGTCCCTGTGGAGGTCATCAACCCGCGGAACACCTCGCGGACGTGCTACCCGTGCGGGCACGTCGACAAGGCGAACCGGATCACACAGGATCGGTTTGTGTGCCGGGTGTGTGGACATGTCGATCAGGCAGATCACAATGCCGCGTTGAACATCGGCTACCTGGGGTACGTGAAGTACATGACCACGACGCACGGCTATTGGGCCGCCTAATCAACCGGCCTACAGTCGGCGCGCCTGACAGCCAGTCGGGGACGCGACTGGCAAACCCGCCCTTCAGGGCAGGGATACGTTGATCTCTCACACGTCCGTGCTGAAGCGGACCCCGCCGTCGGGCAACGTCACTCCCGGCCACACCCGGGCGCCGCGCAGGAGTTCACATCGGGCGCCGATGTCGGCTCCGTCACCGATCACCGCGTCACGCACCAGAGCCCGCGGCCCGATGCGTGCCCCGAAACCGATGATGGACCGTTCGACGGTCGCTCCCGCCTCGACCACGGCGCCGTCGAACAGCACCGCGCCGTCGAGTCGTGCGCCCGCACCCACCTCGGCGCCGCGACCGACGACGGTTCCGCCGATCAGCAGCGCACCCGGGGCGACACCCGCACCCGGGTGGACGAGCGATTCGCCGCGGGGACCGTCGAGCGCAGGCGACGGAGCGATGCCCCGCACCAGGTCCGCGGAACCGCGCACGAAATCCTCGGGGGTGCCCATATCGCGCCAGTACGAGGAGTCGACGTGTCCGTACACGCGGGCGTCCTCGGCCAGCAGCGACGGGAACACCTCGCGCTCCACCGACACCGCGCGTCCCTCGGGGATCCGTTCGATGATCTCGCGCTTGAAGACGTAGCAGCCGGCATTGATCTGGTCGGTCGGCGGGTCCTGCGTCTTCTCGAGGAACGCGGTGACCCGGCCGTCGGCGTCGGTGGGCACGCAGCCGAACGCCCGCGGATCCCCCACCCGCACGAGGTGCAGGGTGACGTCCGCGTCCCGGTTCCGGTGGGTGTCGAGGATCGCGCCCAGGTCGGTGCCGCCCAGGACGTCGCCGTTGAAGACCATGGCGTGGTCACCACGCAGCTTCGGCAGAACGTTGCGAATGCCGCCACCGGTGCCGAGAGGCTCGGTCTCGGTGACGTAGTCGATCTCGAGTCCCAGCTTCGAGCCGTCGCCGAAGTAGTCCTCGAAGACCTCCGCCTTGAAGGATGTGCCGAGGACCACGTGCTTGATCCCGGCCGCCCCGATCCGCGCGAGCAGATGCTGGAGGAACGGCAGACCCGCCGTGGGCAGCATGGGCTTGGGCGCCGACAACGTCAGCGGGCGAAGCCTCGTTCCCTTACCGCCGACCAGCACCACTGCATCGGTCGTCTTCTCAATTGCCATGAGTCGTTCCCCCCTCGTTCTGGTTCGTGCGTCGTTCCCGGACCGCGGCAGCCACGGCGATCTTCGACCGCACTGCCAATCCTCCCCGAAGTGCCCACCGCAGCGGCGCCTGCCACCAGTGGGGATGACGATCGGCCTGGAACCGGTACGCGCTCTGATGGTGAGCGGGCAGCATCAGTTCCGGATGCTTGCCCGCGGCGTGCCCCTTCGCGTGGGTGACCTCGGCGGAGGGCACGTACACGTTGAGCCACCCGGCCTTGCCCAGTCGGTCGCCGAGGTCGACGTCCTCCATGTACATGAAGTAGCGGGAATCGAAGCCGTTGATCGAGTCGAAGGCCGCCCGCCGCATCAGCAGGCACGAACCGGACAACCAGCCGACCGACCGCTCACTGACCGTCTCGTTCTCCTGGCGGTAGCCGGCAGTCCACGGGTTGGACGGCCACACCGTGCCCAGAATCGCGTGCCCTGCCCCCGACACGAGGTCGGGCACCTGGCGCGCCGACGGGTAGACGCTCCCGTCGGGTTCCAGAACGAGAGGTCCGAGCGCCCCCGCTCGCGGCCAGCGCTCGGCGGCCGCGAGGAGTACGTCGATCGATCCGGGCGCCCAGCGAACATCCGGATTGGCGATGACGACGAACTCGATCTCGTCGTCGATCTCCGCCACAGCCCTGTTGATGGCACCGCCGTAGCCGATGTTCCCGCCGGTGCGCAGCAGGCGCACGTGGTCGTGCGCCGCGTCCGCGGCCTCGGGGGCGCCGTCCGTCGATCCGTTGTCGGCCATCACGACCTGCGGATCTTCTTTCGTCGCCTCGGCGAGAGTGCCCAGGAATTGCTCCAGATGCTCACCTGGCGAAAAGGTCACCGTCACCACGGCCAGCTTCGAACTCACGCGGGCAAGCGTAGCCGTTG
Organism: Rhodococcus sp. ACPA1; assembly: GCF_002300195.1. Lineage (NCBI taxonomy): Bacteria > Bacillati > Actinomycetota > Actinomycetes > Mycobacteriales > Nocardiaceae > Rhodococcus > Rhodococcus sp. ACPA1. Next base: position 1,105,637 of record NZ_NSDX01000001.1, on the reverse strand, counting down.
AGAGAGGGTCCGCCTCACACCGCTGCATGCAGGGCGGCATGCAACGCGTCTCGCCACGGCCGCAACGGGGTCAACCCGACATCGGCCCAGGCGCGACCGGACAGCACCGAGAACGCCGGTCGAGGGGCGGGCCGCACGAACTGGGCACTCGTGCACGGCCGCACTCGCTGCGGGTCCGCGCCTGCTTCCTCGAACACGGCGCGCGCGAGGTCGAACCAACTCGCCCGGCCCGAATTGGTGGCGTGCAGCACCGGCGCGTCGACGTCGCTGCGACCGGCGAGTTCGAGCAGCGCGCCGGCCAGGTCGCCGGCGAATGTGGGCGAGCCCACCTGATCGTCCACGACGTCGACCGTGTCACGTTCACGCTCGAGCCGGAGCATGGTCGAGACGAAGTCGGAGCCGACCCCGGTGTAGACCCATGCGGTGCGAACGACATGGGCGGACGGAAGTGCTGCGTGGACGGCGCGTTCGCCGGCGAGTTTGGTGCGTCCGTAGGAAGTAGCCGGACCGGTCGGAGCGTCCACCTCGTACGGCGTGTCGCCCTGCCCGGCAAACACGTAGTCGGTGGACACATGGATCAGCCGGGCACCTACCCGGGCGCACGCCGCCGCCAGATTCGCAGGCCCCAGCTCGTTCACCGCCCGGGCGGTGTCCTCATCCGACTCCGCAGCGTCGACCGCCGTGTACGCGGCACAGTTGATCACCACCGATCCACCTTCGACCTGCGCATTCACCGCGTCGGCATCGGTGATGTCGAGCTCGTTCGACCCCACACCCCGAGCCGGGATTCCGGTCGCCTCGGCCCGCCGGAGAAGATGCCCGCCCAGCTGTCCCCGGGCGCCGGTCACAAGGATGTTCGTCACGGGGGTCAGTCTGGCACGCCGATCGACGCCTCCCTGCTCCCGGCGCGTCGACCAGTAGCCTGGTTTCCGTGTCACACGAGCAACCCCCACCAGACGCACCCCTGAGCACGGCTCGGCGGCCGATTCACATCGCTGTGGCGGTGCTGTCGGTGCTCGCCCTCGTCGTGACGGGATTCGCCTGGCGGAGCATCGACTCGCTGCGCAACAATCTGGCAACCGCGGGCGGTCTGGGACTCGGCGGAAGCGCCGACGGCGCCGTCGACATTCTCATGGTCGGAACCGACAGCCGCACCGACGCCCACGGCAACCCCCTGTCCCAGGACGAACTCGACTCGCTGCGGGCCGGCGAAGAAGTGGCGTCCAACACCGACACCATCGTCCTCATCCGCGTTCCCAACGACGGAAGCTCCGCCACCGCCATCTCGATCCCCCGCGACTCCTACGTCGACGTGCCGGGCATCGGCATGTCGAAGATCAACGCCGCGTACGGCGCAACCAAGGAGACCGAGCGGCTCCAACTCGTCGAGGACGGAGCCACCGACAAGGAAGCCGAGGAGGAGTCGACGAAGGCCGGCCGTGAGGCGCTCATCCAATCGGTGGCCGATCTCACCGGGATCACCGTCGACCACTACGCCGAGGTCGGACTGCTCGGGTTCGTCCTCCTCACCAATGCCGTCGGCGGCGTCGACGTCTGCCTCAACGAACCGGTGGACGAGGACATGTCCGGCGCGCACTTCCCCGCCGGTGAGCAGACCCTGAAGGGGGCGGACGCACTGAGCTTCGTGCGTCAGCGCCACGACCTCCCGCGCGGCGACCTCGACCGCATCGTGCGTCAGCAGGTGTTCATGGCCTCGCTCGTCGGCAAGGTGCTGTCCGCGAAGACTCTCAGCGACCCGGGCAAACTGAACGAACTCAGCGGCGCCGTGCAACGCTCGGTCGTGCTCGACGACGACTGGGACATCATCGAATTCGCCACCCAACTGCAGGACCTCGCCGGCGGCAAGGTGCAGTTCGAGACGATTCCGGTCGCGGATCTCAACGGCATGACCGACTACGGCGAGTCCATCGTCGAGGTCAAGCCGAAGGACGTGAAGAAGTACGTGGCCGGTCTCGTCGGCGAGGAACCCACCGACTCGGAAGACACCACCACGTCCGAGACCCCCGAGATCGACGCCTCGACCGTCACCGTCGACGTCGCCAATGCCAGCGACGTCGGGGGCCTCGCGAACGGCGTCGCCGACGCCTTGACGTCGCTCGGCTACGGCCAGGGTGAGGTCGGCAACTACACGGGCGCGTCGGTGAGCGAGACCACCGTCTTCGCGCACTCCGCGGACGACGACAGCGCCAAGGCGGTCGCCGCAGCACTCGGTGGACTCCCCACCGACACCGACGCGACACTGCCCGAAGGCTCGGTGCGGGTGGTGCTGTCGAGTGACTACCAGGGCCCGACGTCCGCCGAGACCACCAGCACCACCACGTCATCCGAGTCGTCGGAGACAGGCCTCGAGCCCGCGTCCACGGCCGGAACGACCCCCACCCCGGCACCGCCCGGCCCGCCCATCGATGCCGGCTCGTCGGGCCCGCGTTGTGTGAACTAGAAAACGAGAGACGGATCGTGTCCATGAACCATGCGTCCCGCACGCTGACCGACGCCCTGCTCGACCCCATCCTGAAGAACGACCCGGCCGGACCGCGCGTCACTTTCTACGACGACGCCACCGGCGAACGGGTCGAACTCTCGGCCCTCACGCTCGCCAACTGGGCGGCCAAGACCGCCAACCTGCTGCGTGACGAATTCGGCGTCGAGCCCGGCGCTCGCGTCGCGGTGCTCCTTCCCGCACACTGGCAGACCGCCGCGGTTCTGCTCGGCGCATGGTGGGCCGGCGCCGAGGTCGTGCTCGAACCCGATGCGGACGCCGAGATCGCACTCGTCTCGGCCCAGCACCTGGGCGACGTCGAGGACGTACCCGAGGTAGCGGCGCTGTCGCTGGACGCGTTCGGCAGGCCCGTCCCCGACCTCCCCGTCGGCATCACCGACTACGCCACGTCCGTGCGCGTCCACGGCGACCAGTTCCGGCCGACGGTCGCCGGACCCGCACTGGCGGGTAAGAGCGTCGACGACGTTCTCGCCGCAGCGCTCGCCTCCGCCGAATCGCAGGGGATCACCGGTACCGACCGGGTGCTCTCCGAAGAGGCGTGGGACTCCCCCGACGCCCTGATCGACGGTCTGGTGGCCGTCTTCGTGGCCGGCGCGTCGCTCGTGCAGGTCACCAACCCCGACCCCGCAGCCCGGTCGAGGCGCGTGGACACCGAGAAGATCACCCGTCAGCTCTCCCGGTAGCCGCCGTCCGCGAGGCCCGCGGCGATCTCGAACCTGTTGCGGGCACCGCGGTGCCGCAAGTCCTCGGACAGGTACCGCAGCGCGAAGGTCCACCCGTACGTAGCCCATTGGTCGGCGTGGACCGCTTCGTGTCGCACGAGCGCTCTCGCCGGGTCCCGGCCGGTGAGAAATGCACCGCCGATCGTCGTCCCGCCGCGCGCGTACCCACCCCGCATCCCGCTGCACGCGAAGATGCCGTACTCGGCGTCGAACGTGATGCGGGCGCCCCACAGCCGGGCATACGCCAACGCCAGCCGTGTGATCGCCGCGGACTGGGCGTTCCCCCGCGAAGCGCGGATCATCGGCACACCGCGGCTGCGTTTCACCGGCGCAGGATACTCAGCCCAGCAGCTTGTCGCGCAGTGCCTTGTCCTTGTCCAGGACCATCTTCTCGAGCCCGTCCTGGAACGCGACCATCTGCTGCTGCAGGGCGGGGTCGGAGGCGCCGAGGATGCGGACGGCGAGCAGACCGGCGTTGCGGGCGCCGCCGACGGACACGGTCGCGACGGGGACGCCTGCGGGCATCTGCACGATCGAGAGCAGCGAGTCCATGCCGTCGAGGTATTTCAGCGGGACGGGCACACCGATGACGGGCAGTGGGGTGGCCGACGCGACCATGCCCGGTAGGTGGGCGGCGCCCCCGGCGCCGGCGATGATCACCTGGATGCCGCGGCCGGCCGCGTCCTTCGCGTAGTCGAGCATGCGCTGCGGTGTGCGGTGCGCGGAGACGACCCCGACCTCGAAGCGCACACCGAACTCGGCGAGCGCCTCCGCGGCGGCCTCCATGGTGGGCCAGTCGGAGTCGCTGCCCATGATGAGCCCGACCTGTGCGCCCTGTCGTGCTGCCGTGTCACTCACCGTGTATATCCCATCCGTCGGTCCATTCAGCGTGCGAGAGCCAGTGCGCGGCGCGCTCGGCGCGCTCGCGCACCCGCGCCACGTACTCGGGGTCGTCGATCGAGCCGGGTCCGCCGACGATGTTCACGTGGCCGATCTTCCGGTCCTCACGTTCACCCTTGCCGTACAGGTGAACCTTCGCGTCGGGCATCCGGGCGAAGAGGTGGTGGACGCGTTCGTCCATGCTCATCTCGGGGGCGGTCGGCGCACCGAGCACATTCGCCATCACTGTGATCGGCGCGAGCGGTGCGGTGTCGCCGAGCGGGTAGTCGAGGACCGCGCGCAGGTGCTGCTCGAATTGGGAGGTGCGGGCACCGTCCATGGTCCAGTGGCCGGAGTTGTGCGGGCGCATCGCGAGTTCGTTGACGACGAGCGCGCCGTCGGTGGTTTCGAACAGTTCGACGGCCATCGCGCCGACCACACCGAGTTCGGAGGCGATGCGGAGCGCCAGTTCCTCGGCGGCCTCGGCGACCGAGTCGGGCAGTGCGGGGGCGGGGGCGAGGACGACGGCGCACTGTCCGTGCCGTTGCACCGTCTCCACGACGGGCCACGTGGCGCCCTGCCCGAACGGCGACCGCGCCACCATCGCGGACAGCTCACGCCGCATCTCGACCTTCTCCTCGACGATGAGGGAGACACCCTGGTCGAGTTGCCGGGTGACGATGCGCTCGGCTTCGTCGGAATCGTCGGTGATCCAGACGCCGCGACCGTCGTATCCGCCGCGGACGGCCTTGATCACGACCGGCCATCCGTGTTCGGCGCCGAACTTGACGACGTCCTCGGCCCAGGTCACCTCGGCGTACGCCGGAACGGGTGCGCCGAGTTCGGCGAGCTTGCGGCGCATCGCCAGCTTGTCCTGCGCGTAGATGAGCGCGGTCGGCGGCGGTTGCACGTTGACACCCTCGGCGACCAGGACGTCGAGATGCTCGGTCGGCACGTGCTCGTGGTCGAAGGTCAGCGCGTGCGACCCGACCGCGGCCCTGCGGAGCGCGTCGAGGTCGGTGTGGCTGCCGAGGACGACGTCGGGAGTCACCTGCGCCGCGGGTTCGTCGGCGGTGCCGGAGAGCACCCGCAGGGTCTGGCCGAGCGCAATCGCGGCCTGGTGGGTCATCCGCGCGAGTTGGCCGCCACCGATCATCGTCACGACGGGTTGCCCGGCGGTCAGATCGCGGGGTGTCGTGGGACGCGGTGTGGAGTCAGAGTTGCCGGTCACGGGTCACTAGTTTGTCACGTCCGGCGCGAGGTTCCGCCGCCGAGGTGCCGGACCGCAGTTTCTGTGATTCTCCTGATGATCTCGCCGCCAATTGGTGGTATTCGGTCGGACTTTCGTAAACTCATCCGTTGTGTCATTTGTCGACGGCGTCCTAGCACGCGTTCCCCAGCCTTTTCGGGCTCTCGCGTTGCGGCATCACGAACTGATCAAGTTCGCGATTGTGGGCGGCACCACCATGATCTTCGACCTCGCGATCTTCTATTCGCTGAGCCTGACGATCCTCGAAGAGAAGCCCGTAGTCGCAAAAGTTCTGTCCGGAATTCTCGCGACCGTCCTGAGCTACATTCTCAACCGCGAATGGTCGTTCAAGAACCGTGGTGGGCGTGAACGACACCACGAGGCCCTGCTGTTCTTCACGATCAGCGGGATCGGCGTGCTCCTCGCCGCCGCGCCCCTGTGGATCGCCAACAACGTGTTCGACATCCGTGCCAGCCAGGAGAACCTGACCACGCTGGTGGTCGTCGACTTCGTGCTCAACTACATCATCGGAAACCTGCTGCAGATGGTGTTCCGCTTCTGGGCACTCCGCCGGTTCGCCTTCCCCGACGAGAACGTGCACATCATCGATCCGGATCTCGTCGACGAGGCCGTCGAGGAAGAGTTCGGCCACTCCTGATCGTCAGCGCGGTTCCCGGGTCCCGGTGACTCGCGTCGGCACGTGTTCGCGCGCGATGGGAACGAAGATCGCGAACAGGGCCGGGCGGCGACGCTGCAGCTCCAGCCGGCCGCCGTCCGCCTCGATGAGTGCACGGGCCAGCGCCAGGCCCACACCGGTCGAACCGGCCCCCGAGAACCCACGGTCGAAGATGTGTGGCGCCAGGTCGTTGCTGACCCCGACCCCCTCGTCCGACACCTCGACGCACACCATCGTCTCGCGGGGCGACGTCTCCTCGCCGGGCGTCCTGAGATTCTGACCCTGGATCAGACGCACCGCGACGGTGCATGTCCCCGCCCCGTGCATGAGTGCGTTGTCGACGAGCACCGCGACGGCCTCGCGGAGCCGGGAACCGGTGGTCGACGCCATCACGTTCGTGTCCCCCCGCAGCACCAGCTCGCGGTCCGCGTCTTCGAACGGCCGCTTCCAGTCCGCGATGACCACGCTGAGTTCCCGGATCACCGACACGTGGGTCTCGGTGCCGCTGCTGCGTGACGAGCGGACCAGTTCGTCGATCGCGACGGTCAGACGGTCCACCTGCGCCATCGCCTCGTCGGCCTCGACCACGACTGCGGGATCCGAGTGCACGGACAGCTCGTCGAGCCGGAGACGGACAGCTGTGAGGCGGCTGCGGAGCTGATGGGAGACGTCCGCGACGAGCGCGTGTTCGCGCTGCAGCCGGCCCGCGATCTCGACGGTCGCGGAATCCAGGACGTCGGAGACACGGTCGAGTTCGGGGATGCCGTGACGTCGCACGTCCGGCCGGAAGTCGCCCTCCGCGAGCCGGGCCGCCCGGTTGGCGACGTCCCGCAGCGGATCGGCGAGCCGCTTCGCCGTGACGTAGGCGACTACGGTGCCTGCGGCGATGGATACGAGCACCAGCAGCGCGACGGCACCGACCGCCTGCCGTTGCTGGGTGCGCATCTCGTCGGACGGCACCTCGAGGCGGAGCGAACCGGACGTGCCCATCGCGAGGGATTCCACGAGAGGCGACTGCACGGACGATTCGCCGATGTCCACTCGGGCGGCGCCGTCGTCGGTGGTCGGATAGACCACCACCAGGCGGCCCCCGGCGGGCGTCAGCAGACGCAGCGAGTTCGTGTCGAGATCGCCCTCGACGACGCCGTTGATGCCCTCCTGGGTGATGATCTCCGTCGCCATCCGATCGAGGCGGACCTGAAGATCGCTCCGATTGAAATCCTCGACCCACAACCACGCCGTGTAGATGAGCGGCACACCGAGCAGCAGCGCCGTCAGGATCACGACTGCGAGGATCGACTGGAGAATTCTGCGGCGCACTACCCCGCCTAGTCGGTGTTGATGCGGAAACCGACGCCGCGGACCGTCGCGATGCGACGCTCGGCGGCGGGGCCCTCGTCACCGATCTTCCGGCGAAGCCACGACATGTGCATGTCGAGTGTCTTCGAGCCGCGCAGTTCCACGTCGCCCCACACCTCCGCGAGGATGGTGTCGCGGGACACCACCTGTCCCGCGTGTTCGAGCAGCACCCGCAGAAGCTCGTACTCCTTGTTGGCGAGGGCGATCTCGGTTCCGTTCACGAGAACCCTCCGGGCCGCCGGTTCGAGTCGGATCCCGCCGACCTCGACGACGGAATCCTCGCCGCCGCCGCGGCGGCGCAGCAGGGCGCGCACCCGTGCCATCAGTTCCGCCAACCGGAACGGCTTGCCCACGTAGTCGTCGGCGCCCGCGTCGAGTCCGACGACGAAGTCGACCTCGTCGGTGCGCGCGGTGAGCATGAGCACCGCCAGTTCCGAACTGTGGGCGCGCACTTGCCTGCACACCTCGAGCCCGTCCATCCCGGGGAGTCCGAGGTCCAGGATCAACAGGTCGTACGCTCCGTCGAGCGCCTGCTCCAGCGCTGCCGGGCCGGTCTGCTCGATGGTGACGTCGTATCCCTCCCGGCCCAGTGCCCGCGACAGCGGGGCGGCGATGGCTTCGTCATCTTCGGCAAGCAATACAGCAGTCACCTCCACAGCGTACGGAGGTGCGCAGACGGCTGTGACCGGTTACCAGCCTTTGCCGGTGTCGGCGTCGCCGCGCGGGTCGTCTCGCTCTCGTTCGCGGTGGAGATCCATCGCGTCGAACACCTGGTGATAGAGCAGCGAGTGGACGCGCTGGACGTCGGGGATGTCGTCGAATTCCAGTGGATCGTCGGAGGACGACACGATGACCAGCGTTCCGGTACGGAGCACCCGGTCGAGGAGGCCGTGCCGGAACTGGACGTTGCTGATGCGCCCCATCGGAATGTCGATCCCGGTGTGCGTCATCACACCCTGGCGGATGAGTACGCGACGATCGGTGACGATGAAGTGGGTGAACTTCCAGCTGAGAAACGGCGCGACACAGCGCCATACGACAAGGCCCAGCCACACCACGAGGACGACGACGAGCACGACGTTCAGCGCGGAGCCGTCCAGCTTGTTCTCGGCGAAGCCCGCCGCGAAACCCGCCACGGCCGTTGCCAGCAGAAAGGTGACGGCGGGGAGCAACAGCATCTTCCAGTGTGGATGACGGTGAAGCAGCAGTTCCTCGTCCTCGGCAAGGGCGTCCTCCGGATATCCCATGCGAAGAGTGCGCCTCTACCGCATGCGGCTGAGCACGATCGGGGTAATGACGATGATGATGCCGTACAGCACCATCCACACGCCGACCACGATCACGAACACCTCGAGTGACAGTTCGGGCTGCAGGAGCACGAAGCCCCCGGCGACGACGCTGATCACCCCGAGCACGATGGTCAGCCCGCGATCCGCGACCGAACCCGACGCTCCCGCGACGATGTCGAGGACACCGCGGAACACCCACCACGCGCCGACGACGAGCGCGATGATCACGACCGTCTGGAGTGGGCTCCGCAGTACGAGGAACGCCAAAAGTATTGCCAGAGCGCCGGATACGCCCAGCAGGGTTCGTGCACCGCCCCCGGCGTCGACGTCGGCGAACGCCCGGATGATCTGGACGATGCCGAATCCGAAGAATTGGATGGCGATCAGGACGGCCACCACGGTGAGCGTGACGTGCGGCCAGACGAGCACTGCGATGCCCAGTCCCAGGGTGAGCAGACCGAGCACCACCGTGAGGCCGGTCAACGTGCGCCGGGCTGCGGTGACGGAGGACTCCGGAATTGAGGTACTCATGTACCACAGTGTCGCACTACTCGGTGCGCACCGGGCGTAAATGTGTGATGTCACCTGCGGAGACGGCGACGGTGCCCGGTTGCCCGTCGGGCGCGATCACGACCCGCCCCTCGGCGTCGACGTCCGTGGCGATCCCGATCAGTTCGCGCCCGCCGGGCAGTTCGGCACGCACCCGCTGACCGAGCGTGCCGCAGCGCGCGCGGTAAGCCTCCGCGATTTCGGTGACGTCCCAGTTGGAGTCGTGCCATTGCTGCCAGCGATCGGCGATCGCGCGGAGCACCGCCCGCACGAGGGTGTCGCGGTCGGTGACCTCGGCATCCTCGAGCACGAGCGACGTCGCGTGTGTCACCGGAAGTTCGTCCCGCGTGAGGCTGACGTTGAGTCCGATCCCGACGACCACCGCGGGATCCGGTGTGGTGGCGGACACCTCGGCGAGGATCCCGGCGACCTTACGACCGTCGATCAGCACGTCGTTGGGCCACTTCAGGTCCGCGGGCACCTTCGCGACGGCCCGCAGCGCGTCGACGACGGCGACTCCGGTCAGCAGCGGCAGCCACCCCATGTCGTTGACGCTCATGCCCGGCATCGTCAACAGCGCGGAGACGGCGATCTGCGCCTGCGGCGGACTCACCCAGGCGCGTGAGTGGCGGCCGCGGCCGCTGCCCTGGAACTCCGCGAGCAACACGTGCCGGTCGCTGTCCGACGCCGCGGCCCGCGCGAGGAGATCGGCGTTGGTGGACCCGGTCTCCTGGACCACGTCGAGCCGCGCCCAGAACCTGCGGGTATCGCTGTCGTCGTCACCGCGGACGAGCGCCGCACGCAGATTGTCGGCGTTGAGAGGGGGTCGGTTCAGGTCGGTCCACATCACCACAGCCTAAGACGAGGCGGAAAAGGTACTGGTCAGTAGCCGGGTCCGGGCAACCCGCCGCCTGACCACCTCCCTTGGCAGAAGCTCGCCGGCTCTCGTTAAGCTGACCTGTCATGACCACTGTTCAGGAGCCGAGCGCGGCGGAGTCGGCGAGTACGCCCGATATTCACACGACGGCGGGAAAGCTCGCCGACCTGCGTAATCGTCAGGCCGAGGCGCAGCACCCGAGCGGTGAAGCCGCGGTCGAGAAGGTCCACGCCAAGGGCAAGCTCACCGCCCGCGAACGCATCACCGCCCTGCTCGACGACGGCAGCTTCGTCGAACTCGACGCCCTCGCCCGGCACCGCTCGGTGAACTTCGGCCTCGCCGACAACCGCCCCGTCGGCGACGGCGTCGTCACCGGCTACGGCACCGTCGACGGCCGCGACGTCTGCGTGTTCTCCCAGGACGCCACCGTCTTCGGCGGCTCGTTGGGCGAAATCTACGGCGAAAAAATCGTCAAGGTCATGGACCTCGCCCTCAAGACCGGCCGCCCCCTGATCGGCATCAACGAAGGCGCCGGCGCCCGCATCCAGGAAGGCGTCGTCTCCCTCGGCCTGTACGGCGAAATCTTCCACCGCAACGTCCAGGCCTCCGGCGTCATCCCGCAGATCTCCCTGATCATGGGCCCCGCCGCCGGCGGCCACGTCTACTCCCCCGCCCTGACCGACTTCGTCGTCATGGTCGACCAGACCTCCCAGATGTTCGTCACCGGCCCCGACGTCATCAAAACCGTCACCGGCGAAGACGTCACCATGGAAGACCTCGGCGGCGCGCACACCCACATGGTCAAGTCCGGCGTCGCCCACTACGTCGCCTCCGGCGAACAGGACGCCCTCGACTACGTCAAGGACCTGCTGTCCTACCTACCCAGCAACAATCAGGCCGCGGCCCCCCGGATGCTGCCCACCGACCCGATCACCGGGTCCATCGAAGACTCCCTCACCGCCGAGGACCTCGAACTCGACACCCTCATCCCGGACTCGGCGAACCAGCCCTACGACATGCACGAGGTCATCCGCCGCATCCTCGACGACGACGAATTCCTCGAGGTCCAGGCCGAACGGGCCGGCAACATCGTCGTCGGCTTCGGCCGCGTCGACGGCCGCTCCGTCGGGATCGTCGCCAACCAGCCCACCGTGTTCGCCGGCTGCCTCGACATCGACGCCTCCGAAAAAGCCGCCCGCTTCGTGCGCACCTGCGACGCATTCAACGTCCCCATCATCACCCTCGTCGACGTCCCGGGCTTCCTGCCCGGCACCGACCAGGAATACAACGGCATCATCCGCCGCGGCGCGAAACTGCTCTACGCCTACGGGGAGGCCACCGTCGGGAAGATCACCGTCATCACCCGCAAGGCCTACGGCGGCGCCTACGACGTGATGGGCTCCAAGCACATGGGCGCCGACGTCAACCTGGCCTGGCCCACCGCCCAGATCGCCGTCATGGGCGCGTCCGGTGCCGTCGGGTTCGTCTACCGCAAACGCCTCCTCGAGGCCGCCAAGAACGGCGACGACGTCGACGCGCTGCGCCTGCAACTGCAACAGGAATACGAGGACACCCTCGTCAACCCGTACGTCGCCGCCGAACGCGGCTACGTCGACGCCGTCATCCCCCCGTCCCACACCCGCGGACAGATCGTGGCCGCCCTGCGCCTGCTCGAACGCAAAATGGTCACCCTCCCGCCCAAGAAGCATGGGAACATCCCCCTATGACCGCTATCACCGAGGACGACGTGCGCACCGAGACCGGTTCCGACGCGACGTCGTCAGTCAACGGTTCCGCAGCGGACACCACGCTCGCCGAGGGTGCGGCCACCGACCTGCCGGGTGACACGGACGGCGCAGCCGCCGATGCGGCCCGTGAGCCGTTCCTGAAGGTGGTCAAGGGCTCACCGTCCGACGAGGAGATCGCGGCGCTCGTCGCGGTGCTGTCCGCGGTCGCCGCCGCAGGCAGCGGTGATCCGGATGCGCACGTCCCGCCCGAGTCCTGGGGTGCTCCCACGCGGATGCACCGGAGCGTCGCCCCGTTCTCCCCGTACGCGTTTCCGAACGTGTCGGCGTACCGGCGTTGATCCGGATCCGGTGACGTCCTTCGTTCTCGCCTCGGCTTCCCCGGCGCGGCTGGCTGTTCTGCGCAGCGCCGGGGTGGAGCCGGTCGTGCGAGTTTCCGGAGTCGACGAGGACGCCGTCATCGCGGCACTCGGTGCCGGCGCGGCCCCCGAGCACGTGGTGACCGAACTGGCCCGCGCCAAGGCCAGCGACGTCCTCCCCGTTCTCGCACGGGACGGGATCTCGGACGCCGTGGTGGTCGGATGCGACTCCATGCTGCTGATCGACGGGTCCCTGCAGGGCAAACCCGGAACCGTCGACATCGCCCGCGCGCGGTGGTCGTCGATGGCCGGCCGTAGCGCGACCCTGCTCACCGGGCACAGCGTCCTGCGGATCGCGGAGGGTGCGGTGGTGGGTGACGCACACGATCACAGCGCCACCGTCGTCCATTTCGCGAGCCCGCCGGACGCCGATCTGGAGGCTTACCTCGCGACCGGGGAACCACTGCAGGTCGCGGGCGCGTTCACCCTGGACAGCCTCGGGGGTTGGTTCGTGGACCGCATCGAGGGTGATCCGTCCAGCGTGATCGGGATCGGTCTGCCGCTCGTCCGGAGGTTGCTCGCGGAGGTCGGAGTCGGCGTCGCCGAGTTGTGGGCGTCGTCAGGCCGCGTCGGCTGACCGTTCGTCGACCTGCTGGTTCCGGCGCGGGAGCGTCAGCGAGGCCACACCGATCGCCGCCGCCACCGCCGCGATGATCCAGAGGATGCGGCGTTCTGCCTGGAGAAACGCCTCACCCGCTGCATTACGGGTCGATTCCCGTGCGGCCACCACCGCCGAGTCGGCGATCTGCTGCTGAGCGGCGCCGAGCGCCGCACCGCCGGATGCCGGTGAACGGCATTCGTCGGGCACCGTCATCGGGGACGTGGACCCGAGTTGCTCCGTCGCGCACCGTACGAACGTCTCCTCGGCACGCGGGATCAGCGCCGACGGCACCCCGGCCTCGGCGAGCTGCGCGGTCAGCGCAGGCCGCTCGGCCTGAACCGCGTCCGCCGATTGCGTCGCGACGAGGTTGAAGAACACGACACCGATCACCGCGAGCCCGATCGAACTACCCACCTGCTGCACGGTCGGGAGCAGCCCCGACACCGACCCCGCGTTCTGCGGTTGCACGGTCGCGAGGATCGCCGTCTGGAGCGGCGCCACGAACAGTCCGAGTCCGGCTCCCCCGATGAACAGCGGCCCGGCCAGCGCCGACCACCGCGGATCGGTGCCCTCGTGCTGCAGTTGCGCCGCCAGCACGACGAGAGAGCCGGCGAAGAGCACCATCCCGAGAGACAGGACGAGGTTGCCGATGCGCCGGTAGACGGCTGCGGAGGCCAGCGCGGCGAGACCAGTCCCCAGCGCCCACGGCAGCGTCATCACCCCGGCCCTGAGCGGGGAGAACCCGAACCCGAACTGCAGGGTGAGGGAGATGGTGAAGATCAGCGACGTGAGCGTCCCGAAGAACACGAACGCGATGGCCGCGCCGAGCGAGAACGCGCGGTCGGTGAACAACTCGAGGCGCAGCACCGGGTCGCCGCCGCGGCGCCCGAGCCGCCACTCGTAGACGACGAACGCGATCAGGACCGGCACCGAACACAGCAGCATCACCACGATCGAGGTCGGCCAGCCACGTTCCCGTCCCTCCGCGAGCGGAAAGATCAGGAGGAACAGCCCGGCCGCCGACAGCACGGCGCCGCCCACGTCGAGTCGGCGGATGCCGTCGGGCTTCGCGTCGACGAGATAGAAGTAGCCCAGAACCAGGGCCGCGAGACCGATCGGGAGGTTGACGAAGAAGATCAGCCGCCAGCCCAAGCCGAAGAGGTCCCACTGGATGAGAAGTCCGCCGACGAGTGGGCCGCAGATCGTGGCGAGCCCGATGGTCGCGCCGTAGATGCCGAACACCCGCGGGTGCGAGCGTTTCGGAAAGAGTCCCGAGATGATGGCGAACGTCTGAGCCGACATCGACCCCGCCGCGAGACCCTGCAACGCCCGCGACACCACGAGAGCGGTCGGCGACTGGGCCAGTCCGCAGAGCAGTGAGGCAACGATGAAGACGGCCAACGCGGTGAGGAAGACCCGTCGTCGGCCGAGTAGATCCCCCAGTCGTGCCGCTGTGATCAGCGAACATGCGAAGGACAGCGTGTAGACGCTCACCATCAGCAGCTGCGCCGACACCGAAGCACCCAGATCGACCGCGATGCTGGGAAGCGCGACGTTGACGATGGTCGCGTCCAGGAGTTGCATGAACACGGCGGCGAGGCTGGTGGCCAGTCCCAGCCACGGGACCCACCGACCGAGTTCGCCTCGATAGAGTGCGTCACGCTGCGTCACAGGCATCCGGACAGGCTAGCGGCTCGAAGCTCACAGAACGCTGTGAGGTGGTTCAGAGGTTGCTGCATGCTACGCGAGGAACTTGCAGCGTAGAACCCTTTTGCCCGACACTTGACTAGACCGGGACCGACCTGTAATCAGTCTCATACTTCTTTACCTCTCGCGGTAAGGCACTCGGTGCCGCATCCTGTTGCGAGAAGTCCGTGCCACACCCGACCGAACTCGCAACCGATTCGACACACCAGGAGCCGCTCGATGGACTTGAACTTGATCACCCACTGGAAGCCAGAGCCTGGGCGGGTCGTCGAGTGGAAAGTCACGGACGTGAGTGCACGTGCGGCTGTCGAAGCGCCGGTGGATCCGGCACTGCCGACCACCATGCAGGAGCGGCACCTGCGGCGGGCCCGGCTGGCGGCGAACAACGGCGAGACGCAGTCCCCCTGGATCGGCATCGCATTCGACTTCCCGGGCAGGCTCGACCGCGCCGCGATGACCCGCACTCTCGAGCGCTACATCCTGCGGCACGACACCCTACACAGCTGGTTTTCGTTCGAGAACGCGGATGCCGACCCCACGGACACCGCGAACGCGGTACAGCGGCACGTCGTGCCCGCCGACTCCATCGCCCTCACCGCACACGAGGGCGAGACCCTCACCACCCCTGAACAGGTCCGCGACCACGTCGCCACGCGCTTCGCGAACGACACGAGCGCGCTGGCCTGGCCTGCTTTCGTGTTCGGCGTGGTGGAACATCACGACGCCGGCGCTCCAGGGTCCGAGGACAGCTTCACCCTGTTCCACGCCGTCGATCACGCGCACACCGACATGCAGTCGATGATTCTCACGTTCGCCGAGACGCGGATCATCTATCAGGCCGAACTCGACGGCGTAGAGCCCGAACTACCCGATCCGGGAAGCTACGTGGAGTACAGCCGCCGGGAGCGGGAGAAAGCGGCGACACTGACCCTCGCCTCCCCCGAGGTGCACGGCTGGATCGGTCACCTCACCCGCAACGGCGGTACCTTCCCGAGCTTCCCCCTCGACCTCGGGGCGTCCGACGAACCGAAGCCGGCCATCGGCAGCCGATTCGACCTCGCCGACGCCGACGAGTGCGAGCAGTTCGGCGCCGTGTGCAAGGCCCACGGTTCCAACTTCATCGGCGGCGTGTTCGCGGCTCTCGCGATCACCGAACACGAACTGGTCGGGCGCGACCGCTACATGGCGCTGTCCCCCCTCACCACCCGCAACGACCCGCAGTTCTACTGGTCCCAGGGGTGGTTCATCAATCTCATTCCGGTCGGGTTCGCCCTCGAGGACGCCACGACGTTCACGGGACTCGCCCAGCGCGCGCAGGACGCCTACCGGTCCGGCAAGGCGCTCGGCGAGGTGTCCGTGCAGCAGGTGATCGACACCGTGCTCGCTCAGGCCGGCCCCGAGGCGATGTCGCAACACGCCACCACGCTCGCACCGCCCCCGATCGTGTCGTACATCGACGGCCGGCGGTTGCCGCAGACCGAGAGCTTCGTGTCGACCCGGGCGACCGGCATCGTGGGTGGCAAGGCCACTCAGATCGCGTCCATTTGGGTCAACCGCATGCTCGAGGGCACGTGGATGGCCGTCTCGCACCCCGACACCGACGAGGCGCACCGGTCTGTGACCGCATATGCGGAACGGTTGTCGACCATCATGAAAACCGTTGCCCGCGAAGGAGATTACACGGTGACCTCGTTCGCGCCGACAGCGGACTCCGCGCCTGCCGCAGGGGTGGAGTAGTGCACGTCACGTCGATCGACCGGTACATGCTCGAACCCGGTCTGGTGACGGAATGGTCCGTCGCGCCGGGCACGGTCTCCCCGTCCGCGGTGCCGCCGTCGTACAACCAGCAATTCCATCTCGACACCGCACGCACCCACGGCGTCGGCCGGAGCGTCTGGATGGCAGCAGCTTTCGACCTTCCCGGGCGACTCGACCGGGCTGCTCTCGCGCAGGCGCTGGTGCACTTCATCCGGCGTCACGACACGCTGCAGACCGGCTTCGACGTGAGCCCGGACGCGATGGCGCGCGTGGATCTCGACCCCGAGGACATCACCGTGGTCGCGTCCGAGTCCTCGGTGACGACGTCACCGCACGAGCTCCGCGACCATCTGCGGTACCGGTTCACCGAGGCGTGCGACCCTCTGACGTTCCCCGCGTACCTGTTCGCGACCATCGAACGCGACTCGCACTACACCGTGGTCAGTGCGTTCGATCACACTCTCGTCGACGGATACTCGCTCGTCATCGCACTGGGTGAACTCCGGCAGATCTATCAGCGACTCATCGGACTCGGCGGCTCGGGCGTGCTCACGGAAGCGGACCTGACAAAGGATCTCGGCGACCCCGGGAGCTTCCTGCGGTACTGCGAACTCGAGGCCGAGGCGCCCGTCACCGAGATCGGCGACCCCCGGGTTCGCGAATGGGCACGTTTCTACGAGCGCTGCGGCGGCACCGCGCCCAGTTTCCCGCTCGATCTGGGTGTCGAGGCGGGCAGGCCCGCTCCGCAGGGAGCCGACGTCCGGCCCCTCCTCGACGCCACCGACACCGAGCGGTTCGAGGAAATCTGCCTGGACTCGGGGGGAAGCCTGTTCACCGGGACGCTCACCGCGATGGGAATGGCAGTGCACTCGATCAACGGCATCTCCCGGATGCCGTTGCAGTTTCCGCTGCACATTCGCCAGGACCCGCAGTGGGCCAATGCGATCGGGTGGCTCACGACGAGCGCGCCGCTGACGGTCGAACTGACACCCGACTGCGACTTCCAATCCTCCCTGGCGCATACCCACGCCTCGTTCCGCACGGCCCTCACGCTCAAGGGCGTGACGATGGCCCAGGTGCGGGAGGCGCTCGGTGACGGATACCGCCGCACCCGCACGGATGTGTTCATGGTCTCGTACATCGACTACCGCAAACTGCCCGGCACCGACGATCACGACGAGCTGAACGCCCACCACATCAGCAACGTGACGGTCGCGGACGACGCGCAGTTCTGGATCTCCCGCACGCAGCGGGGTCTCGCGCTGCGGTCGCGGTTCCCCGAGACGCCGACGGCACGCCGCGCGGTCACCGAGTTCCTGGTGCGGCTGCGGGAGATCATGCACGACATCTGCGAGAACGGCGTCACTCCCATCGCGGAGCTGACCAGTCAGCTGAACATGGAAGGCACGCCGGTCGTCTGACCGCCGGAGGGCTCGAACAGTCGTCGCCGTATGGCGTCGGCGATCTTGACTGCCTCGACCTTGGCCCGCCCAGCGACGTCGCCGGCGAACAACTCGTCGACGCTCGACGTCCACAGTTCGACCCAGCGGTCGAAGTGCCGGTCGGTGAATCCGTGCCGGCCGTGCAGCGCCCGGTGCACGGCGAACGCGCTGCCTCGGTAGACGCCCGTGCGCAGCAGGATCGTCTCCCAGAAGTCGCACATGACGGGCAGGTGGTCGTCCAGGCCGATCACCGCGAGCGTCTCGAAGACCGGTTCGAGGACCGGATCGGCGAATGCCCGGCCGTAGAAGTGCCGGAGCAACAGTTCCAGGTCGGCGCGCGTCGAGATGTCGGGCATGAGGCCTCCGTTCGGGTGCGAATCTACGCGCCTGGGCGGGCTCCCTCACCGTCCACGGCCGGTAAGTGTGAACGCCGGTCGGAAGAACTTCCGGCGTCCGCCTAGAATTGACGCCGTCCCCGTCGCATCTGCCCCAGGAGCCCACCCGTGCCCGTAGCGCCAGATCCCACCCAGTCCTTCGCCGAGTACGCCAACCCCGGTCGGCTCGTGTCGACGGAGTGGCTGTCCGCGAATCTGGGCACTCCCGGCCTCAAGGTGGTGGAGTCGGACGAGGACGTGCTCCTCTACGACGTCGGCCACATCCCCGGCGCCGTCAAGGTCGACTGGCACCTCGATCTCAACGATCCGGTGACCCGTGACTACATCAACGGCGAGCAGTTCGCCGACCTGATGAGCCGCAAGGGCATCAGCCGCGACGACACCGTCGTGATCTACGGCGACAAGAGCAACTGGTGGGCGGCGTACGCCCTCTGGGTGTTCACGCTGTTCGGACACGAGGACGTCCGTCTCCTCGACGGCGGCCGCGACGCGTGGATCGCCGAGAACCGGGACACCGCATTCGACGTCCCCGAAACCTCCCCCACCGACTACCCGGTGGTCGAGCGCAACGACGCCCCGATCCGCGCATTCAAGGACGACGTGCTCGATCACCTCGGCAAGGGGCCGCTGATCGACGTGCGTTCGCCCCAGGAGTACACCGGCGAACGCACCCACATGCCCGACTACCCCGAAGAGGGGGCGCTGCGCGGCGGCCACATCCCGAGCGCGCTGAGCATTCCGTGGGCCAAGGCAGCCGCCCCCGACAGCCGGTTCCGCTCGCGCGGTGAACTGAACGAGATCTACGGCGGTGTGTCCGCCGACGACGACATCGTGGCGTACTGCCGCATCGGTGAGCGTTCCAGCCACACCTGGTTCGTCCTCACCCACCTGCTCGGTTACCCCACTGTCCGCAACTATGACGGTTCGTGGACGGAGTGGGGCAACATGGTTCGCGTTCCGATCGTCAGGGGTGAAGAGCCGGGAGACGTTCCCGGCGCATCGTCATGACCGAACTACCCGATTCGCTTGCCGAGATCGTCGACGACTTCGCTGCCGTCGACGGCTCGGACAAGCTGCAGTTGCTGCTGGAGTTCAGCCGCGAACTGGCGCCTCTGCCTGCCGAACTCGAGCAGGACGCCATGGAACCGGTGCCCGAGTGCCAGTCTCCGTTGTTCCTGTCGGTCGACGACTCCGATCCCGACCACGTGCGGCTGCATTTCAGCGCGCCCGCGGAAGCGCCGACGACGCGGGGTTTCGCGTCGATACTGCACCAGGGCCTGGACGGGCACAGTGCTGCCACCATCCTCGGCATTCCGGACGATTTCTATTCCGCGCTCGGGCTCGCCGACGCCGTCAGTCCCCTGCGACTGCGCGGCATGTCCGCGATGCTCGCGCGAATCAAGCGGCATCTTCGCGGCTAGGCAGGGTCTGAACACACACTGATGGAATTCACCGAACTTGCCGACTACCCCGTTCCGGTGGGCGCGCTCACCGAATGGCTACCGTGCGCCCGCTCGGAATGGGTGGACGATCCCCGCCCGGCCTCGTACATCCACGAGGCGCACCTGCGCCGGTGCTCCGACTCCGGTGGTCGCGAATCCTGGCTGGGCACCGCGTTCGAGATCCACGGCACGCTGAACGTCACCGCTTTCCGGTCGGCACTGGAGAAGTGGACCGATCGTCACGAGGTGCTGCGCTCGCACACGACGTTCGACACGGAGACCGAGCGCGTGCACCGGCGCACCGTGCCGCAGGGCGGGCTGCACGTGGGCGTCGTCAGCCACGGGTACGACGCCGCCGGCGGCGACAACTTCGCGCACCTGCAGCAACTGTTCGACGAGTACGCGTCGCCGCACAGTTGGCCGTCGTACGTCTTCGCGACGCTCGAAACAGTCCAACGCGACCGATTCACGGTGTTCTTCGCGGCCGATCACTCGATCATCGACGGGTTCTCCATCGTGCTCGTCGCCCACGAGTTGACCGCCCTGTACGAGGAAGCACTGTCCGGACGCACGGCCAACCTGTTTCCCGTCGGCAGCTACATCGACTTCGGCCGTGAGGAGCGTGAGAACTCCACCGACGCCGACGTGAAACGTGAGGCGCTCGACGTGTGGCGCTCGGCGCTCGAGGGACCGGGACTCCCCGAGTTCCCGCTCGAGGTCGGCCCGCGCACGTCGTACGCCCAGCAGAACCTGTCTGCCTGGATTCTCGATTCCGACCAGGCTGCGGCGTTCAATTCGGCGTGCCGCGAGGCGGATGTGGGGTTCTTCCCCGGCCTGCTCGCGTGCCTGGGCATGGCCGGGGCGGAAGTGGCCGGGCATCAACGCTTTCGGACGGTCACTCCGGTCCATACCCGGCACTCCCCGCAGTGGGCGTCCGCGCTCGGATGGTTCGTGGGACTCAGCCCGATCGACTTCGAGGTGACATCGGACGACTTCGCCGCCGTCGCCCGCGACGCCGCCGAGAGCGTGGCCCGGACGAAACCGATCTCGGTGGTCCCGTTCGACCGCATCGAGAAGGAACTCGACATCCCCATCCGGCCGCGCTTCGTCGTCTCCTACATGGACGTCCGGTTCGTGCCCGAAGCGGGCCGCTGGCACGAGCGCAACGCCCGGGCGCTGAGGAGCCGGCAGTACACCCACGACGTGTACGCGTGGATCAATCGCACCCCTCGAGGTGTCAATCTGGCGGTCCGATATCCGGGCAACGACATCGCTGCCGCGAGCGTCCACACGTGGGTCGGGAGCCTCCGCCGGCAACTGGAACAGGTTTCAACCAGCTACCCCTCGGTAGGGTTGCGGAGCGTCGGACAGCCCTGACGGGAAATTTCGGTCCGGTGACAACACGGATCGGTTCGGTGCTTAGACTCCGAAGTGATGCCGTAAACGACCGCTGGTGACACCCACGGGAGCCACCGCGGAGACAGACCATGCGAACCACAGGAGGCTCAGTGCCCAGTCATGCCAGCGCGCACATCACGAAGGTGCTCGTCGCGAACCGCGGTGAGATTGCAGTGCGGGTGATCCGGGCCGCAGCCGATGCCGGCCTGGCCAGCGTCGCCGTCTACGCCGAACCCGACGCCGACGCCCCGTTCGTGCGCCTGGCCGACGAAGCATTCGCCCTCGGCGGGCAGACCTCCGCCGAGTCCTACCTGGTGTTCGACAAAATTTTGGACGCCGCCAAAAAGTCCGGCGCCGACGCCATCCACCCCGGCTACGGCTTCCTCTCCGAAAACGCCGACTTCGCCCAGGCCGTGATCGACGCCGGCCTGATCTGGATCGGCCCCTCCCCGCAATCGATCCGCGACCTCGGCGACAAGGTCACCGCCCGCCACATCGCCGAAAAGGCCAAGGCCCCGATGGCCGCTGGCACCAAGGACCCGGTCAAAAACGCCGACGAGGTCGTCGCCTTCGCCCAGGAATACGGGGTCCCCGTCGCCATCAAGGCCGCGTTCGGCGGCGGCGGCCGCGGCATGAAGGTCGCCCACACCATCGAGGAAATCCCCGAACTGTTCGACTCCGCCACCCGCGAGGCCGTCGCCGCGTTCGGCCGCGGCGAATGCTTCGTCGAACAGTATCTGGACAAGGCCCGCCACGTCGAAGCCCAGGTCATCGCCGACCAGCACGGCAACGTCATCGTCGCCGGCACCCGCGACTGCTCCCTGCAACGCCGCTTCCAGAAACTCGTCGAGGAGGCCCCCGCCCCGTTCCTCACCGACGACCAACGCCACCGCATCCACACCTCCGCCAAGGCCATCTGCAAGGAGGCCGGCTACTACGGCGCCGGCACCGTCGAATACCTGGTCCAGGGCGACACCGTCTCCTTCCTCGAGGTCAACACCCGCCTGCAGGTCGAACACCCCGTCACCGAGGAAACCGCCGGCCTCGACCTGGTCCTGCAGCAGTTCAAGATCGCCAACGGCGAACACCTCGACCTCACCGAGGACCCCACCCCCCGCGGGCACTCCTTCGAATTCCGCATCAACGGCGAGGACGCCGGCCGCGGCTTCCTGCCCGCCCCCGGCCCGGTCACCAAGTTCGTCCCGCCCACCGGCCCCGGTGTGCGGATGGACTCCGGCGTCGAAACCGGCAGCGTGATCGGCGGCCAGTTCGACTCCATGCTCGCCAAACTCATCGTCACCGGCGCCACCCGCGACGAGGCCCTGGCCCGCGCCCGCCGCGCCCTCGCCGAATTCCAGGTCGAAGGACTGGCCACGGTCATCCCGTTCCACCGGGCCATCGTCTCCGACCCCGCCTTCATCGGCGACGGCACCTCCTTCGACGTCTACACCAAGTGGATCGAAACCGAATGGGACAACCAGGTCGAACCGTTCACCGGTAACCAGCCGATCGACGAGGACGAGACCGGGCCCCGGCAGAACGTCGTCGTCGAGGTCGGCGGCCGCCGCGTCGAGGTGTCCCTGCCCGGACAGTTCACCCTCGGCACCGGCGCCGGAACCGCGGCCGGGGCGGTCCGCAAGAAGCCCAAGGCCCGCACCCGCGGCGGCGCCCACGGCGGCGCCGCCTCCGGTGACGCCGTCACCGCCCCCATGCAGGGCACCGTCGTCAAGGTCGCCGTCGAAGAAGGCCAGCAAGTCGCCGAGGGCGACCTCATCGCCGTCCTCGAGGCCATGAAGATGGAAAACCCCGTCAACGCCCACAAGGCCGGCACCGTCACCGGCCTCGCCGTCGAACCCGGCGCCGCCATCACCCAGGGCACCGTCCTCGCCGAACTGAAATAGGCACCTGCACCACTCGTGAGTCCTTCTCGACCCCCGGGGGTCGAGAAGGACTCACAGTAGTCTGTACGCATGTCTGACGTTCCCGAGATCCGTATCGGCACTGCCGAACGTGAGCAGGCCCTGAACTTGCTGAGCGAACATTTCGCGGCGGGCCGTTTGACGGTCCCCGAGTTCGATGAGCGCAGTCTCGCGGTCACGAATGCCACGACCCGCGGCGAACTCGACCGAGTGTTCACCGACCTCCCCGCGACCACGGTCGGCACGCCCGCCAAGGCCGAATCGGCCGGCACCGACAGCGACCAGAACTGGCGTCGCATCGTGATGTCGGTGATCCCGCTCGTCGCCCTCGTGCTGTTCTTCGTCGTCCCGGTCGACAACAGCTGGTTGTTCTTCCTGATGATCCCTGCCGCCGGCGCCATCCTGTTCGGCACCCGCGACGACCGCCACGGTCGCGATCGCCGCCGCGACCGGGACCGCTGACGTGGAACCTGTCGAGGTCAATGCGGGTGGCTGGTACCTGCGCGCGCTGCGCGCGGACGAACGGGTCGATGATCGTCCGGCGCTCGCGGACGGTGGAATCGCCGAACCCGAGTACGTCGCCCGCCGCACGGCGCAGTGGCTGAGCGACGAGCACTATTCGTGGGCGATCTGCCAGCCCAACACCGGCGAACTGCTCGCCGAGGTGGGCCTCACTCCGTCCGAGGACTCCGCGACCCTCACGGGCTGGGCGCGGACCGGCCACGAGGACGCGCTCGCGAGCGGATCGGATGCGGTGCAACGGTTTGCCGAGGGCGCACTGGGGTTCACGGTCGAGCGGTGACTATGCGATTCGTTCCGGTGGCGGTACTCACCGTGCTGGCACTGGTCATGCTGCTCTCCCCTGCGTCCGCGACGCCGTCGGGTCCCGAACATGCCGACAAGGTGGTGCACGCCCTGCTGTTCGCGGCGCTGGCGGCCGCCTCCCGGTACGCGCTCCTGACGCCACGGATCACCGTGCTCTGGCTCGCGGCGTTCGCGGTGATCACCGAGATACTGCAGGGCGTGCTGCCGATCGGCCGGCACGGATCGGTCTGGGACCTCTGCGCCGACATGGTGGGTGTGGCGATCGGGTTGTCCGCTCAGTCCGCGATCATGCGCTCCCGCAGCAGAGTCTGAACCCCGGCGTCGAGGCCGAGTCCGTCGGAGAAGTACCGTTCGACGGTCCCGTACTGCTCGCGCATGGTGGCCAGGGACACCTCCAGGTACTGCTCACGGACTCCGAGCACGGGCTCGAGCAACGCCGGATCTCCACCCGCGTCCACGAATTTCTCGAACACGCCCGCGAACGACGGAAGCAGGAGTTCGTTGGTCAGCAGGTAGTCGTGGAACACGTCGTCCTCACTGACTCCGAGGAGAAGCAGCAGCGCCGCCGTGGCCCAACCCGTCCGGTCCTTGCCGGTGGTGCAGTGCACGAGGGCAGGCGTGTTGCCGTTCGAGGCCAGGTCGCCGAACAACTCCCGGTACGACGACACCGCGCTCGGCATCACGACGAAGTCGCGGTAGCTGCCCTCGAAGTATTCGATCGCGCGTCCGCCGCCGAGCTCCCGTTCCGCGATCATCGGATCGGCGATCACCTGGAGCATCTGCGCGGGGATGGACCGAATCCCCTTGTCGGCGAGCACGTCCAACACGACCGCGCGAGCCCCGTCCGGGAGTTTGTCGGGTGCCGCGTCACGCTCGTCCGCGGTGCGCAGGTCGTACACCGTCCGGATCCCGAGGCCGTCGAGCAGCGGCATGTCCGTGTCCGCGACGCGGCTGAGATCGGTCGAACGGAAATACACGCCGGTGCGCACTTTCGCGCCGTCCCGGGTTCGGTAGCCACCGACGTCTCGCAGATTGGGCACGGACGTGAGCGGTATCGGCGTCATGCGTCGACGGTACCGCCCAGCACTCGGGCCAGTGCATCCACGGCGGCGTCGAGTTCCGCGGTCGTCACCGTCAGGGGTGGGCGGAACCTGATCCCGCGCTTGCCAGTCGGCAGGATCAGCACCCGCTCCCGGTCCCTGAGGTCGGCGACGACGCGGTCCCGTCGCTGCGGCGTGGGGACCGTGATCGCGCACATGAGGCCGCGTCCCCGCGGCTCGGTCACGTCGGGATTCGCGCGTGCGAGTTCCCGCAGTCGTTCGAGGAGATGCGCCCCGGTCATCCGTGCTCGGTCGACGAGCCTGTCCTCCTCGACGATCTCGAGGATCCTGCGGGACCGCACCATGTCGGTGAGGTTGCCACCCCAGGTGGAGTTGATCCGCGAGCTGACGGCGAACACGTTGTCGGGGATGTCGTCCACCCGGCCGCCGGCCATGATGCCGCAGACCTGAGTCTTCTTGCCGAACGCGACGACGTCCGGGTGCACTCCCAATTGCTGGTACGCCCAGGCCGTGCCGGTGAGACCGCACCCGGTCTGCACCTCGTCGAAAATGAAAAGGGCGTCGTTCTCCTGGCAGAGCACCTCCATCGCCTGGAAGAATTCCGGGCGGAAGTGGTGGTCTCCCCCCTCTCCTTGGATCGGCTCGGCGATGAAACACGCCACATCCGAGGGGTTCTCGGCGAACGCGCGCCGTGCCTGGTCCAGCGCGTGGCGCTCGGCTTCGACGACGTCCCGCCCGTCCGCGAGGTACGGGGAGTCGATGCGCGGCCAGTCGAACTTGGGGTACCGAGCCACCTTGCCGGGCTCGGTGTTGGTGAGCGACATGGTGTATCCACTGCGCCCGTGGAACGCCTCTGTCAGATGCAGCACCTTCGTGCCGAGCGCGGGGTCGAGGCCACGGCTCTCATTGAGCCTGCTCTTCCAGTCGAATGCGACCTTCAGAGCGTTCTCTACGGCGAGTGCGCCACCGTCGATGAAGAAGAGATGCGGCAGTGCGGGATCCCCCAGCACCCGGGCGAACGTCTCGACGAACCGTGCCATCGGGACGGTGTAGATGTCGGAGTTGCTCGGCTTGTTGATCGCCGCCGCCGCCAGTTCCCGGCGAAAGGCGTCGTCGTCCGCCAGTTCCGGGTGGTTCATCCCCAGCGCCGACGAGGCGAAGAATCCGAACATGTCCAGGTAGTCGGTGCCATCGCGCTGGTCGACGAGATGCGTACCGCGTGAGCGTTCCAGGTCGAGCACCAGGTCGAAACCGTCGACCAGAATGCGCTCGCGCAGCACGTCGTGCACCTGGCTCGCCGGCAGCTCGCCCCCATCTCCGGTAAATCGAATCGCTGTGCTCATACCGAGAGATTACGTCAAAATTCCTGTGAACCGGCGACAATTCGGCAACATATCCGGAACAGGGCTCATCTGTCGTAAAATGTTTGCAAGATGATGGTGCTGCGCGTGTGTACGTTGGCGGTGGCACGGATCTCCTGCAGCAGGTGTTCCAGCTCCCGTGGGGAAGCGACGCGCACCAGCAGCACGTA
This sequence comes from Rhodococcus sp. ACPA1, assembly GCF_002300195.1. NCBI lineage: Bacteria > Bacillati > Actinomycetota > Actinomycetes > Mycobacteriales > Nocardiaceae > Rhodococcus > Rhodococcus sp. ACPA1. Next base: position 1,079,273 of record NZ_NSDX01000001.1, on the reverse strand, counting down.
GCTCTCCTCCCCCGCGACCGAGTGGCACGCTTCGATCGCGGGGAGGTTCCGCAACCGGGCGGGTGCATCGTCGGGCTGCGACGGATCGAGAGGGGTGATCGCGACGAATGCGGACAGACCGTGCCCGAGCGCATCCGGATCGACCTTCGCGGTGTACCCGCGGATCACTTTGCGGGCCTCGAGCCTGCGCACCCTGGACTGCACGGCGGAGATCGACAGCCCCGCCTTCTCGGCGAGTGTCGCCAGGGTCGCCCGGCCGTCGGCCACCAACTCCTGCATCAGTACCCGATCGATGTCGTCGAGAGGAGTATGGGGTGCGTCGCTACGAAAAGATTCCACCACCAGCGCAGGCTAGCCCAGCGGAGGTGCATCATGGTTGAAACGTGGGAGCTCCGCGCCCGCTTTGCCCGGGTGCTGGCCGCAATGTACGGCCGGGAGGTGCCCGCCTACGACACGCTGGTCGACGTGGCCGGTGCGGTCAACGCGGACTTCGCGGCGCGAAACCCGGCCGACGCCGAACGCCGTGGCGGCCTCGCCCGGATCACATCCGAACGCCGCGGCGCGATCCGGCTCGGTGGACCCACGGAGCTGCGCCAGGCGGCCATCCTGTTCGCGGGCTTCGGAATGCACCCTGTCGGCTGCTACGACCTGCGCGACGCACCCGCACCCGACCCCGTCGTCTCGACGGCGTTTCGTCCCGTCGATCCGATCGAACTGGGCCGCAACCCGTTCGGGATGTTCACGTCGATGCTCACCACCGCCGATCGCCGGTTCTTCGACTGCGACCGGCAGCGCCGCCTCGAGAACGTTCTCGCCGCACGCACGGTTTTTCCCACGGAGGTGTTGCACCTGGCCACGCTCGCGACCGAGGAAGGCGGGCTGACGGCGCCGACGGCGGAGCGGTTCGTCGCACTGGCGGCCACGGCCTTCGCATCGTCGGACACTGCGGCCGACCGGTCCTGGCACGCCGAACTCGAACGTATCTCCCCCGTCGCCGCCGACATCGGTGGGCGCACTAACGTCCGCATCGTCCATCTGGCGCCGCGGGTCTTCGACCTCGACGACCTGCGCCTGCAGTCGGCGCGCCGCGGCCTCACGATGATCGACCGCATCCAGGGACCGCCCGCGTGGAGCGGCCCGGACGTACTTCTGCGGAAGGCGTCGTTCCGCGCCGTCGGCGAACCAGGCGGAGTCGTCGTGGCGGAGTCACGCGGAGTCGTCGTGGCGGAGTCACGCGGAGTCGTCGTGGCGGAGTCACGCGGAGTCGTCGTGGCGGAGTCACGCGGAGTCGTCGTGGCGGAGTCACGCGGAGTCGTCGTGGCGGAGTCACGCGGCATCGCACTGACACCGGACGGACGGGAACTGTACGACCGTCTGGCGGACGCCGACTCCGCCCGCTGGGACCGCGAGTTCCCGCGAACGGAAGCCCAACTCGAGGCGAGCGGGCTGGCGTACTTCAACCATCGGCTGTCCGGCGACGAACATGTCGCGGAGCCCATTCTCTACGAGGACTACCTCCCGGTGGCGGTGGACTCCGGCCCCGACCACCTACCGTGGCTCGCCGAGACACTCGGCCGGCCCGTGCACGACCCGTTCACGCTCTACCGACAGCAGCAGGATCGAACCCGAGAGAGGACAGCATCGTGAACCTTCCCGCCCCTGAGGAGTTGTGCCGACGCGCCGAGGAAGCACTGATCCGGTGCGGCGCCGAGATCACCGACGCCGGTGGACCGCTCGTCGCGCGGACCCCGATCACCGGGACCGAACTGCGCACGGTGACCGCGAGCAGCGCGGACGACGTGGACCGGGCGATCACCGCAGCGCACGACGCCTTCCTCGAGTGGCGTACCGTCCCCGCCCCCCAGCGCGGCGCGGTGGTTCGCCGCCTGGGTCAGCTTCTGACGGAGCACAAGACGGACCTGGCGGAACTGGTCACCCTCGAGGCGGGCAAGATTCCGTCCGAGGCGCAGGGCGAAGTGCAGGAGATGATCGACATCTGCGAATTCGCGGTCGGTCTGTCACGCCAGTTGTACGGCAGGACGATGGCCTCGGAACGTCCGGGACACCGGCTGATGGAGACGTGGCATCCGCTGGGAGTCGTCGGGGTGATCTCGGCGTTCAATTTCCCCGTGGCGGTGTGGTCGTGGAATACCGCCGTCGCGCTGGTCTGCGGCGACACGGTGGTGTGGAAGCCGTCGGACCGGACTCCGCTCACCGCGATCGCCTGTGATGCGCTGCTGGCGCGCGCTGCCCGTGACGTCGGTGCACCCGCCGGGATCCACGCCCTGGTCCAGGGCGAGGGGGACGTCGGCGAGCGTCTCGTCGACGACGCACGCGTGGCGCTGGTCAGCGCCACCGGGTCGGTGCGGATGGGTCGCGCCGTGGGTCCGCGTGTCGCCGCGCGCTTCGGCAAATGTCTACTCGAGCTGGGCGGCAACAACGCAGCGGTGGTGGCTCCGTCCGCCGATCTCGATCTGGCCGTGCGGGGAATCGTCTTCTCCGCCGCGGGCACCGCGGGCCAGCGCTGCACGTCCCTGCGGCGGCTGATCGTGCACTCCTCCGTCGCCGACGAGCTGGTGCAGCGCATCTCTTCGGCGTACGGCCAGTTGAAGGTCGGGAACCCGTTCGACGACGGCGTCCTCGTCGGACCGTTGGTGAACCGCTCCGCGTTCGAGGCCATGCAGACCGCGTTGGACAAGGCCCGCGCCGACGGCGGGACCGTCGTCTGCGGCGGCGAACGCAGCGGTGGCAGCGACTCCGCCTACTACGTCTCGCCCGCCCTCGTCCGGATGCCCGCGCAGACATCGGTGGTGCAGGAGGAGACGTTCGCGCCGATCCTCTACGTCCTCACCTACGACGACTTCGACCAGGCGATCGCGTTGCACAACGAAGTGCCCCAAGGGCTCTCGTCGTCGATCTTCACCACCGATCAGCGTGAGGCCGAGAGGTTCCTCGCGGCAGACGGTTCCGACTGCGGCATCGCGAACGTCAACATCGGCACGTCTGGTGCGGAGATCGGCGGGGCGTTCGGCGGCGAGAAGGAGACGGGCGGCGGACGCGAGTCCGGATCCGACGCATGGAAGGCCTACATGCGCCGCGCGACGAACACCGTCAACTACTCCGATCGACTCCCCCTCGCGCAGGGGGTGGAGTTCACCTGATCGGCGGCGTCGACCCGCTACTCTCGGGGCGTGAGCAACTGGACCGAGATGGCGCGTGAAATTGCCGAGAACGTGTTGTTCCCGGTGGCCGACAGCGTCGATGCCGACGGCGAGATTCCCGACAGTCACTTCGAGACTCTCGCCGCCGACGGCTTCTACGGACTCGCGGCACCGGGCGACGAAGGTGTGTCGCCGTCGGTGCTGGTCGACGTGATCGAGACGTTGTGCGGCGGCTGCCTCGCGACGGCATTCACGTGGATGCAGCATCACGGCGTCGTCGCCGGTCTCGCCGATTCGCCGAACACGGCCCTGCAGGGTCGCTACCTCGACGGGCTCATCGACGGCACCGTGCGGGCCGGTGTCGCCCTGGCCGGAGCGATTCCCGTCCCGCCCACTCTGTGGGCACGCAGCGTCGACGACGGCTACGTGCTCGACGGGGTGTCGCCGTTCGTCACCGGCTGGGGCATCGTCGATCTGCTCCAGGTGTCGGCGCGCGACGAATTCGACGACTCCATCGTGCACGTCATCATTCCCGCACAACCGCTTCGGGGACTCACCGCCGAGGAACTCCCGCTGATCGCGGCCCGCGGGTCCAACACGGTCCGGTTGACATTCGACGGGCTCGCCGTGCCACGTGATCTGGTGAGTGCCGTCGTCTCCGCCGAGGACTTCGCGAAGAGCCAGCTGTTCGGGTCGTGGATCAACGGGTGCATGGCGATGGGGATCACCCGCCGGGCGATCAGCGAACTGGAGGCTCTCGGCGTCGACGCCGACCCGTTCGAAGAGCAGGCCGCACGCGCGCGACTCGACCTGAACGCGGCGCTCGAAGGCCGCGCCGAGATCGCCGAAGCACGGGCCCGCGCTTCGGAACTCGCCATCCGCACCGCCACCGCCCTCGTCACGGCGAAGGGCAGCTCGTCACTGCTGGCCGGGAACACCGCCGAACGCCTCATGCGTGAAGCCACCTTCACGCTCGTCGCAGCGGGACGTCCGGCGATCAAGTCGGCGTTGCTGGAGCGCCTCGGCCGCGACTAGCGGGTGCGCACCCTCAGGTCACCGAACAGCGAGTACGACACGATGCGGATCGTCGGGGCTCCGGGCCCGGGATCCTGTGCACCGGCGTCGAGTTCGCGGTCGCCGAAGAGGTCGAAACCACCCACCTCGACATGCACGCCCTCCGGAACGGTGATCGTGCTGTCGCCGAACAGTGTGACGAGTGTGATCGTCGATGTGCGGGCGCCGATCACGGCCGACCGGAGGTCGAGCTTCACGTCCCCGAACACGAGCAGGGCCAGTGTCTTGACCGCGAGCGACCAACGGCCGGAACGCTTGGTGTCGCCGAAGATTCCGACGATGGTGGACTGAGGACGCGACACCGGCGCCGCCGGAGCCTCGATGGGAACCAGCCGCCGAAGACCTTCGACGTCGACGTCGCGGGACCAGACGATCGCGGCTTGCTCCGAATACTCCTCCAATGTCAGCTTTCCGTCCCCCACCCTCTTCTCGAGGCGGGCTTGTGCGGCCTCCCGGAGTCGGTCGAGTTCGTGGCTGTCCCCTGCAGCAGTCATGGCTCCACCGTAGCTGTCGGTGCCCTCGTCTACGGTCTGACGGCTACACCCGTGACACACCGCCCCTTCGACCGAAGCGAGACAACGTGTTCAGGATGATCCGCGCAGTTGCTCTGGCGCTACTCGCTGTGGGCGCCTACGTGGTGGTCTCCGAGCACGAGCCCGCCACCGTCGAGTTGCCGTCGCCGTCGTTCGCTCCGGCGACAGCGGAACTCACGACAGTGTGAGGGGCGGCGCACGGTGAGGGCACTCCGTCCACGGTTCGTGCCCGGTCGCGGGTGTTCCGGCGAGCGCGAGCGATCAACTCACCGGCGTGATGTCGGTGATTGATTCGCGGGTTTCTGGCCGGGTCGATGTGCGGTGGTGGAAGCCATTCGGTGCGCCCCGCGTACGTGTCACCGGCTGGCGCGCTGGTGGTCGGCCAGGCTGTAGGCCCGTCGTGGACCTGGGCGTGGCAGGCATCGCACGCGAGCGTCAGTGAGTCGATGTCGGTGTATCCGCTGTTGCGCCACTCCTGCACGTGGTGCACCGCACACATGCCGGCCGGGGGGCCGCGCAACCAGTCGTGGTCGAACAGGCCGAGCACCGGGTGGGCGCGCTCGGCGAGCTTCAGCGCGTCGCCGAGGGGAAGGAGTCCGCCGGTGGCCGTGGTGGTCACGCCGCCCGCCGCCTTCTCGAGTCGGTCGAGGGTCACGGTGATGATCACCGTGACGGGCAGACCCCGATGCCGGCCCAGGATCCCTGGATTACAGCATGACCCGGAATATCGCACCGAGGGCGTCGTGGTTTCTCTGCCGCTACCAGTGCTTCACGGTCGATCGACGGATTCTCGGCGTCGCCGGACGGTGACTCCGGGTCGTCCGGGTTGTTCATGCCGGGGCGAGCCCATTTCGCGAGAACCGGGTCGAGCAGAGCGCGCGCTGTGGGGTCGAGCTCACCGGAGATCGTCGACATCAGTTCGGAATCTCGACGGCCCAACGAAACACCACGCCGCCGGGAGCGATAACGATCGTCACCCAGGTTTCCGTCGGGATCGAGATGAGAGAGGAGGCGGTGGCCGGCACTCTCGACATCGTCGGGCGTACCTCCTCTCGCACACTGCGCCAGGATCGACTCCGCCAATGCGACGTCGGCGTTGGTGACCGCATGCGGGATCTGCCGCATGATTTGACCGGACGGATTCCAGAGACCGCACGGTATGTTCCCGCTGCGTGTCGTACCCCCGGTGCACTATGGAACGGTGAGCGACGTCCTGGGCAGGTTCTCCGCTGCCACCCGCGAGTGGTTCGGCGGCGCCTTCCCGGCGCCGACGGCCGCGCAGCTCGGTGCGTGGGAGTCGATCGCCAGCCGCGCGCACACGCTCGTCGTGGCCCCGACCGGTTCGGGCAAGACGTTGTCCGCTTTCCTGTGGTCCCTCGACCAACTCGCCGCCACCGACGGGAAGGACCGCAAGACCAGGGTCCTCTACATCTCCCCGCTCAAGGCCCTGGGTGTCGACGTCGAACGCAATCTGCGCGCCCCGCTCGTCGGGATCACGCAGACGGCCAAGCGGCTCGGGCTCACGCCGCCGGAGATCTCGGTGGGGGTCCGCTCCGGCGACACACCGGCAGGCGACCGGCGCGCCCTGATCAAGAATCCGCCCGACATCCTCATCACCACCCCCGAGTCGCTGTTCCTCATGCTCACGTCCGCCGCGCGCGAGACGCTGACCCAGGTCGACACCGTCATCGTCGACGAGGTGCACGCGGTGGCCGGCACCAAGCGCGGCGCCCACCTGGCCCTGTCGCTCGAGCGTCTCGACCAGCTTCTCGCGACCCCGGCGCAGCGCATCGGGCTGTCGGCGACGGTGCGCCCGCACGAGGAGGTGGGCCGGTTCCTGTCCGGTTCGGCGCCCATCCGGATCGTCGCACCGCCGTCGCCGAAGACGTTCGACCTCACCGTGCAGGTACCGGTCGAGGACATGACCGAACTCGGCCTCGCCGAACCCGCCGAGGGTTCGGCGTCGGCGACCCCGCAGGCGGGGTCGATCTGGCCGCACGTCGAGGAACAGATCGTCGACCTCGTCCTGGCGCACCGGTCGTCCATCGTGTTCGCCAACTCGCGGCGCCTCGCCGAGCGCCTGACGGCTCGGCTCAACGAGATCTACGCCGAACGCGCCGGGACCGCCGTCGACAAGAACCCGAAACCGGCATCGCAGATCGGCACGCCGTCCGAGGTCAATTTCGGCGCGGACCCCCTGCTCGCGCGCGCCCACCACGGGTCGGTCAGCAAGGACCAGCGGGCCCTGATCGAGGACGACCTGAAGTCGGGGCGACTGCGGTGCGTGGTCGCGACGAGCAGCCTCGAACTCGGAATCGACATGGGCGCGGTCGATCTGGTGATCCAGGTCGAGGCACCACCGTCGGTGGCGAACGGTCTGCAGCGGGTCGGCCGCGCCGGACACCAGGTCGGGGAGATCTCCCGGGGTGTCGTGTTCCCGAAGCACCGCACCGATCTCGTGCACTGCGCCGTCACCGTCGAGCGCATGGTCACCGGGAAGATCGAGGCGCTCGCCGTCCCCGCCAATCCGCTCGACATCCTCGCCCAGCACACGGTGGCGGCCACCGCGCTCGAGCCGCTCGACGTGGACGACTGGTTCGAGACGGTCCGGCGCAGCGGTTCCTTCGCGACGCTGCCGCGCTCGGCGTTCGAGTCCACCCTCGATCTGCTCGCGGGCCTCTACCCGTCCGACGAGTTCGCCGAGCTCAGGCCCCGCCTCGTCTGGGACCGCGAGGCCAACACGCTCACGGGACGCCCCGGCGCGCAGCGGCTGGCGGTCACCTCGGGAGGAGCCATCCCCGACCGCGGTCTGTTCACGGTCTACATGGTCGGCGAGAAGGCGTCCCGCGTCGGCGAACTCGACGAGGAGATGGTGTACGAATCGCGGGTCGGCGACGTCTTCGCGCTCGGGGCCACCAGCTGGCGGATCGAGGAGATCACGTTCGACCGGGTGCTGGTCAGCCCCGCCTACGGGCAGCCGGGGCGGCTGCCGTTCTGGCACGGTGACGGTCTGGGCCGGCCGGCGGAACTGGGCGAGGCGCTGGGGCAGTTCCTGCGGGAGATCTCGCTCGGGCACGAGACCGAGGTGCAGGAACGCTGCCGCACCGGCGGGCTCGACGAGAACGCCACGAACAATCTCGTTCAGCTCGTCGCCGAGCAGAAGACCGCCACCGGGCAGGTCCCCACCGACCGCACCCTGGTGGTCGAACGATTCCGTGACGAGCTCGGCGACTGGCGACTGATCCTGCATTCGCCGTACGGCCAGCGTGTTCACGCACCGTGGGCGCTGGCCGTGAGTGCACGGCTGAGCGAGCGGTACGGCCTCGACTCGAACGCGACGGCCTCCGACGACGGCATCATCGTGCGCCTCCCCGACACCGAGGACACCCCGCCCGGCGCCGACCTCTTCGTCTTCGACACCGACGAGATCGAGGACATCGTCACCGAACAGGTCGGCGGTTCGGCGCTGTTCGCGTCCCGGTTCCGTGAGTGCGCGGCCCGGGCGCTGCTGCTTCCGCGCCGCACGCCCGGGAAACGCGCACCGCTCTGGCAGCAGCGGCAGCGGTCCGCCCAGCTGCTCGACGTGGCCCGCCGGTATCCGACGTTCCCGATCCTGCTCGAGACCGTCCGCGAGTGCCTGCAGGACGTGTACGACCTACCGGCCCTGAAGGACCTGCTCCGCAGGCTCGCGCGTCGCCAGATCCGCATCGTCGAGGTGGAAACGCAGTCGCCGTCGCCGTTCGCCGGCGCCCTGCTGTTCAACTACGTCGGCGAGTTCATGTACGAGGGCGACAGCCCGCTCGCCGAACGCCGGGCGGCGGCGCTGTCCCTGGACTCGACGCTGCTGGCGGAACTGCTCGGCAGGGTGGAACTGCGCGAACTGCTCGACGCCGATGTCATCGCCCACGCCGAACTCGAACTCCAGCGCCTGCTTCCCGACCGCAAGGCGAAGGATCTCGAAGGCGTCGCCGACCTGCTGCGCCTCCTGGGTCCGCTCACCTCCGACGAGGTCGCCGCACGGTCGACCAGCGATCCCACTCCCTGGCTCGACGAACTCGTCCGGGCGAAGCGGGCGCTCGCCGTCTCCTTCGCGGGTCACGAATGGTGGACGGCCATCGAGGATGCGGCCCGCCTGCGCGACGGGCTCGGGGTGCCGCTACCCATCGGTGTTCCCGCCGCGTTCATCGAACCCGTCGACGATCCGCTGGCCGACCTGATCAGCCGGTACGCCCGCACCCACGGCCCGTTCACGATCACCGACGCCGCCACCCGTTTCGGGCTCGGTTCCGCGGTGGCCCGTGACGTGCTGCAGCGACTTGCGCAGGGAAAGCGGGTGGTCGAGGGCGAGTTCCGCCCCGGCGCGACCGGGAGCGAATGGTGCGACGCCGAGGTTCTCCGCCGACTCCGCAGGCGCTCGCTGGCCGCGGCGCGGCAAGAGGTCGAACCGGTCAGCACCGCGACGCTCGGCCGCTTCCTCCCGGGCTGGCAGCACGTGGGGGGCACACTGCGCGGCATCGACGGCGTCGCGACCGTGGTGGAACAGCTTGCCGGCGTCCCGGTGCCCGCCTCGGCACTCGAGTCGCTGATCCTGCCGTCCCGGGTGGCCGACTACTCCCCCGCCATGCTCGACGAACTCACCTCCACCGGCGAGGTGCTGTGGTCGGGCGCGGGCAGCATCTCCGGCAAGGACGGGTGGGTGTGCCTCCACCCCGCCGACACCGCACCGCTCACGCTGACCACGCCCGCGGAATCGGACCTGTCCGATGTCCAGCGCCAGGTGCTCGACACGCTGTCCGGCGGCGGCGCGTACTTCTTCCGGCAACTCGCGGACACCCTCGAGATGTCCGACGACACCGCGCTGGCCACCGCATTGTGGGATCTGGTGTGGCTGGGCCACATCGGCAACGACACACTCGCCCCGGTCCGCGCCCTGCTGTCGGACACGTCCAGGACCACCACGAGCCACCGGTCGCCGCGACGACCCCCACGTGCCCGCGCGTACCGCAGCCTGACGGTCCCGGTGCGCACCGCACCGCCCACGGTCGGGGGAAGGTGGTCGATCCTCCCCGCCGCCGAATCCGATGCCACGCTGCGTGCCAGCGCCACGGCCGAACTGCTCCTGGAGCGGTACGGGGTGGTGACGCGCGGGTCCGTGATGACCGAGAACGTTCCCGGCGGATTCGCGCTGATGTACAAGGTGCTGGGCACGTTCGAGGACAACGGCCGCTGCCGGCGAGGCCATTTCGTCGAGTCGCTCGGCGGTGCACAGTTCTCCACCCCGCCCGTGGTGGATCGACTCCGGAGCTACGCCGACTCGCTCGAGGGCAGGCACACCACCCTGCCCGCTGTGACTCTCGCCGCCAGCGATCCCGCCAACCCGTACGGTGCGGCCCTCCCCTGGCCGAAGCGCGGCGACGACGCGCCCGCGCACCGGCCGGGACGCAAGGCCGGCGGCCTGGTGGTGCTCGTGGAGGGTGACCTGATCCTGTTCGTCGAACGCGGCGGGCGCACGATCCTCACCTTCGCCGACGACCCCGGCGTGCTCCGCACCGCGGCGGTCACGCTCGCCGGTGTGGTCAAGCGCGGCGGGATCGACAAGATCGTGGTCGAGAAGGTCGACGGCGACACCATCCACGGCAGCGACTTCGCGCCGATCCTGACCGAGGCCGGTTTCTCGCCCACCCCCCGCGGATTCCGGTTGCGAGCCTGAGATGCCCGAAGGCGATACTGTCTGGCGCACCGCCAACTCGCTTCGCGACGCCCTCGCGGGCAAGGTGCTGACCCGCTGCGATGTGCGGGTCCCCCGGTACGCCACCGTCGACCTGTCCGGCCGGCTCGTCGACGAGGTGGTCAGCCGCGGGAAGCACCTCCTCATCCGGGTCGGCGACTACTCGATCCATACGCATCTGAAGATGGAAGGTGCGTGGCACATCTACGCGCCGGACACGAAGTGGCGCCGTCCCACGCACCAGGCCCGGATCGTGCTCGCCACCGACGACAGGGTGGCGGTCGGATTCTCGCTCGGCATCACCGAGATTCTGGGGCGTGACGACGAGGAGTCCGCGGTCGGCCACCTCGGCCCCGACCTGCTGGGGCCGGACTGGGACGCCGACACGGCGATCCGCAACCTGCGGGCGGCCGGCGACCAGCCCATCGGTCTCGCCCTGGTCGACCAGCGCAACCTGGCCGGTCTCGGCAACGTGTACCGCAACGAGGTCTGCTTCCTCCGCGGCGTCCACCCCTACACTCCGTCGAGTGGCGTGGCCGACCTGCCCGCGCTGGTCACGCTCGCGCATCGCATGATTCACATCGACAAGAACAACTCCGTCCGCCATCGGCCATGGGTGTACGGGCGTGCCGGAAAGCGTTGCCGCCGTTGCGGGACGGTGATCGAAGGCCACGACCTCGGTCAGCAGCAGATCTTCTTCTGCACGTACTGCCAGCCGCCGATGGTGGATTAGCGGAGGACGGTGGTCGGCGGCCCGAGCGGCGGCGGTCGGCGAGTCCGCCTGCGGCCGAGCAACCACGCGGCACCGTCCGGCACCCACAGCACCGCGGCCGTGGCGATCGTCAGCAGATACGTCGGCGCGATGACGGGCAGGAGAAGGCACCCGAGCAGGGCGACGGGAAAGTCTCTGCGCCACAACAGCGACAGCACCACCGGAAGCACGAGAAAGAGCGCGGCCAGGCCGAAGTGCGAGGTCGCCAGCGCCCACGGCACGCCCACCACCCAGCACAGCATCCCGAGCACCTGATGCGCGATGAGCAGGAACCGGGCGACGTCGGTGAACGTCCAGAACCGGCCGACCTCGACGCCGACCCAGAAGATGCGGCTGCGGAACGGTCCGACGCCCTCGTCGAGCAGGGCGAGCCGGAACAGTTCGTCCGCGTGCCGTCGCAGCGTGTTTCCCTCCGGTCCCTGCGCGCTCGCACGTTTGCAGAGGTCGTCGTGCATGATCGCGGGAAGCAACTGCCGGCCGTACGGGGTGAGCAGGCCTTGCAGCGGCGCGGGGATCGATGCCAGATCCGTGCGGAGAAGGCACGGCATCGGGGCGCAACCGGGCACCGTCACCACCGTGTCGCCGTGGACGTAGACGAACTCGCCGACGAGTTGGAAGAACTTGCGGTCGAGCACCCGAAGCTCGGGTTGTGGGCGAGTCGGATCGTCCACGGATACCTGGAAGGGCATGCGCACCTCACTCGTGGCCGGCCTTGTTTGCCTCCACCACCAGAGTGACGCAATGAGCGACGAATTGCTCGCGCGACGCGGCAACAGTTCCGTCGAGATATCCGATGAACAGCGTCGTGAGCGCGCCCACCACACCGACCGCGACGAGTTGTTTCTCCACCTCGTCGGCGACGGCGGACAGCTGGTCGTGCACGAGCGCGACGAAGCCGGGCATCAGGTCGATGCCGCGCCTGCTCAGCGCAGGTTCCGACAGCGGTGCGAGCAGCAGCACGCGGCCCATGGCGGGATCGTCGACCATGAGTTTCACGAACGCGTCCACGGCGGCCTCGGCGCGCTGCCGCGCGGTCTCGGTGGACGCGACCGCCTCCACAAGAGCGGCCTGCGCCTCGTCGCCCACTGCGGTGTAGACCGAGCGCACGAATTCGTCCCGGTCCTGGAACGACTCGTAGAAGTACCGTTCGGTCAGCGAGGCGGCGCGGCAGACCGCGCGCACGTTCACCGCGGGCCCGTCCGGGGCTCCGAGCAGCGCGATGCCCGCGCGGAGTAGCGAATTCCGCCGTGCTTCCCGCCGGTCCTCCAGCGTCACTCTTCTCGCCCCAATCCTTGACTACGTGTGTTGTCAGATCTTAGTCTGACAACGTGCGTAGTCACTTGAACGCGGACGGTACGCCCGTCCCGGCCTCCGCTCCCGTCCCCCTCGGACCCGACTCGTTGACCTGGAAGTATTTCGGCGACTGGCGCGGAATGCTGCAGGGCGTCTGGGCCGGGTCGATGCAGAACATGCATCCCGGACTCGGCGCGGGCGTCGAGGAACATTCCCGCTTCTTCGACGAGCGGTGGGAGCGGCTCTACCGGTCGCTGTACCCGATCGGCGGCGTCGTCTTCGACGGCGACCGTGCTCAGCAGACCGCCGAGCAGGTGCGGGGGTATCACGACAACATCAAGGGAATCGACAAACACGGCCGCAGGTACCACGCCCTCGACCCGGACACGTTCTACTGGGCGCACGCCACGTTCTTCATGGGCACCATCCTCACGGGCGACCACTTCATGGGTGGCCTCACCGAGGACCAGAAGCGCCGGCTGTTCACCGAGCACATCCAGTGGTACCGCCTGTACGGAATGAGCATGCGCCCCGTCCCGGAAACCTGGGAGGCGTTCCAGAAGTATTGGGATCAGATGTGCCGCAACGTCCTCGAGGACAACAAGGCCACCCGCGACGTCCTCGACCTGTCCGGTCTCGGCGTTCCCCCGTTCCTGTCGTGGCTACCCGACCCGATCTGGTCGATCCTCCGCATCCCGGTGGCGAAGGGTTTCGTGTGGCTGACGGTCGGCATGTACGACCAACCGGTCCGTGACCTCCTCGGCTACCGCTGGACCACACGCGACGAGCGCCTGCACACCCTCGCCGGCCGCGCCGTGGGCGCCGTCTTCCGGCTCGTGCCCTGGCGTTACCGCTACCACCCGCGCGCCCGCGCAGGCTGGGACCGCGAGACCGGACGCGCCCCTGCGCACGCTCCGCTCGTCCACACACCCCGACGCAATCTTCCACCGCTCGGCCGGCGCGACGACCCGCAGCACTACAGCCCGAAGGTCTGAGTTCCCAGGGAGCTCACAGACAACGTCCACACCGCTCACGGGTTGCGGGACGATGCTCGGTCACATGGAATACATCGCTGTCGCAGCCCTCGTCGTCAAGGCTCTGTCGGGAGTCGTCGCCGCCCACGCCCCGAAATGGCTCGTCCACACCCGCTGACCGACGAGATCGTGGAATGCTCGAAGGATGGACTGGGACCTTCCGAGGCTCTTGAATCGCCCGCCGCTGATCAGCGACGAGCCGCTGTCGCCCGACCATGCGGCGAGCCGCATCAGCGCTTACATCTACGGCAACATCCTGGTGCTCGCCGCGCTCATCCCGGTCACCAAATCCCAGGAGACCCTGGGCATCGCCATCGTCGTCGGTGCCGCGCTGTCCACGTTTCTCGCCCACGTGTTCGCCGAGTCGGTAGGCCAGACGCTCCGGCTCGGCAGATCACTGTCCAGCACCGAACGCCTACGGGAACTGCGGGACAGTCTCCCCGTCCTGACGTCCGCGGTGGTGCCTGCCGTGATCCTCGGCACAGCCCTGCTGGGCTGGCTGGAGCCGAGAACCGCGCAACTGACCGCCGAGATCGTGATGATCGCCCGTATCGGATCGATCAGTTACGTGATCAGCCGTCTCCGCCGCGAAAGAGTCACGAACGGCACGCACCTCGCCGCGTTCGGCCTCGCCGTGATCGCGACGATCATCGTGGTCATCAAGGTATTTCTGACACACTGACCGGTGGTTCGAGCAGTTCGACCCGCGACTCGGGCGCCGCCGCCCGCAACGCGTCGGCCGACAGGTCGTCCGGCTGGGCCTGCGACTGCACCTCCGCCTCCACCCGCGCCTGATACGTCTTCACCTCACGGTCGACGGCGTCGGCGTCCCAGCCGAGGACGGGGGCCACCAGTTGCGCCACCTGCTCGGCGCAGTTCACACCCCGATGCGAGTACTCGATGGCGATGCGCGTGCGCCGGGCGAGGATGTCGTCGAGATGCAGGGCACCCTCGGCCGCCGCCGCATACACGACCTCGACCTGCAGGTAGGCCGGTGCGTCCGTGATGGGCTGGAGAAGCTCCGGTTTCCCGCTCGCCTGGTCGAGCACCTCGTCGATCAGCGAACCGTACCGGTCCAGCAGATGCTTCACGCGGTAGGGGTGAAGGCCGTACATCTGGCCGAGGTGAACGGTCTGATTGACCAGCGCGAAATAGCCGTCCGCGCCGACGAGCGGCACCTTCTCCGTGATGGACGGCGCCATTCGCGCGGGAATGTCGTCGGCGGCGAGATCCACGGCGTCCTCGGCCATCACCCGGTAGGTGGTGTACTTGCCGCCGGCGATGGCGACGAGACCCGGTGCGACACGCGCGACGGCGTGTTCCCGCGACAGTTTCGACGTCTCGTCGCTCTCCCCCGCGAGCAGCGGGCGCAGGCCCGCGTAGACGCCGTCGATGTCGTCGTGGGTCAGCGACGTCACCAGCACCTTGTTGACGTGACCGAGGATGTAGTCGATGTCGGCCTTGGTGGCCGCCGGGTGCGCGAGGTCGAGATTCCAATCCGTGTCGGTGGTCCCGATGATCCAGTGGCTGCCCCACGGGATCACGAACAGCACCGACTTCTCGGTGCGGAGGATGATCGCGGCGTCGCTCACGATCCGATCCCGCGGCACCACGATGTGGACGCCCTTGGACGCGCGGACGCGGAACCGGCCGCGTTGCCGCGACAGCGCCTGGATCTCGTCGGTCCACACCCCCGTGGCGTTGATGACGACGTGCGCCTTCACGTCCGCGGTGCGGCCGTCCTCGCAGTCCCGGACGCGCACTCCGGAGACCCGGTCCGCCTCCCGGAGGAATCCGACCACCTGCGTGGACGTGCGCACGACCGCCCCGTAGTGAGCGGCGGTGCGGGCGACGGTCATGGTGTGACGGGCGTCGTCGACGACGGTGTCGTAGTACTGGATGCCGCCGGTCAGCGAGTTGCGCTTGAGCCCCGGTGCCATCCGCAGCGCACCCGCTCGCGTCAGATGTTTTTGGGCCGGAACCGATTTGGCGCCGCCCATCCGGTCGTAGAGGAAGATCCCCGCCGCCATATAGGGGCGCTCCCACACGCGGTGGGTGATCGGGAACAGGAACTTGAGCGGCTTCACCAGGTGCGGGGCGAGGGTGGTCAGCGACAGCTCACGCTCCCGGAGCGCCTCCCGGACCAGTCCGAACTCGAGTTGCTCGAGATAGCGCAGACCGCCGTGGAACATCTTCGACGAGCGACTCGACGTCCCGGACGCGTAATCGCGTGCCTCGACCAACGCCACCTTCAGCCCGCGGGTGGCCGCGTCGAGTGCCGCACCGGCTCCGACGACACCACCACCGATCACGACGACGTCGAACTGTTCGGTCTGCAGCTTGTCCCATGCGGCATCACGCTGCCGGGGACCGAGGAACTGCACACCTGGCTGACTACTCAACTCGGGCTCCTGTGAGATGACGACGGATTCTCTGCCAGGCTAGTAGCTTCATGCGTGTGATTCAGTACATCGCCGCGATAGACCAGGGCACCACCTCCAGCCGCTGCATGATCTTCGATCACGACGGCGCCGTGGTCAGCGTCGCCCAGAAGGAACACGAGCAGTTCTTTCCGCGCGCAGGCTGGGTGGAGCACGATCCGACGCAGCTGTGGATCAACACCCGCGAAGTGGTGGCGTCCGCGCTCGCGAAGGCCGATCTCACCAAACGCGACATCGCCGCGATCGGCATCACCAATCAGCGGGAGACGGCGGTCGTGTGGGACCGGAACACCGGAGAACCCGTGTACAACGCCATCGTCTGGCAGGACACGCGCACCGACGAACTGTGCACGCAACTCGGCGGCGACGAGGGCCCGGGCCGGTACCAGAAGCGCACCGGGCTGCCGCTGTCCACGTATTTCTCGGGGCCGAAGGTCCGGTGGATTCTGGACAACGTCGACGGTGCACGGGCGAAGGCGGACGCGGGCGAGCTCTGCTTCGGCACGATCGACAGCTGGATTCTGTGGCACATCACGGAGGGCACCCACGTGACGGATGTCACCAACGCCTCCCGCACCCTGTTGATGAATCTCGAGACCCTCGACTGGGATCCGGAGATCTGTGCCGATTTCGGTATCCCGATGTCGATGCTGCCCGAGATCCGCAGCTCGTCGGAGGTCTACGGCGTCGGACGCCCGCACGGGACGCTGCCCGGCGTGCCGGTGGCCGGAATCCTCGGCGACCAGCAGGCCGCCACGTTCGGGCAGGCCTGCCTGTCGGAGGGCGAAGCGAAGAACACGTACGGGACGGGGAACTTCCTGCTGCTCAACACGGGGACCACACCCGTGCACAGCAAGCACGGACTCCTCACCACGGTCTGTTACAAGATCGGTGACGCGCCGGCGGTCTACGCCCTCGAGGGGTCGGTGGCCGTCACCGGCTCACTGGTGCAGTGGCTGCGCGACAACCTGGGAATCATCGAGTCCGCCAAGGACATCGAGGATCTGGCCAAGTCGGTCGACGACAACGGCGGCGCCTACTTCGTGCCCGCGTTCTCCGGTTTGTTCGCACCGCGCTGGCGGCCCGACGCCCGCGGGGCCATCGTCGGGCTCACCCGGTTCGTGAACAAGGGCCATCTCGCCAGGGCCGCCCTGGAAGCCACCGCATATCAGACCCGCGAGGTGATCGAGGCGATGCGCGCCGATTCGGGCGTCGAACTCGCCTCCCTCAAGGTGGACGGCGGCATGGTCGTCAACGAGACCCTCATGCAGTTCCAGTCGGACATTCTCGCCGTGCCCGTCATCCGTCCCGTCGTCAACGAGACGACGGCGCTGGGCGCCGCGTACGCCGCGGGGCTGGCCGTCGGCTTCTGGGAGAGCGAGGACGACATCCGCGCGAACTGGGCAGTCGACAAGACGTGGGAACCCGCGATGGACGAGGCCGAGTCCACCCGGCTCTACGCCGAGTGGAACAAGGCGGTCGAACGGACCTACGACTGGGCGTGATCGGCGTACGCGGCGCCGAGTCTCGCCACCGCACCCGTCAGCACGTCCTCCGAACACGTCGCAAAGCACAGCCGCACAGCGCTCCGGTGCTCCGCGGCGACGCCGAAAGCCGATCCGGGGACGAAGGCGACACCGCGGTCCACGGCGGTCTGCAACAGTGCCGCCGTGTCGAGGTCTGCGTCCGTGAACTCGGTCCAGCAGAACATCCCGCCCGCCGCCGAGGACACGCTGGCGCGGTCGCCGAACGTCGAGGTGACGCCGTCCGCGAGCGCTCGGGCCCGGGACCCGTAGCCGGCACGCAGCATCTCCAGGTGCAGGTCCAGCCACGGCTCGTCCGACAGCAGTCCGGCGGCGATCTGGTGCGTCAGCGACGAACCGCAGAGGTCCGCGCCCTGCTTGAGCAGCTCGACGGCCTCACACACCCGCCGGTCGCCGTGCAGCCACCCGACCCGGAGCGCAGGCGCCAGGATCTTCGACGCGCTGGACAGCCGGATCACCCGGTCCGACAGCGCCGCGACGGGCGCGGGCGGTGGTCCGTCGAAGTAGAGTTCACCGTACGGGTCGTCCTCGATCACCCAGAAGCCGTAGCGGTCCGCCAGTGCGGCCAGGTGTTCCCGGCGGCCGGGCGCCAGGACGACGCCGCGAGGGTTGTGGAAGTTGCTCACCGTGTGGACCACGGTGGGCCGCAATCCGTCCTCGAGCATGCCCTGCAGTGCGTCGGTGTCCATCCCGTCGGCGTCGAGTGCGACGGACCGGACGTCGGCCTCCGCGGCCCGGAACACCTGTAGCGCTCCGGTGTAGGCGGGATCCTCGACGATCACGACGTCGCCGGGATCGAGCAGCACCTGCGCGAGAAGGCTCAGCGCCTGCTGCGAGCCGTGGGTGACGACGACGTCGGCGGCGCCGAGCGGCCGGCCGATCTTCGCGCCCTCCCGGGCGGCGAGCACGTCGCGGAGCCGGCGCAGCCCGGTGGTCTCGCCGTACTGGACGGATGCCGGGTCCGCGAGCGCGAGTTCCGCTTCCTTCCGGATCCGTTCGCGCGGAATGAATTCGGGGTCGGGCAGCCCGCCTGCGAGGCTGACCACGTCGGGCCGGGCGGTGAGGGTGAGAAGGTCACGGATGGCGGAGCTGCGCAGACCATCCATGCGGCGGGCAAGTGATTGCGGCATGTCGACTCCCAGGAGGCACGTCAAAGCAGGGATCAGGTGAGGAACACCCTGTCCGTCCTGGGTCTGCGGGGCGGGAGAGCGCCGAGGCACGGGTCGATGATTTCGAACCGTGCCTCGACTATCTCACTGGAGGAGCCACTATGTGAAATGCATATCCCACACTTCGGGATCAGTCCAGGTCGTCGTGCCGCATCAGCTGGCGTGCCGCCTCGGTGATCGAACCTGTCAGCGACGGATAAACCGAGAACGTCGCGGCGAGGTCGTTGACGGTGAGGTTGTTCTGCACGGCGATCGCGATGGGCAGGATCAGCTCCGAGCCGTTGGGGGCCACCACGACGCCGCCGATGACCACACCGGTGGCCGGACGGCAGAAGATCTTCACGAAGCCGCGGCGCAGACCGGACATCTTGGCGCGCGGGTTGGTGTTGAGCGGGAGCATGACGGTGCGGGCCGGCACCTCGCCGTCGTCGATCGCGGCCTGGCTGACGCCCACGGTGGCGATCTCGGGGCGGGTGAACACGGCCGAGGCCACGGTCTTCAGCTTGATGGGGCTGACGCCCTCACCGAGCGCGTGGTACATCGCGATGCGGCCCTGCATGGCGGCGACGGACGCCAGCGGCAGCAGGCCGGTGCAGTCGCCCGCGGCGTAGATCCCGGACACCGGCGTCCGCGACACACGGTCCACGCGCAGGTATCCGCCCTTGCCGAGCTCGATGCCGACCTTCTCCAGTCCGAGCCCCTGGGTGTTGGGAACCGAACCGACGGTCATCAGGGCGTGGCTGCCCTCGACCGTCCGGCCGTCGGCGAGCACGACGACGATGCCGTCCTCGGTGCGCTTCACGGCATCGGCCCTGGCGTGCTTGACCAGGGTGACGCCACGCTCGGCGAGGACGTCCTCGAGCACGAGGGCGGCGTCGGCGTCCTCACCGGGCAGGACGCGGTCGCGGCTGGACACCAGCGTGACCTTGACGCCCATCTCGGTGTAGGCGGACACGAACTCGGCACCGGTCACACCGGAACCGACGACGACGAGGTGCGTGGGCAGCTCGTCGAGGTCGTAGAGGTCGCGCCACGTCAGGATGCGCTCGCCGTCCGGCTCCGCCCCGGGGATCACCCGGGGGCTCGCGCCCGTGGCGATCAGGACGACGTCCGCATCGAGTGTCTTCTTCTCGCCGTTCTCGAGGGTGGCACACACCTGGTGGGACGCCATGCCCAGGCGCGGGTCGGCGATCTCGGCGGTGCCCGACAGCAGTTCGACCCCCACCGTCTGCAGGCGGGTGCGGATGTCGGAGGACTGCGCCTGCGCGAGGCTCTTCACGCGGGCGTGGATCTGCGGCAGCGCGACCGTGGCCTGCTCGGGATCGAGCGCAATGCCCAGGTCGGTGGCGCGCCGCATGTCGGTGCGCACGCCGGTGGAGGCAATGAACGTCTTGGACGGCACACAGTCGAACAGAACGCAGGCGCCGCCCACGCCGTCCGAATCGATCAAGGAGACGGAGGCGCCGTGCTGTGCGGCCACCAGCGCTGCCTCGTATCCGGCAGGCCCGCCACCAATGATCACGATTCGGGTCATCTGTCCTCCAATTCAACTGTCGACCGGGGTCTCCGGCCGGCTTTTCCTGCGATCGCAGCGCGTCGTGTCGTGCACTGCATGCAACAGATTACTAGCCACCGTTTAGGCTTGCCGCCGTGTCGATCTATGCCGCCTACGGGTCCAACATGCATCCCGAGCAGATGTTGCAGCGCTGCCCACACTCGCCGATGGCGGGGACGGGCTGGCTGCACGGCTGGCGACTGACGTTCAGTGGCGGGGACATCGGCTGGGAGGGCGCACTCGCAACCGTGGTCGAGGACCCCGATTCCAAGGTGTTCGTCGTGCTCTACGACGTCCCCGAGGAGGACGAGGTCAGCCTCGACCGATGGGAGGGCTCCGAACTCGGCATCCACCGCAAGATCCGCGTCCGCGTGGACACCGAGGGCGAACCCGTTCTCGCCTGGTTGTACGTGCTCGACGCGTACGAGGGCGGCCTGCCGTCCGCGCGCTACCTCGGGGTGATGGCCGACGCCGCAGAGATCGCCGGGGCCCCGTCCGACTATGTGCGCGACCTGCGCACCCGCAACAGCCGCAACGTCGGACCGGGCACCGAATAGAACCGCCTGACGCCGCGCCTCAGCCCAGCACGAGGCTCGACAGCACCCGGACCCCCACGCCCAGCGCCCGCTCGTCCAGATCGAACGTGGGCTGGTGGATGTCGAGCTGCTCGCCGACGCCCGACCAGACGCCGAGCCGGGCCATCGCGCCGGGAACCTCTTCGAGATACCAGGAGAAGTCCTCGCCGCCGCCGGACTGCGGCGTGTCGGCGAGGGCGTCCGGGCCGACCGTGCGGATGGCGTCCTCGAACATGCGCGTCGACACCTCGTCGTTGACGACGGGCGGGACGCCGCGGCGGTAGTTGAGCTGGTACCGCACCCCGGTGGGCGCGAGCAGACCGTGGACGATCTCCCGGACCAGCGGCTCGAGCATCTCCCACGTCTCGTGATCGCCGGTCCGCACGGTGCCGGTCATCATGCCGGTCTGCGGAATGGCGTTGGGCGCCCGGCCTGCGCTCACGGCACCCCACACCATCACGGTGCCGGTGCGGGGGTCGATCCGCCTGCTGAGCATGCCCGGCAACCCGGTCACGACGGTGCCCAGCGCGAACACGAGGTCGGTGGTCAGGTGCGGACGCGAGGTGTGGCCGCCCGGTGAGTCGAGCACGACCTCGATGGTGTCGGCCGCGGATGTGATCGCGCCGAGCCGCACACCGACCCGGCCGGCCGCGAGCCGCGGATCGCAGTGGAGGGCGAAGATTCGCGACACCCCCTCGAGCCGTCCGGCAGCGACGACCTCGAGCGCACCGCCGGGCATGACCTCCTCGGCGGGCTGGAAGATCAGCCGGACACCCACCGGGAGGTCGGGGATCTCGCTGAGCGCCAGACCGGTTCCCAGCAGGATCGTGGTGTGGGCGTCGTGTCCGCACGCGTGCGACACGCCCGGCACCGTCGACGAGTACGTGGCGCCGGTGAGTTCCTGGAGCGGAAGGGCGTCGATGTCGGCGCGCAACGCGATGCGGGGACCGTTCGACGGTCCGAGATCACACGTGAGGCCCGTTCCGCCGGGCAGCAGTTCGGGCGACAGACCGGCCGCAGCCAGCCGGGTCGCCACGAATTCCGTCGTCGCGTATTCGTGTCGCGCGAGTTCGGGATTGGCGTGGATGTGTCGACGCCACTGGGAGAGTTCGTCGGTGTGAGCGAGAATCCATTTGTCGACTGCCGCGTTCACCGGCGATCAACTCCTTCCAACAACCGCACCCGCTGTGTGTCGTCCGTCGCCGCGCGAACTGCCGTGCGAGCCAGCGCAATCGCTCCGTCGATCACCGCGCGGTCGGCGGACTCGGTGATGCACGCCGCCGCGAACCGAGGCTGATGCGTCACCGCGCCGCCCGAATCGAGGCCGATGACGGGATGAATTCCGGGCAGGACGTTGGTGACGTTGCCCATGTCGGTGCTGCCCAGCGGACGGACGCCCTCCCACTCGAGCGGCAACGGTGTCCGTCCCATGTCGATGATCTGCTCCCGGTACGTCGCGACCAGCCACGGGTCCGGCGTCAGTTCCGTGTACGTGGGCGACACCGTCCGGATCTCGTGCGTGCACCCGGTGGCGAGTGCGCCGGCCGCGAAACACGCCTCCGCGCGTGTCGTCAGCTCGGACAGCGCCCACGCCGTCTCGGCGCGCAGGTAGTAGAGCATTTCGGAGCGTGCGGGAACGATGTTGGGCGCGGTGCCGCCGTCGGAGACGATCCCGTGGATCTGCTGCCCCGGCGAGAGGTGTTGGCGCAGCAGGCCGATCCCGACCTGGGCGACGGTCGCGGCGTCGGCGGCGTTGCGCCCAAACTCCGGTGCGGCTGACGCGTGCGCTTCGCGGCCGGTGAACGTGACCGCGATGTCGGCCAGCGCGAGGGACGTCGCTCCCGTGATGTCGATCGGACCCGGATGCACCATCAGGGCGGCCGCGACGTCGTCGAAGACGCCTTTCTCGAGCATGGCGATCTTTCCGCCGCCGCTCTCCTCGGCGGGCGTGCCGATGACCCGCACAGTGATCCCGAGCCGGTCGGCGACCGTGGCGAGCGCGACGCCGGCACCGACCGCGGACGCCGCGATGATGTTGTGCCCGCACGCGTGACCGATCTCCGGGAGCGCGTCGTACTCGGCGCAGATTCCGATGACGAGGTCGCCGCTGCCGAACGTGGCGTCGAACGCCGTGGGCAGGTCCGCGATGCCCGACTGCACGTCGAACCCGCTGCGTTTGAGCAGTTCGGTGATCTTCGCGACGCTCCGGAACTCCTCGAATGCCAGTTCCGGTTCGTTGTGGATCGAATGGGACAGCGCGATCAGATCGGTCTCGATTGACCTGACCGCCGCCTCGACATCCGCATTCACGTGCTCATTCTCTCACCCGAAGCTGAAGTTGCTCTTGTCCGTCACCGTGGCGAGCGCGGCGAGGGTGTCGTGATGGATTCCGCGCTTGATCCCGGCGAGGTTGGCGCCGCGGGTGGCGGTCAGTGCGGCGGCCCGTGTCACGGCGGCCGCGAGGACGCCGTCCCCGTCCGCGATCTCGTCGACGATGCCCGCGCCGAGCGCGTCCGAACCGCCGTAGCGGCGGCCCGTCGTCATCGCCTCGACCGCGGTCTGCTTGGGCAGACGGGTGTTCAGGAGCGCCGACATCCCCACGGTGAAGGGCATGTTCAGCGACACCTCGGGGAGGCAGTAGAACCCGCGGTCGGCGCGCATGACCCGGAAGTCGTGCGACGTGGCGAGCATCGCGCCGGCACCGAAACTGTGCCCCTGCACGGCGGCGACGGTGGCCATCGGGAACGCGAGGAGGCGGCTGTAGATCGTGTGCACACGGTCGAGGTATTCCGGGAGCTTGTCCGTGTTGGCGAAGATCCACGTGGTGTCCAAACCGTTCGTGAAGAACTTGCCCGTCGCGGTCGTGACCAGTGCGGCGGGACCCTCATGGGCTTCCACCTCGTCCAGCGCGGCGTGGGTGGCGTCGATCCAGTCCGGATGGAAGCGGTTCTCGTTGTCCGTCTGGCCCTCGTTGCCGAGGTTCAGGATGAATACGTCGCCGTCGCGATCGAGATAGGGCATGAGTGGAAGACTATCGCCTCATGGGAACGCCAGACGCCGCGGCCGCCGCGCTCGCCGCGCACACGAACTGCGCCGAACACTCGATCGCCGTCGTCCTCGGATCGGGGTGGAATGCCGCCGCCGACCGGTTCGGCGAATCACTCTGCACCGTCCCGATGGCCGATCTACCGGGGTTCACACCGCCGTCCGCCGCGGGTCACGCCGGAACGATCCGCTCCGTGGAGGTGGGCGGCAAGCGGATCCTCGTTCTGCTCGGCCGCACCCACGCCTACGAGGGCCATCCCCTGTCGTCCGTCGTGCACCCGGTGCGGACGGCCATTGCCGCCGGAGCGACGACCGTCATCCTGACGAACGCGGCCGGCGGAATCCGCGAGGACTTCACCGTCGGACAACCCGTGCTGATCAGCGATCACCTCAACCTCACGGCCCGGTCACCTCTCGTGGGCGCCGAGTTCGTGGACCTCGTCGACGCGTACGACCCCGAACTGCGGACCCTCGCCCGCGACATCGACGGGTCGCTGACCGAAGGCGTCTACGCCGGGCTGCCGGGTCCGCACTACGAGACCCCCGCCGAGATCCGCATGCTGCGGACGATCGGTGCGGACCTCGTCGGCATGTCCACCGTCCACGAGACGATCGCGGCGCGGGCGCTCGGCGCCCGTGTCCTCGGGATCTCGATGGTGACGAATCTCGCGGCCGGCATCACCGGCGAGCACCTGAACCACGAGGAGGTCCTCGCCGCGGGCCGGGCGTCCGCCGACCGCATGGGCGGTCTCCTGCGAGAATTGGTGGAACGCTTATGAACGATGCGATCGCGGACTGGATCGACGCCGATCCCGACCCCGAAACCCGGGCGGAACTCGCGAATCTCTCCGCAGACGAGCTCGCCGACCGATTCGCCGCTCCGCTGAGTTTCGGGACCGCGGGTCTGCGCGGGCCGGTGCGGGCAGGCCCGAACGGCATGAACCTCGCCGTCGTGATCCGCACGACGGCCGGGCTGAGCGCGTGGCTGAAAGACCGGTGCCTGGGCGGCTCCACCGTCGTCGTCGGGCGCGACGCGCGGCACGGATCCGAGAAGTTCGCGGTCGCCGCGGCGGAAGTACTGGCGGCCGCGGGATTCTCGGTCGTCCTCCTCCCCCGCCCGCTCCCCACGCCGATCGTCGCGTTCGCGGTCCGCCGCCTCCGCGCCGCGGCCGGCGTGCAGATCACCGCCTCCCACAACCCCGCCGCCGACAACGGATACAAGGTCTACCTCGACCGCGGCGCCCAGTTGATCTCGCCGTCCGACCGGGAGATCGAAGCATCGATCACCCGGGTCGGGCCGGCGAACCTCGTGCCGCGCACCCCGGTGACACCGGCGTCCGAGGAACTCCTCGACCTCTACGTCGACCGGGTCGCGTCCCTGCCGACGGGACGGTCGCGGACACTGCGCATCGCGCTCACCGCCATGCACGGCGTCGGCGGCGAGACCGCGGTCACCGCACTGAAATCCGCCGGATTCACCGACGTCCACACCGTCGCCGCGCAGTTCCACCCGGACCCGGACTTCCCGACCGTCGAGTTCCCCAATCCCGAGGAGCCGGGGGCCTCGGACGCCGTCCTCGCTCTCGCCGCGGAGGTCGGCGCCGACATCGCGCTGGCCCTCGACCCGGACGCCGACCGGTGCGCGGTCGGCGTGCGCGGACCGGACGGCTGGCGGATGCTCCGCGGCGACGAGACGGGCATCCTGCTCGGCGAGCACGTCCTCGCGTCCGCCCCGGCCGATTCGCTCGTCGCGACGACGATCGTCTCGTCCGCCCTCCTCGGAAAGCTCGCCGAGGCCCGCGGCGCCCGCTTCGCCCGCACCCTCACCGGTTTCAAGTGGCTCGTGCGGGCCGGCGAGGGTCTCGTGTACGCGTACGAGGAAGCGATCGGTCACTGCGTCGACCCGGAGTCGGTGCGCGACAAGGACGGCATCTCCGCCGCGGTGGTGGCCGCCGACCTCGCCGCGACGCTGCGGGCAGAGGGGTCGACACTCCTCGACAGGCTGGACGACTACGCGCTCGAATTCGGGTTGCACGCCGGAGACCAGGTGTCGCGACGTGTCACCGACCTCGCGGACATCACCGCGATGATGCGACGCCTGCGGTCGGATCTGCCTGCCGAACTGGCCGGCGAACCCATCGAGGCCACGGATCTGGCGGAACTGCGGGGGCAGTCCCGCACCGACGCGGTCGTTCTCGCGGGGTCCACCGTCCGGATGGTCGTGCGTCCCTCGGGAACCGAACCCAAGCTCAAGTGCTACCTGGAGGCGGTCGTCCCGGTGCCCGATCGATCGGCGCTACCCACAGCCCGCGAGAGGGCCGCGACCCGGTTGAACCTGTTGCGCGAGTTCGCCGAAGCCCTGTAGCCGAGGAGTCAACGCGGCCCGAACTGACGGTCCCCGGCGTCGCCGAGGCCGGGCACGATGAACGCGTCCTCGTTGAGCCCCTCGTCAACCGCAGCGGTGACGAGTCGCACGGGATGACCCGACGCCGAGAGGGCGGCAACACCTTCGGGCGCCGCCACGACGCACACGGCGGTGACGTCCGTGGCGCCGCGGGCGACGAGCAACTCGATCGTGTGCACCATCGAACCGCCGGTCGCGAGCATCGGGTCGAGGACGTACACCGGGATGCCGGACAGGTCCGCGGGGAGCGACTCGAGGTACGGCACCGGCAGATGCGTCTCCTCGTCCCGGGCCATGCCGACGAAACCGACTCGCGCCTGCGGGATCAGGCTGCTGGCCTGCTCGACCATGCCCAGTCCGGCGCGCAGGACGGGAACGAGTAACGGCGGATGGGTGAGCCGCACCCCGTCGGTCGTGGCGATGGGCGTGACCACGTCGAATGTCTCGACCGGAGCCTCGCGCATCGCCTCGTACACCAACATGTGTGTCAGCCTTCGCAAGGCGGCGCGAAATGTGGCATTGTCGCTGCGCGCATCGCGCATCGTTGTCAGGAGGACCGCTGCGAGCGGGTGGTCGACGACGTGCGTGTTCATTCTCGAAGAATAAGGGGGCGCGGGGCGAGATTTCGCAGGAGAGCAATTCTCGGCGAATCGGGGGCGGAACCGAATCGGGTCTCACCGGCGGCGGGCGCCGTCCAATATGGTGACCGGTTTGACGTCCTCTCGGCCGTGAACGACCGAGACTCCCCTCGGGACTCGCGTCCCGAGGTTCCTGTTTCACAGATAGTTGCCTCCCCGCACTTACGTGCGGGGCGGTCTCACACCATCTCCGCAGGCTGCCACCGTCAGTCCGACGGCCAAAATGTTCTTCGCCGCGTTCACATCCCTGTCGTGGACGACGCCACATCGGCACGTCCACTCCCGCACGGTCAGCGGCATCTCCGAGGCGATTCCCCCACACACCGAGCAGGTCTTCGACGACGGAAAGAACCGGTCGATCGCCACCACCCGCCGCCCATACCAATCGGCCTTGTACTCGACCATGGACCGAAACTCGGACCAACTCGCATCGGAGATCGCCCGCGACAACGACCGATTCTTGGCCATGTTCCGCACACTCAGATCCTCGATGGCGATCACTTGGTTTTCGCGCACCAGTCGAGTGGAGAGTTTGTGCAGATAATCGTGACGCCGATCGGTGATCCGGCCATGTATCTTCGCGACTTTTTGTCGGGCCTTGGCCCGGTTACAGGATCCTTTCTCCTTCTTGGCAAGCACCCGCTGCGCCTTCGCCAGCCGCTTGCGGTCCTTGCGCTCATGACGCGGGTTGGTGATCTTCTCTCCCGTCGAGAGCGTGTAGAGGCTCGTGATCCCGGCGTCGAGCCCGACCACCTGATCGGTCGGCCCGAACTCGGTGATCATGTCCTCGACGAGGATCGAGATGTGGTACTGACCGCGAGCATTGCGCGACACCGTCACCTGCGACGGCGCGGCCCCCTCCGGTAGCGGCCTCGACCACCGAATGTCCAGGGGTTCGGACTGCTTGGCCAACCGGATCCGCCCGCCGCGGTAGGTGAAGCAGTTCGAGTAGTAGGTCGCCGAATCCTTCGACTGGCCCTTCTTCTTGAACTGCGGGTAACGGGTCTGTTTGCGCCAGAACTTGTCGAACGCGCCCTGCAACTGCCGCAGCGACTCCTGCAACGGCCCCTTCGACGGCTCCGACAACCACTCGGTCTCGGTGTCCCGCTTCCATCCGGTGAGCATCTTCGAGGTGTCGCTGTAGGTGACCCGCCGCCGTTCCTGCGACCAGGCACGCGACCGCTCGGCCAACGCCCGGTTGTAGACGTACCGGGTGCATCCGAACGTCCGAGCAAGCTGTTCCGCCTGCACCGCGGTCGGATAGAAGCGGTACTTGAACGCCCGCTTCACCACCCTCCCCGCCATGACTGAGAGACTAACATCCTAAAATTCCAGAGGCAGGGGATCGGCTACCCGGACCTGAAGGACCTGGTTTGCCCCGAAAGATTCACGGATCAAATCCGACTGGGGATGACGATGAACGACTTGAGGGCGGCTACCGCGAGTATCGCCGAGTCGAGCGAGTCCGATCAGGTCACAGCCGCAGTATGACGGGAAAGGCACGCTGACCGATCTCTGGATGGACCACTCCATCTCGACGCTCGACGCCCGCACACTCGCGACGATGATCACGAGCACCACCCAGGAGGCCGCCCGGCTCGCCACCGGACAGCGCACCCGGGGCATGACGACGCTGCAGGACGGGTTCGGGAAGGTGTGACGGTCACTCCCCAGCGAAGTCGACGACCGTCTGACTGAGCGGCATTTCGTCGGTACGGGGTTCCGGAGTGGGCAGATACGTGACGTCCTCGAGCGTCGCGTGCCCTGCCAGGTCGAACGCGTCGAACTCGAACGGCACGCTCTCGGCCAACGCCGGATTCGTGTTGTCCATCAGATGGAAGTGCAGGTGCGGCGCCGTCGACTGTCCGCTGTTGCCGAGTTGACCCACCACCGCCCCTTTCTCGACGTGATCGCCCTCCTTCACCGAGATACTGCCCGGCACGAAGTGGCCGTAGAACGCGTACACGCCGTTCCCGAGGTCCAGGACTATGTGGTTGCCAGTCGCCTCGGTGAGGTTGCGCTCGGGCTGCGGTTCCCCGATCACGTTCTCCTCCTAGCCGTCGAGAACCGAGACGACCTCCGCGTCGGCCACCGCGATCACGTCGGCCCGGCACCCGACGTAGTTCTCCTTGGTGTTGTCGCCCCGGTACGCGAAGCCCTCGCGGTCCACCCCCAGGAAGTCGATCGCGTATCGCTCGAAGTTCAGCAGCCGTCCGTCGACCGACCAGACGCCGCGGCGATGATGGGTGTTGTCGGCGCAGCAGCCTTTTATCGCCGCGCACCCGTCCCCGCGGAGGGGCGGGCCGATCACCGGGACCGTCCCGTCGAAGACCTGGACGGTCACCGAGGTGTCGAGGGTGGCAGGCACGGGACCGCCGGATTCGTCGACCATGCCCGCGAGGCCGGGAATCGGCTGATCCGGCGGCGGCGTCTCCAGCGCACGGACCGAAACCGTCGCCTTCATCCCTGCCGGCACCGGGGTCGCCTCGTCCATGGCGACGTCGACGAAGAAGAAACCGAGCTGGGCCGGCTGCAGGCGATCGGTCGGGGTCGCGTTGTCACCCACGAGGTTCATGTTCGCCGTGACCGACCCGCCCTCGTAGTTCGCGAGGTCGCTGTCCGCTCCGTCGGCCGAGCCGATCTGCACGCGCTGCACGACCAGTGGAACGGCCGCGGTGTTCGTCACGGGGACCTCGAACGTCAGATCGTTCCGACCGTCCGTCGCGGCGACGGGGGACGGGGCGAACGGCATGGACAGCGCGACGGGTGAGGGACCGTCGAGCCGAGCGGTCGACGACAGCCGTTCGGCGCTGGACCATTCAGTCCCCCACTCCGGCGAACCCGACCCGGAGGCGTCTGACGAGCCGCACGCGACCGTCGCCGCGCACATCCCCGGCACTGCGATCAAGGAGACGAACGACCGTCGCCGTCGGGGTCTTCGAGTTACCTCGCCGGTCCGGAACACGCACCCTCCTCGAACGGTTCGACGCAGAGTGAACGTCATGGTAGGGCTCCGATACGCGCCGTTCGCCCCATTGGACCGACTAGGTCGCGGCTGCTGCGACACGGCGGCGACGGGCGCCGGAAACGGTCCGCACACAGCCCGGGTATAACTTTGGCCGCGGGGTCGATAGGCTTCGCGCCATGGCTGGAGATATCGTCCCGATCGAACTCGGTCTCACCGACGGCGACCTCGTGACACTGTGGGCACCACGGTGGCGTGAGGGCGACGACGAGTGGGAAGCATTCCTTGGTCACGAGGAAGACCTCTATGGGTTCGAATCAGTGGCAGAACTCGCTGCCTTCATCCGCACGAACACGGACAACGATCTCGTCGAGCACCCTGCCTGGAGTGTGGTGTCCGGACTGTCCGCCGCCGAGCTCGAGCCCGACGAGAACTTCTGCTTCGATCTGATCGGGGTGCCGGAACTGGCGGCGAGCGACCCCGAGGCCCTCGTCGTGAGCGAACTCGAAGACACGCTCAACATGGTGCGCAACATCGGTGAGGTCTGCGAGCTGGACGCGGTCACCAAGTTCTTCAACGCGAATCCCATTCTCGGCGCGCTGCCCGCAGGCGCCAGCGCATTCGAGGGCCGCGAGGGCGAGGAGCTGTGGGCCCAGATCGGCACCGCCATCGCGAAGGGCTGGGATGACGTCCTCGACGCCGTCGACAACATCGTCGCCACCCCCGAGGTGGACGCCGAGGCCGTAGCCGTCGCCGAGGCCGAACTGGTGGCCGCCGACGAGAACACCGTCGACGTGGACGATGTGGCCGAAGAGGCGGAGGAAGACGAGGAGTTCGTCGCACTCGACCTCGATACCGAGGACGAGGAGGAGGACGACTCGTTCTGGGGTGCGGTGGGTGTCGACCCCGTCAAGATCATCACGTCCGGGGAGACCTACTTCACCCTCCGCTGCTACCTCGACGACGACGCGATCTTCCTCGGGCGTGACGGCGCGATCTTCGTCTTCGCGTCCGAACGCGCGCTGGCCCGCTACCTTGCCGACAACCATGAGCACGCCCTCGCGCAGGTCAGCACGTACGAGGAGATCCAGGTGGCGGCCGTCGACGGGTCGCTCGAGGTCGAGGTCACCGACGAGAACGTGTACGTCTTGCCCGGTCTCGCCGACGACCTGGCCGCGGGCCCGGAGTCCGTCGACGCCGACCAGCTCGACCTCGCCGTCGAATTGTTCACCGATGCAGCCGATTTCGCAGACGACGATTCGGTGGAAACCGCACTCGCGACGTCCGAGCCGCTGGGCTGGTACGTCTCGTTCGTCCTCAACCCGGATCCGACGCGGATGGCGCCCAGCGCACCGTTCGACGCCGAAGCCGAGGCGTGGCGGACGCTCGAGCGGGAGTTCGAGGCCCGCCTGCGGACGGTGTGAGCGCCCGCCCCCGGGGCGCTCAGCCCACCAGCACGGCGAATCCCGGCTTGATCACCTCGTCGATCAACTGCAGCCGCTGATCGAACGGGATGAAGGCCGATTTCATGGCGTTGATGGTGTAGCGCTCGAGATCCGTCCAGCCGTAACCGAACGTCTCGACGAGGCGGAGCATCTCCTGGCTCATGCTGGTGTCGCTCATCAGCCGATTGTCGGTGTTGACGGTCACCCGGAACCGCAGCCGGGCGAGCAGGTCGAACGGATGATTCTCGAGTGCGTCCACGGCCCCGGTCTGGACGTTGGAACTGGGGCACAATTCCAGGGGAATCCTCTTGTCCCGCACATAGTTCGCGAGCGCGCCCAGCACCGGGACGCCGTCGTCGCCGATCGTGATGTCGTCGGTGATCCGGACCCCGTGTCCGAGCCGGTCCGTCCCGCAGAACGCGATGGCCTCGTGAATGGACGGCAGACCGAACGCCTCACCCGCGTGAATGGTGAAGTGTGCATTGCTGCCCCGCATGTACTCGAAGGCGTCGAGGTGGCGGCTGGGCGGATTCCCGGCCTCGGCGCCGGCGATGTCGAACCCGACGACACCGCGGTCCCGGAACCGGATCGCCAGTTCCGCGATTTCCCGGGACCGTGCCGCGTGCCGCATCGCGGTGAGCAGGACGCCGATCCGGATGTTCTGACCGCGCACTTCCGCCGCCGACTCCCCGGCCTCGAATCCGAGCAGGACCTGTTCCACCACCTCGTCCAGGGTCAGCCCCTCTTCGAGGTGCTGCTCCGGGGCGAACCTGACCTCGGCGTAGACCACCCCGTCGCCGGCGAGGTCCTCGGCGCATTCGCGGGCGACGCGTTCGAGCCCTGCGGGTGTCTGCATGACCGCGACCGTGTGGGCGAACGTCTCGAGGTATCTCTCGAGCGAACCGCTGTCGGCGGCCTCCCGGAACCACGTGGCGAGCGCGGGCGCGGTGTCGGCGGGCAGCGCGTCGTAGCCGCAGTCGCGGGCGAGTTCGAGGACCGTCTCGGGCCGGAGACCTCCGTCGAGATGGTCGTGCAGCAACACCTTCGGCGCTCGGCGCAGGGCCGACAGATCCAGTGCGGTCATGCGTCGACGTTAGCGTGAGGGATCCTCTATCCGCTCGATGACGAGCGGCGTGGCCACCGACGGCGCGTCGGCCACGACGGTCCAGGCTTCGGAAAGTGCGGCTTTCGCCGCGGCGAACCGTTCGGGCGTGTCGGTGTGCAGCGTGACGAGCGGGGTGCCCACCGACACCGTCTCCCCCGGCTTCGCGTGCAACTCGATGCCCGCCCCCGCCTGCACCGGCTCGCCCTGTCGCGCCCGACCCGCGCCGAGCCGCCATGCGGCGAGCCCGACCGCCATGGCGTCGAGACCGCACACCACCCCGTCCGACTCGGACAGCAGCACCTCGGTGTGCCGGGCCGTCGGCAGAGGCGCGTCGGGGTCGCCGCCCTGGGCGGCGATCATCCTCCGCCAGCGATCCATGGCGGACCCGTCCCGCAGTTTGTCGGCGGGGTCGACACCGTCGATTCCGGCCGCCTTCAACATTTCTCGCGCGAGCTCGAGAGTGAGTTCCACGACGTCGGACGGGCCGCCCCCGGCGAGCACCTCCAACGATTCCCGCACCTCCAGCGCATTGCCCGCCGTGTGGCCGAGTGGCGCGTCCATCGCCGTGAGCAACGCCATGGTCCGCACTCCGGCGTCGTTCCCGAGGTCGACCATCGTCTGGGCGAGTTCGCGCGCGTCGTCGAGCTTCTTCATGAACGCACCCGACCCGACCTTGACGTCGAGCACGAGCGCGCCGGTGCCCTCGGCGATCTTCTTGCTCATGATCGAGCTGGCGATGAGGGGAATCGACTCGACCGTCCCGGTGACATCGCGGAGCGCGTACAACCGCCGGTCCGCCGGTGCCAGGTCCGAGCCCGCGGCGCACACGACGGCTCCGACGGCGGGATCGGACAGGATCTCGGCCATCTCGGAGGTGTCGAGGTCGGCGCGCCAGCCGGGGATCGACTCGAGCTTGTCGAGGGTTCCGCCGGTGTGACCCAGCCCGCGTCCCGACAGTTGCGGTACCGCGGCGCCGCACGCGGCGACCAGCGGCGCGAGCGGGAGCGTGATCTTGTCGCCGACACCACCCGTCGAGTGCTTGTCCACGGTGGGGCGGCCGAGGTGGGTGAAGTCGAGGCGGCGACCGGACGAGATCATCGCCGTGGTCCAGCGGCTCACCTCCTCGCGCGTCATCCCGCGGAAGTAGATCGCCATGGCCAGCGCCGACATCTGCTCGTCGGCCACGACTCCCCGGGTGAATGCCTCGACCACCCAGTCGATCTCTGCACCGGACAGTTCCCTACCGTCGCGCTTGGCGGCGATGATCGACGAGGCGTCATGCATGGCTGATTCTCCCCTTCTCCTCCGGACCGAAAGCGTCCGGCAGCAGCTGTTCCAATGGGCGCACGCCGGCCCGGTGGTCGACGAGCAGTGCGGGGCCGCCGTGCTCGAAGAGAATCTGCCGGCAGCGTCCGCACGGCATGAGTATGTCGCCACTCGCGTCACAGCAGGTGAAGGCGATTAATCGCCCGCCACCTCCGGCAAATAAGTTACCGACCAGTACACACTCGGCGCAGAGCCCCAACCCGTATGAGACATTTTCCACATTGCATCCGACGACGATTCGTCCATCGTCCACCAGCGCCGCCGCTCCCACCGCGAAGCCCGAGTAGGGCGCGTAGGCCCGGCCCATCACCTCATGCGCGTTGGCGCGCAACAGTTTCCAATCGATCTCGACCATAGTTTCCCATCCAATCACGTGGGCTGAATGGATGCAGAGATTCGCCCGCGACGACCCAGTTCGTATTGGAGAGGCAAACCTAACTTCATTTGCGGGGGGCGTACGAACCCCGACTCGAATTAGTTCCCCCGTTTCCGTTGGGTTTAGAGTTCAGAGAAGTCGGTTCAGGATCACGTCGGGTCCCTAGTTGTGGTATGTCCGCAACGCTGCGCAGACTCGACACGTCCACCAATGACGTTGGAGGCACAGCACTCGATGAGTACTACGACTGAAGCCGCTCCGGCCAAGGAGCGCACACGGTCGCTTTACCGGGGCGACCCCGGAATGTGGTCCTGGGTTTTGCACCGGATCACAGGCGTAATGACGTTCTTCTTCCTATTCGTGCACGTGCTGGATACCGCGCTGGTGCGCGTGAATCCCGACACGTACGACAGTGTCATCGAGACCTACAAGAACCCGATCGTCGGGCTCATGGAGCTCGCGCTCGTCGCCGCGGTGCTGTACCACGCACTGAACGGTGTCCGGGTGATGCTGGTGGACTTCTGGTCCAAGGGACCGCAGTACCAGCGCCTGATGCTCTGGGTAATCCTCGCGATCTGGTTCCTGGTGATGATCCCGGGCGCCGGCCGCATCTTCTACAACATGTTTGCGGGGCACTGACATGACGACAGAAGCCAAGAGTCTCGGCAAGACCTACGACCGTCCCGCCAGCCTGGACAACCCGCGCTCTCCGCGCCGGACCTCGAAGAACAACTTCGAGCTGTACGCCTGGCTGTTCATGCGGTTCTCCGGACTCGCACTGATCTTCCTCGTGCTCGGCCACCTCTTCATCATGCTGATGCTCGACGACGGTGTGCACCGCATCAACTTCGCGTTCGTCGCAGGCCGCTGGTCCAGCCCGTTCTGGCAGTTCTGGGACCTCACCATGCTGTGGCTTGCCCAGCTGCACGGCGGAAACGGACTCCGCACGGTCATCGCGGACTACTCCCGCAAGGACTCCACGCGCTTCTGGCTGACCACGATCCTCGTTCTCTCGATGATCCTGATCATGGGCCTCGGCACGTACGTCATCTTCACCTTCGACCCCAATATCTCGGCGAGCTAGGGGAGCACAGACTTCATGCAGGAACACCGTTATGACGTGGTCATCGTCGGCGCCGGCGGCGCCGGCATGCGCGCAGCGATCGAGGCCGGTCCCCGCGCCCGCACCGCGGTACTGACCAAGCTCTACCCCACCCGCAGCCACACCGGCGCGGCCCAGGGCGGCATGTGCGCCGCGCTGGCGAACGTGGAGGAAGACAACTGGGAGTGGCACACCTTCGACACGGTCAAGGGCGGCGACTACCTCGCCGACCAGGACGCCGTCGAGATCATGGCCAAGGAGGCCATCGACGCGGTGCTCGACCTCGAGAAGATGGGTCTGCCGTTCAACCGCACGCCCGAGGGCAAGATCGACCAGCGTCGTTTCGGTGGTCACACCCGCGATCACGGTAAGGCCCCCGTGCGCCGCGCATGTTATGCCGCGGACCGCACCGGTCACATGATCCTGCAGACGCTCTACCAGAACTGCGTCAAGCACGACGTCGAGTTCTTCAACGAGTTCTACGCCCTCGACATCGCGATCACCGAGACGGAGAACGGCCCGGTCGCCACCGGCGTCATCGCCTACGAGCTGGCCACCGGCGAGATCCACGTCTTCCACGCGAAGTCCATCGTGTTCGCCACCGGCGGCTCGGGACGCATGTACAAGACGACGTCCAACGCGCACACCCTCACCGGTGACGGCATGGGCATCATCTTCCGCAAGGGCCTTCCGCTGGAGGACATGGAATTCCACCAGTTCCATCCCACAGGCCTGGCCGGACTCGGCATCCTCATCTCCGAGGCCGTGCGCGGTGAGGGCGGCATCCTCCGTAACGCCGACGGCGAACGGTTCATGGAGCGCTACGCCCCCACCATCAAGGACCTCGCCCCCCGTGACATCGTCGCGCGGTCGATGGTCCTCGAGGTCCTCGAGGGACGCGGCGCGGGACCGAACAAGGACTACGTCTACATCGACGTGACCCACATCCCCGAGGAAGTCCTCGACGAGAAGCTCCCCGACATCATGGAGTTCTCCCGCACCTACCTCGGTGTGGACCCGGTGAAGGAACCGGTGCCGGTGTACCCCACCTGCCACTACGTCATGGGCGGCATCCCCACCCGGATCAACGGTGAGGTCCTGCGCAACAACGACGAGATCGTCCAGGGCCTGTACGCCGCCGGCGAGTGCGCCTGCGTCTCCGTCCACGGCGCGAACCGTCTCGGCACCAACTCGCTGCTCGACATCAACGTCTTCGGACGCCGCGCCGGCATCGCCGCCGCCGAGCACGCCAACAACAGCGAGTTCGTCGACATGCCCGAGGCGCCCGAGAAGATGGTCGACGACTGGATGGCCACCATCCTGTCGGACCACGGTCACGAGCGTGTCGCGGACATCCGCAGCGAGCTGCAGCAGTCCATGGACAACAACGCCTCGGTGTTCCGTACCGAAGAGCGCCTCACCCAGGCCCTCGAGGACGTGCGCGCCCTCAAGGAGCGCTACAACCACATCACGGTGCAGGACAAGGGCAAGCGCTACAACAGCGACCTGCTCGAGGCCGTCGAGCTCGGCTTCCTCCTCGAAATGGCGGAGGTCACCGTCGTCGGCGCGCTGAACCGCAAGGAATCGCGCGGCGGCCACGCCCGCGAGGACTACCCGGACCGCAACGACGCCGAGTACATGAAGCACACGATGGCATACAAGGAGGGCGACGGCCTGCTCTCCGACATCCGTCTCGACTACAAGCCGGTAGTCCAGACCCGCTACGAGCCGATGGAGCGTAAGTACTGATGAGCGCACCTGCAGTCGACAAGAGCGAGAACAAGTCGGATCTCCCTCCCGTGCCCGAGGGCGCCGTCATGGTCACCCTCAAGATCGCGCGGATGAACCCGGAGTCCGGCGAGGGCCAGCACTGGGACAGCTTCCAGGTTCCGGCTCTGCCGACGGACCGCAT
Source organism: Rhodococcus sp. ACPA1 (assembly GCF_002300195.1). Taxonomy (NCBI): domain Bacteria; kingdom Bacillati; phylum Actinomycetota; class Actinomycetes; order Mycobacteriales; family Nocardiaceae; genus Rhodococcus; species Rhodococcus sp. ACPA1. Next base: position 1,042,076 of record NZ_NSDX01000001.1, on the reverse strand, counting down.
GCTGAACCTGCTCCTGTACGTGAAGGGCTACCTCGACGGCACCCTGACGTTCCGCCGCAGTTGCGCCCACGGCGTGTGCGGTTCGGACGCGATGCGGATCAACGGCGTCAACCGTCTGGCCTGCAAGCTCCTCATGAAGGACATGCTGCCCAAGGACGGCAAGCCGGTCACGATCACCGTCGAGCCCATCAAGGGCCTGCCGGTGGAGAAGGACCTCGTCGTCGACATGGAGCCCTTCTTCGACGCGTTCCGCGCCGTGAAGCCGTTCCTCATCACCACCGGCAACGAGCCCACCCGTGAGCGCATCCAGTCGCAGCACGACCGGGCACGTTTCGACGACACCACCAAGTGCATCCTGTGCGCCTGCTGCACCACGTCGTGCCCGGTGTACTGGAGCGACGGCAGCTACTTCGGTCCCGCCGCCATCGTCAACGCTCACCGGTTCATCTTCGACAGCCGTGACGAGGGTGCGTCGGAGCGTCTCGACATCCTCAACGACAAGGACGGTGTCTGGCGTTGCCGGACCACGTTCAACTGCACCGACGCGTGCCCCCGTGGCATCCAGGTGACGAAGGCGATTCAGGAAGTCAAGCGCGCGCTGCTCTTCGCACGCTGACCCCAGGTCTGCCGAGCACGTTCCAGGGCGCCCCCGACCACACCGGCCGGGGGCGCCCTGCGTCGTGTCCAACCTCACTGTCCGAGCGGTCCCGCGGTGAAATCTCCGCGCTAGTGTCGAGAACAGATGCTCCCGACGGACAGCGAGGTTCACCCATGGCGCAGTCGCCCAGTCCCGCAGTGGTCACGGTCACCGGAGCGGCAGGCAGCATCGGCTACGCGGCGCTGTTCCGGATCGCCGCAGGCGAGATGCTCGGCCCCGACACCCCGATTCGGCTGCGGCTCTTGGAGATTCCGTCCGCCGTGTCCGCCGCCGAAGGTACCGCGATGGAGCTCGACGACAGCGCCTTCCCCCTGCTCCGCGACATCGAGGTCCACGACGACCCGAAGCGGGGCTTCGACGGCACCGACGTGGCGCTCCTCATCGGGTCACGTCCCCGGTCCAAGGGTATGGAGCGTGGCGACCTGCTGGCCGCGAACGGGCAGATCTTCACCGTGCAGGGCCGGGCGATCAACCAGGTTGCCGCGGACGGAGTCCGGGTGCTGGTCGTGGGCAACCCGGCCAACACCAACGCGCTGGTCGCCGCGAACAACGCCCCCGACATCCCTGCCGAGCGATTCACGGCGCTGACCCGGCTCGACCACAACCGCGCGATCGCCCAGCTGGCACGGCACTCCGGCGCCGCGGTGAAGGACATCAGCCGCGTCGCGATCTGGGGCAACCACTCGAGCAGCCAGTACCCCGACATCTTCCATGCGAGGGTCGGCGACCGGTCCGGTGCCGAGTTCGCCGCCGACCGCGAATGGCTCACCGGCGACTTCATTCCCACGGTCGCGAACCGTGGCAGCGCGATCATCGAGGCTCGCGGCGCATCCTCCGCGGCCTCCGCCGCCAACGCCGCGATCGACCACGTGCACGACTGGGTGCTCGGCACCCCCGAGGACGACTGGACGTCCGTGGCGCTGCCCTCCACCGGCGCGTACGGCGTGCCGGAGGGACTGGTGAGCTCGTTCCCGGTTCGCTCGGTCGGCGGGTCGTGGCAGATCGTGGACGGGCTGGAGATCGACGATTTCTCGCGGAAGCGGATCGACGCGTCGGTCGCGGAACTCGAATCCGAGCGCGACGCCGTCCGGGGTATGGGTTTCATCTGATCCGGCGTCCGTCTCCCGGAACGGTCGCGCGGACGTCACGAAATCGTGTCGACACGTGTCCGTTTTCGGAAGTCGGCCGGTCGTCGCATACGCTGCCTCTTCGATGATGTGGCGTCGAGTGTGTACCGCGGTCGTGTCCGGAACCCTGCTGGCCGGACTCTCGGTGAGTGCTGCCGGGGCGATTCCGCCTGCAGTGCCCTCCTCCCCCACCGCCACACCGTTCACTACCCCGAACACCGACAACTGCCCCAACAGGTCGGCCCCCGCGCCTGCGATCGACCTGTCCGAGGTACCCCAGCCGGGTGATCCGACCCCGAGCGCCGTGTCGGTGCCCGACGAGCCGGTGGGCGGGTCGAAGCTGGCCGAGTGCGGGGTGATCCTTCCCGACGATGCGCCCGCGGTGCCCGCCGACATCGCGGCGTCCGGCTGGGTGGTCGCGGACATCGACACCGGCGACGTGCTTGCGGCGAAGGACCCGCACGGCCGGTACCGGCCGGCGAGCACCATCAAGATGCTGCTGGCTCTCGTGGCGCTGGGCGAACTGGATCTCGACAAGACCGTGACCGCCACCGCCGAGGACGCTGCGGTGGAGGGCAGCGCGGTCGGGATCGGCAAGAACGGTCAGTACACGAACCGGCAGCTGATGCAGGGCCTGGTGATGGCGTCGGGGAACGACGCCGCCCACCTCCTCGCCCGGCAACTCGGCGGCGACGCCGCCACGGTCGACAAGATGAACCACCTCGCCGACACCCTCGGCGCGCACGACACGCGGACCGCGACGCCGTCGGGGCTCGACGGCCCCGGCATGAGCAGCTCGCCGTTCGACCTCGCGCTCATCTTCCACACCGCGATGAAGAACCCGACGTTCGCGGAGCTGATCTCGACCGAGACGGTGCAGTTCCCGGGCTTCCCGAAGGACCCGGCGATCCCGGACGATCAGGACCGGCCCCCGTTCGCACTGGCCAACGACAATCAGCTGCTCTACAACTACGACGGCGCGCTGGGCGGCAAGACCGGATTCACCGACGACGCCCGCCACACGTACGTCGGCGGCGCCGATCACGACGGTCGCCGCCTGATGGTGACGTTGATGGGCGCCGAGGCCCAGCCGATCCGGCCGTGGGAACAGGCGGCTCGACTGCTGGACTACGGTTTCGCCCTCGACCGCGACGCCCAGGTGGGGTCACTCGAGGACCTGTATCCGGCCGACGAGGGCGCTGCGGCGGTGCTTGCCGCACCGCCGCAACAGGATTCGGCCGCTGCGACGAGTTCCGTCGTCGCGTCGGGTTCCGACCACCCCGACAACACGCTGGCCCTGCGGGCGGGTGTGGGGATCGTCGGGGCGGCCGTCGTCCTGGTGCTGGTGCTCTGCGCACGCCGGCTGTCCCGCAGGCGCTGACGGGCAGCGGCCGTCTCAGCGTTTGTTGCGGGTCAGCAGTCCGGACAACCCGAGCGCCGCGACGGCGCCCACACCCACCAGGGCGAGTCCCCCACGCACGCCCGGCCCCTCGTGCACCTCGATCCGGGGGTTGATGACGGCCGGATCCGGCGGCGGCACATAGGCGAGCGCGAGGCTGGCGCGGGTGGTCGCGGCCCACGCCGTCGAGAAGAGCAACATCCGGCACGTCAGGTAGATGAATACGAGCAGACCGATGATCGGACCGAACGCCACACCGGCGGGACCTGCAGTGACGGCCGAGAGGTAGATGGCACCGACCTGCTTGAAGATCTCGAACACCACGGCCGCGAGCAGTGCCGCCTTGAGCGCACTGCGGAATGTCACGGGCTCTCGCGGCAGTCGGGCGATCACCCAGGCGAACACCGCCCACGTCGCGACCAGCGTCACCACGGTCGACAGCGCTCGCAACCCGGCGTCGATCCCGGTCACGTCGTCGAGGTTGAGCACCTCGACGACCGTTCGAGCCACCGGACCGCTGCTCAGCGCAGAGGATCCGAGAGAGACCACCATCGCCAGACCCAGCCCGAGCAGCGCGGCCGCGTCGCCCAGCTTGGTCCGGACGAATCCCTTCGACTCACGCTGGCTCTCCCACATCGCCGTCAGCGCGTCGCGCAGGTTCGCCATCCACCCGAGTCCCGCGTAGGCGGCACCGAGCAGACCGAGAACACCCACGCTGGCACGGGACGCGATCGCCGAATCGATGACCGTGTTGAGCGTGTCACCCAGACTTCCGGGAACGTTCTTGGTGATGCTGTCCTGCAGTTCCTGCAGCAATTCCGGCTGACCGGCGAGGACGAAACCGGCGATGGCGAACGCGACCATCAGGATCGGAATCAGTGCGAGCACACTGAAATACGTGATCCCCGCCGCGTAATAGTCGCCCTTCTGCTGCTGGTACCGCTGTGCGGCCCGCATCAGATGGTCGAACCAGGGGCGCGCTGGCCGCTGCTTGTCGAGAAAACTCGGTTCGTCAGCCACAGTGCTCATCCCTTCGGTGTCAGAAACCCAACCTTCTCGTACACGGCCGCCAGAGTCTGCGACGACACCTCACGGGCGCGGTGAGCACCGGCGGCGATGATCCGATCGAGTTCTGCCTCGTCCGCGAGGTACCCCTCCACCTTCGCTTTCAACGGTGTCACGAACTCGGCGAGGACATCGGCCGTATCGGTTTTCAGGTCGCCGTACCCCTTGCCCTCGTACCCGGCCACCAACGTCTCGACCGGAGTCCCGGACAGTGCGGACTGGATGGTGAGCAGGTTGCTCACACCGGGCTTGGCCTGCGGGTCGTAGCGGATCTCCCGCTCGTTGTCGGTGACCGCGGACTTGATCTTCTTCGCCGACACCTTCGGGTCGTCGAGGAGGTTGATCAGGCCGGCGGGGCTCGGCCCGGACTTGCTCATCTTCGACGTCGGATCCTGCAGGTCGTAGATCTTGGCGGTGCCCTTGATGATCTGGGCCTCGGGAATCACGAACGCCTTCCCGAACCGGGTGTTGAACCGCTGAGCGAGGTCACGGGCCAGTTCGAGATGCTGACGCTGGTCCTCGCCGACGGGGACCCGCTGCGGGCGGTAGAGCAGGATGTCGGCAGCCATCAGCACCGGATACGTGAACAGGCCGACGCTCGCGTTCTCACTGCCTTGTTTCGCCGACTTGTCCTTGAATTGCGTCATCCGGCTCGCTTCACCGAAACCGGTGATGCAGTTGAGGACCCACGCCAGCTGCGCGTGCTCGGGCACCTGGCTCTGCACGAACAGCGTGGCACGGTCGGGGTCGATTCCGAGCGCCAGCAGCTGCGCCGCCGCGATCTTCGTACGACGGCGCAGCTCCTTCGGGTCCTGCGCCACCGTGATCGCGTGCAGGTCCGGGATGAAGTAGAACGCGTCGAAGTCGTCCTGCAGAGGCACCCACTGTTGCAGGGCACCCAGGAGGTTGCCGAGGTGGAACGAGTCGGCGGTGGGCTGGATGCCGGAGAGCACCCGCGGTTTCACGGTGGGCTTCTGAGCTGCAGGGGTCGACATGAGTACTGATCTTTTCACGTGCGCCCGTGACGACACGAATCAGATACCGGCCGTCACCGGTACTGGACGGTGACCGGCGCGTGGTCGGACCACCGCTGGTCGTAGGTTTCGGCGCGCTCGACGACGGCCTGCTTGGCCCGCTCCGCCAGTTCCCGGGTGGCGATCTGGTAGTCGATGCGCCAGCCGGAGTCGTTGTCGAACGCCTTCCCGCGGTACGACCACCACGAGTACGGTCCGGCGACGTCGGGATTCAGCTGCCGGACCACGTCGGTCCAGTACGCGCCTTCGGCGAACAGGGCCCCGAGCCACTCCCGCTCGTTCGGGAGAAATCCGGAGTTCTTCTTGTTGGTCTTCCAGTTCTTCAGGTCGAGTTCGGTGTGGGCAATGTTCCAGTCGCCGCAGACCACGACGTGCCGGCCCGCCGTGACGGCGGCCGCTGCGGTGTCGGTGAGGTACCGGGCGAAGGAGTCCATGAACCGCTCCTTCTCCTCCTGCCGGGGTGTCTGGGCCTCCCCGGAGGGCAGGTAGAGGCTCGCGACGGTCAGGTCGTCGAAGTCGGCCTCGAGGTAGCGGCCCGCGGTCGCGAACTCGTCGTCACCGTGGCCGACGCGGAAGGCGTCGGCAGGTTTCCGGGACAGGATCGCGACGCCGTTGCGCCCCTTCGACGACGGCTCCGCGGACACCAGGTTCCATCCGCCCTCCAGGGCGGGTGCGAGCGTCTCGGCCAGCTGCTCGTCGGACGCCCGCGTCTCCTGCAGGCAGACGACGTCGGCCTCCGTGCGCTCGATCCACTCGGTGAGCCCCTTGCGGGCGGCGGCGCGCACGCCGTTGACATTGACGGTGGTGATGATGTGTGGCACGGCAAGCACCGTAGCGGACGCGTACGACAGCGCGGCTACCGAGACGAACGGGCGCTGCGGCGTTCCATCGCGACCGCCACGGTGAGGACAACGAGTCCCGCCACGGCGAGCAGCGCACCGACCGCGGCGGGCGCGGTGTAGCCGTAGCCGGCGGCGATCACGACACCACCGATCCACGCCCCGAACGCGTTCGCGATGTTGAGGGCCGCGTGGTTGAGCGAGGCGGCGAGGGTCTGGGCGTCGGCGGCGACGTCCATCAGCCGGGTCTGCAGTCCGGGCACCATCGACGCACCCGCCGCACCGACGAAGAACACCAGCAGCAGCGCCGTGTACGGGTTGTGGGAGGCGATCACGAAGATGCCGAGCAACACCCCGAGTGCCGTCATCGATACGAACAGACCGGGAATCAGCGCCCGGTCGGCGAGCCGGCCGCCGATCAGATTGCCCGCGACCATTCCCAGGCCGTAGATCATCAGGGCCAGCGGCACCAGCGACCGCGACAGCCCGGCGACGTCGGTGAGCGTCGTGCTGATGTACGTGTAGACGGCGAACATGCCACCGAATCCGACCATGCCGATGATCAGCGTCATCCACACCTGCGCGCGGCGCAGGGCACCGAGTTCGGTGAGGGGATTCGACATCCGCATGGCGGCGAGCGCGGGCACCCACGACCAGATCGCGCCCAGTGTCACCACACCGATCACCGCCACGAGCGCGAAGGCGCTGCGCCAGCCGAGCGTCTGGCCCAGCCACGAGGCGACCGGAACGCCGACGACGTTGGCCACCGACAGCCCCATCATGACGAGAGCGACCGCCCTGGCCCGCTGGCCGCGGTCCGCGAGGTGCGCCGCCACGAGGGCCGCGACACCGAAGTAGGCGCCGTGCGGGAGGCCCGCCACGAACCGCGCGGCCATCAGCACGCCGTAGTTCGGCGCGAACACGGTGGCGGCGTTACCGATCGTGAACGCCGCCATCAACGCGATCAGCAGCGTCTTGCGGGGCACCCGCGCGGTCAGTGCCGCGATGAGGGGCGCGCCCACGACCACACCCAGCGCGTACGCCGAGATGACGTGCCCGGCCGTCGGCTCGGTGATCCCCAGACTCGACGCCATCTCGGGCAGCAGTCCCATCGCCACGAACTCGGTGGTCCCGATCCCGAAGCCACCGAGCGCGAGCGCGATCATGGCGAGCTTGCGGACGGACGGATGTTGCGCGATGACACCGAGGTGCTCGGGGCGGACGGGGGTGGAAGTGCTCACAGAATAACTTTCGACTAGGCAGAGATACGGCTACGCGGCGCACGGCGCCTCGTTGCGCAACGACCCACATCGAAATTCTCTTCCCCGGATTCCGCCTTTCGCGCCTCGAGCGACCGTGAGATGACTCACCCGGGCCCCGGAGACGGCGAACGGGACGCCCCCGTGAGGGGACGTCCCGTTCGTAGCGCTGCGGCTCGGTGCCTACTGCTCGGCGATGGCCTTCTGGAGGTTGATGTCCAGCGCACCGAGGAACTCCTCGGTGGTCAGGTAGCCCTGGTCGCCGCCGACCAGCATCGCGAGGTCCTTCGTCATCTGGCCACCCTCGACGGTCTTGATGACCACGTCTTCGAGCTTCTGGGCGAAGCCGATGACGTCGGGGGTGTTGTCCAGCTTGCCGCGGTGCTCGAGTCCACGGGTCCACGCGAAGATCGACGCGATGGGGTTGGTGGACGTCGGCTTGCCCTGCTGGTGCTGACGGAAGTGACGCGTCACGGTGCCGTGCGCGGCCTCGGCCTCACACGTCTTTCCGTCCGGGGTCAGCAGCACGGAAGTCATGAGGCCGAGCGATCCGAAGCCCTGCGCGACGGTGTCGGACTGGACGTCGCCGTCGTAGTTCTTGCAGGCCCAGACGTAGCCGCCCTCCCACTTGAGCGCCGACGCGACCATGTCGTCGATGAGGCGGTGCTCGTAGGTGAGTCCGGCCGCGTCGAACTCCGGCTTGAACTCGGTCTCGTAGACGTGCTGGAAGATGTCCTTGAATGCGCCGTCGTACGCCTTGAGGATGGTGTTCTTGGTCGACAGGTACACCGGGTAGTTCTGCTGCAGGCCGTAGTTGAGCGAGGCGCGCGCGAAGTCCTCGATGGACTTGGTGAAGTTGTACTGACCCTGGACGACGCCGCCGCCCTCGGGGAAGTTCACCAGCTCGTGCTCGATCGGCTCGCTGCCGTCCTCGGGCGTGTAGGTGATCATCACCTTGCCGGGGCCGGGGACCTTGAAGTCGGTGGCGCGGTACTGGTCACCGAAGGCGTGACGGCCGATGATGATCGGCTTGGTCCAGCCCGGAACCAGTCGCGGAACGTTGGAGATGATGATCGGCGCGCGGAAGATCGTCCCACCGAGGATGTTGCGGATGGTGCCGTTGGGCGACCGCCACATCTTCTTGAGGCCGAACTCCTCGACGCGCGCCTCGTCCGGGGTGATGGTCGCGCACTTGACGCCGACGCCGTGCTTCTTGATGGCGTTGGCCGCGTCGACGGTCACCTGGTCGTCGGTCTCGTCCCGGTACTCGATGCCGAGGTCGTAGTACTCGAGGTTCACATCGAGGTAAGGATGGATCAGTTTGTCTTTGATGAACTGCCAGATAATGCGTGTCATCTCGTCGCCGTCGAGTTCGACGACGGTGCCCTCAACCTTGATTTTGGACATGGGTGCTTCGCGTCCTCCTAGGAAGTTTCCCTGGTTACACGGTTGCGGGCGCACTTTGTGAGTGGGTCCGCGAACGGTTCGCTTATCAAACGTAGACGGTCGAGGCGGCCCCCGGGGAGACCGCACCTAAACAAGACAAGCGTACTGCTATGCGCGTGGCCCGCAACATGTGGGGCTCGCAACCCACCCCTACTCGCGGGTAACTTTTCCCTGCTAGCGGCCCTGATCGGTGCCGTTTCCGGTCGTTCCACCTCAGCCGCTAAGATTCACTCCAGGTCATGAGTGCCAGCAACGAGCCCCGGCTAGCTGGCCGGCAACCCTCCACCGCGGTGGGGTGCCCCGGGTGATGACCTGGTTCCCTGATTCATACAACAGTCGGGTGACAAGCGCGGGTCCGACATCGGAGGTTCATGATGTGTTGTTGTTGTCGTAGATAGCCCCCAGACAAGCCCTGCGCGCGAACGAACCAGCACTCCGTCCGCGCCTCGTCAGACCACTGGAGTAGACAGCACATGACCGAGAACTGGTCGTTCGAGACCAAGCAGATCCACGCCGGGCAGACGTCCGACGCGACCACCAAGGCGCGGGCGCTGCCGATCTACCAGACCACCTCGTACACGTTCGACAGCACCGATCACGCTGCCGCGCTGTTCGGTCTGGCCGAGCCGGGCAACATCTACACCCGCATCATGAACCCCACGCAGGACGCGGTCGAGCAGCGCATCGCCGCCCTCGAAGGCGGCGTCGCCGCCCTGCTGCTGTCCTCCGGACAGGCCGCGGAAACCTTTGCGATCCTGAACCTCGCGGAGGCAGGCGACCACATCGTCTCCAGCCCGCGGCTGTACGGCGGCACGTACAACCTCTTCCACTACACGCTGCCCAAGCTCGGCATCGAGGTCTCGTTCGTCGAGGACCCCGACGACCTCGAGCAGTGGAAGGATGCGGTCCGGGACAACACGAAGGCGTTCTACGGCGAGACCATCTCCAATCCCCGCAACGACGTCCTCGACCTGCCCGGCATCTCCGGGATCGCGCACCAGCACGGACTCCCGCTGATCGTCGACAACACAGTGGCCACTCCCTACCTGATCCGCCCCCTCGAGCACGGCGCGGACATCGTGGTGCACTCGGCCACCAAGTACCTCGGCGGTCACGGCACGGCGATCGCCGGCGTCATCGTCGACGGCGGCACGTTCGACTGGACCCAGGGCCGCCACCCGGGCTTCACCACGCCGGACCCGAGCTACCACGGCGTCGTCTACTCCGAACTCGGACCGCCTGCGTTCGCGCTCAAGGCTCGCGTGCAGCTGCTTCGCGACCTCGGTTCGGCGATCTCCCCGTTCAACGCGTTCCTCATCGCGCAGGGCCTCGAGACGCTGAGCCTTCGCATGGAACGACACGTGTCCAACGCGACCGCCGTCGCGCAGTACCTGGAGGCGCGACCGGATGTCGTGTCCGTCGGATACGCCGGGCTCCCGTCGTCGCCCTGGCACGACCGGGCCAAGCAGATCGCGCCGAGGGGTGCGGGCGCCATCGTGACGTTCGAACTGGCCGGCGGCATCGACGCGGGCAAGAAGTTCGTCAACGCGCTCACCCTCCACAGCCACGTCGCGAACATCGGCGACGTGCGCTCGCTGGTGATCCACCCGGCGTCCACCACACACTCCCAGTTGACCCCCGAGGAGCAGGCCGCCAGCGGCGTCACCCCCGGACTGGTCCGCCTGGCTGTCGGCATCGAAGGGATCGACGACATCATCGCCGATATCGAGACCGGACTTACGGCGGCGGCATCTTGACCGTGAGCGCTGTACAGAACCTGCCCGTGGCGGACGGACGTCTCGGCACCATCGACATCGGATCGCTCGAGCTCGAGAGCGGAACAGTGATCCCGTCGGTGTCCCTTGCCGTGCAGCGATGGGGTGAGCTGTCCCCCAACCGGGACAACGTCGTGCTCGTCGAGCACGCCCTCACCGGTGACTCCCACGTCACCGGACCCGTCACCGACGAGCACCCCTCCCCCGGATGGTGGACCGGAATGGTCGGTCCGGGTGCGCCGATCGACACCGACGAGTGGTGCGTCGTCGCGACCAACGTCCTCGGTGGCTGCCGCGGCACCACCGGTCCCGGTTCGATCGCCGAGGACGGGCGCCCGTGGGGCAGCCGCTTCCCGGAGATCTCCATCCGCGACCAGATCGCGGCCGAGAAGAAGTTCACCGACCTGCTGGGCATCGACAAGGTGGCGTCCGTCGTCGGTGGTTCGATGGGCGGAATGCGCGCGCTCGAGTGGGCCGTCACGTACCCGGACCAGGTGGCGGCGGCGCTCGTACTCGCGGTCGGGGCCCGCGCGACCGCCGACCAGATCGGCACGCAGACCACCCAGATCGCGGCCATCACCAGCGACCCCGACTGGCAGGGCGGCGACTATCACGGCACCGGCCGGATCCCCCGGGCCGGTCTGCGCATCGCCCGCCGGATCGCGCACCTGACGTACCGCACCGAGAGCGAACTCGACTCCCGGTTCGCGAACTCGCCGCAGGACGGCGAGGACCCGTGGCGCGGCGGACGGTACTCCGTCGAGAGCTACCTCCAGCACCAGGCCGACAAGCTGGTCGGCAGGTTCGACCCGAGCACGTACGTGCTGCTGTCCGAGGCCATGAACCGGCACGACGTGGGCCGCGGTCGCGGTGGCATCGCCGCGGCACTGGGGACGATCACCGCCCCCGTCATCGTGGGCGGCGTCGACTCCGACCGTCTGTACCCGATCCGCCTGCAGGAGGATCTGGCCGACGACATCCCCACCTGCGACGGTCTGCGGGTGCTCAACTCGCGGGACGGCCACGACGGGTTCCTCACCGAGGCCGCCGCCGTCGCGAAACTGCTCTCCGAGACGATGCAACTGGCACGCGCCGGACGCTGACACCGGCGCCGGACGACGCCCGCTCGGACCGCTAGTCGGTTCCGAGCGGGTCGATCGACACGGCCAGCCACACGATCGCGCCCCCGACGGCCACGAGCGCGCCCACGTCGAAAGGCTTGCTCCGCACCGCGAGCAGTCCGACGCGCTCCGACGGCATCATCAACCGGAAGACCGCCGCGAGCAGCGTGGCTACACCGAACACGAACGCGCCTCGTCGCCACCGATCCGCAAGCACGAACACGACGGCCACGACGATGACGACGAGGACTGCGAGCATCGGCAGATTCTTCTTCGCGAACTGCCCCCAGTCGGCCATGTCAGCCGAGAGACGCTGCGACACGCTCGGCCCGCTCCACGACGTTGGTCAGCAGGAACGCACGGGTGAGCGGCCCGACGCCACCGGGGTTCGGGGACAGGAAGCCGGCGACCTCGGCGACGTCCGCCGCCACGTCGCCGCGCAGTCCGTCCTCGGTGCGGCTCACACCCACGTCGAGCACCGCGGCACCGGGCTTGACCATGTCGGCCGTGACCAGACCGGGAACACCCGCAGCCGCGATCACGATGTCGGCGCGGCGGACCTCCGCTCCGAGGTCCCGCGTACGGGTGTGGCAGAGGGTGACGGTGGCGTTCTCGCTGCGCCGGGTGAACAGCAGACCGATCGGGCGACCCACGGTGACACCGCGACCGACGACGACGACGTGTGCACCCTCGATCGGCACCTCGTACCGGCGCAGCAGGTGCAGGATTCCGCGCGGCGTGCACGGCAGCGGCGCTTCCTTGCCCAGCACCAGCCGGCCCAGGTTGACCGGGTGCAGGCCGTCGGCGTCCTTGTCGGGGTCGATGCGCTCGAGGGCGGCGTTCTCGTCGAGCTGCTTCGGCAGCGGGAGCTGCACGATGTAGCCGGTGCAGTCCGGGTTGGCGTTGAGCTCGTCGATGGTGGCGTCGAGCTTCTCCTGCGTGATGTCGCCGGGCAGGTCGCGGCGGATCGAGGTGATCCCGACCTTCGCGCAGTCGTTGTGCTTCCCGCGCACGTAGGCGGCCGACCCCGGGTCGTCGCCCACCAGAACGGTGCCGAGACCGGGCGTGATGCCCTTGTCCTTCAGGGCGCTCACCCGCACCTTCAGGTCTTCGAAAATCTCGTCGCGGGTCGCCTTGCCATCGAGGATCGTTGCAGTCACGTGCCCCATTCTCTCAGGTTCGCCATACGCGCGTCAGGTCGGTTCCACCACGAGCCCGTTGGCCGTCGCGTACGCGATGGCCTGGGTGAGTTCGATCTGCGCCTTGTCCAGCGAGACCGCCGTCCACAAGTTCGCGTCGATGCGGGCGCCGCGCAGGTCCGCGCCGTCGAATTTCGCGCCGCCGGTGCGGGCGCCGAACAGGTCGGCCGAGCGGAGCACGGCGCGCCGGACGTCCGTGCGGACGAGGTTGGCCTCCCGGAACCGGCAGTCCGTGAAATCGAGTCCGCGCAGGTCCGCGCCGCCCAGCGACGCGAGCGTGAAATCACACTCGTCGAAGACCATCGGGCGCAGCCGGCAGTTGTCGAATTCCGACCCGAGGAAGCTGCAGTTACGGAACTCGCTGTGCCACAGCGTCGTTCTGGTGAACGAGCACGAGCGGAACGCCGTCCCCACATGACGCGACTCGGCGAGGTCGGCGCCCGTGAAATCGCAGTCGGTGAAGATCACCGACTCGGTGCGGAGTTCACTCAGGTCGGCGTCACGGAAGTTGCATTTCGTGTAGTGCCGCCGCTGCCAGTTCTGCGCGGGGAGTCGTGCGTCGCCGTAGTCCTCACCCACCACCTCTTCTACCGGATCCATGCGTCCATCATGCCGTCTCGCGGTGTGCCCCTAAGCTGTGCGGGTGTTCCGAGTGATGTTCCACGAACCCCGAATCCCACCCAACACCGGCAACGCCATCCGCATGGTGGCAGGCACCGGGTGCGAACTGCACCTCGTGGGTCCACTCGGATTCGACCTGTCCGAGCCGAAACTCAAACGCGCCGGACTCGACTACCACGACCTGGCGTCGGTGACCGTGCACGAGAACCTGGAGGCGGCCTGGGCTGCGCTGGAGCCTGCGCGGGTGTATGCCTTCACCGCGCACGCCACCGTGTCGTACGCCGACATCGCCTACCAACCCGGCGACGTTCTGCTGTTCGGTCCCGAACCCACCGGACTGTCGGAGGAAGTGCTGGCCGATCCCCACGTGACGGAGCGGCTCCGCATCCCCATGCTGCCCGGCCGGCGATCGCTGAACCTGTCGAACGCCGCCGCCCTCGTCACGTACGAGGCGTGGCGGCAGCACGGATTCAGCGGGGCCGCGCTGTAGCTCCGACGGCTGCGGCCCCGACACCCGCGCCCGCGCCGGCACCGAGCGCGATGTCCAGGAAATCGCGCGCCGCACCCTGAACACCGCGCACCGGGTCCCAGACGGCGGAGAGCCGCCGCGGAAGCGTCAACCCCTCCACCTGAACGGAGGCGAGCCTGCCGTCCGTCAGGTCGGCGGCCACCGCCAGCGACGACAGCACCGCCGGAGCGTTACCCGCCACGACCGCCGCTTTCACCGCCGTGCACGACGTCAACTCGAGCAACGGCGGGACGCACTGCGGCACCGCGTTCTCCAGGGTGGTGCGTGTTCCGGAACCGGACTCCCGCTGGATCATCGGCGTCGCGGCGAGTTCGGACACGGGAATCGGCGACCGTCGGACCCATTCGTGCTCCGGCGGCACCACGACCACGAGGTGGTCGCGGCCGATCTCCCGCACCTGCAGCCCCGCCGGAATGTCCGGACCCTCGACGAACCCGAGATCCGCCTCACCGGACAGCACCCGGGCGGTCACCTCGGACGAGTTGAGCAGCCGCACGTTGGTGACCACGTTCGGGTACTTGCGCCGCATCGCGACCGTCCACCCGGGGACCAGGTACTCGGCGATCGTCATGCTGGCCGCCACCGTCAGCCCGGCCTGCCGCTCGCCGCGCAGCGCCGCGACTCCCGACGCCAGTTCCTCGGCCGTGGCGAGGATGTGGCTCGCCCATTCGAGGATGAGTGCGCCCTCCGACGTGGGCCGCACCCCGCTGGCGCCGCGGCTGAACACCTTGATACCGAACTGCCGCTCGGCCGAACGCACCCGGGCGCTGACGGCCTGCTGGCTGAGCCCGTGTTCGCGCCCCGCCGCGCCCATGCTTCCGAGCCGCTCGACGGACAGCAGGACGTCGAGGGCACTGAGTTCGGGCACTCGGGGAGACAGCGGCACAACCCAAGGCTAGTCCCACAAACGCGATTTGTGGGTATTCAACCACAAGCCTTCTACCGGCCACGACGATGCGTCGGCAAGCTCTAGGTATGACCCCGAATTGGTTCGCAGCAGTGATGGGCACCGGCATCCTCGCAGTCGTCGCCGCGGCATTTCCGGCCGGCCTTCCGGTCGCCCGGACGGCCGCCGAGATCTTCTGGCTGATCGCCGTGACGCTGCTCGTCGTGCTGACGACCGCACTGGCGCGGCACTGGATCCGTCGCCGTGACGACGCACTCGCGGACGCGCGCAGCCACACGATGTTCCCGTTCTACGGTGCCGTGTCGATGGCGGTGCTGACGGTCGGAGCCGGCACCGGATCCGCCGGTCGCGAACTTCTCGGCGGTGTCGCCGTCCCCGCGTCGGCCATCCTGTGGACGGTCGGGACCGTCATCGGGCTCGTCACCTACGTGGTGATGGCGCGCCGGCTGACCCGGCCCCACCAGGTGACCCCGGTGCCGTCCTGGCTCATGCCCGTCGTGCCGCCCATGGTGTCGGCCGCCACCGGTGCCGCACTGGTCAAGCACCTCCCGGACGGCGCGCCGCAGATCGCGATGCTGGCGGTCTGCTACACACTGTTCGCGCTGGCGCTGGGCGCCGCGCTGACCGTCGCCGTCGTCGTCGGACGCCATCTGCTGAGCAACGGGCTCCCCGACACCCCGCTCGTGCCCACGCTCTGGATTCCGCTCGGCGTGATCGGACAGTCGGTGGCGGCGATCAATCTGCTCGGCGGGGCATCCGGCCACACGTGGCTCCACTCGGTGGGCGTGGTCTACGGGACCACGGTCGGCGCACTCGGCATCCTCGCCCTCGTGACCCTGGTGACGGTGACCGCCAGAGCTTTTCGCCGCGGGTTGACGTTCACGCCCAGCTGGTGGAGTTTCACGTTCCCCGTCGGCACCTGCGCGCTGGGCGCGAACTCGCTGGGCGGCGCGCTGGACTCGGTCGTGATCGTCGGCGCAGGCGTGACCCTGTGGTGCGCGCTCGTCCTGATCTGGAGCACCGTCGCGGTCCGCACACTGCGGCACGCCGCCGGGCAACGGGGTGGGCGCGTGGTCCGCGACGACCCCGCGGCCCACGCCCTCAGCGCGGTCCGCTGACCGCGAACCGTGATGCGGGTGTCAGGCGCCCGACTCGACGGGACGTCCGGACTGCATCCACGCGGACGTCCCGCCCGCGACCGACACGGCGTTGATCCCCCGCGCGTTCAGGTACTCCGCCGCCTGCAGGCTCCGGCCGCCCACCCCGCAGATCACGTAGACGACCTCGGCTTCCGGGATCTCGTCCACGCGCGCGACGAACTCACTGAGCGGAATCAGCGTCACACCCGGCACCCGCGCCTGGGCGTACTCGTCGGCTTCGCGCACATCGATGACGGGGGCACCCGACGCCAACGCGCCGTCCAGGGCATTCAGGTCGACTTCGATCATTGCGTCTTCGCCTCTTCTCGTTCCGGCGCCGGGCCCGACGGTGGGCCGGGCGGCCTGTTGTACATCCGGCGCAGACGGTACGCGCCGTACACGACCAGTGCGATGACGGCCACGAATCCGAACCAGGGAATCAGCGCCCCCACGACCACGGCGCCGCCCTTGATCGCGGACAGCAGGGCGTGCCAGCCCGCGACGAGCCCTTCCCAGAAGTTGTCCGGACCGGGACTGGGCTGCTCGGCATCCGTGGAGGTGACGTCGATCATGAGCGTCGCCAGTGCCACCTGGTCGCTCAGCGACCGCTTCTGGGCGGTGAGGCTGTCCAGTTCGCCCTGACGCTCCGACAACGCCCTCTCGGCCTCGATCAGATCCGCGGTGTTCGCCGCCGACGTGATGAGCCCCTGCAGCCGGGTGACGGACGCCGTCAACGCGCCGATCCGGGCGTCGAGATCCTGCGACTGCATCGTCACGTCGCTCTTCGTGACGCTGACGCTGGTGACCTTGCCCAGTTCCCGCAGATCGTCCAGCGTTCGGGTGAGCGAATCGGCGGGCACGCGGATGGTGAGGGAACTGCTCGCGTCCTGATCGTCGGAGCCGGGCTGTTCGGTGAGCTGGTCGACGCGTCCGCCCAGATCGTCGACCTTGTCCACGATCTGCCTGCCGACGGCCACCGGGTCGTCCGCCGTGAGCGCGACCTGACCGGTGATGATCTCCTGGCGGTCGGTGGGCGCCTGGTCCTTCGCGGGTTGCTGTACTGCGCCACCGATCTCCATCTGGCTCGAGTCCCCCGGTGTCGGGGCGGGCGACGGTTGGGAGGAATCACTGCCGGGACCACCACACCCCGCGAGCGCCAGCGAAGCCACGACGATCGCCGACAAGACGTATCTCCTCATGTCCGAATGCTAGCGGTGCCCGCTCATCTGAAGTCCCTGGATTTGGCGGACACCCGCAAATCCATCAGCTGCAGCCGATCCGCCACCACCGTCACCGCCCCCTCCGCGTTCTGCACCTTGCCGCGGACCAGCAGTGCGGGCGCCGTGTTGGCGAGCTTGCGGTACTTCGCCCACAACCCCACCGAACACACCACGTTGACCATCCCGGTCTCGTCCTCGAGGTTGATGAACGTGACCCCCGCGGCCGTCGCCGGGCGCTGCCGGTGGGTCACCGCCCCACCCACCAGAACCCGGTCGCCGTCGGGGACATCGAGCAGGTGCGCCGCCGGGACCACCCCGAGCGCGTCGAGTTGCGGGCGCAGGAACTGGGTAGGGTACGTGTCCGGGGACACCCCGGTGGCCCACACGTCCGCCGCGGCCAGTTCGAGATCGCTCATCCCCGGCAGGGTCGGCGCGCGGGTGGACGCCCCGATCCCCGGCAGCCGGTCGCGGCGCTCCCCCGCCGCGGCGCCCGCCGCCCACAACGCCTCCCGGCGGGACAACCCGAAACTGTCGAGAGCACCTGCGGTGGCCAGCGATTCGGCTTGCGCCGTGCTCAGTTCCACCCGGCCGGTGAGGTCGAGGAACGACGTGTACGGCCCTCCGTCGCCGCGGGATTCGACGATCCGCTCGGCCAGCGCGGTCCCGATGTGCCGCACCTCCCCGAGCCCGAGACGCACCTCCGTCCCGCCCGCCTCGACGGTGGCGTGGGCGAGACTCGCATTGATGTCCGCGCCGTGCACCTGCACCCCGTGCCTGCGGGCGTCGGCCACCAGCGACTGCGGCGAGTAGAACCCCATCGGCTGCGCCCGCAGCAGACCGGCGCAGAACGCCGCCGGGTGATGCAACTTGAACCACGACGAATAGAACACCAGGGCGGCGAAACTCTGCGAATGACTTTCGGGGAAACCGAAATTCGCGAAGGCGTACAGCTTCTCGTAGATCCGGTCGGCCACATCGTCGCCGATCCCGTGCATCTCCCGCATGCCCTGGTAGAGCCGCCCCCTCAGCCGTTCCATCTTCTCGGGCGACCGCTTGGAACCCATGGCCCGGCGGAGCTGGTCGGCCTCGGCCGGGCTGAAACCCGCGACGTCGACCGCCATCTGCATCAACTGCTCCTGGAACAGCGGCACACCCAGCGTCCGCTTCAACGCCTTCTCCAGGGACGGGTGGTCGTAGGTCACCGGTTCGAGCTTGTTGCGGCGTCGGATGTACGGGTGCACCGATCCGCCCTGGATCGGACCGGGGCGGATGAGCGCCACCTCCACCACCAGGTCGTAGAAGTTCCGCGGTTTCAGCCTCGGCAGGGTGGCCATCTGGGCCCGCGACTCCACCTGGAACACCCCCACCGAATCCGCCCGCTGCAACATCTCGTAGACGGCCTCCTCGGAGAGGTCCAGCTGCGCCAGATCCACCTCGATGCCCTTGTGCTCGGCCACGAGGTCGATCATGTAGTGCAGCGCGGACAGCATGCCGAGGCCCAGCATGTCGAACTTCACCAGACCCACCGCCGCGCAATCGTCCTTGTCCCACTGCAGCACACTGCGGTTCTCCATGCGCGCCCACTCCACCGGGCACACGTCGGCGATCGGCCGGTCACAGATCACCATGCCGCCCGAGTGGATGCCGAGGTGCCGCGGAAACCCCTCGATCTGAGCGGCCAGTTCGAGGACGGCGGGCGGAATGTCGGTGCCGACCTCCTTCCCGATGCCACCCCAGCGGCTGACCTGTTTGCTCCACGCGTCCTGCTGCCCCTGCGAGAAACCCAGCGCCCGGGCCATGTCCCGCACCGAGGACTTTCCGCGGTACGTGATGACGTTCGCCACCTGCGCCGCGTACTGGCGGCCGTACTTGGCGTAGACGTGCTGGATGGCCTCCTCCCGCCGATCGGATTCGATGTCGACGTCGATGTCCGGCGGGCCGTCGCGTTCGGGCGAGAGGAAACGTTCGAACAGCAGTTTGTTGCGGACGGGATCCACGTTGGTGATGCCGATGGCGTAGCAGACGGCGGAGTTGGCCGCCGAACCCCTTCCCTGGCAGAGAATGTCGTTGTTCTTGCAGAACGACACGATGTCGTGGACCACCAGGAAGTAGCCCGGGAAGTTCAGCCCGGTGATGATGTCCAGTTCGTGCTCGATCTGCCGGTAGGCCTCCGGGCGGTCCGCCGGCGCACCGTAACGGCGGCGCGCCCCGTCCATCGTGAGCTGCCGCAGCCAGCTCGCCTCGGTGTGCCCGTCGGGCACGTCGAACGGTGGCAGTTGCGGCGCGATGAGCCGCAGGTCGAACGCACACTCCAGCCCGAGGTGCGCGGCACCGCGCACGGCTTCCGGGTATGCGGCGAAGAGGTGCGCCATCTCCTCACCGGACCGCAGGTGCGCTCCCCCGGCGGGCGCCAGGTGCCCGGCCGCGTCGTCGAGGCTCTGCCGGGCCCGGACTGCGGCCATCGCCATGGCCAGCCTCCGGCGCGGCGGTCCCGCGAAGTGCGCCGCCGTGGACGCGATCACCCGAAGTCCGTGCTGCTGTGCGAGTTCGGCGAGGTCGGCGTTGCGCTCACCGTCCTCCGCGATGCCGTGATGGGTGAGTTCCACCGTGACCCGGTCGGCCCCGAACCGGTCGATCAGCTCCCGCAGCCGGGCGGCCGCGGCGTCCGGGCCACCGTCGGCCAGCGCCTGACGCACATGCCCCTTCCGGCACCCGGTCAGGATCTGCCAGTGCCCCCCGGCCGCGTCGGTGAGACGGTCGAGGTCGTAGCGCAGCTTGCCCTTCTCCCCGCCCGCGAGATGCGCCGCCGCGATTTCCCGGGAGAGCCGCCGGTACCCCTCCTGACCTCGCGCCAGTACCAGCAGATGCGCGTCGTCCAACGTCAGTTCGGACCCGAACACGGTGCGCATGTTCAGTTCCTTCGCCGCCTCCGCGAACCGGACCACACCGTAGAACCCGTCGTGGTCGGTGAGTGCGATGGCCTCGAGACCGAGACGGACGGCCTCCTCCACCAACTCTTCCGGCGGGGAGGCACCGTCGAGGAAACTGAACGCCGAGTGCGCGTGGAGTTCGGCGTACGGAACGGTGGAGCCGGCGCGCTCCTGACGGCCCGCCCGGTACTCCCCCCGCTTGCGGGACCACGCGGGGCTGTCCCCGCCGTCGCCCGGATACAGCGACTCCGGGCTGACCCGCCCCGGCCTGCCCGACAAGACGCGCTCCATCTCGGACCACGTCGGCGGACCGTTTCCCCAACCCATCTGGCACACCTCTTCATGTCGCGCACGTGCCGTGCCGTGCCGAAATCATGGAAGATGCCGCTGGGGAAGGCGCATCATTCGAACGGGAGTTCGAACTCTTTCAGTTTGCCATCACCCGCGCGGACCGGTCAACGCGGGCCACCCGGATTTCACGTCACGAGCGCGGCCAGACCTCTCAGACGGTCCTCGGCCGGCCTCCTCGGGCAGCTCACACACTTGCCCGACCCGGGGGTCTCGTAGATCAGGCAGCACGACGCGCGCTGCGTGAACCGGCTCGACAGTGCCCCGGCCCGGACGTCGACGAACCGCGGGTCCGGCATCACTACACCGCCGCGGCGGAGTGCGTCCACCAACCCCCGGGCGAAGATGCTGCCGCGTGCGCGATCGCCGCACGCCGTTCCCGCGTCGAGCGCCCGGTTGGCGATCGAATCCGTCGTGATCGCCCACATCGCGGCCCGCCGCACCCCGGACGCCTCGGCGAGAGCGTCGATGATCGGCGTCAGTGCGGCGGCCATCTCGGACGCCAGCTCCGACAGCCCCTCGGTGACCGGCAGTGCCGACGACGCGGTCAGGCCGCCGAGGTACCCGTCGTCCCGCAGGAATGCCACGGCGTCGCCGAGCCGCGGCCGGGCGGCGACCCCCGTGACGAGCGCGGTCGCGATCGGAATCCCGGCCAGTGTCGAGCTGGCCGAATACCACCACAGGGTGCCGTTGACCCGGGGATCGTCGCTGCCCCACCGCCTCGCCGTGTCCTCGACCCGGTCCGCGAGCCAGCCGGGATCGGTCAAGCGCACGGCCGGGAACGAGGAGGCGCCGGAGTACTCGATCTGGTCGGCGATCATCGGGACGCGGCGGGCGGTCAGCTCGTACACACGCCGCAGTTGCTCATCCATCGGCCAACCCCAGGATCTCCATCGACAACCGCGGCGTCGACCGCACGATCGCGCGGATGCCGAACACCCCGCCGAGGACGGCGTCGTCCAGCACGTCGGCGGGCGGACCGGTGCTGATCACCCGTCCATCGTGCATCACGGCCAGCGTGTCGCAGTACTCGACGGCCAGCCGGAGGTCGTGCATGGTCACGACGATCGCCAGACCGTCGCACGCGAGGTCGCGCAGCAAGTTCATCACCGTCAGCTGAAGCCGCAGGTCGAGGTGGTTGGTGGGTTCGTCGAGCAGCAGGACCCTCGGCTGCTGCGCGAGCGCCCGGGCGATCGACACCCGCTGACGCTCCCCGCCCGACAGTGCCTGGACGTCGCGACCGGCGAGTTCGGCCAGCCCCACCTGACGGACGCACGTTTCGACGATCTCGCCGTCGGCGCCGTTCGCCCGTTCGAACCAGCCCCGGTGCGGGACGCGTCCGAGCGAAACGGATTCGCGCACAGTCAGTCCCGCAGACACCCGCGGTTCCTGGGTGCTCGCCCCGATTGTGCGGGCCAGTTCCCGCCGGCCCAGATCGGCTGCGTCCGCTCCGTCGACGACGACGGCACCCCCGGTCGGGGTGAGCGCGCGGTAGCAGCAGCGCAGCGCGGTGGTCTTCCCGGAACCGTTGGGCCCGACCAACGCCAGCACCTCACCGGGACGCACGGAGAAGTCGACGCCGTGCAGCACCTCCCGCGACCCGAGTTCGGCGCGGACCCGTTGCAGACTCAGCGCGGTCACCGATCGGCCCTCCGATACTGCCGGTAGAGCATCCACACGAAGATCGGCGCTCCCACGAGCGCGGTGACGACGCCCACCGGAACCTCGATGCTCCGCGAGACCGACCGCGCGGCCGTGTCCGCCGCGACCATCGCGATCGCGCCGAGGAATGCGACGACGGGCAGCAGCCTGACCGCCCGTGCACCGACGACGTATCCGGCCAGGTGCGGCACCAGCAGACCGATGAAGCCGATGCCGCCCGCGACGGACACGGCGGCCCCGGCCAGCATCGACACACCGAGCAACTGCACCACGCGGAAGCGCCGCACGTTCATGCCGAGGGCGGCGGCGCCGTCATCTCCCGCCTGCAGCAGGTCGATACGGCTCGCGCTCAGCATCATCGCGACCCCCACCGTCGCGAGTGCCACGGCCGGGAAGATCGCCGTCGACCAGCGCGAGTCACCGAAACCGCCCGCCAGCCAGTGCATCACCGAACTCAGTTGATGCTCGTCTGCGACGACCAGGATCGAGAACGTGATGAGAGCCGAGAACACCTGCGCCGACGCGACACCCACGAGGATGACGGCCGTCGGCTGCGGATACCGTCCGCCGATCGCCAGCGACAGGAACAGCGGCACCATCGCGCCCAGGAACGCCGCGACGGGAATGGTGAACGAGCCGAGCGCTCCCACCCCGAGCCCGAGCACCGTCACCACCACCACGCCGAAACCCGCACCCGAGGACACGCCGAGCAGATAGGGATCGGCCAGTGGATTGCGGGTCACCGCCTGCGCCACGGCGCCTGCCAGGGCCAGCGCCGCACCGACTGCCGCTGCGGTCAGCGCCCGCGGCAGCCGGGAGTCGAGGACGATCGACTCCCGCGCCTGCGACCACCAGGACTCGAATGCGCCGGGTGCCACCCGGTGCGCGACGATCGCCCAGACGTCGCCGACCGGGATGCGCACCGAACCGAACGACACCGCGAGGCCGACGACGAACAGGGTCGTCAGTGCGAGCAGCACCATCAGGCCCACGAAGCCGAGGCGTGCGCGGGCCGGGTGCGGCGCCTGCGCCGGTGGTGCCGCACGTTCTGCGGTGACGGTCATCGCGCGCCGACGACGTCCGGATGCAGTGCCCGCGCGATCGTCTCCACCGACCGCACCAGGCGCGGGCTCTCGAAGAAGTCGTCGAGCGGCACCACGACGAACCGGCCGGCCTTCACGGCGGGTGTCGTCGACATGATCGGGTGCGATTTCAGGAAGTCGATCTTCGCCTGAGCACTCGTCGTGCCGTAGTCGAGGACGACGATCGCCTCCGGGGCGCGTTCACCGATGATCTCCCAGGTGGACTTCGAATACGGCTTCTCCCCCTCGGCGAAGAGGTTGGCCGCACCCGCGTGGTCAGCGATCAGCTGGCCGACTCCCACCCCGCCGATCGTCAGCGGGACGTCCTCGCCGGAATCGTAGAAGAACGTCGGAACCGGGGCGGTGCCCGCGATCTCGTCGCGCACTGCCTGCAATCCGGACGTCACCCGGTCGGTGATCGCCCGTGCCTGGTCCGGGACTCCGAGGATCTCGCCGAGCTGCGTGTAGTCGCTGCGCAGCAGACCGATGTCGGGGAAACCCTGCCCGCAGTACTCGGAGAACAGGAAGGTGGGAATGCCCTGGTCGCCGAGGGATTCGCGCGACCGCCCCTCCTTCTCGTCGAACGCGCTCCGCATTCCGCCGACCACCAGGTCGGGGTCGAGGTCGAGGATCTGCTCCCGGGTCGGGTATTCCTTCGCGAGTTTCGGGATCTTCGCGAAGGCGTCCGCGAACTCGGGCAGCGGGGTCGCGTCGCCGTAACCCGTGCCGACGATGCGGTCGCCGGCCCCCATCTCGATCAGCACCTCGGTGACGTGATCGTTCATGCTGACGATGCGCTGGGGCGGGGCGTCGAACGTCTCCGTTCGATCGCAGTTGGTGACGGACACCGGCTCGGCGAAGGATTCGGCGGAAGCGGTCTGCCCCACGGACGCCCCGCGCGAACAGCCGGCGACCACCAGCGCGGCCACAGCGAGCGTGACCAGACCGGTACTTCTGAACAACTGACCGTGCATGTAAACCTCATTGCGGCTCAGAGCCACGAATGAGAAGTCAGCAGACGCCCTGTGCGGCGCCTGCAGGACTCCGCTTCGTAGACCACGACGAAAAGGATGTCGCACACCCCACGCCGGGTAATCGGGCTCGCCACCGAAATGATCTGGTGGCCTACCGTTGCGGGTCAGCGCCGGATTCGGACCGGCTTCCCCCGTGCGTGTGGCTGCAAGTGCGATGCCGAGTATGCACGATTTGCCGGGAGCCGCATCACACCCCCGTCGGTGACACCCCGATCCGCACTACAGTCGGCAGTCGCAGCTGCCCGCCCCAGACAAGCCGGAGATGACGCATGACACGTTGGGCCTCGACCGTTGTTTCACGCAAATGGTGGGTCCTGAGCCTCGCCGTCGTCGCCGTTCTGGTGAGCGGCGCGTGGGGCACCGGTGTCTTCGCGAAACTCAGCTCTGGCGGGTTCACCGATCCCGGTAGCGAATCCGCCGAAGTGGCCCGGATCGTCCAGGACAACCTGGGTCCGCAGACGCCGGACATCATCGCCATCTACACGGCACCCGACGGGAAGACCCTGGACGACATCGGCCCCGAGGTCACCGCGAGTCTCGACCGGTTCGCCGCCGAGGTGCCGACGTATTCCGTGACGTCGTACTGGACCGCGGACGCGGCGAGGAAGCAGCTGATGGTGTCGGAGGACGGCACCAAGGCATCGGCCGCGATCACCGTCGACCCCGACGCCGGGATCACCGCCGCCACGTTCGACGACCTGCTGCCGAAGCTCGAGGTGGAGGGCATCGACACCGAGTTCGCGGGCAATTCGGTGGTGGGTGTGGCGTTCAACAACCGGCTGCAACAGGACCTGGTGCTGGCCGAGGCGATCGCGCTCCCGATCACTCTCGTGTTGCTGGTCTTCATCTTCGGCGGACTGGTGGCCGCGGCCGTTCCGGTGTTCGTCGGGCTGCTCTCGATCTTCAGCGCCTTGGCCACCCTGCGCCTGCTGACCCTGTTCACCGACGTCAGTTCGTTCGCGATCAACGTGGCGTCCCTGCTCGGCCTGGGGCTCGCGATCGACTACGGCCTGTTCATCGTCGGACGTTTCCGCGAGGAACTGGAGTCCGGCTCCGACGTCGCGGAGGCGACGCGGCGCACCGTCCTGACCGCGGGCCGCACCGTGCTGTTCTCCGGTCTGCTTCTCGTGTGCGCGTTCTCGGGCATGCTCGTATTTCCGCAGGACGTGATCAAGTCGCTCGGGTTCGGTGCGATGGCCGCGGTCGCGAGCGCGGCGCTGCTGTCGCTCACGGCAGTCCCGGCACTGCTCGCGATCCTGGGTCATCGCATCAACGCACTGACCTGGCGCAAGGATGCGGCGCAGCGTGGGGAGGTTCGCGCCCGCACGTTCTGGGGCTCCGTCGTCACGTGGGTGATGCGGCGGCCGGTCGCCATCGCGGTCGGCATCGTCGTGGGGTTGATTGTCCTCGCCTCACCCCTGCTCAGCGCGTCACTCGGCGAGGTCACGTACACGGCGCTGCCGGAGAACGATCCCGCCCGCATCGCCACCGACACTCTCACCACCGAATTTCCCACCACCGGAAACGGCGCCACCCTCATTCTCCGGGGCACCGACGGCGCGGCCCCGACCGCCGCCGACGGCGCCGCGGTCGCCCAGGCCGCCGGCCAGGTGGAGGGCATCGGGGCGGCCACCGTCGTCGCGTCCGGCAACGAGCTGGTCGCGGTCCAGGCCGTCTACTCCGAGGGCGTCACTACCGACGACCAGAGCGCCGCGGTGGACGGTCTCCGTGCCATCACGCCACCCGAGGGAACCGAACTCCTCGTCGGCGGCGGTCAGGCGACCGTCGACGACGGGAACGCGGCGATCGTGCACTGGATGCCGGTGATGATCGCGATCATGGTGGGTTCGACGCTCGTGCTGCTGTTCCTGGCGTTCGGCTCGGTGGTGCTGCCGATCAAGGCGGTCGCGATGGCGGGGCTGAGCCTCGCCGCCACATTCGGTGTGCTCACCTGGATCTTCGAGCTGGGCCACGGCGCAAGTCTGCTCGGGGTCAGTCCGGCGCCGCTGGAGGCGACGTTCGTGGTCCTCATCCTCGCCGTGGTCTTCGGCCTGTCGACCGACTACGAGGTCTTCCTGATGTCGCGCATGGTCGAGGCGCACGAGGCAGGCGCGACCACGGAGGAGGCGGTGCGCTTCGGCACCGAGCGCACGGGCCGCATCGTGACGGCCGCGGCGCTGCTGCTCGTGGTGGTGACCGGTGCGTTCACCATCTCCGGTCTGTCGATCATGCGGTTCCTCGGTGTGGGCATGATCGTCGCACTCGTCGTCGACGCGACGGTGGTCCGCATGCTCCTCGTTCCGTCCCTCGTGAAGCTGATGGGCGAGGCCAACTGGTGGGCCCCGGCCTGGATGAAGAAGGTGCACGCCAAGGTGGGTCTGGGCCACTAGTGCATTATCTTACTTTGGAGTAAGTTCGGGTCATGGCCACCTACCTCGTCACCGGCGGAACCGGATTCCTGGGTCGGCACGTGCTGCCCCTGATCCTCGACCGCGATGCATCAGCCGAGATCCACGTCCTCGTCCGGCGCGCGTCCGTTGCGCGCTGGGAGGCGCTCGTCGACGGCATGCCGGGCGGCGAACGGGTGCATCCACTGATCGGCGACCTGACCGAGCCCGGCCTCGGACTCACCTCGGTGCCGGCGGCCGACCACGTCCTGCACCTCGGCGCGATCTACGACCTCACGGCGGGCGACGAACAGGCCACCACGAACGTCGACGGCACCCGCTCGGTGATCGCGCTGGCCCGGGAACTGGATGCGACTCTGCATCACGTCTCGTCCATCGCCGTCGCGGGGGATCACGAAGGTCCGTTCAGGGAAACCGATTTCGATCTCGGGCAGGGATTCCCCACCCCGTATCACCGCACCAAGTTCGAGGCGGAGAAGCTGGTCCGGGAAGCCGACGGCCTGCGATGGCGCATCTACCGCCCCTCCGCGGTGGTCGGCAGTTCGATCACCGGCGAGATGGACAAGATCGACGGCCCGTACTACCTCTTCCCCGCCATCGCGGCGCTCGCGAAGCTCCCCGCAGCCCTACCCGTGGCCGTCCCCCGGATCGGATCGACCAACGTCGTACCCGTCGACTACGTGGCCGCGGCCATCGTGAAACTGATGTCCACGCAGGGAAGGGACGGCCAGACGTTCCACCTCGTCAATCCGCGTCCCCAGCCGGTCCGCGAGATCTACGCCGCGCTTGCCAAGGCTGCCGGCGCACCGCATCCCGCGGCCGGACTGCCCGGCGGACTCGTCCGCCCCTTCCTCACTCCCACCCCCGACTCGGCCCTCGACACGGGCCGCAAGGTGGTGCTCGGCGCCCTCGGCATCCCGCCGGTACTCGTCGAGAACCTGACGCTGCCCACAGTGTTCGTGAACGACGACACCCGGAAGGCGCTGCGCGGCACAGGCATCGACGTCCCACGGTTCGCGTCGTACGCCGACCGGCTGTGGTCGTACTGGCGCGAGAACCTCGATCCCGATCGGGCGCGCCGGCCCCATCCGGCCGGACCGCTCGTGGGCAGGCACGTGGTGATCACCGGGGCGTCGTCCGGGATCGGCCGGAGTTCCGCGATCGCGACGGCCCGCAAGGGCGCGAAGGTCATTCTCCTTGCCCGGCGCACCGAGGAACTCGACGCCGTGGTGGCCGAGATCCGCGCGACGGGCGGCGACGCCTACGGCTACCCGTGCGACATCACCGACGACGAGTCGGTCGAGCACACCGTCAAAGTCGTTCTCGCCGAACACGATCACGTCGACATGCTCGTCAACAACGCCGGCCGGTCGATCCGGCGGGGCCTCTACCACTCCACTGACCGGCTCCACGATTTCGAGCGGACCATGGCCGTCAATTACTTCGGCGCGGTCCGGCTCGTCCTCGCCTTCCTCCCGCAAATGCGCGAGCGGCGGTTCGGGCACATCGTCAACATCAGCAGCGCCGGGGTCCAGGGCGCGACGCCGCGGTTCGCCGCCTATGTCGCCAGCAAATCGGCCCTCGACGGGTTCACCGACGTCGCGGCGTCCGAAACCCTCTCGGACGGAATCACGTTCACCACCATCCACATGCCACTGGTCGAGACGCCGATGATCGCGCCCACCGGCCGGTACAACGTCGGACCGATCACCTCGCCGGAGAAGGCGGCCGCGATGGTCGTCCGGGCGCTGATCGAACGCCCCAAGCGCATCGACGTCCCGACCGGCACGCTCGGGGAACTCGGCCACGTCTTCGCACCCGCCGTCAAGGACCGCGTGATGCACCAGATGTATCGCATGTTCCCCGATTCCCCGGCGGCGAAGGGGCAGAACACGGACGACGCGGCGCCGGCCCCCCAGCACACGCCGGAACCCCGCCACCACACGTCGTCGGTGCTCGGCCGCGCCGCCCGGAAGGTCGGAAGGCTGGTGCCCGGCACCCACTGGTAACCGCCTCAGGGGGCGAGGGCGCGGACTCCGGTGGCGACGACGGGTCGCACCGGCTTCGGCGCCGCCCCGCAGCTCGCCGGCCGGGGAGGCAGTTCCCGCTGATCCAGGTCGACGACCCAGCGGCGCCCGTCGCGATGCGCGACAACCGAGTTCGCGTCCACCGTGAGCTCGTCCGCGGCCGCGTCCACGAGATCGCGGACGGCGAGTTCCGCCACCTGCCCCGGCGCGTCCCAGCAACTGCGGCCGCGCAGCCCGGTCGGGTACACCTCGCCCCGGGCGGCGGCGCGGACCGCGTCGGCACTCTCCTGCGTCGACAGCCGGCCGTACGTGTAACCCGTCGGCAGCAGGATCAGCGAGGGCGCGAACCGATGCCCACCCGTGTGCGAGCACTCCCACACCGCGTCGCCGAACTCCGCGGCCAGACCCGCCGCGACCGGCCGCCCGAGGACGGCGCAGCACTGGTCCCTCTTCCCGTGCGCGCACACGAGGACGACCGGGTCCGTCACCGGCGTGCCCAGACCGGGTGCGGTTCCCGCGATCAGCCCGAGGTCCAGGTCGAGCAGGTCTTCCGGGAAGGCGATCTCGAGCCGCTCGCACCACGACCGCGCGGGATGCGACTGCGCCAGCAGCACCGTCCGCCGATCCGGGGCTGCGGTGCTGCGGCCCGGCCGGCGGATGAACATGACCCGCACCCCGGCGGCGTCGGCGCGGGCGTCCAGCTCACGGGCCAGGTCCGGTCCGAGCGCGGTGCCGTCGAGTACGTCCCGGCCCCAGGCGCCGGGGAACTCCAGGCACACCCAGCCCGTGACGTGCGCAGCGGTGCCTGCGAGGGGTTCGTCGGTCGCGGACAGAGCGGAGCAGGTGGCGGTGATCGTGTCAGGCACGGTGCCATTGTGTCAGTCGCGAAAATCGATCAGTCATGGAACTTCCTGCGCTCCGACAACTGCTGGACGAACTTCTCGATACGGCGGGCACGCGTCTCCGGGCGGGTGGCGTCCTGCAGGCGGTAGTAGACGGCGTACCGGTTGTGGCTGTCGAGTGTCGCGTAGAAGGCCTCCGCCTCGGGGTTCTGTGCGAGGGCGTCCAGGAAGTCCTGCGGGATCTCCGCCGCCTTCTGTCCCGCGTACGCGCGGTCCCAGCGGCCGTCGGCCCTGGCCCGCTCCACCTCCGCCGCGCCCGCGGGCTCGAGGAGACCGGCCTCGGCGAGTTTCTCCGCGAACTCCCGGTTCCGCTTCGACCACGGACTTCGCGACGAGCGCGGGGTGAACCGCTGCACGAAGAAGTCGTCGTCGACGCGGCGGACCTGGCTGTCGATCCAGCCGTAGCACAGCGCGACCTCGAGAGCCTGGTCGTAGTTGATCGACGTATGCGCCGACCCCTTCTTGGCCATCTTCAGCCAGATGCCGGGCGAGGAGTCGTGATGAGCGCCGAGCCATTCCCGGAACTCGGCCTGTCCGGAGAAGTACTCGACGCTGAGCTCGGCAGCACACATGTGCCCGAATCTAGCGGGAGAACAGCTTTCCCGCCCAGACCCGGACGAATCCCTGGGAGAGATATCCGAGCGCCCCGAGCGCGAGCACCCATTTGGTGACGCTGACCGCACTGGTGGTGCGCACGGTCGCGTCGGTGATGTGCTCGCGATGAGACAGCAGATACAGCCCGACGACGTTCTCGGCGTAGTCGCCCGCCGCGGAGATCACCGGGGCCGCCGCCAGCACCCTCTGCGTTCTCGCCGAGAGTGGTGTCAGCTCTGCCAGACGTCGTGCGCCCGTGCGCAACGCGACCGCGTAGATCACGGGATGGACGAAGTCCGGGTAGTAGTGACTGCGGTAGCGCGCCGTGTCGGCGGCGGTCATTCCGTCGAGGATCGCCGTGTAGGACCGGGCGGACCGGGCCGTCTGGATGTCGGCGAGCCGGGGTGCCACCGGACCGAGAAGCCGGACGATGTTCGCCTGCGAGATCACGAATGCTGCAGACCAGCCGATGAGTCTGCGGTCGAGTGCGGTGAGCGCCATGAGCCGATCCTGCCATCTGCCACTGCGACGCGTGCCTCAGCCCGCGCACCGCGACGCGTGCCTCAGCCTGCGGCCTCGGACATCGCCTTGGCATCCTCCTCGCCGAACTTCTCCTCGAGGGCCTCGGGTGAGTAATCCAGATCGATCTCCTCGACCGGGCGTCCGCGCGCAGACTCGATCGCCCCCAGCCGGCGCTGCGCCCGGTCTGCGGCGTACGCGATGAACTCCTGGTCGTCGAGCCCGTACGGCTGGACCTCGAATTGCTTGTTGACCCAGTCGATCATGCCCAGTGCCAACGGCATCAGCTCCGCCATCCGCTCCTGGACGACATCCCAGTTGCTGTCGTCGGCGGCGACGTGCCGGCGACAGGTGAACGTCCCCCACGCCATGTGGCGTCGTTCGTCGTCGCCGATCCTGCGGACGAGTTCCTGCATCCCCGGCAGGATCCCGCGCGTCGTGCACACCTTCTGCCAGGCGTAGTACCCGGTGAGCGCGAGACTGCCCTCGATGACGTGGTTGTAGGTGACGCTGGCCCGCACCTGATTGGCCGGGCTGGGATCGGTCTCGAGCACCTTCAGCGATCCCGGCAGCTCCTCGTAGAACAACTGCCGGTAGTACGGGTTCTCCGCGACGAAGGGATGCAGGTCGCGTGTCAGGCCCACCGCATCCATCCACAACCGGAACACCTGGGTGTGCTTGGCTTCCTCGAAACAGAACTGAGTCAGGTACATCTCGTCCCCGAATCGCCCCTCGGCGGCCATCGCCTTCATGAACGGCTGGATGTCCTCGGTGACCGCTTCCTCACCGGCGATGAACTGCGCGACCAGATACGTGGAGTTGCGCTGCTGCTCCGAATTCAGTTCATCCCAGTCCTCCGCGTCCCGGCTGAAGTCGAGGTCCGTGGGGTTCCAGAACTTGGCGTTCCCCTTCGTGAACAGCCGCAACGGGAACGCGTCCCAGTTGAGGCCTCCCGCGCGGAGCGAGCTGAACCCCTGCCTGCCGGGCGCGTAGGGGCGTCCGGGCGTAAGTGTCGACATCGTTGGCCTTCTTCCGGACGTGCGGAAGACGTCGTCGGACGCCCCGCAGCTTCGGGTCGCTCGTCGTGACAACCGTCTCTTTCCGAGCCCCCGCTTCGGTTCCCACGCTAGTCCTGCCGAAGCCGTCACGGTTTACATTTTCGGACTTTTTGTCAGCTCGTCTCAGGCTTCATCAGGAACGGCAGGACCGCCGCCGCGAAGTCGTCGTAGCGGTCGCGATGAATGCTGTGCCCGCTGCGGAACACCACCACCCGGCAGTTCTGTATCGCCGCCACCGCGGACTCGAGTCTGCGCGGATCCACCATTCCGCCCGGACCGCCCCGCAGGATGAGCGTGTCGGCCTCGATGTCCGGCAATCTGTCCCACCACAACGGATCCGGGCGGCGGAACTGCTCGAGCGCCGAGCCCGTCATCGACCGATCGAAGGCGAACGCCGCCCGCGGATGCCGGATCAGGCTCGTCGTCGCGTGCCACAGTTCCGGCAGCGACGGCAGCCGATTCGCGAAGACCTGTTCCGGGTCACCGGGACGCAACGGGAGCGGCGCCTCCTCGATCACCAGCCGGCGAACCAGCCCGGGACGGACCTGGGCCGCGAGCGACGCCGCATGACCACCCAGGGAATGCCCGACGAGATCCACCCGCGTCAGCCCGAGGTTGTCGCACACCTCCACCACGTCGGCGCCGAACTCCTCGAACAGATACGACCCGGCGCGGGCACTGCGACCGTGCCCCCGCAGATCCAGGACGAGGACGCGTCGCCCGCGGGCGACGAGTGCGCGGGCGAATCGGTCCCAGGTACCGCCGTCACCGCCCATCCCGTGCACCAGAACCACCGGCACGGGATGGACGTCCGACGACCCCGGCACCGAGGACTCGCTACTGTCTCGGTAGGCGATCTCGATACCGGTTCGCGTCGGGGTAGTCCTGCTCGTCTCCACGAGAATCCAGACTAGCGAGTACGGACATCCCGGCCGCGAACTACTGACCCGACCCGTACGGGCGGGTGATGATCTCCAGATAATGACCGGACGGGTCGAGGAAGTAGACGCCCCGCCCGCCGTCGTTGGTGTTGATGGTGCCCGGCAGCGTCTGCCGCGGATCCGCCCAGTGATCGAGCCCCCATTCGACGATCAGGCCGTAGATCCTGTCGAAGTCGTCCTCGCCGACGAGGAACGCATAGTGCTGCGGCTGGAATTCGATCGGCGGTTCCGCGAAGTCGAGAGACACCCCGTTGTCGAGGGCGACCGCCAGGAAATGGCCGGCGGGCACGGCGTCCGGCAGTCCGAACAACGTGGTGAAGAAGGACGCCGACTCCTGCTTGTTCTTGGCAGCGACGATCGTGTGGTTGAAAGAAATGGGCACAGTCGACCCTTTCGAGGTATGCCACGAACCGACGATGCAGCCGTGGCCGGCCTCCATGCCTGACGCTGTCCGCCACCGGCACGCGACCCTCTGCACAGCAAAGCATTTCGAACGGTCGGTTCGCAAGGGAGATCGGCAGGGCGGGTTACGCCGCCCGCCCCACGCGATAGCGCAACGTGACGACCCCGGAGTCGTACCCCTTCGACTCCAGCAACGTCAGCGCATGCATCCCGGTGTCCTCGTCGAGGAGCCTGCGTCCCTGTCCCAGCAGGATCGGCACCACGTGCAACTGGATTTCGTCGACCAGTTCGGCGGCGAGCAGCGACCGCGCGAGGGTGATGCTCCCCCACACGATGAGGTCACCACCCGGCTCCTGCCGCAGTTGCTGCACCCGCTCGACGGCGTCGCCCGGCCACAGCTGCGCCGGCTCCCGATCCCCCCACGGGGCACTGTCCAGCGTCGAGGAGAACACGAGTTTCCGGATCGAGTTGACGGCCTCGGCCACGACCTCGCCCTGAGCCTGTTCGGTGGGCCAGTAGTCCGAGAACATCTGATACGTCTTACGCCCCAGCAGGGCGAGGTCCGTGTAGGCGAGCAGGCGGAGGTTGTACCGGTCCACCTCACCGTAATCCGGCACCGCATCGAAGAAGTCCAGCTCGCCGGACCGCCCGGCGACGAACCCGTCGAGGCTCGTCAATTCCTGGACGACGACCCTGCGGTGCGGCGCGTCCCGCTCCGTGTCACTCATAGATTCCCTCCACCGACCATCGGCCTGCCGTGCAGATCACCAGCAGCGCCCGCGACTCTTCCAGCAGCACCTGGGCCCGGGCCGCCGTCCGGGCGGCCGGAGGGTCCCACCACCGCTCGTCCACCGGCCACGGTCCGGCCCATCCGCACACCGCCCACTCTCGGCTCCCCCACCGCAACCGCGCGGGAGGCGCGCTGAACACACCACGTTCCGTGACCGTCACAGCCATACCCCGCTCGTCCGACATCCACACCTCCGGATACGCGGTCAGCACCGCGGCAGGTGCCGGTTCCGGCAACGTGCCCGGCCACGGCTCCGACGGATCGTTGCGCGGAATCAACTCGTCGCCCAACGGCAGCAACGTGATGCGCTCCGCCGGGCCCCGCCCACCGCTGAGGACCCCCACCTGCACAGCTTCCCCCCCGAGCAGGCCCTGCACCCGCACCAGAGCCCGCCGGGCCCGCTCGTCCTGGTCGCCGACCCCACCCCACAGCCCCAGCTGCAAGGCTCCGGCCGCCACCACTTCCACCGGTTCGAGCCGCAGGACGGCGATACCGGCGGTGGGCCGCTTCTCGCTGCGCCCGGTCAGCCACCCGTCCAGCTGCCACCGCACCCGGTCCGCCGTCGCCTCCGGCGTCAACGGTTCCGCACATCTCCAGATCCGGGACAGTTGCTCACCGTTGCCGGTGCTCGCCGAGATCGACAGCCGGGTGCAGGCCACCGCGGCGTCCGACAGTGTGCGATGAAGCTTCTCCGCCAGCGCACGCCCCGCGAAGGCAGCGGCGTCGACCCGTTCGATGACGGGATCGCACCGTTCCTCGACCTCCAGGTCGGGAGGCAGCGACCGCCCCGACGGGGGGCGCTCCGGCTCACCCCGCGCGGCCCGATGCGCCAGCACAGCATCGGTTCCGAACCGCGAAGCCACATCGCCCGCCGACAGCGCGGCGAAACTGCCGATCGTGCGCAACCCGAGCCGGTGCAGCAGATCGACCAGCTCACCGCGGTGAGGTGCCGCGAGGCTCGGCTCGGCGGCCAGTTCCCGCATCGGGAGCGGCGCCAGGAAGGCGGACCCCTCACCGGGCGGCACGAGAGTTGCTCTGCGCGCGGCGATCACGGCCGTGGACAGCTCATCGGCGATACCGACCTGGCACTCCACCCCCACCGCCGACACCTGGTCCACCAACCGTTCCGCGGCGGCTTCCTCCGAACCGAAGTACCGGGCGACGCCCCGAGCGGACAGCACCACGAGCCCGGGTCGCAGCACCTCGACACCGGGCGCCACCGCGTCGACGGCCGAGGCGACCGGCTCGAACAGCCGCGCGTCGCGGTCGGGATCGGCTGCCACCACGTGCAACCGGGGGCACCGGGCCTGGGACTCGCGGCGGCGCAGTCCTCTGCGCACCCCGTCCGCGCGGGCCGGCGCCGAGCAAGCGATCACCCGATTGCCCGACGTCACCGCCACCGGATGCGTCGGCGGGAGGTCCGCAGCAGCAGCCGCCGCGACCGCGGGCCAGTCGGGGCACCACAACGCCAGCACCCGGCTCACAGACCCACCACCTCCACCGGCTCCGGGAAGGGGGCAGCCTCGAGGGACGCCACCGGTTCCGGAGTGCTCACCCATTCCACCCGGCCCTGCGCCGACCGCACGTCCAGCCGGGTGGTGCGCGGCTGGAACGACCGCCCCCGGGCGCACACCGCCAGGCTGAGAGAACGCAACCGCCCGCATCCCCGGTCCTGAGATCCGTTGCCCAGTCCGGCGTAACCGTGCACCCGGGCTTCCAGCCGCATCTCCGCGCCGTCCCAGTGCCCGTCCGTGACGACCAGGGTCGACCCCTTGCTCCGGGCCCGGGCCACCACTGCACGCGCCCGGGACGGCGCCACCGACGCCCCTCCCAGTCCGAGCACCACCAGATCCATTCCGTCCAGCAGCACCGCGGCGATCTCCACCGGATCGGCGCCCGGGTCGGGGATCAGGGCCAGCCGTTCCAGCTGCGCCCCCATCTCGACCGCTGCCAGCACCCCGAGCCGGGGATGCCCGATCACCGCGACGTGTCCGCCGCCCGCGGTCACGGACGCGACCAACCCCAGCAGCAGCGACGTGGCACCCGACACCGACACCACCGAACCGCGCACGAGCCCGCCTCGGGGAAGGAGTTCGGCCAGCGCAGCCGGAACCGGGAGTACCCCGGCAGCATGGGAATCGGGCGCTGCGGAAGTACCCGTCGTGGGGAACGCACTCTCCACCGGGGCGCGGCTCGCCACCGATTCACCGCGCGCGGGAACAGCGGCCATCCGTCGTCGGAGGTAGTCCAGACGCTCCTGCCGGGACAGCCCGGACAATTCGGGAGACCCCGGCACCGGAAACCCCGGCTCGCCGGCCACTTCAGCCAACTCGACACCCCTGACACTCGGCACCAACAGCGGTCGGCAACCACGGGGAAGACGCGGCTCGAACAGACGCTTTGTTCGAACGTATTTTCGAACTCATTTCAAGTAAAGCCGGTCGGTGGAGGCCCGTCAAGTGGACCCCGAATGGCCAGGTCAGGACCGTCACGCATCCCGTGTCCGCACAATCCTCTAACCTGAACGCGTGATGGAGCAGGAGCAGAGCGAGAGGGGCATCGGACCCGAATACCTGGTGGCCGGAAGATACCGCCTGCGGTCCAAACTGGGCGGCGGTGGAATGGGCGCGGTCTGGCTCGCACGGGACACCCTGCTGCACCGCGACGTCGCCATCAAACAGGTCACCACGACGGCCGGACTCGACCCCGACGAGGCCCGCCGAGTCCGCGAACGCACCATGCGGGAAGGGCGCAACGCCGCCAAACTCGCCCACAGCCATTCCATCGCGATGTACGACGTCGCACTCGAGGCGGGCGAGCCCTGGCTGGTCATGGAGTACCTGCCGTCCCGCAGCCTCGCCCAGGCGATGAACATCGCCGACACACTGCCCCCGCTCGAGGTCGCCCAGATCGGCGCGCAAGTGGCCGACGCGCTCACGGCCGCCCATGCCGCCGGGATCGTGCACCGGGACATCAAGCCGGGCAACATCCTCGTCGCCGACCGCGGCCGGGAACTCGGCACCGTCAAGATCAGTGACTTCGGCATCGCCCGCGCCAAGGGAGACTCCGCCGACACGACGAACGGGGTCATCACCGGCACACCCGCGTACTTCTCCCCCGAGGTCGCCCGCGGTCAGGACCCCACCGAGGCGAGCGACGTCTTCTCGCTCGGTTCCACGCTGTACACCGTCGTCGAGGGACAGCCGCCGTTCGGGATCGACTCGGATTCCATCGCACTCCTGCACCGGGTCGCGAAGGCCGAGATCTACCGTCCGAGCAAGGCCGGACCGCTCACCGACACGCTGCTGCACCTGCTCGAGCCCGACCCGGCGCGTCGTCCGACGATGGCCGAGGCCCGCGACGCCCTGGCCCGGGTGGCCATGGCCGGGGACGGAAACGTCGCGCACCTCGTCGGCTCGCCCGTCTATTCCGCAGACGGCACCATCCCGGCGTGGGCACACCGCTCGACGCCGTTGCCCGACTCACGCCGGCGCAGCAAACTGGTGAGTTCCACCCAGGCCGGTCTGCCCGCGGTGCATCAGAGCACACCGCTCAAGAACGTGCCGCGTCCGCTCGGCCGGTTGCAGTGGCCGCCGCGCCCGACGAAACCCGCTCCCGGTTCGCCGGCCCCCACTGTCCGCGACCAGGTGGTGGCGTGGGCGCCGATCGCCATGGGTGTCATGGTCGCGATCCTGATCCTGGCCGTGCTCGTGGCAGTGATCGTCCTCCTCGCCCAGCCCTGACACCCCGGCGGTCAGTCGATCCGCCGGCGGTGCGCCCACCTCGTGAGCGCATTCCGGTTGGACTGCTGCGTCTTCCGCAGCACGTTCGACGCATGCGTTTCGACCGTCTTCACCGAGATCACCAGTTCCTCCGCGATCTCCCGGTACGTGTAACCGCGCGCGAGCAGCCGCAGCACTTCCAGCTCCCGCGGCGTCAGCGAATCCAGCTCCGGATCCAGCTGCGGCTCAGGAGCATTGGAACGTCCGGTGAAGGAGTCCAGCACGAATCCCGCGAGCCTCGGGCTGAACACGGCGTCACCGCCGGCGACCCGGCGCACGCCGTCGGCCAGTTCCGCGCCCGAGATCGTCTTGGTGACGTACCCGCGGGCGCCCGCGCGGATCACGGCGATCACGTCCTCGGCAGCGTCGGACACGCTCAGCGCCAGGCACACCGGACCCGACTCGATGCCCCGCAGCACCGCGACACCGCCGCCGTCGGGCATATGGACGTCGAGCAGCACGACGTGCGGTGACGTGGCGTTGATGCCGGACACCGCCTCCGCGACACCGCCCGCCTCGCCCACCACCTCCATGTCCGCTTCCCTGCCGAGCTCGGCGCGGACACCGGAACGGAAAACGGCATGATCATCGACGAGAAAGACACGGTACGGGGGTGTTTCAGGCAAAGTCACTGCGGCTGTTCCTCGCGTGGGCGGTAGTGTCACCCCACTCTAGGTGACGTGCAGGCGCCGGACATCTCGGAGCCGAACGACCGGAGGAAACCAGTCGTCCTCCTTGTCACTGTCGCCACCCGCGCCGGAGACGGCGACGAGAACCGTCGAGAATGCACCGATCACCCACCATTTCGTGAGGAAGCCGAACCCTGGCCACGATCCGTCTGGCTTCAGGATGCACAGTCCACACAATGCTTTCCCCGCCGTTGCATGGAACACCGATTGAAGAACGGTTCGGTGCACGAACGACACTGCAATCCAGGAGGACACTGCGGCAGCAAAAGACCACGGCGCGAGTTCCGGCAATGCCTCGCACACCGCCGACAACCCGATCGCCACGCCGATATGGAGGAGCCAGTCGATCGCGAAGGCGGTCGCCCGCCGCAGCCTGCGTGGCGAGGGGTAGCGGGGGTCACCGTGCATGCCGTGCCTGTTCGGTACGCCCGGGCGTGAGTCCACCGTCAGGTCGGTCTCCCGGCAGAAGCCGTGGCTGTCGGGGCCGTTCACGGCAGACGCCCGTCGATCTCGTCGCGGGCCCGCCGGACGTCGTCATCGAGTCCGGTTCGGTCCAGCCCCTCGCCGACGTCGGCGCCGGTGAACCTCGGCGTGCCGACCGTCTCCTCCTGCACGTACGAGCCGAGCATGCCCCCGAACTGAGAACGAGGGTCGGTGAACTTCAGCCCGAACGCACCGTTGACCGCACCCTTCACACCTCCCTGAACCGCACCCTTGCCGCCCGCCTCGGCGACGTTGCCCCAGTCCATGCTGTCGCGCCGCCCATGTTCCTTCTCGTACCACTGCAGGCCGGCTTCCAACGTCGCCTGCATGGCCGCCGTCCCTGCCGCGCCCTTCAGAGCGCCCATGGCGGCGCGGGTGAGGATCGAGGTGATCAGCTGCCGGATGATCATCCGGACGGTGACCTGTGTGGCCGCTTCCGCCGCGAATGCGGCCGGGCTCGCCGCACCGAACGTCATCGCGCTGGCCGCGGCTACCGCCACGAGTTCGGTCGCCAACG
This sequence comes from Rhodococcus sp. ACPA1, assembly GCF_002300195.1. NCBI lineage: Bacteria > Bacillati > Actinomycetota > Actinomycetes > Mycobacteriales > Nocardiaceae > Rhodococcus > Rhodococcus sp. ACPA1. Next base: position 1,002,570 of record NZ_NSDX01000001.1, on the reverse strand, counting down.
CCACCAGGGCCGCGATGATCGACAGTTTCGCGACCCGGATGTCGTCGGCCGACCAGTCGAGGGTGTCGCCGAGTTCGTGGAGCAACCCCGACAACTCGCGTAGCGCCCCGTCCGCACCGATCCGCGCCCAGTGCTGCGCCATCGCGGTGTCGACGTCACCACTGACCCCGGACATCGCCGACCGCATCGCGGCGTCGGCCTCCTCGATGATGTCGTCGAGCGAGGCTCCGGCGTCCTTCCACCCCTGCCCGAGCCGCTCCATCGCCGTTTCGTCCGCGTCGGGCCAGTCCGCCCCGACCACCTTCTCTGCCAGCCACCGGACACTGCCCGGAACCTCGATGCCCATCAGAACAGCCCGGTGAGGCTGGAGGCGGTGCCGCGGTCGGTGTCGTCGAACGAGTCGGCGGTGCTCCTGAGCCTGGATCCGAGCGCGGCAAGCGCCCCGACCGCGAACCCCAGCGACCGCTCGGCCACGTCCGCGGACGGCACATACCCGCTCGCGAACGTCGTCCCGGTCTCGTCGCCGCCCCAGCACTCCCCCTCGGCCTCGAGGGTCGAGTGCAGTGCGGCGGCGACCTCTGCCATCCGCTGTGAGAGCGCATCGAATCGGGGCGCGACGCTGCGCAGATGCGCCGGGTCCACCCACAGTTGCGCGCTCACTGCCACCCGTCCCGCAGGACCGGCCGATTCCACCGCGCGTCGTCGGGATCGTCCGGGTCCGGTTCCCGATCGGCCGGGACGCCGCCGACGTCGGGTTCGAGGCGCGGGAGGAAGTCCCGAAGGCTCGGAGCACCGGGAACGAGGTCCGGCAGATCCGGCAGAGTCTCGGTCGCGTCCACGATCGATCCCATGATGCGCGTCGACTCGGTGTGCCCGGCCTCGCCCGCACGCCGGGCGGCTTCGGTCATCGCACGCCCCAACGACTCGGGAGTGGACCGCCGGAACGCGTCGGGGGCGAGGTGCACGTCCACTACGCCGCCCACCGAGTTCACCACCACCTGCACCAGTCCGTCGGCCGACGCCCCACTCACCCGCAGCTGCGCCACCTGCTGCTGAGCGGCATGCAGATCCTGCGTCTGCCGGTCGAGCGTGGCCAGCATCGAATCGATCTGATTCTGCAACTCGTGCTCGCGCACGCGCAGACCCTCACGGTCGAACATGAAATCCCCCCTTGACATCTCGCGTCCCACCCCGCCGCAGCACGGTGCGACCACACGACCCCCACAGTCGTGTCGCCGGCGAACATTACCCCTTCAGTGGGACAGCATGCGAGCAGACACCGCGCACCAGTGTGCCGACACGGCGAAAGTGGTGCTCACGCACCCTGACTGAACGGCACGTCCTCGACGCCGGCGGTGTCCGAGTCCTCGGAAGCGGCCGCTGCCGCCCACGTCCGGCCGTTCCGCGGCATGTGGATTCGCACCTCGGCGCCCTTGCCGGGCGCGGACCGCACGTCGACGTGCCCGCCTCGCCGCTCGATCCGTCCGCGGATCGACTTCGCCAGGCCCTGACGGTCCGGGGACACCTCGTCGACGTCGAATCCGACGCCGCGGTCCCGGACGAACACACTGACCTGTTCGCGCTCAGCTTCGGCGAACAGGTTGATGTCCGTCTCCCCGGAATGCTTGGCCGCGTTGACCAGAGCCTCCCGCGTCGCACCCAGCACCGCCGTGAAACTCTCCTTCGACAGACCCTCGCCCGTGTCGTCGACGTCGAGCGCCACGTCGCCGACCGTCACCGGCCGCACCGTGACGCCGTGGTGGTCCTCCACCTCGCCCGCGATGATGCGCAACGCCTCCGCGAGACTCGAATGGTCGGCGTCTCCCCCACCGAACAACCACTTCCGCAGTTCCCGTTCCTGCCCCCGGGCCAGCCGCGCGACCTCCTGCGGATGGTCGGCCTGCTTCTGGATCAGCGCCAGGGTCTGCAGGACGGAGTCGTGCAGATGTGACGCGATCTCCTCACGCTCGTCGTTGCGGATCCTGGCGGCACGCTCCGCGCCCAGCGCGCGCCACAGTCGCAACCACAGGGGCACGGTCAGCAACCCGGCGCCGACCAGGGTGACCACCACAGCCAGCAACGACGAACGCAGCGCAGCGAAGTCGACCTGCGCGAGGATCACCACACCGAGACCCGACACGATCAACGTGACGCCGCCGAGGACCCGCGCCCAGGTGAGGACGGTGGGACGCTGCGGCAGCCCGATGACGGTGCGCGGCCCCTCCGAATCGAATTCGCGCCAGACCAGGGCCGCGCCCACCGCCACCACGATGATCGGCGCGATCACCGAACCGACGCGGCCACTGAACAACCACGACAGCGCGGACGCACCGGCCAGGCCGATCGCGATCAGTCCGTACGCTCTCCGTCGCTCGGACGCACTGGGCTTCTCGGTGTCGGAACCTGCGGCCGTGAAGATCCACAACAGTCCGTAGCCGACGATGCCCGCGCCGGCGAGCGCGGCGAGACAGGCGAACGCGACCCGCACCTTCATCACGTCGACACCCAGCTGATCGGCGATTCCACCCGTGACGCCGCCGACGATGCGACCACCGGTCCGGCGTTCGAGCCGCGGCATGGGGATGCCGCCGGGCGGGACAGGCGCGGTCACGGCGCCCGCGTACTGGGCGCCGCCCGCGGACGTGTTCGACACAGGTTGCACATCTTCGATACTGGCACGATCCCCGGGCCGTGGCATCAGGGTCCAACCCTGACTTCGGCACGCGTTCCGGCCCACCCCGGCCGGAAAGATCAGGGTAGTTCCCGATGTACGCGCGCCGTGCCGACCGGAACGATGGTCATATGAGCAATGGGAGCTTCCAAGAGCAGATACAGGATCTGTGGCGGACCCGACCGGTGCGGTTGCCGGGCCGTGGTCACGTCGCCGGTGTCTGTGCGGGAATCGGCTACCGCTACGGCGTCGATCCCGTACTGATACGAGTCGCCTTCGTCGTGTCCACCATTTTCGGTGGCGCCGGTGTGCTCCTCTACCTGGCGTGCTGGCTCGCCCTCACGAAGTCGGGCGACCCGGCCTCACCCGCGGAGTCGCTGGTGGGACGCGGTCACAGCTCCGACTCGGGCACCAAGACCATCGTCCTTCTCGTCGCACTGGCCATCGCGCTGACCACCGTCGGTCCCTTCGGTGTCGGCCTCGGCGGCTCCGGGCTGATCAGCATGGCGCTGATGCTCGGCGGCCTGTGGTTGCTATACCAGCGGCAGCCGATACCTCCGCCGTTGCCCGCCGGAGCCGTTGCCCCGGGTGTCGGGACCGGCTATCCCGGGACGAGTTTCTCGCCAGGTCAGTTCGGCGCCAACCCGTTCGGCCCGGGCACGTACGGTCCGGGTGCGTACGGTCCGTACACGAAGCTTCCCGACTCCTACACGCCGAGCACACCTCCCATCTCGGACGACAAGCCGGCCGACGCGCCCACCGAGGCACTGAAGCCCGAAACCGCTGCCGCCCAATCGGGTCCGGTGTCGTTCGAGAAGTCCCCGACCTCCGGTCCGCAGGTCGACGCACCCTCGGCCCCGTTCGCGCCGCTCGAACCGCGACCGCCGGCGTGGGACCCGCTCGGTGTCGCCCCGTTCGCATGGGACCTGCCCGAACCGGCCAGGACCACCACTCCCGCAGTCCAACCGGAGCGCACCCACTCCCGTCTGACCACCATGGTGATCGGGTTGGCCATCCTCGCGGCCGCGGCGGCGACGGCGTTGTCGGTCGCCACCGGATCCGACTGGTTGAACCCCGGTCGCATCGGCGCCGTCGCGCTGGCCGTCATCGGAGTGGGGCTGCTGATCGGCGGATTCCTGCGCAAGGGCTACGGCCTTCTCGTCGTCGCAGGTCCCCTGATCGGTTTCGTGATCCTCGCCTCGATCGTCGGGTCCCTCGACCTGAACAGCGAGAACATGGGCGATCGGACGTGGAACCCGACGACAGCGGCCGCCATCGAGCCCGCCTACTCCGGTGGATTCGGCAGCTTCACGCTCGACCTCCGGAACGTCACTCTCACCGAGGACAAGACGGTCGACGTCAGCGGGCAGTTCGGTGAGGTCGTGGTGCTCCTGCCGCCCGGCATGAACGTCGAGAACCACTGCACCGCCCAGTTCGGCGACGCGCAGTGCCTCCCGGACGGTCTCGACGGTGGCGTCGACGGCACGGACGGCCCCGTTCTGAACCTCAACGCAGATGTCCAGTTCGGAAGTGTGGAGGTGCGCCGTGGATGACATCGACGACACTCAGGACAGCGAGCAGACCCGGACGCGGAAGCGCCCGTCGCCGCTCCTGCTCATCGCGGGATTGGCCGCACTCCTGGTGAGCGGCTGGGCGCTCGCGGGGCCGTTCTCGCTGGAACCGCTCGCGAACGTCGAGTTCCGCTGGCTGTTCGTGGTGGTCGCGGTGCTGGTCGGCGTGGTGCTCGTGTTCGCCCCGAACCGGCGGAAAAAATAGGGCGCAAGCGCCGTGTGCGCGGTGAGCGAGTCCGAGGACTCACTCACCGCGCACAGTGCGTCACTCCCACTCGATGGTGCCCGGCGGCTTGCTCGTGATGTCCAGCACGACACGGTTGACGTCGTGCACCTCGTTGGTGATCCGGGTGGAGATCCGCTCGAGAACGTCGTAGGGCAGTCGCGTCCAGTCCGCCGTCATCGCGTCCTCGCTGGACACCGGGCGGAGCACGATCGGGTGACCGTAGGTGCGTCCGTCACCCTGCACGCCGACGCTGCGGACGTCGGCGAGCAGCACCACCGGGCACTGCCAGATCTGACCGTCGAGCCCGGCGGCCGTCAGCTCTTCGCGCGCAATGGAATCCGCGTGACGCAGGAGATCGAGCCGCTCCTGGGTGACCTCGCCGATGATGCGGATGCCGAGCCCGGGACCGGGGAACGGCTGGCGTCCCACGATTTCCTCGGGCAGACCCAGCTCGCGTCCCACCGCCCGGACCTCGTCCTTGAACAGCAGGCGGAGCGGTTCCACGAGCGTGAACTGCAGGTCTTCCGGCAGTCCGCCGACGTTGTGGTGGCTCTTGATGTTGGCCGTGCCGGTACCGCCGCCGGATTCCACGACGTCCGGGTACAGCGTGCCCTGCACGAGGAATTCGACCGTGTCGCCGTGCGCGGCGTTCTCGCCCAGCACGTCACTGACCGCACCCTCGAAGCTGCGGATGAACTCGCGGCCGATGATCTTGCGCTTGGTCTCCGGGTCGGACACCCCGGCCAGCTCACCGATGAAGGTGTCGGCGGCGTCGACCGTGATCAGCTTGGCGCCGGTGGCGGCAACGAAATCCTGTTCGACCTGGGCACGCTCCCCTGCACGCATCAGGCCGTGGTCGACGAACACACACGTGAGGTTGTCGCCGATCGCGCGCTGCACGAGCGCCGCCGCGACAGCGGAGTCGACACCGCCCGAAAGTCCGCAGATCGCCTTGCCGTCGCCGACCTGCTCGCGGACCTGCTCGACGAGGGCGTCGGCGATGTTCGCGGCCGTCCATGCGGGAGGAATGCCGGCGATCTCGTGGAGGAACCGGCTGAGCACCTGCTGGCCGTGCGGCGAGTGCAGCACCTCCGGGTGGTACTGCACACCGGCGAGCTTGCGGGCCCGGTCCTCGAACGCGGCGACGGGTGCGCCCTCGCTCGTGGCCGTCACCTCGAAGCCCGCCGGGGCCTCGGTGACCGCGTCGCCGTGACTCATCCACACGGGCTGGCTGGACGGTAGCCCCTCGTGCAGCAGACCGCCCTGCACCTTCAGGTCGGTGCGCCCGTACTCACGGGTGCCGGTGTGTGCCACCGTCCCGCCGAGTGCGCCGGCCATGGCCTGGAATCCGTAGCAGATGCCGAACACCGGAATGTCCAGATCGAACAGTGCCGGATCGAGCTGGGGCGCCCCGTCTGCGTAGACGCTCGACGGCCCGCCCGACAGCACCACGGCGAGGGGATTCTTGGCCGCGATCTCCTCGACGGTCGCGGTGTGCGGAACCACCTCGGAATAGACCTTGGCCTCACGCACCCGCCGGGCGATCAGCTGCGCGTACTGCGCGCCGAAGTCGACGACGAGGACCGGTCTCTGTTGCTCGATATCTGCCACCGGGTCAGTCTAATCGCCGCAGCTCTGTGGTCTGCGCGACCCCATGACCCGGCCCTCTCGGCCCCTATGCAACGCCGTGCTTCTGCGTGTCGGGCACCACAGAGCTGTTGCGGATCTCGACGATCGGCAGCACGAGCGCGGCGGGCGCTCCTTCCGGAACGACCGGCGTGATCGGCGCGACCGGGTTCAGGCGCCGGTATCCCTCACCCTGCGCCGGCCGCTGATCCTTCTCGCCTTTGTTCGGCCACAGCGAGGCCGCACGCTCGGCCTGCGCCGAGATCGTCAGCGACGGGTTGACGCCCAGGTTCGCGGACACGGCCGAACCGTCGACCACGCTCAGCGTCGGGTAACCCCACACGCGGTGGTAGGGGTCGATGACGCCCTTCGACGGTTCCGACGCGATCGTGCAGCCGCCGAGGAAGTGCGCGGTGAGCGGGATGTTGAACACGTCTCCCCAGGTACCGCCCGCGCGGCCGTCGATCTTCTCCGCGATCCGGCGGGTCGCCTCGTTGCCTGCCGGGATCCAGCTGGGGTTCGGCTGACCGTGGCCCTGCTTGCTGGTGACCTTGCGCCGACCGAACAGGCCCTTCTTCGTGTACGTGGTGATGGAGTTGTCGAGGTTCTGCATCACCAGGGCGATGATGGTGCGCTCGCTCCACTTGTACGGGGTGAGAACCTTCAGAGCTTTCGGATCCCTCGCCAGCTCCTTGAGGAACGTCACCCACCGCCGGCCGCCACCGTCGGTCAGCAGCGTCTGCAGCAGGGCCATCGAGTTCGACCCCTTGCCGTATCGCACCGGCTCGACGTGGGTGTCGGACGTCGGGTGGAACGACGACGTGATGGCGACGCCCTTCGTGAGCTCGAGAGCGGGGTCCACCTTGTTCTTGGCGGCGCCGAGGATCGACTCCGAATTGGTGCGGGTGAGTACCCCCAGGCGGTCGGAGATCTTGGGCAGCGCGCCCGTCTCCTTCTGATCGAACAGCAGATGCTGAGTGCCCCACGTGCCCGCGGCCAGGACGACGTTCGCGGCCGTGTACGTCTTGCGGTTCCGGTTCGTGCGCGGCCCGCTGCGCCGGGTGAAAACGTCCCAGGTGCCGTCGGAAGCCTCGCGCAGACCGGTGACCGTCGTCATCGGGATGATCTCGGCCCCGGCCTTCTCTGCGAGGCCAAGGTAGTTCTTGAGCAGGGTGTTCTTGGCGCCGTGCCGGCATCCGGTCATGCATTCGCCGCATTCGATGCACCCGGTGCGGTCGGGGCCGACGCCACCGAAGTACGGGTCCGGCACGGTCTTGCCCGCCTCACCGAAGAAGACACCGACCGGGGTCTGGATGAACGTGTCGCCCACGCCCATGTCCTCGGCGACCGACTTGATGATCTCGTCGGCCGGGGTCATGTGCGGGTTCTGGACCACGCCCAGCATCTTGCGGGCCTGCTCGTAGTACGGCGTGAGCTCGTCGTGCCAGTCGGTGATGTGCGACCACTGCTTGTCCTGGAAAAAGGAGGCAGGCGGCTTGTAGAGCGTGTTCGCGTAGTTGAGCGAACCGCCACCGACGCCGGCGCCGGCGAGGATGAGGCAGTCGCGCAGCAGGTGGACGCGCTGGATGCCGAAGAAGCCGAGAGCGGGCGCCCACAGGAACTTCTTGAGATCCCAGCTGGTCTTCGCGAAATCCGCGTCGGCGTAGCGACGGCCCGCCTCGAGGATGCCGACCTTGTAGCCCTTCTCGACCAATCGGAGTGCGGTCACACTGCCACCGAATCCGGAACCGACGATGAGGACGTCGTACTCCGTTGCGCGCTGCTTGCTCATCACTCGACCTCCAACGACACCTGAGTTATTACTCGCCAGTATGCACCCCGCGGCTGTGACAGCTGCCACAAGGGTCACCTAACTGTAACGAGAGGTATCAGGAACGGTCGGGATACCCGCAAATGCACGTCGCCCGATGCCTCACCAGTGCAGTTGAACTGCACCGATGCGACATCGGGCGACGAAAGAAGCGGTGACGAACGGACGCCTCAGGCGCGGACCGTCAGGCCCACCTTCTGGAATTCCTTCAGATCCGAGTACCCCGACTTCGCCATCGAGCGGCGCAGCCCGCCGACGAAGTTCAGCGAACCGAACGGGTCGTCGGACGGACCCGTGAGGACCCGGTCGAGCGACGGACGGTCGCCGAACGAGACCGGCAGCATCGTGCCGCGCGGAACCGAGGGGTGCGCCGCGGCCGACGGCCAGTACCAACCGCCGCCGGGGGCCTCCGCGGCAACGGCCAACGGTGCGCCCAGCACTGCGGCGTCCGCGCCACAGGCGATCGCCTTGGCGAGATCGCCCGAGGACGTGATGTCGCCGTCCGCGATGACGTGGACGTAGCGTCCACCCGTCTCGTCGAGGTAGTCGCGGCGGGCAGCAGCCGCGTCCGCGATGGCCGTCGCCATCGGAAGACCGATGCCCAGCACCTCACCGGTGGTCGTGGCGCCCTCGGTGGAGCCGTATCCGACGATCACCCCGGCCGCGCCCGTGCGCATCAGGTGCAGTGCGGTGCGATGATCGCTCACCCCACCGGCCACCACCGGGACGTCGAGCTCGGAGATGAACGTCTTGAGGTTCAGCGGCTCGCTGTCGCCGTGCGCGACGTGCTCGGCGGAGATGATCGTGCCGTGCACGACCAGCAGGTCGATGCCCGCCTCCAGCAGCTGCGGGGTGAGCGCCCGGGCGTTCTGCGGGCTGACCCGCACCGCCGTCGTGACACCTGCATCGCGGACCTGGGCCACGGCAGCGGCCAGAAGCCCCGGCTGCAACGGCGCCGCGTGCAGCTCCTGCAGCCTCTTGATCGGCGCCTCGACGTCGACGTCCGACTCGGCCAGTGCGACGAGTTCGGCGAGCTTCGCCTCGACGTCCGCGTGCCGGCCCCACAGACCCTCACCGTTGATGACCCCGAGGCCACCACGCTTGCCGAGTTCGATCGCGAACGACGGCGAGACGAGCGCGTCGGTCGGATGCGCCAGCACAGGAATGTCGAACCGATATGCGTCGAGCTGCCAGGACGTCGACACCTCCTTGGAGGAGCGGGTCCGGCGTGAGGGGACGATGTCGATGTCGTCCAGCTCATAGGTTCGTCGGGCTGTTCGGCCCATGCCGATCTCAACGAGGTCGCGCACGCGCGCCCCTTTCTCGTGAATCGTGACTGGTTGCTAGCGAGCGGTGTAGTTGGGAGCTTCGACCGTCATCGTGATGTCGTGCGGGTGGCTCTCCTTCAGACCCGCAGCCGTGATCTGCACGAACTGCGCGTTCTGCAGCTCCTCGATCGACGACGCTCCCGTGTAGCCCATGGCGGCCCGCAGACCGCCCGTCAGCTGATGTGTGACCTGGGACAGCGGACCGCGGAACGCGACCCGGCCCTCGATGCCCTCCGGAACCAGCTTGTCCTCGGACAGCACGTCGTCCTGGAAGTAGCGGTCCTTGGAATACGACTTCGCGGCGCCACGGCTCTGCATCGCGCCGAGGGAACCCATTCCGCGGTAGCTCTTGTACTGCTTGCCGTTCACCAGGATCAGCTCACCCGGCGACTCCGCGGTGCCTGCGAGCAGCGAACCGAGCATGGCCGTCGACGCGCCTGCCGCCAGGGCCTTCGCGATGTCGCCGGAGAACTGCAGTCCACCGTCGGCGATCACCGGCACACCGTGCGGCTTGGCCGCAGCGACCGCTTCGAGGATTGCCGTGATCTGCGGGGCGCCGACACCGGCGATGACGCGGGTGGTGCAGATGGAGCCGGGGCCGACACCGACCTTCACCGCGTCCACACCGGCCTCGATGAGAGCGGCCGCACCACTGCGGGTGGCGACGTTGCCGCCGATGATCTGCACGCGCTCGTCGACCTCGGCCTTGAGCTTCGAGATCATGTCCAGCACACCGGCCGAGTGGCCGTGGGCGCTGTCGACGACGAGGACGTCGACTCCGGCGTCGGTGAGAGCCATCGCACGGCTCCACGCCTCGTCACCCACACCCACGGCGGCACCGACGAGGAGCCGGCCGTCGCGGTCCTTGGTGGCGTCCGGGTGCTGCTCGGTCTTCACGAAGTCCTTGACCGTGATGAGGCCGGTGAGCTTGCCCTGCCCGTCCACGATCGGCAGCTTCTCGATCTTGTGGCGGCGGAGCAGGCCCAGCGCCACTTCCGCGGTGACACCTTCCTGCGCGGTGATCAGCGGCGCCTTGGTCATGACCTCGGACACGGCGCGGTTCTGGTCGACCTCGAAGCGCATGTCGCGGTTGGTGATGATGCCGACCAGCTGCCCGGCCGCATCGGTGACCGGCAGTCCGGAGATCCGGAAGCGGGCGCACTTGGCGTCCACCTCGGCGAGCGTGTCCGACGGCTTGCAGGTGACCGGATCGGTGACCATCCCCGCCTCGGACCGCTTGACCGTCTCGACCTGACCGGCCTGGGCGTCGACCGACAGGTTGCGATGCAGGACGCCCATCCCACCGGCGCGGGCCATGGCGATGGCCATCCGCGCCTCGGTGACGGTGTCCATCGCGGAGCTGACGAGCGGCACTCGTAGCCGGATGTCCCTGGTCAGCTGGCTGGATGTGTCGACCTGGCCGGGGATGACATTCGACGCCGCCGGCAAGAGCAGGACGTCGTCGTACGTGAGACCCAGCATCGCGACCTTGTTCGGGTCGTCACCGCCGGTGTGTACATGCCCTGCTGAACTTGTCATGCGGTTCGGGCCCTCCATGGAACATAGGTGCAGCGCCGGTGGCGCCGTCTGCGGACATACAGATCTTCGATCTGGTGGAAACTTTCGGGAACACGGATACAAGAAAAAGGCCGGAGCGACGATCGATATTCCCAGCTCCACAAACCATGATATCGGCTCGGCGCGATCACCACGGAGCCCACCCACGCTGGGCGTACGCCGAACGGCTGGCGCAGACCGGGCTGACCTGCGTACCGTGGTGCTGTGCGCGATCAACTGCCTCCAGGTCTGCCCCCGGACCCCTTCGCCGGCGACCCCGCCGACCCGTCCGCAGCTCTCGATGCGATCGAACCTGGCCAGCCACTCGACCCCCACGAGCGTCTCGCCGTGGAGGAAGATCTGGCCGACCTCGCCGTGTACGAGGCGCTGCTGGCGCATCGCGGGATCCGCGGTCTCGTCGTCTGCTGCGAAGACTGCCAGCAAGATCACTACCACGATTGGGACATGCTCCGTGCCAACCTCCTCCAGCTTCTGGTCGACGGCACCGTGCGCCCGCACGAGCCCGCCTACGACCCGACACCCGAGGCATACGTCACCTGGGATTACTGCCGCGGCTACGCGGACGCCTCGATGAACGACGCTCTGCACGGCGACGGTTTCGACGCCTGACCCGGCACAACCGGATACAGACCACTGTGGCCCGACACGCGAAGTGTCGGGCCACAGTGGTCTGTGCGGAAGGTCCGCCGAACCGCTAGCTGGTGGGCGGCAGCACCGGGACCGGGGTCGTGGTGGTGGGTAGCGGCACCGTCGAAGGCTCCTGCGGCGGCTGCTGGGTGGATGGCTCCGTCGCCGGAATGTCCGAGGGCAGCGTCGGAACCAACATGATCGTGGGATCCGGGCTCGTGGACGGCAACGTCTCGGGCGGAGGCGGCGGCGGCAGCGTAGGCAGCTGCGGCAGCGGAATGGGCGGCAGTCCCGGAATCTGCAGATCCGTGGGCAGGGTTCCCGGCAGCTGCTCGACTCCCGGCACGGTTGTGGAACCGGGTGTCCCCGGCACGGTGGCCGGCAACTCGGTGGCCTGCGTCGGCGTGTCGGTGGTGGTGGTACCGGGCGTCGTCGTCGCCGGCGGCGTGGTGGGAGCGATCTTCTCGACCTCCGCCGCGAGCTTCGCACGCCACACGTCGAGTTCGTTGCGCATGTCGGCGTCACGCACCCCGCCGGCACGGCCTGCGGCGCCCTCGAGCAGGTTCTTCGCCGCCTCTGCGTCGCCCGCGGCGATCAGCCGCTCGGCCTCCTGCAGCTGGGACGTGGTGTCGATCTGCGCGACGGTCGAATCGGCCTGCTGGCTGAACACGACCGACTTGACGCTCCACAGCGGATCGCCGGGTGCGGCGTTGTACGAGAAGATGGTGGCGCCACCCATGACGACCGCGATCGCGGCGGCAGCGCCTGCGATGGGTCGCAACAAGCGGAGCTTGCCGCGGGCAGCGCTGCGTGCGGAACGGGCGTCGGAGGCGTCGATCGCCGCGATCACGTCGTCGAGCAGCGGCCCGGTCGGCATCGGCGTCGCCACGATGTCGGCGCGCCAATTGGTCAGCAGAAGCGCGAGCTCGTACTGCTCCGGCGAATCCGTCGCGACGGGACCGCCACCGGCGATCGCGTCGATCAAAGCGTCGTCGCGGCGCACTGCCGCGACGTTCACCGGTGCGTCGTCTCCTGGGAGATCGGCATCGGGATTGCCGTTGCGCTTGATGCCCCTAGCCAAACCTCTCACCTGCCCTCGTCACTTCTTTTTTCAGTTTCGCGATGGCTCGGTGTTGAGCCACGCGGACAGCTCCCGCGGTACTACCCACGGCCGCGGCCGTCTCCTCGGCTGACATACCGACCACGAGGCGGAGGATCAAGATCTCCCGGTGCTTTTCCGGCAGCGTGCTCAGCAGTTCGTTCATCTGCCTGCTCGCTTCCGAGTCCAGCGCCCTCTGTTCGGGTCCGTCATCGTTGGCTACGACATCCGGTACTTCGGCGACGGGCTCCGACTTGTTACGGGCGGAGTTCCGATGTGCGTCGGCAACCTTGTGCGCGGCGATCCCGTAGACGAATGCCATGAACGGGCGGCCTTGATCCTCGTAGCGAGGTAAGGCCGTCATCACGGCAAGGCACACTTCTTGTGCCACGTCGTCCGCGGAGAGTTGTCCCCTCTCCGCAGCACCGACCCTGGCTCTGCAGTAACGCACAACCAAGGGCCGAATGTTTTCCAGGACCAGAGCTAAAGCGGCCCGGTCACCCTGCGTTGCAGCGGCGACGGCGGAGTCCAACTCCTCGCTCGTATTAGTCATCGTTGCTGAATATCCTGGCGTTACAGTGGCACCTCCCCCGATGGGTGTGCTCCCGCTCTCAGCGGAACACTCCAAGAGTAACGGTGCGGACCGAACGGTATTCGCCCGGATTCGCAGCGATTCGCGCGCAGCCCGGCCGTACGGGGCCCGACCAGCGGGGTCAGATTCGGAAGCTCCCACCTCGCGCCCTGATGACGGCTTCGCACTCCTTACGCACGGCCTCCGCACGTGAGTCGGATGTCACACCACTCAGCAACATCGCAGCTGCCCACTTCAGAGGTATCAAGCCGTACCGATCGCACCGGTCGAGCACATCCGCGGCAAGCCGTGTCGCCGGACCCGAATCGGGCTCCCCCGTCATCGACGCGCTCCGCAGCAGATCCGATTTGACGCGGTGCCGCGCAGATCCGGCGGCCTCCGAAATTTCCGCAGCCGTCTCGGCGTGGCGGCGCGCCGAGGCGAAGTCGCCGCCCGCGAGAAACAACTCCGCGCTGACCCAGTGCCTGCGGACGCGCTGTCGCCACAGCTCGTCGGGAGCACGCTCGTCCAGGTGCTCGGAGCACCGGGCGAGAAGCCGCCGGCCCAGTTCCAGCCGGCCGCACCCCAGTGCGTCGGCGGCCAGCCCCGTCAACGCGTCGCACCGAGCTTCGCGAACCAGGACGCCGTCCTCGTCGCCGGGACGCATCCCGACGGCGGTGAGAGCCCGGCCGTCGAACCCGGACGCCACACCGTGCCAGCCGAGCTGCCTCAGCAACGACGCCTGCGTGCTCCAGGCGAGCGAGACGACCGCGGGGTCGGCCACCTCTCCGCGCGTCAGTGCGTCCAGTTCGGCGCGGGATCGGGCGTAGTGCCCCCGGGCGCCCCACACCACCGCTCGCATCCAGCGCTCGACGGGAACGTCGGACGCCGGTAGCGGGCATGCGCCCGGGTCGGCGCCGAACGCCGCGCGGAGCAACGAACTCGTGGCGTCGGAACGGAGAGTGGAGTCGGGCACGCCGAGATCATCGCATCGTGCGGCCGCTCTGCGGTCAGGTGACCGCGGTGACAGTGTCCACGGCCTCGTCCAGCGTGCCCAGCACCGCTATCGACCGTGGTAGCGACTGCGTCCGGCATCCAGGTCCGCCCGCGAGCATCGTCAGCCCTGTGCGCCGACGGCGGATCGCCCGCAGGAGCGACGGGAGGTCGCATCCGGCGGCGGGCAACCACAGGACGATCACGTCCGGCTCGGCGTTGGTCACGGAGGCGAGGAGCGCCGACCGGCACAGCGGCAGCGCCATCCGCGTGTCCACCGAGGCCGTGGCCAGGGCGGCGCCCAGGGCCCGGAACTCGAGGCCGTACGGGTCGGCGGGAGCCGTGTCCTGCGGGTCCGCCGGCACGTGCACGAGCAGGACACGGCCACCGCGGCCGATCGGCGCGTCCAGTGTCAACGTGGACAGAATCCCTGCGACGCATTCGGCGAAGACGCGGACACTCGCAGCAGCAGCGTCCGAATTCCTCCCCTCGTCCGCCCATCCGAGCACCGGAACGACCAGGGTCGTCCACATGGAGCTGAATCCCCGCTCCGCGACCGCGCGGACGACGATCCGCCGGATGGTCACGACGTCTCGCGCCAGCAACGCACCCGATAAATTCCGGACGGACGCCTCGGCGCCACCGAGGCCGGAAAAGGAGGACAAAAGGTTCGACGGGTCTGTTTTCATCCCGTTCACCGAGTTGTCATCCAGATTTTTCACATCCGGTCGGCGGTCGCTTTCTGACGAATACGTAGCCATTGCGTTAATCGCATATCTCGCAGCCTCCGCGGAGTTTGCACCACCGTCCAGAGCATGTTGCATGCATTCGAGCCGGGCGACGTCGCGCGGCGTGTACCGCCGGTGACTTCCCTGCAGGTGAACGGAAGGCCCGATGCCGTATCTGCGGTCCCAGGTGCGGAGCGTCGACGGAGCCACCCCGAGCCTTCTGGCCAGGGCAGATACCGAGATCGTGGGTCCCTCGTCCGGGGATCCGGAAGGGGGCTGGGTTTCAGGCTCCGCGGGCTGGGGCACCCGGACATCGTCGCCCGTGAACGGGGGTCTTTCAACCCGAAACGGAATCACGGAACCGCGGGAAAGTAAATATTTTCCAGGTTAACTTTCAGCTCGTGGGATATGTAAATCGCCACTGTGAACAACTATTGACGCGATTTCACAACCGACTCTACGGTTAGCGACGTGAATGATTCAGTGGCTTGAACGTACCTACGAGCCCACGGTCCACTCGTCGCCCGAGGCGAGCTTGCAGCTAAGGAGTCCACATGCCTGCACCCAACCACCTGCCCGGCCCGAACGCCGATATCTGGGATTGGCAGATGCACGGACTGTGCCGCGGGGTCGACTCCTCGATGTTCTTCCATCCCGACGGAGAGCGCGGCCGAGCTCGTGCGCAGCGGGAGACCCGCGCCAAGGAAATGTGCAGACGCTGCCCGGTCCTCGCCCAGTGCCGCAATCACGCCCTGAGCGTGTCCGAGCCGTACGGGATCTGGGGCGGAATGTCCGAGACGGAACGCGAGATGCACGCCCGGCACAGACGCGGCCGGATAGCCGTCTGACGGCTCGACCACACTCACCGGGGAACCCTCGTCGCCGCACGGGGGTTCCCCGCGTCACATCGATACCCTCGCCACCCATCCACCGCGACGCGGTCTCCGAATGCCTACCGGCTGGAGGAGTTGAGTGGATGTGCACGCTACCGTGGTTCTCGATGAACCGAGACGAGTGCCGGTGACGAACCCCGAGGGCAACACTCCAGCAGAAGACGTGTGTTCGGCGGACGCAGCCGGGGCACACAGGGCCCGAACCACCGAATCCGCGGAACTGTACGACACCATGGCCCGCGTCGCGAATGGGGACGCCGACGCGTTCGCCGAACTCTACGACCGGACGAGCGCCCGGGTCCACGGCATTGTCCTGCGGGTCCTGCGCGACCCCGGGTACGCGGAGGAGACGACGCAGGAAGTCTTCCTCCAGGCGTGGCGCACCGCGTCCAACTTCGATCCGGCCCGCGGTTCCGTCCTGTCCTGGCTGATGACGCTCGCGCACCGCCGGGCGGTCGACCGCGTGCGGTCCGAGCAGGCCGGCACCGACCGTGAGGCGCTCTACGAGACCACCAACATCGCAGGGCCGTTCGACCACGTCACCGAGGAGGTGACCCGCCGGCTCGAGCATCAATCGGTGCTCGCCTGCCTCGACTCGCTCACGGACACACAACGTGAGTCCGTCGCGATGGCGTACTACGACGGCCGCACCTACCGAGAGGTCGCCTCCCAGCTGGGGGTCGCCCTGTCCACGGTGAAGACGCGCATCCGTGACGGACTGACGCGTCTTCGCGGGTGCCTGGGAGGTCTGTGACATGAACGACGAACTCGTGGGCATGGCCTACCCGTACGCACTCGATGCGCTCGACGACAGTGAGCGCCGCGAACTCGACACCGATCTCGCCACCACCGACGAGGACACCCGCTCCACGTTCACCGACGAGGTCCGGCGGATCCGCGAAGCTTTCGCGGTGGTGAGCGCGGTGGGGGCCGTCGAACCCCCGCCCCGGGTGCGGACGCGAGTCCTCGACGAGGTCCGGCAATCCGCGTCCGGGCCGACGTCGCTCACCGAACGCCGCTCCCGCCGGCGCCGCTGGCAGGTCGCCGTCGCCGCCGCCGCGGCGATCGGGGTGCTCGCCGGCGGGACGGTGATCGTCCGGCAGCTCACGGAAGGTCCGTCGCCGACTGTGGCGGAGCAGGTTCTCGACGCCTCCGACGTGCACTCGTCGACGAGTGCGATTGCCGCAGGCGGGTCCGCGACCGCCAACTACTCGAAGTCGCAGGACGCCGTGGTGTTCGTGCTGGACGGTGTCGCCCCGCCCAGTGCCGACACCGTGTACCAGCTGTGGTTGATGCCGGCATCCGGGGACGCGCCCGTGCCCGCCGGAACCATCTCTCCCGGAGACGTGCAGCCGACCACGACGGTCGTACTCGACGACGTGGGGTCGATGTCGAAGCTGGCCGTCACCGTCGAACCGCCCGGAGGATCTCCCCAGCCGACGTCGGAACCGTTCGCGGTGCTGCAATTGAGCTGATCCGGCGCTGCCGACAGAAGAAACCCCCGCGCGGTGATCCGCACGGGGGTTTCTTCGCTCGAACGATCGGTCGCGACGGCAGAGCCTAGTGGCTGTGCCCGTGACCGGTCTGCTGCTCGTCCTCTTCCGCAGGCTTCTCGACCACGGCGCTCTCCGTGGTGAGGATCATCCGCGCGACCGAGGCCGCGTTGACGACCGCGGAGCGGGTGACCTTCACGGGGTCGACGACACCGTCGGCGAGCAGGTCGCCGTAGGTCAGGGTCGCGGCGTTGAAACCGTGGCCCTTGGGCTGCTCGGCAACCTTGCTGGTGACGACGGAACCGTCGAGACCGGCATTGCTGGCGATCCAGAACAGCGGCGCCTGCAGTGCTTCGCGCACGACCTTGACGCCCGTGGCCTCGTCACCGGTCAGACCGAGGTTGTCGGCCAGCTCGGTGCTCGCCTGGACGAGGGCGGAACCGCCACCGGGGACGATGCCCTCGGCGACAGCAGCCTTCGCGGCGTTGACGGCGTCCTCGACGCGGAACTTGCGCTCCTTGAGGTCCGTCTCCGTGGCCGCGCCGACCTTGATGACGGCGACGCCACCGGCCAGCTTCGCCAGGCGCTCTTCGAGCTTCTCGCGATCCCAGTCGGAGTCGGTGTTCTCGATTTCGCGGCGCAGCTGCGCGACGCGACCCTTGATGTCGTCGTCGGTTCCGGCGCCGTCGACGATCGTGGTCTCGTCCTTGCTGACCACGACGCGGCGGGCGCTGCCGAGCAGGTCCAGCCCGGCGTCCTTCAGCGTGAGGCCGACGTCGGAGTTGATGACCGTGCCACCGGTGACGACGGCGAGGTCGTCGAGGAACGCCTTCCGGCGGTCACCGAAGAACGGCGCCTTGACGGCGACGGCCTTGATGGTCTTCCGGATGGAGTTGACCACGAGCGTCGAGAGAACCTCGCCCTCGACGTCCTCCGCGATGATGAGGAGGGGCTTGCCGCTCTCGGCAACCTTCTCCAGCAACGGCAGGAAGTCGGGCAGGGACGTGATCTTCTCGCGGTACAGCAGCACCAGCGCGTCCTCGTACACGGCCTTCTGTGCATCGAGGTCCGTGACGAAGTACGGCGACAGGAAGCCCTTGTCGAACTGGACGCCCTCCGTGATCACGAGCTCGGTCGCCAGTGTCGAGGATTCCTCCACCGTCACGACGCCGTCGGTGCCGACGCGGGTGAGCGCCTCGCCGACCATTTCGCCGATCTCCTCGTCACGCGAGGACACGGTCGCCACCTGGGCGATGGACTTCTTGCCCTCGACCGGGGTGGCCGCTGCGAGCAGCGCCTCGACGACCTTGTCGGCCGCGGCGTTGATGCCGATGCCGAGTGCCATCGGGTTCGCACCCGCGGCGATGTTCTTCAGACCGCCCCGCACGATGGCCTGAGCCAGCACGGTCGCGGTGGTGGTGCCGTCGCCTGCGACGTCATTGGTCTTGGTGGCGACGCTCTTGACGAGCTGCGCGCCGAGGTTCTCGAACGGGTCCTCGAGGTCGATCTCCCGGGCGATGCTGACGCCGTCGTTGGTGACGGTCGGGCCGCCGAAGGCCTTCGCCAGCACTACGTGGCGGCCACGCGGACCCAAGGTCACCTTGACCGCGTCGGCAAGCTTGTCGACTCCACGCTCGAGAGACCGGCGTGCGATCTCGTTGAACTCAATCTGCTTGGACATGTGTTCTGTCTTCTCCTGGATCTCAGGGTTACGCGCGTGAACGCACTCCGCCCCGGGATCCTGTGGGGACTCCGGGGCGGATCACGTATGGCTTACTTGGAGACGACAGCCAGCACGTCGCGTGCCGACAGGATCAGGTACTCCTGGCCGGCGTACTTGATCTCGGTTCCGCCGTACTTGGAGTAGATGACCGTGTCACCCTCCTTGACGTCGACCGGGATGCGGTTGCCCTGCTCGTTGACGCGGCCTTCGCCGACTGCGACGACGGTGCCCTCCTGGGGCTTCTCCTTGGCCGTGTCGGGAATGACCAGGCCGGAGGCAGTCGTCGTCTCAGCCTCGTTGGCCTGGACGAGGATCTTGTCCTCGAGCGGCTTGATGTTGACGCTCGCCACGATGAGCCCTCCACTTTGGGGTATGCGGATCCGGAGACTTCTCCGGACTCCTGTTTGAGTGTTCCGTTTACGGCACTTCACACAGCCCCGTCGTCGCGGGTGCCGGAGCTCGATCGGCGCCACTTGGCACTCTATACGTGAGAGTGCCAACGCTCAAGGAGAAGGGGGTGGTAGACCGCGCCGAGCCGAATATCGGCCTGTCTCACGGGTCGTCACCTAAGGTTCCTCTGGTGTCTGACATCAATCGGCGTAAATTCCTGACATTTGCCGGACTCGGGGCGATCGGGGCAGCGGGATTCGAAGCACGCCCGTGGGGGTTGCAGTACGCGGGCGCGGCGCCGCTTCCCACGTCCGGGGCCGGCACCACCCTCGAAGCGGTGGCCGTCCCCGTCGGCAGCTCCGGCTACCGCAGGCTCGGCGCGGGACCGGGGTGGCCGACGATCGTCCGCACCGAACTCGCCGAGGCCCGCAGCGGGCGCGAGGACCGGCGCACCGCCCTCGCCTCCCTCGTCCAGCTCACGGATGTCCACCTGGTCGACGCCCAGTCCCCGATGCGTTTCGAATACGTGCACCCCTTCACCGGTTCCGCGTTCCGCCCGCACGAGACACTCACCGCACAGGGCCTCGTCGCCCTCGTCGCACGCGTCAACGCGCTCGCATCCGGCCCGCACACCCAGCGCCCGTTCGACGCGGTCGTGAGCACCGGCGACAACACCGACAACAAGGAATTCGCCGAACTCGGCTGGTTCCTCACCGCACTCAACGGCGGCACCATCGTCCCCAACACGGGCGCACCGGACCGCTACGAAGGCGTGCAGAACTCGGGTGCCGATCTGTACTGGAACCCGGAGTCCTCCATCCAGGACATGTACAAGAAGGCCGGGTTCCCCGAGATTCCCGGCCTGCTCGGCGCGGCGATCTCTCCCGTCACGAGCCCCGGTCTGCGCACCCCCTGGTACTGCGTCTTCGGCAATCACGACGACTCGGTGCAGGGCACCGTCCCGAGCGGCATCCCACCGCTCGAAGCCATGTACACCGGTTCGCTGAAATTCGAGGTCCCCGGATCGCCGGAAGAGGCGAAGGCGGTCGACATCGCCACCAGGTTCGACCCCGGCGCCATTCCCGCTGCCCTGTCCGCGATCACGACACCAGCGCGGGTCGTCACACCCGACCCCGCACGCGCCCCGTTCACTCCCCGCCAGTTCATCGCCGCACACCTGGACCCGGCCAACACCGGCCCCGGACCGGTCGGTCACGGCTTCGCACCGGACGCCGGCGAGACCGGGATCGGCTACTACTCGTTCGAGATCGCACCCGGCGTGGTCGGCATCAGCATGGATTCCACCAACCGGGCGGGGTTCGTCGACGGCTCGCTCGGTGCTGCGCAGTTCCGGTGGATCGAGGACACCCTGGTGGCCGGCAGCAGCCGGTATTTCGACACGGCGGGCAACCCGGTGTCCCAGGCACGCAACGACACCTGGTTCGTCCTGTTCAGTCACCACACCAGCGGCAGCATGGACAACGTCGTCCCCGATCCCTCCGCCCCGGCGGAACCCCGGATCCGGGGTTCGCGACTGGTGGATCTGCTGCACCGATTCCCGAACGTCCTCGCCTGGGTCAACGGACACACCCACGAGAACCGGATCACACCGTGGCCCGGATCGACTCCGGAACAATCGTTCTGGGAGATCAACACAGCCTCGCACATCGACTTCCCCCAGCACGGACGGATCGTCGAGGTAGTCGACAACGTCGACGGAACCGTGTCGCTGCTCACGACGCTGTTCGAGGCCGACAGCCCCTACTCCGTCGACCACACCGATCTCTCACCGCTCGGGCTGGCGTCGCTGTACCGGGAATTGTCGTTCAACGACATTCACGCGGACCCCGACCTGCTCGGCGGGACACCCGACCGGAACGTCGAACTGCTACTGGCGTCGGGTCGCTAGACCCGGCGCCTGCGGGCCCAGTCGACGGCCGCGACGACCGCGCGGATGCCGACGCCGAGAAGGATCAGATTTCCGATGATCTGCACACTCACGACGGCTCGCGACGGATCCGTCGTCGCGGCGATGTCGCCGAACCCGACGGTCGAGAAGATGGTGAGCGAGAAGTACAACGCACCCATCCGCGTGAGGGGTTCGGTGAAGTAACCCGGATCAGTTTCGGACATCAGGCAATATCCTGCCGAGAACCCGAGCAGGTAGAGCGGCAGGATCAGGGCCAGTGCCTCGATCGCCTGGAGCGCCGGTACGTCGGACTCGACGATCCGCCAGATCTGCCAGCCCGCGACCAGCGCGACCACGAGCAAGCCGCCCGCCAGGAAAAACAGGGCGGACACTTCCCCGAGCGACGTCCACGGCAGAGCGAAGTAGACCACCGTGCACAGGAAGACGGTGACCAGCGGGCGCAGAACCGCACGCAGCAGAAGCCGTCGGCGCTCACGTCTGGTGAGGTTGCGAAAATCGCTGGCGCGTCGCATCAGATTCCTTTGGACAACTGTGCAGGTGAGACCGGATATCGAGCGCCATCCTCGTCTTCCGCGGCCGAAAGTCGGGAGCGAAATCCGTTTGTTTTCTGTAACGTTCAGATAACAGTCGCCGATTCAACGGGCAGGGATTCCCCGCTGAACAGGGCGTTCCGACAGAGACAGCAGGTCACGCGTCGAAAACGTGAGGGGGTGTGTGTGATGGGTATGTCCTTGGGGATGTCGACCGGTGCGGCCGGTGTGGGTTCCGCCCTCGTCACCACCGCCTCCAACGGTACGCAGAACGTCGAGTTCCGTTACCTGTCGGCCGATCAGGCGCACACCGACCTCGGCGACCTGGTCCGTTCCTCCATCTCACTGATGACCACCCAGGTTCCTGCCGACCCCACCACACCCGACGCGTTCGCTGTCGCGTACCGGACGGCGGAGCAGGCGCATTCGATCCGCAGCGCCGTCAGCAGGCAGCGGCACCGCGTGCATCTCGTGCCCGAGACCGCCGCCACCCTCACCTATCTTCGGCACACCGGCGAGGTCGCCCAGCATGCCACGGTCGCGATCGTCGACTTCGGCGAGTCCGGACTGTCCGTCGCCGTCGTCGACCAGGTCGACGGCACCGTCCTGCACGCCGACCGCACGAGCCACGTGAGCGGCACCGGAATCGACGACCTCGTCTTCCACCACGTCGTCGGCAGGCTCGCCACCCCGCATCCCCTGCGGCACCTGGACCGCGACCTGCTCTCGGCGCGGTGCCGCGTCGCCAAGGAGCAGTTGTCCTCGGAGCCGAATGCGCACGTCGACATCGACCTGCACGGCATCCGCCCGATCGAGATCAGCCGCACCAGGTTCGACGAGATCGCCGCACCGACCGTCCGGGTCGCGGTGGAGTTCATCCGTGCCACCGTCGCGGACTCCCCGCGTCAACCGGACGCCCTGGCCCTGGTCGGTGGCGGCGCGAACATACCCGCGATCACCGCCGCCGTCGCCGACGCGTTCACCGCACGGGTCATCGTGATGCCCGAACCCGACACGGCGACCGCGAAAGGTGCGGCGTTGCTCGCCGTCTCCTCCGCCATCCGCGACTACCCGGCCACCGAGTCGACCCGCCCCGGTTCGGCCGCCAAGGTGTCGGGGGCACTCGTCGGCGCCCTCGTGGTCGGAGGACTCGTTCTCGGCTACGGCGTGAAGGAACTCGCGCCCGCACCCGACCCCAACGTCTCCCCTGCGGGGACGGACATGTTCCAGACCACCGAGCAGGTCACGACCACGACGTCGGACGAACCGCCCGCCACGCGGATTCCGTCGTACGATCCGACGCCGACGTCGGAGTACTACCCGAATCAGGTTGCCCCGCCCACGTCCGAACCGCAGACGGACCGGACCCCCGAGCAGACGCCCGATTCGACGAGCGAGACCACGACGCCGCGCACCACCACCCCGGTGCCGACACCCACGGCTCCCCCGCGTCCGACGCTGCCCGGAACGAACCCGTCGCAGCCGTCGTGGCCGCACATCGAATGGCCCGCGATTCCGCCGCTGTGGCCGCAGGTTCCGGGAGAATCCACACCGAACGAACCGAGCCCGGGTACGCCCGCACCCGACGTACCGGAAGTGGCACCGCCGCCCACCGAGACGCCCGCCGCGCCCGCGGAATCCACTGCACCCGCGGCGCCCGAAGGGCTCTTCCCGATGATCCCGGCCCCGGGCACCGTTGCTCCGAGTCCCGATGCGGCGCAACCGAGTGGTGCTCAGCCCGGCGAGGCGCTCACTCCCCCGGCCACGCAGACCGTCACGATTCCGGTCAGCTGAACACCTGACTGGTCGCCACCGACAGTCCGGGGTCGCTCGCCACGGTGAGCAGGGACGGCGCGGCGCCGCCGGCGATCAGATGCGCGCCGAGCGAGGCGATCATCACTCCGTTGTCGGTGCACAGGCGCGGTTTCGGCACCCGCAGGGTCAGTCCGGCTTCGGCGCAGCGTTCCTCGGCGAGTGCGCGGATGCGCGAGTTGGCCGTGGCGCCGCCACCGAGAACGAGTGTGTCCACGCCGACGTCGCGGGCCGCGCGCACCGCTTTCATCGTCAGCACGTCCGCCACGGCCTCCTGGAAACTCGCGGCGATATCCGGCACCGAACAGGCCTCCCCTGCCCGCTCCTTGGACTCCACGTACCGTGCGACAGCCGTCTTCAGCCCGGAGAACGAGAAGTCGTGCCGGGCGTCCCGTGGCCCGGTCATCCCGCGCGGGAAGGGAATGGCGTTGCGGTCGCCGTCCTGCGCCGCGGCGTCGAGGGCCGGGCCACCGGGGAATCCGAGGCCGAGGAGGCGGGCCACCTTGTCGAAGGCTTCGCCGGCCGCGTCGTCCACGGTGGTGCCGAGTTCGACGATGGGCTTCGCGAGATCCTCGACGTGCAGGAGGTGGGTGTGCCCACCGGACACGAGCAGCGCCACGCACGGCGGCATCGGTCCGTGTTCGAGGGTGTCGACCGAGACGTGACCGCCGAGGTGGTTCACCGCGTAGAACGGGACGTCCCACGCCGCCGCATAGGCTTTCGCGGCCGCGACACCGACGAGCAGGGCGCCGGCCAGACCGGGTCCGATGGTGACGGCGAGAGCGTCCGGCTTGGCGATGCCGGCCGCGGCGAGGGCCCGCCGCATCGTCGGGACGATCGCCTCGAGGTGCGCGCGGGACGCGACCTCCGGCACCACCCCGCCGTACCGTGCATGCTCTTCGACGCTGGATGCGACCTCGTCCGCGACGAGTTCGCACGTTCCGTCACCGTTCCACCGGACGATGCCGACTCCGGTCTCGTCACAAGAGCTTTCGATCCCCATGACGATCATTGCACCGGCTCCTCACCCGATCCGGGGCGACGCATCGTGAAGGCGTCCGCACCGCTCGGTTGGTAGTACTTCTTACGGGTTCCCACGATCTCGAATCCTTCACGTCTGTACAGGGCGATCGCCGCGTCGTTGTCGGTGCGCACTTCGAGAAACACCGGGCCACCCCGCGCGTCGGCCACACGCAGGAGTTCGTCGAGGAGTGCCCCGCCGATCCCCCGGCGCTGACACGCCGGGTCCGTTCCGATGGTGTGTATCTCGGATTCGGGATGCGAACCGTTGCCCAGCAGGGCGATTCCGGCGTACCCGACGACGTGGCCGGTGTCGTCCCGCGCCACGGTGTAGTGCACGTGCGGGGCGGCGAGTTCCGCTCTGAATGCGCCGGCGCTCCAGGGCCCGTCACCGGCGAAGAGGAGTGTTTCGAGCTCCGCGCACCGTTCGGCGTCCGCGGCCGCCATCGGTTCGATGCGGAATGTCATTTCTTCCGGTCCGCCAGTTCGACCGCGTCCGGGCGCCGCAGGTAGAGCGGTACGAGCGCCGCCGGTGCCGCACCACTGAACAGGGCATCCGCGGCCACCGCGACCAGCCCTGCGGGCGACGGTGTTTCCACGGGTTCGACCGGCAGATCGAAGAAGTCGACGTGTGACGGCGATCCCGCCACCACCTCGGACGGCATCGGCTCGAGCTCGCGCGGCTTCACCACCGCGGGGCCTTCCACGCGCAATCCTGCCGAGTAGCGCGCCCAGTACACCTCACGCCGGCGTGCATCCGTGACGACGAGCAGATTCCGGTCACCGTCCACCTGTGCGGCGATGGCGTCGAGGCTGCACACGCCGTGGGCCGGAATACCGAGGGCGTCGGCGAACGCGGCGGCGGTGGCCATCCCCACGCGCAGTCCGGTGAACGGCCCCGGTCCGGCGCCGACCACCACCGCGTCGAGGTCCGCGGCGACGTGACCCGACTCGGTGAGGCACTCGAGGATGTGCGGGGTGAGCACTTCCGCGTGGGCGCGCGGGTTGACCGTCACGCGCACCGCGAGGGTGTCCACCGCCTCCACCGATGCGGAATCGGCCGAAACCCGGACGACTCCGGCGGTCACGGCAGGCGTGGACGTGTCGATGGCGAGAACAAGCACGGTAACTGAGGGTACTCGCACGTCAGAACCACTCCCGACACCCGACCCCGTCAGGAAATCCACTCCCAGTGGGCGGTGCGGACATCCGTCTCCGGTTCGCGGCGCAGGCGCACCCGCAGGTGACGATCGGCCAGCTGCTCGGCAATGCCCTCGCCCCATTCGACGACGACAACCGCTGCAGCCAGGTCGGTGTCGAGGTCGAGCGCGTCGAGTTCGTCCAGCGCGTGCGGGCCGCTTCCGCCCAGTCGGTACGCGTCCACGTGCACCATTCCGACCGGTGCGCCCCCGTCGGGTCGCGTTCCCGCCCGGTGCTCCCGCGCGATCACGAATGTGGGCGAAGTCACTCGCCCCTGCACGCCGAGCCCGGCTCCGATTCCCTTCGTCAGTGCGGTCTTCCCCGCACCGAGGGGTCCGTCGAGGACCACGAGATCCCCGGCGACGAGTCCCCGGGCGAGGTCCCGCCCGAACTGCTCGGTGTCCTCCGCCGTCGGCAACACCACGGTCCCGCTCACGGGCAACACTCCCTCTTCAGCCGACATCGGACTGCTCACGCGATTCGTACGTCGCCAGGCCACGATGCAGCACCCGGTCGACCGCATCCGACACCACGGACGGGAACTCGAGCTGCACGAGGTGGCCGGCACCGCGCACCCGCACCAGTTCGGACTCCGGAAGGTCCGCTGCCAGTTTCCGGGAGCTGCCGAACGGGATGATCATGTCGCTGTCGCCGCACACCACGACGGACGGGATGCGCTCGATCGCCTCGAGTGACGTGGACTCGTCGTGCAATTCGAGGGTGCGCAGAAAGTTCACGATGGTGACCACCGACGTCCGGTCCAGCATGGAGTCGGAGAATTTGTGCAGCCGCGGGCTGACGTCCGTGCCGTACGACGCTGCCCGCAGGATCGGGGTGATCAGCACGCGGGCCGCGCCGCGCGCGTGCTGGACGAGTTCGGGCGACGTCCGGACGGCCAGCCGGAAGCCGTCGATGACCGGGTTCTGCAGGTTCCGCGTCAATCCGGTCTCGCTGAGGCCCGCGGCGGCCGTGGCAATCAGGCCCACACCTACCACTCGCGACGCCACCAGGTCGGGCCGCTGCCCGGCGAAGGCGAGCACCGTCATCCCACCCATCGAATGCCCCACGAGCAGAACCGGTCCGGTGGGGACCTTCGCCTCGATCACGGTCGCGAGATCGGCGCCCAGCTGAGCGATGGTGCAGCTCGAAGTGGACGGCACACCCGAATCGCCGTGCCCGCGTTGGTCGTAGAACACCATCCGCACGTCGTCGCCCCACCGCTCGGCGAGCTGGCGGCGCTGGAAATGCCACGACGTCATGTCCAGGCAGTAGCCGTGCACGAACACCGCCGTCACCGGCGCGGCCTCGGGACCGACCTCGCGGACCGCGAGTGCGACGCCGTCCTCGGTGACCACGACGCTGCGCCGGTCCCGCGACATCAGCGTGAAGTCCTCGTCACCGTAGATCTCGCGGCCCGGCCGGGTCGCGCTGCGCAGCGCGTTGACACCGGCGACCGAACCGAGCGCCAGCGCGCTCAGCAGGCCGCCGACGAGCCCCAGACGCTTCGACACACCCATGTCCTACGTACCCGTTCCGCCGACGTAACTGCGCACCGTGCGTCCGCGTACCCCCGTCACCACCTCGTAGTGGATGGTGTCGAGTTCGTCGGCCCACGCCTGCGCGATGGGCTCGCCGAGATCTCCGTTGCCGAAGAACACCGCGGTGTCCCCCTCCCGGACTCCCCCGCCGTCCGGTCCGAGATCGACGACCACCTGGTCCATGCACACACGCCCGATCCCCGGCCGTCGTTCCGCGCCCAGCTGGACCTCGAAACGGCCGCTGAGCGAGCGCGGGAGCCCGTCTGCGTACCCGAACGGCAGCAGCGCCACCGTCGTATCCCGTGGGGCCACCCACTGGTGCCCGTAGGACACGCCTTCACCTGCCGCTACCTTCTTCACCAGAGCCACCCTCGATCGCAGTGTCATCGCCGGGCGCAACCCGAACTGACCGAGTTCGGGTACGGGCGACAACCCATATATCGCGATTCCCGGGCGAACCATGTCAAACCGCAGGTCGGGACGGGTCAGGGTGGCCGCGGAATTGGACAGGTGCACCACTTCGGGGATCAGTCCCTGACGCTTGGCATCCGCGATCGCGCTGACCAGTCGGTCGCGCTGGGAATCGATCCAGGCGTGGTGCGGCTCGTCGGCGTGGGCGAGATGCGAGAAGATGCCGCGCAGCCGCACCGAGCCCTCGGCCTGTGCGCGCGCCAGATCGACGAGGACCTGCGCCAGTTCGTCGGGTGCCACCCCGTTGCGGTTCAGTCCGGTGTCGACCTTGATCGTGACGATCGCCGTGACACCGACGCTCCGGGCGGCTGCGACCACCGCGGCGAGGTGACGCGGCGAGGACACGCCGAGTTCGACGCCGGCCGCGATCGCGGGGGCGAAATCGGCGTCGACGGTGTGCAGCCAGGCGAGGACGGGTGCGTCGATGCCCGCGCGGCGCAGAGTCAGCGCCTCCGACACCGTCGTCACGCCCAGTTCCGACGCTCCGGCGGCCAGCGCTGCGCGTGCCACGGGCACCGCGCCGTGGTTGTAGCCGTCCGCCTTCACGACGGCCATCATCGCCGCGTCCCGGGCACTGTCGCGCAGGATGCGGACGTTGTGCGCAATCGCGTCCAGATCGACCACGGCCTCGGCCTGCGGTGCCGGCGCCGCCTGTGCGGACGCTGCGGGTTCGCTGTGTCCGTGGTCGTCGGCCGGTACTGCTTCAGCAAGCGTCATATGTTCGATCCTGCCATTCACGAGGAGGCCGGCATTTCTTCGGGTGACACCCCCGCACGGAGGACTCTGATCGACTCCCTGAGGTGTGCGAGCAGCGTCCCGGCGGAGATCGGTGCTGTTCCGCGCCCTGCGGAGAGGTCCGCGCCACCGCCACGGGCAGCCAGGTTCGCGGCCAGCGAGTGAGCTCGCGCACCCACCGCGGCGGCCCGCGCCGGGGCGATGCCCGCCGCCATGAGTGAGCCGATGATCCCGGCGAGCACGTCCCCCGCCCCCGCGGTGGCGGACCACGATCCGCCCGCCTCGTTGACGAAGATCCGGCCCCCGGGTTCCGCGATCACCGTGGCCCGCCCCTTGAGCAGCAGGTGAACATTCCAGTCGGCAGCGAGAGCGCGTGCCGACGCCACCCGGTCCGGACCCGGATCCGTCCCCGTCAGCCGGGCGAACTCCCCGGCGTGCGGGGTCAGCAGTGTCGCGGCGGTCCGCGAACGCACGAGGTCCGGGTCCTCGGCGAGCAGGGTCAGACCGTCCGCGTCGACGAGCACGGGCACGTCGGACTCGAGCACCGTCCGCAGCGTGCGACGGGCGGCGTCGTCGGTTCCCATGCCCGGCCCGACCACCCACGACTGGACGCGTCCCGCCTTCGCGCGATCGGCGGTCGCGATCACCTCCGGCGAGTGCGCGAGAACCTCGTTCGTGCACGGCCCGGCGTAGCGGACGAGCCCCGACGTGGCCGTGACCGCGGCGCCCGTGCACAGCACACCGGCGCCCGGGTAGCCGTCGCTGCCCGCGACCACCCCCACCACGCCCTGCGAGTACTTGTCGTCGTCGGCTCCCGGCACCGGCCATGCGGCACCCACGTCGGCGGCGTCGAGGGCAGTGATCCCGGCATCGCCGAGCGACAGTCCGATGTCCACGAGCTCGACACGGCCGCAGTGGGCCGCACCGAGCGCGTGGACCGGTTTGAGGGCACCGAATGCGACGGTGACGGCGGCCCGCACGGCGGGCCCGTCGACCGCTCCCGTGTCCGGGTCCACACCGCTCGGCAGGTCCGCCGACACGATCGGGGCCTCGATCCGGTCGACCAGCGCCGCAGCATCGGGTCGCAGCGGCCCCCTGCCGGAGATCCCCACGATCCCGTCGATCACCAGATCGGGCAGGCCCAGCTCGTCCGAAGGGGCGGCCACCCGGCCGCCGGCCGCGGTGAACGCCGCCAGCCCGGCCGCGTGCGCCTTCTCCGGTTTCAGCAGGACCGCGGTGGCCGCGGCACCGCGCTTACGCAGCATCGACGCCGCCCACAGCGCGTCCCCGCCGTTGTCCCCGGACCCCACCAGCACCGTGATCGTTCGACCGGCGACGCCCCCGGTCCGCGCCCGCAGCTCCGCCGCCGCCACCGCGGCGAGCCCGTGCGCTGCGCGTCGCATCAGCGCGCCGTCGGGAAGAGACGCCAGCAACGGCGCCTCCGCGGCTCGAACCTCGTCAGCGGTGTAGTAGCCCCGCATGGGAACTCCTCGTCGAGAAGGGTCGGTACCGGGCCAGACTACGCTCGACGTCATGCGTGGACGTGGAAGCTCGTGGATCGCCGGAGTGGCTCTCGCCGCAAGCATTTCGATGGCGGGCGCCGTGTCCGGATGCGGTTCGCCGGACAGCGCGCCGCCCGAGCCGCCGACCGGACCCGTCGTGCAGGTCGCGAACATGGCGTATGCGCCCGCGACGCTCACCGTCACGGCAGGAGACACCGTCACCTGGAATTTCGACGACCGGGGCGTCACCCACGACGTGGTGGGTGTCGGCGCCGCGAAGAGCGTGCTGCGGAGCCGGTTGATGCAGACCGGCACGTTCACGCACACGTTCACCGAACCGGGGACCTACGAATACACGTGTTCGCTGCACCCCGAGATGACGGGCACCGTCGTGGTCACCCCGTAGGGGCGCGGCCCGGCCACGCCCCCACGGTCGCTGCTATTCGACGGTGACGGACTTGGCGAGGTTACGCGGCTTGTCGACGTCGTAGCCCCGTGTCTGCGCGACCTCCGCCGCGAACACCTGCAACGGCACCGTCGACAGCAGCGGCTGCAGCAGCGTCGGCGCCGCCGGGATCTCGATCAGGTGGTCGGCGAACGGGCGCACGGCCTCGTCGCCTTCCTCCGCGATCACGACGGTCCGCGCGCCGCGGGCCTGGATCTCCCGGATGTTGCTCAGCAGCTTCGAGTGCAGCACCGCACGCCCCTTCGGGGACGGCATCACGATGATCACCGGCAGCCCGTCCTCGATCAACGCGATCGGCCCGTGCTTGAGCTCACCGGCCGCGAAGCCCTCGGCGTGCATGTACGCCAGCTCCTTGAGCTTGAGCGCACCCTCGAGCGCCACGGGGTAGCCCACGTGGCGGCCCAGGAACAGCACAGTCGACGACGACGCCAGCTCCCGCGCCAAAGCCCGCACCGGCTCGACCGTCTCGAGTACCCGGCTCACCAGGTTGGGCATGGCCTCGAGATCGGCGTACTCGCGTGCGACCTCGTCCGGGTACTTGGTGCCGCGGGCCTGGGCGAGGGCCAGACCGACCAGGTAGTTCGCCGTGACCTGCGCGAGGAACGCCTTGGTCGACGCGACACCGATCTCCGGACCTGCCCGGGTGTAGAGGACGGCGTCGGCCTCGCGCGGAATCTGGGCGCCATTGGTGTTGCACACCGCCAGCACCCGCGCCTTCTGGTCCTTGGCGTGGCGCACGGCCTCGAGGGTGTCGGCCGTCTCACCGGACTGCGAGATGGCCACGACCAGCGTCGACCGGTCCAGGACCGGGTCGCGGTAGCGGAATTCGCTGGCGAGCTCGACCTCCACGGGCAGGCGGGTCCAGTGCTCGATGGCGTACTTCGCGAGCAGCCCCGAGTGGTAGGCGCTGCCGCAGGCGACGACGAAGACCTTGTCGACGTCGCGCAGCTCCTGATCCGACAGTCGCTGCTCGTCGAGAACGATCTTCCCGTCCTGGAAGTGACCGAGCAGGGTGTCGGCGACGGCGGCCGGCTGCTCTTCGATCTCCTTGAGCATGAAGTAGTCGTGGCCGCCCTTCTCGGCGGCGGCGAGGTCCCAGTCGATGCGGAACGGGCGGCCCTGCGCCTCGGATCCGTCGAAGTTCAGAATCGAGTACCCGTCCGCGGTGATCACCACGACCTGGTCCTGCCCCAGCTCGACCGCGTCACGGGTGTGCTCGATGAACGCCGCGACATCGGACCCGAGGAACGTCTCGCCGTCGCCGACCCCGATGACGAGGGGCGTCGAGCGGCGCGCCGCGACGATGGTGTCCGGGTGGTCCGAGTGCGTGAAGACGAGCGTGAACGCGCCCTCGAGCCTGCGCAGCACGCTCAGCGCGCTCGCGACGAAGTCACCGGCCGTCTCGCCCGAGGCGTAGGCGCGGGCGACGAGGTGCACCGCGACCTCGGTGTCGGTGTCGCTGGCGAAGTCGACTCCGTCGTGCTCGAGTTCGGCCCGCAGCGGGGCGAAGTTCTCGATGATGCCGTTGTGCACGACGGCGACCGTGTTGCCCGCGTCACGATGCGGGTGCGCGTTGCGGTCGGTCGGCCTGCCGTGCGTGGCCCACCGCGTGTGACCGATCCCGGTGCTCCCGGTGAAGTGTTCGGCCCCGACCTCGTCGAGTTCGGCCTCGAGATTCGCGAGACGACCCGCCTTCCGCTCGACCGCCATGCCGCCGTGTCCGTCGAGCACGGCGATGCCGGCAGAGTCGTATCCGCGGTATTCCATTCGCCGCAAGGCCTCCACCACAACAGTCAGAGCCTGCCGGTGGCCGACGTATCCCACGATTCCGCACATGGTTCATCAGGGTACTTGGACCGGGCGACGCGGCGAAGTCGGAGTGTGGGCCGCATCGGCTCTCTCGCCGGCCCGTGAATCGGATAACGTTCTCCCCGTGGCGCCGAAACCGAAGACCCTGGCCCGTGAACTGTCCAAGCGAGGACCGCACCGCGTGCTGCGGGGTGACCTCGCACTCGCCGGACAGCCGGGCGTCGTATACACGCCCGAATCAGGCTTCAACCTGCCCGCCGTCGCGTTCGCGCACAGCTGGATGGCAGGTGCCGACCACTACCGGAAGACGCTCGAGCATCTGGCTTCGTGGGGAATCGTCGTAGCCGCCCCCAACAGTGAACGCGGTCCCGTGCCCTCCCACCTGGGCCTCGCCACCGACCTGCGGGCCACCCTCGACATCTGTGTGGGCGTGCGGCTCGGCCCCGGCCAGATCAGCGTGCAGCCCGACCGCGTCGCGTTCGCAGGACACGGGATGGGTGCCGGTGTGGCAGTGCTCGCCGCCGCGCAGCGGGACGTGTCGGCGGTCGCCGCCCTTTTCCCGGCACCGACCGCGCCGAAGGCCGAGAAATATGCGTCCAAGATCACAGCGCCGGGTCTCGTCGTCGCCGGTGCCGACATCGACACCATGAACAGCAACGCCAAGGCGCTGGCCGAGGCGTGGGGCGGCGAACACGTCCTGCGCGCCGTCAATGGGGCGAAGGAGTCGGGGCTCACCGAAGGACGCCGCCTCCTGGGTGCACTCGGAATCGGCGGTTCCGAGCGGAAGACCCAGCAGATCACACGCGCGCTGCTCACCGGTTTTTTGCTGTATCACCTCACCGAGGACCAGAAGTATGAGGCGTTCGCGAAGGCGGATACCGAACTTCCCCACACCACGCTCGTCGATCCGCACGAGGAGCACACCGACGCCGGATTCAAGGGCGTGCTCCCGCACATCTGAGTTCTCCGGTCACACCAGCCAGCTGCGCGGCCGATAGAACTCGTCGTCGTCGAGTGTTCTCGGTTGCGCAGCCGCAGGCGGCGCCTCTGCGGACTCGGTCCGGCCGCGGCCGGACCGGTTCCCCGAGGCTTCCTCGTCTCTGGCTCTGCGCTCGTCGATCCGCTCCCGGAACATTTCCAGGTCGGCTCGCATCTGTGCCCGTTGTGCACGCAACTGTGCGACTCGGTGGCTCACAGCGGCCCGGCCTCGGCCAACTCGGCGCCGCTGTCGAATCCGGCCACGGGACCTGTCGCCAGTTCGGGTGCGGACCGCGGTTCCTGTAGCGGCGGGGTCTCGACGGGTGTCTCGGGTACCGGCTCCTGCTGCACTGACACCACCTGTGGTTGCGGGACGGCGGCGGCGCCGTCCGGCGCAAGGGCCGGTGTGTTCTTGTGGTCCGGGACGTCGTCCGCGGCAGCGCCACCGGGCGTCGGCGCTTCTTCGGTTGTCGCGTTCGGGGCGTCCGCGGCACCAGCGCTGACCTGCGATTCCGGGGTCGGCGAGGCGGGTGCGCAGTCGGCGTCACCGGAGTCTCCTTCGCCGGCAGCGGTTTCCGCTGTGATCTGCGGCAGGCCGTCCGGGCCGATCTCGACTCCGAACCTGGCCGTCCCGCCCTGTCCGTCGCTCATCTCCAGATGAATCCCCTGACCGTCGGCATCGACGGCGAGCGTCCACGACTTTCCGTCGAGGTTCAGTTCGAGGCTCTTGTCGTGTGACGCGCCGTCGGCCGACTCGCCGTCGTCCTCCCGCGGATCGGCGTGTTCGTCGCCGAGGTCCTCGGTGTTCCGTTCCTCGTCGTCCCTGTCGGGGAGGGCCGAGACGGTGTCCTCGATCAACGGGCGAAGGATCGAACCGAGATCCACCAGACCTCCGGCGAGCCCCTGACGCACCAGATCACCGGGGCTGGGAATGCTCCCGAGGCCCGGAGCAGTAGGCATCGGGGGCACGGCGACCATCGGCGGTGCCGCGGCCATCGGCGGTGCGGTTGTCGGGGGCGCCGCGGCCACAGGAGGCCCCGCGGCCATCGGCGGTGTCGCAGCCATCGGACTGGTGACCGCGTCCCCGCCACCGGATCGAGGCGGGACGTACGCCGATCCGTCCGTTGCAGGTACCGCGGCGGGCGCAGTCGGCGCAGCAGGTGCGGGAGCGGGCGCAGTCGGCGCAGCGGTGGGGGCGGTGTCGGCGTGTGGCACGTCGGGCACCCTCGGCGCGGGTGCCGGATCGGTTGTGTCCTCGGGACGAAAACCGGGCTGCACCTCGATCGACCGCGCCTCGGCGATGACGGCGTCGTAGGCGGCGTGCACCGCTTCGGCGCAGTCCGCACACGCAGCGGTGAACTCCTGCTGCTTCTCCTCGTACACGTGGCGGAAGTTCGCGTCGAGCCAGTCCTTGGTGACTCCGGCGGCCCGCCGCACCACGTCGCCACGGTCGAGTCGGCGGAGCGCACCAGCGCCCCCGTCCTTGTACAGGCCGTTGACGTGCCGGTAGTCGTCGTCGGCGAGTTCGGGGAACCAGTAGGACGCGTCTTCCATGCAGTCCTTCGCGGCGGAGTTGTCGCCGTCCTTGCCGTCGGCGTAGATCTGCGCGAGAACGTCGATCTGTGCCGCGCTGTACCCCCCGACCGTCGGCTGGTGCAGAGACACCACCTTGTACGCCTTGGTCGTCACCGCGGCGCTCAGCGTGAGGTTCGCCTCGAACAGCACCTCGGCGAGTCCGTGGAGCCGACCAATGGTGGCGTCCGCCTGGACGTTCTGTCGGTCGGCGGCGTCGATCGCTGCCGCGGCGGCGACTCCGCTCCACCCGGTTCGCACTGCGGCGACGCATCTCTCGTTCTCAACGAGTTCGGTGCGGGCCGTGTCGAGGCTGCGTCCGAGGGTGTCGACGTCGCGGGCGAGTACGTTCAGTCGCATCCCCCGCTCGGCGTCGAACCTCGCGTAGTAGTCGGTGAGTTCGCGAGACTCGTATCCCAGTTTTCTCGCCGCGGGAAGGAACAACTCGAAGAATTCGAGGCCGCGCGCGCCGAGATCGAGCATCTCGTCGGGAACGTTGAGACCATCCGGGCGCAGGTGCTCCCCCAGCGCGTTCCGGGATGCGTTCGCGGTCTGGGCGTCGCTGCCGTCCTCCAACAACGCGGCGTACCGCTGATCGGCGGACGGAGTCCGGTCACGCTTGTCGAGCCCGTACTCGTCGAAGTATGGCTGCCACGACTCCTCGTCCTCCTCGCGGGAGGCGGCCCAGGCCTGGAGGAGTTGCTCCTTGTATTCGCGGCTCAGGTTCGGGTCGTCGATCAGCGTTCTCGGATCCGTGGTCACCACTGCACCCCGTTCACGTCGGCGGTGACGTTCGCGTCCGTTCCCGAGTAGCGCGCCGCGGCGGCCCGGAACGCGTGACCGAACGATTCCGCGTCCGCGGCCCACTGCCCGAGCGCGACCTCGACGACGCCGAGGGCGTCACGCACCGCGTCACCCTTCGCGGCGTAGTCGCGGCCCGCGTGCGCCCCACCGAATTCCAGCCGGGCGGTCTCGGCGACCTGCTGCCTCAGGACCTCCGCCGACCGCAGCAGTCTCGCGCCCGCGTCCGTCACCACCGCGACGTCCACCTCGAGCCCATCGCTCATTGCCCCACCCTCTCTTCGCGACCTACTGCGTTAGACGCGACAGCGCACCGATCGGTTCCCCCGGCCGATCGGTGCGCTGTGTCCGCTCACACGGAGGCGACGGTGCCCGCCAGTTCGTCGGCGAGCTTCCTGGCCACTTCGATGTCCGAAGCCTCGACCATCACGCGTACGAGTTGCTCGGTGCCCGACGGTCGCAGCAGTACCCGGCCGTTGTCGCCCAAGCTGCGCTCGGCGGCCACGACCGCGTCCAGCACGACCGGAGACGCGGCGACGGCGCGCTTGTCGGCGACCCTCACGTTGACCAGAACCTGCGGGAGTGTCGTCATCGCCGCCGCCAGGTCGGCGATCGGCTGTCCGGTCTCCGCCATCCGGCCCATCAGCCGCAGCCCCGTCAGCACTCCGTCGCCGGTGGTGCCGTAGGCGGGGAACACGACGTGTCCGGACTGTTCGCCGCCCAGGCTGAAGCCGCCGGACCGGAGCCCTTCGAGGACGTAGCGATCACCGACAGCAGTGGTGACCAGTGAGATCCCGGCCTCGCGCATCGCGATGTGCAAACCGAGATTGCTCATGACTGTCGCGACGAGGGTGTTGTCCACCAGTTCACCGGCGTCGCGCATGCCCAGGGCGAGGACGGTCATGATGGCGTCGCCGTCGATGAGGGAACCGGCGGCATCGACGGCGAGGCATCGATCCGCATCGCCGTCGTGCGCGAGCCCCAGGTCGGCGCTGTACTCGACGACCGCCTTCTGCAGGCTCTCGAGGTGCGTCGACCCACAGTTCTCGTTGATGTTGAGTCCGTCGGGTTCGGCGTTGATCGCGACGACGGTGGCGCCGGCGGCCCGGTAGGCGGCGGGAGCGACGCCCGATGCCGCGCCGTGCGCACAGTCCACCACCACGGTCAGCCCGTCGAGGCTGTTCGGGAGTGCGGTGGCCAGGTGCTGCAGGTACCGTTCCGCGGCGTCCGGCACCGTGCGGACACGTCCGATCCCCGCGCCGGTCGGCGCTCTCCGTGTCGTGGTTCCGGCGGCGACGGCCTCGATCCGGTCCTCCACCTCGTCGTCGAGTTTGTGCCCGCCGGCCGCGAAGATCTTGATGCCGTTGTCGGGCATGGGATTGTGCGAGGCGGAGATCATGACACCGAGAGCTGCGTCCAGCTCCGCGGTCAGGTAGGCCACCGCGGGTGTCGGCAGCACCCCGACGTTCAGAACGTCGACGCCGGCAGACGTCAGGCCCGCGACGACCGCCGCCTCGAGCATTTCACCGCTGGCTCTCGGGTCACGTCCGACCACAGCCGTCTTGCGTCCCCCCGAACCCGGCGACGCCAGCACCGTCGCGGCGGCGGACGCCACCTGCAACGCCAACTCGGCGGTCAGCTCGGTATTCGCGAGACCACGAACCCCATCCGTCCCGAACAATCGACCCACAGACCAGACCCCTCGCACCTAGGAAACCCACTACATCTCGGATAAAGCACGAGAGCAGGCGTCCGGTAACGATGGACGCCTGCTCTCGGGAAGAACAGGTGCCGAAGCCGACCCCGGAGGGCGGCTTCGGCGACACATCAGCGCTTCGAGTACTGAGATGCCTTGCGGGCCTTCTTCAGGCCGTACTTCTTGCGCTCGACGGCGCGGGCGTCACGCGTGAGGAAGCCGGCGCTCTTGAGAGCCGGACGGTCCTCCGGGGTGACCTCGATGAGCGCGCGGGCGATGGCGAGACGCAGTGCGCCGGCCTGTCCGGACGGTCCGCCACCGTGCAGCAGCGCCACGATGTCGAAGGACTCGGCACGCTCGACCGTGACCAGCGGAGCCTTGATCAGCTGCTGGTGCACCTTGTTCGGGAAGTAGTCCTCGATGGTGCGGCCGTTGAGCTTGAAGTCGCCCGAACCGGGGGTCAGACGGACGCGGACAACCGCTTCCTTACGACGACCGACGGTCTGGATGGGGCGATCGATCACGATCGGGGCCTGCGGCGCAGCAGCGGCCTCGATGTCCTCGGCGACCTCGGGCTCCTCGACGGACACGTACTCGTCCGCCGCGACCTCGACAGCCTCGGTGATCTCTTCGGGGTTGGACACGTTCTGCTCCTCCGGCGCCGTCACTGGGCCACCTGCTTGATCTCGAATGGCACCGGCTGCTGCGCGGCGTGGGGGTGGTTCGGGCCCGCGTAGACCTTCAGCTTGCTGCTGATGGCGCGACCCAGCTTGTTCTTGGGGAGCATGCCGACGATGGCCTTCTCCACGAGGCGGTCGGGGTTCTTGTCGAGAACCTCACCGACGGAGCGGGACTTCAGACCACCGGGGTGTCCGGAGTGGTGGTAGAGGAACTTGCCCTCACGCTTGTTGCCGCTGATGGCAACCTTCTCGGCGTTGATGATGACGACGAAGTCGCCGCCGTCAACGTGCGGTGCAAAGGTGGGCTTGTGCTTGCCGCGCAGCAAGTTGGCTGCCTGGACGGCAAGGCGGCCGAGCACCACGTCAGTGGCGTCGATGACGTGCCACGTGCGGGTCACATCTCCGGCCTTCGGGGTGTACGTAGACACAGAACTTCCTCGTCTTGTTCAATCCGCTGCTGGCCATTGCGTATCGTCGAGCGATTCCCGGCGGCCAGTTGAGACCCGGGAACCGCCAGCCACTGCGACACGAGGACGCAGCGGCGCACGGCACGCCAACGGAGAACAATACCGGTCGGTGAGGCCCAGGGTCAAAACTCACTCGGCGAGCGCATCGGCGAGCTGTTCGACCGCCCACGTCAGCTCGTCCCGTTCGATCACCAGCGGCGGGGCGATGCGGATCGTTCCTTCGTGCGCGTCCTTCGCGAGGACCCTGCGCGCCAGGAGTCTTTCACAGATCGTTCGGGCGGACGGCATACCGTCGGCCAGTTGCACACCGGCCCACAGTCCGCGCCCACGCACCTCCGACACGTGGTCGGGGGGCAGTTGCGACAGCATGCTGTGCAGGTAGGCGCCCAGCTCACGGCTTCGCTGCTGATATTCGCCGGTCTCGAGCAGGTCGACGACCGCGCTCCCGACCGCGCAGGCGAGGGGGTTGCCCCCGAACGTGCTCCCGTGTTGTCCGGGGCCGATCACCGCCATCACCGGCCAGTCGGCGACGACGGCGGAGACCGGCATCAAGCCACCCCCGAGCGCCTTGCCGAGGACGTACACGTCGGGGGTCACGTTCTCGTGGTCGCACGCGAACGTGTCGCCGGTCCGCCCGAGCCCGCTCTGGATCTCGTCGGCGATCATCAGGATCCCGCGGCGGGTGCAGATGTCCCGGACCGCCGCGAGGTAGCCGGGTGGTGGCACCAGCACTCCGGCCTCCCCCTGGATCGGTTCGAGGAGCACCGCCACGGTGTTCTCGGTGATCGCGGCCTCGAACGCGTCCGCGTTCCCGTATTCGGCGGACGCGAAGCCCGGCGGGAACGGACCGAACCCGGTGTACGCGTCCGGATCGGACGAGAACCCGACGATCGAGATGGTGCGTCCGTGGAAGTTCCCGGCGCACGTGATCACCTCGGCACGTCCCGGCGGCACTCCCTTGACGTCGTAACCCCATTTGCGGGCCAGTTTCAGCGCGGTCTCCACGGCTTCGGCGCCCGTGTTCATCGGCAGCACGGCTTCTTTCCGGCACAGCCGGCTCAGGTCCTCGCAGAAGGACGCGAACCGATCGTGCTGGAAGGCGCGGCTGGTCAGGGTGAGCCGGCCGAGTTGTTCGCTCGCCACCCGGACGAGGGTGGGGTGTGCGTGGCCGAAGTTGAGCGCCGAGTATCCGGCGAGGACGTCCAGGTAGTCGACGCCGTCGATTCCCTTCACCCACGAGCCCGCGCCCGACTCGATCACGACCGGCAGCGGCGAGTAGTTGTGTGCGCTGTGTTCGTCGGCCCTGCTCAGCTGCTCACGCGTGGCATCCGACACGGAAACGACTCCGTCCGACATTGCTGGTCACCCCTGATCTTCCGCGATCCGGAGCCCGCGGAAGCCGCGGAGCTCCAACGTGCTGCACTTGATTCCACCACCGGACTTGAGGAATTCCGAGTAGTCGACCGGCACGGGCTCGTACCCGCGGGCGGACAACTGGTCGGCAAGGTGCGAAGCCTGGACGGGTAGCACCACATTGGCGCCGTCGCTGACCAGGTTCAGTCCGAGCCAGTCGGTGTCCGTCTCGGCCGCGATCACCGCGTCGGGATACATCTGCTCGAGCAGAGCGCGACTGTCCGGCGAGAACGCCGCGGGCAGGTAGGCGATGGTCGAGTCGTCGAGCACACCCAGCGCGGTGTTGAGGTGGTAGTAGCGGGGATTCACCAGGTTCAACGTGATCACCGTGCGGCCGA
This sequence comes from Rhodococcus sp. ACPA1, assembly GCF_002300195.1. Classification (NCBI taxonomy): domain Bacteria; kingdom Bacillati; phylum Actinomycetota; class Actinomycetes; order Mycobacteriales; family Nocardiaceae; genus Rhodococcus; species Rhodococcus sp. ACPA1. The sequence goes on along the minus strand of NZ_NSDX01000001.1, from coordinate 962,264 downwards.
GGTGCGCCGCGGCCTCGGCGTGCGACCGCGGGTCGGAGCGGAACCCGGTTCCGGCGAGGATCACGTCGCCGACGACGAGGAAGTCGCCCTCCCCCTCGTTGACGTACCGCGGCAGGGTGGGCCTGATCAGCCCGTTGTCCGAGAACCACCGGAACACGTGCTCGGCCTCGGCCCGCCGCTCGGCGGACCGGTAGCGGGCGCCGAGCGCCACACCGTCGACGACGAGTCCGCTGTCGGTGACGAACACCATGTCCGGAAGTCCCTCGACAGGGTCGATCGTGAGGACCTCGTGCCCGAGTCGCCGGTAGGTGTCCGCGAGCGCCGACCACTGCGACATCGCACGATCCCGGTCCACGGGCTCCTCGGGACGCATCCAATCGTTGATCGCATAGACGACGTCGAAATACGTGGGCGGGCACATCAGGTAACTCCGCGAGTGAGCACGCCGGGCCACGCGGGCGGCGTCGCCCGGCACCTCCGCCGTCTCCTCGTAGGGGTTCTCGGACTCGATACCAGCAGTGGGCGCCATCTCCACTCCCCCTCGATCGGTGTCGGTGAAATCAGTATCCACCCACCAAAAGACCTGATCAATGCGCTAGCGTTCCATCACATGGATGATTCATTGCGTCTGGACGCGCTCGATCGGCGGATTGTTGCGCGACTGGAGCGCAACGCACGGTCCAGCTTCGCCACCATCGGCGCCGAGGTCGGGCTGTCCGCACCCGCCGTGAAGCGCCGGGTCGATCGACTTGTCGAGTCCGGAGTGATCACCGGCTTCCATGCGGCGCTCGATCCGCGCGCTCTCGGCCACGGCGTCGAGGTCTTCGTCGAGTTGTACTGCAGTGGTCGCACCTCGGCTATCGAGATCGCACGGATCGTGTCTCGTCACACCGAGGTTCAGGAGGCATACACCGTCACCGGCGATGCCAACGCCCTCCTCCGCGTCCGCACCACCGACACGGCACACCTCGAACGCACCCTGGAGAACCTGCGGTCGGAGCCAGCTGTCCTTCAGACCAAGAGCAGCGTCGTCCTCAGCCGGCTGATACCGCCTGCCGACTGATCCACTCGATCCACCGTCCGAGACCACAGTGCCCCCGCAACTGCTGGGACACTCGACGTGTCACGTGAGGATCAGAGCAGGCCGCGGCGTTCCGGTCTTCCGCGGTCTGCATGTCGACGGCGCCCTCCTGGACGACCTTCGAGATTGTCTGCAGAACCTGGAGCAGATCGTCATGGGCGTTGTCCCACTTCGCCTGCACAGCTTGGTAGCACGAGACCGTTGACGTAGCGTCTACGTAGATCTCACACTGTCTGCCACTGGTGTGGCGGGCGCTTGAGATATGCGTGTGTCACGGCTACCCGCATCACCTTGTGGTGGTGTGGATTTGACCGTGTCCCACACCGACGCTTGTGATGCAGGAACATGCTTGTTCGGAGTCACCCCCAGCCGCGGTGTCACGATGGGCCGGCTGCGGCGGACCCGGCGATGCCGCGGCCTACGCCGTGTTGGACCGTTCTTGTCGCGGCACCGGCGCACCGGCGCATGCTCGGCGACCCGGACCGCAGGCGACTGCCCGCGCCGACGGGTGACTTTGCCTTTGCCGAGCAGTGCGCGTTTGGCCAAGTTCACCCCGGCAATGTGGTCGCGGTTGCCGCCGACCCGGCAGCGTGGACACCACGCGTCGTGGTACCCACCGGGGCGGGCGAGTGGTGCGTCGCAGCCCGGACACCATGCGGACGACCCCCGGGCGGGCACCGAAACTACCGCGATACCGGCACCCGCGGCAGTGTGCGCGAGCGCGGCGGCCGCTTGGCGGCGGGCCGACTGCGCGGCCCGATTGTTGTTGACCCGCCCGTGCCCGCGGGTCTCGAGGGTGGTGAGATCTTCCACCGCGATCACCTGCGCCTGAGCGTCGGCGGCGTAGTCGGTAACCTGGCGGGCGAAGTGGAAAGACAGCTCCCGATTGATCTTCCCCCGCTTGACACCCACCGCCTCGCGATGCTCGTTCAGGACGGCGATCTTCTCCTCCAGCTGCGCGCGAACCTCTTGTGGGGCGGTGGCGGCCAGTCGGGTCAGCCGGGCCGCCTTCCGGTGCAGCAGTTGCCCCTCTGCCTGCAGGCGCGCCAGTTTGATCCCGAGGCCGCGGTCGTCGTAAGTCCAGCCCCGGTAATCCGACGACAACCCGGCCGGGCCCTCTACCACGGTGGCGGCGGCACCGAGCGTGGACGGGGACCAATCGACCCCCACCGCGACCGTGCCGGCCATTAGATCGGCTGCAGGGGCGAGTTCGGTCGCCGCGCACCGCCAAAGCAAGCCCCGGTGGTCGAGGACCAAAGTCGGTAGATGCCAGTCGGTGATCGCCCGGCCGTGCAGGTGCTTAGGAATGGTGGCGGTCAGCCGCACCCGCCGCCACTGCGCCCGCCCCGCCGGGGCCGGGCTGGTCGGCAGCTTCACCGTCAACACCAGCTCACGGTCTGCCACGGTGATCCGCGCGAGCTGCCGATCGGCGGCCGACAGTCGGGCCATCGCGCTTGTCTGCGGCGGTCCCTGCAGGTCGGTGATCCGCAACCGGGTCGACTGCGCCCCGTCACTGCGGCGAGAGAATGCGACGAGCTGGCGTTGCACGCCCCGAGCGAAACCCGCCGACACGTGATCGCCCGACCCGATCGGCGGCGCCACAACCCCGGTGGCCGGATCGAATAGGGCCGACAGTGCCATGATCGCGGTGTCCCGGTATGTCAGGGTCCGCAGGGTCGCCACCACCTGAGCGGTCACCACCCGGCTCACCCGCGACGGCACATAGACCCCGGCCGGGTAGATCGGAGCCCAGCCGAGACGGGCCGCGGCGACATGCCCCTGAGCGGGCAGCCTCCGGTCCTGGCGGTCTAGGCCGGCGGCGAGCACATCGAACGTCGCCGGATGCCACAGCCGCGACACCAACTCGCCACCGGCCGCGGCAATAAGATCGAGCAGCCACCCCACCCGGGTATCGACGTCATCGAGGCCGATCGGCTCACCGGTCGCATCGTCGACCGCCGTGTACGCGCGGGTGGTGAACGAGAACTGCCGCGGCACGGTCGATCCAGACCCGGTCACGCCGGGCCCAATTCATGAGCGGCGAGCACCGTCGCGTTCCGAGAAGACCCGCGATCGCCCCAGATGCTCACCGGTCACCCCTTCCCGAACCGTGCGGCGGCATCGCCCCGAAGCCGGTGATGATTCCGTGTAGACCGCAGCCGAGACAACCAGCCGGATAGCGATGCCAACCGTGCCATGACATCATCCATCAACCCCCTCCACCAGCGATGCGTCACCCTTTTTCACGCAGGACCTCGACTGTAACGCCGACCTCCGACATTTAGCCTCTGTGGGAGTCCGCAGGCTGGCCGAGGCAATCGATCTCGCCACATGACCCGCACCACCGCGACCCGCCCAGGGCCGCGTCGTCGATCATCCAGCCGCGGCACGCCGCTCCCGCAAACCCGAACGCGATCGTTGTAGACCCGATACACCGCACCAGCAGGCGCTCTCCCGCAACATCTTTTCCTGATCGAGCAGCGACGCCTCTTGCGATCGCGCCCGACAATGCAATGCGGTCCACTCTCTCCGGCGTCTGCTCCCGCCCACTCTGATGCGGGCCTGCCCAGATAGGCGTCGCGGTCCGCGAGGTCAATGATTCGGTGACCCGAACCGACACGCCGGGAAGTAACCGGCCTTCCGATGCCTCCTTGCGCACCCCAACTACCGAAGCGCCCACGTTATTAGAGGTAGCGGCAACAGTTGGAGCCTCACGCAGGTCACTCGGGACGGCTTGCAGACGACGCACGAACTCCCCACCGACGCGCTCGCCGCGCGTCTCGTGCAGCACGACATCTCGCTGAGCGGAATCGACATCGCCAGCCACGGTTGTCGCGCCGCGGCGGGCTCCCTCGCCACCGATGTGTACGACCGGCTGATAGGTCCCGCTCCCGGCGACGGCGACCCGGATGGTCTGGCTCGCCCTGCGATTCGACGCCACGGAGAGCGTCGCTGCCGTGGCGCGGCGTGGTGGCGGCGAGGAAGGCGCGTCGCGCGCCATCACGATCGCGGCAAGTCGCGTCGTGCGTGCACTGGCCGATTCAGGATGTCGCGCGCGCATTCTCACCGCCCCAGAGATCGAATCGGCCGCGCTGCAGATCAGTCGGGGCGTCGATCCGAAGACCTTCACGGAGACGTGGAAGCATGCACCGCTGCCCGGCGTATGCAACACCGGCTACGGCGTCGACCCGCGCTACCTGACGCGAGACCTGCTCGCGAAGCTCTGGGTTCCGTCGAGCCTCGGCACGACCGTGACGATCCGGCTGCGCCCCAGCGGACACGACGGGCAGGTGAAGGTCGGTGCGGCCTGCCGGGTGACCACCCGGACGATGCCCGAACCGCTCACGATCCCCGGGCTCGTCTCGATGCAGGGCAGGCACCGGGACGGGCTGCTTGCCAATCTTCCCGTCGCGATGTCGGACCTCGACGACGTGATGCCGTTGATCGACATGTCCGTCGAGGACCTGCGTGCGCTGCAGTTGCCCCCAGCGGGGTGCGGCCAGCTCATCGGCTCCGACGACTACGGTCACGGAATCACCGCTCGCATCGCAGGTCCCGGCGTCGGCATGGTCTATGTGGCGGGTGAGCTGTATCTCGCCCAGCAGCTGGTGTTCCGCGCCGTCGCGACCGGCGCCCGCGTGCTCATTCACACCGATCGGCCGGACGCGTGGTCGTCGTTGATCGACTCCATCGCCACGCCCGACCGGTTGCGTATCGCCGGCCACAATCCGCAGTCCGACAACAGGTTCAACACCGTCGTGTTCGACGGCGTCAACGCGCTGCCGCCCCGCGCCGGGGTCACCGCGATCTACCTCTACGGAGAACCGAGCCAGTGGCCCGGTGCCGAACCGGACCTGTCGATCGTCCAACCGAATGCGCTGGGCGACCGCATTCTTCTGTCGACCGGAGGGACGAGCATCGAACTGATGCTGGTCACGATCTCGTCCGAGACGGCGTTCATCGGCCGGCCTCGCGCGGTGGACGAGTACGTGCCGGTGCACCAGTTCTAGCCGGGGTACGGCGCGGTCCCGCGCTGAACACGGACCGCGTCGGCCCACCATACGAGCTGCGCGAGCATGCGGTCAGCCGAGTCGATGGCGGCGCCGTCGGTCGTCTGCCCCTGGTCGTCGAATCTCTTGCGCACCCGGTGGAAACTCACGCTCTGCCGCACCGACACCATGTGCAATTCGGCCACTACCTGGCGCAGCTGTTCGGTTGCCCGGAGTCCGCCTGCCAACCCGCCGTACGACACGAAACCGATGGGCTTCGAGCGCCATTCGTGTTTGACGCTGTCGAACGCGGTCTTCAGCGCCGCAGGGTAGCCGTGGTTGTACTCGGAGGTGACGGCCACGAACCCGTCGGCTCTGCCCACTCGCTCCCGGAATTCGTCCGTCACCGGGGATGCGCCGAGATCCTGCGGCAACGGCGTGTCGGCGAGATCGATGATGCCCACGTCCAGTCCCGGGTAGGCGCGAGCGCGTTCGGCGAACCAGCCGGCGACGACGGGAGCGATCCGACCCACTCTGACGGATCCGATGATGATCTCGATCCGAACGGGTGCGACTGCGGTCATGAACAGGCTCCTTCTCCTCCGGAGCCATCGTAGGTGCTGACGCCTCCGCAACCGCGGCGGCGATCGACGCCGCGGGTTCCGGTCAGTCGCCGCAGCAGCCGCCCGGCACGGTCCTGACGTCCCGGGTGATCTCGTTGCGTGCCGCCAGATCCGCGTCGTCCGGGTAGTCGACGCGCACCAGGGACAGTCCGTGCGCCGGGGCCACCAGGATCGAACTCGACCGCGACTTCTCGCGGAGGAGTCCTTCGATCCAGTCGAGGTCGCGACGTCCCTCCCCCACAGCGAGAACCGCACCGACGAGACTGCGCACCATCGACCAGCAGAAGGCGTCGGCGCTGACGAAGGCCGTGAACACGTCGCCGTCGCGCTCCCAGTCGAAACGTTGGAGATCGCGGACAGTCGTGGCGCCTTCCCGGCGTTTGCAGAACGCCGCGAAGTCGTGCAACCCCAGCAGCGTCGCGGACGCCGCGCGCATGAGTTCGAGATCCAGGACCTTCGGATACGACACGGTGTCCCGGGCTCGGAGCGGATCGGCGCCGTAGGCCGCCGACGTCAGGCGGTACTCGTAGTGCCTGCGCATCGCGGAGAACCGCGCATCGAAGTGTTCGGGCGCGAAGGCGATCTGTTTGATCCGCACGTCCTTCGGCAGGAACCGCGCGAGCCTGCGGACGAGCCGGGACGGGTCGTCCGGCACGGCGTCGAGCGGAACGTCGACGTGCGCCACTTGCCCGGTGGCGTGGACCCCGGCGTCGGTGCGCCCCGCCACCGTGAGTTGCAACGATGTGCGCAGGACGGCGCCGAGCTTCTCCTCGATCTCCCCGCACACCGTGCGCAGCCCGTTCTGGCGGGCCCACCCGGAGAAATCCGTTCCGTCGTACGCGATGTCCAGGCGCAAGCGACGGGTCTCATACGAAACGGGCCCGCCGTCCCTCGGGGGGACGACGGGCTCGTTCGATTCAGCGTGTGCCGAAACCAAGTGGACTAGTCCTTCTTGGCCTCTTCGGCCTCGGGGGCGTCGGCCGCGGTGGCGGTCTCGTCCTCGATGGCCTCGACGACGGCGTCAGCGTTCTCGACCTCGGCGTCGGTTGCCTCGGCCTCGACGGCCTCGACGACGTTCTCCTCGGCGGGAGCAGCAGCCGGCGCATCCTTCGATGCCTTCACGCGACGAGCGCGGTCGGCCTCGGAGGTGACGGTCTTCTCCTTGACGAGCTCGATGATCGCCATCGGCGCGTTGTCGCCCTTGCGGGGAACCGTCTTGATGATGCGGGTGTAGCCGCCGTCACGATCGGCGTAGAACGGGCCGATCTCCGCGAACAGGGTGTGCACGACATCCTTGTTGCGGATGACCTTCAGAACCTCGCGACGGTGAGCCAGGGTTCCGGCCTTGGCGTGCGTGACGAGCTTCTCGGCGTACGGGCGCAGGGCCTTGGCCTTGGACTCCGTGGTGGTGATGCGGCCGTGCTCGAAGAGCGCGGTAGCCAGATTGGCGAAGATCGCCTTCTGGTGCGAAGCCGACCCGCCGAAGCGGGCACCCTTCTTGGGCTTGGGCATGATGATCTCCTAGTAAAGGACCGTGAGCTACAGCTGTTCGGTCTCGGCGTAGTCCTCGGTGCCCTCGGCATCACCGAAGGAACCTGCGTCCGTGTCGCTCCACGTCCCGGTGGCGGCGTCGTAGCCGGCAACGGTGGTGGGATCGAAGGACGCGGGGCTGTCCTTGAGGGCCAGGCCGAGCGAATGCAGCTTGACCTTCACCTCGTCGATGGACTTCTGTCCGAAGTTGCGGATGTCGAGCAGATCGGACTCGGTACGGCCGACAAGCTCACCGACGGTGTGAACACCTTCGCGCTTGAGGCAGTTGTAGGAACGGACCGTCAGGTCCAGGTCCTCGATGGGCAGTCCGAACGAAGCAATGTGATCGGCCTCGGCGGGCGAGGGTCCGATCTCGATGCCTTCTGCTTCGACGTTCAGCTCACGGGCCAGGCCGAAGAGCTCAACCAGGGTCTTGCCCGCCGAAGCGAGCGCGTCCCGAGCGGTGATGGAGTTCTTGGTTTCCACATCGAGCACGAGCCGATCGAAGTCGGTGCGCTGCTCGACGCGGGTGGCCTCCACCTTGTAGGTGACCTTGAGCACCGGCGAGTAGATCGAGTCGACCGGGATACGGCCGATCTCGGCGCCGGACGCCTTGTTCTGGACGGCGGGAACGTAGCCGCGACCGCGCTCGACGACGAGCTCGATCTCCAGCTTTCCCTTGTCGTTCAGGGTGGCGATGTGCAGATCCGGGTTGTTCACGGTGACGCCGGCCGGGGGCACGATGTCGCCTGCAGTCACAGCGCCGGGGCCCTGCTTGCGGACGTACATGGTGACCGGCTCGTCCTCTTCGGAGCTCACGACGAGGCCCTTGAGGTTCAGGATGATGTCGGTGACATCTTCCTTCACACCGGGAACTGTGGTGAACTCGTGCAGAACGCCGTCGATGCGGATGCTGGTGACAGCAGCGCCGGGAATCGACGAAAGCAGCGTGCGACGGAGCGAGTTGCCGAGGGTGTACCCGAAGCCTGGCTCGAGGGGCTCGATGACGAACTTCGAGCGGTTGTCAGCGATGACCTCTTCGGTCAGCGTGGGTCGCTGAGAAATGAGCATTGGAGTTCCTCCTGTACGGGCGTCCGCTATTTGACGCCCACGATGGGAAAGGCACTTCGTGCTCGTGCGCCTTTCCGGTAGTCGGAACTACCGGAAAGGCGCACGAGCCGTCAGGCCTACTTCGAGTAGTACTCGACGATGAGCTGTTCCTGCAGAGGAACGTCGATCTGCGCACGCTCGGGAAGCTGGTGAACCAGAACCCGGAGACGTCCACCGACAACCTGCAGCCAACCCGGGATCGGGCGATCACCCTGGGTCTCGCGCGCGACCTGGAAGGGAAGCGTGGACAGCGACTTGTCCTTGACATCGATGATGTCGTACTGCGAGACGCGGTAGCTGGGGATGTCGACCTTCTTGTTGTTCACAAGGAGGTGGCCGTGGGTGACCAGCTGACGGGCCTGGCGGCGGGTGCGAGCCAGTCCGGCGCGGTACACGACGTTGTCGAGACGCGACTCCAGGATGCGGAGCAGGTTCTCACCGGTCTTACCGGGGCGGTTGTTCGCCTCCTTGTAGTACAGGCGGAACTGCTTCTCCATGACGCCGTAGGTGAAGCGAGCCTTCTGCTTCTCCTGCAGCTGGAGCAGGTACTCGCTCTCCTTGATCCGCGCGCGGCCGTGCTGGCCCGGCGGGTAGGGACGACGCTCGAACGCCTGGTCGCCTCCAACGAGGTCGACGCGCAGACGACGCGACTTGCGGGTGATGGGTCCGGTATAACGTGCCATTTTCTTCTACCTATCCTTCCCGCTAGACCCGACGCCGCTTGGGCGGACGGCAGCCGTTGTGCGGCTGGGGGGTGACATCGGAGATGGTGCCGACCTCGAGGCCTGCGGCCTGAAGCGAGCGGATCGCGGTCTCACGGCCGGAGCCGGGGCCCTTGACGAAGACGTCGACCTTCTTGACACCGTGTTCCTGCGCCTTGCGGGCTGCGTTCTCGGCGGCCAGCTGAGCGGCGAACGGGGTCGACTTACGCGAACCCTTGAAGCCGACGTGTCCCGAGGACGCCCAGGAAATCACGTTTCCGGCGGGGTCCGTGATGGACACGATGGTGTTGTTGAACGTGCTCTTGATGTGAGCGGCGCCGTGCGGGACGTTCTTCTTGTCCCTGCGACGCGCCTTCTGGGTCTTCTTCGGACCGGTGCTACGTGACTTGGGGGGCATTACTTCGCCTTCTTCTTGCCTGCAATGGTGCGCTTCGGACCCTTACGGGTGCGGGCGTTGGTCTTGGTGCGCTGACCACGCACGGGCAGACCACGACGGTGGCGCAGGCCCTGGTAGCAGCCGATCTCGATCTTGCGTCGGATGTCGGCCTGGACCTCGCGGCGAAGGTCACCCTCGACCTTCAGCGACTCCTCGATGTACTCGCGGAGCTTGGCCAGATCCTCGTCCGAGAGATCCTTGCTCCGCAGATCCGGGCTGACGCCGGTGGCGTCCAGGATCTCCTTGGAGCGGGTACGGCCGATGCCGTAGATGTAAGTAAGTGCGATCTCCATCCGCTTTTCACGGGGCAGATCGACACCTGCGAGACGTGCCATGTCGGCATTTCCTATCGGTGTGCGGAGGTCTGCTCCCAGTCCATCCCCTGTGCCTCTTCAAACGTCGGCGGTCTCGCGACCGACAATGCTTCAACTAACTCAGTGGGGCCCCGGCCTCCGTGCCGGGGGTGAACCAGTACCTGCTCGAGAGCCGTGAGTACTGGCTGGTGCTGGGAGGTCATCTTTGCTTGTTGCCAAGCAGATCCTCGAAAAGCGGAGATCTAGCCCTGACGCTGCTTGTGGCGCAGGTTCTCGCAGATCACCATGACCCGGCCGTTACGACGGATCACCTTGCACTTTTCGCAGATCTTCTTGACGCTCGGCTGAACCTTCACGTCTTCTGATCTCCTGTTTTGTGGCAGCCCACTACGCAGATCCGCAGCGGACGTACTTCTCCCCGACCTGGTCGGGCGGGGAAGCTTTTACTTGTACCGGTAAACGATGCGTCCGCGCGACAAGTCGTAGGGCGAGAGCTCTACGACAACGCGATCTTCCGGGAGGATGCGAATGTAGTGCTGACGCATCTTTCCGCTGATGTGGGCGAGAACCTTGTGGCCGTTCTCGAGCTCAATGCGGAACATCGCATTGGGCAGCGGCTCGACTACTCGTCCCTCGACCTCGATGGCCCCGTCTTTCTTAGCCATATCCTCCGCGATCCATGTGGTTTGGCGTGCTTATTGCATCTGTTTCCGTTACCGTGGCGCCCAATGGGATCTTCACCGGCCGAAACATGAACAATCCGGATCGAATCCGGCACTGGGCACGCAGACAACCGGCACGCATAGCGCACCGTTGATCCATGTTACGGGAAATTGCTCACCAGGCCAAATGAGGTCCCCGACGGACCGCCCGCCCGCCGAGAATTCGACTTCCGAGACCCACCGGCAACGATGCGAAGGAGGGTGTGCGTGCGCGCCCTGGTACAGCGAGTGACGTCCGCGTCGGTCCGCGTCGACGGCGTCGAGGTCGGACGGATCACTCCCCCGGCCGGCGGCCACGGGCTGCTCGTCCTGGTCGGCGTCACCCATACGGACGACGAGGCGAAGGCGGCTCTGCTCGCGAAGAAGGTGTGGACCATGCGCATCCTGGAGAACGAACAATCCGCGTCCGACCTCGACGCCCCCGTACTCGTCGCCAGTCAGTTCACGCTCATGGCGGACACCCGCCGGGGCCGGCGCCCGTCCTGGTCCGCCGCGGCGCCGAGGCCGGTGGCGGAACCACTGGTGGACGAGTTCACCGGCGCCCTGCGCGAGCTGGGAGCGACCGTCGAGACCGGCGTGTTCGGCGAACACATGGAGATCAGCCTCGTCAACGACGGCCCGGTGACTCTGCTGATCGACGTGTAGGCCCGCACCCGCAGGCCGCTACTCCGGACGCAAGGTGAGGATGCGCGGCCCGTCCTCGGTGACGGCGACCGTGTGCTCCCAGTGCGCGGCACGGGTGCCGTCGGAGGTGACAACCGTCCAATCGTCCTCGAGGACAACGGTATCGGTGGTGCCGAGGGTCAGCATCGGTTCGATCGCCAGAACGGAACCGACCACCAGCTGCGGCCCCTTGCCCGGAGCCCCTTCGTTGGCGAGGAACGGCTCCATGTGCATTTCCCGGCCGATGCCGTGGCCGCCGTAGCCGTCGACGATGCCGTACTTGCGGTCGTGCGCGACCTCGGCGGCGCGGGTGCCGAGCTCGATGGCGTGGGATATGTCGGTGAGGCGGTTGCCGGGCAGCATCGCCGCGATCCCCGCCTCCATGGACAGCCGGGTGGCCTCGCTGAGCTGCTGGTCCGCTTCGATGATGTCTCCGACACCGAAGGTCCAGGCAGAGTCGCCGTGCCAGCCGTCGAGAATGGCGCCGCAGTCGATGGAGACGAGGTCTCCCTCGGCGAGAATGTCTTCCGCCGAGGGAATCCCGTGCACCACACGATCGTTCACCGACGAACAGATCGATCCGCTGAACCCGTGGTAGCCCTTGAACGACGGCACGGCGCCGGCGTCGCGGATGACCGATTCGGCCACCTCGTCGAGTTCGAGCGTGCTCACACCCGGCTTCGCCGCATCTCGGACCGCCACCAGAGCCGCACCGACGATGGCACCGGCGGCCGCCATCGCGTCGAGCTCGCCTGCGGTCCGGAACGGAACGACCTTGCGCTTACGCCCGAAGCCCATTACTGACCCAGCGCTGCCAGTGCACGAGCGTTGACCTCGTCGACCTCGCCCAGGGCGTCGACGGTCACCAGCTGGTCCTTGTAGTAGTCCAGCAGCGGTGCGGTCTCCTCGCGGTACACCCGGAGCCGGTTGCGGATGACGTCTTCCTTGTCGTCGGCGCGGCCACGGGCCAGCATCCGCTCGACCACGACGTCCTCGTCGACGATGAAGGAGAGCACTGCGTCGAGCTTCGTGTTCAGCTCGGCGAGGATCGCCTCGAGCGCCTGAGCCTGGTCGACCGTCCGGGGGAAGCCGTCCAAGAGGAATCCGTTGGCCGCGTCCGGCTCGCCGACGCGGGCCTTCACCATGTTGTTGGTGATCTCGCTGGGAACCAGGTCGCCGGCGTCCAGGTACTTCTTCGCCTCGAGGCCGAGGGGGGTGGCCTGGCCGATGTTCGCGCGGAACAGGTCGCCCGTGGAGATGTGCGGGACGCCGAGCTTCTCGGACAGAATCGCGGCCTGGGTGCCCTTGCCTGCACCGGGAGGACCAAGGAGGACAAGTCTCACTTGAGGAACCCTTCGTAGTTACGTTGCATCAATTGACTTTCGATCTGCTTGACCGTGTCCAGGGCGACGCTGACGAGAATCAGCACGGCCGCACCACCGAAGATGCTGCTGGAGGTCTGGCTTCCGGACAGGAAGAAGTGGGGCAGCACCGCGATCAGGCCGAGGTAGATCGAGCCGGGAACGGTGATGCGGTTGAGCACGTAATTCAGGTAGTCCGCGGTGGGGCGACCCGGGCGGATACCGGGAATGAAGCCGCCGAACTTCTTCATCTCGTCCGCGCGCTCTTCCGGATTGAACGTGATCGCGACGTAGAAGAACACGAAGAACACGATCAGCGCGAAGTAGATGACGATGTACACCGGGTTGTTCGGATTCACCAGGTACTCGTTGATGATCCGCTGCCACCAGCTGGGATCGGCGGACGACGTGGCGCCGGTGAGCTGCGCGATGAGGTTCGGCAGATACAGCAGCGACGACGCGAAGATGACCGGGATGATGCCTGCCTGGTTGACCTTGAGGGGCAGGTACGTCGACGAACCGCCGTACATCTTGCGGCCGACCATGCGCTTGGCGTACTGGACCGGGATCCGGCGCTGGCCCTGCTCGACGAATACGACACCGGCGATGATGGCGAGGGCTGCGACACAGATGATCGCGAAGATCAGTCCCCCGCGACTGTCCAGGATGGCCTTGCCCTCGGAGGGCAGGCGGGACGCGATACCCGAGAAGATCAGCAGCGACATGCCGTTACCGACACCGCGCTCGGTGATGACCTCACCGAACCACATGACGAGCGCAGCGCCCGCGGTCATGACCAGCACGATGATCACGAGGCCGAAGATGCTCTTGTCGGCGATGATCTCTTCCTGGCATCCCTGCAGCAGCTGGCCGCGCGACGCGAGCGCCACGATGCCGGTGGCCTGCAGGATCGCCAGCGCGATCGACAGATAACGCGTGTACTGCGTCATCTTCGCCTGGCCGGACTGGCCTTCCTTCCGGAGTTCCTCGAACTTCGGGATGACGACCGTCAACAGCTGGACGATGATGCTGGCCGTGATGTACGGCATGATGCCGATCGCGAAAATCGACAGCTGGAGTAGTGCGCCGCCGGAGAACAGGTTGATCAGCGAGTAGATACCCGCGGAATCACCGCCCGACAGCTGATCGACACAGGCTCGGACGTTCCCGTAGTCGACGCCCGGCGACGGAATCACGGCGCCGATGCGATAGAGCGCAACGAGACCGAGCGCGATGAGGATCTTCCGCCTCAGGTCCGGGGTCCTGAGGGCCGAGACGAAGGCGGAAAGCAAAGATCCTCCTGGCACGACGGTGGGGAGACGAGTCGAAAGCAGACTTGTCCGTGAATGAACTCTAGAACTCTAACAGTGGCAACTGAACGCACAGTTGGGAGACCTGCGGCAGTGCTGCCCGTACAGCCGCAAATGGCCGCAGTACAGCGCGAGGCTGTACTGCGGCCATCTACTGGCTAGCGGTGATAGCTCACAGCTCGGTGGCGGTACCACCGGCAGCAGCGATCTTCTCCTTGGCGGAGCCGGTGAACTTGTCGACCGTCACCTGGACGGCGACAGTCAGGTCGCCGTCGCCGAGAACCTTGACGAGCTGGTTCTTGCGAACAGCACCCTTGGCAACGAGGTCCTCGACCGTGACCTGTCCACCCTCGGGGAACAGACGGGCGATGTCGCCGACGTTGACGACCTGGTACTCGGTGCGGAACGGGTTGGTGAAACCCTTGAGCTTGGGCAGACGCATGTGCAGCGGCATCTGTCCACCCTCGAAGGCTGCGGGCACGTTCTTGCGGGCCTTGGTGCCCTTCGTGCCGCGACCGGCGGTCTTGCCGCGCTTGCCGCCTTCACCACGACCGACACGAATCTTGTCGGACTTGGCTCCGGGTGCGGGGCGCAGGTGATGCAGTTTGATGGTCATGGTTAGACCTCCTCAACTGTGACGAGGTGGCGCACCACGTTGATCAGACCGCGGTTCTGCGCATTGTCCTCGCGAACAACAGTCTGACGGATGCCCTTCAGGCCCAGCGTGCGCAGAGAGTTCTTCTGGTTCTGCTTGGTACCGATGGTGCTCTTGATCTGAGTGACCTTGAGTTCGGCCATTACTTCACGCTCCCAGCCTGTGCGCGTGCACGCAGCATGCCGGCGGGAGCCACGTCTTCGAGGGGGAGACCGCGGCGAGCCGCAACTTCCTCGGGACGCTGCAGGCCCTTGAGCGCAGCAACGGTCGCATGCACGACATTGATGGCGTTGTCGCTACCGAGCGACTTCGACAGGATGTCGTGGATACCGGCGCACTCCAGCACGGCACGCACCGCGCCACCGGCGATGACACCGGTACCGGGGCTTGCCGGACGCAGCATGACGACGCCCGCTGCGGCCTCACCCTGAACCGGGTGCGTGATGGTGCTGCCGATCATCGGAACGCGGAAGAAGCTCTTGCGAGCCTCCTCGACGCCCTTCTGGATGGCCGCAGGAACTTCCTTGGCCTTGCCGTAGCCGACGCCGACCAGTCCGTTGCCGTCGCCCACGATCACCAGAGCGGTGAAGCTGAAGCGACGACCACCCTTGACGACCTTCGACACGCGGTTGATCGTGACGACGCGCTCGATGTGGTTCGACTTCTCGGCCGACTGTCCGCCGCGACGATCGTCGCGACCGCCACCACGACGGTCGCCGCCGCCGCGGTTGTCCCCCGTGTTGGGGCCATTCTGTCCGGCGGGTCCGCTTCCGCCGTCACGCCTCTGACGTCCCGGCATCAGGCTGTCCTTCCGTTCATGTACTCGGTCTTGGTCATCAGAACTTCAACCCGCCTTCGCGAGCTGCGTCCGCAAGGGCCGCGATGCGACCGTGGTAGCCGTGTCCACCGTGGTCGAACACGACGGCCTCGACACCGGCTGCCTTCGCACGCTCGGCGATCAGCTGACCGACCTTCGCACTGAGGGCCTTCTTGTCGCCGTCCGCTGCACGCACGTCGGCCTCGGTGGTCGACGCCGCGGCCAGGGTGTGGCCTGCGAGGTCGTCCACGAGCTGGACGTGGATGTGGCGCGAGGACCGGTTGACGACCAGGCGGGGACGCTCGGGCGTGCCGGAAACCTTCTTGCGGAGACGGAAGTGACGACGCACCTTCGACAGGCGACGCTTCGTGGACGCATCCTTGCCGAGCGGAATCCGCTTGGCTTTCTGGTTTGCAGTCTGGCTCATATCACTTACCCGTCTTTCCGACCTTGCGGCGGATCTGCTCACCCTCGTAACGCACGCCCTTGCCCTTGTACGGGTCCGGACGACGGAGACGACGGATGTTGGCCGAGATCTGCCCGACCTTCTGCTTGTCGATGCCCGACACCGAGAACTTGGTGGGCGACTCGACCGCGAAGGTGATGCCTTCCGGAGCCTCGATCGGGACCGGGTGGCTGTAGCCGAGTGCGAACTCGAGGTCCTTGCCCTTGAGAGCGACGCGGTAACCGACGCCGTGAATCTCCATCTTGGTGGTGTAACCGTCGGTGACACCGGTGATGAGGTTCTGCACCAGGGTGCGAGACAGACCGTGCAGCGCGCGGCTGCGACGCTCGTCGTCCGGACGCGTCACGCTGAGCGTGCCGTCGTCGTTCTTCGCAATGGCAATCGGCTCGGAGATCGTCAGGGCCAACGTGCCCTTGGGACCCTTGACCGTGACGTCCTGGCCGTCGATCGAGACATCGACGCCGCCGGGGACGGTGACGGGAATCTTTCCAATACGCGACATTGTGGTGGCCTCCCTTACCAGACGTAGGCGAGGACTTCCCCGCCCACTCCTTGATTGGCCGCCTGGCGATCGGTGAGCAGGCCGGTGGACGTGGAAATGATCGCCACGCCGAGGCCGCCCAGAACCTTGGGCAGGTTGGTGGACTTCGCGTACACACGCAGACCGGGCTTGGAGACGCGACGCACGCCGGCAAGGCTGCGCTCACGGCTCGGGCCGTACTTCAGGTCGACGATGAGGGTCTTGCCCACCTCGGCGTCTTCGGTGCGGTAGTCGGCGATGTAACCCTCGCGCTTGAGGATCTCGGCGATGTTCGCCTTGATCTTCGAGTGGGGCAACTTCACCTCATCGTGGTACGCCGTGTTGGCGTTGCGCAGACGCGTCAAGAAGTCTGCGATGGGGTCGGTCATGGTCATGAGGTTGACCTCTACCTTTCTCACAACGGTTCCCTCTGCCGTTTCCGGCGCAGGCCTATCGCGAAGTAGGTCTTACGTTTCCCGGTCCGAGGTTACGAACCGGAAGTCTGTGGGGGTGACGCCGCCGCCGGAGAGGGCGACGGCGTCACCGGCTCACCAGGAGCTCTTGTGAACGCCGGGCAGTTCGCCGGCGTGCGCCATCTCACGGACGCAGATTCGGCACAGGCCGAACTTGCGGAACACCGAGTGCGGACGGCCGCAGCGCTGGCAGCGGGTGTAGGCGCGCACCGCGAACTTGGGCTTCTTGTTGGCCTTGTTGACCAATGCCTTCTTAGCCATTAGCTCAGTTCTCCTTGAACGGGAAGCCGAGGTGCTTCAGCAGGGCACGGCCTTCTTCGTTGTTGGTCGCGGTGGTCACCACGGTGATGTCCATGCCGCGCGGGCGGTCGATCTTGTCCACGTCGATCTCGTGGAACATCGACTGCTCGTTCAGGCCGAACGTGTAGTTGCCGTTGCCGTCGAACTGGTTGCCCGACAGGCCGCGGAAGTCCCTGATGCGGGGAAGCGCGACGGACACGAGACGGTCCAGGAACTCCCACATGCGGTCGCCACGCAGCGTGACGCGGGCACCGATCGGCATTCCCTCGCGAAGCTTGAACTGCGCGATGGACTTGCGTGCCTTGCGGATCTCGGGCTTCTGACCGGTGATCAGAGCGAGATCGTTGACGGCACCGTTGATCAGCTTGGCGTCGCGCGCGGCGTCACCGACACCCATGTTGACGACGACCTTGACGACGCCGGGGATCTGCATCACGTTGGCGTAGTCGAACTCGGTGTTCAGCGCAGCCTTGATCTCCTCGCGGTAGCGAGTCTTCAGGCGCGGCTGGATCTTGTTCTCAGTGGAGGTCATGTCAGATGTCCTTCCCGTTCTTCCGGGAAATCCGAACGCGCTTGCCGGACTCTTCGTCGGTCCGGTAGCCCACGCGAGTGGGGTTGCCGTCCGAGTCGACGACCGCGACGTTGGAAACGTGGATCGGGGCTTCCTGCGTGACGATGCCGCCGGAGGAAGCTCCGCGCTCGTTCGCGGAAACCGCGGTGTGCTTCTTGATGCGGTTCACGCCTTCGACGAGGACCTTGTTGGTCGCGGGGTAGGCCTGGATGACCTTGCCCTTCGCGCCCTTGTCCTTGCCGGCGATGACCAGCACGGTGTCACCCTTGTGCACCTTCATCACAGCACCTCCGGGGCGAGCGAGACGATCTTCATGAACTTCTTCTCACGCAGCTCGCGGCCGACGGGGCCGAAGATGCGGGTGCCACGGGGATCGTTGTCCGGCTTGATGAGGACGGCGGCGTTCTCGTCGAACTTGATGTACGACCCGTCCGGACGGCGACGTTCCTTGGTGGTACGGACGATGACGGCCTTGACGACCTCGCCCTTCTTGATGTTTCCACCCGGGATGGCGTCCTTGACGGTGGCGACGATGATGTCACCGATCCCGGCGTAGCGGCGAGACGAACCACCGAGAACGCGGATGCAGAGAATCTCCTTGGCACCCGTGTTGTCGGCGACGCGCAGCCGCGACTCCTGCTGAATCACTTACTTCTCCTTGACCTGGACTGTTGCACGGCAGATTTCCGACCCGACGTGCGCGGTCTGTACCCGTGCCCTGCGAGAGGGGCCGCCCGGGTGGGCGGCACAACGGTGGGGTTGCCGTGCGTCTGCCGCAAGGCAACCCCACCATCGTACTGGATACATTATTCGGTTCTTACTTGGCCTTCTCGAGGACCTCGACGAGACGCCAGTGCTTGGTCGCGGACAGCGGACGGGTCTCCATCAGCTGCACGCGGTCACCGATGCCTGCGACGCCGTTCTCGTCGTGCGCCTTCACCTTGCTGGTGCGCCGGATGATCTTGCCGTAGAGCGGGTGCTTGACCCGGTCTTCGAGCTCGACCACGATCGTCTTCTCCATCTTGTCGGAGACGACGTATCCGGTGCGGACCTTGCGGCTGCCGCGCTCTTCAGTGCTCACTGCTTTTTCCTCACTCATGCCGCGTCACCTGCGTCCGGACCAACGGCCAGCCCGAGCTCACGCTCACGCAGAACGGTGTAGATACGCGCGATCTCGTGACGAACGGTACGAAGTCGACGGTTGTTGTCCATCTGGCCCGTGGCCATCTGGAAACGAAGGTTGAACAGCTCTTCCTTCGACTCACGAAGCCGGGTGACCAGCTCTTCTTCAGTGAGCTCGCGGAGCTCTGCGGCTGGGGTTCCAGTAGCCATCAGAACTGCTCCTCCCTTGTCACGATCCGGCACTTGCACGGGAGCTTGTGCATCGCGCGGCGCAGGGCCTCACGAGCGATCTCCTCATTGGGGTAGCTCATCTCGAACATCACGCGACCGGGCTTGACGTTCGCGATCCACCACTCGGGCGAACCCTTACCGGAACCCATGCGGGTTTCGGCCGGCTTCTTGGTGAGGGGGCGATCCGGGAAGATGTTGATCCAGATCTTGCCGCCACGCTTGATGTGCCGGGTCATGGCGATACGAGCGGACTCGATCTGCCGGTTGGTGATGTAGGCCGGCTCGAGAGCCTGGATGCCGTAGTCACCGAAGGTCACCTGGGTTCCACCCTTGGCGGCACCCGAACGGCTCGGATGGTGCTGCTTGCGGTGCTTGACCCGCCGTGGGATCAACATGCGTCAGCCCTCCTTCTGTTCAGTCGTAGCGGGTGCATCGGCAGTGGCGGTCGCTGCGCGGCCGGCTTCGGTGCTGGTCGCGGTGGTGCCGGTGGCACCGGAACGACGGGGACGGCTCGGACGCTCACGGCGCGGGCGGTCGCCTGCGGGAGCAGCCACGTTGGCGGCGAGCTCACGCTTGCCACCGACGATGTCGCCCTTGTAGATCCAGACCTTCACGCCGATGCGGCCGAAGGTGGTCTTGGCCTCGTAGAGGCCGTAGTCGATGTCCGCACGAAGCGTGTGCAGCGGCACACGGCCTTCGCGGTAGAACTCCGACCGGGACATCTCGGCGCCGCCGAGACGACCGGAGCACTGAACCCGGATTCCCTTGACGTTGGGCTGACGCATGGCCGACTGGATGGCCTTGCGCATGGCGCGACGGAAGGCGACACGGTTCGAGAGCTGCTCGGCCACACCCTGTGCGACGAGCTGAGCCTCGGCCTCGGCGTTCTTGACCTCGAGGATGTTCAGCTGGACCTGCTTGCCGGTCAGCTTCTCGAGCTCGGAACGGATGCGATCGGCTTCGGCGCCGCGGCGGCCGATGACGATGCCCGGGCGCGCGGTGTGGATGTCCACACGCACACGGTCACGGGTGCGCTCGATCTCGACCTTCGCGATGCCCGCGCGCTCCATGCCGGTGGCGAGGAGCTTACGGATCGCGACGTCTTCCTTGACGTATTCCGCGTACTGCTTGTCTGCGTACCAGCGAGACTTCCAGTCGGTGGTGATGCCGAGGCGGAAGCCGTGCGGGTTGATTTTCTGGCCCACTACTGAGCACTTCCCTTCCGGCGATTACGGGTCGATGTTCCGGTCTTCGGCAGGCTCTCCACGATCACGGTGATGTGACTGGTGCGCTTGCGGATACGGAACGCACGTCCCTGTGCACGCGGCTGGAACCGCTTGAGGGTCGCGCCCTCGTCCACGAACGCCGTGGCGACGACAAGCGTGCTCGGGTCGAGGTCGAGGTTGTTCTCGGCGTTGGCTGCTGCGGAGGCGATCACCTTGGCGACCGGCTCGCTCGCTGCCTGCGGCGCGAACTTCAGGATGTTCAGGGCGTCTTCAACCGAACGCCCGCGGACCAGGTCCACAACACGACGCGCCTTCATCGGCGTGACGCGCACGTGGCGCGCTACTGCCTTGGCGGTCGGGTTGGCGGTTTCGGTGTTGCTCATCGCCTCTTCGCCTTCCGATCATCCTTGATGTGACCCTTGAACGTGCGGGTCGGTGCAAACTCTCCGAGCTTGTGTCCGACCATCGAGTCGGAAACGAACACGGGGACGTGCTTGCGGCCGTCGTGAACCGCAAACGTGTGGCCGATGAAGTCCGGGATGATCGTGGAACGACGGGACCAGGTCTTGATGACCTGCTTGGTTCCCTTTTCGTTCTGCACGTCCACCTTCGCGAGGAGGTGGTCATCGACGAACGGGCCCTTCTTGAGGCTGCGTGGCATCCTTCACTCCCTCCTAGCGCTTGTTCTTGCCGGTACGGCGACGACGGACAATGAGCTTGTCGCTCGCCTTGTTCTTGCGGGTGCGGCCCTCGGGCTTGCCCCACGGGCTGACCGGGTGGCGACCACCGGAGGTCTTACCCTCACCACCACCGTGCGGGTGGTCGACCGGGTTCATCACGACACCACGGACGGTCGGGCGCTTGCCCTTCCAGCGCATACGGCCGGCCTTGCCCCAGTTGATGTTCGACTGTTCGGCGTTGCCGACCTCACCGATCGAGGCGCGGCAGCGAACGTCGACACGACGGATTTCGCCGGACGGCATACGCAGCGTGGCGTAGGTGCCTTCCTTACCGAGCAGCTGGATGCTGGATCCGGCCGAGCGGGCCATCTTGGCGCCCCCACCCGGGCGGAGTTCCACCGCGTGGATGGTGGTACCCGTCGGGATGTTGCGCAGGGGCAGGTTGTTGCCGGGCTTGATGTCGGCGCCTGCGCCGGACTCGACCGGAGCACCCTGGACCAGGCCCTTGGGGGCGATGATGTAGCGCTTCTCGCCGTCCGCGTAGTGCAGCAGGGCGATACGCGCGGTGCGGTTGGGGTCGTACTCGATGTGAGCGACCTTGGCCGGCACGCCGTCCTTGTCGTTGCGACGGAAATCGATCAGCCGGTAGGCGCGCTTGTGTCCGCCACCCTTGTGCCGGGTGGTGATACGACCGTGTGCGTTACGTCCACCGCGTCCGTGGAGCGGGCGAACCAGCGACTTCTCGGGGGTCGACCGAGTGATCTCGGCGAAGTCCGAGACGCTCGAGCCACGACGGCCCGGGGTAGTCGGCTTGTACTTACGGATTGCCATGAGTCTTCTCGTCCTCTATGTCTCGTCAAGTCCCGGGCGCTTACGCGACCGGTCCTCCGAAGATCTCGATGGGCTTGCTGTCGGCCGAGAGGGTCACGAGCGCGCGCTTGGTGTCCTTGCGCTTGCCGTAACCGAACCGGGTCCGCTTGCGCTTGCCCTGACGGTTGGCGGTGTTGACGCTGGTCACGGTGACGCCGAAGATCTTCTCGACGGCAATCTTGATCTGCGTCTTGTTCGAGTCCGGGTGCACCAGGAAGGTGTAGGTGCCTTCCTCGATCAGTCCGTAGGACTTCTCGGAGATGACCGGGGCGAGCAGGATGTCGCGGGGATCGGCGATGGTGCTCACTTGCCCTCCTCCTTGTTCTCTTCCTGGGCGGTCTCGGCGGGCCCGTGGATGAACGCGTTGAGCGCCTCGACGCTGAACACGACGTCATCGCTGTTGAGCACGTCGTAGGTGTTGAGCTGGTCGGGTGCAATGGGGTGCACGCCGTCCAGGTTCTGCACGCTCTTCCAGGCCGCGATGTCCTCGCGTCCGACGACGAGCAGGACCTTCTTGCGGTCCGAGATCTCGCCGAGGAAGGTGCGGGCAGACTTCGTGGACGGAGTCTGACCGGCAACCAGTTCGGTGATCACGTGGATGCGCTCGTTGCGGGCCCGGTCGGAGAGGGCTCCGCGCAGGGCGGCGGCCTTCATCTTCTTGGGGGTCCGCTGGCTGTAGTCGCGCGGCTGCGGGCCGTGGACGGTGCCACCACCGGCGAACTGCGGTGCACGGGTCGAGCCCTGACGAGCGCGGCCGGTGCCCTTCTGGCGGTACGGCTTCTTGCCACCGCCGCGAACCTCGCCGCGGGTCTTGGTGGCGTGGGTGCCCTGACGTGCAGCAGCGAGCTGCGCGACGACAACCTGGTGGAGAAGCGCGATGTTGGCAGGCGCGTCGAAGATCTCCGCGGGGAGGTCGACGGTGCCGTTGGTCTTGCCGCCGGCGACCTTGACGTCCAGCGTCAGCTTGGTCGTCGATGTCTCGGTGCTGGTCATGCTCGTGCACCACCCTTCACTGCACTCTTGACGATCACGAGGCCACCCTTGCGGCCGGGGATCGCACCCTTGATCAGCAGCAGGCCGTTCTCGGCGTCCACCTTGTGAACGGAGAGGTTCTGCGTCGTGATGCGGTCGCTACCCATGCGGCCGGACATGCGCATGCCCTTGAACACGCGGCCCGGAGTGGCGCAACCACCGATGGAACCGGGGCGACGGTGAACGGCCTGCGCACCGTGCGATGCACCCTGACCGGCGAAGCCGTGGCGCTTCATGGTTCCGGCGAAGCCCTTACCCTTGCTGGTTCCGGTGACGTCGACGTAGGCGCCGTCCTCGAAGACCTCGGCGGTAAGTTCCTGGCCGACCTCGTACTCCGAGGTGTCGGCAACGCGGAGCTCCACAACGTGGCGGCGCGGGGTGACGCCGGCCTTGGTGAACTGGCCGGAAGTCGGCTTGTTCACCTTGCGCGGGTCGATGGCGCCGAACGCGAGCTGCACGGCGCTGTAGCCGTCACGCTCTTCGGTACGAATCTGGGTCACGACGTTCGGTCCGGCCTTCACGACGGTGACCGGAACGACCCGGTTGTTCTCGTCGAAGACCTGGGTCATGCCGAGCTTGGTGCCCAGGATTCCCTTGATCTTGGTATCAGTCATTGTTTTTGTCTCCGCCGCGCTCACTGAATGTTGACGTCGACGCTGGCCGGAAGGTCGATGCGCATGAGCGCGTCAACCGTCTTGGGCGTCGGGTCGAGGATGTCGATAAGCCGCTTGTGAGTACGCATCTCGAAGTGCTCGCGCGAGTCCTTGTACTTGTGCGGCGAGCGGATGACGCAGTACACGTTCTTTTCGGTCGGCAACGGCACGGGTCCAACGACGCGGGCCCCGGTACGGGTCACCGTCTCGACGATCTTGCGCGCTGACGCGTCGATCGCCTCATGGTCGTAGGCCTTGAGCCTGATGCGGATCTTCTGTCCCGCCACGCTTAGTGTCCTTTTCTTGCCGCGTTTCGTAGTCCCACCCGAGTCGGGCCGAACTACCTCGTCTGCACAGTCCCTTACCTGGGCCGCAACTGTCCGAACGCTAGGCGACCGGGACACACCCGATCCGCTGCCGCTGTTCATCTGTCATGGTTCTCCGGTACACGCGGTCGGGCGTGTCGCCCTCCCACTCATTCTCCGACCCGGAACTTTTCAGCTTTTCGGGCCAGGAACGCGCACCGGATGCACTCGAATTCGAGTGCCAGTAGGTACTGCTTCCGTCTTGCATGTGGCCGCGAGCAGGTCATTTGATCTACACCGCGACGTTTCACCCCACCTGTTTCGGGCCGCAAACGATCGCGTCCCAGACAAGGCAACCCGACCAGTATGCCGTACCGGGCGGGAGACTACAAACCGGGGTCGATCCCACCCGCGAGTACCTGAACTTACTCTGAAGTAAGATATGGGGATGACGACCTCGAGTCCCACGTACACCGCGTGGCAGAAGCTCCCCGACAACGCGCTCGGACACGCCCTCTTCTCCGTCGGCATGTGTCTCCGTGTCCCCTACTTCGGCTCGGTGCTCCCCCGCGTCGTCGAGATGCAGCCCGGCCGCTGCGAGGTCCGCGCCCCGAAGTGGTGGGGCGTCCGCAACCACCTGGGCACGTTCCACGCGATCGCGGCGTGCAACCTCGCCGAGGCCGCGATGGGCATGCTGTCCGAGGCGACCGTGCCCTCGACCCACCGGTGGATCCCGAAGTCGATGACGGTCGACTACCTCGCCAAGGCGAACGGAACGCTGCGCGCCGTAGCGGAACTGCCGGAGCTGCCGGACTTCACCGCGATCACCGCGGGCACCGACGTCGTCGTGCCGGTACGCATCTTCGACGGGCAGGGGGTAGAGGTGGTTCACGCCGACATCACGACGTGGGTCACGCCGCGGTAGAACGCGAAAGGCGCATGTCGAAGCTCACATTCGTTCCGGCGTCATCGGCGGTGACCCGAATTGCCGTGTGGCACTTCCCCGGAGCCGGAACGTCGCGGCACAGCACGACCTTCCGGCCGGACGGACCGGTTTCCACCGTGGTCGCCGGGGCCGAAGTGGTACAGACGTCCGGCATTTATCGCGTACCTGTCTTTACGCGTTACAGAAGATTTCCGCTCCCGTTCCCCGGGCGCGAAGGTGTTCCCCGGTCTGCCTTGATCACCCTCTTCGCGTGACATACTCGGGACATGCCAGCAGCTGACACCGCCGTTCTTGTCGAGGGAATCGAGAAATCCTTCGGTGACGTAGCAGCGTTGCGGGGTGTGAGCTTCGAGGTGCCCCGCGGCACGGTCCTGGGCATCCTGGGCCCCAACGGCGCAGGGAAGACCACCACCGTCAACGTGCTGTCCACTCTGCTGCGACCCGATGCGGGCCGCGCATTCGTCGCGGGACACGACGTCGTCGAGGAGTCGGCGAACGTCCGTCGCAGCATCATGATGACGGGCCAGTACGCCGCCCTCGACGAGTCGCTGACCGGTCGCGAGAATCTGGTGCTCTTCGGCCGCCTGATGGGCCTGCCCAAGGCGTCCGCGAAGTCGCGCGCGCAGGACCTACTGACCCAGTTCGATCTGCTCGAGGCGGGCGACCGGAAGGTGTCCGGGTACTCCGGCGGCATGCGCCGGCGCGTCGACATCGCCTGTGGCCTGGTGATCCGCCCCGAGGTGGTGTTCCTCGACGAGCCCACCACCGGTCTCGACCCCCGCAGCCGCCAGGGCGTGTGGTCCCTCGTGTCCGCGCTGAAGGAGCAGGGCATCACGATCCTGCTGACCACGCAGTACCTCGAAGAGGCCGACCTGCTGAGCGACAACATCGTCGTCATCGACAAGGGCACCGTGATCGCCGAGGGTACGGCCGACGAACTGAAGGCCCGGACCGGCGGAAGCTACTGCGAGGTCGTCCCGGTGAGTCTCGACGACCTGCCGCGCGTCCGGGAGATCCTCGCGAGCCTGTGCCCACCCGGCCGGGTCATCGAAGAAGGCACCGACCGGTTGTCGATTCCCGCCGAACACGGCGCCCAGACCCTCGCCGAGGTGCTGCGCCGCCTCGACCTCGCCGGGGTCACGCTCGCCGACATCGCCCTGCGGCGCCCGTCCCTCGACGACGTCTTCCTCTCCCTCACCGGTCACGTCCGCGTCGACGAGAGCCTGCCGTCGTGACGGCGCCCGCCCAGCTCGGATTCGAGAGTGCCCTCGAAGGCAGGCACCGGCGGCCGCAACCGTCGATCGTCCAGCAGTGGATTGCCCTGTCCCAGCGGAACCTGCACACGATGTGGGTGTTCGGTCAATTCTTCATCGCGGTGTTCGCCCCGCTGATCTTCACTGTCGGTTTCTATCTGCCACTGCGTCTGGTGATGAAGTTCCAGGGCATCGACTACGCGCAATTCGTCATGCCGATCATCGTCCTGCAGGCCATGGCCTTCACCGCGATCTCGGCGGCGCACCGCGCGGCCACCGAAGCGTCGAACGGCATGAATTCGCGGTTCCAGACGATGCCGGTCGGGGCGGCGGTCCCACTGGCCGCGCGCATGACGGCCTCCCTCGTACATTCGACGATCTCACTCGTCGCCGCGATCGGCTACGGATACGCGATCGGCTTCCGGTTCGACGGCGGCTTCGGGCTGACCGCGGCGTTCTGCGGGCTGGCGATGCTGATCGGGTTCACGCTCACGACGGGCGCCGACGCCCTCGGCACCCTGACCCGGAGCCCCGAGGTCACCAGTCAGGCGCTGACGCTCCCCCAGCTGATCCTCGGCATGTTCTCGTCCGGATTCGTTCCGGTGTCGCAGTTCCCGGAGTGGGCGCAGGGTTTCGTGCGAAATCAGCCCATCTCGCAGTTTTCCTCGTCCATGCGTGCCATGACGGAAGGCACGATCACGTTCCACCAGCTGACACCCACCCTGTTGTGGTGCGGAGGGCTGGCGCTGGTCTTCATTCCGTTGTCGATCTGGTCGAATGTGAGGCGCGGATGACCACCGAGTACCGATCCGACACACCGGCGACGGTGACATTCCCCGAGGTGCTCGAGCCCCACCCGGAGAATTCCCTTGCCGCACTCTTCTCCCACAGCCTGCTGCAGACCAGACGACTGCTGCTCCGCTGGGCGCGCGACCCGTACACCATGCTTCAGGCGATCGTGTACCCGTCGTTGATGTTGCTGATGTTCTGGGCGGTGCTCGGAATCTCGATCACCAAGGCAACCGGGGTCAACAGCGTCTTCGGGACCGTTCCGATGATCACGCTCGTCGGCGCGATGTTCGGTTCCATCGCCGGCGGTCTGTCGCTGAAGAAGGAATGGGCGGACGGGCTCCTGAGCCGGTTCTGGGTGCTGCCCGTCCACCGCGCGTCGGGCCTGCTCAGCCGACTCATGGCCGAATCCGTGCGGATCATGCTCACCACAGTGCTGATCATCGCCGTCGGTTTCGCCATCGGGTTCCGGTTCGATCAGGGCATTCTCGCCGGTATCGCCTTGATGCTCCTGCCGCTGCTGTTCGGGGTGAGTTTCGCGACGATGGTGACCGCCCTCGCCGTCAACGCGGCGAAGGCGCCGCTCGTCGAAATCCTCTCCCTGCTATGCACCCTCCTGCTGTTCTTCAACTCGGGTTTCGTACCCACCGGCGCCTACCCCACCTGGCTTCAGCCGTTCGTGGAGAACCAGCCGATGTCGTGCGCGATCGACGCGATGAAGGGACTGTCGATGGGCGGACCCGTCGCGGAACCTCTGCTCAAGACCATCGCGTGGTCGGTCGCCGGGCTGCTGATCTTCACCTACCCCGCGGTGCGCGGCTATCGCAGGGCCGCGGGAAACCCGGCGTAGCCCACTCGCCTCCCCGGACGTCAGAAGAATCTGATGCCGGCCAACCGGTGACGCGCCGCCGTCGCGGGGGTCAGCAGCCAGTCGACCGTCTCGACGATCCGGCCGACGCGCTGCAGTAGCTCGTCGAGGTCCTGTTCGGTGGTCGCCAGCGACCCGACGACGCCGTCCACCGACCGGACCGTGCCTGCGAAGGTGTCGAGCCCGTCGGCGAACTTGTCCAGCAACGCGTCGAACCTGCCCAGCACACGGGTGAATTCGTCGAGGGACGTCCCGATCTCGTGTGCCACGCCATCGACGCGGCCGATCGTGACGTCGGCATTGAGTGCGGCCTGGGTGAGCCTCCTGATACGGCCGGCCGTGTCGACGCCGCCCGCCGCCGCACCCGTCGGTTTACTCATCGATGTTCTCTCCTCGGCTCGTGCACGGACCTAGCGCGGGGTGTGCCCCGTGAGTGGCGGCTCGATCACCAGCGGATCGTCCGCAGCCGGTGGTCCGTAGACGCCGCCGTTCCTCGTCGCGTTCTCCTGACCCAGGTCGTCCGGTCGTGGAACGTTCACGGCACCCCGCTGCTCCAGGTACTGCTGCGACTGGCACGTCCAGTCCAGGGCGGGCTGACTCGGTTCCGCGTCGGTCACCAGACGGCGAGGGGCGTCGTACACGCACATCGGTCCCTGCGTTCCGACCAGGAGTAGGTCGGCGAGTCCCCCCTTCTCGATCGACGCGATCTTCGGCAGCGCGCCGGGCATGATCGTCAGGCCGTAGTCGAGGGAGGGTGTGCGGTCACCGACGATCCGGGTGGGGAGAACCAGATTCGCCATCAGCGCGCCCAGTGAGTCCCGATTCCCCGACAGCAACGCGTCCAGGCTCGCCATCGTCTGCGGCGAGCGTCCGAGCAGGTCGACGAGGGCGGAGTCGTGGGCCCGCAATTGCTCGAGGACGTTCCGCGCAGTGCTCGCCGATTCCGGCAGAGCCGCGGTGAGGCCGTCCGCCGTGTCCAGGAGCGGCATGCCGTTGTTCACGATGGTCGACAGTGCGTCGGTGCGTGTTTCGAGTGTCCGGGCGATCTCGGCGGAACCGTCGAGCAGGTTCTGCAGGTCCGGTCCCGTGCCCCCGAAGGCGGTGCCGAACGTGTCGGCCAGCGAGGACAGAGCGGTGACGTCCATCGAGTTCACGAGGTCCGTGGTCTCGACGAGGGTCGCATCGAGCGAGCGCGGGATTCCCTCCTGCGGAACCTCGACGACGTCTCCGTCCGCGAGGTACGGCGGTTCCGCGCCGTCGGGCATGATGTCGAGCGCCTGGATGCCGATCGCGTTCTCGGTGGTGATCTTCGCGGTCGAACCAGCCGGCACCTGCGTGCCTGGATGCAGTTCGATGCCGAGGACGACGCCCGTCCCTTCGGGGTTCACGTCGACGGAGCTGATCGTGCCCACTCCGACGCCGCGATAGTTGACGGACGCTCCCTGGGCGAGGCCCGCGGCGTGGTCGAGCCGGGCACTCAGGTGAATGGGAGTTCCGAACGTGTCCGGGCCGGCGACGTACCGCAGCCCGAACAGAATCGCGGCGATCGAGATCACGAGGAACAGGACCAGCTGCGCCACCACGTGACGTGTCATCATCGGACGCCTCCGCCGAGTACCTCGGGCAGCGTGCGGGCTTCCGGCACCTCGAGCGGAGCTGATCCGGTGAGCAGCTTGGCGATGACCGCGGTGACGTCGAACGTTCCGTCGAACGTCGTGTAATCGCCGGGTGTGGCCGCGGCGAATCCACCCAGGAACGTGGCCACCGAATTCAATGTCGGCGCGAGTTGTGACTCGAACCCGTCGAGCGCCGTGAGCACCGCCCCCGCGTCGCTGATCTCGGCCGACAGTTCGGATCCGGCGCTTCCGAGGACGTGCTGTGCCTCGCGGCTGAGACGGGACGCCTCCCCCATCAGCGCGACGATCTGATCTCGTTGCGACACCAGGAGATCCACCGCGGGCGCCAGGCCGGTCATCGCCCGGTCGAGGATCGGTTGCCCGGCAGCGAGTTCCGCCGCAAAGGCATTGGACGCCACCATCGCCCGGTCGAGTTCGTCCCGATGGTCGTCGACGACCCCCAACGTGTCGTTCAGCATGTCCACCAGTTCCCGGACCTTGTCCGAGCGGCCCGTGAAGGCGACGGTCAATTCGTTCATGATGGCGTGCATCTGGTCGATGCCGCTGCCGTTCAGCACGGTGGCCAGCGCGGCCAGGCCGCTCTCGATGTCGGGACCGCGCGACGTCCGATCCAGTGGGATGGTGTCGCCCTCGCTCATCGGCGCGCCCGCCGCGTCCCCGACGTCGAGCCGGACGAAGGGATTGCCGAGGGCCGTGGGCAATTCGATCCGGGCCGTCGCATCCCGCGGTATCGGGACGTCGTCGCGGATCCGCATCTCGATGTGAGCGGCGAAGTCCCGGGTCGACACGTCCGAGACGCGGCCCACCACTTCCTGGCCCACCCGGACCTCGGCGCCCGGGACGACGCGATCGACTCCGTCGAACTGCGCGGAGATCTGATACGACGGACCGTCCGGCGAACGGCCCACCGACAGATCCTGCAGGCTCAGCGAACACCCTGCGGCGGGCAGCGTCACACCGACGATCAGCGCCGCCGTCAGCGATTTCGTTGTCGTCCGGATCGTCATCGTCCTCCGACCATGAGTTCGCGCAGCCCGAACGGGTCGGACATGCTGGGCGGAAACTGAATCGGGTTGGTGATTCCCGCTCCGCGGCAGAGGATCGGATCGACTACCGCGCAGAGCGGGGACGTCGGCTCGGCCTGCGCCAGGTTCGTGGAGATGTTCAGTCGGATGCGGGCACGCTGGTCCGGAGTGACCGCACGCTGGATGTTGTCGATCAGCAAGGGCACCAGGTCCATGATCTCGGCGAGGTCGGTGTCGTGCCGCTGCAGCACCTCGCTCACGCCCGCGAGGTTGTCGATGCCGGCGGCGACGTCGCCGCCCCTGGCGGACACGAGTTGGTCGATCTGGTTCAGGAGCGCGGACAACTGGTTCACCGTGTCGCCGATCGCGAACTGCTGGCCGGTGAACTCGTCCCCGATCGCGGTGAGCGAACCGGCCAGTGAATCGACCTGCGCCTGACGCGAAGAGATCGTGTTCACGAGTACCTCGAGGTTGTCGACGAGCGCGCCGACGTCCGCGCTGTTGCCTGCGACCACCGAACTCGCCTGCGACAGTGTGCGGATGGCGTCGTTCATCGCGGGACCGAGGCCGTCCGTGGACGCGGCGGCAGCGGAGATCGCGGCGCCGGCGTCGCCTCCGTCCGGGCCGAGCGCCTTGACGACGGTGTCGACGCTGTCCATCAGCTGGTCCCAGGTGATGGGCGAATGACTGCGTTCGGGTGGAATGGTCTGCCCACTCTCGAACACCGGGCCGCCGGTGTACGCGGGACCGAGTTCGACGAAGCGCTCACCGATCGCGGACGTCACCAGCACGTACGCGTTCGCATCCGCGGGCAGCACGACGTCCGACGCGACGGACATCGTGACCATCACGGTCGCGCCTCTCGGCTCGACCGCCTCGACGGTGCCGACCGGAACCCCGAGCACCGAGACCTTGGTGCCGGGGAACACGCCGTTGACGTAGGCGAATTCGGAATGCACGACGGTGGACGACGTACGGAAGATCAGCAGCCAGCCGGCCCCGACGATCGCTACCACGAGGGCGAGCACGCCGCCGATCCCGGCGGCCCTGCGCGCGGTGCCCGCGTTCACGAGCACCCCGTGATCAGCCCGACGACGCAGAGCAGGTTGTCGGCGATCACGGCCGACGGCGCCGAGACGTCGGCCCAGTCGCCGGTCCCGGTCGCGTTCACGAGCGCCCTCGCGGCCGGTGCACCCGTGGTCAGGAGCGCGTCGAGGTTCGCGAGGTTCGCCTGCAGCCGGTCCGTCACCTGTCTCGCGTTCGCGAGCAGGGAATCCAGCTCGGCGGTGTTCTCGCCCAGGAATTGGGATGCCTGCGCGACGAGCGCCTGGAGATCGTCGACCATCTGGCGGATGGCCGCACGCCGGGTGGCGAGTGTGTTCATCACGACGTCCGCGTTACCGAGCAGGGTGGTGAGCTGATCCTGCTGACCGACCAGCACGTCCGTGAGGGTCCGCGAGCTGTCGAGCAGTTGCGTGACCTGATCGGCGTTCTTCGCCAGGATCGCGGACGCCGCACTCACACCCGCCAATGCCTCCCGGTTGAGATTCGCGTCCTGCGGCAATGTCTCCGTCACGACGGCGAGCATCTTCTGCAGTCCCCCGAGGTCGAGTTCGTCCGCCGTCTCGATCGCGGACGACCCGATGTCGTCGAGCGAGTACGGAACGCTGGTGCGGCGGAGTGGAATCACCCCGTCGTCCCCCAGGTCTCCCGGCCCCGACGGCGCCACGTCCAGATATCGCTTGCCGAGGATGGTCGACAGCTTCACTCCCGCGGACGTCGTCGATCCGAGGTGACGTTCACCGTCGAGCCGGAAGTGCACGACCACGTGATCGCCCGCCAGGTCCACTGCGGCCACCCGGCCGGCGGGGACACCCGCCACGTACACGTAGTCCGAATCGGTCAGGCCCGCAGCGTTCGCGAGTTCGGCCGTGTAACCGTCGGTCCGCACGGCGAAGCTCACCCGCGGGATCACCAGAACCAGCGCCAGCGCCAGCGTTGCCGCGAGGATTCCGGCGATACCGACGATCAGCGGGTTTACGGGCCGCACTCGCTGATTTCCGGCCAGCGAGTCCCAGACGTCGCGCACCTTCTCGGTGACACTCATTGGCAGTACCTCGAATGCAGGTCGGGACCGAGGACACCTTCGCGACCGTCG
The DNA here is from genome assembly GCF_002300195.1 of Rhodococcus sp. ACPA1. Classification (NCBI taxonomy): domain Bacteria; kingdom Bacillati; phylum Actinomycetota; class Actinomycetes; order Mycobacteriales; family Nocardiaceae; genus Rhodococcus; species Rhodococcus sp. ACPA1. The sequence goes on along the minus strand of NZ_NSDX01000001.1, from coordinate 929,806 downwards.
ACGTTGACGATGAAGGTGCACAGGTAGATGTTGAGCCACGAGCCGTACGAGCCCGAGCGGTCGACGGACGAGAAGAACTCCGGCATTGCCACCATCAGGTGATCGAATTCCGGGTTGGCGCCCAGCATCGACCCCGTCAGCGAATCGAGCTGTTCCACGGTGCGGCTGAGCTCCGGGACGCGGCCGTCCACGATCTGCAGCGCCGAGCGGCTCACCGCCGCACTCTGATCGAGGGTGTCCATGAGCACCTCGTTGTTCTCGGCGAGCATTCCGGTGAACTGGGTGAGGCTGTCGACGAGGTGGGACAGCTCGGGACCCCGCGCCGCCGCCGTTCCCACCACCACCTCGAGGTTTCGGATGAGATCACCGATCAGCTGATCGTGATTCGCCAGGTTGCCGGTGACGTCCGTCACCCTGCGCAGCAGAGTTTCCATGCTCGTCTTCCTGCCGTCGAACACGGCGACGACTTCGGTGGCGAGTGCGTTGACCTGTTTCGGGTCGATGGCGTCGAACAGCGGCTTGAATCCGTTGAAGAGACTGGTGAGATCGAGTGCGGGCGACGTTCGGTCGAGCGGGATCGTGTCGCCCTCCCCGAGAGTGCCCTCGCCCGACGGCCCGGCCGCGAGATCGAGATACCGGACCCCCAGCAGGTCGCCGTACCGGATGGCGACGGTGGTGTCGGCGGGAAGTTCCTGATCGCGCTGCACCTCGAAGTCCACCAGGGCGGTGGCACTTCCGGCGTCGCCGTCGACGATGTCGATCGAATCGACGCGTCCCACCCGCACCCCGGCGATGGTGACGTCGCTGCCGGGAGTGACCCCCTGGGCGTCGGTGAACAACGCCTTGTACGTCACGGTCTGCCCCTCGACCGGCACCCGCAGAGTGTTCACCACGAGCACTGCCGAGAGGATGCCGAGGACGGCGAAGATCGCCAGTTTGATTGCCGAGTTCCGGACGCTCATCCTCCGCCACCTCCCCCGCAGTTCGGTCCGTCCACGCCGGGATACCGCGGGCAGTCGGCCGACGTGTAGGGCCGCGGGTTGGACAGGTCCGCGGCAACGCGGACCGCGAACTTGCCGGTGGAGAAGACGGCGGCGCCGGCCTCGCCGAACGGGCCTGCCTCGTCGAGGGTGGCCCGCAGCAGATCGGACTTGCTGGCCATGGTGCCCAGGGTCGGCGAGACGTTCAGGGCCACCGCGATCATGTTGTCCGCGTTCTGTTCCAGGACGTCGCCGGAGTTCCTCGACACGACGAGTGATGCGGCGAGGAAACCGGTGAAGCTGTCGGTGTTCTCGACGAGAGTGCTCGACAGGGACACCGCCGCGTCCATGGTGGCGAGGACGTCCGGTGCGGCCGCGGCCAGCTGCTCACTGATCCGGGCGATCTGCGGCGCCCGCTCCGAGACCGACTCGACGAGAGGCGCGGTCGACGTCGCCACCGTGTGGAGGCTGTCGATGGTGTGCCCCAACTGCTCACCGCGGCCGCGCAACGCGTCTGCGACCGCGCTGAGTGCGGCCTGCATCTGCTCGGGCTTCACCCGCGACAGCATGTCGTAGACCTTCGAGTACAGGTCGTACATCTGCACGGTCTCGGCCGAGGTGTCGGGTTGCAGCCGCGCGCCGGCCTCGAGTCGGGCGCCGCCGGTTCCGGCGGTCGACACCAGCTCGACGGTCTGGTCGCCGAACAGCGTGCGGGGCACGACCCGCACCTGGACGGACGCCGGGATGTGACGCATCTGTTCCGGGCGGAGACTGATGTCCATACCCGTCTCGTTCATTCCGGGGTCGACACTCGACACCGTCCCCACGGTCGCCCCCTTGTAGGACACCGTGGTGTGCGACTTCACTGCACCGGCGTCGGCCGGAAGCGTCGCTGTCACCACCGGATCGGTGACGATCGCACCGGTGCCGAAACCGACCAGCAATGCCGATCCCAGGATCAGGACGGCCACTCCGATCACCCCCCGCACGGCGAGTGCGCCGTTGCCCGGTCCCCCCGGGCGGCCGCGCATCACGGCAACCCCAGGGCGGGGGCGGACGGGACGAGGCCCCACAGCGAGAGCGTCAGCAGCAGGTCGACGATGCCGATGGCGAGGATGCTGGTACGCAAGGCGCGTCCGGCCGCACGGCCGACGCCCTCCGGGCCGCCGTACGCGTGGTACCCGTACGAGCAGTGGACGAGCGCGATGATCGTCGCGAACACGACAGCCTTGACGAACGAGTACACGACGTCGGTGGGTGTGAGCATGAGATGGAAGTAGTAGTCGTAGGTTCCGGCCGACTGCCCGCCGAACGTGACGATCACCAGCCGCGAAGCCAGGTACGACGACAGCAGGCCGACGACGTACAACGGGACCACACAGATCAGGCACGAGACGAGTCGTGTGCTCGCGAGGAACGGCAGCGACCGGATCGCCATCGCGTCCAGCGCGCTGATCTCCTCCGAGATGCGCATGGCTCCGAGCTGGGCGGTGAACCCGGTTCCGACCTTCGCCGCGAGCGCGATGCTGGCGATCACGGGCGCCAGTTCGCGGGTGTTGAGGATCGCTGACAGAAGTCCGGACAGGGATCCCATGCCGAGCAGGTCCAGTCCGCGCAGCCCCTCGATGCCCACCTGCGTCGCGGCGACGGCGGACATCGCGAAGACGACGCCGATCGCTCCGCCGCCGGCGAGCAGTGTGGCACCGCCGAAACTGATGTCGCCGATCTGACGCATGATGTGCCGCCAGTACTTCACGATCGCGAGGGGAACTCCGGCGATCACGCTGCCGTAGAACGTGAATTCCCGGCCCAGCCCCGTCATCAGGTCGAGGGGCTGGCGGGACCGGGCCCGCACCCAGTGCACGGCGGGCCATCTGGTGCTCACGACCATCAGTAACCACCTACCGGGACGACGAGAACGGAATAGAGCTGACTGAGCACAGTGTTGACGATGAAGACCAGGATGAAGGCCAGGACCACGGCCTCGTTGACGGCGTCGGCGACACCGCTGGGCCCGCCCTTGGCGTGCAGTCCCTTGAAACTGGCGACGAGCGCCGACGTCACCGCGAAGGCCATCGATTTGACGAGGGCGACCACGAAATCCGACAACCGCGTGTACTGGGACAATGCGGTGAGAAAGCTTCCCGCCGAACTGTTCTGGACGACCACCTGGAAGAGGAAGCAGGCCGACACTCCGACGGCGGTGACCATCGCGCACAGTGCGACGCCGACGATCACCGCCGCGAGCACTCGCGGGACCACGAGCCGCTCGATCACGTTGAGCCCGAGGACCTCCATGGCCTCGACCTCTTCGCGGATCGTGCGCGAGCCGAGGTCGGCACAGATCGCGGACCCCCCGACCCCGGCCAGCATCAGCGCGCAGACCAGGGCGGACGCCTGCCCGACGATCACGAACCCCACGACCGCCCCGGTGTACCCCTCGGCACCGAGCTGACCGGCGAGGCTACCGATCGTGACCGCGATGAGGACTCCGATGGGGATCATCAACAGCAGGGCGGGCGCCGACGTGACCGACGCGATCCGCCAGGCCTGGTCCAGCAGTTCCCGCCAGGCCAGCTTGCGCCGCACCAGAACTCGCACCGCGGCCACCGTAGTCGCGATCGAGAATCCGATGAGTGCGCCGACTTCGTTGGCGAAATGACTCACGGGCCCTTTGGCGGGTGGCAACTCGAATGTCACGCGGTCCTCCCCCGTTGCCGGTCACCGCAGAGCGGCGACCGGCCTCGAGATGTTCGATACTGGGTCAGACGACCGCGACGCCGGTTGCGCCGTGTGCCTTTCGGAGCTCGCCTTTGACAACCTTGCCGCTGGCGTTGCGGGGCAGTGCGTCGACGATCACGACGTCTTTCGGGTGCTTGTACCGGGCAAGCTTGTCGTCGAGCCACGCCGCGAGTTCTTCCACGGTCAGGTCGGATCCCTCGTCGTCGAGTGCGACGACGGCGACGGGCACCTCGGTCCACTTGGGATCGGGCCGGCCGACCACGGCGGCCTCCCGGATCCGCGGGTGTCCGAACAGGACGTTCTCCACCTCGGCGCAGTAGATGTTCTCGCCGCCGGAGATGATCATGTCCTTCTTCCTGTCGACGACGTAGACGAATCCTTCGTCGTCCTGCCGCACCAGATCTCCGGAGTGGAACCACCCACCGGCGAATGCGTCCGCCGTGGCGGCCGGGTTCTGCCAGTACTCGAGCATCATCGTCGGTCCGCGGTAGACGATTTCGCCGACGGTCCCGGGTGCGACGTCGTTCATGTCGTCGTCGACGACGCGCGTCTGGATCGTCGGGATCGGTTTGCCGACCGAGCCCAGCTTGCGGATCGCGTCGTCCCCGTCGAGGACGCAGGTGATCGGCGACATCTCGGTCTGCCCGAACACGGCGACGATGAGCGCCCGCGGGAACGTGTCCGCCATGGCGCGCAGCACCGTGTCCGATGCGGGCGCCGCACCCCAGCTGATGACGCGCAGGGCGAGATCGCGACCCCGGACGGTCGGGTCGGCGCAGACGGCCTGCCACTGCACCGGCACGAGGAACACCGTCGTGATCCGCTCCTGCTCCCACACGTCGAGCATCTCGGTGGGGTTGAACGCCTTGAGCGGGTGAATCACCGTGGTACTGCCCAGCATCAGCATCGGGGCGACGGAACCGAGCGCGGCCACGTGGAACACGGGGGACGCGAGGAACCCGATGTCGTCGCCGCGGTCGTAGCGCATCGCGCGGATACAGGTGATGGACTGTCCGACCATGTTCGAGTGCGACAGCACCGCACCCTTGGGTGTACCCGTCGTTCCGGACGTGTAGAGAATCAGGGACGGTGTGTCCTCGGGCAGATCGACAGGTGCATACGCCGGGCCGGCCTCCGACACGAGTTCTTCGTAACCGAGCACGTCGGCTTCCGTGTCGGCGCCGATGTTCACGACCAGGCTCAGTTCGGGAACGTCCTGACGCACCGCCGCGACCAGCGGTGCGAGCGCAGGCTCGGTGAACACCGCACGAGCCCCCGAGTCACGGGCGATGAACGCGACCTCGGGCGGGGTGAGCCGGAAGTTGACGGGGACCGCGATGGCACCGAGGGCATTGATCGCGAGAACCGCTTCGAAGAATTCGGTGCGGTTGAGGGTGAGCAGCAGAACACGGTCGCCGAAGTTCACACCTCGGCGGGACAGCGCGCCGGCGAGCGCCTCCGATCGGTCGTGCAATTCGCGCCAGGTCGTACGGTGGCCGAGAAAGCGGAACGCGGCCTGATCGGGCTTCATCTCCGCGTGCGACGCAACCCAATTGTTCCAGTGGTTGCGGCGGGATTGCAGTGGCTGCTCCAGCAGCTCGCTACGTGACGGCATGTGGTGGTGGTCCCTTCGCTGTACTCGTGCCCGGCGCCCGACCGTCTGTTCGGACCTGCATCGAGCTGTGACGAGTATTACAGATCTCGACGTCTATCGGAACAGTCTTGTTAACCGCAATTCGCATCAGCTCCGGAAGCTCGGAGCGCGTTTCGTGAGCATCGCGGTGACACCTTCGACGAAGTCGGGGGCCTGCAGCAGTTCCGCCTGGCCTGCCTTCTCGCGGTCGAGTGATGCGTCCAGAGCTGTGAGCGTCGCTGCGGTGAGTGCCCGCTTGGTGAGTTCGATGGCCCGCCTCGGACCACGAGCCAGCCGGGCCGCCACGGCATCGACGTGCGCGGCGAGTTCATCCGGCGGGAGGACGCCCGCGATCAGTCCGTCCCGCTCCGCCTGTGCGGCGGGTAAGCGCTCCCCGAGGAGAGCCATCCGGGTAGCCCGTGCCCGGCCGATGGACGCCGCGATCAGCGCGCTCGAACCGCCGTCGGGCATCAACCCGATGTTGACGAACGCGAGGAGTAGATAGGCATTCTCGGAGGCATACGTCAGGTCGGCCGTCAGAGCGATGGACGCCCCGACGCCCGCGGCTGCCCCGTTCACCTGCGCGATGACCGCGACCGGCAACTCGACGATGGCACGAACCACCCTGTTGGCGGAGTCCATCACCACCTCCGCGGGCGCTTCCCGGCCTCCGGCCGCGGCGGCCGCCGCGAGGTCCGCGCCCGTGCTGAACGCCTTGCCCGCCCCCGCGATGACCACCACACGAACAGAGGAGTCCGTGGCGGCTGCGGTGAGCACGTCGCCCAGCGCCGTCATGTGTGCCAGGTCGAGGGCATTCATCCGGTCGGGCCGGTCGATCGTGATCCGGAGGACCCCGGCCTCGTTGACGACGCGCAGCCCGTCGACCGCCGGCGCGGTCACGACACCGCTCCGATGCGCGAGTCGACCGTGCGCGCGAGCCGTCCGGTGATGATCGATTCCGCCTCCGTGACCATCCGGGACACGAGTTCGCGCACGGTCGGGATGTCGTCGATCAGGCCCTGGCTCTGTCCCGCGGTCCAGATTCCGGCGTCGAGATCGCCCATTTCGAACACCGTGCGTCCGCGGGCTCCGGCGACGAGATGCTGGATGTCGGCGAATTCGCAGCCACGGGACTCGATGTCGACCACCTCGGCGCTGACCGCGTTGGTCGCGACGCGGGCGGTGTTGCGAAGGGATCGGAAGATGAGTTCGGTGTCGCGTTCGGTGTTGGCGACGATCTGTTCCTTGACGGCGTGCGCCACCGGGGATTCGACCGTGCACATGAATCGGGTGCCCATGTTCACGCCGTCGGCGCCGAGTGCGAGCGCGGCGACGAGGCCGCGCGCGTCCGCGATGCCGCCGGACGCGATCACGGGGATCGTGAGCTTTCGGGTGGCGGCCGGGATCAGGATCAGGCCCGCGACGTCGTCCTCGCCGGGGTGGCCTGCGCATTCGAAGCCGTCGATGCTGACCGCGTCGACACCGACCTGTTCCGCCTTCACCGCGTGCCGCACGCTCGTGCACTTGTGGATCACCTTGATCCCCGCGTCCTTGAGGTGCGGGAGGTGGTCCACCGGATTGGAGCCGGCGGTCTCGACGATGCCGATTCCGGAATCGATGATCGCTTGGCGGTACTCGGCGTACGGCGGCGGGTTGATCGACGGGAGGATGGTGAGATTCACGCCGAACGGTTTGTCGGTGAGCTCCCGTGTGCGGGCGATCTCCGCGACGAGATCTGCGGGAGTCGGCTGGGTGAGCGCGGTGAGAAATCCGAGCGCCCCCGAATCGGCCACGGCCGCTACGAGTTCGGCACGGCCGACCCACATCATGCCACCCTGGACGATCGGGTGCTCGACACCGAAGGCCTCGGTGAATTTCGTCCTCATGTCAGTTCACCTCTTCGAACGTGCCGCCGGTGGCGGCCTTGTCCAGCAGTAGTCGGGGTGGGAGGAATCGGTCCCCGTACCGCGCGGCGAGCAGCTGCGCCCGGGAGACGAATCCCTGGATCCCGCCCGGGTACTGGTCGATGTAGCGGGCCACGCCACCGGTCCAGCCGGGGTAGCCGATGCCCAGAATGGAACCGACGTTGGCGTCGGTGGTCGATTCGAGCACCCCCTCTTCCAGGCAGCGGACCGTCTCGACGGCCTCGATGAAGAGCATCCGCTCCTTGATGTCCTCGAACGGGATCTCGGTGTGCGCACCGTCGCGCCGGAACGTCTCGAGCCCGGACCACAATCCGACGCGCTTACCGTCCGCGTACTCGTAGAAGCCGGCGCCCGTGGAGCGGCCCTTGCGGCCGAATTCGTCGATCATGCGATCGACCACGGAATCCGCCGGATGCGGCTCCCAGGATTTCCCCTCGGCGAGTATCGCGGCCTTCGTCTCCTCGCGGATCTTGCGGGGCAGCGTGAGCGTGAGTTCGTCCATCAGCGCGAGGACGGGAGCGGGGTATCCGGCCTGCGACGCAGCCTGCTCGATCGACGCCGGGGAGACGCCCTCGCCGAGCATCGCGATGCCTTCATTGGTGAAGGTACCGATGACGCGGCTCGTGAAGAACCCGCGGCTGTCGTTGACGACGATCGGAGTCTTGCCGATCTGCCGGACCACGGCGAGCGCGCGTCCGAGCGTGTCGTCGCTCGTCTTCTCCCCCTTGATGATCTCGACGAGGGGCATCTTGTCGACCGGCGAGAAGAAGTGCAGGCCGATGAAGTCCTCGGTGCGCGAGACGTTCTCGCCGAGGAGGGTGATCGGCAGTGTCGACGTGTTGGAGCAGAGCAGTGCGTCGGGCGCGATGAATCCGTCGATCTCGGCGAACACCGTGTTCTTCACGGCCGGGTCCTCGAACACGGCCTCGATGACCAGCTGGGCGCCCGCGGTGTCGTCGGGCCTGTCGGTGGGGAGGATCCGCGCGAGGATCGATTCGGCCTTCTCGGGGGACGTCCGGCCCTTGGCGACCGCCTTGTCCAGAATAGTCTTCGAGTAGCCCTTGCCTTTCTCGGCCGCGGCCAGGCTCACGTCCTTCAGCACCACGTTCATGCCCGACTTGGCACACACGTACGCGATGGCGGCGCCCATCATCCCGGCGCCGAGCACCGCGACCGTGCCGACGGGTGCGCTGCCGGCTCCGTCGTACTGCTTCACCAGACTGTTGGCCTTCTGGAGGTCGAAGAAGAACGCGCGGATCATGTTCTTCGAGATCTGCCCCGTGGCCAGCCCGGCGAAGTAACGGTTCTCGATCTTCTGAGCCGTGTCGAAGTCGACGAGCGCGCCTTCGACGGCAGCGCTCATGATCGCGATCGGAGCCGGATAGGGCGCGCCTTTGAGCTGTTTCCGCAGGTTGGCGGGGAAGGCGGGAAGGTTCGCGGCCAGCGCCGGGGACGCGGGAGTTCCACCCGGAATCCGGTACCCCTTCACATCCCACGGCTGCAGTGCGTCGGGGTTGTCGGCGATCCACTTCTTCGCCGCGGGCACCAGGTGATCGACGTCGTCCACGAGTTCGTCGATCAGGCCGAGACCGTGCGCCTTCTCCGCGGTGTGACGCTGCCCCTGCAGGAGAACCTGGGTGAGAGCGGGGACGACTCCGAGCAGGCGCACCGTCCGGATGACGCCACCCCCGCCGGGAAGAAGACCGAGCGTCACCTCGGGGAGTCCGATCTGCACGCCTGCGGCATTCAGCGCGATCCGATGGTGGGTGGCGAGTGCGATCTCGAGTCCGCCGCCGAGGGCGGCGCCGCCGATGGCCGCGACGACGGGTCTGCCCAGCGTCTCCAGCCTGCGCAGTGGTTCCTTGATGCGGTCGACGTTCGCCATCACAGCCTCGGCCTGTCCCGCGCGGGACTTCAGGATGTCGTTGAGGTCGCCGCCGGCGAAGAATGTCTTCTTCGCGGAGGTGACCACGACCCCGGCGATGGTGTCGCGCTCGGTGGTCAAGCGGTCGACGACCTCGCCCAGGGACACGATGAACCCCTCGTTCATCGTGTTCGCGGACTGGGCGGGGTCGTCGAGAACGAGGGTGACGATTCCGTCGGCGTCCTTCTCGTACCGAATTGTGCTGTCAGTCATACTGTTCGCTTCTCCTGTGGTCAGTGCTGGATGCGTTCGACGACCGTCGCGATGCCCATGCCCGCGCCGACGCACAGGGTGGCCAGGCCGTAACGCTGGCCCCGGCGTTCGAGTTCGTCGAGCAGCGTGCCGAGGATCATTGCGCCGGTGGCGCCCAGGGGGTGGCCCATCGCGATGGCGCCACCGTTCACGTTCACCTTGTCGAGCGGGATCTCGAGGTCCTTGGCGAACTTCAGCGCCACGGAGGCGAAGGCCTCGTTGATCTCGAACAGATCGATGTCGGAGACGTCGAGCCCGGCCTTCGCCAGTGCTTTGCGCGCCGAGGGTGCGGGACCGGTGAGCATGATCGTCGACTCGGAGCCGATGACTGCGGTGGACACGATCCGGCCGCGCGGCGCGAGGCCGGCCCGTTCACCTGCTTCTGCGCTGCCGATGAGCATCAGGGAGGCACCGTCCACGATTCCGGAAGAGTTGCCGGCGTGGTGGACATGGTCGATGCGCTCCACCCAGTGGTATTTCTGCAGTGCCACCGCGGAGAATCCGCCCTGCTCCCCGAGAGCGGCGAACGACGGCGTCAATGCCGACAGGCCCTCGACGGTGGCGCCGGGCCGCATGTGCTCGTCCCGGTCGAGGACGACGACACCGTTGCGGTCCCGCACCGGGACGACCGAGCGGTCGAACCGCCCATCCGCCCAGGCGTCGGCCGCCAGTTCCTGTGAGCGAACTGCGAACTCGTCGACCTGGCTGCGACTGAATCCCTCGATCGTCGCGATGAGATCGGCGCCGATCCCCTGCGGGACCATGTAGGTGTCGTAGTTGGTCGCCGGATCGAGTCCCCATGCACCGCCGTCCGATCCCATGGGCACCTTCGACATGGACTCGACGCCACCCGCGAGAACGACGTCTTCCCAGCCGGAGGCCACTTTCTGCGCGGCCAGGTTGACGGCCTCGAGCCCGGAGGCACAGAAGCGGTTGATCTGGACACCTGCGACGGTCTCGGGCAGTCCGGCGGCCAGCGCCGCGAGACGCGGAAGCACGCCGCCCTGTTCACCCAGCGGCGACACGATGCCGAGCACGATGTCGTCGATCAGCGCCGGGTCCAGATTCGGATTCCGGACCTGGATCTCCTCGATCAACCCGACCGCCAGGTCGATGGGCTTGGTGCCGTGGAGGGCACCGTTGCTCTTGCCCCGTCCGCGAGGGGTTCTGATCGCGTCGAAGATCAATGCCTGCCCGCTCTGCCGGGTTGCACTCATGATCCAGCTACCTCCGATAGTTCGAAATGTGACATCCAGGAGCGCACGACCGTCAGGAGACCGCGGACACATGCGAATTGCGGTTAACTTATTCTGCGCGTTCCTCACGTGTCAATAGCTCTCCGGCAACTCGACAGCCAGATTCACCGGCATTTTCCGACAATGTGGGGTGACGACTTCCCTGCACGCAACCCTCAGTCGACCCGACGATGCGAAAGTCTCGGTTAAGATGATCGGCAGTTAAACTGGCAGATGACTGCCGATTACTGGAGGTGACCGTGGCTCGGACCAGCACGGCGGCCGGTGCCGCCACCGAGCGGCCGATCCGCCGTCGCCCGAAGAATCGCAAGGCCCAGATCGCGAACGTCGCGGCCGAGGCCTTCAGCGAGCGCGGCTACCACGCGGTCGGCGTCGACGAGATCGCGGCCACCATCGGGATCTCCGGCCCCGCCCTCTACCGGCACTACCCGAACAAGTACGCCCTGCTCGTACACGCCGCCACCACGACAGCCGACGCGCTGCAGGCGGCCGCGGACGGCGCCCTCGACGGCATGGCCGAGCGCGAGCCCGGAGACCGCCTCGACCATCTGATCTCCGCGCTCGTCGCGAACACCATCGAGAACCGCAAGGTCGCCGGGCTCTACCGCTGGGAGGGCCGGTACCTCGAGGCCGAGGATCGCACGCGCATCCGCGACGTCTTCGTTCACGTCACCCAGTGCGTGGCGGAACCCTTGCGGGAACTGCGCCCCGAACTCACGTCCGTCGACGCCACGACGTTGGGGGCGTCGACGCTGAGCGTGATGGGGAGCATCAGCGCACATCGCACCACTCTCGCGACGCGCCGGCTCGACGCGCTTCTGAAGTCGGCGTGCGAATCGATCCTGCGCGCGACACTGCCTCCCGCCGTCCCGACCGAAGGAAGGAACGCGGGCACAGGTGCGGTACGCGGCCTGGCGGTGACGTCCAAGCGCGAGTTACTGATCAACGAGGCCGTGAAGATCTTCGACCGGCACGGCTATCACGACTCGAGCATCGAAGAAATCGGCGCCGCCGCCGGCATCAACGCGTCGAGCGTGTACCGCCACTTCCCCAGCAAGGCCGACCTTCTCGCAGCGGTGTTCTACCGCGCGTCCGACCGGCTGGCCGTGGCCACCTCGGCGGCGCTGTCCACCGCCACCGGCCCCGAGGATGCGCTCCGCAAACTCGCCGAGTCCTACCTGGAACTCTCGTTCGGGAATCCGGAAGTGCTGTCGGTGTACTTCGCGGAGATCGGGAACCTCCCGAAGAACGAGCGGACCAATCTCCGCAACGTGCAGCGCCTGCACGTCGAGGAGTGGGTCCACCTGGTGACCGCCGTGCGCACCGAACTCTCGGCTCCGGAGGCACGGTTCCTGGTTCACGCCGCGCTGGGACTGGTGCTCGACATCGGCCGCCTCGTCCACTTCGACACCCGCGAGGAATCGCGTGCGCGTCTCCACACCCTGATGACGGCGGTGCTGCTGGGCCACTGAGGCTGAGTCCCTGGACGAATCGCCCAGGGACACAGCCGTCATGCGGCGCGTCGACGGGATCCGCGGTGATTGTCGCTGTCCGCGCCCAGATCACGGGGACGGTAGCCCACCGGGTATCCGGGGTAGCTCCGGTTGTGCCGATCCCGTGCCGCCTTGGACTCCCGGCGTGGCGGCAGGAAGCGCACGAACCTCGCACGGACCCCCAGCGCACGGCGGGACGCGTTCTGCAGCCAGATCGGGGCGGCGGGAAATCCGAACGCTGCCAGCATCATCGGGTCGAGGAGGGCGTAGACCCCCTGCGCGACGAGCGGCCGGAGTGGCGCCGGAAACCAGGAACAGAACAGCTTCAGCGTGTAGGTGCCGACGCGATGGTTGTCGTCGGTGTACCGGAAATGCTTCCGCTCGTAGTCGACCTTGAACCGGTAGAAGTCTTCGAAACTTTCGGGAATGTTCTTGATTCCCATACGGATTCCCACTTGACGGTAGAAGTGGAAACACGCGAGACGCTCGTTCGGGGTCAGCCGCCGCCATCCGAAGCGGTCGACCCAGTCGATCGGCTCGTAGATGAAGGTGGTCAGCACGTACAGCATGTCGTCGTTGTCGATGTCGTACTTGCCGTGCATGCGGTTCACGACGCGCAGTGATTCGACGCCGCGCTCGGAGTCGTAGCCGTGTTCGACGAGTTCGGCCATCAGCAGTGCGGTGTCGTCGTACCGCTTCTGCGGCCGTTTCTCGAACTCACCGGTGCGCTGCAGGAGTTCCGAAATGGTGGGGACGCAGTATGTCCGGAACAGCGCGAACTCGAGCGACCGCTGGTAATCCCACGGAAACTCGTAGCCGGCCGTGATGCGATGGATCTCCTGGTGATCCCGGACCGGATCGAGTTCCTCGATCCGCCGCTGCCAACCGTGCCTGCCCCGCGGAACCCTGCCCGGCGCGCCGGTGTCGGCGCGTGTGGTCTTCATCAGCATGTGAATACCCTCCTGCCGTGTGATCAGCGTCCGTGCCGGTTCTTCAACATCCAGGCCGAGATCTTCATGTCCCGCGACTTGCGCTGCATGGTGAGCAGGTTCAGCGGAGCCGCGAACTTCTGTCGGGCGATGGATTTGACCCGGCTGAATTCACGCAGACCGTCTGCGCCGTGGATGCGGCCGAAGCCCGAATCTCCGACACCGCCGAACGGCAGGGCCGCCACGCCGGCGAATCCGAGCACCGAACCGATCGTCACGACACCGGCCCTGAGTTTTTCGGCAGCCTGCATCGCCTTCGTCCCATCCTTGGTGAAGATGGACGCGCCGAGCCCGAACGTGGTGCCGTTGGCCTTCGTGACCGCTTCGTCGAGACTGGCGACCTTGTTGATGACGACCGTGGGGCCGAACGTCTCCTCGCGGATCGCGGTGCTGTCCTCGGGAACGCCGGTCAGCACGATCGGTCCGACGTAGCCGTCCTTGATGGAGTCCAGTCCGCCGACCACAGCGGATCCGCCCTTGTCGAGTGCATCCTGGACGTGGCCGCGGACGACCTCGGACTGGCTGGTCATCGTCATCGGACCGTAGGCGGCGTCCCGGGGGCCGGGGCGCAGGACCTTCGACTTCTCGGCGACCAGCCGGACGAACTCGTCGTAGACCGAGTCGACGACATAGATGCGCTCGACGCCGGCGCACGTCTGTCCGGCGTTGCCCATCGCCCCGAACACCGCGAAGCCGGCGGCCTCGTCCAGGTTCGCGTCGGCGTCGACGAGCATGGCGTCCTTGCCGCCCGCCTCGACGACGAGGGGGGTCAGCGTTTCGGCACACGCGGCCATGACGCGCTTGCCGGTGGCGGCAGATCCGGTGAAGGCGATCTTGTCGACCCCGGCCGAGACGAGAGCCGCGCCGGTCGACCCGTCTCCGGTGACCACCTGCAGCACGGGCTGGTTGGGCACGAGCGCCTTCCACTTGTCGGCGAGCCACACCGCGACCCCGGGGGTCAGCTCGCTGGGCTTGAAGACGACGGTGTTGCCCGCCGCCAGCGCATAGGAGATCGACCCCATCGGCGTGTACACGGGGTAGTTCCACGGCCCGATGACACCGACCACACCCATCGGCTCGTATCCGACGCTGCTGGCCTGGTTCGCGCTGACCAGGCCCGACGGCACCTTGCGCCGCTTCAGAACCTTGCCCGCGTTCTTCGCGGCCCAGTCGAGGTGTTCGATGGCGAGCATCACTTCGAGGAGCGCGTCGTCGTACGGCTTGCCGGTTTCCGCGGCGACGAGGGCGGCCAGCTGCTCGCCGTCCCGGGCCATCGACTTCTTCCAGTCGAGGAGCCATTGCTTGCGGCCGTCGAACCCGAGAGCGTTCCACCACTGCGCGGCGGCGCGGGCCGCGTCGACGGCGTCGCGCACCTCCTGCTCCCCCTGGATCGGGTACTCGGCCAGGACGTTGCCGTTCCGCGGGTCCAGGGACGCGAACGTCTTCGGCGCCTGCTCCGTCGGGGCTGCGGGCTGCTCGCCGGCCGTCGTCTCGGTCGTCTCCGCCTGCTGTGGCATGGTCGATGTCCTCCCTCGAGATCACATCAAATATATGTGATGTGATGTAATGTAGTGGACATCACAGTATGCGGCGGACCCCATCGCGGCAAGCCCCACACAGTCACCTCCGGCCGACCGATTCGCCGGCCGAATCAACCATGAGGAGTCCCCCGGACATGAGCGTCGAATTCACCAGTGAACAGAAGGACTTCGCGGCGGCGATCGCCGATTTCTGCAAGCGCGAGAGCGGCACGCGCGAGCAGCGCGACAGGCTGACGAATCACGGCGAGCACAACCACAATCAGGACGTCTACGAGAAGATGGCCAAGCTGGGCTGGCTGGGCATCACCATTCCCGAGGAGTACGACGGCTCGGCCGCCAGCCACGTCGACATGTGCATCCTGCTCGAGGAGGCCGCCAAGGGGATGGCACCCATCGGCGGCATCGGTCCCACCCTGATCACGGGCGGCGCCTACGCGAAGTTCGGAACCGACGCGCAGAAAGACATCGTGCTGCGCGGCATCGTGGCCGGCCGATCACAGTCCATCTCGATGTCCGAGCCGGAAGCCGGTTCCGACGTCGGCAACCTCAGCACCCGCGCGGAGAAGACCGCCGACGGCTGGGTGATCAACGGTCAGAAGACGTGGTGCTCCAACGCGCACTTCGCCGACAACATCCTGCTCGTGGCCCGCACCGGGCGCGGCGACGGCAAGCACGAAGGCCTCACGATGTTCCACGTCCCGGCTGATACCGCCGGACTGAAGATCAGCGGCATCGACACGATGGGCGGCAAGGAGGTCAACGACCTCTACTTCACCGATTGCGTCCTACCCGAGGATGCGGTGGTGGGCGAGGTCGGCAACGGCTGGCGCCAGCTGATGACCGGCCTGAACTTCGAACGCCTGATCCTCGCCGCCATGATGCTCGGCACCGCGCAGCGCGCGTTCGCCGACACCCTCGACTTCGTCACCCAGCGCAAGCAGTTCGGGCGGCCGGTCGGATCGTTCCAGGCGTTGCGCCACCGCATCGCCGATCTCGCGACGGAGATCGAGTGCTGCAAGCTGCTCGTCTACAGCGTCGCCGAGGACGTCGACGCGAACCCGGACAAGATGCTGGCCCGCGAGGCGTCGATGGCCAAACTGAAGGTCACGGAGACGGCGAAGAAGGTCGCGCTCGAGGGCATGCAGATGATGGGAGGGTACGGCTACGCCACCGAGTTCGACATGGAGAAGCACGTCCGCTCCACCATCGTGTCGAGCATCTACGGCGGTACCAACGAGATTCAGCGCGACATCATCGGCAAGACCTACGGCTTGTAATCACCACCCGCGGTTTATGCTGGTTTGCCGCATCGAAGGAGTTCTCCATGGCATCGCCCTCCGTGTCACGATCCCCAGCGGGCCGCACCCTGCGCCGCCGACCCCAGCTGTCGGACGACGTCGCCGTGCACGTCCGCAACCTGATCATGTCCGGGGGCGTTCGCCCGGGTGACTTCATCCGCCTCGACGAGACCGCCGCGGATCTGGGGGTCAGCGTCACACCTGTCCGTGAGGCGCTCCTGACCCTGCGTGGGGAGGGACTCGTCGAACTGGTCCCCCACCGCGGGTACGTGGTCGCACCGCTCAGCCGGGACGACATCCACGACCTCTTCTGGCTGCAGGGGCAGATCGCCGAGGAACTCGCGGTCCGCGCAAGTCGGTCGGCCACCCCCGAGGCCGTCGAGGAGCTGACCGCGATCAACGAGAAGCTGCGACGCGCCGTCCAGGACGGCGACGCCGACCGCATCGAGGATCTCGAGTTCTCGTTCCACCGGGTCATCAACCGTCTTGCGGACGCGAGCAAGCTGTCGTGGTTCCTGCTCAGCGCCACCCGGTACACCCCGGTGCAGTTCTATTCGTCCGATCCGGCCTGGGGTGAGTCGGCGGTCGAGAGCCATCGCCGGCTCATCGCCGCGCTCGCCGACGGGAAGGCCGACGTGGTGGGTGCGGAGAACAAGGCCCACTTCATCGACGGCGCCCAGCGACTGGTGGCGCATCTCGACGAGGTCGGCATCTGGGACTGACCGTCACCACCGGTGCCCGGCCGCCGGGTCAGCACGGTGTGGAGTCAGCACGGTGCGGGGTTGCGATCTCCATATGTGGGGTCCAGCGCCCGCTGGATGATGTATACGGCCCGCGCATCGGTGGTCAGCTGGATGTGTTCGGCCGTGTTCGTCTCGCAGCCGTCCTGGAGCCAGATGTTGTGCACTACGGCACCCGGACCGGCCGTCAGGAACGTGTTCTCCGGCGGGGTCGACACGGTGTCGCTGCGGCTGGCGACCACCGTGTACTCGATGCCCGGGTCGGTGTCGCCGCCGGCGTTGAGGACTTGCAGAAAGGGTGAGCCCACCATCTGCTGGATGTAGGACGGTCCGACCGCGACACCGGCGAGCGTCATGACCGGCACACCCAGTGCCTGCGCGATCGCACCGAGCGACTGGACGTCCCCGAAGCTGGTGCCGTGGTTGGTGGCGCCGAGTGTGACGAGCGAGTGCACCTTGTTCAGCGCGGGGTTCGTGCGGTCGGCGCCGCCGTCGAACCGCAGGTACTGGCGGGAGACCGTGCCACCGAGCGAATGCCCGATCATGTCGACCTGCGAAGCGCCGGTGGTGGTGCGGACCTGGTCGACGAATCCGGCGAGCTGCTGCGCGGACTCCGCGATGTCGGCGCCGCCGAACATGCGCATCAGGTTGCCCTCGGTCAGACCGGTGGGCTGTCCGTAGTTGAGGGCGAAGACGCAGTATCCCTCCGCCGTGAGCGCCGGCGCGAGGTCCTTCCATGTTCCCAGCATGCCGGTCCAGGTGCCGTGCACCAGCACGACGGGACGCGGATGCGCCGCGGACGGCTTACAGCTCCAGTCGTTCGCCCCCGGCAGCACCGACAGGTCGGCCGCGGGTGCGGGTTCCGCTTCCACGGGATCCGCTGCCGCTGGTGCCGCACTGCACAGCATCACGATGCCTGCCAGCACGAACAACAGAGCCCTACTGGCCAACGATATGCGCATATTCCTCGTATCCTGAGTTAGCGGAAATAGACTTCAGGTTACGTTAGCCAACCGTCCATCAAAGTCTCAACTCGAGATCGAGACTCTGGGGGTGATAACCCACCTGGTTCGTATTCGGCCGTTCGAACACAGCCCTTCCCGCCATCCGGAAGGGCTCATGGAAACGAACCACCAACGACACACGATAGTCGGGATGAGAAAGCTACTGCCGATCGAGTGAGTGGGGCGACTATGTACTTCTCCGTAGGACAGCGGAACGGCGACGATTCCGGAGAGCATTCTGACGCCTCGGCGCAGCAGGCACTCGAGGGTCTGCGCGCGGAACTCGACGCAGTCGACGCGACCCTGCTCGAAGCGGTCCGGCAGCGCTTGGAGGTGTGCCTGCGCATCGGCGAACTGAAGCAACGCGAGCACATCGCCATGATGCAGCCAGGCCGAATCCATATCGTCCACGAGCGGGCGCGACAGTACGCGGACAGCCACTCCCTGTCCCCGGAGTTCTTCGACTCGCTCTACGACCTTCTCATCGCCGAGACGTGCCGGCTCGAGGACCTCGTGATCAACGCGGAGCCCGCCGACGAGGCCCCCCGCCACAACGGACACCACGACCACCGTGACAACCACCACGTTCGTCACAGTTCCGCGCCATCTGCGAATGTCGAGTCGTGATGAGTACCCGGACGCTCTTGGTCGACAACTACGATTCGTTCACCTACAACCTGTTCACCCTGCTGGCCGAGGTGAACGGTGAACCCCCCACGGTCGTGCACAACGACGTGGAGTGGGATTCGATCCCCTGGTCCGACTTCGACAACATCGTCATCTCCCCCGGCCCCGGACGCCCGGAGCGGCAACGAGACTTCGGGATCAGTGCGCGCATCATCACGGAGACCGAACTACCCGTCCTCGGCGTGTGCCTCGGTCATCAGGGACTGTGCCAGCTGTTCGGGGGCAGCGTGGTCCTCGCACCCGAACCGATGCACGGCCGCGTATCCCTCGTCGAACACGACGGTTCCGAGCTCTTCGCCGGCATTCCGTCACCGTTCCCGACGGTCCGCTACCACTCGCTGATCGTCGAGGATCTCCCCGACGACCTCGAGGCCACCGCCTGGACCGCCGACGGCCTGTTGATGGGTGTCCGTCACCGCACTCGTCCGCTGTGGGGCGTCCAGTTCCACCCCGAATCGATCAGCACCGCCTTCGGTCACGAACTGCTCGCGAACTTCCGCGATCTCACGCAGACGCATTCCGGGACACCCACGCACGGGTCCATGCTGAGAATCCCGATTCCCCACGCGCCGTACGTGGTCCAGCAGGTGCGCGTCGATCACGAAGTCGATCCCCGCACGACGTTCGAGGATCTCTTCGCGTCCGGACCCAACGCGTTCTGGCTGGACGGGACGTCGGCCTCGGAACCGACTTCGCGATTCACCATCATGGGCAATTGTTCCGGCCCCCGCGCCGAGTACATCACGTACGACGTCAGCGAATCGATCGTCCGGATCACGCGCGAGGGGTTGCCGGTCGAACAGGTGCACGCACCGTTCTTCGACTACCTCGAGCGGCAACTGCAGGCCCGGTCGGTGCCCGGCCTCCCGGGTGTGCCGTTCGGCCTCGGCTACGTGGGGTACCTCGGCTACGAACTGAAGGCCGAGACCGGCGGCACGGCGGCCCACAAGTCGCCCACCCCAGATGCCGCGCTGGTGTTCGCCGACCGCGCCGTCGTCATCGACCATTCGGGCGAGCGCACCTACGCGCTGTGCCTGAGTGATCACCAGGACGATCCGGAGTTGCGCCGCTGGCTCGACGAGATGGAGGTGGCGCTGCATCGGCTGGCCGAGCCGGACAACCCGCCGACCGCCGTGTCGCCGATCCGGAAGCCGGAGTCCGCCGAACTCGCCCTGCGCCACGAGCACGACAAGTACCTCGAACACATCGCGACCTCGCTCGGTGAGATCCGGACCGGTGAGTCCTACGAGGTGTGCCTCACCAACATGGCGACGGTGGACCAGTCCATCGATCCCCTGCACACGTTCGAGTTACTGCGCTCCATCAGCCCCACCCCGTACAGCGCGTACCTCCAGTTCGCCGGACTGTCGGTTCTCAGCGCTTCCCCCGAACGGTTCCTCAGGATCGGCGCGGACCGGGTGGTGGAGTCCAAGCCCATCAAGGGGACGCGTCCGCGCGGCGCGACCCCCGCCAAGGATGCGGCGCTGCGGCAGGACCTGCTGGACAGCGAGAAGGACCGCGCCGAGAACCTCATGATCGTCGATCTGACGCGCAACGATCTGGCCCGGGTGTGCGTTCCCGGGTCGGTGCACGTTCCCAAACTCTTCGACGTCGAGACGTACGCGGCCGTGCATCAACTCGTGTCGACCGTGCGCGGGACTCTCAGCGCCGACGCTTCCGTCGTCGAGTGTGTTCGTGCCGCCTTCCCGGGCGGATCGATGACGGGCGCGCCGAAGATCCGGACCATGGAGATCATCGACCGGCTCGAGTCCGGGCCGCGCGGTGTGTATTCCGGTTCGATCGGCTACTTTTCACTGACGGGGACGGCCGACCTGTCGATCGTCATCCGCACGATAGTCGCCACGGACACCGAGGTGACGTTCGGTATCGGTGGGGCGATCACAGCACTCTCCGACCCGGAGGAGGAGTTCGACGAGGCGATGGTCAAGGCCGCCACCATGTTGCGGGCACTGACTGTGACGGCAGACCGGCCGAACGAGATCGGGCCGTGAACGTCCCGGCCGCATCCACCCGGACCGTCGCGCTGATCGGCGGTTCCGGTGATGTCGGCCGGATGCTGGCGGCTCGGCTGCGCGCCGACGGAAACATGGTGCGCACCATCGACATCCGATTCACCGATCGGTCCGACCCGGATCAGGTGAAGGGCGACGTCACCGACCCGTCTCCCGAGTTGCGGGCGGTGGTGAACGCTGCAGATGCGGTGATCCTGGCGATCCCCGAAAGCGTCGCACTGAAGGCGATTCCGTTCGTCGTCGCGGAGTTGCCCGAACACGCCCTGCTGGTCGACACGCTGTCGGTGAAGTCCCGATTCGACGCCGCCCTGCGCGACAGTGCGCTGCGTAGCGGTGCCGTGGGCATCAACCCGATGTTCGCGCCTTCCCTCGGACCGGAGGGCCGCCCCGTCGCGGCGGTGACCTACCGGAACAGTGGTGAGGTCGAGTGGTTCCTGTCGGTGCTGTCCGGCTGGGGGTCGTCGGTGGTCCGCCTGGACGCCGAACACCACGACCGGCTCACCGCAGCGACCCAGGCGCTGACACACGCCGGCGTCCTCGCCTTCGGCCTCGCGCTGGCGGACCTCGGTGTCGACGGGGCCGAACTCACCGCGGTGGCGACCCCTCCCCATCTCGTGTCACTCGCGCTCCTCGCGCGGGTCGGCGGAGGCGTCCCGGAGGTCTATCGGGACATCCAGGCGGGCAATCCGTTTGCGGCCGAGGCCCGCCGCGCGCTCGCCGCGGCGCTGACCACTCTCACGGAAACCGTCGAGCGGGGCTCGGAGGACGATTTCGCATCGCTCATGTCCCGCTCGACGTCGGCGCTCGGCGACCGGAGCGAACCTCTCGCCCGGCTGTGCGCCGACCTCTTCACCGATCTCGTTCACAGACAGCCGCAGTCGTGGGACAGGAACGGAGATTCGTCATGACGCCCCAGAAGACTCCCTCGCTCCCGGAGTACGACCCGGCGGATCCGGTGGAGAGCGCAGTCGTGACCCGGCTCGCCCGGAACTGGGGTCAGCGGGCCACCGTGAAGAAGCCGGAACCGGATCTCGACGCGCTGTTCGACCTCGACAAGCAGGACTACCCGAACGAGTTGCTGCCCTTCGCCGATCACGATCGCTTTCTCGGCATGAGCGAGGAGCACCGGAACCAGCTCCGGGCGTGGGCCTGGATCGCATTCAACAAGAACGTCATGGACATCGAGCAGTACGTGGTCAATCCCGGGTTCGACCTCGTCGCGCACGACGCCCTGGACACCGGGCTCGGAGACACGTTCGCCGTGGCCGTCCACCAGGCGATGGTCGACGAGCAGTACCACACCCTCATGCACCTGAACGCGAGCGCCGTCACGCGCAGACAACGCGGTTGGGCGATGCCGAACAACGCCCTTCCCGACGTCCTGACGTTGCGCCGACAACGTGCGGCGACGGCCGATGCCGCCGACCCGAGGAAGCGGGCGATCACGACGTTCGCCTTCATGACGGTGGCGGAGATCTCGATCAGCTCCTACCTCGACCTGATATCCGAAAACGACGTCATCCAGCCGGTCAACCGGGCGACGGTGAGGCTGCACAATCGCGACGAGTACTGCCACGCCTCGATCGCCGACGACATCGCCGGCGTCGTCTACGACACCCTGAGCCCCGACGACCGCCGCCACTTCCTCGACGGGCTCGTCGACGCGATGACCGCTTTCAGCAGCAACGACTACTCGACCTGGCACACCATCGTCGGACTCATGGACTTGAGCGGTGGTCAGGCGATGATCGACGACGCCGAACACGACACCCGCCGATCCGCACTGGTCCAGGATTTCGGCGGCATCCACAAGCTGTGCAAGCACCTCGGCGTCGCGGGCGAGATGTCCTTCGAGTGGGCCTGACTCCGCGGCGACGGGACAGACGGGGCCACGTGGTGGGAAGGCGCGGAGCCTTCCCACCACGGGCCGCGGAGATCAGCGCCCGGATCGCTCCTCGGCCTGAGCCACGAGCGCGGTGAGCGCGGCAACCCAGAACTCCCCGAACCGGTCCACTTCCGGCGTCGAGAGGATGCCGGGCGGGAAGGACATGAACGCCGACAACTGCAGGCCCTCCGCGGTTTCCGAGATCACCGACTGGATGTCGAGGACGGCCTGGGCGGGCATCGCGCTCTTCTCGAATCCACCCGTGACGGGCGATTCGAAGTCGGGCAGCCAGTCCAGTCCGCGTACCGCCTCGGGAACCTCGGCCGCGCTGACGCGTCCGATGTAGTTGAACACGATCTGCGGTTCCGACCAGTTCCTCATGACCGCCGACGTGTCGGGGTTCAGGTACCGGAGCAGCCCGTATCCGATTCCCCGGTCCGGGATCGCGCTCAGCTGATCCCGTACCGCGTGCACGGCGTCCGCCGCGCTCGCGCCGCCCTGCAGGGCATCGGCGAGGTCGACCCCGGCGAGATCGAGGCGTGCCGGGTACATCGTGGTGAACCAGCCGACCGTCCGCGACAGGTCAGCACCCGGCACCGTGGACTCTTCACGTCCGTGGCCTTCGAGGGTGACGACCGTCGACGAAGCCTCGACTCCGCGGTCGCGCCGCCAGCCGGCCACCGCCAACGCGAGGGCTGCCGCGAGAACGTCGCCGATCTCACCGTCGAGCGCACCCGGCGTGCCACCCAGCAATGCCTCGGTGACCGGTGCGGGAACATCCACCCGGGTCCGTTCCAGCGTGCTGACCAGATCGGTTCCCAGGTCCAGCTCACGCGATCCGAGCAGTGGATCCGGCCCGGTGAGCATCCGTTCCCACACCTCGAGTTCGGCCACCCGCTCCGGCGTCGCTGCCGCTTCGAGCAGACCGTCGGTCCAGCGCCGCAGCGACGTCCCGACCGGCTCGAGTGACGGCGACGTGCCGGCGGCGATCTGGGCGCCCGCGCTCGCGAAGTCCGGCACCAGGATCCGCCACGACACGGAGTCGATGACGAGGTGGTGCGGCAACACGAGGAGCCGTCCGCGCCGATCCGACTCGGCGGGGTCGAACCAGACGAACTGCAGCATCGACCCGGTGCGTGGATCGAGGCGAGCCAGGGCCGCGCCGAACGCCGCACTTGCCACCGCGTCGAACTCCGGCGAACCGGGCTCGTCGCCGGCCGCGATCTCCACCCGCTGCACGGTGGCGTCGATGTCGACGCTGCCCGCGGGTGCGATCTCGAGCGCGTCCCCCACGCCGGAGGTGACCAGGGTCGACCGCAGCACGTCGTGCTTGTCGACCACTGCGGCGATCGTCGCGATCACCTGCTCGCGTTCGATCCCGGCGGGCAGTGTGAGCAACAACGGCATCACGAACCGGTCGAAGTCGCCGCCGCGCTCGACCATCTTGCGGGCGACCGGGGTGAGCGGCACCGTTCCGACGCCACCACCCTCGTACTCCTGCAGTGCGGTCGCCGCGGACTCGCCCGAGTCCGCCACCGCGGCCAGCTCGGCAACGGTGCGCCGCTCGAACACATCTCGCGCGGTGAAGTGGATACCGGCCGAACGTGACCGCGCCACCAACTGGATGGACACGATGCTGTCGCCGCCGAGCTCGAAGAACGAGTCGTCGATTCCGACGCTCTCCCTGCCGAGCAGTTCACCGAACACGGTCGCGAGTGCACGCTCGGTCTCGGTGCGCGGCGCCCGGAATTCGGCCGCCGACGCGAAGTCCGGCACCGGCAGTGCGCGCCGGTCGAGCTTGCCGCTGGTACCCAGCGGCAGTTCGGCGAGAACCATCACGGAATCCGGAATCATGTACTCGGGCAGCGATTCCGCGACGAACCCGTTCAGCGCCGCGGCGTCGAGAGCGGCATCCGGCTTCGGCACGACGTAGGCGACGAGCCGCGCACCCACCTCGCTGTTGTGGACGATCACGGCGGCCTGCGCCACGTCGCGGTATCGGACGAACGCCTCCTCGACCTCGCCGAGCTCGATACGCAGTCCGCGCACCTTCACCTGGAAGTCGGTGCGGCCCACGAACTCGAGGACGCCGTTCTCGTTCCACCGGACGAGGTCGCCGGTGCGGTACATCCGCGCACCCGAATCGCCGAACGGGTTCGCGACGAACCGTTCCGCACTCAGTGCGGAACTGTTGACGTATCCGCGAGCGAGTTGCGCGCCGTCGAGGTACAGCTCACCGGGAACACCGATCGGCGCCGGGTTCAGATGAGCGTCGAGCACGTAGGCGCGCGTGTTCCACGCCGGCGAACCGATCGGCGCGATCGTCGCCGTTCCCGACGGCTCCACCACGTGGGCCGTCGAGTTGATGGTCACCTCGGTCGGGCCGTACAGGTTCACCAATTCCGCGGAACCGAGACCGGCGACCCGGTTGGTCGCCGACTGCGGCAGCGGCTCACCGCCCGCGAAGACCAGGCGTAGCGAACCGCACCGGTCGGCCGTGGCAGCGTCGAGGAACATGGTCAGCACGGACGGGACGAACTGGATCACCGTCACCGCTTCCGTACCCACGGTCGCTGCCATGTACTCGGGGTCGCGGTGACCGTCCGGCGACGCGATCACGAGAGTGCCACCGACCACCAACGGCAGGAACAGCTCCCACACCGAGGCGTCGAACGTGAACGGCGTCTTCTGCAGTACCACGTCCTGCGCGCCGATGCCGTAGACGTCCCGCATCCACGCCAGCTGGTTGGCCAGCGCCGAGTGCGGAATCGCCACGCCCTTCGGACGTCCCGTCGAACCCGACGTGTACAGCGCGTAGGCCAGGTTGACCGGGCGCAGCTCGGCGAGCCGCTCGGAATCCTCGACCGGGCCCTCCGCGTACTCGGACAGGTCGAAGTCCTCGACCAGGTACACCGGCACGTCCACATCGAGATTCGCGATGTCGTCGGCCAGGCTGAGCACACACGTCGGCATGGCACTGTCCACCACGTACGAGGTGCGGTCCGCGGGGTGCTCCGGGTCGATCGGCACGTACGCGCCGCCCGCCGCGTGGACGGCGTAGAGGCTGATCACCATGTCGAGCGAGCGTCGCATCGCGATGCCCACCACCGAGTCCGGCCCCACACCCATCGACATCAGGTGCCGCGCCAGACGATTCACCCGCGCGTCGAACTCGGCGTAGGTGAGGCGCACGTGGTCCGCCACCACGGCCGTTCGATCCGGCGTGCGAGCGACCTGGGCGCCGAACATCGACACCACGGATTCGTCGGTGACGTCGTGCCCCGAGTCGTTCCACCCGGACAGGACGAGTTCGCGTTCGTCGCCGGTCAGCAGATCGAGATCGCCCACCAGCGTGGAACTGCCGGCCGCGATGGTCTGCAGGATCCGGTTCAGCCGGGACCCGAGCCGCTCGACGGTGTCGGCGCCGAATACGTCCGGAAGGTACTTCAGGACCAGTTGCAGCTCGCTGTCCGACTGGGCCAGCAGGCTCAGCGGGTAGTGCGAGGCGTCGCTGATCTGTACCCCGGCGACCTGGAGCCCGTCGATGTCGCTGTCCTCGGTGAGACCTGCGCGGTCCACCGGGTACGACTCGAACACCGTCAACGTGTCGAACAGCCCACCGATTCCGGCGATCTGCTGGATCTCCGGAAGACCGATGTGATGGTGGTCGAACAACGTCGACTGTTCCGCCTGCAGCCGCTCGAGCAGTCCGAGGAGGGACTCACGGGGATCGATACGCACACGAATCGGGATGGTGTTGATGAACAAGCCCACCATCGACTCGATGCCTGCGACCTCCGGCGGGCGCCCCGACACGGTGGCGCCGAAGACGACGTCGTCCGAGGCCGTCATGCGGGCCAGCAGCAGACCCCACGCAGCCTGGACGATCGTGTTCATCGTCAGGCCACGGTCCCGGGCGATGCGCGCCAGGTTCTCGCTCACCACCTCGCCGAGGTGCAGCGCGAACTCGGCCGGCTCGGGACGGTCCTCGCTGCTCGGTGCCGGGGCCAGCACGGTCGGACCGTCCAGTCCCGCCAGTGCGTGCGCCCACGCGCTGCGCGATGCGTCGGTGTCGCGTTCGGACAGCCAGCCGAGGAAGTCGCGGTAACCACGCACGCGCGGCAGCACCGAACCGTCACCGCGGGTCGCGTACAGCACCAGCAGGTCCTTCATCAGCAACGGCATCGACCATCCGTCGAGCAGGATGTGGTGGTTGCTGATGGAGAACCGGTAGCTGTTCTCACCCGTGCGGATCAGCAGGAACCGCATCAGGGGCGGACGACTCATATCGAACCGCGCCGAACGATGTTCGCTCAGAACGGAACTCATCCGCTCCTCGCGTTCGGTCTCGGACAGGCCGGAGAGGTCGAGCTCTCCCCACGGCAGCGCGACGTGGTCGACGACCACCTGGACCGCGGTCCCCGAATCGTCGGGGACGAACGCCGTGCGCAGGTTCGCGTGACGTGCGATCAACGCCTCCGCCGCGCCGCGGAGCCGGCCGGTGTCGACGGTGCCCTGGAAGTCCAGCACCACCTGCGCGGTGTAGACGTCCACCGCGTCCTCGGCGAGCACGGAATGGAAGAACATTCCGGACTGCAGCGGGGCGAGCGGCCACACGTCGGTGGCGTCGGGGTAGCGCCGTTCGAGCGCCTCGAGGTCGTCCTGCGTCACGGACACCAGCGGAACGTCGGACGGTGTGAGACCGCCGCCGTTCGGCCCGGAGGCGTGCTCGGCCAGCGCGGTCGCCGCGGCGTGCCACAGTTCGGCGAGCTCCCACACGTCCGCCTCGTCGAGAATCTCGGTGGCGAACGCGATCTTGGCCTCGATCTGGGGACCGGACGCCGTCTCCGACGTCACCGCGTTGATGCTGAGCACCGCCGGTGCCACCATGTCGTCGTCCATGGCACCGCCGAACTCACCCGAATCGCTGTCGGGGATCCAGCCGAGATCCCGGATCTCGGCGGGCAGATCCACCGAGCCCGCGCGACCGAGGTAGTTGAACCCGATCTGCGGAGTCGGCAACGACGCCAGGGCCGGACCCGTCTCCTCGTTCAGGTAGCGAAGCAGCCCGTAGCCGATGCCCTTGTCGGGCACGGCAAGCAACTGCTCCTTGACCGCCTTCAGCGCCGCGCCCGTCGACGTCCCGCCGTCGAACGCGTCGTCGAGATCGGCCCGGGAGACGTCCAGCCGCACCGGGTACAGGCTCGTGAACCAGCCCACCGTGCGGGAGAGGTCGGCACCGGGCACGGTCGCCTCTTCCCTGCCGTGTCCCTCGAGGTTGATCAGCACCGAGCGATCCTCGGTCCCGTTGCGGACTCCGCGCCAGCGCGCGACCGCGAGAGCGAGAGCCGCGAGCAGACCGTCGTTGACACCACCGTTCACGGACTGCGGGATCGTGGTGAGCAGCGCCTGCGTCACCTGCGTCGAGAACGTCATGCTCAGGCGGTCGGTCCGGGCGATCACGTCGCGTGCGGGATCGAACGCACGCTTTCCGATCAGCGGATCCGTGTCCGCGAGCATCCCGCGCCAGAAGTCGAGTTCCGCCACGCGGTGCGGCGACTTCGCCTCCTCGACCAGACCGTGCGCCCACGCACGGACCGAGGAGCCGACCGGTTCGAGCTGCGCCGGCTGTCCCGCCGTGATCTGCGAACCCGCGGTCGCGAAGTCCGGCAACAGCACTCGCCAGGACACACCGTCGACGACGAGGTGATGCGCGAGCACCAGCAGGCGGCCGCTCTGCCCCGGCAACGACGCCGCGGGAGCGAACCACACGAACTGCGTCATCCGGCCCGACGCCGGATCCAGCCGTTCCGCCGCACGGTCGAGAGCCGCGCGTGCCAGTCTCTCGAATCCGTCCGTTCCCGGCTTGTCGGTGAACTCGATCTGCTCGATCAGGTCGTCCGCACCGAATGTCGCTTCGGTCGGGAGAGTCTCGAACGCCCAGTCGTCCCCGGTCCGGGTGAGCCGGGATCGGAGGATGTCGTGGCGTTCCAGGACAGCATCCACCGTGGCCACCAGCTGATCCCGCGTGACCGCGGGCGGGGTGGTCAGCAGAACCGCCTGCGAGAACTTCTCGAAGGTCCCTGCCGTCTCCACCAGCCAGTGCGCGATAGGCGTGAGCGGAATCGAACCGACGCCGCCGCCCGGCAGCTCCTCGAGCTTCACCGACTCGACGTCGGTGGCCCAGTCGGCCACGTCGGCCAGCGCCGAGACGGTCTTGCGCTCGAAGACGTCCCGCGCCGTGAACAGCACCCCGGCGTTCTTCGCGCGGGTCGTGAGCTGGATGGACACGATGCTGTCGCCGCCGAGGGCGAAGAACGAGTCGTCGACGCTGACGCGGTCCACACCGAGCACCTGTGCGAAGACGTCGGCGATGGCCTTCTCCATCGGCGTCGACGGCGCGCAGTACTCACTGGCTGCCGACACGAACTGCGGCTCGGGAAGCGCCTTGCGATCGAGCTTTCCGGCGGGCGTCAGCGGCACCGAGTCGATCGCCATGATCGACGACGGCACCATGTACCCGGGCAGGGTCTCGGACACGAACGCCGACAGTTCCGCGACGTCGATCGACGCGCCCGGAGCCGGCATCACGTACGACACCAGCACGGTCTGACCGGTCTGCTCGCGGTGATGGCCCAGCGTGAACGCGAAGTCCACGCTCGCGTGGCTGCCGAGTTCGGCGTCGATCTCGCCGAGTTCGATGCGGAACCCGCGGACCTTCACCTGGAAGTCGGACCGGCCGACGTAGTCGAGGACGAGGTCGCCGGTCTCCCCGTCGTGCACCCAGCGGACGACGTCGCCGGTGCGGTAGAGCCGCTCACCGGGACCGCCGAACGGGTTGGCGACGAAACGCTCCGCCGTCAGGGCGAACCGGTTGTGATAGCCGCGTGCCACGCTCGGACCCGCCACGTACAGCTCACCCGCGACCCCCACCGGGACGGGCGTGAGCCGGGAGTCGAGCACGACCACGTCGACGCCCCGGGTGGGACCACCGATGGTGACGGGCTGATCCGCCTTCATCGGGTTGCTCGACGTGCTCCAGATCGTCGCCTCGGACGGGCCGTACAGGTTGAACATGCGCCGGCCCGGTGCCCACTTCTGCATGAGTTCCGGCGGGCAGGCCTCGCCGGCCACCGACAGCACCTCGATGCCTTCCAGCCCGGCCGGGTCGACCGTGGTGAGAGCCGCGGGCGTGATGAACGCGTGCGTGACCTTCTGCTTCTTCAGCAGCCGGGCGAGTTCGTCGCCGCCGTACACGACGCCGGACGCGATGACCATCGTCGACGCGGCGGCCACGGCGTGCAGCAGTTCGAACACGGACGCGTCGAAGCTCGGCGAGGCGAAGTGCAGCACCCGCGACTGCGGGGTGAGCCGGAGCCGCTCGACCTGCTCGGTCGTGACGTTCGCCAGCCCGGTGTGGGTGACGACGACGCCCTTCGGCAGACCCGTCGACCCCGACGTGTAGATGACGTACGCCGCGTCGTCGACCCGGGTCGGACGGATGCGGTCGGCGTCGGTGACGGCCTCGGACGACACGGACGCGCAGTCGCCGTCCATCTCGTCCTCACCGAGCACCAGCCACCGCACGGTGTCGGGCAGCTCGCCGACGTGGGCGCCGGTGGTGAGCCCGACCTCCACGCGAGAGTCCGTGACCATGTGCAGGATCCGGTCGAACGGGTAGCTCGGATCGACGGGCACGAATGCGGCGCCGGTCTTCGCGACCGCCCAGATGGAGAGGATGGATTCGACGGAACGCGTCAGTGCCAGCGCGACGAAGTCGTCGGCCCCGATGCCTCTGCCGATCAGGACGCGGGCGAGACGGTTCGAGCGCTCGTCCAGTTCACGGTAGGTGACATGCTCGTCGCCGCACACGACGGCGACGGCGTCGGGGTCGACTGCCGCGGCGGTGGCCAGGATGCTCGACAGGAGCTCGGGTGCGGCGCCGTCGGCGCCGCGCACGGGTGCCAGCACCTCGTGCTCGTTCTCGCTCAGGACGTCGATGTCCCCGATCAGCACGGAGGCGTCGGCGGTGATTGCCTCGAGGATGCGCTGGAAACGGAACGCGAACGACGCGATGGTGCGTTCGTCGAACAGATCCGTCGCGTAGGTGAAGACGCCCCGCATCGGCGCGTCCCCGTCCGCGTCGGCTGCGTCCGCGAGCGTGAGCTGCAGATCGAACTTCGCGGCGCTGATCCCACCGTCGAGTCCCTCGACCGTCAGGCCGGGCAGCTCCAGGTGCGCCTGCTCGATGTTCTGGAACGCCAGAGCCACCTGGAAGAGCGGCGAGAACGCCGTCGAGCGTTCCGGCTGGAGGATCTCGACCAGCCGCTCGAACGGCACGTCGGTGTGCGTGAACGCACCGAGGTCGTGCTGACGCACCTGCGCGAGGAGATCGGAGAACGTCGCGTCGACGTCGACCTGCGCGCGCAACACGAGCGTGTTGACGAACATGCCGACCAGGTCGTCGAGCGCGGCCTCACCGCGGCCCTCGATGGCGGTACCCACCGCGATGTCGTCCGTGGCGCTCAGCCGAGCGAGCAACACCGACAGTGCCGCGTGCGCGACCATGAACAGCGACGCGTTGTGCTCGCGCGCCAGCGCCCCGAGCCGGTCGCGCAGTTCCGCGTCGATCTCGAAGTCGAAGTTCGCGCCGCGCATCGACTGCGCGGGCGGCCGCGGCCAGTCCGTCGGCAACGGCAGCACGTCCGGCAGACCGCTGAGCGTGGTCCGCCAGTAGTCGATCTGCTTGGTGGCCAGCGAATCCGACGCGTTCTCGTCGCCAAGCAACTCGTGCTGCCAGAGCGAGAAGTCCGCGTACTGGACGTCGAGCGGAGCCCAGGCAGGTTCGGAACCGGCGGCGCGGGCGCTGTAGGCGATCACCACGTCGCGCGCCAGCGGTGCCGTCGAGGCACCGTCGGACGAGATGTGGTGGACCACGATGACCAGCACGTGCTGCTCGGCGTCGATCCGCAGGAGACGCGCGCGGACCGGGACGGCCTTCGCGACGTCGAAACCGGCGGTGACGAGCGAGATCACGCGCTCACGCAGGACGTTCTCGTCGGCGACGGTCTCCACGTCCAGTGAGGTGAAACTCCGGGCCCGCGACAACACGACCTGGCCCGGACCGTCTCCGGTGTCGGGGTACGTCGTCCGCAGCGTCTCGTGCCGTTCGACGACGTCGCCGAGTGCCTGTTCGAGCGCCGAGACGTCGAGGCGGCCCGTCAGCTTGATCGCCAGCGGAATGTTGTACGCCGCCGACGCCGTGTCGAACTGGTTGATGAACCACATGCGGGACTGCGCCGGGGACAGCGGAATCCGGGTCGGACGCGGCTGCGGCACCAGCGCCGGGCGGTTCGCGCCCACCGAATCGGACTGCTCGGCGCGAGCCGACAGCGCGATCACCGTCGGAGCCTCGAACAGTTCCCGCACACCGATCGACGTGTCGAGTGCGGCGTTGATACGGGCGACCACGCGCGTCGCGACCAATGAATTGCCGCCGAGGTCGAAAAAGCTCGTGTCCACGCTGACCCGCTCGTGACCGAGCACGTCCGCGAAGACTCCCGCGACGATCTCCTCGACCGGGGTACGCGGAGCCTTGTAATGGTCCACGGAGCCACCGAACTCGGGTTCGGGGAGCGCCTTTCGATCTAGCTTGCCGTTGATGTTCAGCGGCAGCGCATCGAGGGCAATCAGCGCGGACGGCACCATGTACCCCGGCACCGACCGGCCGGCGAACGCGAGAATGTCGGCGTCGTCGACGGAGTCGCCCTGCTCCGGCACCACGTAGCCGACGAGCCGGTCCCCGGTGTGACGGTCGTGGTGGACCACGACGACGGCCTGCGCCACCGACGGGTGTGCCACGAGCGCCCGCTCGATCTCGCCGAGCTCGATCCGGAAACCGCGGACCTTGACCTGGAAGTCGCTCCGGCCGACGTAGTCGAGGTTGCCGTCGCGGTTCCATCGCACCAGGTCACCGGTGCGGTACATCCGGTGGCCGGCCTCGCCGAACGGGTTGGCGACGAACCGTTCCGCGGTGAGGTCGTGGCGTCCGAAGTAGCCGCGCGCCAACTGCTCGCCCGCGAGATAGAGCTCACCTGTGACGCCGGCGGGAACGGGGTGCAGACGCGAATCGAGAACGTAGGTCTGCGTGTTCCATTCGGGCCTGCCGATCGGGACCGAACCGTCGCGCTCGTCGCCGCACCGGTAGTGGGTGACGCTGACGGCGGCCTCGGTGGGGCCGTACAGATTGAAGATCTCCGCGTCGGAGACGTCGCGGAACCGGAGCATCGTGTCGGCGGGCAGTGCCTCACCGATGCAGAGCACGCGTGTCAACGACACCAGCTGGGCAGGCTCCGCCACCGCGACGAACGCCGACAGCAGCGAAGGCACGAAGTGCACGGTCGAGACCTGCTGCTCCGCAACGAGTGCGGCCAGGTATGACGGGTCGCGGTGGCCGTCCGGTGTGGCGACGACCAGACGTGCGCCCGCGGTCAGCGCCCACCAGAACTCCCACACCGACAGGTCGAATGTCGCCGCCGTCTTGAGCAGCACCGAATCCTCGGCCGTGAGCGGGTATTCCGACTGCTTCCACCGCAACTGGTTAGCGATCGCACGGTGCGCGATCGCCACACCCTTCGGGCGACCGGTCGAGCCGGACGTGTAGATGACGTACGCGGCGTTCTCCGGCCGCAGCGGTGCGATCCGCTCCGAGTCGGTCAGCGGAGCCGGGTCGATTCCGCCCAGATCCAGTTCGTCGAGGAGGAGGTAGTCGACCCCGCCCGGCAGTCCCCCGACGACGGCGCGGGTCGCCAGGACGCAGACGGGTTGCGCACTCTCCAGCACATACGCGGTGCGCTCGGCCGGATGGTCCGGGTCGATCGGCAGGTACGCGCCGCCAGCCGCGGCGATCGCGTACATGCCGACCAGCAGTTCCACCGAACGCGGAATCGCCAGGCCGACCACGGTTTCCGGGCCGACCCCACGGCCGACGAGGTGGCGGGCCAACCGGTTGACCCTCGCCGAGAAATCGGCGTACGTCAGAGACTCGCCCTCGAACACGAGAGCGGTGACGTCCGGGTTCTCCGCGGCGGCGAACGCGAACATGTCTGCGAGCGTCGTCTCCGGCAGCGCCCGCTCGGTGTCGTTCCATCCGGACACCACGAGCGCGCGCTCGTCGCCGCCTGTGAGCGGCAGGTCGCCGACCGCGGTCCGCGGCGAATCCACCGCGGCGGCCAGGACGCGGCGGAACATGTCCGCGAAACGCTTGACGGTGGCGGCGTCGAACAGGTCGGTGGCGAACGTGAACACGCCCGACATCTGCTCCCCCTCGGGGCTGTCCCCCAGGATCAGATGCAGGTCGAACTGCGCGGTGTCGCCCTCGACCTCGAGCGGTGTGACGGTGAGGTCGGGCAGTTCCAGCTCGGCCTTCGTCGTGTTCTGGAACGAGTAGCCCACCTGGAAGATCGGGTGGTGGGCCATCGATCGTGCCGGGTTCAGGACCTCGACGAGGCGCTCGAACGGGACGTCGGCGTGCGAGAACGCCTCGAGGTCTGCCTCCCGGGCGCGGTCGAGGATCTCGTCGAACGTCTGCTGCCCGTCGACCTGTACAC
Organism: Rhodococcus sp. ACPA1; assembly: GCF_002300195.1. NCBI lineage: Bacteria > Bacillati > Actinomycetota > Actinomycetes > Mycobacteriales > Nocardiaceae > Rhodococcus > Rhodococcus sp. ACPA1. The sequence continues at coordinate 895,815 of NZ_NSDX01000001.1, read as the reverse complement.
GCAGTGCGAGGGTGTTGACGAACATGCCGACGACGTCGTCGAGTTCGCGCTCACCGCGGCCTGCGATCGGGGTGCCCACCGAGATGTCCTCGGTGCCGGACAGACGGCTGAGCAGCACCGCGAACGCGGCGTGCACGGCCATGAACACGCTGGCGTTGTGCCTGCGGGCCAGTGCGGCCAGACCGCGGTGCACCTCGGCGTCGATGGTGAAGTCGATCCGCGACCCGCGCAGGGACTGCACGGGCGGTCGCGGCCGGTCCACCGGCAGCTCGAGAAGGTCGGGCACGCCGGCCAGCGTCTTCTTCCAGAAGGCCAGCTGGGCGGCGATCAGGCTGTCCGGGTCGTCCTCGCTGCCGAGGAGTTCACGCTGCCAGATCGCGTAGTCCGCGTACTGCACCGGGAGCGGCGCGAAACCGGGTTCCCCGCCGGCCGCCCGCGACGCGTACGCCACCATGACGTCGCGCACGAACGGCGCCGTGGACTCGCCGTCGGTGGACACGTGGTGCACGACGAGTGCCAGCACGTAGTCCTGCGGGCCGACCTCGAACAGTCGCGTCCGGATCGGCGGGACGTCGGCGGTGACGTCGAATCCGGCGGTGACCATCTCCACCAACTGCTCGCGCAGTTCGTCGTCCGACACCGCGGCGGGCGTCAGGTCCAGCCGGACCTGGTCGGAGGGGAGGATCACCTGGTGCGGGCCCTCCGGCGAGTCCGGGTAGATCGTGCGCAACGACTCGTGCCGGTCGAGCACGTCGAACACGGCGGACTGCAGCGCGTCCACGTCGAGCGCACCGGTCAACCGGACCGCGAGCGGGATGTTGTAGGCGGGCGAGTCCGGGTCGAAGCGGTTGATGAACCACATCCGGGACTGTGCCAGCGACAACGGGACGAAGGCAGACCTCTCCCGCGCCGCGAGGACGGGTCGCGGTCGGATGTTCTCATCGGGGGTGCCGATGCGGGCGGCGAGGCCCGCGACCGTCGGCGCCTCGAACAGTTCCCGCACTCCGATGCGACGACCGAAGACCTGTCCGGCCCGCGACACGACACGGGTGGCGCTCAGCGAGTTTCCGCCGAGGTCGAAGAAGCTGTCGTCCACGCTGACCTGCTCGAGTCCGAGCACGTCGGCGAAGATGCCTGCGATCGTCTCTTCCGCCGGCGTCGTCGGGGCACGGAACTCCGCCCCCGCGGTGACGAACTCGGGCTCGGGCAGCCGCGCGCGATCCAGCTTGCCGATGCCTGTCAGCGGGATCTCGTCGAGGAGGATCACGACGGACGGCACCATGTACGGCGGAAGCGTCTCGCCGACAACCGACTTCAGCGATTCCGGATCGACCGTCGCGCCGTCGGCGGGCAGGACGTACGACACGAGGGTCGTCAGCCCGGCCGGGTTCTCACGACCCACGGTCACCGCGAACTCGACGTTCGACTGCGCGGCGAGTGCGGCGTCGATCTCACCGAGTTCGACGCGGAACCCGCGGACCTTCACCTGGAAGTCGGACCGGCCGACGTACTCCACCCGATGTCCGTCCGCCCAGCGCACGACGTCGCCGGTGCGGTACATGCGCGCGCCGGGTTCGCCGAACGGGTTGGCCACGAACCGCTCCGCCGTGACCGACGGACGGTTGTGGTAGCCGCGGGTCACCGACGGGCCGCAGATGTAGAGCTCCCCGGGCACTCCCTCCGGCACCGGACGCAACCGCGAATCGAGGATGAGGGATTCGACGCCACGCAGCGGCGAACCGATCGTCACGCGCTCACCCGCCACCATCGGTTCGGTGATGGTGACGATGACCGTGGTCTCGGTGGGACCGTAGGCGTTGCGCATCTCGCGGCCGGGAGCCCACCGTGCCACGAGTTCCGGTGTGCAGGTGTCGCCACCGACCACGACGGACGTGACGGAGTCGAGCCCGTCGGGGTCGACGGTCATCAGCGCGGTCGGTGTCATCACCACGTTGTTGACCCGTTCGCGGCGGATCAGGTCGGCGAGTTCGTCGCCGCCGTAGACGTCCGCGGGCGAGATCACCAGGGTGGCGCCCGCGCTGAATGCGGCCAGCATCTCCCCGACCGATGTGTCGAAGCTCGGCGACGCCACGTGCAGGAATCGGGAGTTCGGCGACACGACGTAGTGCTCGCGCACCTCGCGGGTGAGGTTCGCCAGACCGCGGTGGGTGACCACCACGCCCTTCGGCTTACCCGTCGAACCCGAGGTGTAGATGAGATACGCCGGGTGATCGACCGTCAGCGCGCGACGCAGATCGGCGTCCTCGACCGCGCCCGCACTGCGGGCACCGATCTCCTCGGCCGCCGCCGTCTCGTCGAGGACGATCCACGGCACCGTGCCGGGAAGGTCGTCGTGATGGCGGGCGACCGTCAGTCCGAGGACCGCCGCCGAATCGGACAGCATCTCGCCGACCCGCTCGAACGGAAGCTTCGGGTCGAGGGGCAGGTAGGCGCCGCCGGCCTTGGCAATCGACCAGATCCCGAGGATGGATTCGACCGAACGCGTGATCGCCAGTGCAACATAGTTCTCCGGCCCCACGCCCCGATCGATCAGGACACGCGCCAGCTGATTCGACCGCTCGTCGAGTTCCCGGTACGTGACCTCGCGTCCCTCGAAGGACACCGCGACCGACTCCGGCGAGATCTCGACACCCGAACGCAGCAGTTCGGGCAGTGTGCGCGGCTCGATCGACTGCGGCCCGCGGACCGGGGCGATCGCGGCCTTCTCCGCGGCGTCGAGGATCTCGATGTCGCCGAGGACCACGTCGCGGTCGGCCGACACGGCACGGAGGATCCGGCCGAACCGGTCCGCGAAGGCCAGAACGGTCTGCTCGTCGAAGATGTCGGTCGAGTAGTTGAACGTCGCGGCGATGCCCGCGGCGGCCCCGTCGGCGTAGCGCTCGCCGACGCTGAGCTGGAGGTCGAACTTGGCGACCTCGAGCGGGGCGTCGAGCGCGGAGATCTCGAGACCCGGGAACTCCATCCGGACCGATTCGTTGTTGTCGAACGACAGCGCCACCTGGAACAGCGGCTGATGCGCCGTCGACCGCGGGACGTCGAGTACCTCGACGAGACGCTCGAACGGAACGTCGCTGTGGCTGAACGCATTCAGATCGGTGGCGCGCACCTGTGACAGCAGGTCCGCGAAGGTGTCGTCGGGACGCACCGACGCTCGGAGCACGAGGGTGTTGACGAACATGCCGACGAGCCTGTCCAGTTCCTGCTCGCCGCGGCCGGCGACCGGCGTGCCGATCGCGACGTCCGTCTGCGACGACAACCGCTCGAGCAGGACGGCGAGCGCGGCGTGCACGACCATGAACAGGGTCGAGTTCGTTTCCCTGGCGATCGCGAGCAGCCCGCGGTGGGTCTGCGCGTCGATCGTGAACCGTGCCGACGCACCGCGCAGCGACTGCACGGGCGGCCGGGGCCGGTCGGTCGGCAACTCGAGCACCTCGGGGAGCCCGCCGAGCGACTGCTGCCAGTAGCCGAGCTGGCGGGCGACCAGCGATTCCGGGTCGGACTCGTCACCGAGCGACTCACGCTGCCACAGCGCGTAATCGGCGTACTGGACGGGCAGCGGTTCCCAGCTGGGAGCAGTGCCGGCCGCACGCTCCGCGTAGGCGGTCATGATGTCGGCGAACAGGGGCGCCAGCGACGCACCGTCGGCCGAGATGTGGTGCACGACCATCATCAGGATGTGGTCGGTGGGGTTCACCTCGAAGCAGGCGACCCGCACCGGGACCGTCTCGGTGACGTCGAATCCGGTGGCGCCGAGTTCACGCATCCGTGCGTACAGGTCCTGCTCGTCCGCGACCGGGGTCGGGGTCAGGTCGGACACCACGTCGGCTGCGGGCAGCACGACCTGGTGCGCGTCCTCGTCGCCGACCGGGAAGACCGTCCGCAGCGACTCGTGCCGCTGCACCACGTCCGCCCACGCCGAATTCAGCGCCGCCGTATCGATCGAGCCGGTCAACCGCACTGCCAGCGGCAGGTTGTACGCCGGGGAGGACGGGTCGAACTGGTTGACGAACCACATCCGCTGCTGCGCCAGCGACAGCGGGATACGGTCGGGGCGGGGACGGGCGACTAGTGCGGGACGGTGTTCGGCGGTTCCCGCGGTCGCCTCGAGCAACGCCGCGAGTTCTGCGACGGTCGGGTGCTCGAAGCACTCCCGGACCGACAGCTGCGCGCCGAGCGCGGCGGTCAGCCTGGCGGTGAGCCTCGTTGCGCTGATGGAGTTTCCGCCGAGGTCGAAGAACGAGTCGGCGGCACCGACGCGTTCGACGCCGAGCACCTCGCCGAATACCCCGGCGACGATCTCCTCGACCGGGGTGCGGGGTGCGACGTATTCGGCCTCGGACGTGACGAAGTCCGGTTCGGGAAGTGCACCCCGGTCCAACTTGCCGGTGGCGCCGAGCGGGAAACTGTCCAGGACGAGGATCCGGGCGGGCACCATGTACGCGGGCAGCGTCTCCGCTGCCGCGTCCAGCACCGACGCGGTGTCGATCGCCGCATCGGCCACCGGGATCACGTAGCCCACCAGGTTCTCGCCGGTGGTCTCGCTGCGGTGCACGACGACCACGGCCTGCGCCACCGACGGGTGCGCGAGAAGCGCGGACTCGACCTCGCCGAGCTCGAGCCGCTGTCCGCGGAGCTTGACCTGGAAGTCGCGGCGCCCGATGTACTCGACGATGCCGTCGGCGCGCTTGCGGACGATGTCGCCGGTGCGATACATCCGCTGCCCGGCCGTGCCGAACGGGTTCGCCACGAACCGGTCCGACGTCAGGTCGCTGCGGCCGACATAGCCGCGGGCCAGCTGGATGCCGGCGAGGTACAGCTCGCCGTGCACGCCCGCGGGGACGGGACGCAGCCGGGAATCGAGGACGTACAGCTGCGTGTTCCACACGGGCGCGCCGATCGGCACCGTCGTGCGGTCCGCTTCGGTGCACTCCCAGTAGGTGACGTCGACCGCGGCCTCCGTCGGGCCGTACAGGTTGTGGAGCGCTGCGGAGGAGAAGTCCCGGAACGCGGCCGCGGAGGCAGGCGGAAGGGCTTCACCACTGCAGAACACCTGACGCAGCGAACCGCACAGCGCGGCGTCCGCACCTGCGGTGAAGACCGCCAGCATGGACGGCACGAAGTGCATCGTGGTCACGCTGTGCCCGGCGATGACCTCGGAGAGGTACACCGGGTCGCGGTGCCCGTCCGGGATCGCGACGACGAGCTTGGCTCCGACCTCGAGCGGCCAGAACAGTTCCCACACCGACACGTCGAACGTGACCGGAGTCTTCTGCAGGACGACGTCCGTGGAATCCATCGGGTAGGTGTCCTGCATCCACAGCAACCGGTTGACGATGGCCCGGTGACTGACGGCGACGCCCTTCGGCTTACCGGTCGATCCGGACGTGTAGATCACGTAGGCGGTCGAATCCGGACGGACCGGTGCCCCGCGCTCGTCATCGGTGATCGGACCGTCGGGGTGACCGGAGAGGTCGACGGTGTCCACCTCGATCCGCGGCGCGTCCGTCTCTGCATCCCGATCGGCCGACGAGGTCAGCACGCAGACCGGGGAGGCGCTGTCGATCACGTACGCGGTGCGCGCCGCCGGATGATCCGGGTCGAGCGGCACGTAGGCGGCGCCCGTCTTCTCGATCGCGTAGATCGCGATCATCATCTCGAGGGAGCGGCGCAGCGCGACCGCGACCCGGGACTCCGGGCCGACACCCCGTGCGAGCAGTTCCCGTGCCAGGCGGTTGGTCCTGGCGTCGAACTCGGCATACGTCAGCGCGTCGTCGCCGAACACCAGGGCAACCGCGTCCGGCGTCCGCGCCACCTGCTCGTCGAACAGGTCGACGAGGGTGCGCTCCTCCGCCGCAGTCGCGGAGGTCGCCGACGTCGCGTCGGCGATCACGCCGGCGAGGACACCGGCGAACGTGTCGGCGAAGCCCTCGCCCGACGACCCGTCGAGCAGTCCGGGCAGGAGAGTGGACAGGGCCACCGTGACCGCGGCCTCCGGGCCCACACCCACACCGGCGAGCGTGCGCGCGAGTTCCGCGGACTTGTCCCGCAACTGCACATACGTGACATCGGTGCCGTTGTGCGACAGCGCGATTCCGTCCGGGTTGATCGACGCCGCACCGTCGAGGAGTTCGGGCAGCGACTTGGTGGCCGCCAGCTCCTCCGAGATCGAGTGCGACATCAGGGACTGCGCCCCCTCGTCCGGCACGGCCATACCGGCCTTCTCGTCCTCGGTCAGGATGTCGATGTCACCGACGACGGCGTCCCTGTCGGCCGTGACGGCCTCGAGCACGCGAACGAAGCGATCGGCGAAACCGCGGACCGTCGACTCGTCGAAGAGATCGGTGGCGTAGGAGAACCAGCCCCGCATGCCGGTCGCGACGGAGCCCTCGTCGAACCGTTCCTCGACTGCGACACCGAGATCGGTCTTGCTCGTGGTAAGTCCGCTCTCGAGGACCTCGACGGTCAGCCCGGCGAGCTCGAGCTTCGGCCGTTCGAGGTTCTGGAAGCTCAGCATCACCTGCGCGAGCGGCGCGTACGCGGCGGTGCGCGACGGACGGAGCACCTCGACGATCTGCTCGAACGGCACATCCGCGTTGCCGAATGCATTCAGATCGACCTCGCGTGCCTGCGTGAGCAGCGTGCTGAAGCGGGCGTTCGGGTCGACATCGGTGCGCAGCACGAGCGTGTTGACGAACATCCCGACGAGGTCGTCGAGCGCGCGGTCACCGCGGCCCGCGACGGGGGTGCTGACGGAAATGTCGCTGGTGTTGCTCAGACGTCCCAGGAGCACGGCGAGTGCGGTGTGCACCACCATGAACAGCGACGCCTGATGGGTCTGCGCGAGGTCGTTCAGCGACCGGTGCACGTCCTGCCCGATCTCGAACTCGATCAGGCCACCCTGCGGGTTGCGGACGGCCGGGCGCGGCCGGTCGGCCGGGAGGTCGAGGACCTCCGGTGCATCGCCGAGCGCGTGCGTCCAGTACGCGATCTGCTTGCCCGCGAGCGACTCCGAGTCGTCCTCGGAGCCGAGGAGATTCCGCTGCCACAGGGCGAAGTCCGGGTACTGCACGGGCAGCGGTGAGAAGCTGGGCTCCTCCCCCTGCACGCGAGCGCCATAGGCGCCGAACAGGTCCCGCGCGAGCGGGGCCATCGACGAACCGTCCGCCGAGATGTGGTGGACCACGACCACGAGGACGTGGTCGCGTTCCCCGAGCTCGAAAAGGGCGGCGCGAACCGGCACGTCGGCGGTGACGTCGAAGCCTGCCGACGCCAGCGCGACGACCCGTTCCCGCAATTCCTGCTCGTCGGCCACGCGGACGACGTCGAGCTCGGACTTCGTGTCGGAAGCGGACAGGACGACCTGGTAGGGGCCGTCGACGGAATCCGGGTACACCGTGCGCAGCGATTCGTGCCGGGCAACGACGTCCGCGATCGCCGAGCGCAGCGCGTCGACGTCCAGTGCGCCGGTGAGCCGCAGCGCCAACGGGATGTTGTACTCGGCCGATTCGGGATCGAACCTGTTGGCGTACCACATCCGCTGCTGTGCCAGCGACAGCGGCAGCCGGTCCGGACGCGGTCCGGCGGTGACCGGCGGACGCGCGCCGCCGTCCACACCGAGCTCTTCCAGCCTGCGGGCCAGCTGCGCCACCGTGGGAGCCTCGAAGATCTCCCGCACCGGAGCGTCGACGCCGACGGCCTCGTTGATCCGCGCCATCACGCGGGTGGCGGCGAGCGAGTTTCCGCCGAGCGTGAAGAAGGAGTCGTCGGCACCGACCACGTCGACACCGAGCACCTCCGCGAACACCGCGGCCACCCGCTGTTCGAGAGCGGTTCCCGCGGCACGGAACTCACGGTCCTCCGCCAGGAACTCGGGCTCGGGCAGGGCGCGGCGGTCGAGCTTGCCCACCGGGGTGAGCGGGATGGCGTCGAGGGTCACGATCGTCGACGGCACCATGTGCGTGGGCACGAACTCGCCCACGAAGTCCAGCATCCCGGTGACGTCCACCTCGGCGCCCGGCACCGGGAGCACGTACGACACGAGGACCGAATCCCCGGACGGTCCGGGCAGCACGGACGTCGTGGCGAAGTCGACGGCGGGGTGCTTGGCGAGCACCGCGTCGATCTCGCCGAGTTCGATGCGGAATCCGCGAACCTTCACCTGCTGGTCCGAGCGGCCGACGTAGTCGACGGTCAGCGCGCCGTCCGCGTCCTTCGTCCAGCGCACGACGTCGCCGGTGCGGTACATCCGGTCGCCCGGCTCACCGTACGGGTTCGCGACGAAGCGTCCCGCGGTCAGCGGCGTGCGCCGGTGGTAGCCACGGGCGAGTCCGAGACCCGACAGATAGAGGTCACCTGCGATACCGACCGGAACGGGGCGGAGCCGATCGTCGAGGACCAGCGCGCTGGTGCCGCGGATCGGACCACCGATCGTGACCGGGCCGTCGGCGGCCATCGGGTCGCTGATGTTGGTCATGATCGTGGTCTCGGTGGGACCGTATCCGTTGAACAGCGAACGTCCGGGTGCCCAGCGCGCCGCGAGTTCCGCCGGGACGGCCTCGCCGCCGGCGACGACGAACTGGAAGTCGTCGAGCCCGGACGGATCCACGGACGCCAGCGCCGAAGGCGTGACGAAGCCGTGCGTGACGCGGTGCTCACGCAGGAACTGCGCGAACTCGGGTCCGCCGTACACGTCGGTGGGAGCGATCACCATGGTGGCGCCGGCGCCGACCGCGAGCAGCAGCTCGAGGACGGACGCGTCGAAACTCGGCGACGCGAAGTGCAGCGTCCGGGAGTCCGTCGTCACCTGGTAACGCTCACGCTGTTCGGCCGCGAAGTTGGCGAGACCCCGGTGGGTCACGACGACGCCCTTGGGCTGCCCAGTGGTGCCGGACGTGTAGATCACGTAGGCGCTGTTGGCCGGTGTCACCGCCGTGCGACGCTCCGCCTCCGCGACGGGGGCCGTGGAGTACCGCGCGGCGGCGTTCTCGAAGTCGTCGCTGTCGAGGACCAGCCAGTCGACGTCCGCCGGAAGCCGGCCGATCTCGGAGCTCACGGAAAGCCCGAGCGACACACCGGAATCGGTGACCATGTGAGTGATGCGCTCGTCCGGGTACCGGGGGTCGATCGGCACGTAGGCGCCGCCGCTCTTGGCGACGGCCCAGATGCCGACGATCGACGCGATCGAGCGGGTGATGCCGAGCCCGACGAACGTCTCCGCGCCGACTCCGCGCTCGATCAGGATGCGCGCCAGACGGTTCGAGCGCTCGTCCAGCTCGCGGTAGGTGATGCTCTCGCCGCCCGAGACGACCGCGTCACCGTCGGGATTCGCGGCGACGGCCGCGGACAGCAGTTCGACGAGAGTCGTGGGCGGGGTGCCCTCGATACCGCGGACCGGTGTCAGTTCCTGGGTCTCCTCGGCGTCGAGGATGGGGATGTCCCCTACCGCGACGTCCGTTCCGCCGCCTGCGACGGCGGCGAGGATCCGCACGAAACGGTTTGCGAAGCCCTGCACGGTCTCCGCGTCGAAGATCTCGGTGGCGAACCCGAGGACGCCGGTGATCCCGGTGGGCACGCCCTCGTCCGACCACAGTTCGCGCAGGTCGACGGTGAGGTCGAACTTGCTGAACTCGACGTCCACGGCACCGGGTGTCGCCTCCAGTCCGGCGAACTCGAGCGACGGGATGCCGTTGACCTGATGGGTCAGCACGACCTGGAACAGCGGCGAGTACGCCGTCGACCGGGTCGGCTTCAAGGCGTCCACCAACTGCTCGAAGGGGACGTCCTGATTACTGAACGCGGCGAGGTCCTGGGTGCGGACCTGCTCGAGCAGTTCGGCGAAGGACGTGCCGGGCTCGACCTCGGTCCGCAGCACCAGCGTGTTGACGAACATGCCGACGAGGTTCTCGAGCGCCTGGTCACCGCGACCCGCCACAGCGGTTCCGATGGCGATGTCGGTGCTCGAACTGAGCCGTGCCAGAAGCACGGACAGCGACGCGTGCAGCACCATGAACAACGACACGTTGTGTGCGCGCGCGACCTCACCGAGACGACGGTGGATGTCCTCGTCGACGGAGAAGCCGACGGAAGCACCTGCCATCGACCGCACCGTCGGGCGGGGCCGGTCGGTGGGGAGGGCCAGGACGTCGGGCACACCCGCGAGGGTCTTCGACCAGAAGTCGATCTGCGCCGCGGCCAGGGAATCGGGGTCGTCCTCGGAACCGAGCACGTCCCGCTGCCACAGCGCGTAGTCCGCGTACTGGACGGGCAGCGCCGGCCACGCGGGCTGCGTCCCGTCCAGATGGGCCGCGTAGGCCGTCATGACGTCGCGGGCCAGCGGCAGCGTGGACGCGCCGTCGGACGCGATGTGGTGCATGACCAGCACCAGGACGTGGTCGGTCGCGCCGAGCCGGAACAGGCGGGCCCGGACCGGGATCGTGTCGGTGACGTCGAAGCCGGTGGAACCGAATTCGAACATCCGGTTCCGCAGGTCCTCCTCGCGGACGTCGACCGGCTCGAGACCGAGGTCGATGCCGGCGGCGGGCAGGATCACCTGGTGCGCACCGGAATCGGAGTCCGGGAACACGGTCCGCAGCACCTCGTGCCTCGCGACGACGTCGGAGAGCGCCGCAGCCAGGGCGGCGACGTCCAACTCGCCGCGCAGTCGCACGGTGAGCGGAACGTTGTACGCCGGCGACGACGGATCGAAACGGTTGAGGAACCACATCCGCTGCTGCGCGAGCGACAGCGGCAACTCCCGGGGACGCTCGCCCGCGACCAGTGCGGGCCGCGTGGAGCCGTGATGGGCCCGGTCCTCGACGAGCTTCGCGAGGGTGGCGACGGTCGGAGCGTCGAACAGATCACGGATCCCGACCTCGGTGCCGGTCGCGGACGTGACGCGGGCAGCGACGCGGGTGGCGCTGAGCGAGTTGCCGCCCAGGTCGAAGAACGACTCGTCGACACTCACCCGCGTCGCGGAGATCACGTCACCGAAGATGCCGGCGACGACCTCCTCGAGCGGGGTGCGCGGTGCGACGAATTCGACCGTGCTCGTCGCGAAGATCGGCTCCGGGAGGGCTTTGCGGTCGACTTTGAGATTCGCGTTGAGCGGCATCTCGTCGAGCACCATCACCGTGTCCGGGATCATGTGCGACGGAAGCACGTGCCGCAGTCCGTCGAGCGTCGCATCGACGTCGAGTTCGGCGCCTGCGGTCGCGGTGACGTACGCGACGAGCCGGGGACCCTGCTCGCTGTCGTGGACAACCACCACCGACTTCTGCACCGCGTCGGTCGCGTTGAGTGCGGATTCGATCTCGCCGAGTTCGATCCGGAGACCGCGGATCTTCACCTGGAAGTCGCTGCGGCCCACGAACACGAGCCCGCCGTCGGCACGCTCGCGGACGAGGTCACCGGTCCGGTACATGCGGGCACCGGGCCCCTCGAACGGGTTCGCCACGAATCGTGACGCGGTGGTGCTGAACATGTTGCCGTACCCGCGGGCCAGGACCTGGCCGCCGATGTAGAGGTCACCGGTCACTCCCGGCGGCACGGGGCGCATCCGGCCGTCGAGCACGTGGTACCGGACACCGCGGAACGCGGCGCCGAACGGGACCGGCCACGACTCGGCATCCTCGGTGGAGAGGTCCAGTTCGTACGAGGAACAGGTGACCGATGCCTCGGTCGGGCCGTAGTTGTTGAGGAGGCGCGAGTCCGTGCCGATCAGCGCCGTGCAGGCTGCCGGCCGCAGCATCTCGCCGCCGAGGAGGACGACCTTCAGATTGGGCAGGACGCCGTCGGTATCCAGTTCGGTGAGGACCTCGAACGCACTGGGTGCCAGGTTCGTGATCTGGACTTCGCCCGTGCCGATCATGCGGAGAATCGGTCCCGGATCGAAGCCGTCGTCGGCGAGGTGGAGCACACCGCCGTACGCGAGACCCACCCAGATGTTCTTCTGGGTCTGGTCGAACAGCGGGGAGTTCGCGATCAGCAGTCCGGTGCCGTCCTTCACCCGGAGGTCGCACTGGTACGACTGATAGTTGTTGGACAGGCCCAGCATCGGCACCATCGTGGGCTTGGGCCGGCCGGTCGAGCCCGATGTCGAGATGACGTGTCCCAGGCGCGTGCCGGCATGCTCGTCCGACCACGGGTCGTGCGGGAAGTCGGTGTCGTCCAGCGATTCGAGGTGGCGCACCGTCTCGGGGTCGTCGAGCACGATCGGGTCGTCGAGGGCCGCGTTCCCGGTGGGTGCCTCGGTGAGCCCGCTCCAGGACCGGGTGGCCACCACGGTTCGCGTGCCGCTGTCTTCGACGAGGCCCGTGATCCGCTCGATTCCCCACTGCTGGTCGAACGGGGAGTACGCCGCGCCGACCTTCCAGGTGGCGAGCATCCCGATCACCCATTCGACCGAACGGGGGGTGAGGAGTGCGACGACGTCGTCCGGACGGACACCACGGGACAGCAGTTCGCGTGCGAGTTGGTTGGCCCGGCGGTTCAGTTCACCGCGGGTGGTCTCGACACCTCCCGCCACGACGGCGCGGGCCTGCGGGTCGCGCTCGACCCACTCCTGCCAGCGCGTGACGAAGAGTTCGAGCGGCCATCCCGACGTTTCGGCGACCTCCAGCTCCGGCGTCGCAACGATTTCCGGTGCGGGCGCGGCGATCTCGATGTCGCCGACCAGGGTGTGCGCGTCTGCGATGACCTGGTCGAGGATCGTGCCGAAGCCGTCCTGCCCGTCCTCGGACGGCGGGGCCATCATGATCGTGGGAACCAGACCGGACAGCACCACGGAGACGATCGCGTCCGGACCCATCCCCCGCTCCGACAGCGGCGCGGACATCAAGCGCAGCCGCTCGTCGAACTCGCGGTACGTCACCTGCATGCCGTCGTGGGCGACCGCGACGGCGTCGGGAGCGACCTCGACCGCAGCAGCCAGAAGCTGCGGCAGCTCGCGAACTGTCATCGTGCGGGCAGGTCGCGCTTGGCTCAACTTTGCTCTCTCGTGTCGGGTGAGAATGTCGATGTCGCCCACAGCGACACCGGGATCGGTGACGACGGCCTCGAGGATCCGGACGAACCGTTCGGAGATCCGTTCCGCGGTGCTCCGCTCGAACAGGTCGGTGGCGAACGTGAACCGGCCGCCGAGGCCCGCCGGTTCACCCGACTCGTCGGCCTTCTCGGTGATCGTCAACGTGAGGTCGTACTTGGCGCCCTGCGCCATGTCCTCGATGACGCTCACGGTCAGCCCGGGCAGTTCGAGCGCGTCCATCCGGTTGTTCTGGAACGACAGCATCACCTGGAACAGCGGCGAGTACGCCGCCGAGCGCCGGATCCGCAGTGCCTCCACGATCTTCTCGAACGGCACGTCGGAATTGCCGAACGCGGCCAGGTCGCCTTCGCGGACCCGTTCGACGAGACCGGCGAACGAATCCCCCGGCCGCACCTGGGTGCGCAGGACCAGGGTGTTGACGAACATGCCCACCAGGTCGTCGAGCGCCTGATCGCTGCGTGCGGCGAGCGGGGTGCCGACGGTGATGTCGTCGCTGTTGCTCAGCCGCGACAGCAGCGTCGTCAACGCCGCGTGCGTCACCATGAACAGCGAAGCACCGTGTTCCTTGCCGACCGCCTCGAGACCGCGCCGCAACTCGGGGGTGATCGCGAAGTCGATCGAATCGCCCCGCATCGACTGCCTGGCCGGGCGTGCGTGGTCCAGCGGAAGGTCGATCAGCTCGGGTGCCCCGGCGAGGGTGTCGGCCCAGTGAGCGATCTGCTTGCCCGCGAGCGACTGGGTGTCGGCTGGGTCGCCGAGGACTTCGCGCTGCCACAGCGCGAAGTCCGGGTACTGCACCGGCAGCGGCTGCCACAGCGGAGCGGCACCGGCGGTGCGCGCGCTGTACGCGACCATGACGTCGCGCGCGAGCGGCGACATCGACGCACCGTCGGCGCAGATGTGGTGCACGACGAGGACGAGCAGGAACTCGCTCTCGCTCGTGGCGAACAACCGGATACGCAGCGGGGGCGCGACCGTGACGTCGAATCCCTCGGTGGCGAATTCGGTGAGGGCCGTGTGGAGTTCGGCCTCGGTCACCGGGACGGGCGTCAGGTCGACGGGAACCTGCTCGGTGTCGACGACCTGCTGGTACGGGCCGTCGCCGGAGTCGGGGAAGACGGTCCGCAGAGACTCGTGCCGCGCGAGCACATCCGACACGGCCGACGACATCGCGTCGAAATCGAGCGAACCGGACAGACGCACGGCGAGCGGGATGTTGTACGCCGAGGACGCCGTGTCGAACCGGTTCATCAGCCACATGCTCTGCTGAGCCATCGACAGCGGAACACGCTCGGGGCGCGGTCCCGCGACGAGGACCGGCCGGTCGGAGCCGGTGCCGGCCTGCTCGGCCACCTTGACCGCGAGCCGTTCCACGGTCGGCGCCTCGAACAACTCGCGCACACCCAGACGGGTGCCCGCGGCAGCGTTGAGCCGGGCGACCGCCTTCGTCGCCACGAGCGAGTTGCCGCCGAGGTCGAAGAACGACTCGGCGACACTGATCTTCGCGAGCCCGAGCACGTCGGCGAGCACACCGGCGACCAGTTCCTCGGTGGACGTGCGCGGCTCGATCATCTCGCCCTGCAGGGCGTCGAAGTCGGGCTCGGGCAGAGCCCTCCGGTCGAGTTTGCCTGCGGTCGTGAGCGGGATCTCGTCGAGGACGACGACCGCGCTCGGCACCATGTGCGCCGGAAGTATGTCGCCGACGAAATGCGTCACCTCGGTCACGTCCACCGCGGCGCCCGCGGTCGGCAGCACATACGAGACGAGGGCGGTCGAACCCGACGGCATCGACGTGCCGAGGGTGGCCGCGAATTCGAGATCCGGGTGCTTGACCAGTGCCGCGTCGATCTCGCCGAGTTCGATCCGGAAACCACGGACCTTCACCTGGAAGTCGCTGCGGCCCACGTACTCCACGCCGTAACCGGCGCGGTGCCCGTGGTCGACGACGAACCGGACGATGTCGCCCGTGCGGTACATCCGGCTGCCGTTCTCGCCGAACGGGTTCGCGACGAAACGTTCGGCGGTGAGGCCGAGACGGTCGTGGTATCCACGGGCGAGACCGGGGCCTGCGACATACAACTCCCCCGCCACGCCGACGGGCACCGGGCGCAGCAGTTCGTCGAGAACGTAGACGGTGACACCGCAGACGGGACCGCCGATCTCGATCCGGCTCCCGGGCACCAGCAGGTTGCTGACGTTGCTCATGACGGTGGCCTCGGTGGGTCCGTAGCCGTTGAACATCCGGCGCCCCGGTGCCCAGCGTTCCACCAGTTCCGGCGGGCACGCCTCGCCGCCGACCACGACGACCTCGAGCCGGTCGAGTCCGGCCGGCTCCACCGATGCGAGCGCGGCGGGTGTGACGAAGGCGTGGGTGATTTCGTTGTCCGCGAGGAAGTTTCGGAGTTCCTCACCGCCGTACAGGTCGGCGGGGGCAACGACCATCGTCGCGCCGCAACCGAAGGCGAGCAGCAGCTCGAGGACGGACGCGTCGAAGCTCGGGGACGCGAAGTGCAGGGTCCGTGCCGACGGGCTCACCCCGTAATGGGTGCGCTGCTCGGCGGAGAAGTTGGCCAGCCCGGTGTGAGTGACGACGACACCCTTGGGCAGACCGGTGGTACCGGACGTGTAGATCATGTACGCCGGGTGGTCGAGCCGTACCGGCGCGGTCCGCTCGGAATCCGTCACCGGCTCCGCCGACTTCGGGGCGCACAGCGCGTCGCACTCGGACGAGTCCAGGGCGAGCCATTCGACGCCCGAGGGAAGGGTGTCCCGCTGAGCGGCCACGGTCAGGCCGAGGATCGCGCCGGAGTCGGCGACCATGTGTGCGATGCGCTCGGACGGGTAGCGGGGGTCGACGGGCACGAAGGTGCCGCCGGCCTTGGCCACTGCCCACGTTCCGATCACCGAGTGCATCGAGCGCGTCATCCCGAGCGCCACAGACGTTTCCGGCCCCACACCGCGATCGACGAGAACCCGGGCCAGTCGACTCGAGCGCGCGTCGAGTTCCGCGTAGGTGAGCGATTCGCCGTCCGCGACGAGAGCCGTGCGCTCGCCGTTCTCCGCCGCGGTCGCGGCGAGGATCTCCGGCAGCGACAGCGGTGCGGCGGCGTCGGTGCCGTGCGCCGCCAGCAGGGACGCGCGCTCGCCGGGAGCGAGGATGTCGATGTCCGCGACGACCGTGTCGACGTCCCCGGACAGCGCACCGAGCACGCGGACGACCCGCTCCATGATCTCCTCGACCTCGGCGGCGTCGAAGATCTCGGGAAGGAACTTGGCTGTCAGGTGCAGCCGCGGGTCGGTCATCGCGACGATCGCCAGCGGGTAGTGCGTGGCGTCGTTGGACGT
Source organism: Rhodococcus sp. ACPA1 (assembly GCF_002300195.1). Classification (NCBI taxonomy): domain Bacteria; kingdom Bacillati; phylum Actinomycetota; class Actinomycetes; order Mycobacteriales; family Nocardiaceae; genus Rhodococcus; species Rhodococcus sp. ACPA1. The sequence goes on along the minus strand of NZ_NSDX01000001.1, from coordinate 879,407 downwards.
CACGTCGAGAACTCGGAGACCCTCGATGTCGCTGTTCTTCGTGAGCGCCTCACGATCGAGCGGGTAGGACTCGTAGACCATCAGGGTGTCGAACAGCGCGCCGAGGCCGAGTCCCTGCTGGATGTCGGTGAGCCCGACGTGGTGGTGATCGAGCAGCTCGGTCTGCTCGTGCTGGATGCGGTCGAGCAGGGTGCGGACGGCGTCGCCGGCCCGGACGCGGACCCGCACCGGCAGAGTGTTGATGAAGAGCCCGAGCATGGACTCGATGCCGGGCACCTGCGGCGGACGGCCCGAGACGGTGGTGCCGAACACCACGTCGTCCCGCCCGGTCAGCCTGCCCAGCACGATTCCCCACGCGGCCTGCACGAGAGTGTTCATGGTGACGCCGAGTTCGCGCGAGCGCGCGGTCATGTCGGCGAGCAGGTCGTCCGGCAGATCGATCACGAGCTCACCGGGCGTGAGCGTCGGGGCGGTCTCCGCGTGCACGGGTGCGAGGAGGGTGGGCTCCTCGACACCGTGCAGGGCCTTCGTCCATGCGGCCACGGGCACCTGCGGGTCCTGCGCGGACAGCCACTCGAGGTAGCTGCGGTACGGACGGGGCTGCGGCAGTGCCAGCGCGTCGCCGTCCACCGCGTACAGGGTCAGCAGATCCTGGATGAGGATCGGCAGCGACCAGCCGTCGAGGAGGATGTGGTGGTTGGTGACGGCGAACCGGTAGCGGTCCTCGCCCGTCTCGACCAGCAGAAATCGCACGAGAGGCGGTGCGGTCATGTCGAACCGATCGGTTCGGTTCGCGAGCATCAGCGCATCGAGTTCCGCCTCACGGTCGGCGTCGGACGCGGCCGAGAGGTCGACGTGCGTCCACGGCACGTCGACTCGGTCGACGACTACCTGCATGCCGGTGCCGTCGTCGCCCGCGACGAACGCGGTGCGCAGGTTGGGGTGCCTCGCGACGAGCGACTCCGCGGCACGGCGGAGACGGTCGGTGTCGACGGATCCGCCCAGGTCCATGACGAGCTGGGTGGTGTACACGTCGGTGGCGGTACCGGCCAGCGACGCGTGGAACAGCAAGCCCACCTGCAGCGGGGCCAGCGACCAGACGTCGGCGAGCGCGGGATAGTCGCTCTCGAGGGTGTCGATCCGGCTCTGACTCAGCGAAACGAGGTCGAGGTCCGACGGCGTCCGGCCACCGGCTCCGGGCCGCCTCGTGTGCTCGACGAGCCCTTCGAGCGCGCGCGTCCACAGGCCGGTGAGCTCGCCGACCTCGGACTCGGTGAGAACACCCTGGGGGAAGTCGACGGTGGCCGAAAGTCGCTGTTCTCCTTCGACATCCACGATCATCGCGTTGATGTCGAGGGCGAAGTGCACCGGCATCTCGCTGTTGCGGGTACCGGTCAGCTCCATCGTGTCGGTGTCCGGCACCCAGCCCGCCGCCCGGAACCCGTCGGGGATCTCGCCCACCGACACGCGACCGAGGTAGTTGAAACTGATCTGCGGGCTCGGCAACGCCGCGAGAACCGCGCGGGTCTCGGCGTTGAGGAATCGCAGCATTCCGTAACCGATGCCGTGCTCGGGTACCCGTGCGAGTTGTTCCTTCACCGATTTGACGGCGTGACCTGCGGCCGCACCGCCGGCGATGGCATCGCGCACGTCGACGCCGGGCGCCGACAACCGGACCGGGAACATGCTGGTGAACCAGCCGACCGTGCGGGAGAGATCGGCGCCGGGCAGCACCGTCTCCTCGCGGCCGTGACCTTCGAGGTGCACGAGGGTCGAGGTCTCGGTGACGCCGCGTTCCGCGCGCCATGCAGCGACGGCCAGGGCGAGTGCGGTGAGGAGACCGTCGTTGACGCCGCCGTGGAATGCGCGCGGCACGTCGGTCAGCAGACCGTCGGTGACGTCGGCCGAGACCTCGAGGCGGACCCGGCCGGTGGTCGAGACCGTGTCGCGGCCGTCGAGGGCCCGCGAACCGATCAGCGGGTCCGCACCGTCGAGGGTGGTGCGCCAGTAATCGAGTTCGGCCACGCGGCGGGCGCTCCGGGCGTTGTCGGCGAGGCCGTGCGCCCAGCGGCGGACCGAGGTGCCGACCGCCGGGAGCAGTGGGTCCGCCCCGGCGGCGATCTGCGCCCACGCGGACGCGAAGTCGGGCACCAGCACTCGCCAGGACACCCCGTCCACGGCGAGGTGGTGGATCACGACGAGCAGTCGTCCCGACTGCGGGGCGCTCTCACCCTCCCCGCTGTCGCCGTCCTCGCCGTCCCGCGGTGCGATATCTCCGGAGTCCTCAGCGGGCGCGAACCAGACGAAACGCACCACGCTGCCGGTCGCCGGGTCCAACGTGTCCACCGTGCGCTCGAGGGCGTGCGCGGCCAGCGCCTCGAACGAGTCGGTGCCGGGTCCCTCGCTGAACTCGACTCGATCCACGAGCCGGTCGACGTCGACGGAGCCGATCGGTGCGACCTCCAGCGACCATCCGGCCGGAGAGTCGGTGCGGCGCAGCGACGAACGCAGAGCGTCGTGGCGATCGACGACGGCCGCCAGCGTGCGCACCAGGCGGTCGCGCTCCACCTTCGGCGGCAGGGCCAGGAGGATGGACTGGGAGAAGCGGTGGAAGTCGCCGCCCAGCTCCGTCATCCAGTGCACGACCGGTGTCAGCGGCATCGTGCCGATACCGGCGCCCGGCAGTTCCTCGAGGACGTGCACCGTCGCCGATTCGGATGCCGACTTCGCGACCTCGGCGAGCGAGGCCACGGTCTTGCGCTCGAAGACGTCGCGGGCCGTGAACAGGACACCGGCTTCCTTCGCGCGGGACACCAGCTGGATCGAGACGATGCTGTCCCCACCGAGCGCGAAGAACGAGTCGCCGACACTGACCCGCGGCAGACCGAGAACCTCGGCGAACAGTCCTGCGATCGACTCCTCCATGGTGCTGCGAGGGGCCACGTACTCACTGGCCTCCGCCGCGAACGTGGGTTCGGGCAAGGCCTTCCGGTCGAGCTTGCCGCTCGCGCCGACCGGCATCTCGGCGATCACCACGACGGCGTCGGGAACCATGTACGAGGGCACCGCACGGCCGACGTGGACGGTCAGATCCTCGACGTCCAGCGCCGAATCGGGTTCGGGGACGACGTAACCGACGAGCCGCTGTCCCAGGGAACTGTCGTGGACGACCGCAACCGACTGCGCCACATGGGGATACGAGGACATCGCGGCCTCGATCTCGCCCAGTTCGATGCGCAGGCCGCGCACCTTCACCTGGAAGTCGGTGCGACCGAGGTACTCGATGCTGCCGTCGACGCGCCACTTGACGAGGTCGCCGGTGCGGTACAGACGAGTTGCCGCGGCGCCGAAGGGATTGGCCACGAAGCGTTCTGCCGTGAGCTCCGGCCGGCCCTCGTAGCCGCGCGCGACCTGGGCGCCCGCGAGATAGAGCTCTCCCGCGGATCCGATGGGAGCGGGCCGGAGGTGGCCGTCGAGCACGTACGCCTCGGTGTTCCACACCGGGGTGCCGATGGGAATCGTGTGGAGGGTCTCCCGATCCACCTCGCCTGCGGTGGCGTGCACGGTGAACTCTGTGGGGCCGTACAGGTTGTGCAACCCGGCGTCGGACTTCTCGCGGAACGCTGCGGCGACGGCAGGCGGAAATGCCTCTCCCGCAACGAGAACGACGCGCAGGCTGACGAGTTGTTCGCGGTCCGCCTCGGCGACGAACACCGACAGCATCGACGGGACGAACGACGTCGCGGTGACGTTCTCGCGCGCGATCACGTCGGCGAGATAGGCGGGATCGCGATGCCCCTCGGGCGCGGCGATCACCAGGCGCGACCCGGAGGCGAGTGCGGCGAACAATTCCCACACCGACACGTCGAACGTCGTCGGGGTCTTCTGCAGCACCACATCGTCCGCATCGAGCCCGTAGCGCGACGCGATCCACGTGACCTGGTTCAGGACCGAAGCGTGGCTCACCGCCACACCCTTCGGACGTCCGGTGGACCCGGACGTGTAGATGACGTAGGCCGGGTTGGCCGGCCGCAGGTCGGCGGTCCGTTCGTCGTCGCGGATCGGGTCCGCCGGTACGCCGCTCAGATCCAGGGCGTCGACCTCCACGACATCCTGACCGGCGGGGAAGGCGAGGCCGTCCCGCGCGACCGTGAGGATGCACAGCGGGCGGGCGCTTTCGAGCACGTACGCCGTGCGCTCGGCGGGGTGGTCGGGGTCGAGCGGCACGTACGCGCCGCCCGCCTTGACGACGGCGTACATCGCGACCATGGAGTCGAGCGAGCGGCGGATCGCGAGCGCGACCTTCGTCTCCGGACCCACTCCCCTGCCGATCAACGTCCGGGCGAGACGGTTCACCCGCGCGTCGAACTCGGCGTACGTGAGCTCCTCGCCGTCGAAGACGAGTGCCGTCGCGTCGGGGGTGCGCCCGACCTGGGCGTCGAACAGGTCGACGACGGTTCCCGCCGGCGGCGACACGGCGTCGCCGTTCCACCCGGTCACGACCTGTCCGCGTTCCTCGTCGCTCATCGCGGCCAGGTCCGACACCGAAGCATCGTCGCCGGCGCCGAGGAAGCGCTCGAAGAAGTCGAAGAAGCGGCTGTGGTGACGGTCCAGCTCGTCCGCCGAGTACAGGTTGGGGTTGGCCTCGAAGTCGATGTGGATCTTGCTGCCCGCCACACCCTGGTAGATGTTCAGCGAAAGATCTTCGACCGGTCCGGTGGTGAGGACGTTCTGGTGTCCGGTGACCGTCCCCAGCTTGATCTCGCTGTGGAACATCATGATGTTGATCGAGGGACCGAAGAAGCCACGCTGCCCCTGGGGCGCTCCGGCGTCCCGGCGGATGTCCTCGTGCCGGTACCGCTGGCGGCGCAGGGCGCCGGTGAGCTCGATCTGGACGCTCTTGACCAGCTCGGGGACGGTCATCTCCGGGGTGATCTGGAGTCGGAGCGGAACGATGTTCGACACCATCCCGCCGGAGCGGCGCAACGTGGCGGTGGTACGCGCCGAGACCGGGAGGCTGAGGACGACATCCGTCCGGTCGGTCATGTGGGCCAGGTACGCGGCGAATGCGGCCACCACGATGGGTGCGGAACTGGCGTTACTGCCGCCGAGAGCCTCGTCGAGAAGGGTGGCGGTGGACTCGGGCAGCGCCTCGGAGGAGAGCCGCGCGAACTTGCCCACCATGGCCGCACGACCGGCGAGGCTCGGGGCCTCGGGCAGGTGCGCGGTGCGTTCGGCCCAGTATTCGCGATCCTTCGCGAACCGCTCGGAGTTGCGGTACCGCTGCTCGTCCTCGACGATCCGGACCAGGTCCTCGGCGCGGCAGGCCGGCGGCTCGGTGCCTTCGACCAGCGCGGTGTAGATCTCGGCGATGCGTGCAATCAGCGCCATCGCGCCGAAACCGTCGAGCGCGATGTGATGGATGCGGCAGAACCAGAAGTAGTGATTCTCCCCGACGTGGAGCAGGTAGACCACGACGAGGCGGTCCTCGAGGAGGTCGACGGGGGCGCTGTAGTTGGCCCGCATCCACTTCTCGGCGGCGTCGACGGAATCGTCCTCGGCGCGGAGGTCGACGTAGGTGATGGCGTCGTCGAGGGACTTGTCGACGTACTGGTAGGGCATCCCCTCGATCTCGACGAGGCGGAGGAAGCCGGAGCCGAACTCCCGGCCGGTACGGACCGTGGCCTCGGTCAGCAGGTCGAGGTCGATGTCACCGCGAAGCTCGATGTACTGGGCGATGGTGAGGGGAACGTCGCCCATCGCGTGTTGCGCGAACCAGATGCCTCGCTGCGCAGCTGACAGCGGAAACGCCCCTTCCGGAGCACCGCTACTACCCGCTGCTTGTCCCGACCCCAAGGGTTACTCCGTTCTCGAACGCGTGGCGACTGCCGCCTGTGTCTTTGGTGATTCGTAGCTCTCGGTCCCACGGACTGCGTCGTGGGCCGGTCTTCCGATGAACGCCATCACATGAACAGGCCTTGCCGGTTCGAAGCATCTCGCGGAGCGGGGACGTGCCGGGCATGGGACGCCCTGCGCTGATCGAAGAGTTCCACCACACTCGGAGTCGATGTCAGACGATCGTCCGAAACCCGATTGCCTGCGACGCTGAACACTCCAAGGCCCTTACATCCCGAACTACTTACGGTGAGCGGGTTCATACGTGGCTCCGTTCTCTCATCGATCCAACAAGCGGCCACCCAATCGGTGCTCGTCATCCTCCGAGTCGAGAGCCGAGTCTACGGCGCTGGTGGAGGAGCGAAACATCGTCGCGATCATTGCTTCGGCCTCCTCTCGCTCGGTGGTGACGATTTCGGTTCGTACGGTTCTGCGGTAGCGCCGGGAATTACATCGGTGTCGGATCCGCTCCCGTTACCGGCGCCGGTGTGACGTACCCAACCCTCGATCCTTCCAGAACCAGGCCTGAATTCGATCTTCGACGCGCACATATTCAACAGGCCGAACCACATTCCAGGCACTGCGTACAACCAGAACACGGATACCGTACCGAGAGTCGGAATTTCGCTAGGTGTACAACTGTCGTATCCAGTTTCATGTTCCGCCTCCCGACTGTTATCCCTGCACGGTGCAGCCGATCTGATGACCGACCGCGGCGTTGAACACACACTGCCCCCCGTGACCGCAGTTTTTGCCAACCACCGTGTCTACCAAAGCCCCGCGCAGGTCTCAAAACGAAGAGCACCCGGAGTTGCGCACAGGGAATAACCGACCAGGTCCGTCACGGATCCGCATCGAACGAAAACTCGGACGTTCACGTGAGCACCCGGGCGCCGTCAGATTGCCCGCTGACCTGCCACGAGGACGCGAAAGCACGGCCCCGCCAAAGAGGTGCGAATCGACGGCACCCCGGCGGCATCCCAGCATCTGGAACACCCTCCCGCTGCGCGACACTGCCGATGTCCGATTAGTCGCGATTGCTGCGGTGCGACCGATCGCAGACAGACGGGAGATTTCTCACATTCGCCGATGCGCGGGCGTCAGATCGCGCGCCTCTACCAGCAAGTAACCAAAGTAAGACTAACCTAACCGTTGTCGCCCAACGACACTGACATCGACGGACACGCAGGCTCAGCGTCCGTGCCGCGCGAACCAGTCGAGCAGGTCGGGGTCGTCCACGGCGCTGCGGTCCACCGTCCTGCCCGCGTCCGCACCCTGGAATATGCGCTTGAGAGGCACCTCGAGTTTCTTGCCGGTCCGGGTGTGCGGGATGCCGGGAGCCTCGATGATGTCGTCGGGCACGTGCCGGGGAGAGGCCTGCTCACGAATCGCTCCGCGGATACGCTGCTTCAGCGCGTCGTCGAGTTCCGCCCCCTCCGACAGGACCACGAACAGTGGCATCCAGTATCCGCCGTCCGCCAGGTCGACACCGACGACAAGCGCCTCGGCAACCTCAGGGAGCTTCTCCACCACCTGATAGATGTCGGCGCTGCCCATCCGAATTCCGTTGCGGTTCAGGGTGGAATCGGACCTTCCATGCATCAGGACGGTCCCGCGATCGGTGATCGTGATCCAGTCGCCGTGCCGCCACACTCCGGGAAACACATCGAAATATGCTTCACGGTAACGCTTTCCGTCCGGATCGTTCCAGAACGACACCGGCATGGACGGCATCGGCGCCGTCACGACCAGTTCACCCACCTCGCCTCGCACCGGCCGACCCGACTCGTCGAACGCGTCGACGGCGACACCCAGACACGGGGCGGACAGCTCCCCCGGCCAGACCGGCACACTCCGCGCTCCTCCGACGAACGCCGACACCACGTCGGTCCCACCGGTGATCGACACGACGGGAACTCGGCGACCGACGTTCTCGGACAACCACAGTGACGACGCCGCAGGCAGCGTGGAGCCGGTCACCCCCACCGCGCGGAGCGCGCTCAGGTCGTGCTCTCGTACGGGGATCACCCCCGCCTTGTCGCACGCGAGAACATAGCCGGGACTGGTGCCGACCACGGTCACACCCAGACGTGACACCAAGGCCCACAACGAATCCGGCGTAGGAAAGGACGGACTTCCGTCGTAGCAGACGATGGTGGCCCCCACCAGCAGTCCCGCCGTCTGGAAGTTCCACATCATCCAACTGGGACTGGTGTACCAGAAGAGGGTGTCGTCGCGGCCGATGTCGAGTTGGAGCGCGAGCGACTTCACGTGTTCGAGGAGAACGCCGCCGTGACCGTGCACGATGCCCTTCGGCAGGCCCGTGGTTCCCGAGGAGAACACCACCCACAGCGGGTGGTCGAACGGGACGGCCACGGACTCGAGTGCGGCGTCCCGGCCGGCGGCCTCCGCCCAGGTGAGGGTGCCGTCGACGACGGCGTCCGGATCGAGATGCGGCACGACCACCGTGAGGGCCAGCGACGACAATCCGCCGCGCAGGTCGGCCGACGCCGCGAGCCGATCGTGTTCCTTGCCGCCGAACCGGTAGCCGTCCGCGGTGATCAGCGCTTTCGGTTCCAGTTGACCCAGGCGATCGAGCGCGGCCGGCGCGGAGTAGTCCTGTCCGCACGCGGCCCACACGGCGCCGAGCGACGCCGTGGCGAGGAACGCGACGACGGCCTCGGGAATGTTGGGGAGGTAGCCGACGACCCGGTCACCGACTCCGACTCCGTGCTCGCGGAGAGTCGCGGCGAGGCCCGCCACCGCGGACCGCAACTCGTCCCACCCGACGGAGATGCCGGTGGCTCCCTCACCCGCGTACAGGATCGCCGGTGTGCCGGGGCGGGCATTCCGGAAGACGTGGTCGACGTAGTTGAGGGTCGCCCCGGGGAACCAGACGGCACCCGGCATCGCGGCGTCCGCGAGGGCCGGTCCATGGTCGGTGGCGGACCTGATCTCGAAGTAGTCCCACACGTCCTGCCAGAACGCCGCCGGATCGGCGACCGACCAGCGCCACAGCGCCCGGTAGTCGTCGACCCGGACGCCGTGACGCCGGGCGACGAACCGGGCGAAGTCGGTGACGACCGCGTCGCGCACGTCGGATTCGGTGGGCACCCATTGCGGATCGGCAGTCATGGGCACCATCCTCCCCGAGAGCGCGGCCGTCCCGCGCTCTTTCGCCGCCTACCGTGGGGACTCGGACGTGCTTTTCCCCTTCGACTCGACCTGGGAGCGGCGCAGGATCGCCTCGGCGTGACGCAGGACCGGCGCGTCCACCATCTTTCCCTCGAACGCGAAGACTCCTCGCTCGTCGGCGACGGCGGCGAGAACCCGCGTCGCCCAGTCGACGTCCTCGTCGGACGGCGCGTACGCCTCCCGGACCACCGCGACCTGGCTGGGATGGATGCCGACCTTGATGTCGAATCCGACGGCGACGGCGTCGACCGCCTCGGCGCGCAACCCGTCGAGGTCCTTGATGTCGAGATAGACGGAATCCAGGGCGAGCCGGTGATATGCCTTGGCGGCCAGCAGTGTCGACGACCGGACATGGGTGGCGACGTCCCGGTAGCTGCCGTCCTCGCGGCGACTGGAGTTACCGCCCATCGCCGCCACGAGATCTTCGGCGCCCCACATCACGCCGATCGTGCTCGCCGCCAGCGCGATCTCGCTCACCGCGAGCGCACCGAGCGGCGACTCGACGAGGGCGATCACCTCACGCGGCGCCAGCGACAGCACCTGGTCGGCGGACTCGCATTTGGCCAGCATCAGCCTCGTGTAACGGGTGCCGTCGAGTGCCAGCAGATCGCGCTCGTGGTCCTCGGTCCCGACCGGATTGACCCGCACCACCGTGCGATCCGGATCCAGCGGGGTGTCGATCAGGGCGACCCGAGCCGCTTCCTTGTCCGCGGGCGCCACCCCGTCCTCGAGGTCGAGGATCACGACGTCGGCTGCCGCAGCCGCCTTCGCATACCGTTCGGGCCGGTCCGCCGGGCAGAACAGCCAGGCGGGCCCGGGCAGTTCCCAGCTCATGACGGCTTCTTCTGAACGAGGGTCTTGCGGACCGCGATCGCCACCACGTCGCCGTTCTGATTCCGGCCGGTGTGCTCGAGCGTGACGATGCCCTCGCCGGGCCTGCTCTTCGACTCGCGCTTGTCCGCGATCTTCGTCTCCGCGTACAGCGTGTCGCCGTGAAACAGCGGCTTCGGGAAACTGATCTCCGAGAACCCCAGGTTCGCGACGATGGTCCCCTGCGTCAGTTGCGCCACCGACAACCCGACCAGCGTCGAGAGGGTGAACATCGAGTTGACGAGGCGCTCACCGAACTGGGTGTTCTCGCTGTACGCGGCGTCCAGGTGCAGTGCCTGGGTGTTCATCGTCTGCGTCGTGAAGAGGACGTTGTCGGCCTCGGTGACGGTCCGGCCGGGACGGTGCTCGTACACCGCTCCCAGCTCGAACTCCTCGAACCACAGGCCCCGCTGAACGATTCGCTTCGGTTCGGTCGTGGCGGTCACAGGCCTGCCTCCCGCGCGATCAGCATCAGCTGCACCTCGGTGGTGCCCTCGCCGATCTCCAGGATCTTGCTGTCGCGGTAGTGCCGGGCCACGGTGTACTCGTTCATGAATCCGTAGCCGCCGTGGATCTGGGTGGCGTCGCGGGCGTTGTCCATCGCGGCCTCGGAGGCGACGAGCTTGGCGATGGCGGCCTGCTTCTTGAACGGCTTGCCGGACAACATCCGGGCGGCGGCGTCGTAGTACGCCGTGCGCGCGGTGTGGGCGCGCGCCTCCATGCGGGCGATCTTGAACGCGATGGCCTGGTTGTGTCCGATGGGCCGTCCGAACGCCTCCCGTTCCTTGGCGTACTTGACCGACTCGTCGACGCATCCCTGGGCGGCGCCGACGCTGAGCGCGGCGATGGCGATGCGTCCCTCGTCGAGGATCCGCAGGAAGTTCGCGTACCCGCGGCCGCGCTCGCCGAGCAGATTCTCCTCGGGAACGCGCACGTCCGAGAACGTGAGCGGGTGGGTGTCGGAGGCGTTCCAGCCGACCTTGTTGTACGCCGGCTCGGCAGTGAAGCCCGGCGTCGACGTCGGCACGAGGATGGTGGAGATCTCCTTCTTGCCGTCCTTCGTACCGGTCACCGCGGTGACGGTGACGAGCTTGGTGATGTCGGTGCCGGAGTTGGTGATGAACTGCTTGTTGCCGTTGATGATCCATTCACCGCTGTCGAACTTCGCGGTGGTCTTCGTCCCGCCGGCATCGCTTCCGGCGCCCGGCTCGGTGAGCCCGAACGCGGCCAGGCTCTTGCCGCTCGTCAGCTGCGGCAGCCACTCCTGCTTCTGCTCCTCGTTGCCGAACCGGTAGATCGGCATCGCACCCAGCGACACGCCGGCTTCCAGGGTGATCGCGACACTCTGGTCGACCTTGCCCAGTTCTTCGAGTGCCAGGCAGAGGGCGAAGTAGTCGCCGCCCATTCCGCCGTACTCCTCGGGGAACGGCAGGCCGAACAGGCCCATGTCGGCCATCCCCGACACCACCTCGTACGGGAACGTGTGGTTGGCGTCGTGTTCCGCCGCGACCGGTGCCACCACGTTCTTGGCAAAATCGGCGACGGTCTTCGCCAACTGCTGGTACTCGTCGGGAAGCTGGCCGGTGGCAAGGAATTCGGTCATGACGCGTCTTCTTTCGTGTCGGTGGTGTCGGTGTGCGGGGTGACTCGTGCGAGCAGCTGGTCGACCATCACCTGGTCACCGGGTGCGACGAGGATGTCGACGACGCCGTCGACGGGGGCGGTGAGCGAGTGCTCCATCTTCATCGCCTCGACCACGACGAGCGTTTGGCCTGCGGTGACGTGGGCGCCCGCCTCGGCGCCGACGGCGATGACGGATCCGGGCATGGGGCTGGTGATCTCGGCCTCGCCGGCGTGGACGTCGCCAGTGCGGACACTGAGTTCACGGACCTCACGCAGCATCGTCGTGCCGTCGGAACCGGCGAGCCAGATGTGCCCGTCGGTCTGGGCGACCCGGTAGGTTTCGCGTCTGCCGTCGATCACCACGGAGAGGGTGGTTCCGTCGAGCGCCGCCGTCAGGGACAGAGTGTCGCCGTCCTCGACCTGCGCGGTGGCCTCGGCCGGGCTGCCGGTGATCCGCACGTGGTCGGTGCGGGTGGCAGAGGACAACCGGATGCTGGTGGGTGCGGGAACCCCGACCCGCCATCCGGTGGGTAGGTCCCACGGATCGGCCTGTGCCCGCTCGGGCCAGCGCTGCACCCAGCGGAAAGCAGCAGCGGCGATCAGGGCGGCATCGGTGGCCTCCGCCGCGACGAAGTCCTCGAGCCGTCGGTCGAGCAGACCGGTGTCGAGGTTGCCGGCCACCACGTCGGGATCGGCGAGCAGGAAGCGCGCGAACTCGATGTTGGTGACCACTCCCAGCACACCGGTGCCGGCCAGCGCCCGGTCCAGCTTCCGCAGCGCGCCGGCGCGGTCGTCGGCGTGGGCGATGACCTTCGCCAGCATCGGGTCGTAATCGCTGCCGACCACCGTGCCGGGCTGCAGCCCGGAGTCGACGCGGACACCGGGGCCGGCGGGTTCGACGACGTCGGCCACGAGTCCGCCGGTGGGGAGGAATCCGCGACTCGGGTCCTCGGCGTAGACGCGGGCTTCGATGGCGTGACCGGTGAGGGTGATGTCGTCCTGGGTGAAGCCGAGAGGCTCACCGGAGGCCACTCGCACCTGCCACTCGACGAGGTCCAGGCCCGTCACGAGTTCGGTGACCGGGTGCTCGACCTGCAGCCGGGTGTTCATCTCCATGAAGAAGAACTCGTCGGGCTTGTCGGCGGAGACGATGAACTCGACCGTTCCCGCTCCCGAGTAGTCGACGCTGCGCGCCGTGTTGCAGGCGGCCTCGCCGATCCGGGCGCGTGTTGCCTCGTCCAGCAGCGGCGACGGCGCTTCCTCGATGACCTTCTGATGGCGACGCTGCAGACTGCATTCGCGCTCGCCGAGGTGGACGACGTTCCCGTGTCCGTCCGCGAGGATCTGCACCTCGATGTGCCGGGGCCGCAGCACGAATCGCTCGAGGAAGAGTGTGTCGTCGCCGAACGCCGACGCCGCCTCCCGCCGCGCGCTGCGCAGTGCCTCGGCGAGTGCGCCCGGCTCCTCCACCAGCCGCATGCCCTTGCCGCCGCCGCCTGCCGACGGCTTGACGAGGACGGGGTATCCGATGTCGCCTGCGGCCGCGATCAGTTCGTCGTCGGACAGGCCGGGGCGGGCGATGCCGGGGACGACAGGGACGTCGAACTTCGCCACCGCGTTCTTGGCGGTGATCTTGTCGCCCATCACCTCGATGGCGTGAGCGGACGGACCGAGGAACGCGATCCCCGCGTCCGCGCAGGCCCCGGCGAACTTGGAGTTCTCCGAGAGGAACCCGTAACCGGGATGGATCGCCTGCGCGCCGGTGGCGCGGGCCGCCGCGATCACCTTCTCGATGACGAGGTAACTCTCCCGCGCCGCGGCGGGACCGAGCAGCACCGCGGTGTCGGCCTCGCGAACGTGCCGGGCGTCGCGGTCCGCCTCGCTGAACACGGCGACGGAGCGGATTCCCATGGCCCGCAGTGTGCGGATCACGCGCACCGCGATCTCGCCGCGGTTGGCTACCAGGACGGTATCTATCCGAGTCATTTCAGTCATTCCACTCACATCCGGAAAACGCCGTAGGAGACCGGCTCGACCGGCGCGTTCGCACACACCGAGAGCGCCAGTCCGAGAACAGTTCTGGTATCGGCGGGGTCGATGATGCCGTCGTCCCACAGCCTGGCCGTCGAGTAGTACGGATTGCCCTGCGCCTCGTACTGCTCGCGGATCGGCGCCTTGAACGCTTCTTCGTCCTCTGCCGACCACGGGTTGCCCGCGCTGTCGAGTTGCTCGCTGCGCACCGTCGACAGCACCGACGCCGCCTGCTCTCCGCCCATCACGGAGATCCGGGCGTTCGGCCACATCCACAGGAACCGCGGCGAGTACGCCCGCCCGCACATCGAGTAGTTGCCCGCACCGTAGGAGCCGCCGATCACGACGGTCAGCTTGGGAACCCGGGCGCACGCCACCGCGGTCACCATCTTGGCGCCGTGCTTGGCGATGCCGCCGGCCTCGTAGTCGCGACCGACCATGAAACCGGCGATGTTCTGCAGGAACAGAAGCGGAATCTTGCGCTTGTCGCACAGTTCGATGAAATGCGCGCCCTTCATCGCGGACTCGGCGAACAGCACGCCGTTGTTGGCGACGATGCCGACCGGGTGGCCCTCGACGTGCGCGAAACCGGTGACCAGGGTCTTGCCGTACTCCGCCTTGAACTCCTGGAACTCGCCGCCGTCCACGATCCGGTCGATGACCTCGTGGACGTCGTACGGGGTGCGCGGGTCGGTGGGGACCACGTCGTAGAGCTCGGTCTGCGGCGCCGACGCGGGGACGGCGCTGATCACGTCCCACGGCCGCTCGGCGCGCGGGCCGAGGGTCGCGACGATGTTCCGCACGATCCGCAGCGCGTCCTGGTCGTCCTCCGCGAGGTGGTCGGTGACGCCGGAGACCTTCGAGTGCAGGTCGCCGCCGCCGAGTTCCTCCGCTGTCACGACCTCGCCGGTGGCAGCCTTTACCAGCGGCGGACCGCCCAGGAAGATGGTGCCCTGGTTGCGGACGATGACGGCCTCGTCGCTCATCGCGGGCACGTAGGCGCCGCCGGCGGTGCAGGAGCCGAGGACCGCCGCGATCTGCGGGATCCCCTGCGCGCTCATCGTGGCCTGGTTGTAGAAGATGCGGCCGAAGTGCTCGCGGTCCGGGAACACCTCGTCCTGCCTCGGCAGGAACGCGCCGCCGGAGTCGACGAGGTAGATGCACGGCAGCTGGTTCTGCAGCGCGATCTCCTGCGCCCGCAGGTGCTTCTTCACCGTCATCGGGTAGTAGGTGCCGCCCTTGACGGTCGCGTCGTTGGCGACGATCACGCATTCCCGGCCGGACACCCGGCCGATGCCGGCGATGACGCCCGCTCCGGGGCACTCGTCGTCGTACAGGCCGTTCGCCGCGAGCGGGGAGATCTCGAGGAACGGGCTGCCGGGGTCGAGCAGGGTGTCCACTCGATCGCGGGGCAGGAGCTTGCCTCGGCTGACGTGCCGCTCGCGCGACTTCTCGCTGCCGCCGAGCGCGGCCACAGCCAGCCTCGACTTCAGCTCGTCCACCAATTTCGTGTGCTCTGCCCGGTAGCCCTCCCGTGCAGTGGTTCCGCTCAGTGCCATCCTGCCGCCTTCTCGTCTTGACGCCCGTGCCGAGTGAGTTAATACTCGATAACTGAATCTAAGATAACTGTGATTAACTGAGTTGTCCAGACCACATCCGAGAAAGAGCAAGGCGATGACCACAGACGTCGACGGCGCCGAAGCGCCGATCACGCGCCGGGAGCAGATGAAGGCGGATCGTCGCCGCCAACTGCTCGAGGCCGCCGCCCGCCTCATCGCCGAACGGGGCTTCCTCGGCGTCCGCCTCGAGGACCTCGGTTCCGCCGCGGGAATCAGCGGCCCGGCCGTGTACCGGCACTTCCCCAACAAGGACGCCGTGCTCGTCGAACTGCTCGTCGGAATCAGCACGCGACTGCTCGAAGGCGGGTCGCTCGTCGTCGCGGAGGCCGCCTCCCCGGAAGCGGCCCTGGAGGGTCTGATCGACTTCCACCTGGACTTCGCGCTCGGCGAACCCGACCTCATTCGCATCCAGGACCGGGACCTGGAGAGCCTGCCCGCCGAGGCCCGCCGGGAGGTCCGGCAGACGCAGCGGCGCTACGTGGAGATCTGGGTGAAGGTGCTGCTGCAGGTGGACACGTCACTGGACGAGACGGACGCCCGCACCAAGGCGCACGCCACGTTCGGGCTCATCAACTCGACCCCGCACAGCGCCGATCCCACCACCCCCTCGCGCACCCGGAAAGTGCTGCGCGACATGACGCTTCTCTGCCTGCGCCCGTGAGTACTTGTCAACCGCGGGCGGTTAACAAGTACTCACGGGCGGCGAAGCCGCAGAAGGGCCCCGCCCTGACCGGACGGGGCCCTTCTCGTGACGGTGCGATGTGGCGTCTACACCCTGTTCTTGCTCGTCATCGAGGTGTATCCGAGGGTCAGCACGGCCGCCACGGCGATGCTGATGATCCACCGGATCCAGTCGATCCCGCCGGTGTCCCCCTTGTCGAGGAGCCCCTCCCACACCCAGTACCCGATCAGCGCGCCGATGATGCCGAGGACGACGGTGATGACCCACCCCATCGCCTGCTTTCCCGGAATCACGAGACGCGCCAGAACGCCGATGACCGCACCGAAGATGATGGTGCCGATGATGTTGCCGACCATGGCCCTTGTCCTCTCAACACGCAATTCATGGTGCGAGCGGAAGGTCACCGCTCTTTTCGAACATAACCACCTGGACACCCGTTCGACAGGGCTTCGGCAAATCGTTGCCAAAAGGTTCATGCGGCGTACCGCTGTGAACCCCGCCGGTTCAGCGAATGCCCTGCCGTCGCAGGGCTACGGACACCGCTGCGGCCCGGGTGTCGACGCCGAGCTTCGCGTAGATGTGGGCGAGGTGGGTCTTGACCGTCGCCTCGCTGATGAAGAGGGCTTTGCCGAGCTCCTTGTTCGTCATGCCCTTGGCCAGCAGAGTCAGCAGTTCGGCCTCCCGCGGCGTGAGAGCCTCCTCGGGGCGCTGCATCTGCTGCAGTAGTCGCGACGCGACGGGCGGCGACAGCACACTCTGGCCGGCGGCCGCGCCGCGCACGGCCGCGAAGATCTCCTGGGGTGTCGAATCCTTCAGGAGGTATCCGATGGCACCGGCATCGATGGCGCGCACCACGTCGGCATCCGTGTCGTACGTCGTGAACACCAGCACCGGCAGGTTCCGATCGACCTGCCGGATGCGGCGAATGGCCTCCACCCCGTCGATACCGGCGCCGAGGGCGAGATCCATCGTCACGAGCTGCGGCCGGAATGTGGTCACGGCGTCGACGGCCGCCTCCCCCGTGCCCGCCTCGGCGATCACCTCGATGTCCGGCTGCGAGTCGAGAAGCGCTCGCAGCCCGGCCCGAACGACCACGTGGTCGTCGACCAGCAGGACGGTCACGGTCGTCATGCCGCGGTCCCTCTCGCGCACGGTATCTGAGCGGCCACCACGGTGCCCTCGCCCGGTGCGCTCTCGACGGTGAACGTGCCGCCCAGTTGCTCGACGCGACTGCGCATCGCGCGTAGTCCGTATCCGCCGCGCGCCGAGGGAGATCCGGTGGGCGCGGGTTCGAAACCGGTGCCGTCGTCGAAGATGTCGAGTGCGACGGCGTCCGGAAGATACGTCAACGTGACACCCACGGTCTCGGCGTGCGCGTGCCGGGCAATATTGGACACGGCGCTCTGGGTGATCCGCAGCAGCGCGTGCGTCACCTCCGCCGGAATCGCGATCGGACTACCCACGATCCGGAGCTCCGCCCGCGGATGGTGGGTACGCGCGGCAGCGAGCAGTGCCGCGTCGATCGGCTGGGATTCCAGGTTGGGCGCCGCGAGATGGTGCACGAGACTGCGCGTTTCCGCCAGGTTCTCGCGCAATGTTCCGGTCGCCACGCGGACGTCCTCGCGTGCTCGCGCCTCCGTACGCGGATCTGCCTGCGCCCAGATCTGCTCGGCCGCCTCGAGCCGAAGCAGGCTGCTGGTCAGTCCCTGTGTCACGGTGTCGTGGATCTCGCGGGCCAGTCGTTCGCGTTCGGCGAGCATTCCCGCCTCCCGCTCGGTCTCCGCGAGCCGGGACCGGGTCTCCGCCACCTGGCGGAGCAGTCGCACCCGTTCCCGGCCGTCCCGCTCGATCTGGCTGTACGCCATGACGATCAGCGCTCCGGTGCACAGCGGTCCGACCAGCACCGCCCACTCGCTGCGGCCGGAGAAGGTGAAGAACGCCAGCGACGTGAGCACGGCGAGAACCCCGACGACCGGGTACGCGATCCGACTCGGGTAGGCCCTCGTGCACAGGAAGAACATGGGAAACGCGCACCAGGCGAAACTCGGCGCGAGCCAGACGAGCACTGCCCACGTCGTCAGGACCGGCCACACCCACGGTTCCCATACGCCTTCTCGCCGTGCGACCACGGCGGTGACCGTGTACAACGCGGCGAGCGCGGCAATCAACGCGACCACCACGACGAACTGCCCGCTCACTCCGTGGTAGGTCAGATACCGCGCCGTCGACGTCGCGAGGAGGACGGAGAACGACACATGGATGGCGGTAGCGAGCGGGCCGCGCAGACCCGCGCCGTCCGACCTGTCCACTCCGTCCACAGGTGTCGTCACGTCGATTGATCCTACGGATCTGCCGTGGGTCGCGGATCAACCGTTCGGATGATCTGCCGGGGCCGGACGGATGAGTTCGGGAGCGCCGTCGGCCCGATGCGGTCACCGGCACCGCCGGGCCAGGCTGGTCACGTCAGCTCGTCACTTCCCGAAAGGCCTTCCGATGCGCACCTTCCGCCGCCTGCCCCGCATTCTGGCGATCACCGTCCCGCTCGCCGCGATCGTCGCCACCTCGGCGTGCGGCACGTCCGCGTCCGACGAGGCGAGTCCGGCGTCCACTCCTGTCGCGACCGCCGCTGCACCGGCTCCGATCGACGGTGCGGACGGCGTGGTGAGCCAGAACCGTCTCGGTATCGGCACTGCGCAGGTCGCCGCGCAGGCGGCGCTCGCGAAGTGCCAGGCCGACGGGCTCGGCTTCGTCACCGTGTCGGTGGTCGATCGCGCCGGCAACGTGCAGGCCATGCTGCGCGGGGACAACGCGGCTCAGCACACCGTGGAGGCGGCCCGTCAGAAGGCGTACACCGCTGCCGCGTTCGGCGCGAACACCAGCGATCTGAGCGAACGGGCCAAGGGCGACGGCGCGACGGTTGCCGACCTTCCCGGCACGTTGTTCCTCGCCGGCGGCGTGAGCGTGAAGTCGGCCGGCGGGTCGATCGCGGGTATCGGCGTCGGCGGCGCTCCCGACGGAATGCGGGATCAGGCGTGCGCGGCCGCCGGGCTCGACGCGATCGCCGGGGCGCTGGGTTGAAGAGCCGCCCCCGTGTCGACGCCCGAACTGGAACGCGCGCTGTTCGACGCCGTCGCCCGTGACGACGTCGCCACCGCGCGGGCACTGATCGACGCCGGAGCAGATGTCAACGCGAAAAACGCGCGCGAGGACTCGGCGTTCCTGTATGCCGGCGCGGAGGGACTGAACGAGATTCTCGCGCTCACCCTCGAGCGGGGAGCCGACGTCACCAGCACCAATCGGTTCGGCGGAACCGCGCTGATCCCGGCGGCCGAGCACGGCCACGTCGACACCGTGCGGATGCTGATCGAGGCGGGTGTGCCGGTAGACCACGTCAACGAGCCGGGCTGGACGGCCCTGCTCGAGGCCGTGGTCTACGGCGACGGCTCCGACCGCTATCAGGACGTCGTCCGCCTGCTGCTCGACGCGGGCGCCGATCCGTCCATCGCGGACGCGGACGGACGGACGGCCCTGCAGAATGCCGAGCGACGCGGGCAGGACGCCGTCGCGACGTTGCTGCGAGCCAGGTGACGAGGCGGGTCAGGTGCGCCCGATCAGGTCGAGGGACTGCTCGCGCATCTCGACCTTGCGCACCTTGCCCGTCACGGTCATCGGGAACTCGTCCACGACGTGCACGTACTTCGGGATCTTGTAGTGGGCGAGCTTGCCGGTGCAGAATTCGCGCACCTTGGCCGCGTCCAGGGGTTCGGCACCGTCCTTCATCCGCACCCATACCATCAGTTCCTCGCCGTACTTCGCGTCCGGCACCCCGATGACCTGGGCGTCGAGGATGTCCGGGTGCGTGTACAGGAACTCCTCGATCTCGCGGGGATAGACGTTCTCGCCGCCGCGGATGACCATGTCCTTGATCCGCCCGGTGATCGCGACGTAGCCGTCGGAATCCATCACACCGATGTCACCGGTGTGCATCCACCGTCCGGCATCGATCGCTTCGGCGGTCTTCTCCGGGTTGTTCCAGTACCCGAGCATCACCGAGTATCCCCGGGTGCAGAGTTCGCCCGGCGTGCCCCGCGGAACGGTCAGTCCCGTTGCCGGATCGACGATCTTGACCTCGAGATGCGGACCGACGCGGCCGACCGTCGACACGCGCTGATCGATCGTGTCGTCCGACCGGGTCTGCAGCGACACCGGGGACGTCTCGGTCATGCCGTAACAGATGGAGACCTCGGCCATCCCCATCTGTTCGATGACCTGCTTCATCACCTCCACCGGGCAGGGTGATCCGGCCATGATTCCGGTCCGCAGGCTCGACAGGTCGAACGATGCGAAGTCCGGTTCGGCGAGTTCGGCGATGAACATCGTCGGCACCCCGTACAGAGATGTGCACTTCTCCGCTTCGACGGCCTGCAGCGTGGCTTTCGGGTCGAAGGAGGGTCCGGGGATGACCATGGTCGCGCCGTGACTCGTGCACGCCAGGTTGCCCATCACCATGCCGAAGCAGTGGTAGAACGGCACCGGGATGCAGACGCGGTCGTTCTCCGTGTAGTGGCACAGCTCGCCGACGAAGTATCCGTTGTTCAGGATGTTGTGGTGGCTGAGCGTCGCACCCTTGGGGAATCCGGTTGTCCCCGAGGTGTATTGGATATTGATCGGGTCGTCCGAGGACAGGGCCGCCTGCGCGGCGGGCAGCAGGGAGGGGTCGGCGGCGTGCACAGCCTTTCCGTCCGACGCCAGCTTGCTCCACTCGGCACTGCCGAGGAGCACCACCATCTCGAGGTCGGGGCACTGCGGCCGAACCTCCTCGATCATGCCCGCGTAGTCGGAGGACTTGAACTCGGGCGCCGACACCAGCAGACGGATACCGGCCTGATCGAGCACGTACTTCAACTCGTGCGCCCGGTAGGCGGGGTTGATGTTGACGAGCACGGCGCCGATCTTGGCCGTCGCGAACTGGATCAGCGTCCACTCCGGGCAGTTCGGCGCCCAGATCCCGACCCGGTCGCCCTTCCCGATACCCCGCTTCAGCAACCCCACCGCCACGGCGTCGACGTCCCGCCTCAGCTCCGCGTACGTCCACCGCCGCCCCGAGGGCCGGTCGACCAGGGCGTCACGATCACCGTGGGCTGCCACCGTCCGGTCGAAGTTGTCTCCGATCGTGTCGCCGAGCATCGGGGCGTCCCACACGCCGTTGGTGTAACTGGGAAGCGGGGTTGTCATCACTCTTCCTCTCCAGGAGCCCGTTCGGGCACCTACGGGACGGGCAGACCCGAAGGCCCTTCCGCGGTCGAACTTACTCTTGGTTGATGTGATCCAGGGCATACTGCACGGCGAGGGGCGCCGGTATCTGTGCGAAGTCCGGACACCCCTCGCCGGCCCTGTCAGAGCGCGTCGTCTTTCGTTTCCACCAGGGCCTTCGTGCACAGCAGGCTGACCACGCCGAGGACGGCGAGCAGCACGCCGATCGCGGCGCTGCCGTACGCGGACGCCAGGGGTGCGGCGATCAGCGGCGGCACGGCGCCGCCGAGCACTCCGGCGAGGTTGTAGCCGAGGCCGGCGCCGGTGTAGCGGTAGCGCGTCTGGAACATTTCCGGAAGCAGCGCCCCGCAGGGGCCGTAGGCAATTCCGAAGATGGCGAGCGTGACCATCACGCCGATCGTGAACGCGACGGGTGAACCGGTGTCGAGCAGCGGGAACAGCGCGAGCGCCCACACGACGGCCAGTCCGCAGGAGATCATGATGACCCGTCGACGCCCGATCCGGTCCGAGTACAGAGCGGAGACGACGATCGTGAATCCGAAGACCACGGCCGAGGCGATCCCGACCGTCAGCACGAACGGGCGGCTGAACCCGAGAGTCTTCGTGCCGTAGCTGGTGAGAAACGCTGTGCCCATGTAGAAGAACGCGAACAGTGTCGCGAGCGCGCCGGCCGAGAGGAGGATCTCCTTGGTCTGGTACCGCCAGGCGTCCATCAGCGGGAGGGTCCGCGGGGTCGCGTCGGCACGGTCGGCCTGCTGGGCCGCACGGAACACCGGTGTCTCCTCGATCGCCAGTCGCATGTAGAGGCCGATGCCGACCAGGACGGCACTGAACAGGAAGGGAATCCGCCACCCGTATTCGAGGAAGACCTCGTTGGTGTCGCCGAGCAGGGTGCCGGTGACGAGGAACGTGGCACTGGAGAGGATGAAGGCCACCGCGGGGCCGAGCTGCGGGAACATCGCGTACAGACCGCGCTTGCCCGGGGGTGCGTATTCCGCCGTCAGCAGCGTGGCGCCCGCCCACTCGCCGCCGACCGCGAATCCCTGACCGAAACGCAGCAGCACCAGCAGGATCGGGGCCGCGACCCCGATCGTCTCGGCGCCGGGCAGCAGGCCGATCAGGAACGTCGAGACACCCATCAGGATGAGCGTGGAGATCAGCGTCTTCTTACGTCCGATCCGGTCACCGTAGTGGCCGAACAGCATGGCACCCACGGGCCTGGCGACGAACGCGACGGCGAAGGTCGCGAAGGAGGCGACGGTGCCGGCGGTGGAGCCGAGGGCGGGAAAGAACACCGTGGGGAACACCAGGGCTGCGGCGGTGCCGTAGATGAAGAAGTCGTAGAACTCGATGGTCGTGCCGATGCCGCTGGCGATGGCCACCTTGCGGACGCTGGTACCGCTATGGCGCACCGGTGTGGGGGCGTGGGGGGCGCCCGCACCCGAGTTGGAGACTGTGGTCACTCGATTCCTCCGTGGTCCGTGGGGAACACCCTGGTGGGCGTATCCCGGATGAGAGGAAAAGTAGTGATCCGGCTCACTGCGTCACCACCCCCGAATGGGGGGGTGGTGACGCGTGTCACGTCACTCGGCGGTGCCGGACGCGCCGAGCAGCTCCTTACGGAGTTCGGCCCACACGGTGGCGTACGAGTCGATCACGGGTTCCGAGATCCACTTCGTCTCCCCCGCAGCGACTTTCGCGAGGGCGTCGGCGAACAGGTCCTGGTAGCGGGACAACCGGGGCACGAACGCCGACAGGTCGTCGAACACGACCGACGCACGGCGGTCCAGGTCGGCCAGCTGATCGGCGTCGGCCGAATCGATCAGTCCGACGAACTCCTCGTGGAACGGCACGAAGCTCTCGTACACCTCCGCGATGGAGTCCTCGTCGATGGACACCCGCTCGGCGTCGAGCTGATCCTCTAGCTCCGAGCGTCCGGCCTCGGTGAGCCCGATCCGGCCGTCCGACACTTCCTGCGCCTTGCCCTGGGTCAGCAGCGCGTCGTAGGCGGCCTGCGCGGACGCGGCGCTCACACCGAGATGCTCGGCCAGAACAGTCGCGCTGACCTGCTCTTTCAACCGGACCGCCTGCAGCAGGGCCAACTCGTCCACATTGCCAGCGAAGGCCATAGATCTCTCCTCGTCACACCCCGTCCAGGGCGGTTCTCCGCAGGTCCGGCCGGACCTGCCGCCCTTTAGATAACACGACTACAGTTCGAGGATCTCCGAGGGGGCGGCGAGCGCATCCGCGCGGGACGTGTCCTTCAACTCCACCCCGGACCGGCCCAGTTTCCTGGCGCCGGACACGAGACCCGCCACGACGCGGGCCGCGAGTTCGTAGCCGAGCCCCTCGGGTGGGTGGATGTTGGACACGCAGTTCCGGTCCGCGTCGGTGCGTCCGGGACGCGGGAGGTGCGTGAGGTAGACGCCGACACTGTCGGCCACCGACAGTCCGGGCCGCTCCCCGATCAGCAGGACCAGCGTCTGCACGCCCAGTGCCTGCGCGATGTGGTCTCCGAGCGCCACCCGGGCCTGGGTCGCGATCACCGGCGGCGCCAGCGAGTACGTCCCGCCGAACTCGTCGACCAGAGCGGACAGCAGGGACACCCCGTGATCGGTGAGCGCCCGGGGCGACAACCCGTCGGCGAGAACGAACCCCACCTCGGCCGTTCCCCCGGGAACCGCGGACAGGTCGGCCGGCGTGCGGCCCAGGTCGGGCCGCCGCAGATATTCGCTGCGGTCCGACGCCTGACTCGTGACGACCACCGGCCTGCCCAGGCCCACGGCCTCGACCTGCTCGGCCAGCGCCTCCGCGTCGAGCGGCTGGTGGACGGCGTCACGTGCGGCGGCGTGCGCCGACCGGAACTCGAGGACGCGCTGCGTGGGCAGGGCGTCACCTGTGCGGCCGAGTCCGATACGCGCCTGCGTCGTGGCCCGCAGTTCCGCCCAGAAGTCGTGCACCACAGGATCGCTCATCGTGCCACCGTCAGCGCCCGCAGCGGCGACGCCGCGGCGTCGACCGGCAGGACCCGTCCCGCGTCGTCGACCATGCCGAGACGGCGCATCCAGTCCTCGAATTCCGGTGCCGGTCTGAGTCCGAGCACCTGACGTACGTACAACGCGTCGTGGAACGACAGACTCTGGTACCCGAGCATGACGTCGTCCGCGCCGGGTACCGCGATGACGAAGGCCGCGCCTGCGACACCGAGCAGGGTGAGCAGCGTGTCCATGTCGTCCTGGTCGGCTTCGGCGTGATTGGTGTAGCAGACGTCGACACCCATCGGCAGGCCCAGGAGCTTTCCGCAGAAGTGATCCTCGAGCCCGGCCCTGATGATCTGCTTGCCGTCGTACAGGTACTCCGGACCGATGAAACCGACCACCGTGTTGATCAGCAGTGGTTCGAGATCACGGGCCACCGCGTACGCCCTGGTCTCGAGGGTCTGCTGGTCGACAGGCCTGCCACCCGTGCCGAGGTGGGCGCCCGCACTGAGCGCCGAACCCTGACCCGTTTCGAGATACATGACGTTGTCGCCGACGGTGCCGCGTTTCAGGGAACGGCCGGCCGCGTTGGCCTCACGGAGCAGCGAGATGTTCACGCCGAAACTGGAATTGGCCCCCTGAGTTCCGGCGATGGACTGGAACACGAGGTCGACGGGGACGCCTTCCTCGATCAGGCCCATCGTGGTGGTCACGTGCGACAGCACGCACGACTGCGCCGGAATGTCGAAGCGCTGACGGATGTCGTCGAGCAGGTGGAGCAGTTCCGCCGTGGCGTGCGGCGAATCGGTGGCCGGGTTGATTCCGATGACGGCGTCACCGCAGCCGAGCAGCAGTCCGTCGAGCGTGGCGGCCGCGATTCCGCGCGGGTCGTCGGTGGGATGGTTCGGCTGCAGCCGAGTTCCCAGGTGTCCCGGTACGCCGAGCGTCGTCCGGAACCCCGCGGTGACGGTGACGGCCCGCGCGACCGCGATGAGGTCCTGGTTGCGCATGATCTTGCTGACCGCCGCGACCATCTCCGGGGTGAGCCCCGGGGCGACGCGGCGGAACGTCTCGGCCGCACCGTCCCGCGCCGCGACGTCCAGCAGCCAGTCGCGCAGGCCGCCGACGGTGAGATGAGAGACCTCGCCGAACGCGACCCGGTCGTGCGAGTCGATGATGAGCCTCGTGACCTCGTCGTCCTCGTAGGGAACGACGAGTTCGTTCAGAAACGTGCCGAGCGGGACGTCGGCCAGCGCCCACTGCGCGGCGGCGCGTTCGGCGTCGGAGGACGCCGCGCACCCGGCCAGTTCGTCGCCGCTGCGGAGCGGTGTCGCCTTGGCCATGAGGTCGACGAGACCGTCGAACGTGTACCCGGTTCCCGCGACTCCGTGACTGTAGGTGGTCATTCGAGTTCTTCTTCCGCCTGTGCAAGAACAGCAAACTCCTCGTCGGGGGAATTGGCAACGAGATGGTGGCGGCTGTACAGGCCGAAGTACGCCATGAAGGCCGCGAACGCGATGAGGGTCCACAGCGCGGCGACCGGATCGACGAGGAAGGTGGCGATCACGGCGGCGGCCGCGATGACGAGTGCGAACGACGTGGTGACGATGCCGCCCGGGGTGCGGTATGGGCGCTTCATCTCCGGCTCACGCCTGCGGAGGACGATGTGGCTGACCATCATCAGCACGTAGCTGACGGCCGCGCCGAACACCGCCATGTTCAGCAGCATCGCGCCTTCACCGGTGAGCGACAGCACGAACCCGATGACACCCGGCACGATGAGGGCGAGCGTGGGCGCCTTCCGCGAATTGGTGATCGACAGACTCGTCGGGAGGTAGCCGGCGCGGGACAGCGCGAACGTCTGCCGCGAGTAGGCGTACATGATCGAGAAGAAGCTGGCGACGAGGCCGGCCAGTCCGATGTAGTTGACGACCTTCGCCGCGGTTCCGTCACCGAGCGCCTCGACCAGCGGATTGCCGGACGTGGACAGGGCCTCGGCACCCAGCGCTCCGGTGGCGAGGAACAGGACAGTTGCCCCCGTGACGATGAGGATGAGCATGCTGATGATGATTCCGCGCGGCACGTTCTTCTCCGGCTCGCGGGCTTCCTCCGCGGCCAGCGGCACGCCTTCGACGGCGAGGAAGAACCAGATGGCGAACGGGACGGCCGCCCAGATTCCGAATGCGCCGAAGGGCAGGAAACTCGACGCGCCCACCGCATCGGTCGCGGTGATGTCGGTGAGGTTGCCCGCGTCGAACAGACCGATCGCGGATACCGCGAAGATCACGAGACCGACCAGTGCGATCGCCGTGATGACGAACATGGCCTTGAGTGCCTCGCCGGCGCCGGTCAGATGGATTCCGATGAAGATGGCGTAGACCGCCAGGTACACCCACCACCCGTCGGTGATACCGAACAGGTTCAGTGACTCGACGTAGCTGCCGATGAAGGTCGCGATGGCGGCGGGCGCGATCGCGTATTCGATGAGAATGGCCGTGCCGGTGGCGAATCCGCCCCACGGCCCGAGTGCGCGCCGCGCGAACGTGTAACCGCCGCCGGCGGCGGGCAGGGCGGACGACATCTCGGCCATGCCCAGCACCATGGCCAGGTACATGCCGGCGATGACGACACCGGCGATCAGCAGGCCGCCGAATCCGCCCTCGGCCAGTCCGTTGTTCCATCCGGCGTAGTCGCCGGAGATCACGTAGCTGACACCGAGGCCGGCGAGCAGCACCCAGCCCGCCGAACCCTTACGGAGCGTGCGTTTTTCCAGATAGCTGCTGTCTTCCGAGTGGAAATCGGCAGCATCGTGATGTTGACCGGTTCCGGAATTCTTGGATGGTTCTACGAGTGACATTCCGTCCCCTACGTCGATCCGAATGGTGCCTCGCCCGCACCGCTCGGGGAGCGGAATCGAACGGCCGAGGCCAATGGTGAACGAGTTGTGTACACGTCGTGTCAGCAGAACGTGACCGCGACGTAAAAACCTGGGTCGTAGGCGCTTCGGGTGCTATGGGACCGGGCGGCGGGCGGGCACGGGACATGCGTCGACGGCTTCGGCGACCACCTGCGGTTCGAGGGACGGCGCGGGCCTCCAGCCCTGCTCCCACTGCTGGCCCACGATGACCTCCTCCGCGGCGAGGCTGGCGTTCTCCTCCGGGGTGAAGGCACGTGCACGACTGAGAAAGCGCATGCCTTCGGGACTTTCCAGGCTGAATCCCGATCCGCGACCGGGCACCACGTCGAGCACCAGCTGAGTGTGCTTCCACGCTTCGAACTGCGAACCGGAGATCCACACGGGCACGGCATCGGCACCCTCGGCCCGGGTGGACGGAGTCTCCCCGACACCGAGACGCAGGTCGAGGACGCCGAGCAGCACGTCGCGGTCGCCGACGATGAATTCACCGTCGGGGTAACACATCGGCGCGGAGCCGTCGCAGCACCCGCCGGACTGATGCATCATCAGCGCCCCGTGGGTACCGCCGAGGCGGCGGAGAAGCTCCACCGCCCCGACGGTTGCCTTCAGGCGCTGAGGCGCCCGGGCTGCGTCCATCAGAAGAAGCCCTGAGCCTTCTGGGCGTAGCTGACCAGCAGGTTCTTCGTCTGCTGGTAGTGCTCGAGCATCATCAGGTGGTTCTCGCGGCCGATACCGGACTGCTTGTAGCCACCGAACGCGGCGTGCGCGGGGTACTGGTGGTACGTGTTGGTCCACACGCGGCCGGCCTGGATGTCACGTCCGGCCCGGTAGGCGACGCCACCGTCCCGCGACCACACGCCGGCGCCGAGGCCGTACAGCGTGTCGTTGGCGATCTCGATGGCCTGGTCGTAGTCCTTGAACGACGTGACGGAGACGACCGGACCGAAGATCTCCTCCTGGAAGATCCGCATCTTGTTCTGACCGGTGAAGATCGTCGGCTGCACGTAGTAGCCGCCGGACAGATCGCCGCCGAGTTCGGCGCGCTCACCGCCGGTGACGACCTTGGCGCCTTCGCCCTTGCCGATCTCGATGTACGACAGGATCTTTTCGAGCTGATCGTTCGAGGCCTGCGCGCCGATCATCGTGTCGGTGTCGAGCGGGTCGCCCTGGCGGACGGCCTTGGTGCGGATGGCCGCCATCGCGAGGAACTCGTCGAAGATGTCCTCCTGGATCAGCGAACGCGAGGGGCAGGTGCACACCTCGCCCTGGTTGAGGGCGAACATCGTGAAGCCCTCGAGCGCCTTGTCCTGGTAGTCGTCATTGGAGGACAGAACGTCGGAGAAGAAGATGTTGGGGCTCTTGCCACCGAGTTCGAGGGTGACCGGGATCAGGTTCTGCGACGCGTACTGCATGATGAGCCGACCCGTGGTGGTCTCACCGGTGAACGCGATCTTCCGGATCCGCGGGCTCGAGGCGAGCGGCTTGCCCGCCTCCACACCGAAGCCGTTGACGATGTTCACCACACCGGCGGGCAGCAGGTCGCCGATGACGGAGATCAGATGCAGGATCGACGCCGGGGTCTGCTCGGCCGGCTTGAGAACGACCGCGTTGCCCGCGGCGAGTGCGGGAGCGAGCTTCCACACGGCCATGAGGATCGGGAAGTTCCAGGGGATGATCTGGCCGACGACGCCGAGCGGCTCGTGGAAGTGGTAGGCGACGGTGTCGGAGTCGATCTCCGACAGTGCACCTTCCTGCGCCCGGATCGCGCCGGCGAAGTAGCGGAAGTGGTCGATGGCCAACGGAATGTCGGCGTTCAGGGTCTCGCGGATCGGCTTGCCGTTGTCCCAGGACTCGGCGAGCGCGATGGACTCGAGGTTCTCCTCGATGCGGTCCGCGATCTTGTTCAGGATGATGGCGCGCTCGGCCACCGACGTCTTACCCCAGGCCGGAGCCGCAGCGTGTGCGGCGTCGAGCGCAAGTTCGATGTCCTCCGACGTCGAACGCGCGACCTCACAGAACGGCTGCCCGGTGACGGGTGTCGGATTCTCGAAGTACTGGCCCTTGACGGGCGCAACCCACTGGCCGCCGATCCAGTTGTCGTAACGCGATTGGAAGGACATGACGGCGTCCGGCGAACCCGGGCGGGCATACACGGTCATCGATAACTCCCTGGTGTCGTGAAACTCGGGTGGAACTGGGTGTGACTCACAACACTAGGGACCGTACCGTTGCAACTACGTTGCGTACTGCTGATCGAACAGATCGATCCTGGACTTGACCTGGGAATACAGGGGCGAACGCGGGTCGAGACCTGCCAGATACGCCTCCCATGCGGCGACGTCCTCGCGGCCGTGGACGGACGTGGTCCATTTGGCGAGCAACCGTTGATCACCCTCGCGCAGCAGCGCCGCCTGGACGCGTGCCCGCAACTCGTCGCGAAGATCCTCGACCCCGGGCGCCTCAGACCCGGGAAGGACCGGGCCCGAGTAGACGTCGAGGGCGGCGGCGAGCTCGCCGCGATCCAGGGCTCCGCGGACCTGCCGGACGTCCGACGTCAATTCGGCGAGCAGCCGATAGGGCCGTGAACCGAGGTTTGCGGGACCGAAAACCTTACGCAAGCGCGACATCTCGGCACGAATCGTGACGGCGTCGAGTTCGTTCTCGTCGAGCAGCACCGCGAGGCGGTCGGAACTCAGGCCTTCGGGGTGCTCCGCCAGGAGCAGGAGAATCTCCGCGTGCCGCTGCGACAGCGGGATGCGTTCGGGCCCACGAACCAGAGTCGGCCGTCCCGATCCCAGGACCTCCAACCGCAGTACCGTCTCGACGAGCGGGTGCGGTGAACGCAGCTGGTGCAGTCGCAACTCCGCCTCGGCGGCCGCGACGGTCGCCCTGATCAGCGAGAGCACCTCGGGCACCGCCACCCGCGGACCACCGGTGATGTCGATCGCCCCGACGATCAGCCCGGTCGCGGGGTCGTGGACGGGCGCCGCCGAACAACTCCAGTCGTGCACCGAGCGGCTGAAATGCTCGGCACCGAAGATCTGCACGCAATGGTCGAGCGCCAGCGCGGTACCCGGGGCGTTGGTGCCGACGGTGTCCTCACTCCAGTCGGCACCCTCGACGAAGTTCATCTCCAGTGCGCGGTCCTTGGCGGACGAATCGCCCTCGACCCACAGCAGCTGACCCTTCTCGTCCGTGATGGCCACGAGCAGTCCGGTGTCGGCGGCGTCCTCGACGAGAAGCTTGCGGACCACCGGGCGGATGATCGACATCGGGTGCGACGCCCGGTACGTGGCGAGATCCGCGGCCGCCAGATCGACCGCGCGGGCCGACCCGTCCGGGTTCACTCCCTTGCTGGTGCTGCGCATCCACGAGTCGAGGATGACGGAACGGACGGAATTTCCCTCACCGTCCGGGGCACGACCGGAGGGTGCGTGACGCTCGACGAACAACTGATGCGCCGACGACACCCTGCGTGCCAGCATCGCGACGTCGTCTCCCGGGCGCACGGCGACCCACGGATTGCCCCCTGTGGGCGGTTGACTTTGCATCGAACTCCTCCACGGCGTCTCTGCCTACTGTAACCCGCATCACACGGGCCCGTGTCGCCCCCTCGGTCACTCCCCCAGGAAGGTACTGACGCGCTCGGCGACCATCACCGCCGTGGCGTGCGGCCCACGGCTCGGGACCACCGGGAACACCGAGGTGTCGGCGATGGTCAGCCCTTCCATTCCGCGGACGTTGCACCACTCGTCCACCACCGCCCCCTCGTCGTCGCGTCCGCCCATCCGGCAACTGCCGCACAGGTGCAGCGACGTCCCCAGATGCGCGAGCACCGCGCGATCGGACACCTCCTCGGACAGCGGCACGACCAGCGGACCGAGCTCCGGCGAACGGAGCAGTTCCAGTCCGATGGCCTGCCCCTCGCGCAGCGCCCGGCGGTCGGCGGCCGATTGCGCGTAGCGGTATTCGATTCGGGGACGGTCCCGGCGGTGCCGCGACGTGAGCCGGATGTCGCCCCGGCTGTCCGTCACCATGAGCCCGATCCCGAGGACCGGGTCGGGCTGCCCGGATCCGGGGACGAGCACGTCGAACGGCGCCGTGTACGGACGCATCTCGAGGTCGCCGACATTCAGCACCGTTTCGACCACCGGACTCGTGTCACTGCGGCGGAGCGTGTCCCGGATACGGTACGGCAGAGCCACTTCGGGGTGATCACTGAAATCGCTACCGACACCGGGCGCGTCGAGTACGACGGGAATGTCGTTGTTCGTCAGGTGTTCTGCCGGTCCTATTCCCGAAAGCATCAGCAGCACCGGGGTTTCGACGGGACCTGCCGCCAGCACGACCCGGCCGGTGCGGACCGTGTGCCGCACGCCGTCCGACTCCACCTCCACCCCGACGGTCTCGTTACCGGAGAACAGGATTCGGACGACGTCGGAATTCGCTTCGACCGTCAGATTGGGCCGTTCCCACGCCGGCAGCAGGTACGCCACTGCCGTGCTGACTCGGCGGCCGCCGTCGACATTCAGGGGCACCGGACCGATCCCGCCGACGCCTGCGCCGTTCTTGTCCGGTTCCTCGGGATGTCCTGCGCCGAGCGCCGCGGCGCGGAATGCCGCGCTGATCTCGCTCAGCCGTTCCGCGGGCTGCCTGCGAACGGGCATCAGCCCGGTCGTGCCGTGCCGGGAGTCGTCGAAGTCGGCGTCACGCTCGAGTGCCCGGAAGGCCGGCAGCACGTTCTCGTACGACCACGACGCGGGCCAGTGCCGGAAATCCGCTTCCGTCCCACGGACGAAGTAGGCGCCGTTGACGGCGCCCGAACCGCCGAGGACGTGCCCGCGCACCATGGCCGAGGGAACGCTCGGCGCCAACTCCACGCCGTACGTCTCGGCGAACGCGCTGCCCGGACCGACCGGCAGCGTCCGGTAGTCGAGCACGGGACAGTCGGACACCGACCGGTAACCGGGTCCGGACTCGAGGAGGAGAACCGATCGTCCGGGATTCTCGCTGAGCCGAGCGGCCACCACACATCCGCTCGAACCGCCACCCACGACCACGACGTCGGCGGCGCGAATCGGATCGGCCACTACGACTTCAACCGGGGCTTCAATGCGTCGAGGTCGCGGGCGGTGATCGCGCCCTTCCAGAGCCCGGCGCCGTACGCGACGTCGTCGATCCGCTTGAACACCGTGTGCCGCACGGGTCCCAGCCCTCCGGGCTCCCGGTGGGTCACCCAGTCGGCGACGCCCTCGGCGACGGCGATCGCGAGCGCGATGCGGCGAATCCGTTTCGAGAGCAGCACCGCCAGCAGTGTGATCGGCCAGTAGTGGCGACACATCGCGGACGCCAACTGCCAGGCACCGCCGGCGAAGCCCTGGGCCGCGAGTATCGCGGCGATGCGGGTCGGCTGGTCGAGGCCGGTGAACATTCGGCGCAGGCGCAGCAACATCATCGCGAGTGTGGCGACGGCGCCGAGCAGGCCCAGCCGGGTGCAGGTGGCGGCGGCGAGGCACGCGAAGAACGTCCACGGCGACATCGACAGCGGTGGAACCATGCCCGAATGCCTCGCCGCCAGCGGCGCCGCACCGGTGCCGTAGAACAGCTTGCGGTCGAACCACTTTCCGAACGTCACACGGTGATCGTGCGCGACGTGGGCCACCGGCTCGTACCGTAGTCGCCAGCCCGACTCCTGGAGTCGCCAGCACAGGTCGACGTCCTCCGCCACGTGCATTGACTCGTCGAAGCCGCCGAACTCGTCGAGCACCTCGCGACGGGCGATCATCGCAGCGCTCGGGACGTACGACACCGGGCCGCCGGACTGGACCGCGGACTCCTTGCGTCCGAGGTCGAGGGAGGAGCGGGCGTGCTCGTACCGCGCGAGTGTGCTCGCCTCGGGTTCGAGCGCCACGATCCTCGGGGCGACGAGTGCGACGGCGGGATCGCTGAAGTGGCCGAGCATGACCTCGATCCAGCCGGTGCGCGGCAGGACATCGGAGTCGAGGAACGCCACGAACGGAGTTGCGGCGTAACGCAGACCGGTGTTCCGCGCCGCGGCAGGCCCCTTGGCCGTCTCGTGGCGCAGGACGGTGACGCGGCCACCGCACCCGTTCTGCAGCACGGGGGCGACGATCGGCACGTCGGAGCCGTCGTCGACGATGACCACCTCGAGTCCGCGGAGCGAGGCCAGCACCCGATGCAGCCCGGACGCGTTGTTCTTCACCGGAATGACAACGGTGACATCCCGGGGGGACGGAGTACTCATGGGGCGCGGGTTGGCGACCCCCGAATCGAGGAGGCGGCGTGCGACGACCGCGGACTGCGGATCGACGACCTCGAGGTAGCCGTCTCCGATCATGGCCGCCGCGGTGGGCGCCAGCTTCAGCATCCGAGTCGGCGAACCGCCGATGAGCACTCGACCTCCGGAATATGCGCGTACCTTGGGGTCGATTCGGATCCCGAATCCATCGGGAAGTCGAGCTTGGCGCATCAGTCGATCGTATGCGGATCGGAGAGCGCTGGCAGGGCATGCCGGAAATTAGTCGCGTCGGCATGCCGGAAATCCGCCCTCGGCAACTCGAGGACGCCCGTGCGGGTCATCGGAGCCTCCCATCGGCGCCCGGTTCCCACCGGAGCCTTCCATCGGGGCCCGGTTCCCACCGGGCCAGTGCCTTGGTGACTGTTTGGACGAGTACGCCGAAGATCTGCGCCCCCTCCGCGGCCGTAGCGCCCGTCGGGTCACCGAGCACGCCGTTGGCCGACACGGCGACCATACCGCCTTCGCGCAGTCTTGGCATCAACCTCGCAACAGGTTCCGTATTACCGGCTTCAGCCCTAGACAACCTCACCCGACCGGGTGAAAGGTGTAGCAACAAGGACGTTTCCGTACGCCCGGCATGAGCGTCCGCCCCGGGTACTGCACACGGCACCCAGGCCACATCGCGAGCCTCGTACCGTAGCAAGGCGACAGCCTTGACGAGCGCGGGCCCGTTTCCACCGTGTCCGTTGACGAACAGCACGCGGTCGGCCCACCGGCACGCGGACCTGCCGTACTCGACCAGGACGGTCTCGAGCGCCTCCGCGCCGAGCGAGACGGTCCCGGGAAACCCCTCGTGCTCGCCGCTGGCGCCGTAGGCGATCGGGGGTGCCACCAGTACGTGCGGCAGCGCGCGGGACACGGCATCGGCGATGGCGGTGTCGGTGTCGAGCGGCAGATGCGGACCGTGCTGCTCGAGGGAGCCGACCGGGACGACGACCGTCGACACACGGGACACGAGTTCGGGCCACACCGCGTCGTCGAGGTGTCCGGAATGGGGCATCCTCCGATGCTAGGCGACGCGGAACCGGCTGCTGCTCGCACTACAGCGCGAGCGCCACCCGCTCCCCCTCGATGACGGCGGAATGCGCGCGGCGCGGAGCCAGGGAATCGCCGATGCGATGGACCTCGATACCGCTGTCGGCCAGCTCTTTCCAGAGACCGTCCTCCGGCCGCTGATGCGCCGAGGACACCACCCAGTCGACGGTGAGCTGCCGCGGCTCACCCGTCGGGTGGTGCAGGAGCGTGACCGCGAGCCGCCCGCCGTCGACGACGTCGCACCCGGTCGGCACCACATCCGTCACCTGCGTGATGCCCTTGCCGTGCGCCCGCCGGTTCCATCCCTCGAGGTCCAGCGTGATGCCCAGGTCCTGGCCGACGATCATCCCCGGTGTGCAGATCGTGACGGCACACCCGGCGTCGGCGACGAACTCGGCGACGGACGTGCCCTGATGGAATCCCAGTTCGTCGACCACCAGCACCGTCCCGGACGGACGCGCGCGACCTTCCAGCACGTCCCGCACGTCCACCACCCGGCCCGACGCACCCGCCCAACGCGGACGTCGCGGACGTGCCCCGGTCGCGAGCACCACCACGTCGGGTCGTCCCTGCACCACCGTCTCAGCGGTCGCGTCGGTGCCGGTCCGCACGTCCACACCGCGCCGAACGCATTCCGATTCCAGATCGACGACGAGCTCGAGGAACTCGCGGCGACCCGGGACGGCGGCGGCCGTCCGGACCTGGCCGCCGAGAACAGTCGCGCGTTCGAACAGCGTGACGTCGTGACCACGCTGCGCCGCGGTCGCCGCGGCCTTCAACCCGGCCGGTCCCCCGCCGACCACGAAGACCCGCCTGCCGCGAACGGTCGGTTCGGGCAGCGGGACCGCTTCCCTGCCCGCGCGCGGGTTGACGACGCACCCGAGCCACCGGCCCAGCCCCATGCGTCCGATGCATTCCTGATTGCACGCCAGGCACGTTCGGAGGTTTCCCTCTTCGCCGGCCAGGGCCTTCGCCGCAAAGTCCGGGTCCGCGATCTGGCCGCGCACTATCCCGATCAGGTCGCAGTGCCCCTCGTGCAGAGCCTGGTCGGCCTGGTGCGGATCCGAGAATCGACCGACACCGACCACGGGAAGACCGACCCGTTGCCGGATGGCGTTCGGGACGAACAACGCATACCCGCGAGGGACGGCCATGGACGCCTCGATCATATGGAGCGTCTCGGTGGCCATCCCGATGGACGTGTTGATGTAGTCGACCCGGCCGTCCGCCTCCATCAGAGCGGCCACCTCCACCGCCTCGTCGAGGCGGACTCCACCGTCGAACAGATCCTCCCCCGCGAGCCTCACCCCGAGTGCGCG
Source organism: Rhodococcus sp. ACPA1 (assembly GCF_002300195.1). Classification (NCBI taxonomy): domain Bacteria; kingdom Bacillati; phylum Actinomycetota; class Actinomycetes; order Mycobacteriales; family Nocardiaceae; genus Rhodococcus; species Rhodococcus sp. ACPA1. The sequence continues at coordinate 843,650 of NZ_NSDX01000001.1, read as the reverse complement.
GTCCGGACCGATCGCGGCACGCACTGCCTCGACGACCTCGAGGAGGAACCGGGCACGGTTCTCCAGCGACCCTCCATAACGGTCCGTGCGCTGGTTCGTGGCGGGGGCGAGGAAACTGCGCACCAGCGACGAGTGGGAGCACTGCAGTTCGATCCCGTCGAATCCGCCTCGGACACAGTGCTCGGCCACGCGCGCGTACCCGTCGACGAGGGTCCGGATCTCCCGCTGATCGACCGCCTTGGGAACTTCACGGAACAGTGAATCGGGGACAGCGCTCGGCGCCCACAGCGGCCGCCGCGAGTACATGCTCGATCCCTGGCCGCCGTTGTGGTTGACCTGAGCCAGGATCGGGACACCGTGCTCGTGCACCGCGTCGGTGATCCGCCGGTACCCCGGGACGACCTCCGGCCGGTAGCCGGCGATCACCTTCTCGTACGGCCAGTCCCCCGGATGGGTGGCGTGCTCCTCGGAGATGATCAGGCCCGCACCGCCCTTCGCGCGCGCCGCATAGTAGGCGGCGTGCTGCGCGGTGGGCAGGCCGTCGACGGCGTACCCCGTCAGGTGCGCGGAGAAGACCACCCGATTGCGCAGGGTCAGCGGCCCCAGGCGCAATCGGGTGAACAGGTGGCGGTACGCGGAGGTGCTCACACCTTGGTGTTGCCCATGTCGACGGCGACCTGACTGCCCGTGACCCTCCGCGAACCGTCACCGGCCAGCCACAGCACCGCGTCGGTGATGTCGTCGGTGTCGGCCAGCGGGTGGTCGGTGAGGATGGTGCCGAAGCTCGACAGATAGTGCGGGTGCTTCTCGAGTATCACGAGGCTGCCCGGATCGGTGCCCATCGGAGTCTTCACCCCGTACGGATGAACGGAGTTGACTCGGATGTCGTATTCGCCCAGTTCCTTCGCCGCGGTCTGGGTGAGTCCGACGAGCCCGAACTTGGAGGCGGCGTAATTCGCCTGCCCGGGAAGCGGCTTGATACCCGCAACCGAGCTGATCACGATGATCGAACCCCCGCGACCTCCCTCGATCAGCGCCGGGACCGCAGCCTTCAGCGTCTTCCACGCGCCGGTGAGGTTCACGTCGATCAGCGTCTCCCACTGCTCGTCGGGCATCTCCCAGAAGCGGTTCCAATTGCAGATCCCGGCGTTTGCGATCACGATGTCGAGTCGGCCGAACTGTTCGACTCCCCGGTCGACGACAGCCTTCAGTTGCGCACTGTCCCGCACGTCCGCCTGCTCGGCGAGGATCTTGCCGCCCTCGGATTCCACGAGCCGCACCGTCTCGGCCAGGTCGTCCGGCGTCGCCGGCTCGTAACTGTTGTACTCCGACACCGGCCCGCAGATGTCCACGGCGATGATCGCCGCACCTTCCCGCGCCAGCCGCACCGCGTGCGTCCGCCCCTGCCCACGGGCAGCCCCGGTGATGAACGCGACCTTGTCGTCGAACTGTCCCATGAAATGTCCTATCTCTCGTTGACGAGGGTGAACGGATGGTGGTCGAACTCGTTCTGTCCGTGTGCGGTCCAGGTCAGCGCCTCGGCGCGACCCTCACGGACAGCCTCGAGCAGTGTGCGGGGAGCCACGCAGTCGCCGACCCGCACCGCATCCGTGTGCGACGAGCCGAGGGTGTCCTCGGGGAGGCGATGCGAGCAGTCGATCAGCAGGGCGCACGGCACCACCGACTCTTCGGCGGTGTACCGGTTGCGTAAGCGCACACCTTCGTCGCCGATCGACACGATGCGGCTGTCGAGGTGGCGCGTCACCCCGGCTCGTTGCAGACGGGTGTTGGCGTCGGCGAGATCCCCGGTCATGCCGAGTCGCGAGCCGGCCACGGAATCCTGGGTCACGATGCTCACGGCCCGCCCCCGCGCCGCGAGCCATTCGGCGATTGCCACGCCGACCGGTCCGCCGACCGGGTCGAAGACGACGTGGGGCCCTTCCGCCGGCGCGCCGCCGTCCAGCAGGTCCGCGGCGCCGACACACCGGACGCTCCCCTCGACCGGGAACGGCAACGGGCGCGGCCTGCTGCCGGTCGCGAGGATCACCCTCGCGCCCTCGCGTTCCGCGGCGTCGAGTTCGGCGTCCGAGACAGCGGTACCGAGACGGAATTCGACTCCGAGCCTCCGGCATTCGTCCTCGAGCCAGTCGGCCAGCGCCGTGAGGTGCGGCGCACCCGGGGCGGCCCGCACCATCCCGCCGAACCGAGCCGACGCGTCCGCCAGCGTGACCCGGTGACCGCGCAGGGCAAGCACTCGCGCCGCCTCGAGACCTGCCGGACCGCCGCCGACCACGAGCACCGCGCCGGTGGCCACATCAGCGGTGTCCTCGGCGGCATCGACCGTCTCGTATCCGGCCGTCGGATTACCGACGCAGGTGACGACCGGATTGCGGGGGTCGAGCACCTGGCACGTCTGATTGCACAGAACGCACGGCCGCGGCACCGCACCGCGCCGGATCTTGACGACGAGGTCGGGGTCGGCGATCTGGGCACGCGTCATCTCGACGACGTCGGCGACACCCTCGTCGAGCGCCCGCCGGGCATCGGCAGGATCGACGACGCTGCCCTGAAGAACGACCGGGACCACGCCCGCGACGGCGGCCCGGATGTCCCGGCAGAGTTCGGTGTTGAACGCGGGTGGCCGGTGGAAGTCGGGGCGGTACGCGTTCGGCGTCATCGGCCCGCCCCGGACCACCACGAGCAGGTCGAGTGCCTCGGCAAGTTCCCGTGCGTGTCCCGCGGCGATCGACGGCGTGATCCCCGCCCAGGACGTCGCCTCGTCGCAGCTCAGGCGCAGGGACAGGACCCGGCCGGGGCCCAACTCGTCGCGGACGGCGGCGAGGACCTCGCGGGTGAGGCGCAGCGGGTCGGCGCCGTACCCGTCTTCGCGCATGTTGGTGAGGTTCGAATGGAACTGTCGCAGCAGCCCTCTCGGTCCGGCGTCGAGCTCGACACCGTCCACGTCCGCGGACACGGCCGCGGCCGCCGCCGCACGGAAGCCCTCGACGAGAACGTCGATCTCCGCCTGCTCCATCTGCATCGGCATCTCACGGGAGATCACGTCGGCAATTCCCGACGGTCCCCACAGCACCGCCTGCGAATACGCACTCGACCCCTGCAGTCCGGTATGCCCCAGCCCGGCCAGCACCAGCGTGCCGTGCGGACGGCACGCCGCGACGACGTCCCGCCAGCCGCCGACGCAGTCGGACACCAGCGGCGCCCGCTCGTACGGCCAGTCGGAGGCATGGACCGACGCAACCTCGGTGACGACGATCCCCGCGCCACCACGCGCCCGACGTTCGTAGTACGCGACGTGCCGCGGTGAAAGCGTTCTTCCCACACCGAGATTGGTGGGGTGCGGACCCAGAAGCACCCTGGACCGGGCGTGGCGTCCGGCCAGGGTGATCGGGTCTGTCAGTCGCGCAGACATCTACGCCGTTCGTCGGTCAGGATTCGGCGCCGAGCACACGGGCGAATCCGGGCGGGATCACGACGTCGGACGGCGTGAGGTCGTGGATGGACGAATGACCCAGCCCGAGCAGCGCCGAGTCGATACCGCCGCGGAGGACGTCGAGGACGTTCTCGACGCCGGCCTGACCGTTCGCCGAGAGGCCCCACAGGTACGCGCGGCCGATCATGACCGCCTTCGCGCCGAGCGCGACGGCCTTCACGACGTCGCTGCCACGGCGGATACCGCCGTCGAGAAGCACCTCGACCTGGTCGCCGACGGCCTCCGCGATGGCGGGCAGCGCCCGAATCGGCGCCGGGGTGCCGTCGAGGTTGTTGCCGCCGTGATTCGACACGGAGATCGCGGTGACCCCGGCGTCGACGGCGCGCTTCGCGTCGTCGACACGCATGACACCTTTGAGCATGAACGGTCCGCCCCACTGCTCGCGCAGCCACGCGATGTCGTCCCACGTCGGCAACGGCGTCTGCATCCACTCGCCGTAGGCACCGAAGAACGTGGGCGGTTCCTGACCGGGCTGCGCCAGGTTCGGGGTGGTCAGATCCGGGATCTTGCGGGTCTTCGCGAACTCGTACAACCACTTCGGACGGCTGATGCCCTCGGGGGCGAACTGGAGCATCGCCTTGAGGTCCATCTTCTCGGGGATGGCCGGGCTGCCCCAGTCGCGTCCGTACGAGAACGACCAGTCGGTGGTGATGATCAGTCCGGTCGCCCCGGCGGCACGGGCGCGTTCCATCCGCTGGATCAACACGTCCCGGGTACCGACCCAGTACATCTGGAAGAACGTCTGAGGATTGGCCGCCGTGACCTCCTCGATCGACTTGCTCGCGAACGAGCTCAGACCGATCGCCGTTCCGCGTGCCGCCGCCGCACGGGCGACCGCGACCTCACCGTCGGGATGCACCGCCTGCACACCGGTCGGGGAGATCACGACGGGCAGCGAAATCGGCTGTCCCATCACGGTCGTGGACAGCTCACGCTTGTCGGACAGACCGACGACGTGGGGGGCGAACCCCAGCTCGGCGAACGCCGCGATGTTGTCGTCGACAGTCACGCCCCGCTCGGAACCGGCGATCAGCGCCGCGTACACCGACTTCGGCAGGCGCTTCTTCGCGCGACGCTGAGCCTCCGCCACCGTCTCGAAGAACGGATTCTTACCCATGGCAATACCTCTCGTACCTGGCAGACGACTTACGTCTGGTCCATGCCCGCAAGCGGGTTCTCGTCACAAATCTTGGCCGGCGGACGCACCATCAGCGTCAACGGAACCGGCGCCCGCGGAGTCCGGCGCTGGCCGGTGCGGGAGTGGTCGACACTGGATTTCGGGATCTCCCCCGCGGCGGCCAACGCCAGTTCGCCGTTGCCGATCACACATTCGGGGTCCGGGCCGTCCATCGGCAGCCCGGTGAAGAACTTCGCGGCCATGCATCCGCCGCGGCAGGAGTCGTAGTGGTTGCACTTGCTGCACGCGCCGCCGGTCTGCGGGGACCGCAGCTCCTGGAACAGCTCCGACGTCTGCCACACCTGCTGGAAACCGCCGTCCGCCACGATGTTTCCCGCGAGGAACTGCTCGTGGATCGCGAACGGGCAGGCGTAGACGTCGCCGATCGGGTCGATCAGGCACACCACCCGTCCGGCGCCGCACAGGTTCAGGCCGGGCAACGCATCGCCGTAGGCGGATAGGTGGAAGAAGGAGTCGCCGGTGAGTACGCCCTCGCCGTTGGCGACCAGCCAGTTGTACAGCTCTCGCTGCTGCGCCTGCGTGGGGTGCAGTTCGTCCCACACGTCCGCGCCGCGCCCCGACGGTCGCAGCCGGGTGATGCGGAGGGTGGCGCCGTACTTGTCGGCCAGGGCTTTGAAATCGTCGAGCTGGGACACGTTGTGCCGGGTGACCACCACGGAGATCTTCGTGTCCTTGAAACCAGCCTCGGACAGATTCTCGAGTGCCCGCACCGCCATCGCGAACGAACCCGGACCGCGGACGGCGTCGTTGACCTCGGCCGTCGCACCGTCGAGGGAGATCTGCACGTCGACGTAGTCGCTGGCCGCGAGCCGGGCGGCGACCTTCTTGTCGATCTTCACCCCGTTCGTGGAGAACTTCACCCCCACCTGGTGAGCGGTCGCGTAGTCGACCAGCTCCCAGAAGTCCGAGCGAACCGTCGGCTCACCGCCGCCGATGTTCACGTAGAAGACCTGCATACGCTGCAGTTCGTCGATGATCGACTTGCACTGCTCGGTGCTCAACTCCCGCGGGTCACGCCGGCCGGAGGAGGACAGACAGTGCACACACGACAGGTTGCACGCGTAGGTCAACTCCCAGGTGAGGCAGATCGGGGCGTCGAGACCGAGTTCGAACTGGTCGACGAGGCGGCCGACCGGAGCGGAAGGCCTTTCGAGCATGGAGGTCATGGGCTGTGTCCTCTGGTACGGGTGGAGAGAGCTGGTCAGGCGGGGACGATCATGTGCGACTCGGCCAACGTGCCGAGCGCTCGCGCATACTGCGCGGCAGTGTCGTCCCCGATACCCTGCGCCCGCAGTGCGGACCGGGCGTCGGCGTGTGAGGGAAGGGCTTCGACCACCGCGACGATCGTGCGGTTCTTCAGGAACGACAGCTTGCGCGTCCCGAAGTGGTAGAGCAGCGCCCCGAAAGGTTCGGGACGCAGCGCCACCTGCGGATGAAGCTTCCAGCCCACATCGAGATCGATACCGGCGTTGCCGGCCACTGAAGCAGAAGCTGGAGCGGACATGATCAGTACACGCCGCACATGCCGTCGATCGAGACCTCTTCCACCAGGGATTCCTCGACCAAGTCGTTTTCCAGCACGTTGTTGTCGCGATCCGACATGATTTCCTCCTACTGTTCGGTGATACGGCGCGAGCCGGAGGGATGTTCCCCGTCATAGGAGACCGTCCCTGTGACTCGCCTCACCACTGTAATGGCATCGAGTGCAGAATGACAGATCGGGAGGGGACGAAAATTGAGAAGTCGTCGAAAACCATCCAGTCGGATAGGGCGACGCCCGTCCACAACGCAGGATCGGATCAGCACCGTCGGGATCGAACTGTTCACGGAACAGGGGTTCGACGCCACCAGCGTCGACGAAGTCGCCGAAGCATCCGGCATCGCCCGACGCACCCTCTTCCGCTACTTCCCGTCCAAGAACGCGATCCCATGGGGAGACTTCGACGCACACCTCGCCGAAATGCGCGCCCAACTCGCAGCCCAACCCGACGACATTCCGATCGTCGACGGACTCACCGCAGCACTCCTGCAATTCAACGCGTTTCCCGCGAGCGAGGAAATCAACCACCGCAAACGCATGGGGCTGATCCTGCGAGTCCCGGCCCTGCAGGCGTATTCGGTGGTGATGTACGAAGGGTGGCGCAACGTCATCGCCGAGTACGTCGCGAGCCGGCTCGGAACCTCACCGACCGACCACGTCCCCCGGACAGTCGGCTATCTCCTACTCGGCGTTGCGATGTCGGCGTACGAGCAGTGGCTCGACGACGATTCGCTCGAACTGAACGAACTACTCGCCAGCGGAATGCAATCGCTCTACGATGGGCTGAGTTCCCTCGGCGAGCCCGACACCCGAACCTGACCCACTCCCGCCATCACCTCTCGGCAAGGTTGCCTCGAATGACTTCCACTCTCGACACGCCCCCTTTCGACTCCCTCGCACCGTGCGAATCCGGGCTGTGGTCACATGGTCACGTCACGGTCGAGCGGGTCGCGGCCGGGCCACTCACACTTACCCGTGACGGCGACCAGCTGCGGGTGGCGCACGCCCTGACACCCGAAGATCTGAGCGAACGACTCGTCGCCTCGGTTACCGCGTCCATCGAGGACGCCGACTTCGGTCAGGACGAATTCGAATCGACCATGGTCGGACTGGTCCGCTCCACCGTCGACGGTGCGCTCGAAGCGTGGACCGTCTACTACCGCAACTCCCTGAACGAACTGCTGGACGGCACCGCCGACTTCGCACCGATCCACGAGAAGGCGGAACAACTGGTCCGCGGTTCGGTTCTCGACCTCGGGTCTTGCTTCGGATTCCTTCCGCTCCGACTCGCCCGCGCCGGTCGGTCCGTCACGGCAACCGACATCCTGCCCGGCACCATGACCCTCCTCGACGCCGTGGCACCGGAACTCGGACTCGATCTGCGCACCCTCGTGTGCGACGCCGCGCACGTACCGGTTCCCGACAACAGCGCCGACACCGTCACCGCCATCCACCTCCTCGAACACGTGGACGAAAACATCGGGGCTGCAGTGATATCCGAGGCCCTCCGCGTTGCCCGCGACCGGGTTGTCGTCGCCGTCCCCTACGAGGACGAGGCAACGGCCTGCCACGGACACATCCGCACCTTCGACACCCCGTCGCTCACGAAGCTCGGTGAATCGACGGGACGCCCGTTCGAGGTGTTCGAACACCACGGCGGCTGGCTCGTCATCGACGGCTTACCACCTCACGACGCCCGCAGGTGCGCCGGAACCGGGAGCGGCGGGGCCGCCGACCGGTAGTGGTGCCCGGTCGGGGTGCGGACGTCGATGAGGTGGGTGCGGCCGGGGTTGTGCACGGGTCGGGCCGTCCAGCCCGGTGCTTCTTTCGCGTAATTGCAGGCCTCACAGAGCCCGGACCCGTTTTCCGCCGTCGTGGCACCGGATTCTCGGCGTGAACGTATGTGGTCGTGATGCCGGATCGGGGCATCACACCAGGGCGTGCGGCACGTCCGGTCGCGGAGGTCGATCAGCTGTCGCAGGCTCTTCGGGAACGTGCGGGACTGCGATTCCATCGCGGTCAGCGCCCCCGACTGCGGGCACGAATACACCCGCCGCAGCGACGTCTCGGTGTCATTGTCGACGGCGTCGGCCACCAACTGCCGGGCGATCCCCGCCGGCACCGGCCCGAACCCCTGCAACTGCGCGGCCTCGTGCCCGCCGGCCAGCAGGGTCTCGTCCGAGAGCACCAGATTCACCGCCACCGGAACACCACCAGCAGCGGCCCGCCCGGTGCCGCGGTCGAACAACAGGTCCACCATCAGCTGATTGCGGGTGCGGCCACCACTGTCCCCGGTCGCGATCAAACTGTCCGCATCCCGCCCCAGCGTGGCCTGCAGGCACACCGCCTGCTCGACCGGCATCAACACACTCAGATACGCCATCGAATCCGGCGCCGGCCGTGTCGTCACCCGACGTTCGGACACCGCCTTACGATGCCGGGCCACGACCGCTGCGGCGTCGAGTTCGACCGCCAACGCCTTCGCCCGTGCGATCAGACCCCGGTCCCCGACCCCGTCGAGAGTGGCCGGGTCCGAACACAACCGGCGATCCACGCTGCCCCGATCCGCCGCCGACAGGCAGGCTGTTTCGCGCACCAACAGGGTGGCTCGCCATTCGTTCAACCGCCCGGTCCGCAACATCGCGAGGGTGTGCGGCATCTCGTGCACCAGAGCCCGTGCGAACCCCAGATGCCGCCCGCCGCGGTTCGGGGATTCCCTGCGCGCCAACGCAATTTGCGACGCGATGCCCCGGTCCCACTCCACCCGCGGCAACCCCCGAGCCCTGCGGTCCTCGCGGATACTCGTCGCGACGCCGTCGGTGATCACCGCCTGCACCGCGCACCCGACCGACTTCAACGCCTCGATCGCATCGAGCCACTCGATGCCCAACCCGGCGTCCCCACCCGCCTCGACGCATCGTAGCCGCGCCGTGAACGCACGCAACTCGTCCAGATCCGCTGCCACCAATTCCCCCACAACCAACCTCCCCCAAGGCTGTTCGAAACTCTGTTCGATTCTAGCAACCGAACGCGACCCGATCAATAGACGCTTTCCGACAGGTCCGGCGAACCACTCCGGACTTCGTCACCCGCCCCTACGCCTCCTCCGGTGGGTCCGCCACAACTCGATCCCTTTCGCCTGAGTCGGCGCCACGAAGGTTCAGCTAACGAAATCCGATGCCGCACCGACAGAAGCAACATACGGACCCGATCGTCAGCGGGGCCGCCGGACCCGAAGGAGTATCCGATGACCCACAGGATCCGCAGGTTCCTCGCCGGAGCGGCCGCATCGTCTGCCCTCGCCGCCGCGGTGGTCGCGGTGGCCGCCGCACCCGCCCAGGCCGAACCCTCGGCCGACTGTCATACCGGCACCACGCCCACATCGGGCACCTCGCACTGCACGGCGTACGACGTGCCCGCCGGCAGGACTGCTGTCCACGTCGGGACCGTCGAGTGCTTCGGCCTGACGCCACGAGCGATTCCGGGACCCGGGGGTGTCTCGCACATTCCGTGGATTCAGGGCTATCGTCGCGATGGCCTGTGGGTGCCGACGGGGACACCGTCGACCGGATCGTGCGTCGGCGGGATCGGTGCCCCGTGGTGGGAGGTCGGCGTCTCGACGGGCGCCTTCACTACCTGCGGGCTGAAAGAGGGGATCGTCACCTACGTCAGCGTCGGCTGCAATCCGATCCGCCCCCAGTAGGTCACACGACCATCAGCGATCAAGGAATGTGGCCGGTGAGGATCTGCTCGCGCAGGATGTCGGCGTGACCGGCGTGCTGGGCGAGTTCACGCAGTACCTGCAGGTACAGCGCCCACACGGTGCGCTCGCCCCGGCCGTCGACTGTGTCGTCGAGCGCCAGGGCGGCCATGGTCCGCCGGGATGCGTCACAGCGTTCGGCGTGGGCGTCGAGCACGGATGCGATGGTGTCGGCCCGGGTGAGGGTGAACGACTGGTCGGGGGTCCTCGCGATGCCGATCTCCCGGTACGAGCGACCGGTCACCGCCTGGTCGAACCACACGCCCTCGACGTAAGTGACGTGTTTGACCAATCCGAGCAGCGTCGTCTTCGAGCGCACCAGACGCAGGCGCGCCTGCTCGTCGTCCAGACCGTCGAGACCGCCGCGCAGAGCGGCCCGGTACTCGTCGAGTAGTTCGTCCATCCGCCCGCGGAGATCGTCAGTCCACTCCATGCCCGGCATGGTAATCGCCCCCCACGCGGCCGACATGTCGAATCTGCTGTGCTGGGGCGACAACGACCGCGATGAGTTTCGCGCGCGCATGCTGTCTGTACTGGACGAGAGGTGCTGTGGCGAAGACAGTCCCGGCTCGAATTTCACCCACCCGGCTCGACAGGAAGACGCCTGAAAGAGGAGCGAACCCATGGTCATCGTCGCAGGACACATCATCGTCGCACCCCAGCAGCGCGAGTCCTATCTCGCAGGCTGCGTGAGCGTCGTCGAACAGGCACGCAGCGCAGCAGGCTGCCTCGACTTCGCGATCACCGCCGACCTGGTCGACCCCGGTCGCATCAACGTCTTCGAGCGCTGGGAGTCGCAAGCGGCGGTCGAAACCTTCCGCGGCAGCGGTCCGAGCGACGAGCAAGACGCGGAAATGCTCTCGGCGTCGGTTGCCGAGTACGACGTCGCCGACGTGCGGCCCCTGTCCGGGGGAGACACAGCGTGAAATCGCGGTACGGCACCGCCCCCGATGGTCGAAAATGGAACCATGGCAGGGGAAGCGAGCGAGATCGTTCTGAGCAAACAGGAACTTCGTGAGGTCGCCGCGTTTGCCGCGGGGTGCGCGGAGATGGTGCTCGCGATATTCGAGGCCGATCAGCCGCACGACTCGCGGCCCCGCGCCGCGATCACTGCTGCGTGGGAGTTCGCGCGGGGTGGTGAGCGTGGGAAATCCCTGCGCGACACAGCATGGGCGGCGCTCGCGGCAGCCAAAGGCACGGAGACTGCGGCTGCGCGGGACGCCGCGTGGGCAGCGATGTCTGCGGCAGGCGCCGCCTATTTGCATCCGTTGGCCAAGGCCACCCAGGTCAAACATATTCTCGGAGCGGGCGCTCACGCGGCCAGAGCCGCCGAGCTCGTCGCCGGTGACGATCGGACCGTCGGTGCCGGACACCTCGACCAGGCGGTGCATCGTGCGACACCGGTCGTCGTCGACGTGCTCGAACGCTTTCCACCGGCACCGGGTGGCGGTGGACGGGTCGGTGAGTTGATCCGCATGCTGGACACCGACCTGCGGCGCCGCCCGTCGACCCAGCCTCGCTCTGCCGCTACGAATTCGTGAGGTCGCGCCGACGGAACAGCACCACTCCGACGGCACCCACGACGACGGCGATCACCGCCAGCCAGACCAGAGGAGTGGCCGTCACCTCCGCGGCGGGAACGGGAGGGACGTGTGTGAACGGCGACAGATCGCGGACCGCCTGAGGCAGCCCGAGCAGTGATCCGAGGAATCCGAAGATCAGGCAGCCCGCGAGCGCACCCCAGGAGAGCCCGGCCGACCAGGCGGGGACGCCGCCGAACGCCAACACCGCCACTCCTGCGACCACCCCGATCGCCGGTACGAAAACGAGGGCGGCCCCGGCGAGGTTCACGACTTTTCCCGGCACGTCGTCGGTCACCAGACCGTACGCGAGACCGGTCGCCGCCCCGGTCAGCGCCTGCAGGACGACGATGCCGGCCGTGACCAGGCCGACGTGCGCCAGCATCCACCGCGGACGCGAGACCGCTGTCGCGAGAACGGGTTCGAGTCGCCCGGCCGACTCCTCTCCGCGCATCCGGAGCAATGCCTGCACGGCGTAGCCCGCGACCGCGATCGCCATCATGCCGAAGATGGCGGCGAAGTAGGCGTCGACCATGTTCGTCGTGCCACCACCGAGCTGTTCCATCATGTCGGCCACCTGCTCCCCCTCGCCGAGGAAGTCGTCGATCTGGTCTGCGATCGCGCCGTACACCACGGCGAGGACGACGATCCCGAGTGCCCACCAGAACAGGATCGTCCGTTGCATCCGCCACGCCGATCCGACCGCCGTCGGCAGCGAACGGGACGCGCGGGCGGGGCCCGGGCGGGTCGGCACGAGCCCGGAGCCGATGTCCCGGTGCTCCGTGAGGGCGAAGCCGACCGAGCCGACCGCGAGTGCGAACACGGTGGTCAACGCCAGCACCCACCAGGCGTTGTCGTCGTACGGACGGACCTGCTCGGCCCAGCCGATCGGCGACACCCACGTCGGCCAGCCACTCACCACCCGCGTGCCGTTGTCCGTCACCGTCCCCGTCATGTCCCCCACCGCACGCAACAGGAATGCCACGCCCAGGGCGGCCCCGGCGAGTCCGTTGGCGGTGCGGGCACTGTCCGTCACCTGCGCTGTCACCGCGGCGATCGCCGCGAACGCGATACCGGCACCGGCGACGGCCGCGCCGAGCGCCACCGACCCGTCCAGTGGCAGACCCGCCGCCAACAGCACCACGACGTTGAGTAGTCCGAGAGCAAGGTTCGCTCCGACCGCGACCACCAGGGCCGCGGTGAGCAGAGCCTTCCGGCCCACCACGGCGGCCTCGACGAGTTCGGCGCGGCCGGTCTCCTCGTTCTGGCGGGTGTGCCGCACGACCAGCAGGGTGGTCATCAGGCCGGCGGCCAGCGACAGAGGCATGACGATCTGACAGGCGAGCACGGCGCCGGCGCTGTACCCCGACACGAGACCGTTGGTGGCCAGCGCGACCGGCGACGCCGCGGTGGCCATCGCGAAACTGCGCAGGTCGGGCTCCGTGGGATACAGGCCGAGCACGCTCGACGCCGAGAATGCCTGCAGCGCTGCGAGCGCGAGCAGCCACACCGGCAATTGGATTCGGTCGCGGCGCAGGGCGAGCCGTACGAGTCGGGCGGTTCCCGCATACTGGCCGCGGCCCGCCGGCGCCGGCGCCGTCACCGTGCTCATGGCGTCCGCGTCCCGGACTCGGCCCGCCGGTGGTTCTCGCCCTCCCGGGCCAGTTCGTCCCCGTAGTGCCGGAGGAACAACTCTTCCAGCGTCGGGGGCGTCGACGTCAGCGACGTGATCCCGAACGTCAGCAGATGGCGCAGCACCCCGTCGATCGCGCTGGTGTCCACCTCGCACCGGGTGTGCAGGCCGTCGACTCGCACGTCGTAGACCCCCTCGACGGCGTCGAGTCCGGTCACCGGCCGCTGCGTGTCGGCGGTGATCGACGTGCGCGTAAGGTGACGCAGTTCGGCGAGGGTGCCGGTCTCCACCGTCCGGCCCTCGCGGATGATGCTCACCCGATCGCACAGCGCCTCGACCTCCGCGAGGATGTGACTCGACAGCAGGACCGTCTTCCCCGCGTCGGACATCTCCTCGACGCAGTCCTGGAACACCGACTCCATCAACGGATCCAGCCCGGACGTGGGTTCGTCGAGCACGTACAGTTCGACGTCCGACGCGAACGCGGCCACCAGCGCGACCTTCTGCCGGTTGCCCTTCGAGTACGTGCGCGCCTTCTTCGTAGGATCGAGTTCGAACCGCTCGAGGAGTTCCGCGCGCCGCGGCTCGTCCAGCCCGCCGCGCAACCCCGCGAGGAGGTCGATCGCCTCGCCGCCGGTGAGATTGGGCCACAGGTTCACGTCACCGGGAACGTAGGCGAGCCGCCGGTGCAGCGACACCGAGTCGCGCCACGGGTCACCGCCCAGGAGGCGGGCATTGCCCGAATCCGCGCGCAGCAGGCCGAGCAGTACCCGGATGGTTGTCGACTTGCCGGACCCGTTGGGGCCGAGGAATCCGTGCACCTCCCCCGTCCCCACCTCGAGGTCGAGACCGTCGAGTGCGCGGGTCGGCCCGAACGTCTTGACGAGATTCTCCACCGAGATCGCAGCCATGATGGGGACGCTACGCCGGTTCGCGGGTGGTCACGACGGGTTCCGCGGCCCCGGCCGCGACGGGGCCGGATCAGATCAGACCGAGTTTGCCCGCCTCGTATACGGCCTCTGCACGGCGGCCGACGTCGAGTTTGCGCATGATGTTGCTGACGTGAAATTTCACCGTCGTAGCCGAGATGAACAGCCGCTCACCAATTTTCGCATTCGAAAGACCCTTGGCCAGGAGTTGCAGGACCTCGAGTTCACGCTCGGTGAGCCCGTCCCGCGGCGTCGTCTGCCCGTTGAGCGAGCGGATCACCGCCGACGCGCTGCGTGAATCGAATGCGCTCTCGCCGCGAGACACTGCGCGGATGGCGCGCACCAGTTCGGTGGTGTCGACGTCCTTGACCACGTAGCCGCGGGCGCCGGCGTGGATGGCGCGGACGACGAGCTGCTCGTCGAGAAACGTCGTGAGCACGAGCAGACCCATCGTGCCGTCCGCGGCGGACAGCTGTGCGCACAGTGCCAGCCCCTCGTAGTCGGAGGCCGCCGACAGCTTCAAGTCCATCAGCACGACATCGGGCGCGACGTCACCGACGACGGCCAGCGCCTCCTGCATGGACGACGCTTCCCCGACCACCTCGAGATCCGGCTCCCGCTCGAGGACCGAACGCAGACCCTGACGGAGAATCGCGTGGTCGTCGACGAGCACGAGCTTCACCACCGAGGTGGGGCGGGCGGACCCGGTCTGGTCACGCACCGAGGTTCTTATGGTCATCGGTCCACCTCACTGTCGGAATGTAACGGGATCCGGGCAGCCACCCGGACTCCGCCGATCCTGGCCCGCGCCACTTCGAGAGCGCCGCCCAATTCGGCTGCCCGGGCCTGCATGTTCGCCAACCCGCGGTGGTGCCCGTCGAGGTCGTTGTTCGCCGCCATCCGCAGCATCAGGCGCATCCGCTTGGGGTCTCCGTCTCCGTCGTCGGCGACGGAGAGCAGCACCGAATCTGCCGAATACGTGAGCCGCAGGACGGCGCGCGTCGCGTTGGCGTGCACCGCCGCGTTGAACAGTGCCTCGCCGGCGATCCTCAGCAGCGCGTGTTCCCGGTCGCTGGACAGCTCGGCGGGGGTCCCGCCGACGCGGACGGTGACCGCGAGTTCGTCGGGCATGTGCACCACCCCGAGCTGCTCGAGCATCTCGGGCAGGGACGTCCGGTCGGAACCGCCGGAGTGATTGAGCGCGTAGATGGCCGAGCGCAACTGCTCCACGGCGCGGCGCGTCAATTCCTTTGCAAGATCGAGCCTCTCGCTGCGTTCGTCGTCCGGGACACCGCTCCGGCACACCTCGATCTGCATCCCCGCCGACAGCACCGCCTGCGTGACGCTGTCGTGGAGTTCGCGCGCGATCCGGTGTCGTTCCTCGTCGAGGACCTGGTGCCGGTGCGCCGCTCCGAGTTGACGCTGGGTGGATTCGAGTTCGGCGTTGCGCACCGCCAGATCGGAAGCGGTACGACGCGCCTCCGAGTACGCGTGCTCGGCCCGCTCGAGCAGCAGCTGACCCCGCTGGTAGAGCGCCGAATTCTGCAGTGCCACGGCGGTCTGGCTCGCGAGGATGCTGAGGACCGCGCCGTCGGTCGTGTCGAGCGTGCGGTGCTCGGCCGTCCAGGCCGCGAAGGCTCCGACGACGCCACCCTCGAGGACGATCGGCACGAAGGCATGGTGCGCGTCGATGACGGGAGCGCCCCCGGTGCGCGCGGACCGGATGTCGGCCAGACACGTCACGACCTCGTCCGGCAGCGGGGGGCCCTCGACGTTGTCGACGAGGAACGGCGTCGCGTCCGGCCCCAGGACGAGCCGGCGCGGGCCGGCGTCGGGCAGCATGCCGTCGGCGAGGGCGAACGCGATCCATCGCGCGTCCAGGTGCGCCCGGGCCGCCTCGGCGACCGCGCAGATGAGGGTCTCGGGGCCTTCCACCGTGCGGACGAGGGCCCGCGAGATGAGTTCCAGTGCGTGGACGACACGTTCGAGACGTTCTGCGGCGCCGCGATATTGGGGGTAGAACGTCGGCTTGCCGGACCGCAGTCCGGTGAGCGTCGACAGGTCCGGGGCGTTCATGCGCTCACAGCGCAGTCCGGAACAGCGCCACCATCTGCTCCTGGGTGGCCGTGCGCGGGTTGGTGGACATGCAGGCGTCGCGGAGCGCGAACTCGGCCAGGCGTGACAGGTCGGCTTCACGAACCCCCAACTGCCCCAGACCTTTCGGAACTCCGACCTCACGGGCGAGGCGTTCCACCCGGTCCGCGACCGCCAGAGCAGCCTCCTCGGGTGTTCCGCGACGCTCCTCGAGACCGAGGGCGGCGGCGATGGCGACGAACGGGGTGGCGTCGTCGGTGGCGTTGAATCGGATCACGTGCGGGAGAAGGATGCCGTTGATGACTCCGTGCGGCAGGTCGAGCAGTCCCCCGACCTGATGGCTCATCGCGTGCGCGGCACCGAGGATCGCATTGGTGAACGCGAGGCCGGCTTCGAGACTCGCCTGCGCCATGACGGCGCGCGACTCCATCTCCATCGGCTCCTCGATGGTGCGGACGAGGGTGTCGGTGACCAGCCCGACCGCGCGGAGCGCATGGTGGTCGGTGAGCGGGTTGTGGGCCAGCGACACGAACGCCTCGATACCGTGCGTGAGGGCGTCCAGGCCGGTCGCCGCGTTGAGCCACTCCGGCATGGTGGTCAGCAGCCTGGGGTCGATCACGGTCACGTCCGGCACGAGCGCGCGGCCGATGATGGTGATCTTGGTGCCCCGCCTCGTGTCCGTGACGATGCAGAACTGCGACACGTCGGCGCCCGTGCCCGACGTGGACGGCACCATCACCAGCGGCGGGATCGGACTGGTGGCCTGGTCGACTCCCTCGTAGTCGAGGATGTTGCCCCCGTTCGCGGCGAGCACCGCGATGCCCTTCGTTGCGTCGATGACGGAGCCGCCGCCCAGGGCGACGAGGACGTCGCATTCACCCTCGCGGTACGCGTCGTGCCCGGCCGCGATCTCGTGGTCCTTGGGGTTGGGCGTCAACGCGCTCCACACGACGGGGGTGAGGCCCTGCTCGCGCAGCTGATCCTGAAGTTCTGCGGCCCAGCCGGCGTCGATCAGACCCGGATCGGTGACGAGCATCGGCCTCGATCCGCCGAGGCGGAGTACCGCGTGCGCGGCCTCGACCATCGACCCGATACCGAACACGATCTCGGGCGCATGGAATTTCACCAGCCTGCCCGGGGCGGTGGTGCGGGTGGACGGATAGGACACGGACAAGTCGACACTCCTCCCGACACCTGCGTGCATGTGATCCAGATTACAAGACTCTGACCTAGACCTTACGGTCCGGGACGAGCTCCCACACCCACCGAAGGACAGGTACGTACCTACCCGATCGGGTAGGTAGACGGGATCGTCACCGCAACGCGTGCCCGAGCTCGGCGGCGCGGGACATCAGCTGGGCGGCATCCCGCGCGACGACGACACGGTCGCAGATCTCCGCGTACTCCGGCATCGCGCACGACGCCTGGGTCCAGTACCGCTCGGGTTCCGGGGTGATCCAGGCCAGCCGGTGCACCTTGCGACGCAGTTCGGCGAACTCGTCGACACCCGGAGGGAGGCCGTTGCACCGCCCGTCGCCGACGACGACCACCGAGGTGCGGGAGTTCACGTCGGTGCCGAACTCGGTCAGCACGTCGGAGAACACGCGGCCGTAGTCGCTGCTCGCCTCCAGGTCGATGCGCGGGTCGGCGAGCACCGACGCGAGCGCGTCGTCGTCGGCCCCGGCGAGGAGGGTGTCCGTGACGTCGACGGGCCGGTCCACGAACGCCAGGACCTGGCAGCGGCTCGCCCGGCGATGCATGGCCTGTGCCAGCCGGAGGGTGAAGGCGGTGACGGGTCGCACCGACAGCGACACGTCCGCGAGGATCAGCACCCGCACCCGGTCCGGGCGGGGCGCCTTCACCATGAGGTGGAAGGGTATGCCCTCGGTCCGCAGGCTCGCGCGCACGGTCCGGCGCATGTCGAGCCGGCCCCGCGCCAGTTCGCGCGGGCGGGGGCGTGACGGTCCGCGCATCCGCCGAAGCACCTCGTAGCACGCCTGATTCACTTCGGCACGGGACGTGGCCGACACCGAGCCGCTCGTGGTCCCCGGTGCTTCTGCGGGTCCGGCGGCCAGGTCCCGGGCGTCCGCCAGCGCGCCGACGAATGCCTCCACCGCCTCCGCCAGCCGGTTCAGCTGGGCCGCGGTGAGTGGTTCGGCCCCATCGGAATCGGCGTAGACCGTGCTCGGGTCGTAGAGGTCGAGCCACGCGAGAATCGACTCCGGATCGTCCCAGGACAACGATCCGACGACGGCACCGCTCGTCGACGACGCCAGGTCACCGACGGCGGTGCTCGCCGCCCGCTCGACCTCCACCGTGTACGTGACACCGCGTCGTCCGGACTCGGCTTCCGAATCGACGGACAGATCCGCGTCGCTCGACGTCATGCTGACGTCGTCGTCGTCCTTGTGGGGGTTGAAACCCTTCTGCGCTTCGGGGGTGTCGAAGTGGTCGCCCACCTCGGCGGCGCGCTCGTTGTACTCCGCGTACCGGGCGGTCTCCGCGTTGTCCGCCACCTCCAGCGCGGAGGGCAGGCCTTCCGCGAACTCGGTCCGGGACGGGGGACGCGCGTCGGGTGCCGCGTCGGCGATCGATGCGAAGAACACGTCGAAGGCGCGGTCGAAACCCGCCTGCTCGTACGTGTACTTCGCGCAGACCGCACGCAGCGACGTCCTCAGTGTGGGCAGGTCACGGCCGCCGACCAAGCCGAACACCCGGCGGACCTCGATGACCTCGGCAGGAGACGCGGCGACGCCGTAGCGGCGCAACACCTTTCCGAAGGACGCCGCGAGCACGTCGAGAATTTGCGCGGGCAGCGACGGGGAGGGGTCGGGCTGCGGGCGGAGCATCGTCAGCGCCTACCCTGCCGACCCGCGCCGATGCCGCCCCGGTCGCGGCCACCGTGCCCGCGGAAGACGGCCGTGGTGGTGTTGGCCGGCCGCGATGCGACCGTCACCCGCTCCACCGGCCCGGCCGGAGCGGTTTCGCCACCGTCCGCCGGGAAGGGCTGTTCGCCGGAGAGCCGGGTGCGGACCAGTTCGACGTCGCTGGTGTATTTGAGCAGGGCGGTGAGCAGGATGTCGCGGACCGCGGCCTGCGAACTCACGGCCACCCCCGTCGACTTCAGGACCACCGCCGCACGGGCCGCGTCGATGACCTCCGCGATGGACGGACTCTTGCGGAGCGGCAACTGCCGCAGCGTGCGCGCCAGATCCACCACGTCCGCCGCGACGGCCTCCTCGACCTCGGGCGCCCTGGCCGTCACGATGTCCCGCTCGCGCTGTGGTGTCGGGTAGCCGAGGTGGTAGTGCAGGCAACGACGCTTGAGTGCGGGCGACAGTTCACGAGTGTCGTTGGACGTCAGGATCACCCACGGCGCCGACCGCGCGGTGAACGTCCCCACTTCGGGGATGGTGACCTGTCCCTCCGCGAGAACTTCGAGGAGCAGCGCCTCCATCGACTCCTCGGTGCGGTCCACCTCGTCGACGAGCAGCACCACCGGGTCCGGCGACAGGATCGCCTCGAGCAGCGGGCGGACCGACAGGAACTTCTCCGAATACAATCCGAAATCCTGCGCGGCCAGGAACTGCGACGCCTCGGCGACGTCGTCGAACGCGCCCATCTTCTCACCGATGCGGTCGCGCAACATCTGCACGTGCAGAAGCTGTTTCGCGTAGTCCCACTCGTACAGGGCCCGGTTGTCGTCGAGACCTTCGTAGCACTGCAGCCGAACGAGCTTCCGCCCCGACGCCTCGGCCAGCGACTTCGCCAGCTCCGTCTTGCCGACGCCGGCAGGCCCCTCCAGCAGCAACGGGCGCTCGAGCGCGGTCGCCAGGTGGACGACCACCGCGAACTCGTCGTCGGCGATGTAGTCGACCTCGCGCAACGCCTCCTTCAGTTCCGCGCCGTCGGCGAAGCGGATGTCCTCCGGTTCCGGGGCTGTGTGCGGTGCAGTCATGATCGGGGCGTCCGTCCTTCGTCAGCGGTGTGGTGGGAACGCATCCGGGGCGGGGCCGGGCTGGGTGAGGCGCCCGCCCCGGACGCGAGTTTCAGCGGTCGGTCAGTACGCGCTGTTGATCGCGTGATCGACCACGGGGAGCATCGACTCGACCGTCACCTCGCGCGGGTTGCCCGGTGTGCACCAGTCGCCCTGGATGTGTTCGGAGATGGCCCGCACGGTCTTCTCGTCGCCCCGGATGGTGTCACCGCGACCCTCGTACTTCTTGGTGTTCATCTGGTTCTTGTCGTACGAGTCGGTACGCACCTGACCGAAGTTGTCCGGAATGCCGACGTCCTTCGCCAGGCGGATGGCCGCCTCGACCGCTGCGTCCGCGGCCTGCACCGTGGTGAGGTTGCGGGTGTCGACCCCCAGCGCTCCGGCCAGCTGGGCGTAGCGCTCGTACCGCGACGGCAGGTTGTACTCCCAGACGCGGGGCAGGGCGATGGCGTTGTTCAGGCCGTGGTGGCTGTCGAAGAACGCGCTGACCGCGTGCGAGATGGAGTGCACGATACCGAGGCCGCCGGAGTTGAACGCCTGGCCGGCGATGTACTGCGCGTTCATCATTCCCTCGCGGGCCTTCAGGTTACGTGGCTCGAACACGGCCTCCCGCAGGTTCTTCGCGACGAGTTCCACCGAGTACAGCGCGTTGCCGAGCGACGGCGCGAAGTCGAGACGCGACACGTACGGCTCACTGCCGTGCGCGAGGACGTCGAATCCGCAGTACGCCGTGAAGTGCTGGGGGCAGGTGTAGTACAGCAGCGGGTCGTCGATCGCGAGGGTCACGATGGTCGCCTCGTCGAATCCCACCCACTTGTGCGGGTTGTTCATGTCCGACGTGTCGGTGATGACGTACGCCCACGATGTCTCCGAACCCGTACCGGCCGTGGTGGATACGGCGATGTGGGGCGGGTTCTCCTTGTTGGTGGACTTCGCGAATCCCTCGAACTCGTTGATGTTGCGGCCGTCGTGCGCGACCACCACCCGGGCACCCTTGGCGGCGTCGTGACTCGAGCCACCGCCGACGGAGATGATCGAGTCGCACTTCTCCTTCTGGTAGAGCGCGGCGGCCTCCATGACGTTGTAGTCCTTGGGGTTGGACTCGACCTTGTCGTAGAGCACGACCTCGACGCCCTGGTACTCGATCTTGCCGACCAGTTCCTCGATGATGCCCGAACCGCGCAGGCCCGTGGTCATGAGCAGGGTCCTCTTGAATCCGAGGTTCTTCGCCTCGACGCCGATGATGTCGTGGGCGCCCACTCCCATCAGTGCCCGCGGGAACGGGTGGAATTCCTTGATGGGGAAGTCCCAGATCTGGTTGAGCTCGATGGCCATGGCCGTCTCCTCGATTTGTCGATGTCGGATCTGAAGCGTTGTGGAAGGGAACGCACTTGATGTGATCGGCGTCTCACCTGGAATCCACTGTGACCTAGTTCGGGCCCCCGTCACAGGCCTGCAGGGCCGAACCGTCCGACCGCGGCGCACAAACTGCCCGAACGGGCAGGTGCGGCCGGGCCGAACCGGAGGGGGCGGCACTCGATAGGCTGTCCACTTCACGCGGAGCCCACCCGCTAGGCAAAAACTAGAACCTGTTCTATATTTGGAGCAGGCAAGCGAGCGTTCCGGCGCTGCGAAGTACGGAAGGACTGCACACACGATGACGACTGTCGAGGTGCCGCACAGCTCACGATCGGTGGTGCTCACCGTGTCGGGCGTGGTCGAGGAAACCCCCGACTCCCGGTCACTGGTCTTCGACGTCCCGGCAGACCTCGCCGACAAGTTCGCCTACAAGCCGGGCCAGTTCCTCACCCTGCGCATCCCCAGCGACCGCACGGGCTCGGTCGCCCGGTGCTACTCGCTGGCCAGCTCACCGTTCACCGACGACGCCCCCAAGGTGACCGTCAAGCGGACGGCCGAGGGCTACGGGTCCAACTGGCTCTGCGACAACGTCGCCGTCGGCGACACCCTCGAGGTCCTCCCCCCGTCGGGAGTGTTCACCCCCAAGTCACTGGACCACGACTTCCTGCTGTTCGCGGCAGGTAGTGGCATCACGCCGGTGATCTCGATCCTCAAGTCCGCCCTCACCGAGGGGTCCGGCAAGGTCGTGCTCTTCTACGCCAACCGCGACGAGAAGTCGGTCATCTTCGCGGAGGAACTCCGCGCCCTCGCGGGCCGGTACCCGTCGCGCCTCGTGTCCATCCACTGGCTCGAGACGGTCCAGGGCCTGCCCGGCGTCGATCAGCTCGCCTCCGCCGTCGCGCCCTACCTGGGCCACGAAGCATTCATGTGCGGACCGGCGCCGTTCATGGACACCATCCACAAGGCCCTCGCCGACGCCGGGATGCCCCGCGGCCAGGTGCACGCCGAAGTGTTCAACTCGCTGGCCGGCGACCCGTTCCGTGACGCCGACGTCGTGGAGGTCACCGAGGACGAGGCCGCCGACGCCGCGACCGTGGAGGTGGAACTCGACGGCGAGATCCACAACCTGAGCTGGCCCCGCAAGCAGACCCTCGTCGACATCATGCTGGCCAAGGGAATCGACGTGCCCTACTCCTGCCAGGAGGGCGAATGCGGGTCCTGTGCGTGCACCGTGCTCGAGGGCAAGGTCGAGATGGAGAACAGCGAAATCCTCGACCCCGAGGACATCGAGAGCGGCTACATCCTGGGCTGCCAGGCCCGGCCGGTCACCGATCACCTCAAGATCGAATTCTGACTCCGCTCACCCGAGCCGGCCGAAACCGACGACGGCGGAGTCGCTCGTCCAGTCCACGGTGTGGACGCGGATACGGCCGAACTCGTTGCCGCCGACCGTCGTAGCGGTGTCTCCGTCGACCGCGACGACGACGTTGGTGTGCTGGCCGACCCAGCTGCTGTTGTCGTAGAGCACCACGTCCCCGACGCTCGGGCGGTATCCGCCACCGACCCCCTCGAACCGCGACTGCGACTCGTAGTACTCCTGCAACGTGTAGACCCCGGGAATCCGCCAGTGCCCGGAATTCGGATTCGCCAGCGGCTGGCCGGCTTCCCGCATGATCCAGCTGACGAAGTCCGCACACCAGGGCTCTTCGACCCCTTCGGAGTAGAACGTGCCCGGCCGCTGCCTGTCGTGTTCGGCCTCGAGCAGCCCGACGATCCGTGCCTGCTGCGGCGACAACGCGGACGTGTCGACGGCCGGGAATTCTGCGGTGTCCCACGGCAGGTAGCGGTCCGGCGCCAGCCACAACACGCCTCCCGCGACGACGACCATCGCAGCGACGACGGCGCCGAGAATCACCCCGGCACGTCGGCGGCGGCGAGTGGGCGCGGGAGCAGTCATGCCACCGAATGTAGCGGGTATCCCGTCACCGCATCGCGCGGTAGCCCGCACGCTCCTCTGCGGTCAGATGCTCGCACGCATACGTCAGCGCGGTGCGGCCCATCGCCGCAGCGTGCCGGTCGAGGAAACCGGTGAGCAGGTCGCGGTCGACCCGCTTGCCGACCTCGCGCAGCATCCAGCCCGTCGCCTTCTGCGTGAGGTCGCGGCGATCACCGAGAACACGCTCCGCCACCTCGAGCGTGGTGGAGGCGTCACCCCGGCGGATGAAACCGAACGTACTGAGCAGGGCGACACGGCGCCGCCAGAGGTCGTCGTCCGCGGCCAGCTCGAACACCGGGTCCCGCGGCCGGTCGTACAGCCACGCGCCCAGGATCCGGTCGGCGGACGAGTCCACCAGATCCCAGTTGTTCACCCGTCCCCGCATCACCAGTTCGAGGTAGAAGGACGCGATCTTCTCGCGCAGAGCGTCATCGCCTGCCTTGGCCGCCCGGTCGAACTGCGCCGCGAGCACCAGCAGCCCCGCCAGTCGATGCTCGTGCACCGGACTGTCGAGCAGCACCGTCACCTCCGGAAGATCCAGATCGGCGTGCGCACGAACCACGCTGCGCGTCCCGGGAACCCGCACGCCGATGAAGACGTCGCCCTCCCCGTACTCCCCCGGACCGGTCTTGAAGAACCGTGCCAGATTGACGGCGTCGGTCTCGTCCGACAACTCGTCGAGTGCGCGCTTCACGTCGTCCGCGGTGGAAGTCACGAAGGCACTGTCCCACACGGGACCGACAGTCGCCGCGACAGCGCGGGCGAAGATCACGAAACATACTCTGACCTGCTGTTCGCGTTATCCGAATGCAACGGTGCAAGTATTGATCGGGCGGTCAATCAGGCGTGTACTCGAGGTGGACACAATCCATTTCGAGGAGGCTGGACATGAGATCGTGGAGTCGTATGCAAGATGTGGTGGCGATCGTGATCGGAGCCTTCGCGGCGCTCTCGCCGTTGTGGCTCGACACCAACAACGCCGCGATGTGGTCACTCATCGTGCTCGGTGTACTCGTGGCCCTCTCCGGTCTCGTCCATATGAGCCGCCCGGAGATGACTGTGGCCGAATACGCGATGGCCGTCTTCGGAGTGCTGTTGTTCCTCTCCCCGTGGGTGATGAACTTCGACGCATTCACGGGCGCGTCGTGGACCGCATGGGTAGTCGGTGTCCTGGCAGTCGTCGTGGCTGTCACAGGGTTGCCGATGATGAGTTCCCGGATGCACGGACACGGAGGGCTGGCGACACATCACTGATCTGTGAACCACAGCATCGAGAACATCGATTCGGGCGGGGCGCAGGCTTACGGCCTGCGCCCCGCCGTTCACGTCCGGAAAGGCTCATGCCAGCACCCCATCTCGGTAAGCCCGGTGGCCCCCAACCGCGGAAAGGCCGACGGCGGCGCAGCGCGAAGATCGACGGCGACGCGAGAGAACTGATTCTCGACGCCGCCGAATCCCTCATCGCCGTACACGGATTCGATGCCACGTCCACCGCATCGATCGCCTCTGCCGCGCACGTCCCGAAAGGACTGGTGTTCTACTACTTCCCCTCCAAGACCGACATCCTTCTGGCGCTGCTGTCCGAGAGACTGCCCACCGAACCCTTCGGCGACGTGGGCCCCCTGGTGACTCCGGGCGACCCCGCCGCCAGCCTCGTCAACCTCGACAACGCGCTGAATCTGCGCGATCACCACTCGTCGGTGATGCGCGTGATCATCTGGCGCGAGGCCGAGACCCACCCGGACGTCCGTGCGCACCTGCGACGGTTCCGCGACTACCTCAGCGACATCACCGAGCGTCTCCTGCAGGCCAGTTCGCCCTACCCCGTGCAACCCGGGACGCTCCGGGCCTGTGCGACGGCGTGGGTGGCCGCGATGTTCTCCGTGGCGGGCAGCGACCGCCTCCACGACCTCGACGACCTGCCGAGGCGGCACGGCGAGGAACTCGACAACGTCGCACGCGTCGTGGCGGCCGGGATGGTTCAACTCGGCTGAGAACGCCCCGCCGACAACAGCTGACCGGCGGGGAACGCCTCGGCGCTCGCGGGCAGCCGCCCGGGCCTGCCGCTGAGGAAGACCTCGACGGTGCCTTCCCCCGCGCTCGGACGGTTCAACGCATCGATACGGCGGAGGGTATGCGCCGCCACCGCCTCGGCGCTGTCGAACAACCGCACGCCGGCGGGGAGCTGCGCCGCGATCTCGTCGGCCACCAACGGATAGTGGGTGCAGCCCAGCACCACCCCGCCCACACCGTCAGGTGTGCGCTCCACTGCGGAGGCGATGGCGGCGGTGGCAGCGTCCCGCTCGCCGCGGTCGATCGCCTCGGCGAGACCGTGGCACGCGACACCCACCACGGAACTGCCGTTCCCGAACTTCTCGATCAGATCGGCCTGATACCGGCTCGCCGTCGTTGCCGCGGTCGCCCAGACGGCCACCGACGGACACGCGGCGGCCGCCGGCTTGATCGCCGGAACGGTGCCGACGACCGGAACAGCCGGTCCGACGAACTCCCGGACGTGGTCGAGCGCGGTGACGCTCGCCGTGTTGCACGGCAGCACGATCACCTCGGCTCCGCGGTCGAGGCAGCGCTGCGCGGTCGCGAGAACGCGGTCGATCACCCACTGTTCCGGCTTGGGACCCCACGGAGCCCCGTCCGGATCCAGAGCGAGGATCAGATCCAGTTCGGGTCGCAACTTGCGCAGCCACGCCGACGTCGGCAGCATGCCGAGACCCGAGTCGATGAGCGCAACAATCACCCGGAGAATCTATCGCGCCCCCGCCCGGCGGCCTACGCCGACGCGGCCTCGAGGACCTCGCCGATCGGAGTTCCCGCCGCGATCTTGCCCCGCATCTTCATGACGCCCCCCGCCATTCCACCGCCGACGACACCCGCCAGGATGCCGTCCCGCTCGTAGTAGGCGAGGAACTTGCGGCCGTCGTCCTTGATCACGTGCACCTCGTCGGTGGCCG
Organism: Rhodococcus sp. ACPA1; assembly: GCF_002300195.1. Taxonomy (NCBI): domain Bacteria; kingdom Bacillati; phylum Actinomycetota; class Actinomycetes; order Mycobacteriales; family Nocardiaceae; genus Rhodococcus; species Rhodococcus sp. ACPA1. The sequence goes on along the minus strand of NZ_NSDX01000001.1, from coordinate 817,084 downwards.
CCACCGTGCCCAGCGCCTGGATCTTGATGTCGTACTGGTCGCTCCAGAAGTACGGCACCTGAGCGGCGGCGTTCTCGTCGCCGGTCCCGGTCAACGCCCCGGCGAGGATCTTGGCCTGCTCACCGGCATTGCTCCAGTGCTCGACACGTTTTCGACCGCCCACCTGCAGCTGCCACGCGGCCACGTCGCCGACCGCCCACACGTGCGGCACCGCCGTGCGTCCCACGCCGTCGCACACCACACCGTTGTCCAGTTCGACGCCCGAACCGTCGAGCCACGCGGTGACCGGCACCGAGCCGACTCCGATCGCCACGACGTCGACGTCCACCTCGCTTCCGTCGCCGAGGACGGCTCCGGTGACGCGGTCGGTGCCCACCAGCGACGTGAGCCCGACACCGGCACGCAGGTCGACTCCCTCTTCCGTGTGCAGCCGGGCGACGAGTCCGCCGATCTTCTCGCCGAGCACGGACGCGAGCGGCGTCGGCTGCGGCTCCACCAGCACCACGTCGAGACCACCGGCCCGCATGCTCGCCGCCAGCTCGCAGCCGATGAAGCCCGCGCCGACGATCAGTGCCCGCTTGCCCTCGGCGAGGTCCGCGCGCAACGCCAGGCTCTCATCGATGGACCGGAGAACGTGGACGCCCGCGAGGTCGGGCAGACCCGGTATCCGCCGCGGCACGAGGCCGGTGGCGATCACCAGTTCGTCGTAGCCGAGTTCGGTGCCGTCGGCGAGTCTCAGGATGCGGGATCCGGTGTCCACCGCGACCGCCTCGACCCCCAGACGCAACTGGATGTTCTTCTCGTCGAAGAACTCACGCGGCTTGAGCGTGGTGTCGCTCGTCTCCCCGCGCATCACTTCCTTCGACAGCGGTGGGCGGTCGTAGGGAAGGTGCGGCTCCCCGCCGAGAAGAACCAGGTCACCTTCGTATCCGGCCCGCCGGAGTTCCTCGGCTGTGCGCAGACCTGCCAGGCCCGCTCCGACGATCACAATTCTCTGCACTGTCCCCGTACCCACCCAATCTGCCCCTGCGACGAACATGACCGCCATCACATCTCTGGCACAAGTCATATCAAACGCGCTCCGCACCCGTGAGTACTTGTCAACCGCCCGCGGTTGACAAGTACTCACGGGTCAGAGGTCGGCGATGGCCTCGAGCGGCCGGGTGCGGGCGGCGCGGCTCGCCGGCCACAGCGCTGCAAGTACGCCGACCACGCCGGATCCGAGCAGCATCGCGATCACCTGCCCCCACGGCACCGTCACCTGGTCGAGCCCCTGGTCCTTCAGGGTGCTCACGAAGCCCCAACCGAATGCGATACCCAGCAGCACGCCGACGGCCGCGCCGAACACCGCGATCAGCATCGACTCCAGATAGATCGTGCGACGCATCTGGGACCGCTGCATTCCGACCGCGCGGAGCATGCCGATCTCCCGCCGACGCTCGACCACCGACAGCGCGAGCGTGTTGATGATGCCGAGGATCGCGATCACGACGGCGAGTGCGAGCAGTCCGTAGAGGATGGCGAGGAGCGTGTCGATCTGCTGCCCCTGCGTTCCCTTGAACTGTTCGCGGTCCTGCACCTGAACCACGACGAACTGCTTGGTCGCGGATTCGAGGTCGGCGCGCAGCTGCGTCAGATCCGCACCCGGCTTCGCGTCGACGAGGACAGCCAGGTCGGGAATGGTCGCGGCGGGCATCACCTGGCGGTACACGTCGTCCGAGACGAGCCAGTCGCCGACCAGCTGGTTGTCCTCGAAGACGCCTGTCACCTCGGCGTCGACGACCTTCCCGTCCGCGCTCGTCATCGGGACGGTCGTCCCCAGTGTCCAGCCCTTCTGCGCGGCCGTCGTCTGGGACACGATGAGGTGGTTGCCCGTCAGATCTGCGCCGCCCTCGACGAGCTTGTAGTCGAGGACGCCCTCGAGCGGGCCGTCCAGCGACGCGCCCTGCTGCTGCTCGTCGTCGACCTTCACGGACACCGGATGCAGGGCGGCGGCGCTCTGGACGTCGTCGAGGTTCCGCACGGCCCTCGCCGCGCCGCTGGGCACACCGATCTGGTTGGGGCCGGTGAGCACGTAGTCGGCGGACACCCCGGAGTCGACGAGCTGGTTGACGCTGGCCTTCGCGGACGCGCCGAACACACCGATCACGGACACGAGCATCAGACCGAGCGTCAGTGCGAACGCGGTGGCGGCGGTGCGACGCGGATTCCGCACGGCATTGGTGCGCGCCAGGCGCCCGACCGGGCCGAACGGCTTGGCCAGTACCGCTCCGAGGGCCCCGACGATCGGCCGGGACAACGCCGGGGCGGCGAACAGCACGGCCAGGATCAGACCGAGCGCGCCGGCACCGACGACCGCGGCCGCGCCACCACCGGTGCCGCGCGAGCCGATCACGAGTCCCACGACGCCGAGGACACCGAGGACGGCGCCGGCGATGGTCCGCACGTGCAGTGAGTCACCGGTGGACGCGAATTCCTCCCGCATCGCCGCGACCGGCGGCACCTTGGACGCGCGCCGGGCGGGCGCGTACGCGCTGATCGTCGTCACCAGCACCCCGACCACGAGGGCGATGAGAATCGTGCGCGGCCCCACCTGCAGGGGCCCCTCGGGCAGACCGACGTCGAACGCGTTCAGCAGTGCGCGCAGACCGTAGGCCAGGCCGACGCCGGCGGCGATCCCGATCGCGCTGCCGATCACGCCGACCACGAGGGCCTCGAAGACCACGGAACGGCCCACCTGCTTGCGGCTGGCACCGATCGCGCGGAGCAGTGCCAGTTCGCGCAGGCGCTGGGCCACGATCATCGAGAACGTGTTGTAGATGATGAACGTGCCGACGAGCAGGGCGATCGCACCGAATGCGAGGAGGAAGTAATTGATGAAGCTCAGCGCCTCCGTCACCTGCGCCTTGGTCTCCTCGCGCACCTCGTCGCCGGTCTGGACCTTCGCGTCGGGAAGGGCCGCGGCGATCTCGTCGCGCAAGTCGGTCTGGGACAGACCCGTTCCGGCGACGTCGATGTACTCGACGTGCTTGCCGTCGGTGAACAGTTGACGGGCCTGCGAGTCGACGAACGTCGCGCCGATGAATCCACCGGTCTCGTTGCCGGTGTCGTAGATGCCGGAGACGGTGACGTCGACCATGCCGCGAGCGGGCACGAGGACCTTGGTGGTGTCGCCGACCGCCAGTTGCGCGCGTTCGGCGGCACTGGCGTTGACGGCCATCTGGCCGACCTGGGCCGGCGGGCCCCCCTGAACGTATTCGTCGGGTTCACCGAGCGCCTGACCCGGCGGGAGGTACGACTCGCCGATGCTCGGCGCACCACCCGTCTGTACGGCGGCGCCGTCGGAGTCGATGAGGACGATCTGCCCGCTGACGGCAGGTGCCACCGCGCGCACTCCGTCCAGCGCTGTGATGGTGTCGAGGTCGGCGAGGGGCACTCCGCTGGAGTTGCGCTCCTCGCTCGACACCCGGACGTCGACACCTTGCGCGGTGTTCTCGAAGATCGAGTCGAACGTCTTCTGGAGGGTGTCGGTGAAGACGAAGGAGCCGGCGACGAACGCGGTGCCGAGCACCACGGACAGCACCGTCAGCGCCAGCCGGACCTTGTGTGCCGCCAGGTTGCGCAGCGACACCTTGCGCATCGGAGCGCTGGATGTGGACGCCATGCGGTCAGACCGCCGCGTCGGACGCGAGGGCGTGGGCGGGCTCGTCGAGTCGCTTCATCGTGTCGAGGACCGAATCGGCCGTCGGGTCACGCAGTTCGTCGACGATCTTGCCGTCGGCGAGGAAGACCACCCGGTCGGCGTAGGCCGCCGCGCGGGGATCGTGCGTGACGATGACGACGGTCTGGTGGAACTCGTCCACCGCCGCCCGCAGGATCGACAGCACCTCCCCCGACGACTTCGAGTCGAGGTTGCCGGTGGGCTCGTCGCCGAAGATGATCTCCGGCTGCCCCGCAAGGGCGCGGGCACACGCTACTCGCTGCTGCTGACCGCCGGACAACTCGCCGGGGCGATGCTCGAGACGGTCCTGCAGTCCGAGCTTGGTGAGCACGTTCTCGAGCCACGCGGCGTCCGGCTTGCGGCCCGCGATGTCCAGCGGAAGGGTGATGTTCTCCAGTGCCGTCAGCGTCGGCACCAGGTTGAACGCCTGGAACACGAAGCCGATCCGGTCGCGTCGCAGCTGCGTCATCTGCTTGTCCGTCAGCGTCGTCAACTCGGTGTCGCCGATGAGGACGGAACCCGAACTGGCCGCGTCGAGACCTGCCAGGCAGTGCATCAGCGTCGACTTACCGGAACCGGACGGTCCCATGATCGCGGTGAACTCACCACGGGCGAACTCGGCGGATACCGCGCTGAGCGCGTGAACCTGGGTGTCGCCGGTGCCGTACGTCTTGGACAGCTCGACAGCACGGGCAGCGACAGCGGGGGCATGCGTGCTCATGATCGCCTTTCGTCATTCCTCTTGTGGCGGTCCGGCCCCGTGGTGACGGGCCGGGTCGGTGCACGCGCGGCGCACTCCTCCATCTTGTCGACACCCGCGGCGGCCCGCCATCAGGGACCACCCTGATCTTGGGTCCCCGCGGCCGTGATCTCGGACACGGAGACCCGCGCGGAAACGCCCACAACGGAAGTGCCGACCTGGGAGAATTCCGGTATCGCCGGTGCGAAGGAGAGCCTCATGGCCAACGAATCCCCCAAACCCCGGGCGGGATCGCGGTTCCTCGACGCGTTCCTGCAATCACCCTTCGCCGGCCTGGCGCCGTGGATCCTGATGTCGCTGCTGTCCGGTCCCGGGCGGTTCGAGGAGTCGGTCGCCACCGCTCTCGGGTTGTCGATCCTGTTCCTGTTCCTCAGCCACCGACGCGGCGGAACATTCAAACCCCTCGAAGTGTTCGACATCCTCTATTTCGGCTGCCTCGCCGCGATCGGACTGTTCGCATCCGACGACCTGATCACGTGGCTGGAGAAGTGGTCGGGCGAGATGTCGAGCCTGGCGCTGGTCGCGTTCGCGTTCGGCTCGCTGCTGCTACGCAATCCGTTCACCCTGCCGTACGCGAAAGAGACCACGCCCGAGGAGTATTGGACCTCGCCGCTGTTCCTCAAGGTCAATCAGCTCATCACGCTGGTGTGGGCGCTGTCCTTCACAGTATCGGCGGCGGCCGGGCTGTACGGCGACCTGGTCCTCGACCAACCGGACAATTTCTGGACGGGCTGGATCATCCCGATCGGGGCGTTGCTGTTCGCGCTGTCCTTCACCGAGTGGTATCCGGACGTGGCGAGCGCGCAGACGCCGCGGGAGCCCGGAGAACCGGAAGAGGTGGCACCGCCCCTCGTCAAACTGTTCGACTTCCTGCCGCCGTTCGTGGTCGGCGTGGGGATCGCGATGCTCGTCACCGACAACGACCCCGATTGGCTGGGCATCACTCTGATCGTGGTCGGCGCCATCGGCACCGCCGCGCTGCGACGCGCGGACACACAGAGCCGCAGCAGTTCGGCCGCGTGAGGCAAAACGTCACTGATCGGATCACCGGCTACTAGCCTGATGTGACTGACGTCACAGACGAGAGGTGGGCGCATGTCGGACGCCGACAACGAGATCATCTTCGACCGACTCGCGCACTGGGCGCAGGTCCGACCGGATGACGTCGCCGTGCAGTTCCAGGGCACCGACTACACGTGGTCCGGATGGCACGACCGGATCCTGCACATCGCGGGAGCCTTGGCGGAGGGCGGAATCGGGGCGGGCGACACGGTCGCGTTCGTCGACAAGAACCATCTGTCCTGCCTCGAGGTCACCTACGCCGCCTCGTTACTCGGCGCGGCCGCCGCAGTCCCCAACTGGCGCCTGGCCGGTGAGGAACTCGACTACGTGATCAACGATTCCGGGGCGCGGATCCTGTTCGTGGGCAACGAGTTCCTCCAACAGGTCATGGCACTGCGCGACCGGCTGACCGGCATCGAGCAGATCATCACCGTCGGCGGAGAGCACGACGAGTTCGAGCCGTGGCTCGCCGAGGCGTCCGTGCTGTCGTCGACACCGGAGGTGGGAGCGGATGCCACCGCCCTGATCCTGTACAGCTCGGGAACCACCGGCAGGCCGAAGGGGGTTCAGCTGACCCACCGCAACCTGATCGCCCACAGCGCCGCGGTGCTCGAGATCCTGCCCGCGCGGCACGACGACTGCCTACTCGTCGCCATGCCGCTGTTCCACGTCGGCGGAAGTTGCTACGCCATCATGGGTGTGCACGCCGGCGCCCGGTGCCACTTCGCCAGGGAGGCCGACGCCCCGTCCCTGTTCGGTGCGCTCGCGGCGGGTGCGAACATCGCGTTCCTGGTGCCGCCGGTGATCGCCGGAGTGCTCGCCGCCGGCGAGCAGGCCGTCGCCGCGTTCGGTGCGCTGCATCGCATCACATACGGCGCGGCGCCGATGCCGATGCCGTTGCTGCGCCGCGCGCTCGCGGCCTGGCCGGAGGCGGAGTTCGTCCAGGTCTACGGAATGACCGAGTGCGCGGGTGTCGTCACCGCTCTGCTGCCCGAGGTGCATCGCGACCCGGCGCAGGAGGAGAGGATGGCGTCGGCGGGACAGCCCATTCCCGGTGTGGAGATGCGCATCGTGGACCCGGCCACGGCCGAGGACGTCGCCCCCGGCGAGACGGGGGAATTGTGGTGGCGTTCGGATCAACGCACGCCCGGGTATCTCGGCAAGCCCGAGGCGACGGCGGAGGCCGTCACCGCCGACGGATGGTTGCGCAGCGGCGACATGGGACGCGCGGACGCCGACGGTTTCGTGTTCATCGAGGACCGGCTGAAGGACATGATCATCACCGGCGGTGAGAACGTGTATTCCCCCGAGATCGAACGGGTGCTCGTCGAGCACCCGGCGGTTGCGGAGGTGGCGGTGATCGGCGTGCCCGACGACCACTGGGGTGAGACGGTCAAGGCTGTCGTCGTGCCGGTGACCGGGACGAGTATCGAACCGGACGAGTTGATCCACTACACCCGCCAGCGTCTGGCGAAGTTCAAGTGCCCGACGACGGTCGACATCGTCGACCTGCTGCCCCGCAACCCCACCGGCAAGATCCTCAAGCGGGAACTGCGCGCGCCGTACTGGAAGGACCGCACCCACAAGCTCGTGTGACCGCCGTCCATACTGGAACCGTGACCGCTCGATGCCCCTGCCTGCTCGGTGAACCGTACGACGACTGCTGCGGGAGGTATCACCGCGGCGAGACGACGGCACCCACGGCCGAACGCCTGATGCGATCACGGTTCAGCGCGTTCGCCGTGCTGGATGCCGACTACCTCCTCGCGACGTGGCATCCGAGCACGCGGCCCGAGACTTTGGACCTCGATCCGGAGCAGCGCTGGACCCGCCTCGACATCCTGGGCACGAGCGGGGGCGGACTGCTCGACACCACCGGCACCGTCGAGTTCCGCGCGCACTACGTACTGGACGGCCACCGCGAATCGCTGCACGAGAACAGCCGATTCGTCCGGGAGGACGGCACTTGGCTGTACCTGGACGCGATCGCGACGCCACGCCAGGGGCTCCCTCGTGTCTGATCGGACCCGGCTTACGATCGGATCATGATCAACCACCGGATCGGTCCCTTCGCCGCGCTCGCCGCCTGCGCCCTGACGCTGACGCTCACCGGATGCTCGGAGTCGAACTCCGCCAGCAGTGTGGCGGCGACGTCCCCGGCCGCGGCCGCCACCACCAGCAGCGCCCTCGAATCCGAGTCGGCGCCGATCCCGACCGACGCGTCGCCGAAATCGTCCGCGGCGTCCGAGTCCGCGAAGCTCACGGTCACCGACGTCCGCGTCGGCGAGCACGAGGGATTCGACCGCGTGGTGTACGAACTCGGCGGCAAGGGCACGCCGGGCTGGCGGGTCGCATATGTGGACGAGGCGGTGCAGGACGGCAGCGGCAAGACGATCCCGGTGTCGGGCAACGGCATCCTCCAGGTGCAGATCGACGGCTCGGCGTACCCGTTCGACAGTGATGTGGAGGGATACTCGGGCCCCAACCCGGTGCCCGGTGTTCCCGGCGGCACGGTGACCGAGGTGAACGGCGCGCTCGTGTTCGAAGGCGTCACGCAGTCGTTCATCGGCGTGACCCAACCGGACCGTCCCTTCACGGTGTCGACCCTGTCCGATCCGACGCGGGTGGTCGTGGACGTCGCGAAGTAGCGCTTCCCGCCCGCAGCTTGACCTCGAGTAACGTTGAGGTTCTACCGTCGTGTCATACCCCGGCTCTACCGTGGGGGTAGCGACAGGAGGCCGCTGGCATGAGCATGGAAGTCACGGCGTGGAACGCGATGTACAACGCGATGCACGCCCAAGAGGATCGTCGACCCTTCTCCCGCACCACGTTGCGGCGGATAGCCCGCTTCGCCCTGCCGCATCGGCGCAGCCTCGGGTGGTATCTGCTGCTCAGCGTCGTCACGGCCGCGCTGGCCGTGGCCACCCCAGTGCTGGCGGGCCGTGTCGTCAACGCCATCGTCGGGGGCGACGCGGTGTCCGTCGTCGTGCGCCTCGCGGCGCTCATCGCGGTCATCGCCGTACTCGAATCCGCACTCGCCCTGTGGACGCGGTGGCTGTCCGCGAGCATCGGTGAGAACCTGATCCTCGACCTGCGGACCGCCGTGTTCGACCACGTGCAGCGGATGCCGATCGCGTTCTTCACCCGCACTCGCACCGGCGCGCTGGTCAGCCGCCTCAACAACGACGTGATCGGCGCGCAGCGCGCGTTCAGCGACACGCTGTCGGGCGTGGTGTCCAACCTCGTCACGCTCGGCATCACGCTCATCGTGATGATCGGGATCTCCTGGCAGATCACGCTGTGCGCGCTGCTGCTGTTGCCGATCTTCGTCCTGCCCGCCCGCAAGATGGGCGCACGGCTGGCGCAACTCAATCGTGAGGCAGCCAACCACAATTCGGTGATGAGCACTCAGATGACGGAGCGGTTCTCGGCGCCGGGTGCCACACTCGTGAAGCTGTTCGGCCGTCCGTCCGAGGAGTCCGCCGAGTTCGCGGTCCGTGCCCGGCGGGTACGGAACATCGGCGTCCGCACGGCGATGCTGCAGTCGGTGTTCGTCACCGCGCTCACTCTCGTATCCGCTCTCGCGCTGGCGCTCGTCTACGGGCTCGGCGGGTTCTACGCACTGCGCGGACAACTCGACGCGGGTGCCGTCGTCGCGATGGCGATGTTGCTGACCCGGTTGTACTCGCCCCTCACCGCACTGGCCAGCGCACGCATGGACGTGATGAGTGCGCTGGTGAGCTTCGAGCGCGTCTTCGAGGTCCTCGACCTGAAGCCGCTGATCGCGGAGAAGCCCGACGCGGTCGCGGTGCCCGAGGGCCCGGTGTCGGTGGAGTTCGACTCCGTGGAGTTCGCATACCCCTCCGCCGACAAGGTGTCGCTGGCGTCGCTCGAAGAGGTCGCGACCCTCGACACCCGCGGCGGCGTCGACGTACTGCACCAGCTGTCGTTCCGCGCCGAACCCGGGCAGATGGTCGCGCTGGTGGGATCGTCCGGAGCCGGCAAGTCCACCATCGCCCAACTGGTTCCCCGGCTCTACGACGCAGACGCCGGCTCGGTGAAACTCGGCGGGGTGGACGTGCGCGACCTGACGGCCGACTCCGTGCGGGCCACCGTCGGCATGGTGACTCAGGACGGGCACCTCTTCCACGACACCGTGCGGGCCAACCTCCTGCTCGCCCGCCCGGGCGCCACGCCGGCCGAACTCGCGGAGGTGCTGGAACGGGCGCGGCTCACCGACCTCGTCGCCGCCCTGCCCGACGGCCTCGACACAGTGGTCGGCGAACGCGGTTACCGGCTGTCGGGAGGCGAACGCCAGCGGCTGACCATCGCGCGCCTGCTGCTCGCGCATCCGCGGGTGGTCATCCTCGACGAGGCGACGGCGCACCTCGACTCCACGTCCGAGGCCGCCGTCCAGGAGGCGCTGGGCGAGGCCCTCGCCGGACGGACCGCGGTGGTGATCGCGCACCGGCTGTCGACCGTCCGCGCCGCCGATCTGATCCTCGTGGTCGAGGCCGGGCGCATCGTCGAACGCGGCACCCACTCCGAACTGCTCGCCGCAGGCGGCCGGTACGAGGAGCTGTACCGCACTCAGTTCGACACGGGCACGGTCTCGTCCCCGACTCTCACCGAGGTACTCCGGTGAGTCTGCGAATGGCGGAGAGGGGCAGGCCGATCCAATTCGGGCGGTTCCTCGCCTCGTACACGGTCTCGTACACCGCCTTGTCGAGTTCGTAGGCCCGCAGCAACGCCGCCGCCTCACGCGGGTCGGTGCCCGACACGGAGGCATAGCCCTCGCAGAAGGCGTCGGCGTTGCGCTGCGCCCACTCCCTCGCACGGAAGTCCCGCTGCGACGCCGCCCCCATCGCTCCCATCGGCACCGAATCGGCCAGCAGGTGGTGAGCGGCGTAGTCGAAGGACCGCAGCATTCCCGCGACGTCCCGCAACGGACTGTCCCGTTCGCGGCGCTCGTCGAGCGTCTTGGCGGGCTCCCCCTCGAAGTCGATGAGCAGCCACCGCTCCGGCGTCCGCAGCACCTGACCCAGGTGCAGGTCGCCATGAATCCGCTGGACGGTGGTGGCTCCCAGAGCTTCCGCCTCGGCGAACTTGCCCCGCACCGCCGCGGCCACCGCTCCCAGTTCGGGAACGATCGAGGTGGCGGCGTCCAGCCTGCGCGTCATCGCCTCCACGGTCGTCGACGCCACCTGTCGTTCCTCCGCACCGAGCGCACGCGCCAGGGTCGCGTGCACCTCGGCGACCGCGGCGCCCATCCGGTAGGACTCGCCGGCGAAGTCCGTTCCCAACTCCGCGGCGTGGAGATCCGCTTCGATCAGGAGGTCGCGGACGCTGCCGAGCGCCATGCTCCACCCGTCCGCCGAGTTGGCCTCGAAATCCTGCACCATCGCAAGGGTGGTCAGAATCCCGGCCACGTCCGTCTCCATCCACGCTCGCAGCGTCGCCACGTATTCGCTGCCCGCTTCGGCGAGCGCGAGGTGGAGTTCGACGTCGGGGTTCACCCCCGGCGTGACCAGACGGAAGATCTTCATCAGAAGCTTCTCCCCCAGCACCACCGACGTGTTCGACTGCTCCGCGCCGAGCGTCCGCCCGCGGAGCCCCGCTTCGATCACCGTGCCCGGCACGGTCTTCAACTGCACCGGCCCGGACCCCTCGGCCTCCGACAGCAGGTCGGCGTACAGGGTGATGATCTCGGCATCGTGCAGGCCGTCGTACGCGATCATGATGTTCCCGTCGCCGTCCGGCAGCGCCCACGGCTCGAGGTCCTCGGGCAGATGACTGCGGAACCCCAGCGGTATCTGGTACACCTGCGGCGGCCCCGCCTCGAACTCCACCGACACCAGGAGATGCTCGGCGGAGAAGCCGAAGACCGACATCAACTCGTGGCGCAGCAGGATCCGCACCGCCGAGATGGTGGTGCCCTTGGCGGCGAACCACCGCCGATCCGGCAACCATCGGACGAGTTGCCGCTCGAGGGTCTCGTCGGGAATGCGTTCACTGCTGGGTTCGTTCACTGCTGCACCGCCTGTTCCGCTTCGCTGCTGACCGGGTGTCCGCTCACCGCGCCGTCGGACTTCGGATCCGGTTGCAGCGCAAACCAGAAGAATCCGTGACCGGGGAGTGTGATCATGTACCCGTCCTCCCCGATGGAGGGGAAGGGAACGGAACCGGTGAGTTCCACGGGAATTCGGCCGGCGAACTGGGTGAGGTCCAGGATCACCGCCTGCGGGAACCTGGACAGGTTGTTGACGCACAGAATGACGTCGCTGTACGGCCGGTCCTGGCTCGGCGGCGTCTCCCGAACATACGACAGGACGGCCGGGTTCGCGCTGCCGAGCTCTGTGAACGACGCCGTTCCGAACGCCGGATGCTGTTTGCGGACCTGGATCAGGCGCCGGGTCCAGTGCAGCAACGAATTGGTCGAGTTCATCTGCGCCTCGACGTTCACCGACTGGTAGCCGTACGTGGGATCCATGATGACCGGCAAGTACATTCGCGCCGGGTCGGCGCGGGAGAATCCGGCGTTGCGGTCGGGAGTCCACTGCATCGGCGTTCGCACCGAGTCCCGATCGCCGAGCCAGATGTTGTCGCCCATGCCGATCTCGTCGCCGTAGTAGAGGACGGGCGAACCCGGCAGGCTCAGCAGCAGCGCGGTGAACAGCTCGAGCTGGTTGCGGTCGTTCTCGAGCAACGGCGCGAGACGTCGCCGGATGCCGATGTTCGCCTTCATCCGCGGATCCTGCGCGTACTCGGAATACATGTAGTCACGCTCCTCGTCCGACACCATTTCGAGCGTCAGCTCGTCGTGGTTCCGGAGAAAGATTCCCCATTGGCACGAGCTCGGAATCGGCGGGGTCTGCGCGAGGATCTCGGAGATCGGGAACCGGTTCTGCCGCCGCACGGCCATGAAGATGCGGGGCATCAGCGGGAAGTGGAACGCCATGTGGCACTCGTCGCCCACGTCCGGCTCCCCGAAGTACTCCACGACGTCCGACGGCCACTGGTTGGCTTCGGCGAGCAGCGCCCGCCCCGGGTACTCGGCGTCCATGACGGCCCTGCACTTCTTGAGAAACGCATGGGTCTCGGGCAGGTTCTCGCAGTTGGTGCCCTCCCGCTCGAACAGGTAGGGCACGGCGTCCAACCGGAAGCCGTCGATTCCGAGGTCCAACCAGAACCGCAGCACGTCGATCATCGCGCCCTGGACGTCGGGATTGTCGTAGTTCAGGTCCGGCTGATGGGAGAAGAAACGATGCCAGTAGTACTGCTTGCGCACCGGATCCCACGTCCAATTGGACGTCTCGGTGTCGACGAAGATGACGCGCGCGGCCGGGTACCCCGCGTCCCGGTCCGACCACACGTAGAAGTCGCCGTACGGGCCCTCGGGGTCGGCGCGCGACTCCTGGAACCATGCGTGTGTGTCGGAGGTGTGGTTCATGACCAGGTCCGTGATGACTCTGATCCCGCGGCGGTGCGCCTGATCGAAGAGCTGGACGAAGTCCTCGACCGTCCCGAACTCCGGGAGCACGGCGCGGAAGTCGCGGATGTCGTATCCGCCGTCGCGTAGCGGTGAGTCGTAGAACGGCGGCAGCCACAGGCAGTCGACGCCGAGCCAGGACAGGTAGTCGAGTTTGGACGTCAGCCCCTGGAGATCGCCCGTTCCGTCGCCGGAGGAATCGAAGAACGCGCGGACCAGAACCTCGTAGAACACCGCGGTCTTGAACCACTCGTTGTCCACTTGCAGTTCTCGGGCGTGGAAGAAGTCCTCGGACCGGGCCTCGATGATGTGCCCTTCGAGGTCGTGCTCCGGCGGGGCCGCACCCTCCCGGGACGGGTCGGCGAAGGCCGACGACGAATCTTCCAGGGGCATAAGCACCTCGGTTCGCGACTCGATCACAGGAACAGGGGCGTTCCCCGGACACGTGCCTCGATCGTAGGTCGGTCCTGGCCGAACCGCCGGGAACGCGCGCAGAGTGTCGATCGAGGACAGTAGGTGTCCGCTATCCGCGCCAGACTGAACGCATGACCGAGACACCCAGCACCCAGAACCCCATCTCCGACGAGCGCGGACTCCTTCTCCTCATGCTGGACAACCAGCGGACCGCCTTTCGTAACGCGCTGTCCGGGCTGACCGAGGAGCAGGCCCGCAGCGTGCCCAGCGCCAGCGAGATGAGCCTGGCTTCCCTCCTCAAGCACGTGATCGACGGCGAAGAGGCGATGACCTCCCGCATCACCGGGGCCCCGTGCGATGCCGGCGGCGATCCGGTGGCAGCGTGGATGGCCGCATGGAACGTCGCCGAGGACGAGACCGTCGACGACCTCCTCGCCCGCTTCGACGACGCCCAGCGCGCCACCGAGGCCGCGGTCGCCGCCGAAACCGATCTGGAGCGCGACGTCGACCTGCCCGCCGACGTGGCGCAGTGGATGGCGTCGGGAGTCACCTTCACGGTCCGCTACATGCTGCTGCACCAGATCGAGGAACTCGCCCGGCACGCCGGTCACGCCGACATCATCCGGCAATCCCTCGACGGCGCACGCGCCGATACGCTGGCCGGCGGCAGCGGCTGGTCCTGACTGATTCCACTCTCTCGGGTAAATTCTCCGCTCGGGCGGCGCTGCAGAGCTGCCCGGACGAGACAACGAGGAGTTCAGGTGGACGGTATGAGCGTGATGCGACGCACGATCGCGGCGGCAACGGTCGGTATCGCGGCGACTTTCGGCCTCTCGGGCACGGCAGCGGCGGAACCGGCCACCCCGGACCTCCCCGGACTCGCCGAACTGCGCACCCAGGCCGACAAGCCCGAGGAGAAGGCCGCGGTCGAGGCGCTGGCCACGTCGACCGTGCTGCATGACGTCGCGGGCGCGTACACGCCGTTCCTCTACACCGCACCGACCGTGGGTTGCGGCACCGTCGCACCGGTCACGCTGACGCTGGCATCGGGCACCACCGGGCCCACCGCCGAGGTGAAGGCCAACGAGATCAGGTTCCAGGCCCTCTCCGCATACCCCGGTGTCGTGAAGTCGTCGGGACTCAACGTCGCGTGGATCAACACCAACACCGGCGCCAGCGGAATCCTGCCCCTCGACGGCGTCACCGACGGCGGTTACCCGGCGCTGAACAAGGTCGTGGCGACGGGGCCGGGCACCGTCGTGGCATCGATCTTCGGCACCGTCGGCTACACCAACGCGACGTGCTACGTGCTGCCGACCGTCGGTTCGTTCTTCGTTCCCGAGGAGGGTCCGCTGCCCGCCGAGGCGGCACAGCCCGCCCCGGCTCCCGCTCCCCCGGCGTAACCGCCGGGAATCCCGTTCGGGACGGCCGCGCGAGAACTACTCGCGCGGCCTTTTCCGGCTGTCCCGGTCGCGCTGGAACTTTCCGCCTGCCCGATCGTCGCGGCCACCGCGCGGCCGACCCGACGGCGGACCCGAATCGGGCTGCAGCTGGATCAGCACACCGGAGATCCGGGTGCGGCGCAGGGCTTCCAGGGTCTCGCTGGACAGGTCTGCGGGCAACTCCACCAGGCTGTGGTCCGGGCGGATGCTGATGTGCCCGAAGTCGCTGCGCCGCAGCCCACCCTCGTTCGCGATAGCACCGACGATCGCACCCGGCACGACACGGTGCCGCTTGCCGACCGCGATGCGGTACGTCGCGAGCTCCTGGCCCTCCGGTCCACGCGACCGCGTCGGGGGGCCGTCGTCGAAACGGCGCGCCGGACGTTCGCGGGGCTCGCGCTCGCGGCGGGGCGCGGGCGGCGGTTCGGGCGCCATGAGGAACGCCTCACCGTCGCGCGACTGCACCGCGAGCGCGGCGGCGATGTCGGCGAGCGGGACGTCGTGCTCCTGCTCGTAGTCCTCGATCATCTTGCGGAACAACGCCAGGTTGTCGGACGTGAGGCTCTCGGTGATCGAGTCGCCGAACTTGGACACCCGCTGCGCGTTGACGTCGTCGACGCTGGGCAGCTGCATCTCGGCCAGCGGCTGACGGGTCGCCTTCTCGATGGCCTTGAGCAGGTGCCGCTCGCGCGGCGCCACGAACAGCAGCGCCTCACCGGCGCGCCCGGCGCGACCGGTGCGGCCGATCCGGTGGACGTACGACTCCGTGTCGTGCGGGATGTCGTAGTTGACGACGTGGGAGATGCGGTCCACGTCCAGACCACGCGCGGCCACATCGGTGGCCACGAGGATGTCGAGGGCGCCGCTCTTGAGCTGGCCGATGGTCCGTTCACGCTGCGCCTGCACGATGTCGCCGTTGATCGCCGACGCGGAGAATCCGCGCGAGCGCAGTCGTTCCGCGAGGTCCTCGGTGGCCTGCTTGGTGCGCACGAAGATGATCATCGCCTCGAAGTCCTCGACCTCGAGGACACGCGTCAGGGCGTCGAGCTTGCGCTGGTGCGCCACCTGGACGTACCGCTGCGAGATGTTGGAGGCCGTCGACGTCTTCGACTTCATCGTGATCTCGACGGGATCGTGCATGTACTGCTTCGAGATCTTGCGGATGGCCCCCGGCATCGTCGCCGAGAACAGCGCCACCTGCTTGTACTCCGGAGTGTCGGCGAGGATGCGCTCGACGTCCTCCTGGAAACCCATCTTCAGCATCTCGTCGGCCTCGTCCAGGACGAGGTAGGAGAGCTTGGACAGGTCGAGCGTGCCCTTCTCCAGGTGGTCGATCACTCGACCGGGCGTGCCCACCACGACGTGTGCGCCGCGCCGCAGCCCCGACAACTGGACGCCGTAACTCTGACCACCGTAGATGGGCAGGACGTGCAGGCCCGGAATATGGGCGGAGTACTTGCCGAACGCCTCCGCGACCTGCAGCGCCAGTTCCCTCGTCGGAGCGAGGACCAACGCCTGCGGCGACTTCTGCGTCAGGTCGATCTTCGAGAGGATCGGTACCGCGAACGCAGCGGTCTTGCCGGTGCCGGTCTGCGCAAGGCCGACGACGTCGTTGCCGGCGAGGAGGGGCGGAATGGTGGCTGCCTGGATCGGCGAGGGCGACTCGTAGCCCACATCGGACAGTGCCTTCAAGACCCGATCATCGATGTCGAGGTCGGCAAAAGTGGGGGGTTCGGGGTCACGCTCGATATCACTCATTGACCAGCAGTTTAGTGCACGAGTCCACAGTGCATCGCCACGCCGCGGAAATACGCGGCGACCGGGACGGGAGACACCTGCCGCACCTCGTCGCCTAGCGTGGACGGCATGGTCGATGTCGCTGTCATTCAGTTCGCTCCCGGTCAGGACAAGCAGGAGAACCTGCGCACCCTGCGCACGCTCGCCGCCGAGGCCGCCGGCCGCGGCGCAAAGGTGGTGGTGGCGCCGGAGTACGCGATGTTCACGGCGCCGAGAACCGACGAGCGGATCGTCGAGTCGGCCGAGGGCCTGGACGGCGAGTTCGTCAGCGGGCTGGCCGCGACCGCGAAGGAACTCGACGTCCACCTGATTGCCGGGGTCAACGAGCAGTTGCCCGGGGACGATCACATCTCCAACACCCTCGTCGCGCTCGGACCGGGCGGCGACATCGTCGCCACCTACCGCAAACTCCACCTGTACGACGCGTTCGGCTACAAGGAATCCGACGTCATACGCGCCGGGGAGATCGGCGCCCCGGAGACCTTCGCGGTCGACGGCCTCACGTTCGGCATGCAGACCTGCTACGACCTCCGGTTCCCCGAGGTCACCCGCCGCATCGTCGACGCGGGCGCCGACGTGCTGCTGCTGCCCGCACAGTGGGTGCCCGGACCGTTGAAGGAGGACCACTGGTCCACTCTCGTGCGGGCACGCGCCATCGAGAACACCGTGTACGTGGCCGCCGCCGACCAGAGCGCGCGCACCGGGGCCGGGAACAGCATGATCGTCGATCCGATGGGCGTGACCCTCGCCTCGCTCGGTGAGCGGGTGGGCACCGCGGTCGCGGCGGTCAGCGCGGAGCGAATCACCGAGGTGCGGGAGAAGAACCCCGCCCTCGCCCTGCGCCGATTCACCGTCGGCGAGATCTGAACGGCCCGATAGGGAGTAGCGTCGGAGACGAACCGTTCTCCCCGATCACGGAGCGTTCGATGTTGTACACCAGTCGCGCCGACGCCGGCCGCAGACTGGCCGCCGCATTGGAGCACCTGCGCGGCACCGATCTGGTGGTGCTCGGTCTGCCGCGCGGCGGCGTCCCCGTCGCGTTCGAGATCGCTGCCGCCCTGTCGGCGCCCCTCGACGTGGTCCTCGTCCGCAAACTGGGTGTCCCGTGGCAGCCGGAACTCGCCATGGGCGCCATCGGCGAGGGCGAATCCCGGGTGATCAACGACGACGTCATCCGCATCGCCCGGATCAGCAAGCCCGCACTCGCCATGGTCGAGGCGAAGGAGCGCCGCGAACTCGAACGGCGGGCGCGGGTGCTGCGCGGCGGGAAGCCGCGCGTGTCACTCAAGGGCCGCACGGCCGTCCTCGTCGACGACGGCATGGCCACGGGCGCGACCGCGGCGGTGGCGTGCCAATCGGTGAAGAAACTGGGCGCGGCACGCGTGATCGTCGCGGTCCCGGTGGCGGCGCCCGAGGCCGTCGGACGTCTGCGCGTGACCGCCGACGAGGTGGTCTGCCCGTACATTCCGGCCGATCTCGGCGGAGTCGGCAACGCGTACGACGATTTTCATCAACTCTCGGACAGCGAGGTCACAGACCTGCTGGCCCACCACTGACGGTGGTTCTCGAGGAATCTTCAGCTCCAGTGCAACGTTCCCGGAGGCCCTGTCGATACACCGGACAGAGCACAGAACAGACTGCCTTTGGAGGATCTCGTGACCGTCTCTGCCGATACCGTCGAAACCGTCGTCACCGCGTGCCGCGACCGATTGGGAGACCCGTCCGGCTGGGTCACCTCCGATGCCTACCGGCACAGCCTCGCCCTCTGCATCATCGAATCGGTGCAGTCGAGCGCCGGGCACAGCGAGGTCGCCGTCGTCGACCGCTACCTGGCGTACCGGCGGGCGCACCCCGATCAGCCCCTCACCGACGGCGCGCGCGACCTTCTCCGCACGTTCGAGGAGGCGGGCAGCTCGGAGCAGTGGGCGGGCAAGGTCGGTTCGTACAAGAGGCGGTACTCCGCGACCGGTGTGCCGATCGAAGCGCGCCACATCCAGCTGGCGGCGGAGCGACTACACCAGCTCCGGATCAACAGCATCGACGACCTTCTCGAGGCCGCCCGCGACGAAGCCGCCCTGGAGCAGATCCACGACGCGTGGATCGAGGTGTGCGGGGAGAGCAGCGATGTCACGTGGGCGCACTTCCTGATGCTCGCCGGGATCCCCGGGGTCCGGCCGAATCGGGTGGCGGACGTGTTCATCAGCGGCGCGCTCGGCATTTCGGAGGCCACCGACGACGGCCTCGCCGAGGAGATCCTCGCGGCGACCGCCACCGAACTCGGTGTCGATCCCGACCAGTTGAACTACGCGATCCGGCGCTGGCTGTCGGCCAACTCGCGCCGCGTGGAAGAGGCTGCCTGAGTTATCAGTTTACGCCGAGTTACACTTATCTCCGCTGGTCAGAACAGAAATACACATAACGGACATCGACCCTGGTGCGAAACTGGGACAAATGTGATCGAATGCACATCCGTCATGTCGTTTCAGTGGAGGGGTCATAGTGCGTGAATTCTCGGTACCGCAGTCGTTCTCAATTCCGGAGGACGCCTCCATGGCGGACACGGTCTTCCGTCATGCCGAGGAAGACCCGAAGTTCGTTCCGTTCAAGCGCCCCGGCAACGGTGGGTGGGTAGACGTCACCGCCGCGGAGTTCGCGGAGCAGGTCTCCGCCGTCGCGAAGGGCCTCATCGCTTCCGGCGTCGAGCTCGGTGATCGCGTCGCGATCCTGTCGGCGACCCGGTACGAGTGGGTCGTCATCGACTACGCGATCTGGACGGCAGGAGGGTGCACCGTCGCCATCTACGAAACGTCTGCGCCCGATCAGGCGAAGTGGATCCTCGAAGACTCCGGCACGTCGCTGCTGGTCGTCGAGAACGCCAAGCAGGCCGACGCGCTGAAGGTCGTCACCGATGCCGCGCCGGACCTGCGTGAGGTCCTGCAGATCGAGGGCGGCGCCATCGACGAACTGTCGAAGCGCGGCGAAGGCGTCACCGACGAGCAGCTGCACGAGCGTCGTCACCAGGTGCGCGCGTCCTCCCCCGCGACTCTCATCTACACGTCGGGCACCACGGGCCGCCCCAAGGGCGTGCAGTTGACCCACTCCAACTTCTACGCGGAGTCCGCGGCCGTGAAGCTGGCACTCAGCGACGCGATGTACGCGGGCAGGCGCACCCTGATGTTCCTGCCCCTCGCGCACGTCTTCGCCCGCGCCATCTCCTTCGGTGCGTTCGACGCCAAGGTCACGGTCGCGCACACCGCCGACCTCACCACGCTGCTCGACCAGTTCGCCGCGTTCAAGCCGCACTTCATCCTGTCGGTGCCGCGCGTGTTCGAGAAGGTCTACAACTCCGCCAAGCAGAAGGCGTACGACGGCGGCAAGGGCAGCATCTTCGAGAAGGCGTCCGCCACGGCCATCGCATACAGCGAGGCGCAGGACAACGGCGGCGCCGGGCTGGGCCTCAAGCTCAAGCACGCCCTGTTCGACAAGCTCGTCTACTCGAAGCTGCGCACCGCCCTCGGCGGCGAGTGCGACCGCGCCGTCTCCGGTGGCGCCGCACTCGGTGCACGCCTCGGTCACTTCTTCCGCGGCATCGGCGTCCCGGTGTACGAGGGCTACGGCCTCACCGAGACGAGCGCCGCCATCTCCGTGAACACCACCCGCGCGCAGAAGGTCGGCACCGTCGGCAAGCCGATCGACGGCCACGCCGCGAAGATCGGCGAGGACGGCGAACTGCTCCTGAAGGGTCCCGTCGTGTTCGGCGGGTACTGGCACAACGAGCAGGCCACCGCGGATTCGATCCGGGACGGCTGGTTCCACACCGGCGATCTCGGCTCGATCGACGAAGAGGGCTACATCTCGATCACCGGACGCAAGAAGGAAATCATCGTCACCGCGGGCGGCAAGAACGTCGCACCTGCGGTACTCGAGGACGCACTCCGCGCGCACCCGCTGATCAGCCAGTGCCTCGTCGTCGGTGACGGCAAGCCGTTCATCGGCGCGCTCATCACCCTCGACTCCGAAACCCTTCCGGGCTGGAAGGAACGCCACGGACTGGCCGCCGACGCCCCGGTGTCCGAACTGGTGAAGAACCCCGACCTGGTCGCCGAGATCGACGAGGCCGTGGCCGAGGGCAACAAGAAGGTGTCCAACCCGGAGCGGATCAAGAAGTACCGCATCCTCGAGGTCGACTTCACGCAGGAGACCGGTGAGCTCACTCCCACGCTGAAGCTCAAGCGGAACGTCATCCACAAGGAGCACGGCGCGGCCATCGAGGCCATCTACGCGTAAGCGGCTCCGCCGCCCGTGAGTGGTCGAGGAGTGCCTGCACTCCTCGACCACTCACGGGCGCGCAGCGCCGAGGATGAAGTCGCGGACCACCGCGGTCACGGATGTGTGGACCTTCTCGTGGAGCAGGTCGTGTCCGGCGTCCTCGAACTCCCGGAACTCGAGGCCTCCGATCCCCGCCGCCCAGTCCCGGACGGGGTCGATCGGTGCGATGCGGTCGTCCACGCCGTGGACCGCGAGCAGCGGTATCCCGAGTGACCCGAGCGCATCCGCCGTCTGCTGCACGGCGGCGGTCTTCGGCGTCCCGCACAGAATCGCGCACCGGAAACCGGAGTCACCGGACGCGAGCAGTTCCATCGAGACCGCGGCACCGAGCGAATGCCCCATGAGCACGAGCGGAACATCCGGCGCATGTCTGCCGACGAGGCCGGTGAGAAGCGCGGCGTCCTCCGCCAGGTCCGCCACGGATCCCGGATGGTCGCCCTCGGACAGTCCGTGACCGGCCTGGTCGATCCCCCACACCCCGATTCCGGCGGGCGTCAGTCCGCGCGCGAACCGGTGGTAATGACCCGTGTGCTGCCCCATGCCATGGAGAAACACCAGCTGCGCGACGGGTCCTCCCACCGCGCTCCAGTGCCGGTAGTGGACTCGTCCGGAGTGGCCGTCGAAGAAGGGCATGGCTGCCATTCTGGCTCTGTCGCACCCCGATGGCACAATCGGCCGGGTGAACTCACCGGCAGAACTGGGGACGTAGCTGTGTTCCTCCTCGACGACACCATCGTCTACAGCGCCAGCGACCTCTCGGCGGCCGCCACCTGCGAGTTCGCGTTGCTGCGCCGGCTGGACGCCACGCTCGGGCTCGCCGGGGCCGGTTCCGCCGCCACGTCCGTAAACGACGACCCGATGCTGCGACGGACGTCGAGCCTGGGCGATGCTCACGAACATCGCCGGCTCGAGCAGTTCCGCGCCGAGTACGGCGACGGGGTGGTCACGATGGACCGTCCCGAATACACCTCGGTGGGTCTGTTCGAGGCGAACCTGGCCACCGTGGAGGCGATCCGCGGCGGCGCCGACGTCGTGTACCAGGGGACGTTCTTCGACGGCCGCTTCCTGGGTTTCTGCGATTTCCTCGTCCGCGACGGCGACACGTATGCCGTGTACGACACCAAACTGTCACGGCACGCGAAGGTGTCGGCCCTGCTGCAGCTCGCCGCGTACGCGGAAGCGCTGGCCGGCAACGGAATCCCGACGTCCCCCGAGGTCCACCTGCTGCTCGGCGACGACAGCGACTCGGCGCACTCGCTCGGCGACATCGTTCCCGTGTACTCCGCGCGACGGTCCTCGCTCGAGCGAATTCTCGACGAGCACCGCGACGAGCAGTCCCTCGCGGAGTGGGGCGACCCCCGGTACACGGCGTGCGGCCGGTGCGACACGTGCACCCCGGAGGTGGAGCAGCACCGCGACCTGCTGCTGGTGGCCGGAATGCGCTCGACGCAGCGGAGCCGGCTGATCGCGGCCGGGATCGGCACTCTCGACGCCCTCGCCTCGCACGCGGGCAGCGTCGAGGGCCTGCCCGAGCGCACCCTGGAATCGCTTCGCGCGCAGGCCGCCCTGCAGTTGCGGCAGGAGTCCTCGGGGACCCCCGAGTTCCAGGTGTACGCCCCGCAGGCGCTCGGCGGACTGCCCGAACCGGACGACGGCGACATCTTCTTCGACTTCGAGGGCGACCCGCTCTGGGCCGAGAACGGATCCACGGACTGGGGTCTCGAATACCTTTTCGGCGTGGTCGAGGGTCCCGCCGACGCCTCCGTGTTCCGGCCGTTCTGGGCACACGACCGCGCCGAGGAGCGGCAGGCACTCGTCGACTTCCTCGACTACGTGACCGCGCGTCGTCAGCAGTACCCGAACATGCACATCTACCACTACGCCGCGTACGAGAAGTCGGCGCTGCTGCGGCTGGCGGGACGGCACGGCGTCGGCGAGGAGACCGTCGACACCCTGCTGCGCGACAACGTCCTCGTCGATCTGTATCCGGTGGTGCGCGGGTGCCTGCGCATCGGCGAACAGTCCTACAGCATCAAGAAACTCGAACCGCTGTACATGCCGGAGCAGCCGCGCGACGGCGACGTCACCAACGCCGCCGCATCGGTGGTCGCGTACGCCGACTACTGCGATCACCGCGACAACGGCCGCGAGGACGAGGCACGCGCGCTGTTGCAGGGCATCGCCGACTACAACGAGTACGACTGCGATTCCACGCTGCGGCTGCGCGACTGGCTGATCGGGCAGGCGGAGACGCACGGCGTCGCCCTCCGGCCGCCCGGCGACGGGCCCACCCCGGTGACCGAGGAATGTACCCCCACCGAGGCGGCGTTACGCGAGTTCGCCGGGCACGGACCGAGCGAGCACCGGGGACACGACCAGCAGGCGGCCGCGCTCATGGCGGCGGCGGTCGGCTATCACCGCCGTGAGCGGAAACCGTTCTGGTGGGCGCACTTCGACCGGCTGGTCGTGCCGCACGACGAACTGTCGGACATCCGGGACGTTCTGGTGGTGTCGTCCGCGGTCGTCGAGGAGAGCTGGCACAAGAGCAGCCCGCGGCAGCGCAAGCTGCGCCGGCGACTTCAGCTCACCGGCCGTTTCGGGACCGGGAGCACGGTGGGGCCCAAGACCACGATGTACGCGCTGTACGACACCCCCGCACCCGAGGCGGTCGCGGGCGACAATCCGCAGCAGCGGGGAACGTGCACGGTCAACGTGATCGACGTCGGGAAGGACGGCCGCCGCCGCGACGTGGTGATCGTCGAGGAACTCCTGAACGGCGAGGAGTACGTGCAACTTCCGACGGCGATCACCCCCGGGCCCCCGATCACGACCGATCGGATCGAATCGTCCATCGCGGTGGCCGCGGACGGCATGTGCTCGCCGCTGCCGGAGCTCCCGCTGTGCGCGTCGGTGGACATTCTGCGGCGGTCCGACCCGCGCACCCGGAGCGGGAATCCGCTCCCACCCGTCGACGGCACGGATTACGCGGGCGCGATCACCGCGGCACTACTCGAGCTCGACGACTCGTACGTCGCGGTGCAGGGGCCTCCCGGCACCGGCAAGACGTACACCGGGGCCCGGGTGATCAAGGCGCTCGTCGAGCAGCACCACTGGCGGATCGGCGTGGTCGCACAGTCGCATTCGGTGATCGAGAACATGCTCGGCGGCGTCGTGAAGGCCGGGCTCCCCGCCGAACTCGTCGCGAAGAAGGACGGGCGGCATCGCGCCGCGACGTGGACCGACATCAGCTCCAACGACTACCCCGGCTTCATCGACCAGGCCGAGGGAACGGGCTGCGTGATCGGCGGGACCGCATGGGACTTCGCGAACACCGACCGGGTTCCGCCCGGCAGCCTCGATCTGCTGGTCATCGACGAGGCCGGGCAGTTCGCTCTCGCCAACACCATCGCGGTGGGCGGCGCGGCCCGCAATCTCCTGCTTCTCGGCGATCCTCAGCAACTTCCGCAGGTCAGCCAGGGCACTCACCCGGAACCGGTGGACGCGTCGGCCCTCGGGTGGCTCGCCGAGGGGCACGGGGCGCTGCCCGAGAGCCGGGGCTATTTCCTCGAACGCACATGGCGGATGCACCCGGAACTGTGCGCGCCCGTGTCGACACTGTCCTACGACGGCAAGCTGCGTTCGCAGGAATCGGCCAGTGCCGCACGACGACTCGACGGCATGGAACCGGGTGTGCACACCGTCTTCGTCGACCACCAGGGCAACGCCACCCAATCCCCCGAGGAGTCGCGGGAGGTGGTCAACCGGATCACGAAGCTGCTCGGTTCCGGCTGGACCGACCCCAGCGAGTTCGACGGCACCCGCCCACTCGACGAGTCCGACATCCTGGTGGTGGCGCCGTACAACGCGCAGGTCGGGTTGATCGAACGCGATCTGGCCGCGGTCGGCCTCGACAAGGTCGAGGTGGGCACGGTCGACAAGTTCCAGGGGCGGGAGGCGGCCGTCGCCATCGTGTCGATGACCGCGTCGGCGATCGAGGACGTGCCGCGCGGCATGTCGTTCCTGCTGTCGCGGAACCGGATGAACGTGGCGGTGTCCCGCGGCAAGTGGGCTGCGATCATCATCCGGTCGGAATCGTTGACGCAGTACATGCCGAGCACCCCGGAAGGTCTGACCGAGCTGGGTGCCTTCATGCGGCTCACCGGTCAGCCGAAGCACTGACCTTCGCCACGGTAGGTGGGCACCACGGTGCGGGAGCCGTCCGACTCGACGAGGTGCACCTCGGTGAACCGCTCGCACAGCTCGCCGGCCTTCGCGTGCCGGAACCACACGCGGTCGCCGATGCCGAGATCCGCTGCCGGCTTTCCGGTCACCGGGGTCTGGACCTCACCGGCGCCCTCGTTGCGCAGTAGCTTCAGCCGCGGCGGCCACACCGGCGTGGGCACGCGACTGCCCCCGGCGGGACCGGAGGCGATGTAGCCGCCGCCGAACAGCGTCGCGATGCCGGGTGCCGGGCGCCGGACCGCCGACAGGGCGAAGTACAGCGACGGGTGCGGACGGAACGCGCGGTACTTGTCGAAGAGCGTCGGGACGTACAGACCGGAGCCGGCGGTCACCTCCGTCACGACCGGGTCCGCGGAGCTCACCTCCAGCGAGCCGGTGCCCCCGCTGTTGACGATCTCGAGCACCCCGACCTCCGACTGCACGGCGTTCACCACGGCAGTGCGACGGGTCGCGAGTTCTTTCGCGGACGCCCGCTTCATCCAGCCGATCGGCGGACTGGAGTCGGGCAGACCCGCGATCTGCGCTTCGTAGAACATGACACCGACGACGGCGAACCCCCGCCCGGCGGCGCGCCTCGCGAACGCGGCGACAGCGGACGGTTCGCGGAGCGGGGAGCGGCGGACCCCGATGTGGACCGGCCCGAGCCGCAGCGAGGCGTCGACGTCGATGCACAGCCGGGCCCGGAGGGACGTGGTGCCGGCAGCGGCGAGAACGAAGTCGAGGTGGTCGTCGCTGTCGACCATCAACGTGATCCGGTTCAGCAGTTCGGGATCGGCCGCGAGTTCGGCGAGGGCCCCGCGGTCGGCCGTCGGGTAGCCCATCAGGATGTCGTCCGCGCCGTGCCGGGCGAGCCAGATCGCCTCGCGAAGCGAATACGCCATGATCCCGCGGAACCCGCCGGCCCCGGTGAGATTCTCCCCCAGGGCGACCTGGAGGACCGCGCGGCAGCGGACGGATTTGCTGGCGACGCGGACGGGGGTGCCGCCCGCGCGCAGCACCAGGTCGGCGGCGTTGGCGCGCAGCGCGGTCAGGTCGAGTGCGGCCAGCGGCGGGTCGACCTCGGTCGTCGAGGCGATGAGACGGTCGAGCGTGGGCGTCACAGTTCGTCCAATCTTCTCCATCGGTCTGCGACGCCAGTCAACCATCGAGTTGGACGATTGTCCAGATAAAAAGGGGCCGCTCAGTCCTGCTCGACCGCCTTCGACGCGATCACGTGCACCATGTCGTCCAGCGCCGCGATCATCGCCTCACTGTCGCGGTCCACCAGCCACCGCAGCACGAGCCCGTCCAGGATGGCCAGCCCGAACCGCGCGATCGCCTCGACCGGGGTGGCCCAGCCGACTTCGGCGATGCGGGCGCACTCGGCGAGGAACTCGATCGCCTCCTCGTCCATGGTCCGATACTGCTGCCCCGCGATGTCGCCGGCCCGCTCGCTCCCGGACGCCCGGTGCCGCAACGCCTGCGCGGTGATCTCGTACGTCAGCAACTGACGGTCCGGGGTGGCCTCGATGATCGGCCACATTCCGCTGATCCCGATGTGGAGAAGTTCGCGCAGACCGTCGATCCCGCGCAGGTCCGGCGCGTGCCGAACCTGACCGAACGCCAGCCGCATCGACGCGCTGAGCTGCAGAACAAGGCTTTCACCCATCGCCGCGAGGAGCTCCTCCTTGCTCTCGAAGCAGTAGTGCACCACACCGAGCGAGACGCCCGCCTCCTCCGCCACGGCACGCACCGTGACCGACGCGACGCCGCGCTGCTCCGCGATGGCGAGCGCCGACTCGACGAGTTGGGCACGACGTTCATCCGCAGGAAGCCTGTTCAGCATCCTCTGATCGTAGAACCTGCGGGAGCCTCGCCCGTGACCAACACGGACGCCCGACCAACCCGTCATTTGCCTGGACGAGCGTCCAGGTTCATGATGGGCGGATGGCACAGGACACATGGCGCAACTGGGCGGGCACCGAGACGGCGAACCCGCTGCGCTTCGCAACTCCGCGCTCGGTGGAGGAACTCAGCGCGCTCGTCTGCGGTGCCGCGGAGCACGGAACGCGGGTCAAGGCCGTGGGGTCGGGTCACTCCTTCACCGGGGTCGCCGTCACCGACGGGATCCTCGTCAGCCTCGACGCCCTCACCGGAATCGAATCCGTCACCCTCGACGAACCGGCGGGCGCCCTCGTCACCGTCCTCGCCGGCACGCGGTTGCACGACCTGAGCGAGCAACTCTGGCACCGTGGCCTGGCGATGATCAACCTGGGCGACATCGACGTGCAGTCCATCGCGGGTGCGCTGTCCACCGGAACCCACGGCACCGGTGCGCGTTTCGGAGGGCTCGCCACTCAGGTCCGCGCCCTGCAGGTGGTGCTGGCGGACGGCTCGGTGGCCGACTGCTCCCCCACCGAGAACCCCGAACTGTTCGAGGCGGCACGGCTGGGGCTCGGCGCCGTGGGCATCATCTCGAAGGTCACGATCCAGTGCGTGCCGCACTACGTGATGCATGCCGTCGAGAAGCCCGAGTCACTGGACGCCACCCTCGACCGGCTCGACCACGACCGCACCACGATCGACCACTTCGAGTTCTACTGGTTTCCGCACACCCGCCGCGTGCTGACGAAACGCAACACCCGGCTACCCGGTGACACCCCGGTCTCTCCCCTCCACCCGGTCCGCGCCTACGTCGACGACGAACTGCTCGCCAACGTCCTGTTCGAGGGCATCAACAGGGCCGCCGGCCTTGCGCCGGCAGCGATCCCGAAGATCAATCGGCTGTCGTCGCGCATGCTCAGCGCGCGCGAATTCACCGACCGCAGCTACCGCGTCTTCGCGTCGGAGCGCCGGGTCAAGTTCCGGGAGATGGAATACGCGGTTCCCACCGAGGCGCTTCCCGACACTCTCGCGGCGATCGACTCGTGGGTGGAGAAGTCCGGTTTCACGGTCGCGTTCCCCGTCGAGGTCCGCTTCGCCGCGGGCGACGACGTGTGGCTCTCGACGGCGAACGGCCGGGACACGGCGTACATCGCGGTGCACCAGTACCATCGCCGCGATCACGAGCCGTACTTCTCCGCGGTCGAGGCCATCGCCCGGGAAGCGGACGGGCGACCGCACTGGGGCAAGATGCACGGCCGCACCGCCGACGACTTGCGGCCTGCCTATCCGAACTTCGACGAGTTCGTCGCCGTGCGCGACAAGTACGACCCCGAGCGAATGTTCGGCAACGCGTACCTCCAGCAGGTCCTCGGTCGCTAACGTGGGCTAGGTGCCCCCCAGTCGATCTTTCGACCGTCGCGGCTTCCTTCGCGTCGCGGGTGCCTCCGGAGCGGCGGCGCTCGGTGCCGTGATGCTCGGCGCGTGCGGGGAACGCCTGCACGACCCGGAGGTTCCGCCGCTTCCCGACGGCCTGTCCGTTCCGGGCGGCGGAGCGGTGTCCGAGTTCGTGCCCGTCGACAAGGCGACGTGGCGCGTGCAGGGGGATCCGCTGGTCGCGCCGACCGGTGACGGGCCCCTCGCCGGCAAGCGGCTCGCCGTCACCGACCTGTACGCCGTTGCGGGACAGCAGATCGGTGCGGGCAGCGGACGGCGTCTCGCCGAGGCACCCGTCGAAACCGATACCGCCGCAGTGGTGGCGCGCCTCCTCGGTCAGGGCGCCCGCGTCGTCGGCCTGGCCCAGACCGACGACCTCGGTTACGGGCATTCCGGCATCAACCAGCAGTTCGGCACCCCGCCCAACCCCCGCGCCGAGGACTGCCTCCCCGGCGGTGCGACGTCGGGCGCCGCGAGTGCGGTCGCGCAGGGCGCCGCCGACATCGGATTGGGTGTCGACACCACCGGTTCCGTCCGCATCCCCGCCTCGTATCAGGGCCTGTACGGCTTCGCACCGTCCCGGGGCGCCGTCTCCACCGACGGACTGTTCCCGCTGTCCCCCACGTTCGACACCCCGGCGTGGGTCTGCGGCGACCTCGACACCCTCGTCGCGGTCTCCGGCGCGCTTCTCCCGCTCACGGCGGAGACCCCGTTCCGCAGCGCGCTCACCTCCGACGGCATCAACGCCGTCGCCGAGGCGGGGGCGCTCGGTGCGGTGCGGCGCGCCCTCACCGCGTGGGAGAAGAGTTCCCTCCCCCGGCTGACGTGGACCGACACGGACATCGGCCGGCTTCCCGACTGGTACGACGCCGTCGTCGCCGTGCAGGGCTACGAGGCGTGGCGGCTGCACGGCGACTGGGTGGGCGGCGCGATGACGTCGCTCGGCGACGAACCGGGCCGCAATTTCGCCGCCGCGAGCCGCATCTGGGAATCCACGTACGGCCGGAAGCTGATCATGCTCGGCGAGGCGTCGCAGACGATCACCGCGTACGTGGGCGACAGCCTGCTCCTGCTGCCCGCGACCTCCTCCACGGCCCCCGAGCGGACGAGCTACCCCAGCGGTGACCGGTTCCGGAACACGATGCGCGCCACCGGCATGCTCACGTGCCTCGCGACCATCTCCGGACTGCCCAACGCGACCGTGCCGTTGCGCACCGACGACGGGGTTCCCGTCGGCCTCTGCCTGGTCGGCCCGTACGGCCGCGACCGCGACGTCCTGGCGGTCGTCGCGAGTCTCGGCGACACGGGGCTGATCGACTGAGGGCCGGAACCGTCAGCCGCGGAGCAGTTGCGCCTTGCGCGCGTCGCTTGCGAACGACGCCGTGATCGAGTTGCGCGCGAGGGTTTCCCGCTCGGCATCCGTGAGGCCGAGCTGATCCCGCAGCTGGGCGAAGTTGTCGTCGACGTACCCACCGAAGTACGCGGGATCGTCGGAGTTCACGGTGACGAGCAGACCCGCCTCCAGCATGGTTCGCAGCGGGTGCTCGGACAACGAGTCGACGACGCACAGTCGCACGTTCGACAGCGGGCACACGGTCAGCGGCACTTCCTCGTCCACCAGACGCGCTACGAGCGCCGGGTCCTCGAGCGCCCGCACCCCGTGGTCGATGCGCTCGGCGCCGAGGAGGTCGAGCGCCTGCCAGATGTACTCCGGCGGACCTTCCTCGCCTGCGTGGGCGACCACGTGCAGCCCCTCCGACCGGGCGCGGGCGAACACGTCCTCGAACAGCGACGGCGGGTTGCCCACCTCGGCCGAGTCGAGGCCGAGCCCGACGATCGGCGTCTGCAACCGGATGATCTCGGAGAACACTTCCTCCGCCTCGTGCACGGGACGGTCCCGCAGGATCGCGGCGATCGCGGCGCTGCTCAGGCCGAACTCCCGCTCGCTGGTTCCCACCGCGTCCATGATCCCGTCGAGCACCTCCTGCAGCGGGACACCACGATTGACGTGGGCCTGCGGGTTGAAGAAGAACTCCACGTGCGCGACGCCGCCCGCCGACGCCCGTGCGAAATAGGCGCGGGTGAGGTCCGCGAAGTCCTGCGCCGTCCGCAGCACCTGCATGTTGGCGAAGTACAGGTCGAGGAACGACTGCAGATCGGTGAACTCGTACCGCGAGCGGAGATCGTCGAGGTCCGCGTACGGCAGCTGCACGGAATTCCGTTCGGCCAGCGCGAAGATCAGCTCGGGTTCGAGGGAACCCTCGATGTGCATGTGCAGCTCGGCGACGGGAGAGCTCACGGGTGGATACCTGCCTTTCGCACCACCTAGGCAGCGGTGTCGCGGTCGACGATACGGACGAAGCCGTCGCCGTCGATATTCGCGGTGTCGCCGGTGTGAAACCAGCCACCCGTGAAGGTCTTCGCGGTGACCTCGGGCCGGTTCCAGTAGCCGCGGCTGACTCCTGGACCGCGACACAGCAATTCGCCGACACCGCGGCCGGCGTCGGGACCGAGGAGGGCCACCTCCATCCCGCCGAACGCGACGCCCACGCTGCCCGCGTGTGTCAGAGCGCACTCGTCGGGCAGTGCGAGGCCCGCCCCGCACGTCTCGGTCATCCCCCACCCGAGAAAGTGCCTGGCCGCAGGAAACGTCCGCCGGAGCAGTTGCGACTGCTCCAGGGACAGTCCGGAGCCGCTGTAGTCGATCCAGCGCACCGCGCGCCGGCCGAAGCTCGTCACCCGCGAGGTCTCCACGGCCCGCAGGAGGACGGCGGGCGCCGCGGTGAGCACGTCGGCACCGGTGCCGCGCCACGACGCCGCGTCGGTGCTCCCGGTCAGCAGGACCGTTCCGCCCACCACCAGCGTCGAGAGCAGTTCGACGAGCGATCCGACGGTGTGCAGTTCGGGTTCGACGAGGAGATTCCGCAGTCCCTCGGAGCTGAACCCGCGCGCGTGGAGCACGGATTCGATGGTCGAGAGGACGTTCTCGTTGCTCAGCTCCACACCCTTCGGGGACTCCGACGGTCCGGGCGTGTACGACAGCAGCACCAGCTCGTCGGGGCTCGCGCCGTCGTCGATGAACGAGATGCCCTCCGGCAGTTCGCCGTCGAGGATCAGTACCGACTCGCTGTCGGCGAGCACCTCACCGGTCTGCGCGTCGTCGAGTGCCGGGCTCACCCCGACCGGCACGCCGCCGGCGAGCAACACCCCGAGGAAGGCTTCGACCCAGCGGACCCCCATGGGCTGCCGGACGGCGACGCGGTCGCCGATCTCGACGCCCTTCGACTTCAGCCCGCCGGCCACCCGCGCCGCGGACGTCCACAGTTGCGAGAACGTGAGCGACCGGCCACCGTCCTCCTCGACGGCGACCCGGCCCGCGTAGCGGTGCACGGAGATGTCGAGCAGCTCGGTGAGCGACGGGTTGAGCCCGCCGTACCGGAGCAGGCCGTCGCGACCACGGACCACCCGGTCGTCGTGAAAGAAGGGACCACTACTCGGGTACTCGACGAGGGACGACGGCATCTGCACCTCCGCTGACGACACTGCTGCGCGACCGGGACGTTGCCACGACTATATGACGCCCGTCACAGTTGCGGGGAGCGGATCGCCGACGCCTACCGCCCGCGGTACGTCGCCTTGCCCGGTCCGACGTCGAGGAAGCTGCGTACCGCACCCCGGAGGTCGTCGGTCTCGAACAGCGCACCCGACACGTCGGGCGTGATCGAGTCGGCGTGCGCGACTCCACCCGACCGCCACGCGGAGATGATCTGCTTCGTGGCGTCGTGTGCTCGTGTCGGCCCGTCCGCCAGCCGTGCGACGAGGGCGCGGGCCTCCGCGTCGACGTCCTCGTGGACGGCGTTGACCACGCCCCAGTCGCGCAGCGTCGCGGCGTCGTACAGGTCGCCGGTCATCACCAGTTCCCGGGCGCGGCCCGACCCCGCCCGCTCGGCCAGCCGCTGCGGACCGCCCATCGACGGGGTCAGCCCCACCACCGTCTCGACCAGTCCGAACTTCGCCTTCGGTGCGGCGAGGATGATGTCGCAGGCGAGCGCGATCTCGAAGGCCGCGGTCAGCGTCAGTCCGTGCGCCGAGTACACGACGGGGCACGGCAGCGCCTCGAGCGGATGGCAGATCTCGGCGAACAACTCCTGCCACAGGTCCGCGCCCTGGTCCGCCGTGAGCCCGTCGAACACGTGGACGTCCACTCCTGCGGAGACCACCTTGCCCTCGGCGCGCAGCAGCACCGCGCGGGGCGGATCCTCGGCGAGCGCCGCGACGTCGGCCTGCACGGCGTCGAACATCGCCTGATCGAAGAGGTTCAGTGCGCCGTGGGCGAACGTCAGGATCGCGATCTCGGCGCCGGCGTCCGTCCGGACACGCTCGAGTCGGGTGGGATGCGCGGCTGCAGGCTCAGTCATGCCGCCAGACTGCCACACGCGTTCCGCCTACGATCGGGGTGTGGACTCGCTGCGTGCGGCGCTGGCCGACGTCGTCGGCGAACGGTTCGTGACCGTGGACGCGGACGTGCTCGCCGCCCGGGCCACCGACCACACGGGGCGCTACAGCGGGCGGGCGAGCGCACTCGTCCGGCCCGCGGATGCCGCGGAAGTCTCGGCCGTGCTGGGCATCTGCCGCCGAGCCGGGGTGAAGGTCACCGTGCAGGGTGGCCGCACCGGACTCGAAGCGGGGACGGTGCCCGAGCACGACGACGTGTTGCTGTCGACGGAACGGTTGACCGCAGTCGGTGCCGTCGACCGCGAGAACCTGCGCGTCACCGTCGGCGCCGGGGTCACCCTCTCGACGCTCCGGAACGCCGCCGCCGACGCCGGACTGCTGTTCGGCGTCGACATCGCGTCCCGCGATTCCGCGACGATCGGCGGCATGGTGTCGACCAATGCCGGTGGGCTGCACACCGTGCGGTACGGACACATGTCGGCGCAGGTGCTGGGCCTGGAAGTGGTGCTGCCCGACGGGGCGATCGTGCGGCGCAGCATGCGGGTGGGTGCCGAGAACTGCGGATACGACCTGCCCGCGCTGTGGGTCGGCAGCGAGGGCACTCTCGGTGTGGTCACGACCGTCGATCTCACGCTCCGCCCCGTGCCGGAGTTCCGTGTGACCGCCCTCGCCGGCTTCGCGCAACTGCCCGGCTTGATCGACGCCGCTCGCGTCGTCCGGCGGCTCGAGGGGGTGGACGCCGTGGAGATGCTCGACGGACGCGGGCTCGAATTGGCCTCCTCGCGGCTGGGTTTCGCCGTTCCGACGGGTCTGCCGTGGTACCTCCTCGTGGAACTGGCCGGCCGGCGCGACCTCACCGACGAGCTGGCCGGGGCGCTGGAGCAGTGCGATCCCGACGACGAACCCGCTGTCGGGATCGATCCCGCAGGCCGCGCCCGGGTGTGGGCGGCGCGGGAGGCGTTCGCGGAGGTGGTCGGATTGTTCGGGCCCCCGCTCAAGTTCGACGCCGCCCTCCCGCTGGACACCCTGGCCGCGTTCGTCGCCGACGCGGTCGCACTGGTGACGGGCCGGGCCCCCGACGCGGTCCCGGTACTGTTCGGGCACGTCGCCGACGGCAACGTCCACCTCAACGTGCTGCGCTGCCCCGACGAGTCCGTGCTGTACCGGCCGGTCACGGAACTGATCCGCGATCACGGCGGCAACATCGCCTCCGAGCACGGCGTCGGCGCACACAAGCGCAACTACCTGGACCTCGCCCTCGGCCACGAGGACATCACCGCGATGTGGGCGATCAAGCAGGCGTTCGATCCCGCGGACTACCTCAACCCTGCAGTGATGTTTCCCGACTGGCTGCGTCGCCCGCACTGACTCCGGGCTTCTTCTCACGCAGCGGTCGCGCGAAACACACCGAGGCGACGAAACCGATCAGCAGGACGGCGGCGGGCAGCCAGATCGACTGCGACATCGCCGTCGCGAACGGCTCCTTCACGAACTCGGGCATCTCGCCGACGCCGGCCTCCTGACTGTCGGCGTTCAGCCCCTGCGCGGACAGGCGGGCCGTGATGAGCGCGCCGATCGCGGCGCTGCCGAGGACGGCGCCGACCTGGCGGGTCGTGTTGTAGACGCCGGCTCCGGCGCCCGCCTGATGGGGCGGAAGGTTGTGCGTGGCCGTGGCCGCGAGC
This sequence comes from Rhodococcus sp. ACPA1, assembly GCF_002300195.1. Classification (NCBI taxonomy): domain Bacteria; kingdom Bacillati; phylum Actinomycetota; class Actinomycetes; order Mycobacteriales; family Nocardiaceae; genus Rhodococcus; species Rhodococcus sp. ACPA1. The sequence continues at coordinate 782,394 of NZ_NSDX01000001.1, read as the reverse complement.
GGCGACCAGATACACGCGTTGGCGAGACCGATCAGACCGATCGGCAGCAGCAGTTCCCAGATCGCGACGTCGGGCGACATGACCATGGCCAGCCAGCCGAGCGCGATCGAGAACAGCAGGAACCCGGCGCCCGCGATGTACCGCGGGTGGGTGCGGTCCACCAGCTTGCCGATGAACGGGGCGAACACACCGGTGAGAACGGCCATGGGCACGAGGAGCAGGGCCGATTTCGTCGGCGACAGACCCCGCACCGCCTGCGTGTAGAACATCAGCGGCAGGACCATCGCGGTGATCGCGAACCCCATCGCGGTGATCGCCACGTTGGCGAGCGAGAAGTTGCGGTCCTTGAACAGGCCCAGCGGCAGGAGCGGCTCGTTCTTGTTCCAGGACTGGTACCAGACGAAGACGCCGAGAAGGACGAGGCCGGCGCCGATCGACGCCAGAACGGTCGCCGACCAGTCGTACGAGCTGCCTTCCTGGATTCCGAACACGAGGAAGAACATGCCGAGCGCACTGAGTACGACACCGGGGATGTCGAACTTGTGCTCGTGGGTCTCGAGCGCGGGCACCAGCCGCCAGGCCAGCACGAACGCGATCACGCCCACGGGCACGTTGACGATGAAGATCCACTCCCAGCCGAGATTGTCCACGAGCACGCCGCCCGCGAGCGGTCCCACCAGGGTGGCGACACCGGCGACGGCACCCCACAGACCCATCGCAGTGCCGCGGCGGTCCGGCGGGAACGTGCGGGTGATGACGGCCATCGTCTGCGGCGTCATCAGTGCGGCGCCCAGTCCCTGGAAGACCCGGGCGACGATGAGCATGGTGATGGTGCCGGACAGGCCGCACCACAGCGACGCCCCGGTGAACAGGACGAGCCCGATCAGGTAGATGTTCTTGGGACCGAACCGATCACCGAGTCGACCGGTGACCAGCAGCGGCACCGCGTAGGCCAGCAGGTACGCGCTGGTGACCCAGACGACCTTGTTGATGTCGGTGTGCAGGTCGTTCATGATCGCCGGGTTGGCCACCGCGACGATGGTGCTGTCGACGAGGATCATGAAGAAGCCGATGACGAGGGCCCACAGAGCCGGCCACGGATTTCGATGCTCGGGTGGCGACGTGGGTGGTGCGGTGCGCTCGGTGTCCATCGTCAATCCTTTGCTGAACCGGATGGGATCCGGCGTGAGTGTGTCAGTCGTTCGAGAAGTTCCGGCGAAAGCCACGGAAGGGCTCCGGAGTCTATGTCGGCCACCAGGGCGCTGAGCCATTCGTGCTCCGCGCGGGCGACGGTGACGAGAAATTCGTTGCCGAGGAGGAAGAGCCTGGGGGTCTCGGTGGAACAGGCGAGCGCGGCGGCGGTCTCGAGTTCGTCGATCTCGCGGGTGAGGTGATCGAGCCGTTCCCGGAGCAGTCCAACGACGGTGGGGGCGTCGACGTTGTGCGCCTCCGCCAGGGCGAGGGGAAACTGCGGGTACTCGCGCACCGGGGTGGCGAGCATGTCGCTCACCCGTTGGACGAGGGCCTCCCGGCCCGCCTCCGTGACCTCGTACATGGTGCGTTCGGGCCGGTTTCCCGCCCGGTCGGTGCCGGTGGTGCGCACCAGTCCTTCACCTTCGAGCCTGCTCACGGTGTGGTAGAGCGACCCCGGCCGGATCTTCACGACGCGCCCACGCCGGGCGGCCGCGAGTTGGTACATCTCGTACGGATGCATCGTGCGCTCACACAGCAGACCGAGGATGGTGACACCGAGCGGCGTAAGTGCCACGGTCACCACCTCCCACTATTCCGAGTCGAATACTCCACGTGGAATATACCGTCCGGGCTGACAGGGAACAAGCGGTTACCGTGGGTCCCGTGGACTCCCATCAACTCGACATCATTCGACTCGCCTGGTCACGCGAACTGGGATTGCCCGACGACGCACTGTCCACCCGGCCGGGCGCCGACGACCGCGCCGTCCGGGTGGACGACGACACGGACACGATCCGATTCCTGCGCCTGGGCGAGACGTCCGCGCTCGTCGGACCGCGGTGGGCGATCGAGCGTGCCGACGGGCACACGTCGGAGGAACTGACCGAATCCGCGACCCTGCTCGCCCTCACCCAGGATCGGTCCGGACGGTGCGCCGGTCCCCTGGTGCTCGCGTTCGGCACCGACTACCAGGATCCCGCGACCGGGCAGCCACCGCTCGTCTCCCACGAACACGACCACGTCCGGCAGGTCGAGGAGGCGTGTCCCCCGGACGACGTGACCGAGGCCCATCTGGGTGACCGCGACCGATGGTTCACGATTCTCGACGACGCGCAGCAGCCGATCAGTTCCGCCGGGTACGCCGAGTTCCAGGGTTTCCTCGCCGATGTCGGCGTGCTGACGGCGCCGGAGTTCCGGCGCCGGGGACTGGGCGCCACGGTCGCCGGGATCGCCACCGACGACGCGCTCGACAGCGGCCTGATCGCCCAATGCCGTTCACCCCGCGACAATCTGGCCTCGCGCGCGCTCGCCGCCCGCGCCGGGTACCGGGAACTGGGAACGTACGCCGCGGTCACGATCTCCCGAAGTACGCTCTGAGACACATCGAAAGACGGGGACGAGTCGACCATGACAGACCGAACGGCAGAATCGCACAGCACGGAAGGCGCCTACGTCGAATCCGGCGCCGAGTTCACGCGCGACACCCACTACATCCCCACCCGCATCACGGCCGACGGCCGCGACGGCTATCCGGTCGAACCCGGCCGCTACCGTCTCGTCGCCGCCCGGGCGTGCCCGTGGGCCAACCGCGCGATCATCGTCCGGCGACTGCTCGGACTCGAGGACGTGTTGTCGATGGGACTGTGCGGCCCCACCCACGACAAGCGCAGCTGGACTTTCGATCTCGATCCGGGCGGGCTCGACCCCGTGCTGAAGATCCCGCGCCTGCAGGACGCGTACTTCGCGCGTTTCCCCGACTACTCGCGGGGCATCACCGTGCCCGCGATCGTCGACGTCCCCACCGGGCAGGTGGTCACCAACGACTACCCCCAGATCACCCTGGATCTGTCCTCGGAATGGACGCGGTACCAGCGTGAGGGCGCGCCCGACCTCTACCCCGAGCCGCTGCGCGACGAGATCGACGAGGTCGCCGATCTCGTGTTCCGCGACGTCAACAACGGGGTGTACCGGTGTGGTTTCGCCGGATCACAGGAGGCGTACGACTCCGCGTACGACCGCCTGTTCGCCCGGCTCGACTGGCTCGAGGACCGCCTGACCGACCGCAGGTTCCTCGTCGGGGACACGATCACCGAGGCGGACGTGCGCCTGTTCACCACCCTGGCCCGCTTCGACGTCGTCTACCACGGACATTTCAAGTGCAATCGGAACAAACTCGACGAGATGCCCGTGCTGTGGGGTTATGCCCGCGATCTCTTCCAGACACCCGGGTTCGGCGACACCATCGACTTCACCCAGATCAAGCAGCACTACTACATGGTGCACACCGACATCAATCCCACCGGGATCGTGCCGAAGGGTCCCGATCTGTCCGGCTGGCTCGAACCGCACGGGCGTGAACAGCTGGGCGGCAGGCCGTTCGGGGACGGCACACCGCCACCTCCGCCGAGGCCCGGCGAGGACGTCCCGGCCGGGCACGGGGCGTGATGGGGCCGGTCTACGAGCCGGTGTAGGTGCCGAAACTCCAGAACACGCCCTCGGGGTCGCGGCAGGTGAATCCGCGCGATCCGTAATCCTCGTCCCGGAGTCCGCGGACGATCGTGGCACCGGCGGCCACCGCGCGCTCGTGGAGGGCGTCGGGGTCGTCGACGACGAGGTACACCGAGCCGGTCCCCGCCGGCAGGTCGCTGATGACCGAGTCCTCACTGGGCGAGCCGAGCATGATCCCGCCGCCCTTCGGCCAGCCGAGTTCGGCGTGATCGACCCGGTCGCCCTCGCCGTACACCGCCTTCTCGGCGAACCCGAAGGCGTCGACGAGGAAGCGGATCGCGGCCCGCGCATCGCGGTAGACGAGGGTGGGCCACACACATGTGGTGTGCGTCGAAGTAGTCATGTCATCACTCTGCGCCCTCGTCGTGGTAGGGGTCTTGGACGAATGAGAACGGGTCGATCTCGCGCCACCGCGACGGTGCGACGCCCGCGAGGTCGCGCCAGTCCCGCGCCATGTGGGCCTGGTCGTAGTACCCGCACACCGCGGACACGTCGGCGAGCGTCGCCCCGGCAGCACCCTTGAGCATGCGGTGCGAACGGTGGAAACGCGACAACCGCACCACGTCCTTGGGCGTCACGCCGTACTCTGCGACGAACTTGTTCACCAGATGCCTTCGGCTCCAGCCGACCTCGTGCGCGACGTCACCGACCCGGGTACCCTCGCCAGCCACGAGCAGATGCCAGGCGCGGGTGAGGTGCGGGTCGATCTCCGCCGGCGCCGCGCGGCGAGTCAGGACGTCGTCGAGGATCGCGAACCGCTCGTCCCAGCCGGGTTCGAGCGACAGCCGTTCGGTCAGTTCCCCCGCGTCGGGACCGAGCAGTTCCTCCAGTCCGACGACCCAGGCGCCGAGGGCGGCGGTGGGCACCCCCAGTAGTGCCCGGGCGCCGAGAGGGTTGAGTGCCAGTTGGACGCCGTGCTGGTTGCCGTCGTGCCGGATCGTCACCGGTGCCGTGGCGATGCCGCTGGCCAGAGTGTCGAAACGACCGGGCGCCTGCTCGGGCGTCGCCTGGGCGGCGATGTCGAGCGGCTCGTCGATCGTCACGATCACCGTGAGGCAGGGCGACGGCAGACCGAGGTGGATTCCGGGCTCGAAACCGGCCAGCCGATAGCCGTCGTATCCCGTGACCAGCGCGCGCAACGGTACCGCCGGGCGCCGGAAGGCCCCGGACGACACCGCGGTATCGCTGTCGGCGACGCTCACGAAACCAGCCTAGGCAACGGTGCCGACACCGGCCACACCGTTCACTCACCTACAGTCGGTGCCAGCACACTCGAAGCACACGGCGAGACGGGAGCCCCGATGGCTGGCAATGGTGGACCGGTGGAGAAGGTACTGGTCTCGGTCCTCGACAACGGAAGCCGTCTCCAGGCTCCCGCGGTGGCCAGGTACGTCGAATGGGTCCGGCGCTCGCACCCCGGTGAGTCGCCCGCGCAGATCATCGAGCGCATGGAGAAGATGTTCCTGCTGGCCGTGACGGGCAGCGGCAGCGCAGTCGGCGCCACCGCCGCCATTCCCGGAGTCGGCACAGTCGCGTCCATCGCGGCGGTGGGCGCCGAATCGGCGTTCTTCCTGGAAGCGGCGGCTCTCCTCACTCTCGCTGTCGCGTCGGTGCACGGCATCTCCGCCGCCGACCACCAGCAGCGGCGCGCACTGGTCCTCTCGGTGGCGCTCGGCGAATCGGGCATGGAAATCGTCCAGAAGGCGACGGGCGTGACGGCGAAGAACTGGGCGAGCGCCATCACCAGCCGCATCCCCGGCCCCACGATGAAGGGCATGAACAGCACCCTGGTGCGCAAGTTCATCACCAAGTACGCCGCCCGCCGCAGCGCACTGATCCTCGGCAAATTGGTGCCCGCCGGCATCGGCGCGGCCATCGGCGGCGCAGGCAACCGGGCCATCGGCAAGGGTGTCGTCAAGAACGCGCGCGAAGCGTTCGGGCCCGCCCCGGCCCGCTGGCCGGACGAACTCCGCGCGATCGAGGCCTGACCTAGTGGGCGAAGTGCTGTTCCGTCGAACGCCCGCCACCCTTCTCGCGGAGCTCGGCGCACACTTCCTCGATCGCCTCGGCGACGAGGGATCCGAGATCGGCGCTGAAGCCCTCGCGCACGACGATGCGCAGGACTGCCACGTCCTCCGCGTCGGCGGGCATCGTGTAGGCGGGCACCTGCCACCCCCGCGCCCGCAGCTCGTGTGACACGTCGAAGACCGTGAACCCGGGGTCGCCGACGAGTTCGAACGCCACCACCGGAATGTCGGTGCCGTCGGTGATCAGGGTGAAGCCTTCGATCTCGGCGATGCGTCTGCCCACGCGAACTGCGGTGTCGCGCAGCGTCTCCATGATCGACCGGTAGCCGGCCCGGCCCAGTCGCAGGAAGTTGTAGTACTGTCCCACCACCTGATTGCCGGGCCGCGAGAAGTTCAGGGTGAACGTCGGCATGTCGCCGCCCAGGTAGTTGACCCGGAACACCAGCCCCTCGGGAAGGTGTTCCTTGTCGCGCCACACCACGAACCCGATCCCCGGATACGTCAATCCGTACTTGTGACCACTCACGTTGATCGAGGCCACGCGCGGAACCCGGAAGTCCCACAGCAACTCCGGTTGCAGGAAGGGAACGACGAAGCCACCGCTCGCCGCGTCCACGTGGATCGGGACGTCCGGGCCGCCGGACGCGGCGAGGTCGTCGAGAGCATCCGCGATCGCGGCCACCGGCTCGAGCTCCCCCGTATAGGTGGTGCCCACGATCACGACCGCTCCGATCGTGTTCTCGTCGACCGCGTCCCGAACCTGCTCCGGCGTGATGACGTAGCGGCCCTTCTCCATCGGCAGGTACTTCGGCTCGACGTCGAAGTACCGGCAGAACTTCTCCCACACCACCTGGACGTTGCTGCCGAGCACCAGATTCGGTCGCGCAGTGTCCTTCCCGGCCGCCTCCCGCTTCGCCCGCCACAGCCACTTGAGCGCGAGACCACCCAGCATGACCGCCTCGCTCGAACCGATCGTCGAGACGCCGGTGGCGCTGGACGGGTCGGTGGTCGACAGGTCGGGAGCGTGGAACAGATCGGCGACCATCGACACGCAACGGGACTCGATCGCCGCGGTGGCGGGGTACTCGTCCTTGTCGATCATGTTCTTGTCGAACGTCTCGGCCATCAGTTTGTCGGCCTCGGGATCCATCCACGTGGTGACGAACGTGGCCAGGTTCAGCCGCGAACTGCCGTCGAGCATCAACTCGTCGTGGATGAACCGGTAGGCGGCCTCGGGATCGGTTTCCTCGTCCGGCAGCCGCAGCGCCGGAAACGGATCGATCGAGAGGCGCCCCGTGTAGGCGGGAGAAATGACGTCGCGATGGTGATGGTGGTGCTTGCTCATGTGCGTCCCCAATCGATTGGTTTCAGCATGCGCCGTCGCAGACGCCCTGTACGTCAGTTGGTGAATCTCGGCACGGCAGCCCAGTAGGGTCGAAACAGTTCCATTCGATTGTGGCAGGGGAGGACGGGTTGACCACAGCAATCCCGGGAAGTTTCACGGCGCCGATCGAGGTGCGGGGGCTGTCGAAACGCTTCAAGAACGTCGACGCGGTCACGGACCTCAGCTTCACCGTGCCGCAGGGATCGATCACCGGATTCCTCGGGCCCAACGGGTCGGGCAAGACCACGACGCTGCGGATGATCCTCGGTCTCGTGAAGCCGACGTCCGGCGCCTCCACGGTCGCCGGTGTCCCGATTCGCCTCCTCGTCGACCCCGCGCGCACAGTCGGTGCCGTCCTGGATTCGCAGAGCCTGCACCCCAACCGGACGGCACTCGACCACCTGAAGGTGTACGCGTCCGCGATTCGCGTGCCGGACGCTCGCGCACTGCAGGTGCTCGCGCTCGTCGGGCTCGAGGACGTCGCCGGGCGCAAGGCGGGCGGCTTCTCCCTCGGCATGCGTCAGCGGCTGTCGCTGGCGACGGCGCTGCTGGGTGATCCGCGCATCCTGATCCTCGACGAACCGGCCAACGGACTCGACCCCGAGGGCATCGCCTGGCTGCGTGAGTTCTTGAAGGGCTTCGCCGCATCCGGCCGGACCGTGCTGATCTCGAGTCACATCCTCCGCGAAGTGGAGCAGACCGTCGACAATCTCGTGATCGTCAGCCGCGGCTCCCTCGTCTATCAGGGACGAATGGAGGAACTGCGCAAGTCGCAGCAGAGCCGGCTGCTCGTCGCGTCCTCGAGCCCGCCCGCGCTGGCGACCGCCCTGGCCGCCAAGGGCATCGTCGATGCCCGGTCGCTCGCGGACGGACGCCTCGCCGTCGTCGGCGCGTCCCTCGAACTCGTCGAGTCCGTCGCCGCCGAAGCCGGGGTCACGATCTTCGGTGCCGTCGGCGATCACATCGACCTCGAGCAACTCTTCCTGTCGATGACCGCAGGCCAGTACGTGGCCGGAGCGAGCGCCGCGGCACCCTCGGGGTACGGCCCACCGCCGACGTACGCGCCCCAGCCCGGGTACGCACCTCCCGGGTACGCCCCACAGCCGGGTTACGGTCCGCCTCCCGGGTACGCCCCGCCACCGGGCTACGGTCCACCATCCGCACACCCCCAGCAGGGTCCGATGTCCGGAGGTCCGCGATGACGGCGCTGCTCACCGCGGAATTCCGCAAGGTCACCACACTGCGGTTCTGGTGGATGCTCGGTCTCGCACCGCTGATCGTCGGGATGTTCTCGAGCGCGATCACCCTGCCGGTGATGCGTGCGTTCACCGACGCGTTCGAGGCCGATCCGGGCGAGGCCAACCTCGCCGCCACCCTGTTCGGGCTGGCGGTCGCGGTCGCCCTCGTCGTCCTGTTCGCCGCGCTCTTCGGGGCGGTGAACGTGGGCACCGAATTCCGGTACAAGACGCTCACCACCACATTCCTCACCGCTCGCGGCCGGGACGGGGTGATCGGCACCAAGCTCGCCGTCACCGCGGCCTTCGGCTTCTTCTACTGCCTCGTGGTGGAGGTGGTCAGCGTCGCCCTGCTGCTGACGTTCGGCGGTGACACCTTCGAACTGCGCGGATCCCTGTTCGCCATGCTCGGGGCGGCCCTGCTCTGCGGGGCGCTGTGGGCGCTCATCGGCGGCGGCGTGTCGATGCTCACCGGCTCGTCCGTCGGAAGCTGCATCGCCCTGGTGGTCTGGTACACCCTCGGCGAGATGATCCTCCGCTCGATCCTCAGCGGGATCGGCATCGGCTCCGTCGGCAGTGTCCTCCCCGTGTCGGCCACCCTCGGGACGGTCGCGAACGCGGCCGCGGGCAACGAGATCGACTGGCTGACGCTCTGGCCCACCGCGCCCCTCGCCCTGCTCGTGTGGACCGCGGTGGTCGTCGGCGGCGGCTGGGCGCTCACCCGGCAGCGCGACATCACCTGACACCGCGCCGGGTGCCGCCCCTGTCGGTACCCGGCGCTAACGTGGATCCAGTGGCAGGTGAGAGTGCGTCCGGTTCGGTGATCGAACGGGAGCAGACGCTGGAGCAGGATCAGGCACGGCCGGGCTGGATTCGACGGCTGAGCGGTGAGTGCTGGGCGCACCGCCGCGTCGCAGTCGGTGCCCTGTCCGTGACGGTCGTCGCCGCGGGTATCGACATCTCGTTTCCCCTCCTCACCAAGTACGCGGTCGACGCCGCCGGCTCGGGTCGCGACACCCAGGTGATCGGCATCGCCGCGCTGCTCATCGCATTGCTCGCGTGCGTCCGCTTCGGCTGCCAGTACGGCCGCCGGATGCTCGCCGGGAAGCTGTCGCTCGACGTCCAGCACGATCTGCGGCTGGGACTGCTGGGTGCGCTGCAACGGCTCGACGGGCGGGGGCAGGATCAGATCCGCACCGGTCAGGTGGTCTCCCGGTCCATCACCGACCTCCAACTGGTGCAGGGCCTGCTCGCGATGGTCCCGTTGTCGGCGGGCGCGTTGCTCCAATTCGTCCTCGCGCTCGCCATCATGGCCTGGCTGTCACCGCTGCTGACCGTCGTCGCGCTGGTGATCGTCCCCGCAGTGTGCCTCGTCGTCTACGCGATGCGACCGAAACTGTTCGCGGCCACCTGGTCGGCGCAGCAACGGGCGGCCGACCTCGCGCAGCACGTCGAGGAGACCGTCACCGGCGTCCGCGTGGTCAAGGGCTTCGGCCAGGAGCGCCGGGCCGTCGACCAGCTCGAGGACCACAGCCGGACGCTGTACGCGGAACGCCTGCGAACCGCCCGGATCAATGCGCGCTTCGCACCGACCATGGCGGCACTGCCCCAACTGGGTCTCGTCGGGGTCATCGCGGTCGGCGGCTACCTAGCCCTGCACGGCTCCATCACGATCGGCACGTTCCTCGCCTTCGCGACGTACGTCGCCACGATGACCGGCGTCACCCGCACGCTGTCGTCGGTCGTGATCATGGCCCAGCTGTCCCGGGCCGCCGTCGAGCGCGTGTACGAGGTGATCGACGCCGAACCGGAGGTCGCGGACCCGCCGCACCCCACCGCCCTGCCCGGCGGGCCGCTGGGTGTGGACCTGCGCGCGGTCACGTTCGGCTTCGAATCCGACCGGCACATCCTCCGTGGACTCGACCTGCATATCGCACCCGGCGAGACGGTCGCGGTGGTCGGGATGGCCGGCTCCGGCAAGACCGCCCTGTCATTGCTGCTCCCGCGCTTCTACGCCCCGTCCTCGGGCTCCGTGTCCCTCACGTCGGCGGGCGAGTCGTTCGACGTCGCGCAGCTGAGCGCCGAGCAGTTGCGCGAAGCCGTCGGCCTCGTGTTCGACGAGCCGTTCCTCTTCTCCGACACCATCGCGGCCAACATCGCCCTCGGCAGGCCGGACGCCAGCGCCGAGGAGATCCGCGCCGCCGCCGACATGGCTGCCGCCGACGAGTTCGTCTCCGCGTTGCCGGACGGCTACGACACCGTGGTCGGCGAACGCGGTCTCACCCTCTCCGGGGGGCAGCGGCAGCGGATCGCGCTGGCACGCGCACTCCTCACCGACCCGAGAGTGCTGATCCTCGACGACGCGACCTCCGCCGTCGACGCCACCACCGAGGCGTCGATCTTCGCGGCGCTGCGGGCGAATCGTGGCCGAACTGCTCTGATCTTGGCGCATCGCCGCTCGACCCTGTCGCTCGCCGACCGGGTCGCCGTCCTCGACCGCGGACGGATCATCGATTCCGGCACGGTGGCCGAACTCGACGAACGGTGCCCGCTCTTCCGCGCACTGTTCGCCTCCCCCGACAACGCGGGCCCCATCGACGTCAGCGTCCCCGCACCGAGCGAGCCGATGCCGTATCAGCGCATGCCGTCCGAGTCCGAGTTGTGGCCGGAGGGCGCCGAGGAGTGGGACGTGCCCGCCGCGTCCGGCCGCACCCCGGCTCCCGGCGCGGGACCCGGCGGCGGCCGTGCCGCCGGCGGACCGATGGCGGGAGCGCTGGGCAACGTAGCCGCGACCCCGGAGCTTCGGCAGGCCGTGGATGCGCTTCCGCCCGCCGTCGAGAGCCCGGGCATCGACACCCGGAACCTGCGCCTGCCCGAGCCCGACTTCCGGCTGTCGCGGATCCTGCGGCCGGTCCGTGCCCTCCTCGTCGCCGTCGTCGTCTGCCTCGCGCTCGACTCGCTCGCGGGGATCGCGTTCCCGTCGATCGTCCGGTTCGCGATCGACCGCGGTGTCGTCCCGCAGGACTCCGCGACGCTGTGGACCGCGGCGGGGGTCGGCGTCGCTCTCGTGGTCGCCGGCTGGCTCGTCGTCGCACTGATGACGGTCCTCACCGCCCGAGCGGGGGAACGTGTGCTGTTCGGGTTGCGGGTGCGCAGCTACGCCCACCTGCAGCGGCTCGGACTCGACTACTACGAGCGCGAGCTGTCCGGTCGCATCATGACCCGGATGACCACCGACGTCGACGCGTTGTCGTCGTTCATCCAGACCGGAATGTCCACCGCCGTGGTGAGCGTCCTGACCGTCCTCGGTATCACCGTCGCGCTCGTCGCCACCGACGTCACGCTCGCGCTGGTGGCGCTTGCCGTCATCCCGCCGCTCGTCGTCGCGACGCTGATCTTCCGCAGGATCTCCTCGGTGGCGTACACGGTCTCGCGTGAGCGGATCTCGCTCGTCAACGCCGACTTCCAGGAGAACATCGCCGGGCTCCGTGCGGCCCAGGCATACCGCCGCGAAGGGTTCGCCGCACGCCGGTTCGCCGAGCGGGCCGACAGCTACCGGCGCAGCCGGATGCGATCCCAGCGGGCGATCTCGCTGTACTTCCCGTTCATCGCGTTCCTCTCGGACCTGGCCCTGGCCGCCGTGGTGTTCGTCGGTGCGCGCCAGGTCGCGGGCGGCGACACGACGACCGGGACGCTCGTCGCCTTCGTGCTGTACCTCGGGCTCCTGTTCGGGCCCATCCAGCAGCTGTCCCAGGTGTTCGATGGGTACCAGCAGGCCAGTGTCGGTCTGCTCCGGATCGGGGACCTGCTCCGCACACCCAGTTCCATCGAGCGTGCGACCTCACGCGAGGACCTCCAGCCGATCGACGGGCACCTGCGCGGCGAGCTGCGCCTGCGCGACGTCGGGTTCCGCTATCAGGGCGCGGACAGCGACGCCCTGACCGACATCGACCTGCACATCCCCGCCGGCACCACCGTTGCCCTGGTCGGCCGGACCGGCGCGGGCAAGTCGACCATCGTGAAACTGCTCGCCCGCTTCTACGACCCGACGTCCGGCGCGGTGCTCGTCGACGACGTGGACCTCCGCCGGTACCCGCTCGGCGCGTACCGCGGACGCCTCGGCGTCGTCCCCCAGGAAGCCCACCTGTTCACCGGGACCGTCGCCACCAACATCGCGTACGGCCGCCCGGATGCGAGCCGTCAAGAGATCGAGGACGCTGCACGCGCGGTCGGCGCACTGGGCACGATCGCCGGATTGCGGGGTGGGATGCGTCACCCCATCGGCGAGCGCGGGCAGGGCCTGTCGGCCGGCCAGCGCCAGCTGATCGCGCTCGCCCGGGCCGAGCTGGTCGACCCCGACCTGCTGCTGCTCGACGAAGCGACCGCGACGCTCGATCCGGCCACCGAGCAGGTAGTTCTCGAGGCGAGCAGCCGTGTGACCCGCACCCGGACGTCGGTGGTGGTGGCCCACCGACTGGCCACCGCGGCCCGGGCAGATGTGATCCTCGTCATCGACGAGGGGCGGGTGGTCGAAACCGGATCGCACGCCACCCTGCGCTATGCCGGTGGCCACTATTCGGGACTGTGGGATGCGGCGGAGACCGGCGCGGGGAATAATCGCGGGGCGAGAACCGTCATCGATGGTGACCCCATCGGTTGGCCGTGAGACAGCTCACACGTGCAGGCCTGGCGATCTACACGTCACACGCGAGGGCTAGTCTCATGTATATAGGCGCTCTGATCGGGTACCGAAATAGAAACGAGGCGAACACCTGCCGTGAGCAGCAGCTCTACATCCCAGTTCGGACAGAACCAGTGGTTGGTTGACGAAATGTACCAGCGTTTCCAGGACGATCCGTCGTCCGTGGACGCGAGTTGGCACGAATTCCTGACGGATTACTCTCCCGACGCCGCCGCCAAGGCAGGCGCAGCCAACGGACACGGCACGAACGGCACCACCACCGCCGCACCTGCTGCCGCTCCCTCCGCCAAGGCGTCGACTCCCCCGGTTCCCGAGTCCGAGACCGCACCCAAGCCTCAGACCAAGACGGCCAACGGTGCCGCACCGAAGACTGCACCCAACGGTGCAGCTCCGAAGGCTGCTGCCCCGAAGACCGAGGCCCCCAAGAAGGCCGCACCCGCGAAGGAGACCGCGGCGAAGGACGCGAAGGCGTCCGCTCCCGCTCCTGCAGTAGAAGAGTCGAAGGTTCTCCGCGGCGCAGCTGCTGCCGTCGCCAAGAACATGTCGGCCTCTCTGGCCATTCCGACCGCCACCAGCGTTCGCGCCATCCCTGCGAAGCTGATGTTCGACAACCGGATCGTCATCAACAACCACCTCGCCCGTACCCGCGGCGGCAAGATCTCGTTCACGCACCTGCTGGGTTACGCGATCGTGCAGGCGGTCAAGGCGTTCCCGAACATGAACCGGCACTTCGCCGAGATCGACGGCAAGCCCAACGCGGTCACCCCCGCACACACCAACCTCGGTCTGGCCATCGACCTGCCGGGCAAGGACGGCAGCCGGTCCCTCGTCGTCGCCGCGATCAAGAACACCGACACCCACAACTTCACGCAGTTCTACAGCGCCTACGAGGACATCGTCCGGCGCGCGCGTGACGGCAAGCTCACCGCCGAAGACTTCTCGGGTGTCACGATCTCGCTCACCAACCCCGGTGGCATCGGCACCGTGCACTCCGTGCCGCGACTGATGAACGGCCAGGGTGCCATCATCGGTGCCGGCGCGATGGAGTACCCCGCCGAGTTCCAGGGCGCGAGCGACGAGCGCCTCGCCGAGATCGGCGTCGGCAAGCTCATGACGCTCACCTCGACGTACGACCACCGCATCATCCAGGGTGCCGAGTCCGGCGACTTCCTCCGGACCATCCACAACCTGCTGATCAGCGACGAGTTCTACGACGAGATCTTCCACGCGCTGCACATCCCGTACGAGCCGGTCCGCTGGCGCAAGGACGTGCCCGAAGGCGCCGTCGACAAGAACACCCGTGTTCTCGAGCTGATCGCCGCGTACCGCAACCGCGGTCACCTGATGGCCGACACGGATCCGCTGCAGTTCGTCAAGGACAAGTTCCGCAGCCACCCGGACCTCGACGTCCGCACGCACGACCTGACCCTGTGGGACCTCGACCGCGAGTTCAAGGTCGGCGGCTTCCACGGCCAGGAGAAGATGAAGCTGCGCGACGTGCTCAGCGTGCTGCGCGACGCGTACTGCCGCCACGTCGGCGTCGAGTACACGCACATCCTGGAGCCGGAGCAGCAGCAGTGGCTGCAGGACCGGGTCGAGGCGCACCACGTCAAGCCCACGGTCGCTCAGCAGAAGTACATCCTGAGCAAGCTCAACGCTGCCGAGGCGTTCGAGACGTTCCTGCAGACCAAGTACGTCGGCCAGAAGCGCTTCTCCCTGGAGGGCGCCGAGTCCGTCATCCCGATGATGGACGCCGTCATCGACCAGGCCGCCGAGCACCAGCTCGACGAGGTCGTCATCGGCATGCCGCACCGCGGTCGCCTCAACGTTCTCGCGAACATCGTCGGCAAGCCGTACTCGAAGATCTTCACGGAGTTCGAGGGCAACATGAACCCGGCGGCCGCGCACGGCTCCGGCGACGTGAAGTACCACCTCGGCGCCGAGGGCACCTACATCCAGATGTTCGGCGACAACGACATCACCGTGTCGCTGACGGCCAACCCGTCGCACCTCGAGGCGGTCGACCCGGTCCTCGAGGGCCTGGTCCGCGCGAAGCAGGACATCCTCGACAAGGGTGAGGACGGCTTCACCGTCCTGCCGCTCATGTTGCACGGCGACGCCGCGTTCGCCGGTCAGGGTGTCGTGGCCGAGACGTTGAACCTGGCACTGCTGCGCGGGTACCGCACCGGCGGCACCGTGCACATCGTGGTCAACAACCAGGTCGGTTTCACCACCGCCCCGGAGTACTCGCGTTCGTCCGAGTACTGCACCGACGTCGCGAAGATGATCGGCGCGCCGATCTTCCACGTGAACGGCGACGACCCCGAGGCCTGCGTCTGGGTCGCCCAGCTCGCTGTCGACTTCCGGGAGAAGTTCCAGAAGGACGTCGTCATCGACATGATCTGCTACCGCCGTCGCGGTCACAACGAGGGCGACGACCCGTCGATGACGCAGCCGGCGATGTACGACGTGATCGACACCAAGCGCAGCGTGCGTAAGAGCTACACCGAATCCCTGATCGGCCGCGGCGACATCTCGCTGAAGGAAGCCGAAGACGCACTCCGCGACTACCAGGGCCAGCTGGAACGGGTGTTCAACGAGGTTCGCGAACTCGAGAAGTACACGCCGGAGCCCAGTGAGTCGGTCGAGCTCGACCAGGTGCTGCCCACGAAGCTGAAGACGTCCGTCGACGAGTCGGTGCTCGAGCGAATCGGCGACGCGTTCGTCAACGTGCCCGAGGGCTTCACCGTGCACCCGCGCGTCAAGCCGGTCATCGAGAAGCGCCGCGAAATGTCCCGCGAGGGCAAGATCGACTGGGCGTTCGCCGAGCTGCTCGCATTCGGTTCGCTGGTCGACCAGGGCAAGATGGTTCGCCTGTCCGGCCAGGATTCCAAGCGCGGCACGTTCACGCAGCGTCATTCGGTCCTCATCGACCGCAAGACGGGCGCCGAGTACACCCCGCTGCAGAACCTGGGCAGCGAGAACCCCGGCAAGTTCCTGGTCTACGACTCCGCACTCAGCGAGTTCGCCGCCGTCGGCTTCGAGTACGGCTACTCCGTGGGCAACCCGGACGCGCTCGTGCTGTGGGAGGCGCAGTTCGGTGACTTCGTCAACGGCGCGCAGTCGATCATCGACGAGTTCATCTCGTCCGGTGAGGCCAAGTGGGGCCAGCTGTCCGACGTCGTGCTGCTGCTGCCGCACGGCCACGAGGGTCAGGGTCCCGACCACACGTCCGGTCGGATCGAGCGCTTCCTGCAGTTGTGCGCCGAGGGTTCGATGACCGTGGCCGTGCCGTCCACCCCGGCCAGCTACTTCCACCTGCTGCGTCGTCACTCGCTCGACGGAATCCGCCGCCCGCTGGTCGTCTTCACCCCGAAGTCGATGCTGCGGAACAAGGCCGCGGTCTCCGACGTCGAGGACTTCACCACCGGCAAGTTCCGCTCGGTGTTCGAGGAGCCCACGTACGAGACGGGCGACGCCGAACGCGACAAGGTTCGTCGTGTCCTCCTCGTCAGCGGCAAGCTGTACTGGGAGCTGCTGGCGAAGAAGCAGAAGGACAACCGCGAGGACATCGCGATCGTCCGTATCGAGCAGCTGTACCCGGTTCCGAGCCGTCGTCTCCGCGAGACGCTGGACCGCTACCCGAACGCCACTGAGTTCCGGTGGGTTCAGGAGGAGCCGGCGAACCAGGGTGCGTGGCCGTTCTTCGGTCTCGCTCTGCCCGAGTTGCTGCCCGACAAGCTGTCCGGAATCAAGCGCATCTCGCGTCGTTCGATGTCGGCACCGTCGTCGGGTTCGAGCAAGGTGCACGCTGTGGAACAGCAGGAGATCATCGATGAAGCCTTCGGCTGAAGCGTTCAGCTGAGCGTTTGACTGATCTGCCATTGAGCCGGGTCGAGTTCACTCCACGGAGCGGATTCGACCCGGCTTCGTGGTATCTGGACCTGCCCTCGGTGGCGGAACTGTGCGACAACGGGCTGGCATTCGAGCGGCCGGTCACGGTGATCGTGGGTGAGAACGGTGTCGGGAAGTCGACGCTGGTCGAGTCGATCGCCGCGGCCTGGCAGGGCGGGTTCCGCGGGGCGCAGGACCGGTTGTGGTCGGCGGGATCCAGCCCCGAGGACGCGGACCTCGGCACTCACCTCACGTGTGTCGGCGCCCGGCCGCAGCCGTACGG
This sequence comes from Rhodococcus sp. ACPA1, assembly GCF_002300195.1. NCBI lineage: Bacteria > Bacillati > Actinomycetota > Actinomycetes > Mycobacteriales > Nocardiaceae > Rhodococcus > Rhodococcus sp. ACPA1. Next base: position 765,167 of record NZ_NSDX01000001.1, on the reverse strand, counting down.
CGGGTGTTTCCTGCGTGCCGAGTCGATGCATTCGCTGTTCGGTGCGGCCGACGAGTCACGTCCCCGTGCGGACGATCCGTCGTTCAACCAGCTCTCGCACGGTCAGTCGTTCCTGCGGTACGTCGCCGACCGTCCGATCGGCGTCGGCCTGTGGATTCTGGACGAGCCGGAGGCCGCGCTGTCGTTCCAGTCCTGTCTGGCGCTGCTGGGCGTGATCGCGGATCTCGCCGAGGAGGGCTCGCAGGTGATCATGGCGACGCATTCTCCCCTCCTCGCCGCCGCGCCCGGCGCCGAGATCTGGGAACTCACCGACGAGGGCATCGACTACCCCGAGTGGAATCAGCTCGACCTCGTCCGCAACTGGCGGTCGTTCCTCGACGGACCCGACCGCTTCCTGCGGCATCTCTAGGCCGGCCCCGCCTGCTGCCCGGCCTCCGCCCGCGACCTCACGGCCCGGACGGCGAGGGCGGTGGCGGCGAGGAGTCCACCGAGGGCGGCGAGGGTGAGCGCGTCGGGGTGGATCAGCGGCTGGCCGCGGAACGCCTGCCAGGTGAGCACGGCGAGCAGCCCGGTGTAGGCGAGCGCCAGCACGGCCATCAGGGAGGCTCGGGTTCCCTCGCTGCGGAGCCAGGGTATCCGCGACGCGAGGACGCTCAGGACGAGGGTGCCGATCAGCATCACCTGCAGGCCGTGCAGTCCGACGAAGTGCGGGATGCGGAGGTCGCCGCCGGACGTGCTCCAGTTGGTGACCGGCAGTCCCGGTTTCGCGTCGGTGACGCCGACGCTGTGCCGCGCGGCGAGTTCGACGACGCGGCCGTTCGCGTCGGTCGTCGTCTGGCGACCCTGGAATCCCATGAGGTAGCCGAGTGCCATCCCGGCCACCGCCAGGAACAGGCCTGCATGGATGGCTCGGGTGAGGGGACGGTCCCCCACGCGCTGGAACAGCAGGATCAGGGCGATCACGAGGTTCGCGACGAACAGTCCGGGGACACCGGTCATGAACACGTACTGGCCGATCGTGTTGACGGCGTCGTCGGACGTGTTGAAGTGGCTGAACGTTCCGCGCGCAGCCTGCACAGCGATGAATCCGACGTCGAGGATGCCGGTCACGGCGAACACCGTTGCCATGGCACGCGTCCATCTGCTGCCTCGGTGCGGGAGGGTCAGCAACCACGCCAGGGTGGCCCCGTAGAGCGTGAAGGAGACCGCGAACTTCAGCGGCTCGAGCCACACGGACACCCCGAGCACGGTCCGGTCGTCGACGAGGAGGCCGACGGCGCACACCAGCGCGAGGGCGGACATCGCGGCGACCATCACCGCCAGCGGCACCTGGCGGGAGGCGACGACGCGGGAGCGGAGATCGAGGGTGGTCATGACGAGAACGCTAGGAACGTCTCGTGCGTGACCACGTCACGCCGGGGAACGAAACCGGTGTCACCCGCGGGTACTACGGGTGTGCCCCGAGTACTAGGGGTGTCGGGTCGTGGTGGCCGACACCAGCGCGGCGGCGATCTCGGGTGCGGCGGCGACGGCGAGCGCGGGAAGCGCCTGAACGTTGAGTTCGATCAGTTCGTCGCGGGTCAGGTGCGGGTCGCGCAGCCAGGTGATCGTGACTTCCTCGACGTAGGCGATCCAGCCCCGGACGGCGAGTTCGACCGCCCGGGTGGGCTCGATCCCGATCGCAGGCAGTTGTTCGAGGGTCCGTTCGGACATCACGGCGCGGGTCTCCTCGAAGACGGCGCGCATGTCCGGGTCGCCACTCGCCGTTCCCCGCAGGAGCGACACGTACGTGCCACGGTTCTCGCTGACGTAGTCGACGTACGACGCGAGCACCGAGCGCAGGATTTGCATCGGATCCCGCGCTTCCCCGACGTACGGGTCGGGGGCGGTGCGGGCGAGCATCTCGCTGCTGGTGTGCCGGACGATCTCGAGGTGGAAGTCGTGCTTGGACGCGAAGTAGTGGAACAGGAGGCCGCGGGAGACACCCGCCTGATCGGCGATGTCCTCGACGGAGATCTGCTCCAACGGGCGCTGTGCCAGCATCTTCGCGCCGAGATCGATCAGTTGCGCGCGCCGTTGTTCGGGGCTGAGACGGGTCCGCTTCACGACGTCCATGAGACAAGACTACTGAATGAAGGTCAATAGGCTATTGACTGCCCCTCAATAGCGCCCTATTGTCTCTTACATGAGTCTCCCCGTCACAGATACTTCCGCCACCACCGCAGGTGTCCGGCACATCGACACGCTGATCATCGGCAGCGGGTTCGCCGGCCTCGGCGCGGCGATCAAGCTGACCCAGGCAGGCAAGATCGACTTCCTCGTGCTCGAACGCGGCACCGATGTCGGTGGTACCTGGCGAGACAACACGTACCCGGGTGCGGCGTGCGACGTTCCCTCACATCTGTACTCCTACTCGTTCGCGCTGAACCCGGAGTGGACACGGTCGTTCTCGACGCAGCCGGAGATCCAGAAGTACATCCAGTCGGTGGCCGACAAGTACAAGGTGCGCGACAAGCACCTGTTCGGCTGTGACGTGCAGTCCGCCCACTGGAACGAGTCGACCACCCGCTGGGAGGTCACCACCACGAAGGGGAACTTCGTCGCGAAGGTCCTCGTGTCCGCGGTCGGCGCGCTGTGCGAGCCGTCCCTCCCCGACATCAAGGGCATCGCAGGCTTCCAGGGCGAGATCTTCCACTCCGCCCGCTGGAACCACGACGCCGACCTGACGGGGAAGCGCGTCGCCGTCATCGGCACCGGCGCCTCGGCCATCCAGATCGTGCCCGCCATCGGCAAGAAGGTGTCGCACCTCGACGTGTACCAGCGCACGGCGCCGTGGATCCTGCCCCGGGCGGACCGCGAGTACACGAAGCTCGAGCACACCGCGTTCAAGTACCTCCCCGGCTTCCAGAAGCTGTGCCGCACCGGCATCTACTGGATGCGCGAGAGCCAGGTCGTCGGACTCGCGAAGGCCCCGGTCTTCATGAAGCCGCTGCAGTTGGCGGCCGAGCGCCACCTGCGCCGCCAGATCAAGGACAAGGATCTGCGCAAGAAGGTCACGCCGAACTTCCAGATCGGCTGCAAGCGCATGCTGATCTCGAACAACTACTACCCCACCCTCGCGCAGGACAACGTCGACCTGGTGACCGACGGCATCGCCGAGGTCAGGGCCAACTCGGTGGTCTCGAAGGACGGCACCGTCCGCGAAGTCGATGCCATCGTCGTCGCCACCGGCTTCCACGTCACCGACTCCCCCACGTTCGAGGGCATCTTCGGCAAGGACGGGCGCTCGCTCGCCGACGTCTTCGACGAGGGCGGACAGCAGGGCTACAAGGGCGCGGCGATCGCGAACTTCCCCAACATGTTCTTCCTGGTGGGTCCGAACACGGGCCTGGGCCACACCTCGATGGTCTTCATGATCGAGTCGCAGCTCAACTACCTCGTCGACGCCCTTCAGACGCTCGACAAGTACGGCATCGGCAAGATCGAGGTCCGTCAGGACGCCCAGGACCGGTACAACGCCGAACTCCAGGAGAAGCTGTCGCACAGTGTCTGGAACAACGGTGGGTGCGCGAGCTGGTACCTCGACAAGCACGGCAACAACACCACGCTGTGGCCGGGCTTCACGTTCCAGTTCCGGAACGAGACGAAGCGCTTCGACCTCACCGCGTACGACAGCGTGGCCACCGCCGATCTGCCCGCACCCGTGCACGTGAACGGCAAGACCCCCGGCCCCGCCGCCATCCCGGCACAGATCGACCTCGACGACGACAAGGTGACAGCACAGTGAGCGAGTTCGCAGGCAAGGTAGTCGTGATCACCGGAGCCGGTTCCGGTATCGGCAGGGCGCTCGCCCTCAACCTGGCAGGCCGGGGTGCCAGACTGGCGATCTCGGACATGGACACGGTCGGGCTCGCCGAGACGGCACGCCAGGCCGAGGCACTGGGCGCCGAGGTCAAGGCCGATCACCTGGACGTCACCCAGCGCGAGGCGGTGCTCGCGTACGCCGACGACGTGCGGGCGCACTTCGGCAAGATCAACCAGGTGTACAACAACGCCGGCATCGCCTACCACGGTGAGTTCGAGAAGTCCGAGTTCAAGGACATCGAGAAGATCATGGACGTGGATTTCTGGGGAGTCGTCAACGGCACCAAGGCTTTCCTGCCGCATCTCATCGCGTCGGGCGACGGCCACGTGGTGAACGTCTCGAGCCTCTTCGGGCTGCTGTCCATGCCGGGTCAGAGCGCGTACAACTCGGCGAAGTTCGCGGTGCGCGGTTTCACCGAGTCGCTGCGCCAGGAGATGCTGATCGCCAAGCACCCCGTCAAGGTGACGTGTGTGCACCCGGGTGGCATCAAGACGGCCATCGCCCGCAACGCCACCGCGGGACCGGGCGAGGACCTCGACACGTTTGCGAAGTTCTTCGACCAGAAACTCGCTCGCACCACTCCGGAGGCGGCCGCGGAGACCATCGTGAACGGTGTCCGCAAGGGCAAGCCGCGCGTCCTGATCGGCGCCGACGCCAAGTTCCTCGACGCCTGGGTGCGGCTCGTCGGACCGAGTTACCAGCGTGTGGTTGCCCTCGTCGCCGGACGAGTCCTCCCCAAGTCGAACTGAGGTACCGATGAGCTTCCACCTGCCGCTGCCGGTCGTCGCGGCGGCCCTCCGGCCCTTCTACCGCCTCAGCCTCGACGCCCGGCTTCCGTACACCGTCCAGAGGGCGATCCTCGACCTCGGCGCTCCGCTGCAGCAGGTCCCTGCAGGTGCCGTCGTCCGCCCGACCTCGCTGGCCGGGCGGCCGGCGGAGCGAATCACGGTGGGAGCCACCGAACGCCGGACCGCCGTGCTCTACCTGCACGGTGGGGCGTACACGATCGGTTCGCTCGCCACGCACCGTTCGCTGGCCGCTCACATCGCCAGGGAATCCGGCAGTGTCGTCTACACCCTCGACTACCGGCTGGCTCCGGAGCATCCGTTCCCGGCCGGGCTCGAGGACGCGGTCGCGGCGTACATGGAGCTGAACACCGAACACGGTTACGAGACAGAGCAACTCGCCATCGCGGGCGATTCGGCGGGCGGTGGCCTGACGGTCGCCACCGCGCGGCGCCTGATCGACCGGCACGGTGTCACTCCGGCCGCGTTGGCGCTGATCGCCCCGTGGGTCGATCCCGGCAGGCGTGACACGTCCCGGGATCGGGATCTCGTGGTCAACACGGCGTGGTCGTTCGACGCCGCCGAGAAGTACCTGGGCAACGGAGACGCACACGATCCGGGTTATGCACCGCTGCACGGAAATCTGGCGGGACTGCCGCCGACGCTGATCCACGTCGGGGTGGACGAGGTGCTCTACCCGCAGATCATGGAATTCGTCGACAAGCTGAACGAGTCGGACGTGGACGTCACGCTCACCGAGTACGCCCGCCTGTGGCACGTCGCCCACCTGCAGGCGTCCCTGGTCCGCGAGGCCGCAGATGCGGTCGCGGAACTCGGGGTGTTCCTGGGTTCACAGATGAGCGTCGAGCCACACCCGCGCCACGTCGGCTGAATCGGCACCACCGCGGACCTGGCCGATCATGTCGGCCAGGTCCGCGGTCGTCAGCTCACCCGCCACGACGTTCAACGCCTTCAGCTGGGCTTCGGTGAGAGTTCCGATCCGGAACAGCGGCACCACGTTCTGTGCGGTGAACACGTGATCGTCGTCGGCCAGCAGCACCAGATCGGCGTCCGAGACGTCCGGTGACGCGGTGGTCACCCCGGCCACCCGCACGGCTCCGTCCGCCGATGCCGGGGCGGCGAGTTCGCCGACGGCGGCGGCGTCGTCGGCGACTGTCCGGGTCTGCGCGAACGTGCAGCCGGCGAGGTCGGGAAGCGCGTCGGCCTCGAACGCCGGGGCGAGCACGGCTGCGCTCCGGCTGCACGAGGGAACGAGTTCGTCCAGGGTGGTGAGATCCAGCTGCCCCGACGTCTGCGAGGTCACGGCCAGCGCCGACCTGTCCTCGGCGGCCGCGAAGTCGGAGATCGAAAGCCCCTGCGGCAGAGCCTTGCTCAACGCCTCGAACACATCGTCCTGTTCCGTCTCCGCCGATTCGGGGTCGTAGTAGCGCAGCAACCGGCCCGTGAACTCCGGCACCAGCGTGACGTTTCCGGCATCGAGCTGTCCGAGGTACGCGGTCCGGTCGCCGAGTCCCCCGTCGGTGACGACCGGCGCCCCGGTCGAACGCAGGGCACCCGCATAGATTTCGGCCAATATCCGGCTCTCCGCGCCGTCACCCGCACCCACCACGATCTCGCCCGGCCCCTGTCCCGCGGAACCGTCGAGGGTCGTGTCACCGCCTGCGCATCCCGACGCCACCCCCGCGACCAGTAGCAGCGCGGACCCGGCGATCAGGGCCCGGAACCATGCCGCCGGGCGCCCGGCCGGTCCGTCTGTGCGTGTGTGTTCCACGTCGCGCCTTTCGTTTACCTCGAGCTGGTCGAAAACCGTGCTCTGTCCGCCCCTATCGTTACACTGGCCAACCGATGGCGCGGACACGCGTCCACCGGTTTCCGTCGGCAGGTCCGGCGCCGGTGACAACGGGAAGGACGCTCATGCGCACCTCACGAATTCTGTCGGGTTTCACCCGCCGCTCCGTTGGCAGTATCGCTCTCGCGACGGTGGCCGTCGTGTCGCTCGCGGCGTGCGGTGGCGGATCCGACCCCCTGTCCGCCGGCGGCGAGGGATCGGGTGACGACCCGAACACGATCATCGTGGGATCCGCGAACTTCCCCGAATCGGAGACGGTCGCGAACATCTACACCGAGGTCCTCCGCGCCAACGGGTTCGACGTGACGACGAAATTCAACATCGGCAGCCGTGAGGCCTACATTCCTGCGCTGAAGGACGGGTCGATCGACGTCATCCCCGATTACACGGGCAACCTGCTGCAGTATCTCGACCCGGATTCGACGGCCACGAGCGCCGCCGATGTGGACGCCGCGCTGCCGGCCGCGCTGGGTTCGGAGCTGACGATCACCACGCCGGCCCCGGCCGAGGACAAGGACGCCGTCGTCGTCACGAAGGAGACGGCGCAGCGCTGGAACCTCACCTCCATCGCGGATCTCGCGGCGCACTCGAACGAGGTGAAGTTCGGTGCACCCGCCGAATTCCAGGAACGTCCCGGTGGCCTGCCCGGCCTGAAGGCCAAGTACGGCCTGGACATCACGGCCGACAACTTCGTCCCGATCGCCGACGGCGGCGGACCGGCCACGGTGGACGCCCTCGCGTCGGGACAGATCACGGCCGCCGACATCTTCACGACGTCCCCGGCGATCGCGCAGAACGGTTTCGTCGTGCTCGCGGATCCGCAGAACAACTTCGCGGCGCAGAACGTCGTGCCGGTGGTGCGCGCCACCAAGTCCTCCGACAAACTGACCCGGGCGCTCGACGCGCTGTCGGCGAAGCTGACCACCGAAGAGCTTGTCGCGCTCAACGATTCCGTCTCGGGTGAGGCGAAAACCGAGCCGGCTGCGGCCGCGAAGCAGTGGGTGACGGACCAGGGGCTCGACAAGCCGGTCTCGTGAGGAGCCTGCCGTGATCACATTCTCGGGAGTCACGAAGCAGTACCCGGACGGCACGACGGCGGTCGACAACCTCGACCTGGAGATCGACGCCGAATCGTTCACGGTCTTCGTCGGGCCGTCCGGCTGCGGCAAGACCACGTCGATGCGGATGATCAACCGGATGATCACCCCGACCGCGGGAACGATCACGGTCGACGGCCGCGACATCGCCCAGACCGACGCGGTGAAGCTTCGGCTCGGCATCGGCTACGTCATCCAGAGCGCAGGACTGCTGCCGCACCGCACGGTGGTCGACAACGTCGCGACCGTGCCGGTGCTGCGCGGCGACTCACGACGCAACGCCCGCAAGGCCGCGTTGGCGGTTCTCGAACGCGTCGGACTCGACCCGGCGCTGGCGTCCCGCTATCCCGGCCAGTTGTCCGGCGGGCAGCAACAACGCGTCGGGGTCGCGCGGGCGCTGGCCGCCGACCCGCCGATCCTGCTGATGGACGAGCCGTTCAGCGCCGTCGATCCCGTTGTCCGCGAAGATCTGCAGGCCGAGATGCAGCGCCTGCAGGCCGAGATGCGCAAGACGATCGTGTTCGTCACCCACGACATCGACGAGGCCGTCAAACTCGGTGACCGGGTGGCGGTCTTCGGACCGGGCGGCCGGTTGCAGCAGTACGACGCGCCCGACACGGTGCTGTCCGCGCCGGCCACCGATTTCGTCGCCTCGTTCGTGGGACGCGACCGCGGGTACCGCGGGCTGTCGTTCCGGACGGCAGATCAGGTTCCGCTGCACACCATCCGGACGGCGACCGAGAAGGAGTTGCCCGCACTCCGGCTCGAACAGGGTGAATGGGTCCTGGTCGTCACGGATGCGGGCGTACCGCGGGGGTGGATCGACGTCACCGGCGTCGAGGGGGCGCGGGCCGGACGGCCCGTCTCCGAATGCACTGCGGCGGGCGGTTCCCTCTTCTCCCCCGGCTCCGACCTGCGGCAGGCCCTGGACGCGGCGATCTCCTCTCCGTCGGGCATCGGAGTGGCCGTCGACGCCGGCGGCGCGGTCACCGGTGGCATCCTCGGCTCCGAGGTGATCGCGAAGCTGGCCGAGCAGCGGGCAGCCGAGGATCGCGCGAGGGGTGAGCACTTCTTCACTGCCCAACCGGCAACCCCGGACGGGCCGTGATCCCATGCGGTGGCTCATCGACAACTTCTCGGTCGTCGTCGACCTGACGAAGACCCATCTCTACCTCGCGCTGGTTCCGCTCCTGATCGGGTTGCTCATCGCGGTCCCGGTCGGGACCGCGATCCGGGGTGCGTCCTGGCTGCGGAAGATCACGCTGATCGTCGCGGGCATCGCGTTCACGATCCCGTCGCTGGCATTGTTCGTGACAATCCCCTCCGTCGTCGGACTGCAGATCCTGGATCCGCTCAATGTGGTGATCGCGCTGACGATCTACTCCACCGCCCTGCTCATCCGCGCCGTGCCCGAGGCCCTCGACTCCGTTCCCGCCGACGTCGTCGACTCGGCCACCGCGATGGGTTTCACACGGCTCCGCCGGGCCCTGACCGTCGAATTGCCCCTCGCGCTACCCGTTCTCGTCGCGAATGTGCGAGTGGTGGCCGTGACCAACATCTCGCTGGTGTCGGTGGGTTCGCTGATCGGGATCGGCGGGCTCGGCACCCTGTTCACCCAGGGCTACCAGCGTGACTACCCGGACCAGATCCTCGCCGGGATCATCGCTATCGTCGTTCTGGCCCTCGCGTTCGACCTGCTGCTGTTCCTGGTGGGCCGGGCACTGACACCGTGGACCCGGCAGCAGAAGGTCCGGCGCACGCCGCTGGTCGCGGGACAGTCGGCGGCCCCGGCCGCAGGGGAGGCTTCGTGAACATCTTCGGCGGCGCATGGGAGTACATCGTCGACCCGGGCAACTGGTCGGGCAGCACCGGAATCGGCGCCCGCATCCTCGAACACCTCTGGTACAGCTTCCTGGCGGTCGCACTGTCCGCGGTGGTCGCAGTGCCGATCGGTCTGATCATCGGACATCTGCGCAAAGGTGACGTTGTCGTGGTCGGTCTGGTCAACGCGCTCCGCTCGCTGCCGACGCTGGGTCTGCTGACGTTCCTGGTGCTGCTGCTCGGGCTGGGTCTGATCCCGCCGATCCTGGCCCTGGTGATCCTCGGAATCCCGCCGGTGCTCGCGGGCACCTACGCGGGTGTCGCGAACGTCGACCGGACGGTCGTGGACGCCGCCCGCGCGATGGGAATGACCGAGTGGCAGGTCCTCACACGTGTCGAGGCCCCGAATGCGCTGCCGCTCATGCTCGGCGGGCTACGCAACGCCACCCTGCAGATCATCGCGACCGCAACGGTCGCCGCGTATGTCAACCTCGGCGGCCTGGGACGCTACATCTTCGACGGACTGGCGCTCCGCCAGTACGACCGGGTGCTCGTCGGTGCGCTGCTCGTGACGATCCTCGCCCTCGTCGTGGACGGCCTGCTCGCGCTGGCGGTGTGGGCGTCCGTTCCGGGGACGGGCCGCCTGCGCCGCAACCCGAGCGCCGAACAGATCGCCGAACGCGCGTCGTAGCGAAGAAGTCGCCCAACGGCAAACACCCCGACACCGGAACCGTGGGTGCGGGTTCCGGATCGGGGTGCTCGACGGATTCTCGCTAGTCGGTGACGCCTTCTGCACGAGCAGCGGCGGCGACTGCCTCCGCGACAGCGGGGGCGACGCGAGGATCGAGCGGGCTGGGAACGATCTTGTCTACAGCCAGCTCGTCACCGACGACCGAGAGGATTGCCTCGGCGGCGGCGAGCTTCATACCTTCGGTGATCCGGCGGGCACCGGCATCGAGCGCACCACGGAACACACCGGGGAAGGCAAGCACATTGTTGATCTGGTTCGGGAAATCCGAGCGTCCGGTGGCCACGATCGCCGCGTGCTTGCGGGCGATGTCGGGGTGGATCTCCGGGTCCGGGTTCGACAGCGCGAACACGATGGAATCCTTCGCCATCGTCGCGATCAGCTCCTCCGGGACGGTGCCCGCGGACACCCCGAGGAACACGTCCGCCCCGTTGAGGGCTTCGGCGGTGCCGCCGCGGCGGCCGGCGGGGTTGGTGCGCGCGGCCAGGTCGACCTTGACCTCGTTCAGGTCCTTGCGGTCGGCGGAGACGATGCCCTTGGAGTCGAGGACGGTCACGTCGGCGATCCCCGCGGCGAGCAGGATGTTCGCGCAGGCGACACCGGCGGCGCCGGCACCGGAGATGACCACCCGCAATTGGTGGAGGTCGCGGTCCTGGACCGTGACCGCACCCTTGAGGGCGGCGAGGACGACGATGGCGGTGCCGTGCTGGTCGTCGTGCATGACCGGGCAGTCCAGGGCCTCGATGACGCGCTTTTCGATCTCGAAGCAGCGCGGCGCGGAGATGTCCTCGAGGTTGACGGCACCGAAGCTCGGGCGCAGCCGGATCAGGGTTTCGACGATCTCGTCGGGGTCCTTGGTGTCGAGGACCAGCGGGATCGAGTTCAGGCCGGCGAAGTTCTTGAACAGGGCGGACTTGCCCTCCATCACGGGAAGGGAGGCGCGCGGGCCGATGTCCCCGAGGCCGAGGACCGCGGAGCCGTCGGAGACGACGACCACGAGGCGGCTGGTCCAGGTGTAGCGGTCGGCGAGGGTTTCGTCGGCGGCGATGGCGCGGGAAACCTGCGCGACGCCGGGGGTGTAGGCGATGGACAGGGCGCGCTGGGTATCGAGGGCGGTCGTGGTCTCGACCGAGAGCTTCCCCCCGATGTGGCCGGCGAAGATCTCCTCGTCGGTCAGCTCGACCTTCTGCGGTGTGGTGGGTTCGGACACGATGGACACGATGACACTCCTGCTAAGTCCAGGCTCACTCGGGGCCGGGTTACTGAGAGGTAACCGTGAGGATCGGCGCTGATCTTCACAGTTACTCCACGAACGACAACTGAGGGTGAAGCTTCCGGGGTGCGCGATCACGATGGCCGCAGAACTTCCGAAGCGTCATGGCACGGGCGGGTGAGCCCTGGCAACACTGCCATAAAACCCCCGCCGAAGGGCGGTGGCGCCGACGTCGGAGTGGTGCTAAGTCTGGCACGAATATCGATGCACAATCAAATTGCCACGAGAGTCAGATGTCTCACGTTTTCTGGCCTCTACCTGTGAGAATAAGTTACCGATGGGTCACTGTGAGAGCCGGTTTCACATAACGCGCCGAGCGTCCGTCAACCCCACCACTGGGTAGCCAGCAGAAGCGCCGCCGCCGCGAGGACGGCGACGGATGCGACCACTGCGACGAGACCGTCGCGGCGGTCCGCAAACCTTTGCGCCACGATCACGAACACGGACGCGGCCACGTGCGCGGTGATGGAGATCGTCCCCGGGCCGGGGAAGCCCCGGCCGCCGCCCACGTAGGCGGAGCCGATCACGACCAGGCAGAGGATCACCACTCCGGCGGCGACGGCCCCGCTGAGGGCGCGCAGCGTGCGGACCACGAGAGGGCTGCGGCGCGGTTCGGTGGCCGTCACCGTCCTCGGGAGGGTGGGACCGTAGGGGTCGTACCGCTCGGACTCGTGCGTGTTCACGCCGAGACCACCTGCACCCCGGATGCTTTCGATACGAGGGTGTCGAATTCGTCGGTGTCCGTCGTGAACTCGCCGAGCCGGATGGCCTTGTTCGTGCCGTGGTAGTCGGAGGAGCCGGTGACGACCAGGCCGAGTTCGTCGGCCACTTCCTGGAGTACCCGAGCGTCGTCCGCCGAGTGGTCGGGGTGATGCACCTCGAGCCCGTGCAGACCGGCTCCCGCCAGGTCTCGGACGTGATCGAGTGACAGCAGCCGTCCCCTCGTGCGGGCACGTCCGTGGGCGAGAACGCTCACGCCCCCGGCCTCCGCCACCAGTTGCACGGCGTCGTCGAGGGGGGTGTCCGACTTGTCGACGAAGTACCGGCCGCGTGGGGCCAGCAGATCCACGAACGCCTCACCGACGCTGCCGACCACACCGGCGCGCATCAGGGCCCGGGCCAGGTGCGGGCGCCCCGCCGCGGGGCCCGCCTCCGCGAGCACCTCGTCGGCATCGATGGGAAGGCCGTCCTCCATCATCAACTCGGCCATCGCGCGGATTCGCACAATCCGCTCGTTCCGCAATCGCTCCCGTTCGCGTGCGAACGCCGCGTGCGCGGGATCGAACAGGTAGGCGAGGAGATGCACCGCGACCGGGCGTCCGTCCTCACCGCGCCCCTCGCAGGACATCTCCATGCCGCGCACCAGCGCGAGCCCCGCGGGCAACGCCGCGACCGCTTCGGCCCACCCCGCCGTCGTGTCGTGATCGGTGATCGCCACGATGTCGAGTCCCGCCGACCCCGCGGCGCGCACCAGGTCCGCCGGGCTGTCGGTTCCGTCGGAGGCCGTCGAATGGGTGTGGAGATCGATGAGCACCAGACCAGTCTGTCAGGTGTCGCGGCACGGGGTCCGAGCGTGCGCCCCGGAAGCCTGGCGTGTCGTGCGACGCCGCCGGCCCGGAGCGGGGCTGACGTACGATTCACCAGCAGCGTTTCCGACTCGACGGTGAAGGGAGGGCCCCGTGCCGTCTGTGCCCTCGCTCCCCAAGCGCGGCAGCGACAAGGATCAGCGCAGCGGTGACAGGGACCCCGGCCCCAGGATCCGCATCCCGACCGCGCGCGCCATCGTCGATTGCGGTGTGTACGTCGACGGCACGAGGCTCCCCGGCAAGTACACGCACCAGGCCGCGATGGCCGAGGTCCGCACACGGGGCGAAGGGTTCGTGTGGGTCGGGCTGCTCGCCCCCGACGAGGGGCAGATGGAGAGCGTGGCCGAGACATTCGGGCTGCATGAATTGATGGTCGAGGACGCCGTCCACGCCCACCAGCGGCCGAAGCTGGAACGCTACGACGACGTGCTGTTCCTGGTACTGAGGACGGTCAATTACGTGCCGCACGAGTCGGTGGCCACCGCCAGCGAGATCGTCGAGACCGGCGAGATCATGGTGTTCGTCGGCGCCGACTTCGTCATCACCGTGCGGCACGGTGACCATTCCCCGCTCGCGAACGTCCGCCATGCGCTGGAGGCGAACCAGGAGCGGCTCGCCCTGGGTCCGTACGCGGTGCTGCACGCGGTCGCGGACCACGTGGTGGACACGTACCTCGAGGTCACCCAGGCCATCGAGGAGGACGTCGACGGCATGGAGGAGGCGGTGTTCAGTCCGCGCAGCAGCGTCGCGGTCGAACACATCTACCTTCTCAAGCGCGAGATCGTCGAACTCCGCAAGTCGGTGAACCCGCTGTCCAATCCGCTGCTCCGGCTGACGCGATCCCCGGGCAATCCGGTGCCGAAGGAGATCCGCCGCTACTTCCGCGACGTCCTCGACCACCACACCACCGTCGCCGAGCGGATCGCCGAATACGACGAGGTCCTCAGTTCACTCGTCGATGCCGCCCTTGCGAAGATCGCCGTGCAGCAGAACACCGACATGCGCAAGATCTCGGCGTGGGTGGCCATCGCGGCCGTGCCGACGATGATCGCGGGCATCTACGGCATGAACTTCGACAACATGCCCGAACTACATTGGCAGTACGGCTATCACGGCGTGGTGTTCGTGATCGCGTCGGTGACGGTGGGCCTGTTCGTCACGTTCCGCCGGAACCACTGGCTCTAGAGGGACGCTGCTCCGCGGTGCGGATCGCGGACGTCGATGCCCGCCTCCGCCCAGGCGTCGCGCAGTGCGCCGGCGCCGCGCAGTCGGACCCACGCCGCCTCGGTGCCGGTGATCGGCACGACCGCGAGGAACCGCACGGCCTCCGCGGGTTCGGGCAGCGGGAGGTCGGGGATGGTCGACTCACCGAGCAGCACGGCGGTGAACGGTGTGTCCTTCCACAGCGGCTCCCCCACGTCGAGCAAGGCGTCCTCGACGAGAACCACGCCTTCCACCGAGGGCGCCGCCGCCAGGACCGCGAGTGTGCGCGCCACTCCCGACGCCACCCCGGCCCCGCCGCGCAGGGTGAGGATCAGTTCGGCGCGGGGGCCACGGAGAGGGTCGGCCACCAGCTCACCGGGGTCGCCCATCGGGTGCCGGGAGCACCCCAGGGTCACATAGCGAACCAGATCCTCGTCGTCGGGTGCGAACCGCAGCACGTCCAGCGGCTCGACGCCCAGGAACGTCACCGATGCCGCAGTCGGCTCCGGTCCCCCGATCTGCCCCAGCAGGTGCGCGCGAACAGAGGCCACAACGCTGTCAGTCACCCCGCAATCAAACCACCGAAGCCGCTCACCCGTCCTCCGGCCTCGCGAGCCGGTAGCGTCGGAGCATGGTCTCGGTACTCGCAGTGTCCGACGAGACGATCGAGTCGCTGTGGAGTTCGCAGGTGCGTGCCATGGACGTCGACCTGATCCTCGGTGCGGGCGATCTCCCGTTCGACTACCTGGAATACCTGATCGACGCGCTCGACGCGCCGTGCGTCTTCGTGCCGGGCAACCACGACGCCGATCTGTCCGGCTACTCCGCGGGACGTGTCGGATGGATGCGGGCGGGTCTGCCCTCGGCGTGGCCGGGACCCTGCGGCGCGGTCAACGCAGACGGCCGGATCGTGCGGATCGCGGGCCTGCGCATCGCAGGCCTGGGTGGGTCGATCCGCTACAACGACGGCCCCAATCAGTGGACCGAGCGGCAGCAGCGGCGGCGGGCGCGCAACCTGGCTCTGACGAGTGCGTGGCACGCACGCCGCTCGGGTGTGTCCGGCGTCGACGTGCTGCTCACGCACAGCCCACCGCGCGGAGTGGGCGACCAGGAGGATCCACCGCACCGGGGTTTCGAATGCTTCGAGACCCTGGCGGGCAGGCTGCAGGCCCGCGTCATGATTCACGGGCACGTCCACCCGTACGGCCGGGCGGCCGAGGACCGCACGCTCGGCGCGACCACGGTGATCAACACCGTGGGATTCACCCTGATGGAGTTGGCCCCGGGCGCCGACCCCACCATCGTCAGGCGCAGGCATGGCACGTGACACCGGGTTCCCCGCCGCCGACGCGGAGAACGATTTCACCCGCCAGCGTCGTCGCGCCGAGTTGTCGCGGCTGGTCAGCTGGCTTCGCCGCGAACCGGACGACGTCAACGAGATCCTGCCGTTCGACGAGGTGGTCGCGGCCGTCGGCCGAGTCGGGGAACGATCGCTCGGACTGCAGGTGATCCCGGTCAACTCGATCGTCGGGAGCGTCGACCGGACCCGCGACTTCGACCGGTTCTTCCGGCCCACGTCCACCCGCGTGCGCGAGCGCTGGCAACGGCTGGCGGCCGCACAGCGCCGGGGCGAGTCGGTGCCGCCGATCCAGGTGTATCGGATCGGGTCCATGCACTTCGTCAGCGACGGCCACCACCGTGTCTCCATCGCGTACGCGATGCATTGGAGCACGATCGACGCCTACGTCACAGAGATCCAGACCAAGATCTCCCCCGACGGGATCGCGCAGCGCGGCGACCTGGTCATCAAGGATCACCGCCGCTTGTTCCTCACGCGGGTGCCGTTGAGCGGGCCACAGCGGGCGGCCGTGGTCGTCACCGATCCCTGGGAGTACGCGGAGATCAGCCAGAGCGTCGAGGCGTGGGGCTTCCGGCTCATGCAGGAGGTGGGCGAATTCCTCAGCCGTGAGACCGTGGCGCGGCGCTGGTTCGGTGAGGAGTTCCTGCCGGTGGTCCGGATGCTGCGGGCCGCCGAGATGCTGCCCGACCACACCGACGCCGAGGCCTACCTGTGGGTGGCGCGGGAGCGGTACCGCCTTGTGCGCCAGCATGTCTGGAACGACGAGATCATCGCCGAGCTCAGTCACCTCGCACCGCGCAGACACAAACCGGCTAGCCCGTGAACCGCACGACGCGCTCGGGCGCGTCGGGGTGCGCGAACTTCAACAGTCGCCTGCCCTCCGCCTCGATCGCGGTGCGGTGCGTCTTCGCGATCTTCGCCAACGGCTCCACGTCGAGTACCGCACGGGACTTCTCGACCACCGTCGTGGTGAAGGCCGCGACCCTGCCGTTCACCAGGACGGCAGGTTTGATGATGCCGTTCTGGGTGAAGACCTTCTTCCGCACGTCGTCGTCGAGGAGGCGTCCGCGGTCCGCGTGCGAGAGCAGCACGTTGTCGAACGGCGCGAGGATACGGACGGGGGCGGGGGTGCCCGGGTCCGGCCGGGGTGCGTCGGGAAGGTCGAACAGTTCCGGTCCCGATTCCCCCGCGAACGCCCGGAGTTCCGGCCGCAGCCGGTCCAGGACCTCACCGAGCCGGGTCAGTCCCGACCAGGCCTGGGCGTCCCGCGCGCTCGCGGGGCCGAACGCGGCGAGGTAGCGCAACAGCATCGTGTCGATGGACGGCGCGGCGGACAGTGGACGACCCACCCACGACTCCAGCGTCGACAGCGCCGGCTGCCCCGACCTGCCCCAGAGCCCGCGCGGCGGAACCTGGACCATCGGGACCAGTCCCCGCACGCCGTGGGCGAGCGCGGCGCCGTCGCGGCCGGGGAACCGCTCCTCGAGCAGGGGCCGCATCTGCGATTGCGTGCGGGGTTCGTCGCGCACCAGTTCGCGTCCCGCGGCGGCGAGGGCGCCGAGGTCGATCCCGTCGAGACTCGACCGGTACTGCGTGTTGGTGTGGAGGTCGCGGTCGAGCAGCGGTTGCGTGAGCGGACGGAATGAGAGCGCGTCCGAGGCCGACAGGGCGAACACGGTCCCGCGCATCGCGACCATCCGCACCACCGCGCGATTCTCGATGAGGTCCGACAGCGACTCGGCGCGGAATCGTGTCAACCGCGCCCACAGTGCGAAGTACGGCGGGGCCGGTGCCTGGGCCTGCAGTCCGCACAGGTGCTCGATCATGTCGAGGGCGGACGCGTCCGACCGGCTCAGCAGCGATTGCCGGGCCAGTGTCGCCCGGCCCAGTGCTCGATTCGACATGCGGTCAGACCCCACCGTGAACCCCCTCGTTAGTTAGCCCCAGTACCGTATTTGATTACGCCCGTTCACCGACCCCTACAGGAGGACCCCATGGCCGCCGGATCGACAACCGCAGCCAGGGCACTCCTGCCCGTCATGTGCTTCGTCGTGATGATTGTCGCCGTTCTGCAGACACTGGTGGTGCCGATCGTCGGGACCATCGGTGCGCAACTCGACGTCGGCCCCACCGCCGTCGGTTGGCTCCTCACCGCGAACCTCCTCGCGGCCGCCACCGCGACACCCGTCCTCGGCCGCCTCGCCGATCTCCGCGGCAAACGCCCCGTCCTTCTCGGGGTGCTCGTGGTCGTGCTGCTCGGCTCCCTGATCGGTGCGCTGTCGACGTCCGTGGGAGTGCTGATCTTCGCCCGCGTGCTCCAGGGCGTGTCGTTCGCGCTGTTTCCCATCGGCATCGCGGTCCTGCGAGACGAACTTCCCGCCGAGAAGCTGACCGGGGCGATGGGGATCTTCTCCGGCACCCTCGGATTCGGCGGATGCTTCGGCATCGTCCTCACCGGTGTGCTGGTCTCCGACGGCGCCGACTTCCACCGCATCTTCTGGCTGTCGTCGGCCATCACCGCCGCCGGACTCGTCCTCGCCTGGATCGCCATCCCCCGCCGCCCGCGCGTCGGCACAGGTTCCATCGACTGGATCGGCGCGGCCGGTCTCGCCGCCGGCCTGGTCCTCGTCCTGCTGCCGCTCGCCGAGGGCGGCACCTGGGGCTGGACGTCTCCCGTCACCATCGTCAGCGGAATCGCCGGAATCCTGGTCCTGATCGGCTGGTTCCTCTACGAACGCAGGATCACCGACCCACTCGTCGCGCCCCGGCTGCTGACCAACCCACCCGTCCTCGTCACCCACCTGTCCGCGCTCGTGGTCGGCATGTCGATGTTCGTGATGTTCCTGGGCAGCTCGTACTTCGTCCAGACCCCGCGCGCGGTGGCCGGATACGGCTTCGGAGCCACCGTCCTCGAGGCCAGCACCGTGTACCTGCTGCCGGGCGCGATCAGCGGCGTCCTCGCCTCCATCCTCAGCGGAAAACTAATCCACCGCTTCGGTTCCCGTGCCGTCCTCATCGCCGCGAGCGTCGTCGGCGTCAGCGGTTTCGTCGTGTTCGTCTTCGCCCACGACCGCACGTGGGAGGTGATCGCGGCCATCCTGCTGGTCAACACCTACATCAGCCTCGCGTACGCGTCGCTGCCGTCGCTGCTCGTGGCCGAGGTCCGGCAGGACGAGACCGGCGTCGCGAACAGCATCAACTCCATCGCCCGGTCCGTGGGCAGTTCGTTCGCCAGTGCGCTGCTCGCGACCCTGCTCGCCGGCATCACGATCGACGGAACGGACGTCCCGACCGAATCGGCGTACGTGATCGCGTTCGTCGTCGGCGCGACCGCGGCCGCCCTCGCCGGGCTGCTGCCGTTCTTCGGGATCACGCGCACCACCCGCACCCCCTCCGACGAGGAGGAGGACGAGGTCCACGCGACCGCCCTCGCGGCCGAGTGGGGCACGGTCGGTGGCCTCGGCGGAGCGAACACCAGAGGTTCGGGTGAGCGCTCCGGTCAGAGGGTGAGGTTGGCTCCCGAGTCCTGATCGAACAGGGCGATCTTCGCCCGGTCGAACCACAGTTCCACCGGCCTGCCGTGCGCCGCGGACGATTCGGTCGACAACCGGGCGACCAGCTGCCCGCCGCCTGCGACCGCGGTCCCCGAGTCGGCGGCGAGCTCCTCGAGTTCCCGGGAGGTCACCTGCGGTCCCTCGGCCGTGAAGTAGGCGTACTTGTCCGAACCCATCGACTCGAGCACCTCGACGTTGGCCGTGAACGTGGCACCGGCCGCTCGCTGCCCCTCGTCGACGAGCCCCACGTCCTCGAAGTGTTCGGGCCGGATCCCGACGACGACGTCCTTCGCCGTGTTCGACGACCCGATCTTGTCGCGTGTCTCCGGGGGCAGTGTGAACTCGCCGAGCGGCGTCGACACCCCGTCGGCGGTGAGCTGCCCCGGGAAGAAGTTCATCGACGGCGAACCGATGAACCCGGCGACGAACAGGTTGTTCGGGTGGTCGTACAGATCCTGCGGCGCCCCGATCTGCTGAACCACGCCGCCCCGCAGCACCACCACCCGATCGCCGAGGGTCATCGCCTCGGTCTGGTCGTGCGTGACGTACACCGTGGTGGTGCCGAGTCGCTGTTGCAGCCGGGCGATCTCGGTGCGCATCTGGACGCGGAGTTTGGCGTCGAGGTTCGACAGCGGCTCGTCCATCAGGAACGCCTTGGGGCTGCGGACGATCGCCCGGCCCATCGCGACCCGTTGCCGCTGTCCGCCCGACAGATTGGCCGGTTTGCGATCGAGGTGCTGGGTGAGGTCGAGGATCTTGGCGGCGTTGTCCACCTTCGCCGCGATGTCCGATTTCGACATCTTCGCCAGGGTGAGCGGGAACGCGATGTTCTGCCGCACCGTCATGTGCGGGTACAGCGCGTACGACTGGAACACCATCGCGATGTCGCGGTCCTTCGGCGCCTTCTCGTTGACCCGCTCCCCAGCGATGCGCAGTTCACCGGACGAGATGTCCTCCAGCCCGGCGATCATGTTGAGAGTGGTCGACTTTCCGCAACCGGACGGTCCGACCAGAATGATGAATTCGCCGTCGGCGATCGTGATGTCGACGTCGCTCACCGCCTTGGCGCCGTCCGGGTACAGCTTCGTCACCTTGTCGAGCACGATTTCGGCCACAGAAACTCCTTCATAGTTTCGACCCTGCAAGCAGGTCTCAGCCCTTCACTGCGCCGGAGGTCAGACCGGCCACGATGCGTCGTTGGAAGAACAGCACGAAGATGATGATCGGGATCGTGATCACCATTGCGGCCGCGGCGATCGAGCCCGTCGGCTCCTCGAACTGGGAGGCGCCGGTGAAGTTCGCGATCGCGGCGGGCGCGGTGATGGACCGTTCCGTCGAGGTCAGCGAGATCGCGAACAACAGGTCGTTCCAGCAGAAGATGAAGACCAGGATCGCGGCGGTGACGATGCCCGGTGCTGCGAGCGGTGCCACGACCTTCCGGAATGCCTGCGCCGGTGTGGCGCCGTCCATCTTGGCCGCCTTCTCGAGCTCCCAGGGGATCTCCTTGAAGAAGGCGGACAACGTGTAGATGGCCAGCGGGAGCGCGAAGGTGATGTAGGGGAGGATCAGACCCGCCCAGGTGTCGAACAGCCCGAGTCTGCGCTCGATGTCGAACAGCGGGCTCACGAGGGAGATTTGGGGGAACATCGCGATCAGCAGAGCCACACCGACCAGGAGCTTCTTACCCGGGAAGTCCAGCCGGGCGATGGCGTAGGCGGCCATGGTGCCGATGACGACGGCGATCACGGTGGAGATGAGACCGATGCCGATGGAGTTGATCAGCGCACTGGTGAACGCGTTGGTCTGGAAGATCCCGCGGTAATTGTCGAGCGTCCACTTCTGCGGAATGAACTTGCCGTCCTTGATCGTTCCCGCGGGTTTGAACGACAGGCTGGCGATCCACAGCACCGGGACCAGTGCGTAGAGCAGGACGAGCAGGTTGACCACGGACCAGCTGATCTTGCGGCGAGGTGTGTCGACGACGGCCATGGCTATCGGTTTCCTTCCGTGTCGGACCCGGGAGCCGAGGCGCCGAACAGCTTGATGAACACGAACGCGAGCAGTGCGACGCAGAGGAAGATCAGGACGCTGATCGCCGAGCCGATACCGAGGTTGAACGCCTTGAACAGGTTGTCGTAGCCGAGGATCGACAATGATCCGGTGTCGTTGGCGCCCTTGGTGAGGACGTAGATGTTGTCGAAGATCCGGAACGCGTCGAGGGTGCGGAACAACAGCGCCACGAGGATCGCGGGTTTCATCAGCGGCAGGATGATCCGCACCAGCCTCGTCCACGCCCCGGCGCCGTCGACCTGCGCGGCCTTGAGGAGGTCGTCGGGAACGAGGGCCAGTCCGGCGAGCAGCAGCAGCGCCATGAACGGCGTCGTCTTCCACACCTCGGCGAGCACGATGATCGCCAGCGACGGAATCTGCTGCGTCAGCGGGGCGCTGCCGTCGGGCAGCAGGTTGGCGAGATACCCGGTGCCCGGGGTCCACGCGTAGTACCAGCTGTACGCGGCGGCCACGGTGACGATGCCGTACGGGATCAGCACCACCGTCCGCACGATGCCCTTCCCGACCAGCGTCCGGTGCATCACGAGCGCCAGGATCAGGCCCAGGACGAACTCGATGACCACCGACACGACCGTGATGCCCACCGTCACCGCGAAGGCCTGCCACCAGTACGCGTCCGACAGCACCGATACGTAGTTCGCGAGGCCCACGAATTTGCGGTCGTCGGGGAAGCGGAGGTCGTAACGCTGCAGGCTCAGCCACACCGCGTAGACGACGGGGTAGGCCGTGACCGCGACCATGAGGATCGCGGCGGGAGCCACCAACCACAAACCCAGTCGGCGTTCGGCCTTCTTCCCTTCCGAGATCTGCTTCTTCGACGCGACTTTCGGCTCTTCGGCCCGGTCCGCCTGCACGGTTTCGGTCGTCACGGGATCAGCCCTTCCGAGTTGACCGCCTTGCGTACCTGTTCGGCGAGTTCGTCGACGGTACGCGGCGGGTCGATGTCACCGACCGGATTCAGCGTGTCGGTGATCAGGGTCGAAATGCTCTGGTACGCCGGTGACACCGGGCGGACGGATGCCGTCTCGAGACTCTCCCGCACCTCACGCCACGCGGGGTACGCCTCCTGGAACGCCGGGTCGTCGTACAGGCTCGCCAACGTCGGCGGCACACCACCGTTGACGGCGTTGTTGCGCTGGTTCTCCTCGTTCCGCAGGCACGACACCGCCTCGAACGCCAGGTCCGGGTGCTGGCTGGTCTTCGCGACCGCGATGTTGAACCCGCCGATCGTCACCTCGGCCGGTCGCCCGGGGATCACCGACGGGTACGGCGCCGGAAGGAAGTTCTGCTGACCGTCGACGGTGAGCACCGTGTTGCCCGTGTCCACGGACGTCGGGTTGCCCTTCTCGTCGATGAACGGCAGGTCCCCCTTCTCCGCGTTCTCGATCATGCCCGGCAGCACGAACGGCCAATTGACCTCGAACGCAGCCTTTCCGCTCTCCATCCCCAGCCGGGACGACGCCTCGTCGCCCTGGGAAACCGACGGGTCGGCACCCTCCGCGGTGGCCACCCGCTTCATGACCTCGAGCGCCTTCAGCGCGGCGTCGCCGTCGGCAACCGTCACGGTGGTCCCGTCCTCGGCGACGACGGACCCGCCCGCGCTCGCGAGCAGGGTGTTGAACCACACCATCAGGCCTTCGTACTGCTTGCCCTGCACCCCGATCCAACTGGGCCGGCCCTCCGCCGCGAGGCCCTCCGCGATGTCGATCATCTGATCCCACGTCTGCGGCGGCTGCCCGTCCGGCATGAGGTCCTTGCGGTACCAGAGCAACTGGGTGTTGGTGTTCAGCGGCGCGGCGTACAGCTGGTCCTGCCACTTCGCGGATTCGAGGGGGCCTTCGAGCGTGCCCTCGCTGACCTCCGCCGCGATGCCGGGTGGGAGCGGCACCGCCCAGCCGGCCTCGGCGAACTCGGCGGTCCACACCACGTCCAGTGTCATGATGTCGAGCGACGTGTCGTTTCCGGTGAGCCGGCGGGCCAGCTGGAGCCGCTGATCGTCCGCGCCCTTCGGCAGCGTGCGCTGCTCCACGGTGTACCGGCCGCCGGCCGCGGCCGTGCAGTTGGCCGCGGCCTCCGCATATTGTTCGGCGCCGTCGGCAGCCGTGTAGAAGCTGAGGACGATGCCCTCTTCGGACGACCCGCACCCAGCCAGCAGGGGAATGGTGAGGACGGTGGCCGCACCGATCAGTCCCCACTTCAGCGAGCGTCCGGGCTTGGTGCGATGCAGCACAGCCGCCTCCTCGAGCGGCCCCTCACGGATCCAGTCGCGGTACGGCTGGGCACGCGGGCCCGCACATTTGTTCCTGCCGGAACGCGCACTCCACCGACAGGTCACGGTTTCGGCGAGGGCCTGGGCCCACGCATTGCGCCGTAAACCTATCCGACATCGTCGGCGAACTGGGTGAAATCGCCGCGAACGTCGCGAATAGGACGCAATCCGTGACCCGGCCGCAACCCGCAGGCCGAGGCGAGAGCGCCGATCAGAGCGCCAGCTTGGCCAGCATGTCCCTGGCCTTCTCCGCCGACTTCGGCTCGCACAGCACGTCGTACCGCCCGGCGACCAGTTGCATCGTCGACGCGAAGTCCCGGGTTCCCCGCGTCGCCGCGTACGGGATCGTCGTGGAGATCAGCCCGAAGATGATGCCGCCGACGATGCCGACGACGAGCGGCGCCAGGAAACCGCCCGTGACGATGCCCAGCAGCAAACCGAAGAACACGCCGAGCCAGGCGCCCGAAACAATGCCCCCGCCAATCACTTTCGCCCAGGTGAGGCGGCCCAGCACCCGCTCGACCTGCATGAGGTTGACACCCACGATGGTGACGTCCTCCACCGAGAATTCCTGATCGGAGAGGTAGTCGACGGCGCGCTGCGCCTCCGCGTAGGTGGGATACGAACCGATGGGCCAGCCCGTGGGGGGTTCCGGCAGAGCCCCACGCCGCGCCCCATTGGACTGTCCGAGTGGATTCGTCATCGTCAGCTGGTCTCCTCGTGTGGTTCTCTCAGGATCGGTCCTGTGAGAACCATTCTGCCTGCTGAGGCTATTTCTCGTCGGGTCGCACGAACTCGGTGGTCCGTTTCATACCCGCGGCGCGCCCCTTGGCCGAGATCACGAGCGCCATCTTGCGACTCGCCTCGTCGATCATCTCGTCGCCGAGCATCACGGCACCGCGACCCCCGCCGGCCGCGGAGGTGTGGAACTCGTAGGCGTCCAGGATCAGTTCGGCCCGGTCGTAATCGTCCTGACGGGGGCTGAACACGTCGTTCGCCGCCTCGATCTGGGTGGGATGCAGAACCCACTTGCCGTCGAAGCCGAGCGCGGCCGTGCGCTGCGCCGACCGGCGGAACGCCTCCACGTCGCGGATCTGCAGGTAGGGACCGTCGATGGCCTGTACCCCGTGCGCGCGGGCGGCCATCAGGATGGTCATCAGGATGTGGTGGTAGGCGTCGCCGCGGTCGTAGCCGTCCGGCTGCTCCCCGACGACCAGCGTGCGCATGTTGATGCTCGCCATGAAGTCGGCGGGACCGAACACCAGGGTCTGCACGCGGGGGCTGGCCGTCGCGATGGCGTCGATGTTGGTGAGCCCGATCGCATTCTCGATCTGCGGCTCGATGCCGATCCGGCCGACCTCGAGCCCGTTGGCCTTCTCTATCTGGGTCAGCAGCAGGTCGAGGGCCTGAACATGGCTGGCGTCCGGCACTTTCGGCAGCAGGATCGCGTCGAGGTGGGCGCCCGCGCGTCCCACGACCTCGACGACGTCGGCGTACGTCCACTCGGTGGTCCAGTCGTTGACCCGCACCACCTTGATCTGGTCGCCCCACCCGTCCTCGGCGAGCGCCTCGGCGATGGTGCCGCGCGCTTCCTGCTTGGCGAGCGGTGCCACCGCGTCCTCGAGGTCGAGGAAGATCTCGTCCGCGGGCAGCCCCTTCGCCTTGTCGATCATCTTGCGGCTGCTGCCCGGAACGGCGAGCACCGATCGCCGTGGCCTGTAGACGGAACTCATGACGGACGATCCTCCACTTTCGCAGGTGTTCGATTCCCTGTATTTCTGTACAAGGATCTAGCCTGGCAATCATGGCAGCTGCGAACAAGGTTTTTGCAGCCAGGCTGGCCGGCCTGGTGGTGCTCGGCCCCGATGGGGAGTCGATCGGCCGCGTCCGGGACGTGGTGATCACCGCGCGCGTCGGCCGGCAGCAGCCGCGCGTCCTCGGACTTGTCATCGAATTGTTCACGCGCAAACGCATCTTCGTCCCGATGCTCCGCGTCACCGCCATCGAACCGAGCTCGGTGACACTCACCACCGGCAACGTCAGTCTGCGCCGATTCCAGCAGCGGCCCGGCGAGGTGCTCGCACTCGCCCAGGTGGCGGATTCCCACGTGCGCGTGGACGACCCGGAACTCGAGGAGCTGCGGGACGCCGACATCATCGTCGTCGATCTGGGCATCGAGCAGACCCGCACCCGGGACTGGGTGGTGTCGAAGGTCGCGGTGCGCGGGCACCGCGGCCGACTCGGTCGCCGCGCCGCCATGCACGTCGTCGAGTGGCAGCACGTCCAGGGCCTCACGCAGACCGACCTGGCGATGCCCGGCCAGGGCGTCTCGGCGCTGCTCACGCAGTTCGAGGGCATGCGCGCGGCCGACGTCGCGAACGCGATGCGGCTCCTGCCGGAGAAACGCCGCCACGAACTCGCCCTCGCACTCGACGACGAACGCCTCGCCGACGTCGTCCAGGAACTGCCCTCCGACGACCAGACGGACCTGCTCATGCACCTCGAGGTCGAGCGGGCAGCCGACGTCCTCGAAGCCATGGACCCCGACGACGCCGCCGACCTCCTCGGTGAGCTTCCCGAGACCGAGGCCGAATCGCTGCTGCAGTTGATGGATCCGCAGGACTCCGAGCCGGTCCGCCGGCTGCTCGAGCACTCCCCCGACACCGCGGGTGGTCTGATGACGCCGGAGCCGGTGGTCCTCACCGCGTCGACGACGGTCGCCGAGGCCCTGGCCCGCGCCCGGATCTCGGACGTCACCCCCGCCCTCGCGAGCATGGTGTTCGTCGTCCGCCCACCGACCGCGACGCCGACCGGCCGCTACCTGGGATGCGTGCACCTGCAGAAACTGCTGCGCGAGCCGCCCGCGAGCCTGGTCGGCGGACTGCTCGACACCGACATGCCACGGCTGGCACCCGAGGATTCCCTGACGTCGGTGACCCGCTACTTCGCGACCTACAACCTGGTGTGCGGGCCGGTGGTCGACGACGAGGACCACCTGATCGGTGCGGTCACTGTCGACGATGTCCTGGACCACCTCCTCCCCGAGGACTGGCGTGAAGAGGAGATCGACGGATGAGCGAGAAATCAGCCAGCGCAGCCGCCCGGAGCCTGTCCGACCGACAGCGCCTCGACACCCCGCGGGGCACCCGCCGCTTCCGCGTCACGTACGACGTGGAGGCCGTCGGCCGGGCCAGCGAGAACTTCGCCCGGTTCCTCGGCACGGGCCGCTACCTGATGATCCAGACGGTGGTCGTGATCGTCTGGATCATCATCAACGTCTTCGCCGTCCGATTGCAGTGGGACCCGTACCCGTTCATCCTGCTCAACCTGGCGTTCTCCACCCAGGCCGCCTACGCGGCGCCGCTGATCCTCTTGGCGCAGAACCGCCAGGAGAACCGCGACCGCGTCTCCCTCGAGGAGGACCGCTCGCGCGCCGAGCAGACGAAGGCGGACACCGAGTTCCTCGCACGGGAACTGGCGGCTCTGCGCATCGCGATCGGTGAGGTCGCCACCCGCGACTACCTGCGGCGCGAACTCGACGAGATCAAGTCGCTGCTGGGCGACGAGGAAGAGACCCGCACCCGGCGCAAATGAGGCTCGGCGAATCCCCGCAAACTCCGGCAGGGTCGATCACGTATATGTAACGTCAGTCACATCTTCTCGGATGTATGCGGTGTGCGAAAAGGAAGAGCACCGCAGGGGGTGATCGAGTGCGGATACGTGGACTGTTGACGGTGACTGCCCTGACAGTGGGCGCAGTTGCCACCCTCGGGTCCTCGACCGGCGGTTCTGCGGTCAGCGGCGCATCCGTCGGCACCAGTGCCGTCTCGTCCACCGGCGGGGCGACGACGCTCGGAGCAGCTTCGATCACGCCGGGAACCACGCCCCAGGCCGCGTACTTCCCGCCGTCGGGAATCGTGGCGCCGACACCCCGGATCGCGCGGTCCCAGAGGGCCGCTCCCCCGCCGCCCGCGCCCGCGCCGCTGCCCGCGGTGACAAATCCCACATCTCCGACGTCGCCGTCCGGCACCGGGCTCATCGCCGCACCGGTGATCCTGAGCGCGCTGGGCATCCCGGAGATCGTGCTCAACGCGTACCGGTCCGCGGAACTCGAAATGATGGCGGAGTCCCCGAAGTGCGGTCTGCCGTGGCATCTGCTGGCCGGGATCGGCCGCATCGAATCGGGTCATGCCGGCGGCGGCCGGACCGACTCGGTCGGCACCACACTCACCCCGATTCTGGGCCCCGTTCTCGACGGCCGGCTGGCGGGCAACGAGGTCATCCGAGACACCGACCGCGGCGCCACGGACGGCGACCCCGGGCACGATCGCGCCGTCGGGCCGATGCAGTTCATTCCGTCCACGTGGGCCAAGTACGCCTCCGACGGCAACGCGGACGGCGTGGCCGATCCCAACAACGTGTTCGACGCGACGCTGGCGGCCGCCCGGTACCTCTGCTCAGGCGGTCTCGACCTCCGCGATCCGCTCCAGGAGACCCGCGCGGTCCTGCGGTACAACAACTCTGCTGCGTATGCGGCCAACGTCATCACCTGGTCGAACGCCTACAGGAACGGTGGAACGCCGACGCCGAGCCAGCTGTCGGAGTCGGCCTCGCCCTCGCCCGGACGGCTCGCCGACGCCGCCGCGGCCGAAGCGGACCTCCCGCGTGATCTCGCGACCACCCCGCAGCCGTCCACGGACGGTGCGGCCACTCCCCCGACGCCCACGCCGGCCCCGCCGATTCCCGGACTCCCGCCGCTGCCGCAACTGCCCTGTCTGATCTTCTGCCCGCCCGCCGACCCCGGCGCTCCGGCATCCGCCACACCCGCCCCGGTCGAGCCCGCCCCGGACGCCCCTCCGGCCGACGCCGTTCCCCGGTAATCACCCCCTCCTCCGCCGCGCGCTCTGCTTGCAGGGCGCGCGGCGGAGCGTTCCGGTGTCCGGCTCCTGACGCAGCGACCGGCCCGATCCCTCCGACACCCCGGCACGTCCACGTCCTGGCGTGACCTTGCCGTGTTGGTTACCCTCGCTCACGTGCCTTCGGAGTAACGGAACCGTGCGATACAAGCCCGTTTGATCACGGTTGGATAACGGAAACATATCGAATCAGGTAGCCTCGATCCGGTCAGTTGAACGGAACACCCCAAGACGGGGGTCGCAGGAGGCAATCGAGTGGGTCGGCACAACAAGAAGACGGATTCCCATATCCGCCGCAATTCGGTCATCGCGCTTACCGGACTCGTCCCCATCGGACTGATCACCGCAGCCAACACGGCCGGCGCCGCACCCAAGGTCCCTTTCCTTTCCACGAGCTCCTCGTCGGAGGTCGCCGACGTCGCCCAGGAGGCGACCGACACCGCACCCGAGGCCGCGGAAGCCGTCACCCCCGTGGCCGACACCGCCGCCGAAGCCGCACCGGCGGCCGCGGAGGCGCCCGCTGCGCCGGCACTCGCACCCGTCCAGGCCACCCCTCCCCTTCCGGCGAGCATCGCCCAGGGCGCGCTCGGCATCCCGGCCATCAGCGTCGCGGCCTACCAGAACGCCGAGCGCATCCTCGCGGTCGAACAGCCGGGTTGCGGCATGTACTGGACGCTCATCGCCGGAATCGGCCGCGTCGAGTCCACCCACGCCTACGACGGCAAGGCGGACGACAAGGGCAACATGCTCAAGCCCGTCCTCGGCCCCGTCCTCGACGGCACCCTCGGCGGCAACGCCGTGATCCGCGACACCGACGGTGGCAAGCTGGACGGCGACGCCAACTACGACCGCGCCGTCGGACCCACCCAGTTCCTCCCCGAGACGTGGAATCGTTACGCGGGCGACGGAAACGGCGACGGCGTCGCCGATCCGCAGAACCTCTTCGACTCCGCGCTGACCACCGGAAAGTACCTGTGCGACGGCGGATTGAACGTCAAGGATCCGATTCAGGCCGCCAAGGCCGTGCACCGCTACAACAACTCCGCCGCCTATGTGGCCAACGTGCTCGCATGGTCCGCCGGCTACTCCAGCGGAATCATCCCGGCGGCCGCGGACCTGCCGCGCATCCACTGAGCGCACATCCTTACCATTGAGTCATGCCAGTCCTGAGCGAGTCCGCTGTACGTAGCGCCCTGGCGCGCGTCCAGGATCCCGAGATCCGGAAACCGATCACCGAACTCGGGATGGTCAAGAGCGTCGACATCGCGGCCGACGACAGCGTCGACATCGCGATCTACCTGACCACCGCGGGCTGTCCGATGCGGACCGAGATCAGCGACCGGGTCACCAAGGCCGTGGCGGACGTTCCCGGTGTCGGTGCGATCCGCGTCGAACTCGACGTGATGAGCGACGAGCAGCGCACCGAACTCCGTAAGTCGCTGCGCGGAGACTCGGCCGAGCCCGTCATCCCGTTCGCCCAGCCCGGCTCGCTGACCCGCGTCTACGCGGTCGCGTCCGGCAAGGGCGGCGTCGGCAAGTCCAGCGTCACCGTCAACCTGGCCGCCGCACTCGCCGCCCGCGGACTGTCGGTGGGCGTGCTCGACGCCGACATCTACGGGCACTCCGTTCCCCGCATGCTCGGCACCGACGCCAAGCCCACGCAGGTGGAACGCATGATCATGCCGCCCGTCGCGCACGACGTGAAGATGATCTCCATCGCCCAGTTCACCCAGGGCAACACCCCGGTCGTGTGGCGTGGTCCGATGCTGCACCGCGCGCTGCAGCAGTTCCTCGCCGACGTCTTCTGGGGCGACCTGGACGTTCTGCTGCTCGATCTGCCGCCCGGCACCGGCGACGTCGCCATCTCCGTCGCACAGCTGATCCCCGGTGCGGAAATCCTCGTCGTCACGACCCCGCAGCAGGCGGCCGCCGAGGTGGCCGAGCGCGCAGGCGCCATCGCACTGCAGACCCGTCAGCGCATCGTCGGAGTCGTCGAGAACATGTCCTGGATGGACATGCCCGACGGCAGCCGGATGGACATCTTCGGGTCCGGCGGCGGGCAGGCCGTCGCCGACCGACTCACGAAGGCCGTGGGCGCGAAGGTGCCGCTGCTGGGGCAGATCCCGCTCGAGCAGGCGGTCCGTGAAGGCGGCGACGGCGGTGTTCCCATCGTCCTCGGCCACCCGGATTCGCCGGCCGCGACAGCACTCCGCGACATCGCCGACAAGCTGGCCGTCCGCAAGCGTGGACTCGCCGGAATGTCGCTGGGGATCGACACCACCCGCCACCTGTAGGCCCTCCGGGCCCGTGCGCCTTTCTGGTTGCTGGAACAACCGGAAAGGCGCACATGCGCGCAGCGTCTACGTTGCGTCGAGGTCGATCGGGGGGCGCTCGCCTGCCGCGAGCGGCTTGTTCTGCGCAGGAGTGGGTGTCGACGGATCGGCGCTGACGGCCTTCGTTCCCGACTTGTCGAACGACACCGAACTCGGCTTGTCGAAGTTGCCGGTGAGAATCGAATCGTCACCGTCGAGCAGGTGTTTGGTGATGACCGCGCGCGGTGTCATGCCGCGCAGCTGATTGAGGTCCGACAGCGGCTTGCGCAGATCCTCGAACTCCGGACCGAGCTCGTCCTTGAGTTGCTGGCTGGCGCCGCTCGCATACTCACGGACCTGCCTCAGTGATTTCGTTACCCAGCTGACCGCACCCGGAAGCCGCTCGGGTCCCAAGATGACCAGAGCCGCGACGAGGAGGACCATGAACTCGCCCCAACCAATGTTGCCGAACACGTGGTCAGCCTACTGTGCGGTGAGGGTGTGTGCCCAGGTGACGGAGCGATCTCACAGCAACCTCTCGAGTCAGTCGGAGGCCGGGGTCACGTCGACATCGACGAGTCGGCCCTCGCGGATCAGCTGAACCCGGACGGGTTCGCCGATCTTCTGCAGGTTGACGGCGACGACCAGTTCGTCGGCGCTCGTGACCGTGCGGTCGCCGACCTTGACGATCACATCGTTCTCGACGATCCCGGCCCGCGCGGCCGGGCTGTCCGTGCGGACATTGGCCACCTGGGCGCCGCTGGTGTTGTCGTTGACGACGGTGCGGGCGTTGACGCCGATGTCCGGGTGGTGCATCCGGCCGTCCCGGATGAGGGTCTGAGCGACCGTCGTGACGTCGTCGATGGGAATCGCGAAGCCGAGACCCACCGAGCCGCCGGACTCACTGAGCATGGCGGTGTTGATGCCGATGACCCGGCCGGTGTCGTCGACGAGCGCGCCGCCCGAGTTGCCGTGGTTGATGGCGGCGTCGGTCTGGACGGCGTCGATGACGGCGTTCGTGTCGGAGCCCTCGCCGGACAGTCGCATCGGACGATGCAGGGCACTGACGATTCCGCGGGTGACGGTCTTGCTGAGCCCGAGGGGCGATCCGACTGCGACGACGTCCTCACCCACCTGCACGTCGCCGGACTTGCCGAGTTCCGCGACCGTCAGATTGTCGGCGGAAACCTTGAGCACGGCCAGGTCGGTCTTGATGTCGCGACCGACGATCTGGGCCTCGGCCTTGGTCCCGTCCGAGAAGATCACCTGGATCTTGCCGCCGTCGGGGGCGGTGGCCGCGGCGGAGATGACGTGATTGTTGGTGACGATGTAGCCGGCGCCGTCGATGACGACACCGGAACCGGTGCTGCCCTGATCGCCGACCGCCACCTGGATGGACACGACGGCGGGCAGGACGGCGTCCGCGACCTGCGCGACGGGCGACTGGCCGAGGTCTTCCTCGCCGCCGCCCTGGACGAGGGTGACGCTCTGGCTGGTGAGCGAGCTGCGATCGGCGGTGATCACGGCGGCGAGGAGGCCGCCGACCAGACCGATCGCGAGCGCGACTCCGCCGAGCGCGACGAGCGCCTTCGGTGCCACCTTGCCGCCGAACAGGACCTCGCGGGCGCTGAGCGCGGGAGCGGGCGGGCGCGAATGTTCTTCGGCGTGCAACGCCGGGGAGCCGAGCTCGACGCCCGCGTCGGGATTACGCCAGGGGTCGGCGGGCGGTGCCTCGCCCGCCGGGGTCGCGGGCTTGCGGTGGGGATCACGCTGAATGGTGTCGACCTCGCCGTCCGGCCGGCCGAACGCCTCCGCCAGCAGGGGGTCGGGGGCACCGACCTTCACCGAGGGTTCGCTCTCACGCCGGGCATCGGACGGGGCGAAGGAGCCGGTGACGCCACCCGGACGGCCGAACGCGCGGCTGGACGCTGCGTCGATCTGCGGCCGGTAGACGGGCCTCGGATCGAGCCGTGGGGCGTCCGCCGGGCGGAGAGTGCCCGACTCGTCCGCCACGGGACCGTCGGGTGCCGTCGTATCGGAACCCGGAGTCTTGTAATCCGCCGTCACGCTGTCGTGTCCCCCTCGTGTGCGTCAGTCACGCGCCCCAGTATCACCGATGCCTCGCTGAGCGTGGACACCGCCGTCGTCGGTCCGGATGCGCTCAACGGCGCCGGCGCCGGGACCAGATCCGGCTCGTGATCGAGTACGCGCTCGTGACCGGCGAATCCGGGGAGTGGGAGTCGAACGGGGACTTGTCGGCGGGATCGCCCTGGTTGCAACTGGGGATCTGGCTCAGCAGACCCAGGAGACCGGACGGCATGGCGACGTCGCCGCTGCGGCGCAGGGCACGCCGTGCCTGCTGCTGGGAGTCCACCTCGAACGCGCACTCGGGGCAGATCGACAGGTGGTGGGAGGCGCGCAGATAAGCGGACATGCGGAGTTCACCGTCGACGTAGGCGGCGATCGCCTCACTCGCCAGGTGTTCGGTGGAGCCAAACTGGCGAGGTACACGCCCCTGCGTCATTCGTCCCTCCTGGTAACTACCCGACGCCGATCTGATCGGAGTCAACCTTTCCGTTCACAGCCAGATGCTCACGCAGAGCCTGCCTGCCGCGGTGGATGCGGCTACGCACGGTTCCGAGCTTGACACCCAGTGTGGCACCGATCTCCTCGTAGGACAGTCCTTCGATGTCACACAGCACGACCGCGGCGCGAAACTCCGGGGCCAACGAATCGAGCGCTGCCTGCAGATCCGCGTCCAGGCGGGCGTCGTGGTAGATCTCCTCGGGGTTCGGTCCGTCGGCCGGGACACGATCGTAGTCCTCCGGGAGCGCTTCCATGCGGATGCGGTTACGACGGCGGACCATGTCGAGGAAGAGGTTGGTGGTGATGCGGTGCAGCCAGCCCTCGAACGTGCCGGGCTGGTAGTCGGACAGGGAACGGAACACGCGGATGAACGTGTCCTGAGTGAGGTCCTCGGCGTCCTGCGCGTCGCCCGACAGCCGGTAGGCCAGTCGGTAGACCCGGTCGCCGTGCTCGCGGACGAGTTCGTCCCAGGACGGCATGGCCGACTTCTCGCCTGTGGCATCGAACACAGCCGTGCCCGTCAGCTCGGCGTCCGACAGCTGCTCGTCGGTGTTTCTCTCGTCTGGAGCCATCGTGTGGTTGCTCATCGAGTTAAGTGGATCCTCCTACTCAGGACCGCAGATCACTGGACGTGGTATAGGCGTCAACTCCCGACGCCCGGGATTTGTTCCCGGATTCTCGGACTTTCCTCCGTCGTCGTGATCTCCCCGCCGGGCGGTCTTCGGATCTGGCGTTGGACATACTCTTTCCCACCGCGATATGTGTGCGGTGTGAGCAAGCTGAGGTATTCCTGAGAATCGCGGCCGAGCAGGTCGCGGCATTGTCGTCGAGCGCGCCTCGCAGCGGCGATGACGAGACCCCGATAGCCTCATGTGCGTGCAGACAAACGCCGAACGGATACTCACCCACGCAGAAGGGGCTGTCCGTGAAGACGAGGCCCTCGGTGCGGCCAGGGAGCGGGCGGACGACCTCGGTGCCGGACCGGTGCCTCCCGCGGTCGGTGCTGCTCTAGCCCTGTTTGCCCGCATGCTGGACGCCAAGACGGTCGTCGAGGTCGGAACCGGCGCGGGTGTGAGCAGTTTGTGGCTGCTCCGGGGCATGCGCGAGGACGGCGTCCTCACCACCATCGACAGTGAACCCGAGCACCAGCGGGCCGCCAAGCTGTCGTTCCGGACCAACGACATCGCACCGGCCCGGACCCGGCTGATCAACGGCCGGGCACTCGACGTCCTGCCGCGGCTCGCCGACGGGGCGTACGACCTGGTGTTCGTCGACAGCGCACCGGTCGATCACCCGCACTACGTCCGCGAAGGGGTTCGCCTGCTGCGTCCGGGCGGCGCGATCGTGCTGCACAACGCCCTGCACGGGGGGCGGGTCGTCGACCCGAGCCAGCGTGACGCGGCGACCGTCGCCGTCCGCGAGGCCGCGAAGGCACTCGCCGAGGACGACCAGCTGATCCGCGTGTTCCTGCCGATCGGCGACGGACTGCTCTGCGCGTCCAAGCTCTGAGAGCCCCGTTCCGGGGCCCTCCCGCTAGATCCAGACGCCCTTGCCGATGGCGACGACGCCGCCGTTGCTGACGGCGAAGCGTTGCTTGTCGCGCTCGAGGTCGACGCCGATGATTTCGCCGTCGCCGACGACCACGTTCTTGTCGAGGATGGCGCGGCGTACCACGGCGCCCTTGCCGATGCGCACACCGGGCATGAGGACGCTGCCCTCGACCGTCGCGCCGCTGTCGACCATCACGTTGGAGCTGAGCACGGAGTTGCGCACCGTGGCCGCCGACAGAATGCACCCGGCCCCGACCACGGACTCCTGCGCGAGGCCGCCCTGCACGAACTTGGCGGGCGCGAGGTTCTCCGTCTCACCGCGGATCGGCCACCGACGGTTGTAGAGGTTGAAGATCGGGTGGACCGACACGAGGTCCATGTGGGCGTCGTAGAATGCGTCGAGCGTTCCCACGTCGCGCCAGTAGCCCCGGTCGCGGTCGGTGGCGCCGGGAACGATGTTGTCCTTGAAGTCGTACACGGACGCCTCACCCGCCTCGACGAGCGCGGGGATGATGTCGCCGCCCATGTCGTGGTCGGAATCGGAGTTCTCGGAGTCGGCCCGGATCGCGTCGACCAGCACCTTGGTGGTGAACACGTAGTTACCCATCGACGCGAACGTCATGTTGGGGTCGTCCGGGGTGCCCGGCGGATGCGCCGGCTTCTCGAGAAACTGGACGATGCGACCCGACTCGTCGCTGTCGATACAGCCGAACGCGAACGCCTCGCTGCGCGGCACCCGGATCCCGGCCACCGTCACCCCGGCACCCGACTCGATGTGGTGCTGCACCATCTGCTCCGGGTCCATCCGGTACACGTGGTCGGCACCGAACACGACGATGTACTCGGGATCCTCGTCGTAGACGAGGTTCAGCGACTGCAGGATCGCGTCCGCACTACCGGTGTACCAGCGCGGGCCCAGACGTTGCTGCGCGGGAACGGGAGTGATGTATTCACCCGCGAACCCGGACAGTCGCCACGTCTGAGAGATGTGGCGGTCCAACGAGTGCGACTTGTACTGCGTCAGAACACACAGGCGGAGGTATCCCGCATTGACCAAATTGCTGAGCACGAAATCGATCAACCGGTAGGCGCCTCCGAAAGGCACAGCGGGCTTCGCCCGATCCGCGGTGAGCGGATAGAGACGTTTGCCCTCGCCGCCGGCGAGCACGATTCCAAGCACATGTGGCTGGCTCCTCACCCTGTCAACCTATCGGGCGGCCACTCCCCCCGCCAGCGAAGCGCCGAGTCACCGTTTCTCCGATACCTGAATGTGTCCGAGAGCGGTGGCCCGAAGCGTCCCGGACGGTTACGTTAGGCCGGTGCGGGTGGCGATGATGACCAAGGAATACCCACCGGAGATCTATGGCGGTGCGGGTGTACACGTCACCGAACTGGTTGCTCAGTTGAAGCAGCTGTGTGAGGTGGACGTGCACTGCATGGGGGCTCCGCGCGTCGGAGCGGTCGTGCACACCCCCGATCCCGTGTTGGCCGGGGCCAATCCGGCACTCGCGACGCTGTCTGCCGAATTGCGCATGGCCGACGCCGCGACCGGTGCCGACGTCGTGCACTCCCACACCTGGTACACCGGCCTGGCGGGCCATCTGGCGTCCGCGTTGTACGACGTGCCCCACATCCTCACCGCCCACTCCCTCGAGCCACGGAGGCCGTGGAAGGCGGAGCAGCTGGGCGGCGGCTACCGCATCTCCTCGTGGTCCGAGCGCAACGCCGTCGAGCACGCCGACGCGGTGATCGCCGTGAGCGCCGGGATGCGACTCGACGTCCTCGACGCGTACCCGTTCGTCGACCCGCACCGGGTCCACGTGGTGCGCAACGGGATCGACACGTCGGTCTGGCACGCGGGGCCCGCAGGTCCGCGGGACTCCGCCCTCGCCAAGATCGGCGTCGACCCGGACCAGCCGATGGTGGCGTTCGTGGGCCGTATCACGCGGCAGAAGGGCGTCGGTCATCTGATCGCCGCAGCACACCACTTCGCGCCCGAGATCCAGTTGGTGCTGTGCGCGGGGGCCCCCGACACCCCGGAGATCGCCGCCGAGACCGAGCAGGCCGTGGCCGCGCTCGCGGCGCACCGGGGCAACGTGTTCTGGGTGCGGGAAATGCTCCCCACCGACCAGGTGCGGGAGATCCTGTCGGCCGCAACCGTCTTCGTGTGCCCGTCCGTGTACGAGCCGCTGGGGATCGTGAACCTCGAGGCCATGGCCTGCGAGACCGCGGTCGTGGCGTCCGACGTCGGCGGTATCCCCGAGGTGGTGGAGGACGGGGTCACCGGCCGTCTGGTGCACTACAACTCGTACGAGCCCGAGGCGTTCGAACAGGCGCTGGCCGAGTCGGTCAACGCAATCGCCGCCGACGCCGGCACTGCCCAGGCGATGGGCAAGGCCGGGCGGGCGCGGGCGATCGCCGAGTTCTCCTGGGCGGCCATCGCACAGCAGACGCTCGACGTCTACCAGGACGCGTTGTCCCGGCGCTGACCGAGGGGCTCAGAGCCGGGCGTAGGTGGATACCGTCACCGACGCCGTCACCGGATATTCCTGCGGCAGCGCCGCGATCGAGGACGCGAGCCGGTCGGGGGTGAGGTGCCGCGCCGACGGCCCCATCCCGACGAGCCGGGCCACGTCGAGGTGCGACAACGACATCGGGTACTCCACGGCCATGTGGTCGGTACGCTCGAACCGCCCGGACATCGCGGCCCCGAGCCGCTCGACCTTCCGATCGTCCACCCGGACCATGCCGAGCAGGTCCACGAGCTCCCCCAGGTGCCGCTCCGTGGGGGTGAGGACCACCAGGGAGCCGCGCTCGGCGAGCACCCGGTGCGCTTCGTCGGCGTTGCGCGGCGCGAACACGCACAGGACGTGGCTGAGCACGTGATCCCGCACCGGAAGGTGTTGCCACACGTCGGCAACCACTGCGCCGGCGCGTGGGTGAGCCTTGGCGATGCGCCGCGCCGCATACTTGGACACGTCGAGCCCGATTCCCCGGCCGGTCGGGACGGCGTCGAGGACGCGCGCCAGGTAGTGGCCTGTGCCCGCGCCGATCTCGAGGATCCGGGGATCGTCGCCGGGCCCGGTGCCCGCCACCACCGCGTCGGCGACGGCGTCCATCAGCGGGTCGAAGCTGCCGCCGCCGAGGAAGTCCGCACGTGCCGCGATCATTTCGGGGCTGTCGCCGTCGAACTTGCCACCGGCGCCGGTCATCAGACTCACGTAACCCTGACGCGCCACATCGAAGGCATGCCCCTGGTCGCACAGGATCGCGCCGTCGTCGAGTTCCACACGGGACCGGCACTGCGGGCACGCCAACAGGTCGGTCACATCGGCCAGCACGAACGTTCGCCTCCCCGTTCCGGACACGGAACAGGCCCCGCACCGAGAACGGCGACGGGGCCTGCCCTGTGAGGTTCTCTCCGCACTCGACTAACTGGTGACGCCCTTGAGCTCTTCACCGAGTGCGGCAGCTTCCTCCGGGGTGAGCTCGACAACCAGACGTCCACCACCCTCGAGCGGAACCCGCATGACGATTCCTCGTCCCTCTTTGGTTGCTTCGAGGGGACCGTCCCCGGTCCGGGGCTTCATGGCCGCCATCCTCTGCTCCCTCCAGATCTGCGCTGCCTGCTTGCGCCTCGACAAATTTTGGCACCCCGCCAACACTCGGCGAGGCTTGTGACATCCATTCTTCCCTATGGACACGAGTACCGGGAACCTGAGTCACAAATAGGCAGGTCCACCGGCAGTTCAGGCAGTGATCGGGACCCAGCAGGCGGCCACGTGGTCGTCCACCATCCCGGTGGCCTGCATGAGTGCATAAGCAGTGGTAGGGCCCACAAATTTGAACCCTCGGCGCTTCAATTCCTTCGCCATCGCGGTGGACTCCGGTGTGACGGCCGGGACGTCGTTCACGGTGGCGAGGCGGCTCGGGCGCGGCGGCGGGGCGAACGACCACAGCAGGGTGTCGAGGTCGGTGTCCGACAACTCCAGGAGGGCCCGCGCATTGCTCACCGACGCCTCGATCTTGGCCCGGTTCCGCACGATCGACGCGTCCTCGAGCAGGCGCGCCACGTCGCGTTCCGTGTACCGGGCCACCGCCTCCGGATCGAACCCGGCGAACGCGGCCCGGAAGGCCTCGCGCTTGCGGAGAATCGTGATCCACGAGAGTCCCGACTGGAACGCTTCGAGGCACAGCCTCTCGTACAACTCGTCGCGGCCGTGCAGCGGACGACCCCACTCGAGGTCGTGGTAGTCCCGGTACAGCCGGGACCCGTCCGTGTCGACCGCCCACTCGCACCGCACCCGGTCCTCGGGGGCTGTCACGAGGCATCCCCCGGCCGTTCGGACGCGGCTTCGACCGCCGCCAACTGCTCACGCAGCGAATCGATTTCACGGCCCAGCCGGGACAGCGCCCAGTCGACCTCGCTGGCCTTGTACCCCCGCAGCGTCTGCTGGAATCGCAACGCCTCCACGTCGGCGCCCGTCACACCCTCGGCGGGCAGGGCCGTGAGTGTGGTGCCGGGCGGCAGGGGCGCGAGTTCCTCGGAACGGCCGAACACCGCACTGGCGGCGAGGAACAGCATCGCGCCGACGAACGCCATGACGAGCAGATAGAGCAGGGCTGTCACCATGCCCCGATCCTGTCACGGACGTCTGACAGCAACCTCCTTCAGGGGCGCGCGGTCAGGGGCACACCGTGTTCATCGGCGGGCGGTCGGCCAGCGCGACGTCCGTCGTCGTCGGAACGAAGGAGTCGCCGTCCACCAGGAACTGGGTCAGACCCGCCCCGGAGTCGGGCACCCCGCAGCGCCGCATCATCGTGCCGATGATCTGCCTGCTCATCACCCCGAGTTCGGACAGCGGGCGGTTGCGGTGCTTGCGCACCCCCAGATTGACCTGCCCGATCGCACCGAGTCCGAGACGGTCGTACGTGTCGAGCAGCAGGCCGATCTCGACGCCGTAGCCGGGGGCGAACGGAACCGCCGACAGCAACTCCCGGGTGCCCGCGTACTCGCCGCCCAGCGGCTGCAGCACACACGTCAGCTCCGGCCGGAGCGAGGCCAGCATGGGACGCGCCACGAGTTCGGTCACCCGGCCACCTCCGTTGGCGTCCTCCGTGCCGCTGAGGCGGAGCGGACGGCGGTAGTAGCCCTTCACGAGATGGATGCCGTCGGCCGTCAGCAGCGGTCCCAGCAGCTTCGGGACGAAGGCCGGATCCGGGTTGATGAGATCCGAGTCGACGAAGGCGATGAGGTCACCGGTGCTCGCGGCGACGGAACGCCACAGCACCTCGCCCTTGCCCGCCACGGGCGGGAACGCGGGCACCGCCTCCTCCCGGCTGATGACGGTGGCGCCCGCCGCGCGTGCGCGTTCCGCCGTCAGGTCCGTCGATCCCGAATCGAGCACGATCAACTCGTCCACCAGACCACCGAGCAACGGGTGGATCGTGTCCACCACCGCGGCGACGGTCTCCTCCTCGTTGAGCGCCGGCAGGACCACCGAGACGGTGCGCCCAGCCTTGGCCCGTTCGAGTTCGGCGATGCTCCACGACGGCTGGTCCCAGCTGTTCGCCTCGGCCCAGCTGCGTGGGGTTCGCTCCTCCGCCACCATCGTGCGGGCCGCCCGGGCCCCCACGGCACTCATGCCAGCCCCCGCACGGTGCGGGACGGTGCGCGCCGGCCTTGAATCGCGGCCACCATGTCCACCACTCGACGCGTGGGGGCAACTTCGTGGACACGGAAGACACGGGCGCCTCCTGCGGCGGCCATCGCTGTCGCTGCCAATGTTCCCTCCAACCGCTCGACGAGATCTACCCCTAGAGTCTCCCCGACGAAGTCCTTGTTGCTCAGCGCCATGAGCACTGGCCATCCCGTATTTACAAGATCTTCCACTCGCCGCAACAACTCGAGCCCGTGATAGGTGTTTTTCCCGAAATCGTGGGTCGGATCGATGAGGATCGAGTCGGCGGGCACACCCAGCCGGGCCGCGTTCTCGGCGGCCGACACCACTTCCCGGAGGACGTCCGCGACGACGTCGGTGTAGCGGACGCGGAACGGGCGGGTCCGCGGAACCGCTCCCCCGGTGTGTGAGCAGACGATGCCGGCACCCGTCTCCGCGGCCACCTCGACGAGCGCAGGATCGGCGCCGGCCCACGTGTCGTTGATGAGATCGGCACCCTCGGCGACGGCGAGCCGGGCCACGTCGCTACGCCAGGTGTCGACGCTGATGAGCAACTCCGGGTAGCGCTCGCGGATCGCGGCCACGAACGGCACCACCCGCCGGGTCTCTTCCGCGGAGTCGACGACGTCACCCGGTCCGGCCTTCACACCCCCGATGTCGACGAGGTCGGCACCCTCGTCCACAGCCCGTTCGACCGCCGACATGGCGGCGGAATCGGTGAACGTGGCACCGCGGTCGTAGAACGAATCGGGTGTCCGGTTCACGATGGCCATCACGAGCGCACGATCGACCGCCACGGGGCGCCCGCACAGCGTGGGCGACGGGTGGTCGGGCGCGGGCGGTACGTCTGTCTCGGCCATGTCACCAATATTGGCACGCAGCGAAATCGAAACCACCCGTGAGTACTTGTTAACGGCGGGCGGTTGACAAGTACTCACGGGCGCCGAAGGCGCATCACCCCTTGGGCAGCGAACCCTTCGCCACTTCGTCGACGTACCCGTCGTACGAGGGCTTGTAGCCGTCGCTGCGCCCGGACAGCACGTGCAACGTGTCTGTGTCCTCGACGTCGTAACCCTCCTTGCGGAGTTCCACCTTGCGGCTCTTGAACGTCGACGTCTGCTCGAGGGAATCGACGATGCGGACGAACAGCGGCACCGCGTACGACGGCAGCCGCTGGAACAGCAACTCCGCGACGTCGGCGCCGTCGAACTTCTCGTTCTCGTGCAACGTCACCGCGGCCATCCCCGCGCGACCGTCGGTCCCGGGGATCTCGACGCCGTAGACGACGGCGTGCTCGACCGCGGGATGCGCGAGGAGTGCGCCCTCGACCTCGGTGGTCGCGACGTTCTCCCCCTTCCAGCGGAACGTGTCGCCGAGCCGGTCCACGAACGCCACGTGCGACCAGCCCTGGCGGCGCACCAGGTCGCCGGTGTCGAACCAGCAGTCGCCGTCCTCGAAGCCGTCGCGGACGAGCTTCTTGTCGGTGGCCTCCTCATCGGTGTACCCGTCGAACGGCGCCCGGTCCGTCACCTTCGACAGCAGCAGTCCGACGTCGCCGGTGCGCACCTTCCGCAGCTTGCCGCCGGAGTGCCGCCGCGGCGATCCGCTGTCCTCGTCGTACTCGACCACCGCGTGCGGCAGGGGGCAGATGCCCGCCGTCCGGTCGACGTTGAGCGCGTTGACGAACGCGATGTTGCACTCGCTGGCGCCGTAGAACTCGGCGACCCGGGAGATCCCGAACCGGGTGGTGAACTCGGACCAGATCTCCGGACGGAGACCGTTCCCGACCATCAGCCGGATGGAATTGTCGCGGTCGCCGGGCTTCTCGGGCTGGTTCAGCAGGTACCGGCACAGCTCGCCGATGTAGGTGAACGCGGTGGCCCGGTTCAGTTCGACGTCGGCCCAGAACTTGGACGCCGAGAACTGCTTGCCCAGTGCGAGCGTCGCACCCGACCCGAGCACCGAGGACAGCGACACCGTCAGCGCGTTGTTGTGATAGAGCGGCAGGCAGCAGTAGAGGACGTCGCTGCCACGCAGCCGGACGCCCATGTTGCCGAGTCCGGACATGCTCTTGAGCCAGCGGAAATGGCTCATCAGGCTGGCCTTCGGCAGTCCCGTGGTGCCGGAGGTGAAGATGTAGAAGGCCTTCTCCCGGGCCTGGATCTGCTCGCACACCTCGGGGTTGTCGTCCCCGGCCTTCCCGGCGAGGCGGTCGAGGTCGTCGAAGTACAGCACCGAGGGCACGGCGGGCGGTTCGTCGAGCGAGTCCATGGCCTCGCCGCACGCCTCGGACACCACCAGGACCCGGCTGTCGAGCAGCGAGATGCTGTGGGCCAGTACATCTCCGCGCTGGTTGTGGTTCAGCATCCCGGCGGCGGCGCCGAGCTTGACCGCGGCGAGGGCGATGAGCAGCGTCTCGGGCGAGTTCTTACCGAGGATCCCGACGACGTCCCCGCGTGCCACGCCGAGGTCGGCGAGCACGTGGGCGTAGCGGTTCACGCGGATGTTGGCGTTCCGGTAGCTCAGCGATTCGCCCTCGAACCGCAGGAACGTGCGGCGCGGGTGCGCTGCGGCGGCGCGCTGGAAGACGAGGCCGATCGATTCCCTCGCGTCGGGGGTCCGGATCAGGCCGAGGACCCCCTTCGCCATGATCGGCAGCTCCGGAATCATGGCCGGCAGCCGCTTCGCGAGGTCGACCACCCCGATCGTCGAACGAGCTTCAGAACGCATGACATCCCCTCAGGCCTGCAGTATGAGTCAGGTCACCTTACTGCACGGTAACAACGTGCGCCACGACGCGGACCGGACGCCGCCTCAGGACACGCAGGCGTCCAGTGCCTCCCCGACATCGGACCGGACGAGCAGCCTGTCGAGGGCGCGCTGCGCCACGAAACCGCCGCCCCGCAGCCCGTCGAGCCAGTCGAGCAGCCCCGTGTAGTGACCGTGCGGATCCAGCAGGACCACCGGCTTCTCGTGCATGCCGAGATAGCCCGCGGTCCACGTTTCGAACAGCTCCTCGAGCGTGCCGATACCGCCGGGCAGAGTCACGAACGCGTCGGCCCGGTCCTCCATGATCTGCTTGCGCTGGCGCATGGTGTCGGTGACCACCAGCTCGTCGGCGTCGACGTCGGCGACTTCCCTGTGCACCAGCGCTTTCGGGATGACACCGACGGTCGTGGCCCCGGCCGCGCGGGCGGCCTCGGCCACCGCGCCCATCATCGAGACGTTGCCGCCGCCGGACACGAGTTGCCAACCGCGCTTACCGATTTCGGTGCCGACCCGGGCCGCGAGTTCCAGAAAATGGTCGTCGACGGGGCCGGACGCGCAGTAGACGCACACCGAGAACGGTTGCGTCGGAACAGTTTTCGGCATCACCACTGATCCTCCGTTCCGAGCAGGGCAGCTTCGTCGACACCCTGCTGCGACCGTATGACGATCTGCACCGCTTCCTCCACACTGTCCGTGACGTGCAAGAGATTGACGTCACCTTCCGAGATCTTGCCGCTGCGCTGGAGAGTTCCCCGCAACCAGTCCACCAGCCCGGACCAGTACTCGGTGCCGAACAGGACGATCGGGAATCTCGTGACCTTGCGCGTCTGCACCAGAGTCAGCGCCTCGAACAGCTCGTCGAGCGTCCCGAACCCGCCGGGCAGGCAGATGAACGCCTGCGAGTACTTCACGAACATCGTCTTGCGCGCGAAGAAGTAGCGAAAGTTGATGCCGAGGTCGACCCACTCGTTGAGGCCCTCCTCGAACGGTAGCTCGATACCGAGGCCGATGGAGTAACCACCCGATTCGCTGGCACCGCGGTTGGCCGCCTCCATGACGCCGGGGCCGCCGCCGGTCATGACGGCGTAACCCGCCTCGGCCAGGCGCGCACCCAGCGCCCGAGCCGCTTCGTACTCCGGGTGGCCGTCCGGTGTGCGAGCGGAACCGAAGACGGTGACCGCGCGCGGCACCTCGGCCAGGGCACCGAACCCCTCGATGAACTCGCTCTGGATCCGCAGTACCCGCCAGGGGTCGGTGTGCACCCAGTCGGTCGAGCCCCGCTCGTCGAGCAACCGCTCGTCGGTGGTGGTGGTGTCGTCCTTGCGGGCGCGCCTCAACTGCACCGGACCCCGGTGCTTCACGGACGAGGACTTCCGGCCGTGAGTGTTCTTCTCGGGTGCCATGCGCCCCAGGCTAGCGGGTGGCCCGTTCGGGGCACCGGGCAGTCACGGGGCGCTCAGATAGGCGCGCAGCACCGTCGTCACGTCGGTGATCTGCTGCACGGGCACGTGCTCGTCCCGCTTGTGGGCGAAGTTCGGGTCGCCGGGACCGTAGTTCACGGCCGGGATGCCGAGCGCGGAGAAC
Organism: Rhodococcus sp. ACPA1; assembly: GCF_002300195.1. Classification (NCBI taxonomy): domain Bacteria; kingdom Bacillati; phylum Actinomycetota; class Actinomycetes; order Mycobacteriales; family Nocardiaceae; genus Rhodococcus; species Rhodococcus sp. ACPA1. The sequence continues at coordinate 720,268 of NZ_NSDX01000001.1, read as the reverse complement.
CGCGAGACGTCGGTCCACCCGTACTTGGCGCGGAACTCGCCACCCGCCGCCTCGATCAGGGCCGCAGCCGCCGGGTCGCTCAACCCGGGCAGGGCTCCCGGCGACAGGTCCGTGACCTCGAAACCCAGCTCGATCCCGTCGAAGACCTCCCGCACGTGGTCGATCGCCTGCTCGGCGCTGCGGTCGGGGGCGAAGCGGAAGTTCACGTCCATCTCCGCCGCGTCGGGCACCACGTTGCCTGCGACGCCGCCTGCGATCCGCACGGCGGACAACCCCTCCCGGTACACGCAGCCGTCGATGTCCACCGACCGCGCGGTGTAGTCCGACAACCGCTGCAGAACCGGGGCGAAGCGGTGGATCGCGTTGTCGCCCAGCCACGATCTCGCGGAGTGCGCGCGGGTGCCGCGGGTGGTCAGCGTCACCCGCAACGTGCCCTGACATCCCGCCTCGATGAGGCCTCCCGTCGGCTCGCCGAGGATCGCCACGTCCGCGCGCAGCCACTCGGGGATCTCGCGTTCGATCCGTCCGAGCCCGTTGTGGACGGCCGCGATCTCTTCGCAGTCGTAGAACACCAGGGTCAGATCGTGCGCGAGATTCTCGATGGTGGCGGCGAGGTGCAGGAACACCGCGTCGCCCGACTTCATGTCGACCGTTCCGCATCCGTGCAGCAGATCGCCCTCACGCCGCGAGGGCACGTTGTCGGCGATCGGCACCGTGTCGAGGTGACCGGCGAGCATCACCCGGCTCGGCAGCCCCCGATCGGTCCGGGCGAGTACGGCGTTCCCGTTGCGGATGATCTCGAAACCGGTGGTCTGCTCCCGCAGCGCCGACTCGACGGCTGCGGCGATCGCCGACTCGTCGTGCGAGACGCTCGGGATGTCCACCAGGGCGGCGGTGAGGTCGATGGGATCGGCGTGGAGGTCGAGTGGGCTCACCCGTCCACCCTAAGCCGACCCGTCCGCCCGCTCGGGCGTTGCTACCCGTCGAAGCCGCCCGGGATCTCGTAGATCGCACCGTCGAAACCGATGCGGAACAGCCGTCCCGCCGAGAAGCCGCCGGACCCCTGCCCGTAGACGACCATGCTCGACGTCGGCAGACCGGAGGCCAGCACGCAGTACTGCCCCGGCGAGTCGAGCCGCCAGATCTCGCCGCGCACGTTGGCCGGGACCACCGGACGGCCTCGCGAGTCCAGGGCCAGGCCGTCGGGAGCGGCGAAGTTGTCGAGACCGGCCAGGTCGAGGATGCTCTCGGGCGCTCCGGGGTTCGCGAGCGGGATCCGGCTCACGCCCGGATTCACGAACGTCCGCGACACGTAGAGGTACCGATCGTCCGCGCCGAGCACCGCGCCGTTGGCGCTGGGCAGCGTCGCCCAGTGGGGCTCCACCCGCCCGTCGGGGAACACCCGTCCGATCTGGGTTCCGAAGTCGTTGGTGGCGTATGCGGTTCCGTCGGCGGTGACATCGAGTCCGTTCGCGGCGCTCAGCCCCGATACGAACGGGGTGAGCACGTTGGTCGCGGTGTTCAGTTTCGCGATCGCACCCGGGCGCAGGATGTCGCCGAGGAACACGCGGGCGTCCGCGCCGTACCCCACCAGCAGGGAACCGTCCGACGCCCAGGCCAGCGCCCCGGCCCCGCCGTCCGGCACCGTCGCGACCGGGACCGCGGGGGTTCCCGGGGCGTCGAGGCGGAACACCCGCCCGCTCAGAAGGTCCGTCGTGTAGAGGCGGCCGCCGCCGTCCACGGCGACGCCCTCGAGCGCCGCTCCGGGCACCCGCCCGACGAGGACCGGTGCCTGGCCGGCGCCCGGGCACACCGGAGCGGCGGACGCGGTCTGCGGCGCCACCACCGACACGGCCCCGGCGAGCAGTGCGCCCGCGGCCACGGCCCGCACGCCTCCTCCGATGAATCGACCCCAGTGCGAAATGCGCATTCCCACGACCTTTCCCGGTGTGTCTCACGTGCCCCGTGCATGGTCCCCCACATGGCCGGAACCCGCTCGGTTTCGTTTCGATCACGCCCCGATAACGACCGCTGGGAATGCCCGAGTAATGAGGCAGTAACCTTTACTGCCGTGAGCACACAGGGAGCATCAGCAGTAGGCATCGCCAACGTGACCGTCGGCGGCACGGTTCTCGACACCTGGTTCCCGGCGCCCGAGCTGGGAAACTTCGACGAGGCGGGCACCGTGCGGATCGAGGGTGGCGACATCCCTTCCGATCTGGCACTCCTCGCCGGACCCGACGAAGCGCGTGAGGTCGACCAGGTCGTGGTGCGCACCACCATCGCCGACCTGTCGGCGCCGCCGGTCGACGCGCACGACGCCTACCTGCGCCTTCACCTCCTCTCGCATCGCCTCGTGACCCCGCACGGCGTCAACCTCGACGGTCTGTTCGGATTGCTGTCCAACGTGGTGTGGACCAACTTCGGTCCCTGTGCGGTCGAGGGCTTCGAGAAGGTGCGGTCGCGTCTGCGCATCCGCGGCGTGGTCACCGTGTTCGGTGTCGACAAGTTCCCGCGCATGGTCGACTACGTCGTGCCGTCCGGCGTCCGCATCGCCGACGCCGACCGCGTCCGCCTCGGCGCCCACCTGGCAAGCGGCACCACCGTGATGCACGAGGGCTTCGTCAACTTCAACGCCGGCACGCTCGGCAACTCCATGGTCGAAGGCCGTATCTCCGCCGGCGTCGTCGTCGACGACGGATCCGACGTGGGCGGCGGCGCGTCAATCATGGGCACCCTGTCCGGCGGCGGCAAGGAGACCATCTCCGTCGGCAAGCGCTGCCTGCTCGGCGCCAACGCCGGTCTCGGCATCTCCCTCGGCGACGACTGCGTCCTCGAAGCCGGCCTGTACGTGACCGCGGGCACCAAGGTCACCGGGCCGGACGGCACCGTCGTGAAGGCCAAGGAACTCAACGGCCAGTCCAACCTGCTGTTCCGTCGCAACTCCGTGTCGGGAGCCGTCGAGGTCGTGCCGTGGAAGGGCACCGGCGTGGAACTGAACGCCGCTCTGCACGCAAACGACTGACCCGGTGAGCGGTACGCGAACACCCGGCACCATGACCGATTCGACCAGCACCCTGGGCCGGGGCCTGAAGGTCCGTCACCTCACGATGATGGGCCTCGGTTCCGCGATCGGTGCCGGACTGTTCCTCGGCACCGGTGTCGGCATCGCGACCGCCGGTCCCGCCGTCCTCGTCTCCTACCTTCTCGCCGGCATCATCGTCGTCTTCGTGATGCGGATGCTCGGCGAGATGGGAGCGGCAATCCCCGCCAGCGGATCGTTCTCGCACTACGCGCGGATCGGCATCGGCGAGTGGGCCGGATTCGTGATGGGCTGGCTCTACTGGTTCATGCTGATCATGGTGCTCGGCGCCGAGATCACCGGCGCGTCCGGCATCGTGAGCGGCTGGCTGCCCGGCGTGCCGCAATGGGTCGTCGCCCTCGTGTTCGTGATCTTCTTCGCGGCCGTCAACCTCGCGAAGGTCAGCAACTTCGGCGAGTTCGAGTTCTGGTTCGCCGCCATCAAGGTTACCGTCATCATCGCGTTCCTGGTGATCGGCGTGCTGCTGGTGTTCGGCCTGCTGCCGGACACCGAACCGGTGGGCACCACCAACCTCTTCGGCCACGGCGGCTTCATGCCGGAAGGCTTCGCCGGGGTCGCCGCGGGACTACTGGTGGTGGCGTTCGCCTTCGGCGGCATCGAGATCGTGACCATCGCCGCCGCTGAATCCGAGGACCCCGAGCGGTCGATCGCCGTGGCGGTGCGCAGCGTCGTCTGGCGTATCAGCGTCTTCTACCTCGGTTCGATCTCGATCATGGTCCTCGTCCTTCCCTGGGATTCCTCGGACCTGAAGAGCGGACCGTTCGTGGCCGTCCTCAACCAGGCGCACATCCCGTACGTGGCCGGGTTCATGGAACTGGTGGTCGTGGTCGCGTTGTTGTCGGCGTTCAACGCCAACATCTACGGCACGTCGCGGATGGCGTACTCGCTGTCCCGGCGCGGCGACGGTCCCGCGTTCATGGCCCGGATCTCGAATTCCGGGGTGCCCCTCAATGCGGTGCTGCTGTCGGTGTTCTTCGGTTTCGTCAGCGTCCTGCTCAACTGGTGGCTGCCGGACGACCTCCTGGGACTTCTCCTGAACGCCGTCGGTTCGGCGCTCCTGGTCATCTGGATCTTCATCGTCGTCTCGCATCTGAGACTGCGCCCGCAGCTCGAACGCGAAGGCAAGCTGACCGTGCGGATGTGGCTGTTCCCGTGGCTCAGCTACGTCACGCTCGCAATGCTCGCCGGTTTCGTCGTCCTCATGCTCTTCGACACCGACGCCCGCACCCAGCTGATCTCGACGTGCGTCCTGTTCCTCGTCATCGCAGCGCTCGGTGTGCTCAACACCCGGCTGCGCAAGCGGCCGCAGACGGTGTGACCGGTTCGGGCCGGCGACTCACCGGCCCGAACTCGGCTCCTGCCCCGCGGACGAGCGCGCCGCATGGGCGAGCACCTGCGGTCCGGTCACGAACGCCTTCCGCCACGGTGCGACACCGTCGATTTCGATCTCGATGGACAGGCTCAGCACGGTGCGGATCAGCACGATCACTCCCAGGACGGCGGCATCGGTCAGCGACGGCGTCGAGGTGACCGTCTTGACGATGTCTGCTGCGACGAGCAATTCCAGGCCGAGCAGGATCGCGCCCCCGAGCGACTCCCGCAGGGTCTTGAACGCCTGAGTGCCGTCTCCGGTCCGCTTCCACGCGCGCACCGCGAGGAAGAAGGCGAAGAGGAACCCGACAACCATCGCGAGGACACCGAGCACTTCGAACACTTCGGTTGCGAGTTCGAAGAACCTGACCGTGTCCATGGTGTGAGTGTTCCTGTTCGGGAGGGTGTTCGCAGAGGATTCCCGTCCGATCGCCGCGTGGTGGGCCGCCGCCCGTCATCAGCCTTCCGGTTGTCGTGTGCGCCGACCCGGTTCGGCCAGTGCATGGTCGATGATCCGTGCGATCTCGGCGAGGGGACGAGGCTGATCCATATCGGCATGCGTGCTGTAAACGTCGTGAGTCACGATGTCGCCGGTGACGTATGCGTGCCACGTCTCGGCCGAGGACTCGCTCGACATCGATCCGTCATCCGTCAATGTCGGACGGAGGAACACCACGTCACCGTGATAGATCTGCGGTACGTGGTCGGCGGCCAGCCGTAGGTCGTTCCGATAGATTGCACGTGCGGCATCCCAGACGGGCGCATAGTCGGGCGAATCGACGATTTCGCCGTAGCGGCTCTGCGCCCATGCCCGGATCGACTGTCGAATGTCGTCATCCGAAGGCGCCGCCCGGCCGATGAGGAGATCCCCGGCACCGGGGACGCTGTCCATCATCGCGAGGAATGCAACCTCGAGCCCCCGGCGTTCCAGCGCGGTGGCGATCGCATGGGCGACAAGGCCACCGAACGACCATCCGAGCAGAAGAAACGGGCCATCGTCCTGAACGGTGAGGATCTGCTCGAGATAGTCGGCGGCCATCGTCTCGATCGACGTCGGTAGCGGCGTCACTCCATCGAAGCCCGGTGCTTGCAGACCATATATGGGCCTGCCGGGGAGGTGGGCGCGAAGGCCCATGTAGCACCAGCTCAGTCCGCCGCCCGGGTGGACGCACCACAGCGGCGGTCCGAATCCTTCGCTTCGGATCGGCAAGATGGCCGCGAACGGATCGAGCGCGTCGGGTTCGACCTCCTCACCCAGGCGGGGTGCGAGTTCGGCGACCGTCGGAGACTCGAAGATCACCCGGATCGGGACCTCCACCCCCGACACCGACCGAATCCGGCTCACCAACTGCGTCGCCGACAACGAATGCCCACCCAGGTCGAAGAAACTGTCATCGATCCCCACCCGGGGAACACCGAGAACCTCGGCGTAGAGCGAAGTCAGCGTCTCCTCCACCGGTGACCGCGGCGCCCGGAACACCCCGCCGGTGAACTCCGGTGCCGGCAACGCTCTCCGATCCAGTTTCCCGTTCACCGTCAACGGCAACCGGTCCAGCACCATCACCGCCGCCGGAACCATGTATTGCGGCAGAATCCCGGCCGCGAACCGACGGACCTCGACACCTGTGTCGGTGCCGGCGGTGTCGGCGGCGTCGGAGACCACGTAACCGACCAATCCGGTGCCGGTGACGGTGTCCCGGGCCACCACCACCGCCTGGGTCACGGCCGGATGTTTCAGGAGAACCGCCTCGATCTCCGCGGGTTCGACCCGGAATCCACGAATCTTGACCTGCTCGTCCGCTCTTCCGCAGAACTCGAGCACTCCGCCGGCGGTCCAGCGCACCAGATCCCCGGATCGATACATCCGCGCACCCGGCTCCCCGAACGGACACGCCACGAACCGCTCCGCCGTCAACCCCGGCCGACCGACATACCGCTGAGCCAACTGCGCCCCGGCGATATACAGCTCCCCCACCGCACCCACCGGAACCGGCACCAACCCCGCACCCAGCACGAACACCCGCGTATTGCCCACCGGCGCTCCGATCGGCACACTCGCCCGGTCGGCGCGTTCACCCGACTCGGGTAGCACGAAGGTTGCCGCGAAGACCGTCGTCTCGGTCGGCCCGTACCCGTTGACCAGAATCAGAGGATTCACGCGCTCGCCCCGGGACCAGCCCTGCAACCCGGCCGGATCCAACACCTCACCGCCGAACACCACCATCCGCAGCACCGAATCCGCCCCCACAGCGGGATCCTCACGCTCGACCTCGGCGAACTCGTAGAACGCCGACGGCGTCTGACCGAGAACCGTCATCCGCTCCCGAACCACCACCTCCCACAATCCGACCGGCGAACGCATCACCTCCCACGGCACCACCACAACCCGGGCCCCGTGCACCAACGCCCCCCACAACTCCCACACCGAAAAATCGAACGCCACCGAATGACACCACCCCCACACGTCCCCGGCGTCGAAGCCGGCCCACCCTGCGGTACCGGCGAACAGCGACACCACACTCCGGTGGCTCACGGCGACGCCCTTCGGAACACCCGTCGACCCGGACGTGTACATCACGTACGCGGTGTTGTCCTGTCGCAGTGGTGTGGTGCGGTCGTTGTCGTCGGGGTTTCGCGCCTCCCATCGTCCGCCCTCGTCGGTGCGGGTGTCGAGAAGCATCCGGGGGATGTCGTTGTCGGGCAACAAGTTTTCGGTCACGGTGTCGCTGAGGATCAACAGCGGAGCGGCGGCGGTGAGGATGGTCCCGGTTCGTGCACCGGGGTACTGCAGGTCGATGGGGAGGTATGCACCCCCGGCCTCGAGGACGGCCAACAACGCGACGACCAACTCGGGTGACCGCTCCAATGCGACCGCCACCAGCACCTCCGGGCCGACACCCGCACCGATCAGGCGGTGTGCCAGCCGATTCGCTCGACTGCTCAACTCCCGATAGGTCCAGTTCTCGTCACCGAACGTGACCGCCACCGCGTCCGGAGTCGCGGCGACCTGGGCCTCGAACAGGCCGGGAATCGTCGAGTCCGGTACCGGTACGCTCGTGCCGTTCCAGGTCCGCAGTACCAGCTCACGCTCGTCAGGCTCGAGGATCTCGTACCCCTCGATTCGCCCGTGAGGATCCGCCACGATCAACTCCGACAACCGCACGAACCGGGCCGCGATACCCTCCACCGTCCCGCGGTCGAACAGATCACTCGCGTACTCGACGACCCCGGCCAGACCCTGCTCGTCATCGGGAGTGAGAGTGAAAGACAGGTCGAAACGCGACGTCCCGGTCGGCGCCGGTAGTGTGGTCCAGTCCAACCCAGGGAACTCGACCTCGGGAAAAGCGTTGTTCTGCATGGCGAACGACACCTGAAACAACGGATGATAAGCCGTCGACCGGATCGGATTCAGCAACTCCACCAACCGCTCGAACGGCGCATCCTGATTCTCATACGCCGCCAACGCCTTACCCCGCACCCGGTCGAGCACCTGATCGAACCGCGGATTCCCCGACAGATCCACCCGCAGCACCCAGGTATTGACGAAGAACCCCACCAACTCGGCCAGGGCGTCGTCGGTGCGGCCCGCGATCGGTCCCCCGATCGCAACGTCCTCCCCCGCGCCAAGTCTGCGAAGCAGCACCACCAGCACCGCCTGGAGCACCATCGATGGTGTCGCCCCCGCGCTGCGGGCCAGTTGGGTTACCTCCGAACCCAGTTCCGGTGCGATCACGAACTCCACCGTGCCGCCGCGGTAACTCGGTGCCGGCGGTCGGCACCGATCGGTGGGTAGGTCGATGCACTCGGGCAGCCCCGCCAACTCGGCCCGCCAATAATCGACCTGAGTGGCCAGCACACTCTCCGGATCCGACTCGTCGCCCAGGATCTCCCGCTGCCACAACGTGTAATCCGCATAGTGGACCGGCAACGGCACCCATTCCGGCGCGTGGCCCGCCGTGCGCGCCGCGTACGCGACGGCGATGTCGCGGGCCAACGGCCCCAACGAACCCCCGTCCCCCGCGATATGGTGCAGCACCAGTACCAGCACGTGCTCTGATTCGGAAACTCGGAAAACGCGGGCCCGCAGGGGTATCTCTACCGACAGGTCGAATCGACAGCCCGCCGCCTCCGCGACTGCATCCATCAGAGTGCTGTCCCGCACGTCGACGATCTGAACCGGCAGTTCCGCGACGACCTGCTCAGCCGGCAGGATCTGCTGGAACGGCACACCCCCTTCCTCACCGAACACGGTTCGCAGGCTCTCGTGCCGGGCGACGACGTCCGCAACAGCGGCCGCCACCGCACCGGTGTCGAGGTCGCCGGTGAGTCGCACCGCGACCGGAATGTTGTACGTCGCCGACGGGCCCTCGAACCGATACAGGAACCACAACCGGGCCTGCGCGAACGACAGCGGCACCCGCTCGGGCCGCACCCTCGCGGTCAGTGGCACCCGGACCGGGCCTTCCCTGAGTCGGGGTGCCAACTCCGCCACCGTCGAGGACTCGAACACCACCCGGATCGGAACCTCCACACCCAACACCGACCGAATACGGCTCACCAACCGCGTCGCCGACAACGAATGCCCACCCAGGTCGAAGAAACTGTCGTCGATTCCCACCCGCGGGACGTCGAGCACGTCCGCGAACAACGACACCAGAGTCTCCTCCACCGGCGACCGCGGACCCCGCAGCATGCCGCCGGTGAACTCCGGTTCCGGCAACGCTTTCCGGTCCAGTTTCCCGTGTGCCGTCAACGGCAGCTGATCCACCACCATGATCACCGCCGGAACCATGAAGTCCGGCAACAACCCGGCCACGAAACGACGAACCCCGGCCGCCGGATCACTCGACCCGTCGACCCCGTCGATGTCGAGAACCACGTATCCGATCAACTCGGTGCCACTGCCGGTGGCGCGGGCCACCACTACCGCCTGCGCCACCTCAGGATGCGTCAGCAGCACCGCCTCGACCTCGGCGGGTTCGACTCGGAACCCCCGCACCTTCACCTGCTCGTCCGCGCGCCCCACGAACTCGAGCTCACCCTCGGCGGTCCACCGCACCAAATCCCCCGACCGATACATCCGCGCACCCACCGCCCCGAACGGACACGCCACGAACCGCTCCGCCGTCAACCCCGACCGGCCGAGATAACCGCGGGCCAGCTGCACCCCGGCGATGTACAACTCGCCCACCACACCCACCGGAACCGGCACCAACCCCGCACCCAGCACGAAGACCTGGGAGTTCCACACCGGCGCGCCGATCGGCGCGCTCGTGTCCTCCGACGGGCCGCATCGATGGTGGGTGACCTGAAGGGCCGTTTCGGTCGGCCCGTACACGTTGTGGAGCGCAGTGCCACTGCGCTCCATGAAGTGGCGTGCCGTCGAGGACAGCAGGTTTTCGCCGCCGCAGAAGACTCGTCGAAGCGAGTCGCAATCAGCCGGCTCGAGTCGCTCGTCGACCATGGCCAGCATCGACGGCGAAAAGTCGCCGGTGGTGATCTTCTCCGATCTGATCATCTCGGCGAGATAGGCCGCATCGCGGTGTCCCTCGGCCTTGGCGATCACCAGCCGCGCCCCGACCTCCAGTGGCAGGAACATCTCCCACACCGACACATCGAATGTCGCGGGGGTCTTCTGCAGCACAACGTCGTCGTGGTCGAAGCCGAAATGGTCCCGCATCCACAGCAACTGATTCACGATCGCCGAATGGCTGACAGCGACCCCCTTCGGCCGGCCCGTCGAGCCGGACGTGAAGATCACGTACGCCGTGTTACCCGGCCTCAACAGGGTGATTCGATCCTCGTTGCGGACGGGTGAGGAGTCGACATCAGGTCCTTGCGCGCCATCGATCTCCAGCACGGGGACGCCGCCCGGGATCTGTACGCGGTCGGTCGATCGCGTCAACACACAGACCGGTGCCGCGGACTCCATCATGTGCCGGATATGTTCGCTGGGGTAGTCGGGGTCGATCGGCACATATGCTCCACCCGCCGTCACGACCGCATAGATTCCCACCACGAGATCGATCGAACGTCGCACGGCGACACCGACCAGAGACTCCGGACCGACGCCGTGCGCGATCAGTCTCCGAGCCAACCGGTTCGCTCGCTCGCCGACCTCTCGATACGTCAGCTGCTCGTCGTCGGACGTCAGGGCCACCGCCTCCGGCGTGACAGCCGCCTGGCGTTCGAAAAGGTCGGGAAGTGTCACCTCCGGCACGAGGACCGCAGTGTCATTCCACGCTCCCACCACCAACCGACGCTCGCCTGATTCGACGAGGTCGATGCGGTCCACGGCGACGTGAGGGTCGTCCGCGACTGTCTGCAAGAGACGGGTGAGCCGCCGGGCGATCGTGTCGACGGCTGCGGCGCCGAACAGGTTCGGCAGATACGCCACGGTCAACCGAAGTTGGGAGTCGACTCTCGCGATCAGGGTCATGGGGTAGTGCGACGCGTCGATCGTATGAACTCCGGTGACGACCATTCCGTCGATGGGGTCTGCGGCTGCCAACGCGGCGCGATCGATCGGGTACGACTCGAACACGACGAGGGTGTCGAACAGGTCGCGCACCCCGGCGGCCTTGTTTATCTCCGTCAACCCGAGGTAGTGGTGATCGAACAAGCCGGCCTGCTGCTTCTGCAACCGGGTCAACAACTCCGCAGCAGTGTCGCCCGGTGTGGACTGAACCCGCACCGGCAGAGTGTTGATGAACAAGCCCACCATGGACTCGACACCGGGCAGTCCGGCCGGCCGGCCGGAGACCGTCGCGCCGAACACCACATCCCGCCGGGCAGACAACTGTCCGAGCAGAATCCCCCACGCTCCCTGAACGACGGTGTTCAGCGTGACACCCAGTTCGGCGGCCCGCACCGACAAGCTCGCGGCCGTCTCCGGGGGCAGTTCGACCGTCACGTGCTCTTCCCCCGAGGTTGTTTCCCGCTCCGGGTGCGCGGGCGCCAGCAGGGTCGGCTCTTCGATCCCGGCGAGGGCCTGCGCCCAGATTCGACAAGATTCGGCTCGGTCGCGCGCGGCCAGCCAGACCAGAAAATTCCGGTACCCCGTAGCTCTCGGTAACGCGGCGGCGTCGCCTCCCGAGACGTACAGCACGAGTAGTTCCTCAGCGAGCAGTGGCATCGACCATCCGTCGAGCAGCACGTGATGATTGGTGATCACCAGCTCGAATCGATCCTGTCCCATCGTCACGAGCGTGAACCGGATCAGCGGCGGCGCCGCCGGGTCGAAATGTGTGGCCTGATCCTCGACGAGAAGACGTTGGAACTCGCCGTCTCGAGTGCCCTCGGGAAGGTTCCGCAGGTCGACCTCGCGCCACGGCAACGCGACTGCGCCGAGGACGACCTGTACCGGCCCGGATTCGGGATCGTCGACGAACGCGGTCCGCAGGTTCGCATGGCGATCCAGCAAAGCCTGTCCCGCAGCGAGAATCCTCCCTGGATCGACCCGTCCGCCGAGATGCAGAACGAGTTGGGTGGTGTACGCGTCGAACGCCGAACCGGCCAGCATCGAGTGGAACAACAGGCCGGACTGCATCGCGGTCAACGGCCACACATCCACGACGCCCGGGTACCGGTCCTCCCACGACTCGATATCGCGTTGCGACACCGACACCAGCGGCACGTCGGACGGTGTCAGCCCGCCGGCCCCGGGCCCCTGCGCGTGCCGAGCCAGTGCCGAGACTGCGTCGCACCACAGGTCGGCAAGTTCCTGAACATCGTCACGGGAGAGCACCCCGGCGGGGAATCCGAACACGGCACCGAGTCGGGGACCGTCCGGACCGTCGGTCACCATCGCATTGATGTCCACTTCGGCCATCGCCGGCATGTCCGGATCCATCGTCGCGGAGAGCGCCGTTCCCTCGCTCGCGGGCATCCAGCCGAGGTCACGGAATTCCTCGGGAACATCGGCGGCCGAGATGCGCCCCAGATAGTTGAAACTGATCTGTCCGCCCGGATACTTCCCGAGTTGCGGTGCGGTGTCCGCGTTCAGATACCGAAGCAGCCCGTAACCGATGCCACGGTCGGGCAGCGCCAGCACCTGTTCCTTGACCGCTTTGAGCACGATCCCGGCAGCGGGCCCGCCGGCGAATGCGTCGTCGAGATCGGCGCCCGCGATATCGAGGCGAATCGGGAAAGCTGTCGTGAACCAGCCGACCGTGCGGGATAGATCCGCACCGGGTATGACGTGCTGCTCGCGACCATGATTCTCCAGGGATATCAACGACGACGGCTCGACAACCCCGCGACGGCGGCGCCAGCGGGTCAACGCCATCGCCAACCCCGCCAGCAGACCATCGTCGACGCCTGCGCGGAAGACCTTGGGGACCCTGGTGAGCAGCGACGCTGTCGCGTGCGCTGGCACCTGGATCCGCACGTGCTGCACTGTGGACAGAACATCGAGGATCGGGTCGCGTCTGCGCGAACCCAACGTCGGGTCGGGGCCCTCCAGAATCGATTGCCACAACGGCAACTCGGCCACTCGCCCCGGCCGCAATGCCTCGTCCACCAGCCCGTGTGCCCACCGCCGCATCGACGTCCCGCCGGCCGGCAGTTCCGGGCGTTCGCCGGTACGCACCCGCGCCCAGGCCGCCGCCAGGTCCGGGATGATGATCCGCCACGACACGCCGTCGATGACCAGGTGGTGGGCCACGACCAGCAGCCGACCCGAACCCGCCGAACCGTCGCCGTCACGGGGGACGTGGTCCAGCCACACGAACTGCACCATTACGCCCGCCGCCGGATCCACACGCCCCAGGGCCGCATCCAACTCCGCCGACGCCAGCCGCAGCCACGCCGGATCGCCCGGTACGTCATCACAGTGGACCTGTCGAATCAGGCGGTTCACGTCGACCGTATCCGGGGGATCGACCCGAAGTTTCTGCTCCCCAGCGTCATCGGTCACCACACGCGATCGCAACATGTCATGACGTGCCATCACGGCGCCGATGGTGGCGGCCAACCCGGCCCGATCGATACCGTCGGGCAACTCCAACACCATCGTCTGCGCGAATCGGCGGTACCCACCACCCCGCGCGAGGAGGAACCGCCCGATCGGCGTCAACGGCATCGTCCCCACTCCGCCACCGGACAACTCCTGAACCACGACCCGATCCGGGTCGTGGTTCAGGACTGCAACCTCGGACAGCCCCGCGACAGTCCTGTGCTCGAACACATCCCGCGCCGTGATCAGCACACCCCGCGCTTTCGCGCGCGACACCAACTGGATCGACCGGATGCTGTCGCCACCCAGATCGAAGAATCCGTCATCGATCCCCACCTGGTCGACGCCGAGTACCTCGGCGAACACGCGGGCGAGGATCTCCTCGGTCTCGGTGTGAGGAGACCGGAACGCCTTGCTCGACGAGAACTCCGGCTCCGGCAACGCACTGCGGTCGAGCTTGCCGGCCGGTGTGAGCGGCAACTTCTCGAGCACCACGATCGCCGAGGGCACCAGGTACTCCGGCAGGCGGCCCGCCGCCACCGTCCGCACGCTCTCGGCGTCCACCTCACTCCCGGCTGCGGGGACCACGTAGGAGACCAGCACCGTCTGCCCGGACGGGCCCTTCCGATCGACCGTCACCACGGAGCCGATTCCCGGCTGCTCGGTGAGCGCAGCGTCGATCTCGCCCAACTCGATCCGACGGCCCCGCACCGAGACCTGGAAATCGCTGCGCCCCAGATACTCCAGTCCTACACCGGTTTCCCGCTCGGTCCACTGCACGACATCGCCTGTGCGATACATCCGCTCACCCGGCGAGCCGAACGGGTTCGCCACGAATCGCTCCGCCGTCAGTCCCGTCCGATCATGATATCCCCGAGCCAGCGGGGCCCCGGCGACATACAACTCCCCCGCCACTCCCACCGGCACCGGACGCAGCCACGTGTCCAGCACCACCAGGGACGCACCCCGGACCGGACCGCCCAGAGTCACCGGACCGTGCGGGGATAACGACGGCGAGGCCGCGACCGCCACGGTCGCCTCCGTCGGCCCGTAGAGGTCGTGCATCCGCCGTCCCGCAGCGAACGACTCCACCACCGATACCGGAACCGCCTCCGCACCCGTGAGCAGGCATCGCACCGACGACATCCGCTCGACCGGCACCGTCGCCAACATCGTGGGGGTGAGGAACGCGTGCGTCACCGCCGCACTCTCGAGAATCCGGCCCAGTTCCTCACCACCGACCACACCCGCCGGAACCACAACCATCGACGCTGCCGAACCCGTCGCCAGCAGGTACTCCAGCACCGACGCATCGAAACTCGGCGACGCCACGTGCAGCACGCGTGCATCCGCCGTGACGGCGAACCTCTCCGCCATCTCCGCCGCGAGACTACCCAGTCCCCGATGCGGTACGACGACGCCCTTCGGCTGACCCGTCGTCCCCGACGTGTAGATCATGTACGCGGGATGATCGGCCCGTAACGGAGCGATCCGGCCCGCATCGGTCACCGATTCAGTGGACCGACGGGAACACTCGGCTCGCACCTCCGGATCGTCGAGCACCCACCAGTCGAGGGTTCTCGGCAGGGTACCGACGCACGCGGCGACCGTGATTCCGCAACGCGCGGCGGAATCGGCGATCAGGTACTCGAGCCGACTCGCCGGATACGACGGATCCACCGGAACGAACGCACCACCTGCCTTCGCCACCGCCCATACCGCCAGCACCGACTCCACCGACCGCGGCACCGCCACGGCCACCGCGGATTCCGGCCCGACCCCGCGTGAGATCAACACCCGTGCAATACGACTCGACTCGTCATCCAACTCCCGGTATGTGAGCGAGCGCTCTCCACACACGACCGCCACCGCACTCGGATCGTGTACGACTGCGGCAGAGAGGATCTCCGGCAGTGTCCGGACCGTCTCCGCGGCCGCGCCGCGCACGGGAACCAGCAGGTTCCGTTCCTCCGGCGCGAGGAGGTCGATGTCTCCCGTCGCGCCCTCCGGCGCAGCCACCAGTGATTCCAGAACTCGGTGGAACCTGTCCGCGATCCGACCCACCTCGTCGTCATCGAACAAGGCTGGGACATACCACAGCGATACGGACGTCCGCTCACCGGCTTCCACCGCGAGCGTCAACGAATAGTTGGTTCCCCCAAATGAATCCAGGGACGTGATCGCGAGGGAGCCTGTCGACTCGAGCAAGGAGGCGAGGCTCCGCAGATCGTTCGGGTACGACTCGAAGACCGTCAAGGTGTCGAACAGGGCCCCCACGCCGGCGACCCGCTGGATCTCCGGCAGCGGAACATGATGATGCTCGATCAACTCCGCCTGCTCCGCCTGAACCCGGATGATCAACCGGGCGATGGATTCCTCGGGACGAAGCCGGACCCGCACCGGGACCGTGTTGATGAACAGCCCCACCATCGACTCGATGGCGGGAATCTGTCCGGACCGACCCGAGACCGTCGCGCCGAACACCACATCACGGCGGCCGGTATGCATGCCCAGCACGATCGCCCACGCGACCTGCACCAGGGTATTCACCGTCACCGACCACCGAGACGCCAGCTCCGGTATCGCCGACGACAGGCCCTCGTCGAGCGCACGCCGGAGCACGGACGATCCCCGCGCCGATTCCGGGCGCCCGGTCGCGAGCAGCGCGGGCTCCACACCGTCGAGCGCTTCCTCCCACACCTGCAGCGACCGTTGCCGATCCTGAGTCGCGAGCCACCCGAGATACCGGCGATACGAGACCACGGGTTCCAGTACGGCTCCGTCCCCGCCGGCACCGTAGACGGTCAGCATCTCCCGCATCAGCAACGGCATCGACCATCCGTCGAGCAGTACGTGGTGATACGAGACCACCAGCCGGAAGTCTTCGTCGCCCATCGCGACCAAACCGAAACGCAGGAGCGGTGGCTCCGACAGGTCGAAGCCGGCAGCCGCATCGTCCGACAGCAGCCGTGCCAGTTCGTCGTCTCGCTCCCCGGCATCGACACCACTGACGTCGGCTTCCCACCACGGCACCACGAGGCCCTCGAGCACCACCTGGACCGGCTCCGCCACCCCCTCGGTGAGGAACGCGACCCGCAGATTCGCGTGGCGATCGAGTATCGCCTGTGCCGCGGCCTTCACACGGTCCGCATGCACCTGCCCGGACAGACCCAGCACCGTCTGCACCGCATACACATCGGCCGATTCCGACGCCAGCATCGCGTGAAAGACCAAACCTGTTTGCAGCGGTGCCAGCGGCCACACCTCCACGGCCTCGGGATACCGTGCCTCGATGCCCGACAGCTGTTTTGGAGCCGGACGCGGCAACGGCACGTCCTCGAAAACGACGGAGTCGTCATCCCTCACCGGATGCGCGACGGAGGCCAGCCCGGCGACGGTCCGTCGCTCGAACACGTCTCGCGCCGACACCAGCACGCCGCGAGCCCGCGCCCGCGACACCACCTGGGTCGACATGATGCTGTCCCCGCCGAGCCGGAAGAAGTCGTCGTCGACACCCACCCGATCGACACCCAGGACGTCGGCCAGCACCGCCGCCAATGTCTGCTCGGCGATGGATCGTGGAGCCCGGTACGGGGTGTCGGATGCGAGATCAGGCTCGGGAAGTGCTCGGCGGTCGAGTTTGCCGGCCGGTGTGAGAGGTATCCGGTCGACGACGATGATCGCCGACGGCACCATGTAGTCCGGTAGACGGCCCGCCGCGAGCAGTCGCAACGCCTCGACGTCCACCTCGGCCCCGGGCGCCGCGACCACATACGACACCAGCACCTTCTGCCCCGACGGACCTACCCGGTCCACCGTCACGACCGATCCCACTGCGGGGTGCGAGACCAACACCGTTTCGATCTCGCCGGGTTCGATTCGGATTCCGCGGATCTTCACCTGCTCGTCTGCGCGGCCGACGAAGTCCAGCACACCCTCGGTCGTCCACCGCACCAGATCACCCGAGCGGTACATCCGTGAGCCCGGTTCGCCGAACGGACACGCCACGAACCGTTCCGCCGTCAACCCCGGCCGGCCGATGTACCCGCGGCCCACACCTGATCCCGCGATATACAACTCCCCGGCCACACCCACCGGGACGGGCACCATCCCGGTTCCCAAGACGAGTGCGCGGGCATTACCGATCGGCACCCCGATCGGCACGCTGACCTGGTCGTCGAAGCCCGTCGAACCCGATACCGAGTACGCGGTGGCACACACGGTGGTTTCCGTCGGCCCGTACGCGTTCACCACGGTGATGCGCGGGTGGCGGGCGAGGACGCGTCGTACAGCGCGCGGCGACAACACATCGCCCGCGGTGACCAACTGACGTGGCTGGTCGAGCGCTCCCCTCTCATGGTCCGGCGAATCGCTCAACAGGTGAAACAGCGGGGTCGTCAAGAACATCGACGTCACACCAACCGCGTCGACGACCCGCTCGAGCACCTCGCTGTCCAGCGACCCGGGCGGGGCGACAACCAACCGGCCTCCACTGAGCAGTGTCGGCCACAACTCGTACGCCGAGGCATCGAACGCCATCGACGAATGCAGCAACACGCGCTCACCGGGTCCGTCCGGCCATCCGTGCAACGCCAGGTTCACCACGTTGGAGTGGTCGATGGTGACTCCTTTCGGCGTCCCGGTCGATCCGGAGGTGTACATCACGTACGCGGTGTTGCCCGGTCGCAGTGACGTGGTGCGATCGCTGTCGTCGGGGTTGAGGCCCTCCGCGTGTCCGTCCTCGTCCGAGATGACGTCGACGAGTATCCGGGGTATGTCACTGTCCGGCAGCGTGCGTGCGGTTGCGGTATCCGTGAGGATGAGCAGCGGCGCGGCGTCGGCGAGGATGAACTCGGTCCGCGCACTCGGGTATTGGGGGTCTATCGGCAGATACGCGCCCCCGGCCTCGAGGACTGCGAGTAACGCGACAACCAATTGGGGTGACCGCTCCAGTGCAACCGCCACCAGTACTTCCGGCCCCACACCCGCACCGATCAGATGGCGTGCCAGCCGATTCGCTCGACTGCTCAGCTCCCGGTAGGTCCAGTTCTCGCCACCGAACGTCACTGCCACGGCATCGGGAGTTGCAGCGACCTCCTGCCCGAACAGGCCCGGGATCGTCGCATCCGGTATCGGCGAGCTCGTGTCGTTCCAGGTCCGCAGTACCCGCTCGCGTTCGGTCGGTTCCAGGATTTCGTAGCCTTCGATCCGACCCTGCGGATCTTCGATGATGCACCTGAGCAGCCGCACATACCGGGCCGCGATGGTCTCCACCGTGCCCCGGTCGAACAGATCGCTCGCGTACTCGACGACCCCGGCCAGACCCTGCTGCTCGTCGGGGGCGACGGTGAAGGACAGGTCGAAACGAGAAGTCGCGGTCGACGCCGACAGTGTGGTCCAGTCCAGTCCACGAAACTCGACATCCGGAAAAGCGTTGTTCTGCATGGCGAACGACACCTGGAACAACGGATGATAGGCCGTCGATCGGGTCGGGTTCAGCAACTCCACCAACCGTTCGAACGGCGCATCCTGATTCTCGTACGCACCCAGGGCTTTCACCCGCACCCGGTCGAGGACCTCGTCGAATCGCGGATTCCCGGACACGTCGACGCGCAGCACCCAGGTGTTGACGAAGAACCCCACCAACTCGGTCAACGCTTCGTCGGTGCGACCCGCGATCGGCGACCCCACCGCGATGTCCACCCCGGCACCGAGCCTGCGGAGCAGCACTGCCAACACCGATTGCAACACCATCGACGGTGTCGCGCCACGACCGCGGGCCAATTCGTCCACTCCCGAAACCAATCCGGGATCGATCCCGAACTCCACGGTGCCGCCACGGTAACTCGGTGCGGCCGGTCGGCGACGATCGCCGGGTAGCTCGATGCACTCCGGCAGCCCCGTCAGTTCGGTTGTCCAATAGTCGAGCTGGGCGGTCAGCAGACTGCCCGGATCGTCCTCGCTCCCCAGAATTTCCCGCTGCCACAGGGTGTAATCGGCGTACTGCACCGGCAAGGGTGCCCACCCCGGAGCGTGTCCGTCGGCGCGGGCCGCATACGCGGCCGCCACATCCCGAGCCAGCGGCGCCAACGACCCCCCGTCCCCCGCTATGTGGTGCAGGACCATCACCAGGACGTGTTCCTGGGGTCCGGCCTCCAACAATGTTGCCCAGAGGGGAATTTCGTGTGCAATGTCGAACCGGTACCTCGACGCCGCCGTCACCGCAGCCATCACGCCGGCCGGGTCGACCTTCTCCACGTGCACCGGAGCTGGTACTTCCGCCACGGGGAGGACCCGCTGAACCGGTGCACCGTCCAGGTCGTCGAATACTGTACGCAGACTCTCGTGCCGGGCGACGACGTCCGCAACAGCGGCCGCCACCGCACCGGTGTCGAGGTCGCCGGTGAGTCGCACCGCGACCGGAATGTTGTACGTCGCCGACGGGCCCTCGAACCGATACAGGAACCACAACCGGGCCTGCGCGAACGACAGCGGCACCCGCTCGGGCCGCACCCGCGGAGTCAACGGCACCCGTGCCGGGCCGTCCCTCAGCCGGGGTGCGAGTTCGGCGACCGCAGGGGAGTCGAAGATCATCCGGATCGGGACCTCCACCCCCAGCACCGACCGAATCCGGCTCACCAACTGCGTCGCCGACAACGAATGGCCACCGAGATCGAAGAAGCTGTCGTCGATCCCCACCCGCGGAACACCGAGAACATCCGCGAACAACGACACCAGAGTCTCCTCTACCGGCGACCGCGGCGCCCGGATCACCCCACCGGTGAACTCCGGTGCCGGCAACGCCCTCCGATCCAACTTCCCGTTCACCGTCAACGGCAACCCGTCCACCACCACGACCGCCGCCGGAACCATGAACTCCGGCAACAACCCGGCCGCGAACCCCCGCAACCCCAGGGAGTCGGTATCGGTCCGGGAATCGAGAACGACGTACCCCACCAATTCGGTGCCGACGAGGGTTTCCCGGGCGATCACCACTGCCTGTGACACGGCAGAGTGCGACAGCAGCACCGCTTCGATCTCCCCTGGTTCCACCCGGAACCCCCGGACCTTCACCTGCTCATCCGCGCGTCCCACGTATTCGAGGACACCGTCAGCGGTCCACCGCACCAGGTCCCCGGATCGATACATGCGGGATCCCGGCTCCCCGAACGGGCACGCCACGAACCGCTCCGCCGTCAACCCCGACCGACCCAGATAACCGCGGGCCAACTGCACCCCGGCGATATACAACTCACCCACCACACCCACCGGGACCGGCGTCAACCCAGCACCCGACACGAACACCCGCACACCGCCCACCGGAACGCCGATGGGGACACTCATCCGGTCACCCCCACTCCGAGATTCGGGTAGCGAGTACATCGCCGCGAAGACCGTCGTCTCCGTCGGCCCGTAACCGTTGACGATCCTCACCTGTGGATGGCGGGAATCCTCGCCCGGATACCAGCCCCGCAGCCTTGCGGGATCCACCACCTCTCCGCCGAGTACCACCGTGCGCAACACCGAACCGGCCCCGACCGCGGGGTCGTCGTGCTCGATCTCCCCGAACCCGTAGAACGCCGACGGCGTCTGCCCGAGAACCGTGACGTGTTCGCGAACCACCAACTTCCACAACTCGATCGGTGAGCGCACCACCTCCCACGGCGCGACCACCACGCGGCCACCGTGTGCCAACGCGCCCCACAACTCCCACACCGAGAAATCGAACGCCACCGAGTGGCACCACACCCACACATCCGCGGCGTCCGCACCCACCCGGTCGGCAGTGCCGGCGCACAACGACACCACACTTCGGTGGCTCACCGTGACACCCTTCGGAACACCTGTCGACCCCGAGGTGTACATCACATACGCCGCATGATCGGGCCTCAACGGGGTGATCCGATCGCGGTCGACGGGATCGTGATCGGCCCGGCCCCTCACGGCGGCTGCAGTCGTGTCGAGGTCCAGGTCTGCATCGAGCAGTACCCGGTCGATATCGTGGTCGGGCAGCGTGGCCACGGTGACAGTGTCGGACAGGATCAGCCGCGGTGCCGCGTCGGCGAGAATTGTCCCGGCGCGAGCACTGGGATAGTTCGGGTCCATGGGAAGGTAGCTGCCGCCGGCCTTGAGCACCGCCAACAAGGCGACGACCAACTCTTCCGACCGCTCCAGTGCGACGGCCACCACGGTTTCTGGGCCGACCCCGGCGCCGATCAGATAGTGCGCCAGCCGGTTCGCCTGTGTGTTGATTTCTCGGTAAGTCCAGCTCCGGTCGGAGAAGGTCACCGCTGCGGCGTCGGGTGTCGCCGCCACCTGTCGCTCGAACAGTTCCACGACGGTGGTCTCCGACAAGGGGGCTACGGTGTCGTTCCAGGTCCGGAGTAACACCTCGCGCTCGTCGGGCTCGAGGATCTCGTACCCCTCGATCCGCCCGCGCGGATCCGCCACGATCAACTCCGACAAGCGCACATACCGGGCCACGATGCCCTCCACCGTTGCCCGGTCGAACAGGTCACTCGCGTACTCGACGACTCCGGCCAGACCCTGGTGACCGTCGGGGGTGAGGGTGAAAGACAGGTCGAAACGCGACGTTCCGGTCGGCGCCGGAAGTGTGGTCCAGTCCAACCCAGGGAACTCGACCTCGGGGAAAGCGTTGTTCTGCATGGCGAACGACACCTGAAACAGCGGATGATAAGCCGTCGACCGGGCCGGATTCAGCAACTCCACCAACCGCTCGAACGGCGCATCCTGATTCTCGTACGCCGCCAACGCCTTCCCGCGGACCTGATCGAGCACCTGGTCGAACCGCGGGTTCCCCGACACATCGACGCGTAGCACCCAGGTATTGACGAAGAAACCCACCAACTCGGTCAACGCTTCGTCGGTGCGACCCGCGATCGGTCCCCCGATCGCGACATCGCCCCCGGCACCGAGTCTGCGGAGTACTACCGCCAGCATTGATTGCAATACCATCGATGGTGTTGCCCCACTGTTGTGAGCCAATTCGGTTATCGCCGTCGCACGTTCGGGTCCGATCGAGAACTCGACCACTCCGCCGCCGTAACTCGGTGCGGCCGGTCGTCGCCGGTCGGCAGGTAGCTCGATGCAGTCGGGTAGCCCCGCCAGCTCGGTTTTCCAGTAGTCGAGCTGGGTGGAGATCACACTGCCCGGATCGTGCTCACTGCCCAGTTCTTCTCGCTGCCACAGGGTGTAATCGGCGTACTGCACCGGCAGCGGTGCCCACCCCGGAACCCGGCCCTCCGAACGGGCCTCATACGCGACGGCGATGTCACGTGCGAGCGATGTCAACGACGCCCCGTCCCCCGCAATATGGTGGAGCACCAAGACCAGGATGTGGTCGTGGGATCCGAACGCCATCAACGTTGCCCGGATCGGAATTTCGTGTTCGACGTCGAACCGATACCCTGCAGCCGTGGTCACTGCCGCGGGTATCTCGTCTGCCTCGACGTCGATTATCTGCACTGGCGAAGGGACCTCGTCGGTGGAAAGGATTTCCTGGAACGGAATCCCCTCGGCTTCGCCGAAGATCGTTCGCAGGCTCTCGTGCCGGGCGATCACGTCCTCGATCGCCGCCACCAAGGCCTCGGTGTCGAGGTCGCCGGTGAGTCGCACCGTCACCGGGATGTTGTAGATGGCCGACGGGCCCTCGAAGCGGTGTAGGAACCACAGCCGTGCCTGCGCGAACGACAACGGCACCCGCTCAGGCCGCGTACGTGGGACCAGCGGCGGCCGAACCGCTCCGGAGCCGAGTCGCGGTGCCAGTGCGGCGATCGTAGGAGATTCGAACACCACCCGGATCGGGACCTCCTTCCCCAGCACCGTGCGGATCCGCCCGACCAACCGTGTCGCGGACAGCGAATGCCCACCGAGATCGAAGAAGCTGTCGTCGATCCCCACCCGCGGGACGTCCAGCACGTCAGCGAAAAGCGAGACCAGTGTCTCCTCGATCGATGACCGCGGCGCGCGGAACATCCCACCGGTGAACTCGGGTGCCGGTAGCGCTTTCCGATCCAGCTTCCCGTTCGCCGTCAACGGCAACCGATCCACCAGCATGATCACCGCCGGCACCATGTACTCCGGGAGCCGCCCCGTCACGAACTCTCGTACCCCCACACCCGTGTCGGTGTCGGTGGGCTCGAGGACGACGTACCCCACCAACTGCCCGCCCGTCGCCGGGGTGTCCCGGGCAATGACCACTGCCTGCGCCACCGCCGGGTGCTTCAGTAGTACCGCTTCGATCTCCCCCGGCTCCACCCGGAACCCCCGCACCTTCACCTGCTCGTCAGCACGTCCCACGAACTCGAGCACACCATCAGCAGTCCACCGCGCCAGATCCCCCGATCGATACATTCGCGCACCCACCGCCCCGAACGGACATGCGACAAACCGCTCCGCCGTCAACCCGGGCCGGCCCAGATAGCCGCGCGCCAACTGAACCCCGGCGATATACAACTCCCCCACCACACCCACCGGAACCGGCCGAAGCCCGGCGCCCAACACGAATACCTGCGAATTCCGTACCGGCACACCGATCGGCACCGACCCACCGACAGGGTTGTCCGACGACTCCACGACCTGGCTCGTCACGTAGACGGTGGTCTCCGTCGGACCGTACCCGTTGACAACCCGGACACCGGGAATCGCGGCACCGACTGCACTGAGCAATTGCCCTGACAACTGCTCGCCGATGAACACCACCGTCTCGGCACTCACCGTGCTCTCGATCTGATCGAGTATCTCCTCGAACGCCGACGGGACAGTGCTGATCACTCCCCCGGTCCAGCCGCGCTGTTCGCCGAGCACGAGAACGTCACGCACAATGTCGATACTCCCGCCGGCGCACAACGCAGCGAAGATCTCCAACACCGACACGTCGAAACTCACCGACGTACTTGCCAGCACCCGCGCCAGCCCTGGCCCACCGAGACTCGCGGCCACCTGCACCATGCAGTTGACGACGTTGTGGTGGTCGACCGTGACCCCTTTCGGGGTGCCGGTCGATCCGGAGGTGTACATCACGTACGCGGTGTTGTCCGGCCGAAGTGGTGTGGCGCGGTCGTTGTCGCCGGGGATGTCCTCCCGTTGATCGACCTCGTCCGAGTACGCGTCGAGTAGTAGCGTGGGGATACCGTTGTCGGGCAGCATGCTCGAGGTGGTGGTGTCGGTCAGGATCAGGATCGGAGCGGCGTCGGTCAGGATGAACCCGGTCCGTGCACTCGGGTAGCGGGGGTCGATCGGCAGATACCCGCCCCCGGCCTCGAGGATGGCCAACAACGCGACGACCAACTCGGGTGACCGCTCCAATGCGACTGCCACCAGCACTTCCGGGCCGACACCCGCACCGATCAGGCGGTGTGCCAGCCGATTCGCTCGACTGCTCAACTCCCGATAGGTCCAGTTCTCGTCACCGAACGTGACCGCCACCGCGTCCGGAGTCGCGGCGACCTGGGCCTCGAACAGGCCGGGAATCGTCGAGTCCGGTACCGGTACGCTCGTGCCGTTCCAGGTCCGCAGTACCAGCTCACGCTCGTCGGGCCCGAGGATCTCGTACCCCTCGATCCGCCCGTGAGGATCCGCCACGATCAACTCCGACAACCGCACGAACCGAGCCGCGATACCCTCCACCGTCCCGCGGTCGAACAGATCACTCGCGTACTCGACGACCCCGGCCAGACCCTGCTCGTCATCGGGAGTGAGAGTGAAGGACAGGTCGAAACGCGACGTCCCGGTCGGCGCCGGAAGTGTGGTCCAGTCCAACCCAGGGAACTCGACCTCGGGAAAAGCATTGTTCTGCATGGCGAACGACACCTGAAACAACGGATGATAAGCCGTCGACCGGACCGGATTCAGCAACTCCACCAACCGCTCGAACGGCGCATCCTGATTCCCATATGCCGCCAACGCCTTACCCCGCACCCGGTCGAGCACCTGATCGAACCGCGGATTCCCCGACAGATCCACCCGCAGCACCCAGGTATTGACGAAGAACCCCACCAACTCGGTCAACGCTTCGTCGGTGCGACCCGCGATCGGTCCCCCGATCGCAACGTCCTCCCCCGCGCCGAGTCTGCGAAGCAGCACCACCAGCACCGCCTGGAGCACCATCGATGGTGTCGCCCCACATCTGCGGGCAAGTTCCGTGACTGCCGACGCACGTTCCGGTGCGATCACGAACTCCACCGTGCCGCCCCGGTAACTCGGTTCGGCCGGACGTCGACGATCGGTCGGCAACTCGATGCACTCGGGCAGCCCCGCCAACTCGGCCCGCCAATACTCGACCTGTGCGGCAAGCACACTCCCCGGATCATCCGCACTGCCCAGAAGCTCCCGCTGCCACAGGGTGTAATCGGCGTACTGCACCGGCAACGGCACCCACCCCGGCATCTCGCCGTCGGTCCGCGCCGCATATGCGACCGCGATGTCGCGGGCCAACGGCCCCAACGAACCCCCGTCCCCCGCGATATGGTGCAGCACCAATACCAGGATGTGCTCTCGGGAACCACATTCCAACAGTGTTGCTCGAATGGGAATCTCGCCGGACAGATCGAACCGATATCCCGCCGCCTCCGCAACGGCCTGCCTCGACCGCGCCTGATCGATCTTCTCCGCGTGCACCGGAATCGGGACTTCCTCCGCGGGCAGGATCCGCTGGAACGGCACCCCTTCGTCCTCCCCGAACACCGTCCGCAGGCTCTCGTGCCGGGCCACCACATCCCCGACCGCCGCGACCACCGCCTCGATGTCGAGGGCGCCGGTCAACCGCACTGCCACCGGAATGTTGTACGTCGCCGACGGTCCCTCGAACCGATACAGGAACCACAACCGGGCCTGCGCGAACGACAACGGCACCCGATGGGGCCGCGCCCGCGGGAGCAACGGCACCCGCGCCACCGCGGCCTCGCCCAGCCGGGGCGCCAACTCCGCGACCGACGGGGATTCGAACACCACCCGGATCGGCACCTCCACGCCCAGCGCGTTGCGGATCAAACCCACCAACCGCGTCGCGGACAGAGAATGCCCGCCCAGGTCGAAGAAACTGTCGTCGATCCCCACCCGCGGAACACCGAGCACGTCACCGTAGAGCGACGCGAGAGTCTCCTCCACCGGTGACCGCGGGGCCCGAAACACGCCACCGATGAATTCCGGTGCCGGCAACGCTTTCCGGTCGAGCTTGCCGTTCACGGTCAACGGTAACCGATCCAGCACTACCACCGCCGCGGGCACCATGAACTCCGGCAGTCGTCCGGCCACGAAGCGCCGAACCTCGGACGACAGCCTGCTTGCACCGGGGTCGTTGACGTACTCGGTCATGTCGCCGAGTGGACCGTCGGGCAAATAGACATCGGATACCGCGACCGATGCCTGCGTATTCTCGTGCGGCCGGGTGGTGATGTCGGTGAATATCACGTCCATCAGGCCCGGTGTCGGTGACCAGGTCACCGACACCGCGAACCCCAGCTCCTCACCGATGTCGTGACAGTCCTGCGGCAACATCGCGTCCGTTCGACGGTCCGCGTCACGCCGGGCGGAGACGTGATCGCGGTCAGCGGCGTCGTCGAGCGCGTGTGTGGCATCGACGTCGGGCGCCAACCCCGCGTGCGGCACACCGATCACCCGCACACGGTCCGGACGCCGGCCCGTCAGGAACTGCCGCAAGACGGTGGGATCGCCGAATCGCTGCCACGACGTCGACGGCACATCAGCCAGCGACCGGGTCTGCGCCGGCTTCTTGCGTAGCACGACTTCGTATCTGTAACAGCTTAATTCGTTGACCGCCCGGACGCGCTCGAGTTGAATGTCGACTCCGCCGATGTCGGGGATCAGCGTCGGCAATGCTGTGAAGAACTCGGGCGCGAGCAGCAACTCCTGCTCGGCGGCAATGCCCCGGCGCACCCGATCGCGAAGCACCATGGCAGTCGTGTCGGCATCCGCGTGGGCGATCTGCACGCCAGTCGCGAATTCCCGGAGCAACGCGAGATTCCGGACGTCTCCGAGGAACAGCGCGCCCCCGGGACGGAGCAATCGCAGTGCCGTGCCGATCACGTCGATCAGATACCCCGCGTTCGGGAAGTACTGCACGACCGAGTTCAACACCACGGTGTCGAAAACACCGTGCGGCACACCCCCGAGGTCGTCGGCGGCCTGGACCCGCAGGTGCACCCGCTCGACCCAGGGGTCCTGCCGCTCCGCCAACCGAGATCGCAAGGCGTCGATCGTGGGAGCGGAAAAGTCCGTGCCCCAATACTCTTCGCAGTGCGGCGCCAACTGTGAGAGCAGCAGTCCTGTTCCGACCCCGATCTCCAACACCCGAGCCGGCCCGAGCTCGCGAATCCGAACGACGGTCGCCGCGCGCCATTCCCGCATGTGCTCGAGGGCGATGGGCTTCCCGGTATAGCTACTGTTCCACCCCCCGAAATCCTCTCCGAACTCCGTCGGGTCGAGCTGCTCACCGGCATGGGACGCGTCCCCGGAATACAGGTCGTCGTATACCCGCCGCCACTGCGACACCAGCTCGGCCTCCCGTGCTCTGTCACGGACGAGCGAGACGCCCCTGTCGAGCACCACATACCCCACCAGCTGCGTGTCGGTTCCGGTGTCCCCGTCCGCACGATCGGCGCCGGAAGGGGGCTCGCGGGCGATCACCGCCGCCTGCGTCACCGCGGGATGTGACATCAGAGCCGTCTCGACCTCCCCCGGCTCGACCCGGAATCCCCGCACCTTCACCTGCTCGTCCACGCGTCCGATGAAATCGAGCATGCCGTCGGACGTCCACCGCACCACGTCGCCGGAGCGATACATTCGCGAACCGGGTTCTCCGAACGGGCACGCTACGAACCGTTCCGCCGTCAACCCGGCCCTACCCACATATCCACGGCCCACCCCGAACCCTGCGACATACAACTCCCCCGCCGCACCGATCGGCACCGGCACCAATCCCGACCCCAACACGAAGACCCGCGTGTTACCGATAGGAATCCCGATCGGGCTTCGACCACCGTCCCCGGCGCGTGCGGTCAACTCCAGATAGCTCACGTGCACCGTGGTTTCGGTGATGCCATACATGTTCACCAGAATCGGACTGTTCGAACGTTCGCCCGGGAACCAGCCGCGTAGCCGGCCCGGGTCCAATGCCTCTCCGCCGAACACCACCATTCGCAGTACCGAATCAGGCCCCGGGGAATGGTCCTCGCGTTCGGCATCTGCGAACTCGTAGAACGCGGACGGGGTCTGATTGAGGATCGTCACCTGCTCCCGCCGCACCAGATTCCACAACTCGGCGGGCGAGCGCACCACTTCCCAGGGCACGATCACGGCCCGCCCGCCGTGCATCAATGCCCCCCACAACTCCCACACCGAGAAGTCGAAGGCCTGCGAATGACACCACGCCCACACGTCCCCGCCTCCGAAACCGCACCACCGATCGGTTCCGGCGAACAACGACACCACGTTGCGGTGGCTGATGACGACCCCTTTCGGGGTGCCGGTCGAACCGGACGTATACATGACGTACGCGGTATTGCCCGGTCTCAGCGGGGCGATCCGGTCATCGTCGACGGGGTTGATCACCGCTGACATGCCGTCGGTGTCGGCGTCGTCCAGGTCCAACACGAGACAGGGAATGTCGTTGTCCGGCAAAGATGCCGCGGTCGCGGTGTCGGTCAGAAGCAGGAGCGGTGCGGCATCGGTGAGAATGAAAGCGGTTCGCGCGCTGGGATAGTTCGGATCGATCGGGAGATACCCGCCGCCGGCCTTGAGAGTCGCGAGGAGCGCGACGATCAACTCGGAGGACCGTTGCATCGCGACTGCCACGAGGGATTCCGGGCCCACACCGCGAGCGATGAGGTACCGCGCCAACCGATTCGCTCGACCATTCACGTCTCGATATGTCCAGTGCCGATCGCCGAGAGTGAGTGCCACCGCGTCGGGTGTCGCGGCGGCCCGCTGTTCGACCAGGTCGGGAATCGTGGCCCGGGGTACCGGTACCGTCGTGTCGTTCCAGGTACGCAGAACCAGTTCGCGTTCGGCGGGTCGGAGGAAGTCATGTTCCTCTATCCGGCCTTCCGGGTCGGCGACGACCGCACGGACGAACGCCATCAGCAGATCTGCATATAGCCGCACATCCTCACCGCTGTACAGCGCGCCGTTCGCGTCGATCTCGACGTTCATTCCGGCACTGCCCCGACCGCCGTAGTAGATCGAAACCGAGAGGTCGTCCACGGGGCCGAACGACACGCCGCGCATGGATGCCGGATTGCCTGCAAAATCGATCGAATCGAAGAACGGAATGATATTCAGAATCGGACCGAAACGATTCTCCACGGATCCGGACAGTCCTCTGTCTCTCCTGACATCGGAGCCCTGATAACGGGAATGACGCAAGATGGCACGAATCTCGGTACCCACGTCGTGTGCGACGGCGGCGAAAAGCGCCCGCGGTGGGATCTCCACCCGGAACGGCACCGCATTCGACACCAACCCCGGTGTGCGTCGTGCGGCCCCGACCCGATTGGCGACGGCCAATCGCATCATGAACTCCGACATCCCCGAGAGGCGATGGAAGAGTCCGGCTACCGCTGCCGCCAGGAAGCCCGGCATCGGTATCCCGATCGACTCTGCCGCCGTCAGCAATTGCGCGGTCTCGTCGTCCGACACCGTCAGGCTGTGATGCACAGTCACGGGAACCGGCGAACTCGGATGCCGCGGCAGGCGAAGTGGTTCGGGCAAGGCAGCGGTGTAGTTCCGCCAGAACTCCTTGTCGCGGGTGAATCGGTCGGACCGCCGATAGCGGGCATCTTCGTCGACGATCAACTCCGGTCCACCGAATCCGGATTCAGGAATCGGTCTTCCGGTCTGCAGCGCGGTGTAGATTTCACCGATTCGACGGGCAAGAATCGCGACGCCGAACCCGTCCATCACGATGTGGTGGCACACGGCGCACAGGAAGTATCGCGTGCCGTGAACCTTGATCAAGCCTGCTCGATACAGCGCATCCCGTTCGAGATCGAAGGGTACGGCGCCGACCTCTGACATCGACGCTTTCGCCGCCGATTCGGGGTCTGCTTCCGCACTGACATCGATGAAGAACGGCTTCCACGACTTCGAGTCCCGCACGACCTGGCGGGGGCCATCCTCGTCCTCGACGAAATTCACCAGTACCGAGCGAGCCTCGTCCGCCACTCGCCGCAGCGCGGCTTCCATCACCGAAGGGTCGATGTCGCCGGAAATGTCGAGATAGGCCGCAATATTGTTCGACAGGCCGGGCGCCAACTTCTGCGCCAGCCAGAGCGCCTCCTGGGCGGACGAAACCCGCAACGAGTCCATCGCGACCATGATGTGCCCTCACGAACGGCGGTAGGGATTCGCCAGGTGGCGACAGCGATCTGTCCCGACAAGTTTACGCCGCCGCGGTGTCCTCAACTGTCGATTCCTCACCGCCGCAACCACCGCGCGTAGGCAGATCCCATGGCCGTGACAGGACTCATCCGACCTGGTCAGGAAGCGATGGGAACACCGTTGCCCAGTCTTTTTCGATACTCACCACGGTCCAGCGGTTGGCGTCGGCCAGTTCGAGTGCCTGCTCGGCGCCCGCGACGTAGTCGAATTCGCGGGCGGCGTCGTCGTGGCGCAGCAGCAGCCGCAACGACGGCCGGTCCGGTTGCTCCGCGAATTGCAGCATCGGGATGTCCCCGTTGCTGTTTCCCGCCGCCAGGAGGGGCCGTCTGCCGACCCGGTTCCAAATCTGCACCGGCTTCTCGGGTCCGTCGTCGAGGACGTCGGCCTCGGCTCTGCGGACGATTGCGCCCCTGACGCCGTCGTGCTTCCAGATCAGCGACACCCCGCTACCGATGACCCTCTGCCGCGGAATGCCGTACACGTCGTGACTGATCGGCCGCATGAAATCGCGGCCGCCGCCGGAGACGATGTAGCTGCGGAATCCGTTGACGGCCAGGTACGCGAGCAACTCCACCATCGGTGCATAGCTGCACGCCAGGTAGTCCCGGTCGAGGGTGGGATGCCGGGCGGTGCGCAGGAACTGGTCCGCCCCGGCCTCGAACTCCTCGACGGTCACGTCGGCGAACGCGGCCAGCACCCCGACGGCGAGCACCGTCACCCCGCTGTCGTCGCCGCGGTAGTGATCGGTGATGACAGCGTTGAGCCAGTCGTAGTCGCGCGTGTAGGCGGCCTGCCAGGGCTGACGGGTGCGAAGTTCCTGATCGTGCTCGGCCATGACGACGAGGCGTCGCAGGATGAAGTCGAGCTGGATGGGCATCGGCTTCTCACACCACAGTGTGCCGTCGTTGTCGAAGACCGCGATCCGCTCCTCCACGGGAACGTCCTCCGCCGTCACACGCCCGACGAATTCCAGGACGGCCGCCTTGCCGGCACGCTCACGCCAGCTCGGAAGGGGCTCCGTCATGGCGTTTCCGCTCTCACTCACGCGAGAGCATGGCGGCGGCTTCGCGTTCGAGGTCGACGTAGGGTTCGCCGCTGACGTCGACGGCCACCCGGTTCAGGGTGCCGCCGGTGAACGCCCACGGGGCGGTGCCGGGGTAGTCGTCGGTGACGGGTTCCCCGGTGTCGCGGCCGGCGGTGAGGCCCTCCCCGGCGATGCTGAACTTGCCGGGCTGCGTCTTGATCCGGCCCTCGCCGACCTTCCGGTCCCCGTAGTACAGGGTCAGCACCCCGTGGGCGATGCCGGGCGGATCCTCACCGTCCTTGTCGAACGAGGCGGCCAGGAGCAGGTTCTCGCCGGTCGGCAGGTCCTCGGTGGCGACGATCCGCTGTTCCTCGCTGCCGAGGAAGTTGTACTCGTAACGCAGCCGGTTGTCCTTGACGTACAGGGCGTGCCCACCGAAGCGGCTGCCGTGCGCGAACAGCACCCCCGATGCCCCGGGTTCGGGGAGATCGACCAGTGCACCGATCGAGTAGGAGCGGTTGCGAATGTTGACCGCGACCGACTCGGGGACCTCGGCACCGCCCGCGCGGTAGACGTAGCGGTTGCGCGGCGGCGCGAGCTGGGGGCGCGCGGTGGTGAGGATCTCGACCGCCGAGCGGTCGTCGAGGGGCAGCGCCTGGTTGGCGCCGGCCTCGTGGAACCACAGCCCGATCAGCTCGGCCAGCCGCCCGGGCTCCTCGGCGGCGAGGTCGTGCAGCTCGGCGCGGTCGATCTGGGTGTGGTAGAGCTCCCAGGTGTCGTCGGGGAACCGGGCCCAGCCGCTGATCGCCGGGTGGGTGGTGACGGCCTGCCAGCCGTCGTGCCAGATGCCTCGGGTGCCGAGCATCGAGTAGAACTGGGTGTGCTTGGCCGTCGGGATGGTGGCCGCGTCGAAGCTGTACCGCATGCTCACCCCCTGCAGCGGGTGCTGGGTGTGGCCCCTGACGGTGTCCGGGAGTTCGAGCCCGAGGCAGTCCAGGACGGTCGGGACGAGATCGATGGCGTGGTGGTATTGGTCGCGGGTCTCGCCGCGGGCGGCGATTCCGGCGGGCCAGGAGATGATGCACGGGTCGCTGGTGCCGCCGTTGTACGAATACCTCTTCCACATCTTGAACGGGGTGTTGAACGCCATCGCCCACCCGTTCGGGTAGTGGTTGTAGGTTTTGGTGCTGCCGAGCTCGTCGAGCATCTTCAGGTTCTCGGCCAGATCGTCCGGCACGCCGTTGGCGACCTTGTTCTCGTTGACCGAACCGTCCGGGCCGCCCTCACCGCTGGCGCCGTTGTCGGAGACCAGCATGACGATGGTGTTCTCGAGCTGTTCGGTGTCCTCGAGGTAGGCCATCAGGCGCCCGATCTGGTCGTCGCAGTGCGACAGGAACCCCGCGTACACCTCGGCCATCCGGGCGAAGAGCCGCTTCTCGTCGGCGGCCAGGGCGTCCCAGGGTCGGGTGAAGTCGAGCGGCGGGAACGGTTGCCCGTCGGGTCCGGTGCGGGTGTCGGGGGTCCCGATCGGGTTCACCGGGGGCAGTTCGGTGTCCTGCGGGACCAGGCCCATCTCCTTCTGCCGGGCCAGGGTCTGCTCGCGCAGCGCCTCGTAGCCGTCGTCGAACCGGCCCCGGTAACGGTCGGCCCATTCCCGGGGCACCTGGTGCGGTGCGTGCGCGCAGCCGGGTGCGTAGTACAGGAACACCGGCCGGTCGGGGGCGATCGCCTTGACGTCGTCGAGGTACTCGATGGCCTTGTCGGTGATGTCGACGCTGAGGTGGTAGCCCTGCTCCGGGGTAGCCGGTTGCTGCACGGGGTGGTTGTCGTGGACGAGGTCCGGGTACCACTGGTTGGTCTCCGCGCCGAGGAAGCCGTAGAAGCGGTCGAAGCCGCGGCCGACGGGCCAGTTGCGTTTGGTGGAGGCGAGGTTCATCTCGTCCTCGGCACACAGGTGCCACTTGCCGACCATCGCCGTGCTGAATCCCTGCTCGACCAGGACCTCGGCGAGGGTCGCGCACTCCGGCGGAATGTGCCCGTTCGCGCCGGGGAAGCCGACCGCGCATTCGCTGATGCAGGCCATCCCGTTGGTGGTGTGATTGCGGCCGGTCAGCAGGCAGGACCGGGTCGGCGAACACAGGGCGGTGGTGTGCCACTGGGTGTACCGCAGACCATTGGCCGCGATCTTGTCGATGTTCGGCGTCTCGATCGGCCCGCCGTAACAGCCCAGGGCGCCGAACCCGACGTCGTCGAGGACGATGTACAGCACGTTCGGTGCGCCGGACGGTGCCTTCGGCTGCTCGTACGGTCCCCAGTCCGGGACAGAGTCACGAATATCCAGGTTGACGACACCTCTGAACGGTTTGGCCATGACGAGCTCCTCGAATGGGTCCACCCCTGACTTCCACCCAAGCACTGTCGGCAGGTGAATGGCTAGGGGTGTGCTCGAAATGTCCGACTGTGCCGGAACGGAATTCCCCTAGCTCCGACCGCGGGCCGCCAGCGCGTTGACGAACACGTTCGCGATGTCGGCGGGATCCTTCGCGACGTAGCTCGACCCTCCGGTCACCCGCGAGATCTCGGCAAGCGTGGCCGCGTCGGCGTCGTCGGTGATGCCGATCGTCACGATGATGACGGGGCGTGCCGGATCCATCTCCCGCTCCAGGATGCTCATCAGCTGGTCCCTGGTGATGGAGTCCGGGTCCTCGTTGGCACCGTCGGTCAAGATGATCACACTGTTCACGGCGCGCGGATCGTACGTCTCCTGCACCGTCCGGAACGCGGCGAGCGTCGTGTCGTACAGCCCGGTGCCACCGCCGATGAGCCCTTCGACCTTCGTCGCCTGCTGCGCCATCAACTGGCGTTGCGTGACACCGTCGACCACCGTGTCGTAGCGCCGGATCGGGACCATCTCCTTGTAGTCCTGCGGTCCCCCGCCCAGCCCCTGCGAGAACGCCCACAGGCCTGCCGACACGCTGTCCGGGAACATCGCATTGCCGGCGAGTGCGGCATCGACCGTGAGATCCATGCGCGACCGGTTGCCTGCGGAGGTCTCCATCGACCCCGACACGTCGATCGCGACGAGCGTGCGAATGGGTAACGCCATCAACGCCCACCCGCCGAGGGCGTCCTGTAGTGCCGACTCGTCCTCGAGCGCGAGCTTGGTGACCCTGCCGACACCGCGGCCGTCGGCCAGTGGACTCCCGTCGGGTCCGCGGAATCCGTTCTCCGCGAGTACCGCGCGGGCCTCGTCGCCACCGAGAACAGCGGCGACGGCACGTGCCACCTGGGTGGCCTTGTAGTGCCGGTCGGGGGCCGGCGACGTGACGACGAGCGGAAAGTTCATGAAGTTGCTGCCCGTCGGGGGCACCGTCGCGGTGAGCGTGCGGGCGCCGTCACCGTCGGAGAAGTCGAGCACGGACTGTTCGGTGGCCACGGCGACTCCACCGTTGTCGACGACGCCCTGCAGCATCTCCTCGCCGACGGGCTCGTCCACGGTGCGTGCACTCTCCTCCTGCGCGAGCGGGACCAGCGCCGCCCGCACCGTCCCCGCGGACACGGGATCGGCCTGGCCCTCGGCGAGTGCCGCGTTGATCGGAGCCTGCGCGACGCCGGTCACGAGGGGGTTGCCCAGCTGGATGTCCTTGATCTGGAGCGCGGCGAGCCACGTCGGCGACGTGGGGGCGTCCGCCTCGCGGGACGCCAGGACGACGGGTGACGATGCGATCGAACCCGTCATCACCTCGACGGGACCGGCTGCGGTGAGTGCCGCCTTGCCCACCCAGGCGCCGGTGTCGGGGATCCAGAGATCCGGGGCGTCGGTTCCCTTGCCGAGCCGTCCCGCGATGTCGCCGGACGTCGCGCCGCTGACGGCGACGTTCGCGCAGCCCAGGTCGGTGTCTTTCGCTTCGCCGAGAATGCTGCTCAGAGCGGGCACGATGCTCGGGTCGGCGGCGAGGGTGTAGTCGGTGACCTGATCGCAGTCGTCGGCCCAGGAGCGCACCGCCTGAACGACGACGACAACGGAGGCCACGAGTCCGATCACGACGGCGGCGCACACCGCGTAGAACCCGGGCGAGCGACCGTCGCGCTCCTGCCCCGCGCTCGAATGACGCCCTCCGGCCATCGCCTGCCTCCCTAACATTTCGGTCACGAGACGACCACCGACACACCCGGACCGAATATGATCCGCCCCACATCGTAGCGAACGGTGCAGCGTACGACGCTGCGCTAGTGACGGGGCGGTATCAACCCCGGCCTCCGGGCGACCAGCGAGTCAGCGCTCGGGTTGCGCGACCTCGAGCCGGCGGGCGACGAGCGCGGCCTGGATCTGCCGCAGCCCGGACGGGCGGGTCGGATCGCAGCCCGTCAGCTGCGCCACCCTCTTGAGCCGGTAATCCACCGTATTGGTGTGAAGGTGCATCTGCTTCGCGGTGCGCTGCCGATTGAGATCGTGGCCGATGTGCACCTCGAGCGTCTCGATCAGTTCGGGTGAGCCCTGCAACGGCTCGAGGAGCCGCGCCAGGTGGGTTCTGCCCGGTCCGGGCCGGGTGAGCTGGTATTCGAGCGCCAGATCGTCCATCTCGTAGAGGCCCGGTTCCAGCGCCAGCTGATGGGCGAGGTCGAGGAGTTCGTGGACCTGGTCCGCCGCCGCGGGGATACCGGCAGTGCGAACCCGGGTTGCCGTGGCGGTGAGCGGAACTCCGGCGGCCGCTCCGATGCGGTCGAGCAGGGACACCATCCAGGCCCGCTCGGGTGAGCCGGGCAGCAACAGCGTTCCACCGTCCGGGCTCAGCGAACAGAGGGCGGCACCACCCGCGGCGTCCGCGAGCTCGATCTGCAACCGGCGGAGCTTCTGCCGGGCGACGACGGTTTTGCGCCGGTGGGTCACGGCCTCCGTGGGATGCGACGGAATCGACAGCCCCAGCACCACGTACTCGTCGGCCAACTCCACGCCTGCGTGCCGCGCGGCGGTCGCCGCCTTTCTGCCGCTGAGCAGCGCCGTGACGAGATTGACCGCGGCACCGTCACGTTCGCTGTTGACGGCTTCGAGTTCCTCCACGTAACTGGTCGTGGCGGCGACGGTCACGCACTCGAGCAGGCTGAACATCACCTTCTGGATGACCAGGAGTTCGGGCAGGTCTTCCTCGCGGGCGTTCGAGGCGACGAGGTCGCCGGCCTCCTGGATACCTTCGTGGAGGATGCGGAGTACGAGCTTCAACGGGAATCCCTCGCGGGCCCAGCGCGCGGAACTGTTGCGTACCTCTGCGAGGTCCTCGTCCGTCGGGCTGATGCCCTCGTCGAGCATCTGGATACCGAGGCCGAGGCAGACGATCGTGAAATCCATGACGTCGCTCTGCAGTTGTTCGCCGGGAAGCGAACCGCACGGGGTCACGTTGTCGGCGAAATGCCGGACCAGTTTCTGCGCGACGGTCAGCGTGTCGCGCAGCGGGGCCGAGGCGGGCCTGCCGTCGACGAGGATCTGCGAACCCGGCCCCGAACTATGATTCGTCATAGATCTGATCACTCCCATATGTGGATGACACCGAACTCCCGCACCATCGACATCACGAAAACATAACGAGGGTTCGCTTCTGTCACCGTTGTATCACGACAGCGCCCTGTCCAGGGCGAATACGGGTGATCCCACGTGGACGGCCGTCGTCCGGACCCGTGTCCGTCGGCGCTTCGACCGCCGATCGAGTATCGGCTCCGGGCGGAGCGGGGCCCTCCCGGCCTCCCCGCGGGTGTGAGGTGCCACAGACGAGGGTCTGTCAGGTCTCCTCGGCGACCCGGACCACAATCTTGCCGAAGTTGCTGCCGCGGAGGAGGCCGATGAACGCCGCAGGCGCATTCTCGAGCCCGTCGACGATGTCCTCGCGGTAAGCGAATCGCCCCTCCCGGATCCACCCGGACACATCACGCTGGAAGTCCGCGTACATCTCGGAGACGAACTCGCGCTGGATGAATCCGCGGATCGTGAGACTCTTGACCAGCACCCGGGTGAAGAACCCCGGCAGCCGATCCGGCCCCTCGGGGGCCTCCGTGTCGTTGTACTGCGCGATCAGGCCGCACACGGGCACTCGCGCATACAGGTTGAGCAGCGGCAGCACTGCCGCGGCCACCGCACCGCCGACGTTCTCGAAGTACACGTCGATGCCGTCGGGACACGCGGCGCGCAGTTCCTCGGCGAAGTTCGGGGACCGGTGGTCGACAGCGGCGGCGAATCCGAGTTCGTCCAGCAGGTAGGCACACTTCTCCGGTCCGCCCGCGATCCCGACGGCCCGGGCGCCCTTCAGTTTCGCGATCTGCCCCACCGCCGACCCGACCGGACCACTGGCCGCCGCGACGACCACCGTCTCGCCCGCCTTCGGTTGCCCGATCTTCAACAGGCCGGAGTACGCGGTGAAGCCCGGCATGCCGAGAACTCCGACGGCGGTCGACAGCGGCGCGGCGTCGCGGTCGAGCGTGCGGAGCTGGTTGCCGTCGACCACGGCGTGCGACTGCCAGCCCGCATACCCGAGAACGTAGTCACCGGTTGCGAAATCCGGGTGCCGGGAATCGACCACCTGCCCGACGGTGCCACCGACCATGACCTCGTCGATCTCGACCGGGTCGGCGTAGGACTCGGCGGCACTCATCCGGCCGCGCATGTACGGGTCGAGGGACAGGTAGATGACGCGGACCAGCACCTGACCGTCGGCGGGTTCGGGGAGGTTCACCGCCTCGAGCCGGAAGTTGTCGGCGGTGGGCGCGCCGTCCGGCCGTGAGGCGAGGACGATTCGGGTGCTCTGAACGATGCTCTCGACACTCACTGTGCGCCTGCCAATCCGTGTTGGGCCGGTATCGCCCGCCACCATACCGATTTCAGAACAGCTGCTTTTTCTGCACCTTGCCCATCGCGTTCCGTGGAAGCGACTCGACCACACGGATCTCGCGGGGCCGCTTGTGCACCGACAGTTCCGTGGCCACGTGCTCGATCAGCTCGGATTCCGACACGTCGTCCCCCACCACGAACGCCACGAGCCGCTGACCGAGGTCCGGGTCGGGAAGGCCGACCACCGCGGCTTCCCGCACACTCGGGTGGCCGAGGAGGGAGGTCTCCACCTCCCCTGCCCCGACCCGGAATCCGCCCGACTTGATGAGGTCCGTGGATTCGCGGCCGACGATGCGGTGGAACCCCTCCGGGTCGATGACGGCGACGTCGCCGGTCTTGAAGAAGCCGTCGTCCGTGAACGATTCGGCCGTCGCGTCGGGCCGGCCCAGGTAGCCGTCGAAGAACATCGGGCCGCGCACCTGCAGACCGCCGATGGATTCGCCGTCGTGGGGGACGTCGCCGCCGCGCTCGTCGCGCAGCCGGGTCTCGACGCCGCGGACCGGCACACCGACCCACCCCGGGCGACGCTCGCCGTCGGCCCGGGTGCTGAGCGTGAGCATCGTCTCGCTCATGCCGTACCGCTCGATGGGTGCGAGCCCGGTCAGCTCGTGCAGCTTCTCGAACACCGGCACGGGCAAAGGGGCGCTGCCCGACACCAGCAGTCGGGCACCCGACAGCGCGCGCGCCGACTCGGGGTCGTCGGCGATGCGACTCCACACCGTGGGAACACCGAAGTACATCGTCCCCCGTGCCGCGGCGTAGGCGGCCGGGGTGGGCTTGACCGTGTGGACGAGACGGCTGCCGATACGCAACGGTCCCAGCACACCGAGGATGAGACCGTGGACGTGGAACAGTGGAAGTCCCTGTACCAGTGTGTCGTTGCGGGTCCACTGCCAGGCGTCCGCGAGGGCGTCGAGACCGGCGGCGATGGCCTTCCTGCTGATCAGGACTCCCTTGGGCGGTCCCGTGGTGCCGGAGGTGTAGAGCACGAACGCGATGCCCGACTCGGGCGGTTCCGGGTAGCTGTGCCACGACCGGGCGTGGACGCGGACCGGAACGACGGGCAGGCCCGCCGCGTCCGCGGGCGCCTCACCCAGCCACGCCTGCGCGCCGGAATCGCGCAGGATGTGCTCGAGTTCGGCGGGACCGGAATCGGGCGGCACCGGCACCGCGGTCACGCCGGCGATGAGGCAGCCCACGACGGCGAGGACGGTGGTGACGGTGGGGGTGGCGAGGATCGCGACCCGATCCGCGCGTGCCACACGTTCGGCCACGGACGTCGCCGCACCGAGCACGTCGCCGCGCGACAGGGTGGTGTCGCCGATCCGGATGGCGTCGGGAATGTCGTCGCCCTGGGCGACGGCCAGAGGATTCAGAGATCGCAGCAGCACACGGTCAGCTTCTCACAGGGCCCGGGCGCGGTCCGGTGGGTCTCCCGGTGGCGGACTGACGGTGGCCAGCGCCGCGCCCAGCAGCGCCCCGGTCAGAACAGCCAGTCCGTGGGCGTCGTCGACGACCACCAGCAGGACACCGGCGACGACGATGCCGCCGCTTGCGGCGAGTGCCCGCCACTCCTTGGACTGCATCACCACCAGGCCGGCGAGGGACGCGGCCAGCGCGAGCGTGGCACCCGAGTTGCCCGCGCCGGGCGACGGGAACAGGAACGCGGTGAACAGGCCGAAGATGATCTGGCTCGCCACGAACAACAGAACGGCCCGCGCTCCACCCCAGACCCGGACCGCGGGCGGGGCCACCCAGGCGAGAACGAGCAGATTCACCACGGTTCCGGCCAGTCCCCCGTCCTGCACCGCAACCGAGGTGACGATCCGCCACCACTGGTGGTCCCGGATCTGGGTGGGGTCACGCTCGAGGGCGTCGAGGACTGCGGGGACGACGATCTGCAGCAGCGACGGCACGGCGATCAGCAACCACAGCACCACCGCGGTGCGCGGCGGACGAGTGAGCCGGACCTCGCCGATGCGGGTCGAAGCGAGCACCGTGGCAAGCACGATGACGACGGCGTAGAGGACCGCACCGGTCCATCCCCCGCCCGAAGTCGTCACCGCGAAACCTTACAACGGCGATTCCCCGCCGCAGCCGATCGGCGGCCCGCGTCGTTCAGTCCCGCGTGACCACCGAGCGCAGGAAGAACCGCAGGTTCGAGGGACGCTCGGCCAGCCGCCGCATGAAGTACGCGTACCACTGACTGCCGTACGGCACGTACACCCGAACCTGCTTGTCCTCGTTGGCGAGCCGACGTTGTTCGACGTCCCGGATCCCGAACAGCATCTGGTGCTCGTAGGCGTCCGCGGCGCGGCCGGTGCGCCCGACCAGCGGGGCGACGGCGTCGATGACGGCGGGATCGTGCGAGGCCACCATCGGGTACCCGGATCCGTCCATGAGGATCCCGAGGCAGCGCTGATACGACGCGTCCACGGCGGCGCGGTCCTGGAAGGCCACGGACTCGGGTTCCCGGTACGCCCCCTTGCAGAGCCGGACCCTCGAACCTTGTCCGGCGAGGGCACGGCAGTCGTCCTCGGTGCGTCGCAGGTACGACTGCACCACCGCACCGAGCCAGGGGTAGTCGTTGCGGAGTTCGCGCACGATCGCCAGCGTCGAATCGGTGGTCGTGTGGTCTTCGGCGTCCACGGTCACCCACACCCCGGCCGCCTCCGCGGCGGCACAGATCGTGCGGGCGTTGTCGGTGGCGATCCTGCGGCCGTCGCCGGCGAGCGCCTGCCCGAGCGCCGACAGTTTCACCGACACCTCGAGCCGGCGAACACCCGAAGTCCCTTCCGCTGCTTCCGGTAGCGCCCCGAGATCGGCGACGAGCGCCAGATATTCGTCGACCGTCGCCTGGGCTCCTGCCGCGTCTCGCGTGTCCTCACCGAGGAAGTCGATCGACACCGACCGGCCCGAATCGAGGATCTCCCGGACCGACGACAGCACCGCTTCCCGGCTCTCCCCGGCGATGAAGCGGTCGACGAGTTTCCGCGTGACGGGGGCACCCGTGACCGCCCGTTTGACACGGGACGACCGGGCCGCCGCGAGGATCGCCGGGCGCAACGGATTCGCCAGAACCGTGGGCGCTTTCATTCCGACCCCATGTGCGGATAACGGTAATCGGTGGCCGGGACGAACGTCTCCTTGATCGTGCGGGCCGACACCCACCGCAGCAGGTTGAGCTTGGACCCCGCCTTGTCGTTCGTGCCCGAGGCGCGGGCGCCCCCGAACGGTTGCTGCCCGACGACGGCACCGGTCGGCTTGTCGTTGACGTAGAAGTTTCCGGCGGTGAACCGGAGAGCAGACGTTGC
The DNA here is from genome assembly GCF_002300195.1 of Rhodococcus sp. ACPA1. Taxonomy (NCBI): domain Bacteria; kingdom Bacillati; phylum Actinomycetota; class Actinomycetes; order Mycobacteriales; family Nocardiaceae; genus Rhodococcus; species Rhodococcus sp. ACPA1. The sequence goes on along the minus strand of NZ_NSDX01000001.1, from coordinate 678,205 downwards.
CTGCTCGACGGCCTGGCGGTCGTCGGCGATCACCGCACCGGTCAGCGCGTACGGGGCCGCCGAGTCGACCTTCGCGAGCACGTCGGCGAACGAGTTCGGCGCCGAGTCGTCGTACACGTGCACCGTCAGGATCGGACCGAAGTACTCGGTGGTCATCGCCTCATCGGCCGGGTCGTCCGCGAGGAGCACGGTGGGGCGGACGAAGTAGCCGACGCTGTCGTCGTACTTGCCGCCGACGGCGATCTCGAGGCCGGCAGCGCTGCGGGCACGTTCGATGGCCGCGACGTTCTTGTCGTACGCACGCCGGTCGATGAGGGCGCCACCGAAATTCTCCAGATCCGTCACGTCACCGTAGGTGAGGGCGTCGACTTCCGCGGTGAACGTGTCACGCATCCGCCGCCACAGCGACTTCGGGACGTACGCACGGGAAGCGGCCGAACACTTCTGGCCCTGGTATTCGAACGCACCGCGGATCAGCGCCGTCCGCAACACGTCCTCGTCGGCCGACGCATGCGCGACCACGAAGTCCTTCCCGCCGGTCTCCCCCACCAGCCGGGGGTAGCCGGCGTACTTCCCGATGTTCGCGCCCACCTCGCTCCACAGATGCTGGAACGTCCGGGTCGACCCGGTGAAGTGGATACCCGCGAGGTGGGGATCGCTCAGCAGCACCTCCGAGACCGCCTGCCCACTGCCGGTGAGCAGATTGATCACGCCGGGTGGCATTCCCGCCGCCTCGAGCAGTTTGATGGTCCAGTACGCGGCGACGGTCTGCGTCGACGACGGCTTCCAGATCACGGTGTTGCCCATCAACGCGGGCGCGGTCGGCAGGTTCCCCGCGATCGCGCTGAAGTTGAACGGCGTGATGGCGTAGACGAACCCCTCGAGCGGACGGTATTCGAGCCGGTTCCACACACCCGGTGACGAGATCGGCTGGTCGGCGAGGATCTGGCGTGCGAAGTGAACGTTGAAGCGCCAGAAGTCGATCAGCTCGCACGGCGCGTCGATCTCCGCCTGCTGAACCGACTTCGACTGGCCGAGCATCGTCGCCGCGGCGAGCGTCTCGCGCCACGGCCCGGACAGCAGGTCGGCGGCGCGCAGGATGACCGCGGCGCGGTCGTCGAACGAGAGGGCCCGCCAGTGCGGTGCCGCGGCCGTGGCCGCCTCGACCGCCGCCGACGCGTCGTCGTGGGTGGCGCTGCGCAGCGTGCCGAGCACGGCGGCGTGCCGATGGGGTTGCACGACGTCGACGCGCTCGCCGTTGCCGTGCCGGTGTCTGCCGCCGATCACGTGCGGGATGTCGACGGGATTGGTGGCGATGTCGGTGAGTGCCGATTGCACTCGAGAACGTTCGGGACTGCCCGGCGCGTACGTGTGGACCGGCTCGTTGGTGGGCACCGGAACCTGGGTGATGGCGTCCATGCTGCCTGCCTCCTGCCCTCAGATCGTGAGGAACTGTGACCGGGACCGCGGGCGGACGGGGAGACCCGTCCGAGCGGAACCCTTGAGCCCAGGTTAGCGCCGGACGGGGGTACTCATCCGGTTTTGACGCGCGGGTCGGCTGGCTACCATCGGCACATGGCCGAACGGAATCGCGTGTCACCCCGATCCGAGATCGTCGCGATTCCACTCCGTGGCCGGTTCATGGGGAACCGGGGCTGCCTGCACCGCGGGCACAGCGTTGTGCGCAACCATTCCGGCAAGCGGTGGATCATCTGCGTCACCGACTACCCGGCCCGCACCGTCGCCCAGTGGAGCGAGGGCCATTACACGGTCCTGTTCTTCCACGACGAGGCGGTCGCCCTCGCCGCCGGCCACCGGCCGTGCGCCCTGTGCCGACGCGAGCGGTACAACGACTTTCGCGTCGCCTGGCAGTCGGCACACGGGGGCGGGCTGCCCGGCGCGGACGAGATGGACGCCCGGCTGCACGGGGAACGGCTGGTCGGTTCCCACCAGCGCACTCACGAGGCCGCGTGGTCGTCGTTGCCCGACGGCGCCTTCGCGCTGTTCGACGGCGGACCCGCGGTCGTGCGCGACGACACCGTCGTCCCGTGGTCGGCCGAGGGATACGGGACTCCGGCGAACCGGCCGACCGGCACCGCCACCGTCCTGACACCGCCGTCCACCGTCGCCGTCCTCGCAGCCGGCTACCGCCCGGACGTCGCGTAGTTCGCCTTACACGTCGCGTGCGTTCGACACGAGTTGATGGACGTCCTGGTCGGTGGCGCCGAGTCCGAAACTGATGATCCGTTCGGGGTGGATATGAATGGTCGGTCCGCCGAGATCGTTCGCCTGGGCCGCCTCGGCGTCGAGTGCCTCGGCGCGCCCGCGGATTTCGACGCAGCGGACCCGCCACGGGTCGACGGACGGCACGTCGTCCACGACGAACGCCACCTTCCCGTTGTCGGCGACGTTGCGGAACTTGCGGCTCGCCGCCATGTTGTAGCCCTGGATGTCGATCGTGGACGTGGCGGCGTTGTAGTGAAAGCCGACAGGACTGACCTGCAAGGTTCCATTCGGCTGGACCGTCGCGAGCCGGCCCAGTCGTTGTGACGCCAGATAGTCGAGTTCCTGCTGAGTGAAGGACATGACGCCAGGCTAGAACCTGAACGGCGCTCGAGGTCAAGGAGCCGGGACGTCCTCAGCCGAGATCGTCGACTGCGCGCCGGGCGTCCTCGACCCGCCGCTCCGCCGCGTCGAGATCTCGCTCCCCCCGGTGCACCGCCTCCGCCGACGCCTTCTCCGCGTTCCGGGTGAACTGCCGCTCCTGCTCGGTGTGTTCGAGTTCGGCGCGCAGTTCCTCGATCCGGTGGTCGATCTCCGTCAGCGTCGACCGCGCCTGCTCCAGCTCCGCGTTCGCGTCGTCCAGCGCGCCGCGGACCTCGTCCGCCTTCGACGTGGCGTCCGCCAGTTCCGCCTCCGCCGCCGCCCGTTCGGCGTCGTGGTCGCGCTCCACCGACTTCTTCTTCGACTTCCTCCCCGACTTCTCGGCCGAGGGCGTGGTGGCGGGTTCGGACTTCGGGGTCTTCGTCGCGGCTTTTCCCTGGACGACGGTGAGTCCGGCCGGACCGAATCCGCTGTAGCTCGCCGCCGTCACCACCCGGCCGCGCCGCACCTGCTCGGCGGTTTCGGCGTCGGCGAGAGCGGCGTGCAGCGTCTGCCCCACATCCCGCAGTGCGTCCTCCCCGACCGTCCGGCCCCGCTCGGCGGCGAGTTCACCGGCCTTGCGCGCCAACGCGCGCACCACGTGCTGCCGTTGCGTGTTCAGCCGCCGAAGGTCCGGGCCGGACAGGTGTCGCTGCGCGTCGCGGAGGGCGTCACCGAGGGTGAGGAGCGCACCGACCTCGTCGGGTAGCTCGCGGGCGAGCAGGTTGACGAGCCAGCCGACGACCGTCGGCTTCCGCAGCTTCCCGATCTCGGTCGCCAGGGCGCGGTCCTTGTTCTCCCTTGCCGCGGTCACCTGCGCGGTGCGGGCCTCGACGAACTCACCGGGGTCGAGGCCGTACAGTTTTTCGGCGACGTCGTCGAGGGTCACGGCCCCATACTTTCACCGTGACCGCTCAGTTCGGGCCGACTCGGGTCAGACCAGTCGTTCGGCCGCGGCCGCGATTCGTTCGTCGCTGGCGGTGAGGGCGATGCGCACGTGGGTGCCGCCGCCGGGACCGTAGAACTCCCCGGGTGCCACGAGAATGCCACGCTCGGCGAACCACTCGACGGTGTCCCGGCAGGCTTCGCCGCGGGTCGCCCACAGGTACAGCCCGGCTTCGGAGTTGTCGACGGTGAATCCGGCGCCGAGCACCGCTGCGAGAAGGATCTCGCGGCGACGGCGGTACCGCTCACGCTGCTCGTTTTCGTGGTCATCGTCGCTGAGCGCGGCGGTCATCGCCGACTGGATCGGCAACGGCACCATCATGCCCGCGTGCTTGCGGACCTCGAGAAGTTCGGCCACCAACGCCGGGTCACCGGTGACGAACCCCGCGCGGTAACTCGCGAGGTTGGAGGTCTTCGACAGTGAGTGCACCGCGAGGAGCCCGGTGAGATCGCCGTCGTTCGCCCGCTCGTCGAGGATCGAGAGGGCTTCGCCTTCCCAGCTCAATCCCAGGTAGCACTCGTCGGACGCCACGATCGCGCCGCGGCGCCGCGCCCAGTCGACCACCTTGCGCAGATGCTCGAGCCCGAGCACCTTGCCGGTGGGGTTGGACGGCGAGTTCACGAAGATCAGCGACGCGCCCTCCGGGCCGAGCCGGTTGAGACCGTCGGCCCGGATCACCCGCGCACCCGCGAGGAGCGCGCCGACCTCGTAGGTCGGGTACGCCAGCTCGGGAATGACGACGAGGTCGTCGGCGCCGAGCCCGAGAAGGCGTGGCAGCCAGGCGATGAGCTCCTTCGTGCCGATCGCGGGCAGCACCGCTGCCGGATCGATGCCGGTGATTCCGTAGCGGCGACGCAGCGCCTCCACCGCGGCGTTCCGCAGTTCCTCGGTGCCGTGCGTCGTCGGATATCCCGGAACCGCGGCGACCGCGGTCAGCGCGTCCTGGATGATGGGGGCGACCGGATCGACCGGGGTCCCCACCGACAGGTTGACGATGCCACCCGGGTGGGCGAAGGCTTTCGCCTTCGCCGACTCGAGCGAGTCCCACGGAAAGTCGGGAAGTGCTTGTGCTACCGGGATACGAGGCACATCTAGTCCTCGCCCATGGGGGGCAGAGCCTTGACGAAAGGCGGGTCGTAGTCGACCTTGCCCAGCTTCGCCGCGCCACCGGGGGAACCGAGGTCGTCGAAGAAGTCGACGTTCGCGGCGATGTAGCCGTTCCACTGCTCCGGGACGTCGTCTTCGTAGAAGATGGCCTCGACGGGGCAGACGGGTTCACAGGCGCCGCAGTCCACGCATTCGTCCGGATGGATGTAGAGCATCCGTCCGCCCTCGTAGATGCAGTCGACAGGGCATTCCTCGATACACGCCTTGTCCAACACATCCACGCACGGTTCAGCAATCGTGTAGGGCACTGCCGCTCTCCCTGCCTTTCTGACACGAGTAAGCACGAGGTACGGGCCGCTTGTACCCCGCGGAAGAAACTATTATCGCCTGCCCGGCGGACCTCTCTGCGGTGAGGGTTACCTGACCCGGCGTACCGCCGCGGGCAGCGGCGCCCGGGACGCGATCCACTGCTCGCCCTGTTTCGCGGCTCTCACCAGCGCGCCCCGTTCGCCGAGATACCCGGCCACCACACCGACCACCGGGATGTTGCCCAGCAGAGAGTAGGTCGAGCCCGGCCCAGGACGCTTGTCGAGTTCGTCACTGAGCGCGCGCACCGTGCGGGCGGTGCGCCACAGCGCTCCGATCAGCGCGAACGGGAGCCACACCGACTCGCTGTCCGCGGAATCGGATCGCGCCGTGTCGGCGAGCACCGCGGGCGCATCCGTCTCACGCCGGCAGAGTACGGACGCCAGCAGGTCCACCTGGTCGGACCGGTTCGTCACGCCGTGTTCCCGGGCGACGGCGACGAGCACGACGGCCTGATTCGCGAACCCGAGCACGTCCTGGATCGGGAGCCGATTGAGCAGCACACCGAAGATGCCCGGGAATGCGACCGCGATCGTGTTCAGGGCACCGATCCGCGTCACCCACCACTGGGCCCGCTCGTCGTCGCTCGCCTTCTCCCACGACGCCGTCCCCGGGAACTGGACGGTGTCGAGAACCCAGGCGATGCCGTCGAGCAGCGCCTCCGCGGCGCTCCGGTCCTCCACTGTCGGGGTGAACGTCCGGCTCTTGATTCCGAACGGATCCGTGAGAGCCAGATCGAGCACGGGGTTGATGCCCCGTGCGGCACGATCCAGGATGATGACGACCTGGTCGTCGCCCAGCCGGTCCGTCTCGCTCATGCGGCCGGTGTCCTTCCCTCGCGTCGGGCGTGTGTCGTGGTGCGTTCGCGTGCCGGGCGGCCGATTCCCTCGGCGATGGCCCGCAGTTCCTCGACGGTCTTCTCGGATCCGTGCTCCGAACCCGCCATCCGGGAGATGGTCTCCTCCATCAACGTGCCACCGAGGTCGTTGGCACCGCCCTGCAACATCACCTGGGTACCGGTGACCCCCAGCTTCACCCAGCTGGTCTGGATGTTCGGAATCCGCCCGTGCAGCATGATCCGAGCCAGGGCGTGGACGGCCCGGTTGTCACGGTTGGTCGGACCGGGACGCGACGCGCCCGCCAGATACAGTGGCGCACTCTGATGCACGAACGGCAGCGGCACGAACTCGGTGAATCCGCCTGTCTTGTCCTGAATTCCGCGCAGCACCCGCAGATGCCCGACCCAGTGCTTCGGGTTGTCGACGTGGCCGTACATCATCGTCGAACTCGACCGCAGACCCAGCTCGTGCGCGGTGGTCACCACCTCGATCCAGGTGGCGGTGGGCAGCTTGCCCTTGGTGAGCACCCAGCGCACCTCGTCGTCGAGGATCTCCGCGGCGGTGCCGGGAATGGTGTCGAGACCGGCCTCGCGCAGTTCCGTCAACCAGTCCCGGATGCTCTGCCCGCCGCGGGAGGCGCCGTTGACGATCTCCATCGGGGAGAACGCGTGCACGTGCATCGACGGCACCCGCTTCTTCACCGCGCGCACCAGATCGGCGTACCCGGTGACCGGAAGCTCCGGGTCGATGCCACCCTGCATGCAGACCTCCGTCGCGCCCGCGACGTGCGCCTCCCAGGCCCGGTCCGCGACCTCGCCGGTGGACAGCGTGAACGCGTCCGCGTCGCCCTTGCGCTGCGCGAACGCGCAGAAGCGGCACCCGGTGTAGCAGATGTTGGTGAAGTTGATGTTCCGGTTCACCACATAGGTCACCTCGTCGCCGACGGCGTCCTTGCGGAGCGCATCGGCCAGCGCCACCATCGCCTCGAGCCCCGGACCCTCGGCCGTCGCCAACGCCAGGTATTCGTCGTCGGTGCAGGCCGCCGGGTCACGTTCGGCGCTGCGCAGCGCCGCGAGGACGTCCGTGTCCACCCGCACCGGGCCGCTCAACTCCAGCACCTGCTCGCGGACGGTCTCCCAGTCCCCGAACGCACTGCCGAGGTCGCTGCGCGTCTCGGTGTTGCGGCCCTCGGTGTCGATCTCGGTGTTCAGATCCACCCGGCCCGCCGACTCCCAGGACTCGTCCGGCTCCTGCCACGGCAACCCGACCGGCGTGGTGTCGAGCTTCGCCAGCCCGGTGTGCGGGTCCGCGAGAGCCTGCACGTGCCCGGTGATCCGCGGATCGATCCAGGGCGAGCCGGCCAGCACGAACTGCGGCTGCGCCGCCGTGCGCTCGGTGAGCTCGAACCCGGCCTCCGCCGTGATCTCGGCCAGGGTGTCCAGGTTCGGCCACGGCCGCTCCGGGTTCACATGGTCCGGGGTCAGCGGCGACACGCCGCCCCAGTCGTCGACACCCGCACCCAGCAGCGCCAGGCACTCGGTGTTCGACACCAGGTTGGGCGGCGACTGGATGCGCATCCCGGGGCCGAGCAGCAACCGGGACACGGCGATGGTCGCGGCGAATTCCTCGAGGCCCGCGTCCGGGGTGTCGCGCATCGCGGTGTCGGGCTTGGCGAGGAAGTTCTGGACGATCACTTCCTGGACGTGCCCGAACGCCTTGTGCGACTTGCGGATCGCCATGATCGATTCCGCCCGTTCCCGGACGGTCTCGCCGATACCCACCAGAATGCCCGTCGTGAACGGCACACTCAGCCGTCCGGCGTCGGTGAGCGTGCGCAACCGCACCGCCGGATCCTTGTCGGGGCTGCCGTAGTGGCACTCGCCCTTGTCGGTGAACAACCGGGTAGACGTCGTCTCGAGCATCATGCCCATCGACGGGGCCACCGGCTTGAGGCGGGAGATCTCCTCCCAGCTCATCACACCCGGGTTCAGGTGCGGCAGCAGCCCGGTCTCCTCGAGGACACGGATCGACATCGCACGCAGGTAGTCGAGCGTCGAATCGTAGCCGCGCTCGTCCAGCCACTGCTTGGCCTCCGGCCACCGATCCTCGGGACGGTCGCCCAGTGTGAAGAGGGCTTCCTTGCAGCCCAATTCGGCACCCTGCCGGGCGATCTCCAGCACCTCGTCCGGTTCCAGATACGCGCCGCGCCCCTCGGCCCGCAACTTGCCGGGCACGGTGACGAACGTGCAGTAGTGGCACTTGTCCCGGCACAACCGCGTCAGGGGAATGAACACCTTGCGCGAGTACGTGACAGCCTTGGGTCTGCCCGCCGCCAGCAACCCGGCGTCCCGGACCTTCGCCGCCGACGAACACAGGTCGGCCAGGTCGTCGCCGCGGGCCTGCAGCAGGGTCGTCGCCTCGTCCACGTTCAGAGTGGCGCCGTCACGCGCGCGGCGCAGCACCCGCCGCATCGCGGAGGCGGAGGGGGCCACTTCCTGCGCAGACGCGCCGGACGGAGCTGGTGCCGGAACACCGGGCATGGGAAGCATCGTGGGCCGGCCGGATTCTTCACCTGAATGGGTCACCCAGCGATCATGCGCCATCGACGACGACCACTGCCACCCAGACTCCCGCGAACCGTGCGGATCGCTACCCGCGGGGGTAGTCCTCGTCGACCGGAACCGCCCGGCTCTGCTCGGCCACGTCCGCCTCGTTCACCTCCAGTGACGACACTTCTTCGACCTCGTCGGAACTGTCGTCGTCCACGGCGAGTTCTTGCTCCAGCCGGTCTGCCTCGGGAACCTCCGGAGAATCGGCCGCATCGAATGACGTCATGTCTGCGCTCCTTTCACTTCGGGGGGTTCTCCCACGATAGGTCGGTTCTCGACAGAATGCCGGGGCACGGCCAAAGTAGGGGCATGAGTGTGCCCACCACCGTCACGATGGCGGACCCGCTGTGGCGGCCCAGCCCCAAGGCCAAGCAACTGTGGGCGATCAATGCCGCCCTTCTCTGGCTTCCGCTCTTCCTCGTGCAAGCCGTCGCCCTCGTCTTCCACTGGTGGCCCGTGTGGGTGCACGTCACAGTCCTCTCGATCACCGTCGTGCTCGCGATCCTCCACGTCGCCGTCGTCCCGCTCTGGCGGTACCGGGTGCACCGCTGGGAAATCAGCGACACCGCGGTCTACACCCGCAGCGGCTGGTTCACCCAGGAACGACGCATCGCGCCGATCTCCCGCATCCAGACCGTCGACACCGAACGCGGACCCATCGACCGGATGCTGGGGCTGGCGACCGTCACCGTCACGACGGCGTCGTCGGCCGGTGCCGTCAAGATCTCCGCCCTCGACCAGGACACCGCCGACCGCACCGTCGCGCGGCTCACCGAGATCGCGGGCACCAATGTCGGTGACGCCACATGAGTGCGGCACCGGAACCGGGAATCGCTCCCCCCATCGCGCACGGCGAGGCCGCGGTCGCCGCAGAGGAGGAACAGCCCTGGTTGCGCCTGGACCGCCGGATGCTGCTCGTCCACCCGGTCGACGAGATCGTCAAACTTCTGCCCGTGTTGCTGATTTCGCTGGTGATCGGCACCCAGAGCGGCAACCACGTGTGGAGTCTCGTCGCCATCGTCGTGTTCGTCGTGTTCGGCATCTCGCGGTGGTTCACGACGAGCTACCGCATCGGTCCGGTCCACGTGCAACTGCGGCAGGGCCTGTTCCGCAAACGCCTGCTGTCGGTACCACGCAACCGCATCCGATCCGTCGACGTCGAGGCGGGGGTCCTGCATCGCCTGCTCGGGCTGTCGATCGTGCGCATCGGCACCGGCCAGCAGGTGGGCTCCAAACCCGACGCGGCGAAGTTCGAACTCAACGCCCTCTCCACCGGGCTGGTTCCCGACCTGCGGGCCGCGCTGCTCGCCCGGCAGCCCTTACCCGACGTCGAACACACTGCGGTCACGCAGGAGCCTGCAGTGACCGAGATCGGCCACTGGACACCGGCCTGGGTCCGCTACGCCCCGTTCTCGGTGACCGGGGTGGTGACCATCGCGGCGATCGTCGGTCTCGCGTTCCAGTACGGAATCGGCGCGAAGATCGCCCGCTCGTCGACGGTGGCCGAGGGCATCGAATCCGCCGAGCGCGTCGGGATCGCCATCGCCGTCGTCGTCGGGATCATCGTCCTCCTGATCGCCGCCAGCGCCCTGGCCTGCATCCGGTACCTCCTCACGTACGGCAACATGACGCTGACCGACAACGGCCGCACCCTGCACGTCAGCCACGGGCTGCTGAAGACCCGCCAGACCACCCTGGACCGCGCCCGCCTCCGCGGGACGACCCTCGAGGAACCGCTCCTCCTCCGGCTCGCCGGGGGCGCCCGACTGGATGCCGTCATGACCGGCGTCAGCGCCGAGAGGCGGGAGTCCTCGCTCCTGCTCCCCCAGGCGCCGCGTGCGGAAGCGGAGCGGGTGATGGCCACCGTCATCGGCGACCACCGTCAGGCTGCGGTCCCGCTCACCCCTCACGGCCCGGTCGCCCAGCGGCGGCGCTACACGCGGGCCCTGATCCCCGCCGAGATCGCGCTCGCCGTCGCCCTGGTCTTCGTGATCCTCGATCGGCCCGTGTTCTGGGCAGCGTGGGCCGCGATCGTCGCGCTCGCGGTCGGCGGCGTGGTACTGGCGTGGGATCGGTACCGTGGACTCGGCCATGCGGTGCTGCCCGGGTGGTTGATCACCCGCAGCGGCTCCCTCGACCGCGCCCGGGACAGCCTCGAGGCCGACGGGATCATCGGGTGGACCGTCCGTCAGACGTTCTTCCAACGGCGGGCGGGTGTGGCGACCGTCATCGCCGCCACACCCGCAGGCACCGGGAAATACCTGGTGATCGATCTGCCTGCCGGTCAGGCGTGGTCGCTCGTCGAGTCGGTGACACCCGGCGGAGGTGACGTGTGGGCGCGGCGCTGACCGACATCGCCGGTCTCTACGCCCAGCTGATCGAATGCCGAGCCTGCCCCCGCCTCGTCGAGTGGCGGGAGAAGGTCGCACGCGAGAAGCGCGCGTCGTTCCGTGACGAAACCTATTGGGGTCGACCGGTTCCCGGATTCGGCCCACCCGATGCGTCGCTGCTGATCGTCGGTCTCGCCCCCGCCGCCCACGGCGCGAACCGGACCGGGCGCATGTTCACCGGCGACCGCAGCGGCGACTTCCTCTACGCCGCACTCCACGCTGTGGGACTCGCGAGCCAGCCGACCGCCACCCACATCGGCGACGGCCTCGAACTGTTCGGCGTCCGCATCACGTCCCCGGTGCACTGCGCGCCGCCCGCGAACAAGCCCACCCCGGACGAACGCGACAACTGCCGCCACTGGCTCCACGCCGAACTGCGCATCCTGCAACCCCACCTGCGGTCGGTGATCGTGCTCGGCGGATTCGGCTGGCAGTCGCTGCTCCCCGTCCTCGACGACGCCGGCTGGGCCGTCCCCCGGCCGCGGCCCAAGTTCGGGCACGGCGCGCACGTCGAACTCCCCGGCGCCGAACGCCCCCTGCACTTGTTCGGCTGCTACCACGTCAGCCAGCAGAACACCTTCACCGGCCGGCTCACCCCCGCCATGCTCGAGTCGGTGCTGTCCGACGCCGCCAGTGCCGCCGGCCTGATCCGGTAGTTCCGGGCGAACGGTACATCCGCCTTATCTGAAGCGCCGAAAGTGCCATTCACCCCGCATGCCGCCGGTTCGGGAGTTCCTCGATGATGTATTTGGCCATGCTGCCGAGCCGGGGCCGGGCGGGTTGCATGGTGTCGACGCCGAGGGCGGTGAGGGGTGAGGCCGTCACCGAGCCGACGCAGACGGGTGCGACCGGACCGTGGAACGCGTGCAGGAGGGCCTCGACGCGGTCGGTGTCCTTCGCGGTGCTGAGGAGGGACGACACGGCGGGTGCGCTGGTGAAGGTGACGGCGTCGACCTCGGCTCGGATGATCTGGTCGAGCAACGTCAGCAGCGGCTGCTGGTTCTCGGGTCTGATCCACCGGTACACCGACACGGCCGTGGTCTCGGCCCCGGCACCGGCGAGGGAGACGCTCAGGTCGGTCATCGGCTCCCATTCGGTGATGGTGCCGTGCAACTGGACCGCGACGCGTAGACCGCGCACACCCTCGGCGACGAGGTGTTCGTGCACCTCTTCGGACGATTCCGTCTCCGGCGACCACTCCTCGCGCAGGCCGGCGCCGCGGACGGCGCCCTTCGCCTTGGGACCGCGGGTGATGATCCGCGCCGACTGCAGGGCGGCGAGCAGTGCGTCTTCCTCGTCCCAGGCCCGCGCCGCATCCAGCCATCCCCGGAAGCCGACGGCGGTGCTCACGACGAGGAGGTCCGGCGGGGACGCGATGATGTCGGCGGTGCGAGACCGCAGGTCGGAGTCGTCGACGAGCGGCAGCACGTGGATGGCCGGTGTGTGGACGATGGCGGCCCCGTGCCGTTCGAGGAGCGTGATGAACTCGGCTGCCCGGCGTTCGGCGGTGACGGCGATGGTCAGTCCGGAAAGTTCGTCGTTCGACATTCTCCCAGTGTGACGGACGAATCGCACTAAGCTGCCCACATGATCACTGCCGTGCACACACTGGTCTACGCCGACGACGCCGAAGCGGCCCGCGACTTCTTCCGGGACGTGCTCGGCTGGTCACACGTCGACGCCGGCGGCGGTTGGCTGATTTTCCGCACCGGACCGTCCGAGATGGGTGTGCACCCCACCTCGGACGATCGCGGCGGTGAGCCGTGGTCGACTCGGCCGCATCACGAGATCTCCCTGATGTGCGACGACATCGAGTCGACCGTCGCGGAACTCGAGGCCAAGGGCGCCGAGTTCACCCGCGGAATCCGCGACGACGGGTACGGCCTCACCACGTCCCTGAAGATTCCCGGGGCGGGCGAGATGATGCTGTACCAGGCTCGGCACCCGGTGGCGTTCGAGCGTTAGGCCTTCGCCTGCGCGCTGCTCCGCGCCGCATTGGCCTGTTCGCCCGCCTTGGGGTCGGTCTCCGACTGTTTCTTCCCGACACCGTCGGCGATCCGATCGCCGAGGGTCTTGTCGACGTTGCGCCAGTACTCGAACGCCTTCGCCAGAACCGGTTCGCTGACACCGTTCAGCAGATGGCCGACGATGTTGTCCACCAGGCGGTCCCGGGCGGCGTCGTCGAGCACTTCACGGACCATCGTCCCGGCCTGACCCCAGTCGTCGTCCTCCCTGTGGAGCGCGTACGGCGAGCGGACCATGTCGCCGGCGCTGTACCAGGTGGCGGTCTCCCCCACCTGCGACGGGTCCGCGTGCGGGCCACCCTTGGAATTCGGCACGTAGACCGGATCCCCGGGGTTGTGGTGCCGCATGTTGCCGTCCTTCGAGTACGAGCGGACGGGCACGTGCGGCTTGTTGACGGGCAGCTCCTTGTAGTTGGCGCCGATCCGGTAGCGGTGGGCGTCCGGGTAGGAGAACAGCCGGCCGATCAGCATCTTGTCCGGGCTCGGGCCGATGCCGGGGACCAGGTTGCTGGGCTCGAACGCGGCCTGTTCGATCTCGCAGTGGTAGTCCGTGGGGTTGCGGTCGAGCGTCATCCTGCCGACGGGGATCAGCGGGTAGTCGCTGTGCGGCCACACCTTGGTGAGGTCGAACGGGTTGAACCGGTAGTCGTCGGCATCCTCGAACGGCATGATCTGCATGTTCAAGGTCCAGCTCGGGTACTCGCCGCCTTCGATGTGCTCCCACAGGTCTCGCGTGTGGTAATCGGTGTCCATGGACGCCATCTGGTCGCCCTCGTGCTGTGTGAAGAACTCGATGCCCTGGTCGGTCTTGAAGTGGTACTTCACCCAGAACTTGTCTCCGGCGGCGTTCACCCACATGTACGTGTGGCTGGAGTAGCCGTTCATGTGCCGCCAGGTGCGCGGGATGCCGCGGTCGCCCATCAGCCACGTGACCTGGTGCGCCGACTCCGGTGACAACGTCCAGAAGTCCCACTGCATGTCGTGGTCGCGGAGGTTGTTGTCGGCCCGTCGCTTCTGCGAGCGGATGAAGTCCTGGAACTTCATCGGGTCGCGCATGAAGAAGACAGGTGTGTTGTTCCCGACCATGTCGTAGTTGCCCTGGTCGGTGTAGAACTTGACGGCGAATCCACGTGGGTCGCGCCACGTGTCCGGGCTGCCCCGCTCGCCGGCCACGGACGAGAACCTGATCAGCAGGTCCGTCTTCTTGCCGGGTTGGAAGAGATCGGCTTTCGTGTAAGCGGAGACATCTTCGGTAACTTCGAACCGTCCGAACGCCCCGCCCCCCTTGGCGTGCGGTTGGCGCTCCGCAACGCGTTCGCGGTTGAACTGGGCCATCTTCTCGATCAGATAGTGATCCTGGAGCAGGATCGGCCCGTCCGTCCCGATCGTGAGCGAGTGCTCGTCACTCGACACCGGGATGCCGGCGTCGTCGGTCGTGAAGTTCTGATCTGTCATCGCGGTGCTCCTTCAGCAGACTGCTGGTCGCTACCGCGTACCCTCGCCCACTGTCGGTGAAACAGATCCGAACGCCGCCTTCGCGCTGACTTTCCACAGGTAGACCGCCGCCGGGACCAGTGAACCGATCAGGAGCAGGAGCGTCCAGACGGAGGCGAGCATGAGCACGTCGCCGCCCGGACCGCCGAACATGCAGAGCAGGAATCCGAATCCCCATCCCGCGAGCGGCAGCATTCCCGACCCCACCCGGCCGGTCGTCGACCGGGCAGCGATCACCAGCGCCAGGTTGGCGACCGCGGCGGCGAGGATGCTGATCGGGAACGGTGTGGCCCCGAGGTAGGTGGGCAGGAAGAGCACCGAGAGGACGGCGCACAGAAAACCGTCGAACACCAGCAGCGCGAGGGTGACCCTCCCCAGAACATCGAGGTGTCCGGGTTTCGCTGCGGCGCCGACGGTCATGTGTCAATAGTGGATCAGGCGACGGGCGGGTAGCCCAGCAGGGTCAGCAAATGGCTCTGCATGTCGGCGAATCCGTACAGCACGCTGTAGTACAGGTCGTGCTGGGCCGGCCACGAAGGCCGAAGCGTATCGACGAACGCGACGATGGCGTTCTGAACATCCCAGTTGTACATCTATCGCCTCTCCTGACGGGTGTCCCGCGGACTCGACCTAGGCCGCTGCGTGACGTGGGCCACAGTGTAATACGTAACCCTCGTCACAGATACCGGCGGTCAGTGACCGACGCCACCGAAGAGGTCCCGTTCCCTGCCGTCGGCGTCTCGATCCTCGACGGCGCCGCGTACCAGCACGAAATGTTCCTCCGCCAGAATCGGCTGCGCGATGTCGTTGGAGAGCGCGTACTCGGTTCCGCTCGGCGCCACCGTCACCTGGGTGGCGTGCGCCGACAACGCTTCCCTCTTCGCGTCGAGCACGCTCCGCACGTCGATCACCGTCGTGACGTCGGCGTCCGGGACGCTCGGCAATTCGCCGGGCTCCGGCAGCCGCCAGCCGTCGGGGATGTCGCCGATACGGCAGATTCCCGACTCGAGCGCGCTCGCCTCGGTCACCGTCCAGTACAGCTTCGCGACCTCCCACGGTTCGCCGCAGTCCGGGTACTTCGCCGAACCCGCCGCCTCGACGGCCGCGGTGGTGATCGTGTGCACCTGGATGTGGTCGGGGTGCCCGTACCCGCCGTCCGGGTCGTAGGTGACCACGACGTGCGGCCGCAGTTCCCGGATGACCGCCACCATCGCGGCGGTCACGGAGTCGCGGTCGGCGTTGACGAAGGCGCGGGGGTCTGCCGCCGACGCCGTGCCCGCCATGCCGGAATCACGGAAATGCCCCGCCCCCAGGAGGAACCGCGGCCTTCCCGCACCGAGACACGACAGCGCGGACGTCAGTTCGCCGATCCGGAACCCACCGAGCTGATCGGCGGCGTCGGCGACCAGCTGCGCCCACTCCTCGCCGATCACCTCGCCTTCCTCGCCGAGCGTGCACGTCAGGACGTGAACGTCGGCACCCTCGGCGGCGTAGCGCGCGATGGTGCCGCCGGTGGTGAGGGTCTCGTCGTCGGGATGGGCATGGACCAGCAGAAGTCGCCGCTCACTCATTCCTTGATCCTGCTCCAGTCCGCTGCGTCACTGAATATTCCGACCGGCACGGCGCCCGACAGCGACACCCCGTCGACGCCGGGTCCCGCCGCGACCAGCGTGCGGTCCTGCATGATCGGCAGCACCGCCGCCAGATCCCAGAGTTTGCGGTCGGCGTCGGCGAGAGCCTGCGGCACATCACCGACCCCCCGCAGCGCGGCGTCGATGGACGGCTGCAGGGTGGGGTCGCAGACTCCCGACAGGTTCGACGGGGCCTCGGCCTCCGCGACCGAATCACGTTCGGGGCCGGTGGTTTCGGTGTTCGGTTGGGTCGCAGCGACCACAGCGGGCGGGCAGCTGTGACGGGAGGCCAACGCCGTCGCGGGGTCGGACCCGGCGCGCGACCATCCGACGACCGCTCCGATGTCGCCCTTGCTGAGCGACTCCCCGTACAACTCCTCGGCGGGCAGGGACGTCACGGTGGCGTCGACGCCGGCGCCACGCAACTGGTCGGCGGCCGTGTTGGCGACCGCGCTCGCGGTGTCGTCACCCTCGGGTGTCCCGATGACGAGCGTCAGCGGGACGCCGTCGCGGACCAGCTGGGTCGACGGCGCCGCCCCTGCGGGAACGACGGTGTCCGTGGGGGTTTCGGCGACGTATCCGTACTCGGCCAGCTTCGCCAGCACCTGCTCGCGGCTCGGCCGCGCGGGTGCGGTCGCGGTGTAACCGGGATCGGAGGGGGCGTAGACCTGCGAGCGCGCCGGGACCGCCGACGCCTCGCTGCCGGCGCCGACGACGGCGAGCAGTTCGGTGTCCAGAAGCTCCAGCAGACTCTTCCGCACCCGGACGTCCGCGAGTTCGGGAACCCGGCCGTTCAGCGTGAGGTCGAGTCCGCGCGGCTGGAACGACGAACCCGTTCGCACTGTGGGGATCGCTGCGAGCTGGGCGGAAGTGGCTGTGCCCCCGTGAATCTGGACGACCTGCGTATCGTTGTTGCGCATCGAGTCGGCGAGCTGCGACGGCGTGCCGTCGCGGCGCATCAGGATCTGGTCGGGCGTCGCCGGCTTGTCCCAGAACCGGTCGTTGCGTTCGAGCAGGATCTCGTCACGTCCGCGGTCGATCGACTTGATGTGGAAGTGCCCGCCCGACACCGGGATGTTCTCGGACAGTCCGGTCGCGAAGCCACCGGGGGAATCCTTGATGAGATGTGACGGCAGCAGGTCGGTGAAGAGTTCACGCCACGCCGGGTAGGCGGCCTTCATGACGACGCTGACCGTCTTGCCGCCACCGGACGACCTGACGTCCTCGATCAGTTCGTAGCCGGCGGGGTCGACCACGCCAGGGGCACTGATCATCTGCTGCCACAGGTAGCGGAAGTCCTCGGCGGCGATGGGCGCGCCGTCGGACCACTGCGCCTCGTTCCGCAGCTGGTATGTGACGGTGAACGGTTCCTGCGACGTGACGTCCGCGGAGATCACGAGCGAGGAGTCGGGAATCCAGTTGCTGCCGCCGGGGTGGGCGGGATCGGGCACCGGACGGAACGGGCTCGGCAGCACGAGGGCGCTGACCGCGGAATTCGCCGGCGACTGGTCCGACAGGAGGTGCGGGTTGAACCCGCTGCCCACGTCGTCGATGGCCACGACGACGGGCTGCTTCTCGGTCGGCGACGCCGTCGGCTTGGGGCTGTCGGTACTCTCGACCGGCGGGGGTGGATCCGCGGTGCACGACGTGAGTATCGCCGTCGACACTGCCAGCAGGAGCGCGGTCACTGCCACACCGTTCCCACGCTTTCGGCCCCGCACTCCTCGAACTCTCTCGAGTCGACCCCCAGCAACCACCGCGCCGCCTTTCCTCAGAGATACCGGAAGGCTCCGGAAACCCTCGAGCGAATGTACCTTCGGTCGCCGATCGACCGAAGGTACATTCGCCCGGTTGTGTCTGATGTGGTCGGACGTGCCGACTACAGGGCCGCCTTGTCGCGGGCCTTGGAGCGCGAACGCTCACGGGCACGGTCGGTGGCCGACAGGTGCACCTTGCGCACGCGCACGACCTCCGGGGTGACCTCGACGCACTCGTCGCCGGCGCAGAACTCCATCGCGCCTTCGAGCTCGAGCTTGATGGGCTTGGCGAGGGTCTCCATCACGTCGGCGGAGGACTGACGCATGTTGGTCAGCTTCTTCTCGCGGGTGACGTTGATGTCGAGGTCCTCCTGGCGCGGGTTGATGCCCACGACCATGCCCTCGTAGGTGTCGGCGCCGGGCTCGACGAAGAACGTTCCGCGATCGGCGAGCTGGATCATCGCGAACGGGGTGACCGAGCCGGTGCGGTCCGAGACGAGGGAGCCGGTGTGGCGGGCGCGGATCTCGCCGGCCCACGGCGCGTAGCCGTGGAACACGGCGTTCGCGATGCCGGTGCCGCGGGTCTCGGTGAGGAAGTCGGTGCGGAAGCCGATCAGGCCGCGCGAGGGAACGATGAACTCCATCCGGACCCAGCCCGCGCCGTGGTTGGCCATCTGCACCATCTTGCCCTTGCGGTTGGCGAGGAGCTGGGTGATGGCGCCGAGGTACTCCTCGGGGCTGTCGATGGTGAGCTCCTCGAAGGGCTCGTGCACCTTGCCGTCGACCTGACGGGTGACCACCTGCGGCTTGCCGACGGTGAGCTCGAAGCCCTCGCGGCGCATCTGCTCGACCAGGATGGCGAGCGCGAGCTCACCACGACCCTGGACCTCCCAGGCGTCGGGGCGACCGATGTCGAGGACCTTGAGCGAGACGTTGCCGACGAGTTCCTGGTCGAGGCGCGACTTCACCATGCGGGCGGTCAGCTTGTGTCCGCTGACCCGGCCGACGAGCGGCGAGGTGTTGGTGCCGATGGTCACCGAGATGGCGGGCTGGTCGACGGTGATCCGCGGCAGCGGGACCGGGTTCTCCAGGTCGGCGAGGGTGTCGCCGATCATGATGTCGGGGAAACCGGCGACGGCGACGATGTCGCCGGCGATGGCCTTCTCGGCGGGCTGACGCTCGACACCCTTGGTGGCGAGCAGTTCGGTGATCTTGGCCTTGGTGACGACGGGCTCGCCGTCCACCTCGCGACACCAGGAGACGGTCTGGCCCTTGGTCAGCTCGCCGTTGTGGATACGGACCAGCGCGAGGCGGCCGAGGAACGCAGACGCGTCGAGGTTGGTGACGTGAGCCTGCAGCGGCGCGTCGACGTTGCCCTTGGGCGCGGGCACGTAGTTGAGGAGCACCTCGAACAGGGCGTCGAGGTTCTCGGCGTCCGGTGCGTGACCGTTCTCGGGCTGAACCTTGGACGCCTTGCCCTCGCGGCCGGAGGCGTACAGAACGGGAAGGTCGAGGGCGAGCTCGGCAGCTTCGGCGGCCTCGTCGTCGAGGTCGGAGGCCAGGTCGAGCAGCAGGTCGTGGCTCTCGGAGACGACCTCTTCGATGCGGGCGTCGGGACGGTCGGTCTTGTTGACCACGAGGATGACGGGCAGCGACGCGGCGAGCGCCTTGCGCAGCACGAAGCGGGTCTGCGGCAGCGGGCCCTCGGACGCGTCGACGAGCAGGACGACACCGTCGACCATGGACAGGCCGCGCTCGACCTCACCACCGAAGTCGGCGTGACCGGGGGTGTCGATGACGTTGATGACCGTGACACTGCCGTCGCCGTGATGCTTGTGGACGGCGGTGTTCTTCGCGAGGATGGTGATGCCCTTCTCGCGTTCGAGGTCGCCGGAGTCCATGACGCGATCGACCAGTTCGGCGCGCTCCTCGAATGCCCCCGACTGACGCAACATGGCGTCGACGAGAGTGGTCTTGCCGTGGTCGACGTGTGCGACGATGGCAACGTTACGGAAGCTGGTGATGGTCACGCGGTGGCTCTCCTGGCTGAGTTGATTCGGCCACGCGAAAGTTCCCTCGCACGGCTTTCTGGCGGCCGCCTTGTCATCTCGATTCAGAATCCTCGTCGAGGCGATGGTAAATCGCCCAGTGCAGGCATCGCGGCCACGTGAATACTACCCGCCCGAGCGGCTACTTCGCGCATCGCCGGCTGCCCGGAGCCTGCCCGACCAGCGTAAAGTGATCTGCGCCACGTCGAATTCGGCCTGTCCCGCGTGTGGATCGGGGCCGAAAGCTGAGGGGACGCTAACCTGGGTGTAGCCGGCGGATACCGGTGTTCACCGTAGTAGGAAGGCCGAGCCGAGTATGGGCAAGGTGAAGGCCGGCAAGGTCTCGGGTCTCAAACCGAAGAAGAAGTGCTGCCGCAGCAAGACGCGCTGCATCAAGTGCCCGGTGGTCATCATGCGCATGAAGAAGCTCGAGAACGAGGGCGCTTCCAAGAAGGAACTGAAGAAGGGGCTCAAGAAAGCCCGCGCGGCCTGAGGTCAGCCCCACCCGTTCAGGTGCACTCGCAGGTCCGGCACCCACCCGCGGTCGTTGCCGACGAGGTCGATCTCCCCCAGTTCCCGTCCGTCCACCCACCGCAGTTCCGCGTGGTCGAGCGCGACGGGTGTTCCCGACACCAGCTCGACCCGGTACGCGCGGAGCACCCGGCCGTCGGGCAGCGGCACGTCGTCACCGATCCGGTCGCCGCCCGACACCTCGACCCCGAGTTCTTCCCGCAGTTCGCGGCGCAGCGCGTCCTCGGCGGTCTCCCCGGCCTCCGCCTTGCCCCCGGGCAGCTCCCACAGTCCCGCGAGTTCCGGGGGCCGGGTCCGCTGGGCGAGCAACAGCCGGCCGTCGACGATGATCGCGGCCGCCACCACCTCTCCGGCGTGGTCGACAGGCCTTGCACGTTCCACTGGCACCGCACCATCATGGGGTATGGCCGAGTTGCTGTCAGACGGAGAGATCGACACCGCGCTCGCAGAACTGCCCGGGTGGCGGCGGGCGGGTGATTCCCTCGTCCGCACCGTCGAGTCGCCGAGTTTCCCCGAAGCCGTGGAGCTGGTCCGGAAGGTCGCGGAGGCGGCGGAGGCGGCGAACCACCATCCGGACATCGACATCAGGTGGCGCAAGGTCACCTACACACTGTCGACGCATTCCGCCGGCGGGCTCACGCAGCTGGATCTGGATCTTGCTGCGCAGATCGACTCACTGGCGGGCTGACCGTGGCGGCAGCCGCGGCACGCTTCGTGCGGCGCCCGGCGTAGGCGACCCAGGCGTAGACACCGAATGCGCCGACGACGTCGACCGTGCCCAGCCACGCGAGTACCGCGGGCCGGGAGATCAGCCAGATCGAGTCCTGGAAGAAGCTGAGCACCCACGGCACGCCGATGAGGGTGGTGACGAGCCAGTATCCGGCGAGGATCCGGGTGCCCAGCATCGATCCGTAGGGGCCGTGCAGCAGCCAGATCAGCATCGGGATGACCCACACCCAGTGGTGTGACCACGAGATCGGTGAGACGAGCAGCCCCAGCAACTCGACGATGACGAGGGTGCCGAGCCGATCGTCCCGGGCGATCGCCCGCCAGGCCAGGACGGCGAGGACCGCCGTGACCGCCACCGCCAGCAACCAGAGGACGCCCGTCTCGACGTCGTACCCGAGCAGCCGCGACAACGCGCCGCGCAGGGACTGATTCCACACCGAGCCGACCGGCCCGATGCGATCGGCGTCACCGAGCAGGTGGGTGAAGTACTCCCGAGCCTCCGAGCCGATCAGGAGATAGCTGACTCCGACGGTCGCGGCGAACGCGACGCCCGAGAAGACCGCGGCCTTCCACCGGCGCTGCATCAGGAAGTAGAGGCCGGTGATCGCCGGGGTCAGTTTGATCCCGGCGGCGAAACCGACGAGCGCACCGGACAGCCACCACCGGGAGCTGCGGACCGCGGTCATCACGAGCAGCGCGAGGAAGACGTTGATCTGGCCGTAGTCCAGCGTGGTGCGCACCGGTTCCACCCACACCCCCACCGTGGTCCACAGCACCGCGACCGCCCGCCAGTGCGGGCTGCGCGCGGCGTCACCGAGCACGAGCTCGAGGCTCATTCGCGCCAGCGCGTACAGGGCGAGGATGGTGAGCAATTGCCAGCCGACCCCGACCAGGGGGAACGGCAGGAAATGCAGGGGAAAGAAGACCAGCGCGGCGAACGGCGGGTAGGTGAACGGCAGCGGAAAGTCCGGTGTCACTTCCGAATAGGTGAAGTCGTAGAGACTGCCACCGCGGAGGGCCTCGGAACCGTCTACGTAGACGTGCAGGTCGACGAGGTTCATCCCGTTGGGACTCAACAGCGTCCACGCCATGCGCCCGAGCACCGACAACACGAGAAGCACAGGCGCGCACCGCAACAAGCCGTGCAGGGCGGACGATCCCCAGGACGACGTGGGGGAACGCTCGGATGACGGGTCGTCGGAGGCTGCTCCGTCGTCGGACGCTGCATGGTCGGACACAGTGTGGTGCTCTCCCCGTGAGGTGTGTAGATGTCTCAGCCGATCCCGAAACGGTCCCGCACAGCGTAGACGGCGCTCTCCGCGGGCCCCGAGGTGTCCGTAGCCGCGCGTAACAGTTGCATCACCAATCACACGAACCACACGTGCCACAAGCTATGGTCACCGGAAGATCACCGTCGGGGTCTGTATGCCATACACTCCCACCGGGATGCCGCAGCTATCGGTGAACGAACTCGTGAGCTGTACAACCCGGGGGCGCTGTACATAGAGTGACCCCCCGAGCCGTCAGACGTGGATTGAGTTGTCGTCCACGCTGTTATGACTAAGGATGGGGAGACTGTGCTTCGAACCCGAGGTATGCGCAGAGCAGTCACTGCTCTCGCTGTTGCCGCAGCAGCCGCTATGGCAGTGCCGGCCCAGGCGAATGCGCAGCCGACGCCGCCGCCCGTGCCCGAAGGCATCCCCGTGGAGATGCTCGCATCGTTCGCACCCGCGATCATCGGCGCAGCAGCTGGTACCGAAGACATCGCCGCAGGACCTCAGGACGCGATCCTGGACCAGGCCCGCATCCTCCTCGAGTCCCCCGGCATCCCGCCGGAACTCAAGTCCACCCTCGAGCGCGTCATCACGTTCCTCGACGGCAGCGGCGGCGGCGGACCCGAGATCCCGCAGGAGAACGCACCCGTCATCGCGCAGTTCCTCTACCCGACCATCGGCAAGGGCTGCATCGGAGAGGGCGCCGACTCCGTGGGCACCGCACTCGCGGTCCCCGGTCCGGCCCAGCTGCCCCCGCCCGGACCCAAGGCAGGTCAGGCCGGTTTCGTGTTCACCGCCCTCGGAACCAGTTCCGTTGCCGCCGAACAGCCCAATCCGCTGACCGTGACGTGGATCAACCTGGACAACCAGCGGCGCGCCACCCAGAACCTCACCAACGAGGCCAAGATCAACCCCGACGGACCGGCAACCCTGTCGGCGATCGCGGACACCGGCCCGGGCCGCGTCCTCGCGGTCGTGTCGGGTGGACTGACCACGCAGAAGGAAGGCGCCGCGCCGATCACGTGCAGCTTCCTCCCCACCGTCGGAATGTTCCAGGTCGCGTAACTCTTCACAGCTGACGAGCGAAGGGCCCTCCGGATCTTCCGGAGGGCCCTTCGCTCATGTCTGCACCACTTCACTGTTGCCGACGGCACCACCGTGGTAGACCGAGGAATGCCCTCGACGCATCACGCACCCGACCACTCACTGCGATCGCGACACGCCCGGCGGTCCATACTGTCGATTCGGTCGGAGGGGTCGATCCTCTCGATCGGTTCCGCCTACTCCATCCTGTCCATCGGGAGTGTCGGCTCGGTGCTCTCGATCGGATCGGTCGGGTCGGCAGGCTCGGCACTGAGCACCGCCTCGTTCGCCAGCCTCGGGTCTGCCCTGTCGGGGCTGTCGCGGTGGTCCCTGATGGCGTGGAAGGGGTGGCACGACTCGCCGCCGGAACACCCTCACCTCACGGTCATCGCCGAGGAACCGGACCTCGCCCGGGACGCGACCGCCCACGTCCAGTCCTGACGCGGTCCGTCACGACGTCCGCCCGGCGCGCGGCCAGGATTTGCCGTCGTACGTCTCGATCTCGCCGTTGAACTTCGTCAGCAGCCGGCGCAGCTCGCCCCGGTCGTGGTCACTCCACTCGGCGATGATGCGCTCGACGCCTTTTCGGCCCAGCGCCCGGTCGGCGTGAAGTTGTTCGAGCCCCAGCGCGGTGGCCTCTACCTTGCGGGCCATTCCGCCGTCCGGGTCGGGGACGCGTTCGACGAGGCCGCGCTTCAGCAACGCGCCGATCTGCCGGTTGATGGTCGAGATGTCGAGTCGGAATGCCTCGGCGAGCTGCTTCAGGCTGAGCGGATGTTCCAGTTCCAGGCGTCCGAGGAGTAGGTAGGCGGAACGGTCGAGTTGGAATCCCGCCCGTTGCGCATGGGCGTGATAGCGCGACAGCAATGTCAATTCGTTCTCGACATCTGCCGCCACCTCGTCACGATCGGACACCGACACCTCCAGTAGTTACCGCCATTCTGCCCGAGGCATTATTGTGCACCATACACAAGGTGTGTAGTGTGCACATCTTCATCAGGATCCGTTGACGAACAGCGCGGTATAGACGACCGAGGCGACGGTGTACACGAAATTGAGAAGCAGCTCCATGGGAGACCTCCGGGTTCCAGAGTGAAAAGAGTGACACCAGGTAATCGGAGTTGCCTCGAGGAGCGTTTCACGCCGTCCCATCCACCGGAAAACGTCCCACATACGAACTGAAACGTGTTCTCATCTTCCGGGGGCGCTCGCATTCGGGTGCCGGACGAGAGAAGGGATGCACACATGCCGTGGAGTCGTGCCGAGCTCGAAGAGGCCTTCGCGCACTACCAGCGAACCGTCAGCCGCTGCGTCGAACGCGGAGACTGGAACGGCTTCGCCGACCTCTTCACAGAGGACGCCACGTACGTCGAGCACGCTTTCGGAGTCTTCGACGGACGCGAGGCCATTCGGACATGGGTCACGCGCACCATGTCGGCGTTCCCCGGCAGCCGGATGACCGCGTTCCCGGCGAACTGGTACGTGATCGACGAGGACCGCGGATGGGTCATCTGCGAGATCGACAACCCGATGGAAGATCCCGGCGACGGTTCGGAGCACGCGGCCGCGAACATCACGATCCTGCACTACGCCGGCGACAACCTGTGGTCACGCGAGGAAGACGCGTACAACCCGATGAATTTTCTCGCCGCGGCCAAGAAGTGGTGCCGCGCAGCGGAAGCCGCCGGCAAGCTACCCGACGACGCCCGGGAGTGGCTTGCCCGGATGGGCGGGCAACCGGCGGCCTAGCCCGGTCACCACTGCCCGTAGTCGGGCTTCAGGATGTCGTTGAGGTCGATGCCGACCCCGTCGACGTTGCTCGCATCGATCTCGTACTGGTGCAGGTGCGCCGACGGGTGGACGTACCCCTCGGGTGTGCCCCAATCGTGCTGCCAGTACCACGATCCGAGCCCGGCGAGGACGGCCAGATCCAGCGTCGCGGAGTTGGCGTAGATGCCGGTGTTGCCCTTGCCGACCACCGACTCCCACCCGGCGAGGTACGGGGCGATCATGGTGAGGAAATCGGCGGGCGTGGGATTGTCGTCGATCGACGCGTAGATGGGCCGGTCCTCGGAACCGCCTGCGGCGAGGTGCAATTCGAGTCCGCGCTCCGCGTGCCGCTTGCCCGCCTCGAGACCGCCGCGCCAATCGGCCGTCGGCCCCTTGCCGAACTGGTAGCACGAGACGACCGACAGTCCGGCGTCGAGCAACGCCTGCGCCTCGTCGGCGAGCATCGGCTTGCCTTCCATCCATTCGGCGCCGGGACGGCGGTCGGACACGTAGCGGATGGCGCCGGCATAGCCGGCCTCGAGAATGGCGTCCGCCGAGGGCACCCCACCGGCGTAGTCGATCAGGATGCCGAGGCTGTCCGCCTTCGCGACGCCGACCGAGGACGTGGTGGACGTGAGCGCCGCGATCCCGGCCACGGCGGATCCCGCTGCCGCGTACCGGAACAGGTCTCTCCGAGAAATCTGCACTGTGGCCCCCATATCCGATCGGTCGCGCTCCGGCGTGTCTCCGACATTCACTCTCGCTCAGTCGGTATCTTGTCCGGTTTGCATTCCACCACACTCACACGGGTCCCGCCAGCCACTTGGACTACATCCGTCACATCGGACGCTCGCGCCCCGCGACGAACCGGCAGCGCCCCGAGTCAGCGGAAGAACACCGCGGCCTGGTCGGCCAGATCGAGTGCCCCCTGCGGCAGGATTCCGAGCACCACCGTCACCACCACTCCGACCGCGATGGCCGCGGCGGTGAACATGCTGGGCACCACGATCGTCGGGGCGTCGCTCTGCGGCTCCGAGAAGAACATCAGGACGATGACCCGGACGTAGAAGAACGCCGCGATCGCGCTGCTGACGACACCGACGAGAACGAGCGGAACGGCGCCGCCCTCGATAGCGGCCTGGAAGACCGCGAACTTGCTGACGAACCCACTCGTCAAGGGGATTCCGGCGAACGCCAGCAGGAACAGCGCGAAGACCCCGCCGACCAGGGGCGAGCGCCGGCCCAGCCCCGCCCAGCGGGACAGGTCCGTCGCCTCGCCCCGACTGTCCCGCACCAGCGTGACGACGGCAAACGCGCCGAGCGTGCTGAATCCGTAGGCCAAGAGGTAGAACATCGTGGACGACAGACCGGCCCGGTTGGCCGCGACCAGACCGGTGAGGATGAATCCTGCGTGCGCGACCGACGAGTACGCGAGCATCCGCTTGACGTCGTTCTGCGTGACCGCCATGACCGCACCGACAACCATGGTGAGGATGGCGACGCCCCACATCACGGGCCGCCAGTCCGCCCGCAGGTCGGGCAGTGCCACATAGAAGATGCGCAGCATCGCGCCGACGGCCGCGACCTTGGTGGCCGCCGCCATGAAGGCGGTGATCGGGGTCGGTGCACCCTGATAGACGTCGGGGATCCAGGAGTGGAACGGGACGGCGCCGATCTTGAACAACAGGCCCACCGACAGCAGCGCGGTACCGATCAGCGCCAGCGTCTTGTCGTCGGTGCCCCGGGCGAGCGCGTCGGCAATCCTCGGCAACTCGACGGTTCCGGCGTAGCCGTACAGCAAGGCCACCCCGAACAGGAAGAACGCCGACGAGAACGCCCCGAGCAGAAAGTATTTGAGTGCCGCCTCCTGCGACAGGAGACGGCGACGCCGTGCCAGCCCGCACAGCAGATACAGCGGCAGCGACAGGACCTCGAGCGCCACGAACATGGTGAGGAGGTCGTTGGACGCCGGGAACAGGAGCATCCCGCCGACCGCGAACAGGGTGAGTGGAAAGACCTCGGTGTGCCCCGGGGCGTTCTTGGTGGCCTCCCGTTCGGCGACGCTGCCGGGGACGGCGAATGCCTGCGGGGTGAAGGCGTCGGTTCCGCCTTCCGGCTCGGCTGCACTCGCGGCCGTGACCTCCGCGGTCGCGGCGGCGACCCCGCTGTCGACGCTCCGCTCGGCGATGAGCAGGATCGCGGGGATCGAGATCAGCAGGATCGTTCCCTGGAGGAACAGCGTCGGGCCGTCGACGGCCACCGCGCCCGCGACTGTGGAGTCGCGGGTTCCGGCGAGCATGACGACGGCGACGAACGCGGCGGTGAGTCCTCCGAGCGCGAGTACGAGATGGCTCGAGTAGCGGCCGCGCCGGGGCAGGAACGCCTCGACGAGCACACCGGCGACAGCAACGCCGAACACGATCAACATCGGTGCCAGCTGACCGTATTCGATGTCCGGCGCGCGCAACGTCGAGGACTGGGCGAGTACGAGTTCGGAGGTACTCATCGGTGTGTGCCTCCCTCTGGGTCCTGTCCGGCGACGGTGGGTGCTGGATCGTGCTGACCAACGGTGACGAGGACATGGCTCACCGCGGGTGTGATGACGTCCAGCACGGGCTTGGGATAGACGCCGAGGACGAGCAGCAGGGCGATCAACGGCGCCACGACCGCGATCTCACGGCGCACGAGATCGCGGACGGTCTCGTTGCCCTCCTTCAGCGGCCCGGTCATCATCCGCTGATAGAGCCACAGCACGTAGATCGCGGCGAGGACGAGCGCGAAAGTCGCGACCACGGCAGCGATCTGGTAGCGCGAGAACGTGCCGACCAGGACGAGGAACTCGCTGATGAACGGCGCCAGGCCGGGCAGCGACAGCGTGGCGAGGCCCGCCACGAGGAACGTCCCTGCCATCACCGGCGCGACCTTCTGCACCCCGCCGTAGTCGGCGATGAGGCGGGTGCCGCGCCGCGACACCAGGAACCCCGCGATCAGGAACAGCGCCGCCGTCGAGATGCCGTGGTTGACCATGTACAGCGTCGATCCGGCCTGTCCCTGGCTCGTCATGGCGAAGATGCCGAGAATGATGAACCCGAAGTGCGAGATCGACGTGTAGGCGATCAGTCGCATCACGTCGGTCTGGCCGATGGCCAGCACCGCGCCGTAGATGATGCCGATCACCGCCAGCACCGTGACGAAGGGTGCGAAGTACGCGGACGCCTCGGGGAACATCTGCAGGCAGTAGCGCAGCATGCCGAACGTCCCGACCTTGTCGACGACGGCCATCATGAGCACCGCGCTGGCCGGGGTGGCTTCCACCGCGGCGCCCGGCAGCCACGTGTGGAACGGCCACAACGGCGCCTTGACCGCGAACGCGAACATAAAACCGAGGAACAGCGCTTTCAGCACGCCGGGGTCGGCGTCCAGCCCTTCGGCGACGATCACCCGGAAGTCGAAAGTGCCGCCGCCGAAGACGTCCTGGCGCGCCGTCACCACGTACACCCCGATGACCGCGGCCAGCATGATCAGGCCGCCGAACAGGTTGTAGAGCAGGAACTTCACCGCGGCGTACGTCCTCCCCACCCCGCCGAATCCTCCGATCAGGAAGTACATCGGGATGAGCATGGCCTCGAAGAAGATGTAGAAGAGCAGGACGTCGAGGGCGGTGAACGACACGATCACCATCGCCTCGACCATCAGCGTCAGTGCCACGTATGTGTGGGCCATCCGCCGCTGCCCGTAGTCGGGCGCGGTGTCACCGTCGTTCCACCCCGCCAGCAGCAGCAGCGGGACCAGAACGGCGGTGAGGAGCACCAGGACGAGCGCGATGCCGTCGAGGCCCAGGATGTACCGGGTGCCGAACGCCGGGATCCAGGCGTGCGATTCCACGAACTGGTACTGCTCGCCGGTCGGATCGAACCGGATCGCCAGCACGACCGCCAGGCACAGCACCACCACGGACACGCCCACGGCAACGGATTTCGCGAGCGCGCGCTTGTGGACGGGCAGAGCCAGGACCACACCGGCACCGACGAGTGGCAGCACCCAGAGGGCGGTCAGCCACGGGAACCCGCTCACCACAGCCTCACCAGCATCGTCGCGACCAGAAGTGCCGCACCGGCGAACATGAACAGCGCGTACGACCGGACGAACCCGGTCTGCAGACGCCGCACCCGCATCGACGTTCCGCCGACGAGCGCGGCGAACCCGTTGACGGCGCCGTCGACTCCCCTGCCGTCGACGGTCACGAGTGTTCGCGTCAGTTCCTGCCCGGGACGCATCAGCGCCGCCTCGTTGAACGCGTCGCCGTACAGGTCCTTCCGGGCTGCGGCGGTGAATGCGGTGACCTTCTCCGGCGCGACCTCGGGGATCGGCTGCCGGGCGTACTGCCGGTAGGCCACCGCGACTCCCGCGAGCACCACCACCAGAGTGAGTGCGGTGATCGCCCACAGGGGCAGGGCGGGCTCGCCGTGGTGGGCGCCGACGACCGGTTCCAGCCAGTGCTGCAGGGAGGAGCCGACGGCGAGTAGGGCGCCGGCGGCGACCGAACCGACCGCGAGCAGAATCATCGGCACCGTCATCACCCCTGGCGATTCGTGTGGGTCGGCGACGGGACGATCCCCGCTCGCGTCGCTCGCCCCGGAAGCCCACCGCGGTTGTCCGAAGAAGGTCATCAGCATCACCCTGGTCATGTAGAAGGCGGTGAGTCCCGCGCCGAGCAGCGTGACCGTCCCGAGGACGACGCCCTGAACGCCCTCGGCGGCGAACGCCGCTTCGATGATCTTGTCCTTGGAGAAGAAGCCGGAGAACGGCGGAATCCCGATGATGGCCAGGTATCCCAGCCCGAACGTGACGAACGTGATCGGCATGACGGTGCGCAGACCGCCGTAGCGGCGCATGTTCACCTCGTCGTTCATGCCGTGCATCACCGAGCCGGCGCCGAGGAACAGGCCTGCCTTGAAGAAGCCGTGGGTGAGCAGCAGCATGATCGCGAACGCGTACCCGGCCGGTCCCAGACCGGCGGCCAGCACCATGTACCCGATCTGGCTCATCGTGGATGCCGCCAGCGCCTTCTTGATGTCGTCCTTCGCGCAGCCGATGATCGCGCCGAACAGCAGGGTCACCGCGCCGACGATCACGACGGCGAGCTGGGCATTCGGGGCCAGGTCGAAGATCGCGTTGGACCGGACGATCAGATACACACCCGCCGTGACCATGGTCGCGGCGTGGATGAGCGCCGACACCGGTGTCGGGCCTTCCATGGCGTCACCGAGCCACGACTGCAACGGGACCTGCGCCGATTTGCCGCACGCGGCGAGCAGCAGCGCGAGCCCGATCGCGGTCAGCACGCCCTCGCTGGCGGCGTCGGCACGAGTGAACACGTCGGCGAACTCGATCGAGCCGAAAGTCGAGAACATGATCATGATCGCGAGGACCAGACCCATGTCACCGACGCGGTTGACCACGAACGCCTTCTTCGCGGCCGCCGCCGCGGACGGCTTGTACTGCCAGAACCCGATGAGCAGGTACGAGGCGAGACCGACACCCTCCCAGCCGACGTACAGGCCGAGGAAGTTGTCGGCCAGCACCAGCAGCAGCATCGCGGCGAGGAACAGATTGAGGTAGGCGAAGAAACGCCGTCGTTCCGGGTCGTGCGCCATGTAGCCGACCGAATAGATGTGGATCAGCGAACCCACTCCGGTGATCAGCAGCACGAAGCACACGGACAGCTGGTCGAGTTGGAGACCGAAGTCCACCTGGAGTTCGCCGACGGGCACCCAGCTGAACAGGGTCTGGTGCACGACCCGCTCGGCTGCGTCCCGGCCCAGCATGTCGACGAAGAAGACGACGCCGAGCGCGAAGGAGACCAGTGCCGTCGCGCAGCCGAGGAGATGACCCCGCGCATCGCTGCGCCGGCCCGCCAGCAGGAGCACGGCGGCTCCGAAGAGCGGCAGAACCGGCAGCAGCCACACGGCCGACGAGAGCGTTCCGCTCATGCCGCACCGCCGATCGGGGAGTCGTCGTCGGGCAAAGTCACCTTCTCGAGGATGTGCGTCATCGGGGACCCGTCAGTTCTTGAGGAGGTTGGCGTCGTCGACGGAAGCCGAACGGCGGGAACGGAAGATGGTCATGATGATCGCCAGACCGACGACGACCTCGGCGGCCGCGACGACCATCGTGAAGAATGCGAAGACCTGGCCGTCGAGGTTGCCGTGCATCCGGGCGAACGTCACGAACGCCAGATTCGAGGCGTTGAGCATCAGTTCGATGCACATGAACACGATGATCGCGTTGCGGCGGATCAGCACCCCGGCCGCACCGATCGTGAACAGCAGCGCCGACAGGTAGAGGTAGTTCTCGGGGTTCATCGCCGACCCCCCTCGTCGGTGGCACCGGGTTCGGGGGTCGCGACGTCCGCGGTGCCCAGCGCCCGGGCGGGCAGGCTCGGCCGCCGCTCGAGCGACCGGCTGACGGACAGCTCGGAGAACGTACCGTCGGGCAGCAACGCCGGTATGTCGACGGCGTTGTGCCGCGCGTAGACACCCGGACTGGGCAGCGGTGTGACACGGGCACCCTCGCGGACGCGGTCCTGGGACAACTCGCGCTGGTCCTTCCGCGGCTCGAAACGCTCCCGGTGGGCGAGCACCATCGCTCCGATGGTCGCGGTGATCAGCAACGCACCGGTCAGTTCGAAAGCCCACACGTACCGGAGGAACACGAGTTCGGCCAGCCCCTCGACGTTGCCCCCCGCGTTGGCCTGATCGAGACCGGTGAACGCGGAGACGGACGCACTCCCGATACCGCCGATCAGCAGGAGGCCGAATCCCAGTCCCGCCGCGATCGCGGCCACCCGCTGACCGCGGAGGTTCTCCACGAGGGATTCGGAGGAGTCGACGCCGATGAGCATGAGCACGAACAGGAACAGCATCATGACCGCGCCGGTGTACACCACGATCTGCACGACGCCGAGGAAGAGTGCGCCCTGGGCGATGTAGAAGACAGCCAGGATGATCATGGTCGTCGCGAGGAAGATAGCCGAGTACACGGCCTTGGTTGCGCTGACTACTCCGAGCGCGCCGATCACGGCCACGGTCGCGAGGACCCAGAACTGCACACCCTCGCCCGTCGAGGTCTGGGTGAAGGGTTCCGCGACCAGCTGGACCGCGGACGGCATCGTGTTCACCACGTCGGCTCTCCTCCCTCGATCACGGCCTGTCCCCCGCCGTGTCCTCGACCTCGGACTCGTCCTGCGCCGCAGCCACCGCTCCCCCGGTCACCGTGCCGCGGTAGTAGTCCTCAGCGGTGGTGCCCGGGGCCATCGGGTGCGGCGACTCGACCATGCCGGACTCGAGCGGGGCCAGCAGCCGGTCCTTCTCGTAGATCAGACCGGCCCGGTTGTCGTCGGCCATCTCGTACTCGTTGGTCATGGTCAGCGCCCGCGTCGGGCACGCCTCGATACACAGCCCGCACCCGATGCAGCGCAGGTAGTTGATCTGATACACCTGGCCGTACCGCTCGCCGGGCGAGAAGCGTTCCTCGTCGGTGTTGTCGGCGCCCTCCACGTAGATCGCGTCGGCGGGGCACGCCCAGGCACACAGTTCGCACCCGATGCACTTCTCCAACCCGTCCGCGTAACGGTTGAGCTGATGCCTGCCGTGGTAGCGGGCCGCCGTCGGCACCTTCTCCTCGGGGTAGAACTCGGTGTTCGATTTCTTGAACATCGTCGAGAAGGTCACGCCGAAACCCGCTATGGGGCCGAGGAATTTAGTCATCGCTGTCCTCCTGGGTGGGACCGGTGGAGTGCGCGCCGGCGACGGAGACGGGCGTGCGCCGGAACGCAGGCAGCGTCTGACCCGGCATCGGCGGGACCGGGAATCCACCGGCCATGGGGTCGAACGGTTCGAGTGTCTCCGGGGCCAGTTCGGCAGGTCCCCGCGGCTCGACCGGCTTCTCGGGTGCGCGAACGCCGCCCGGACGCAGGCGCTTCCACAGGAGCACCACCACGACGAGGGCCACGACGAGGCCGGCGACGACGAGCGCGATCGACCGGGCGTCGTAACCCTCGTTGCGGAAGGCCCGGACGGTGGCGACGATCATGACCCACACCAGCGAGATCGGGATCAGGATCTTCCAGCCGAGACCCATGAACTGGTCGTACCGCAGCCGGGGCAGCGTGGCCCGCAGCCAGACGAACACGAACAGGAAACCCCAGACCTTCAGCGTGAACCAGAGCACCGGCCACCAGCCGGAATTGGCGCCGTCCCACAGGCTGAGCGGGAACGGGGCGTGCCAACCGCCGAGGAACAGTGTGGTGGCGAGCGCCGAGACCGTCACCATGTTCACGTACTCGGCGAGCATGAACATCGCGAAGCTCAGCGAGGAGTACTCGGTGTGGAACCCGCCGACCAGTTCGCCTTCCGCCTCGGGCAGGTCGAAGGGCGCCCGGTTGGTCTCGCCGACCATCGACGTGACGTAGATGAGGAACGACGGCAGCAGCAGGAAGACGTACCAGGTGTGTTCCTGGGCGGCGACGATGCCCGACGTGGACATCGTTCCGGCGTCCAGGAAGACGGCCGCGAACGACAACGCCATCGCGATCTCGTACGAGATCACCTGCGCCGTCGAGCGCAGCCCTCCCAGCAACGGGTACGTGGAGCCGGACGCCCAGCCGGCGAGCACGATGCCGTAGACGCCGATCGATGTGGCCGCGAGGACGTAGAGGACGGCCACCGGGAGGTCCGTCAGCTGCAATGGCGTGTAGTGCCCGAAGATCGACACCGCCGGGCCGAACGGGATCACGGCGAACGCCATGAACGCAGGCACCGCGGCGATGATCGGCGCCAGGATGTAGATCGGCTTGTCCACACCCTTCGGGACGATCCCCTCCTTCAGTGCGAGCTTGATGCCGTCGGCGAGGCTCTGCAGCATGCCCCGCGGGCCCACCCGGTTCGGGCCGACGCGCATCTGCATCCAGGCCATGACCTTGCGTTCGGCCAGGATCGTCAGAAGCGGGGTGAGGACGAGGAACACGAAGATGGCCAGGGCCTTGCCGAGCACCAGCCACCACGGGTCGTGGCCGAACAGCGCAGGGTCGGGGTAGACGGCCTCGATCGTCACAGCGCACCTCCCGCGACCATCCCGCTGGTGCCGGCCGCGCGGCGGACGTTCACGACGCTCCCCGCCCGGGCGGCCAGTTGCCGGTAGACGGCGGATCCGGGCGAGTTGAGGGGCAGCCACACCACTCGATCCGGCATGTCGGTGATCACCAACGGCAGCGTGACGGCGCCCCGTTCCGTCGTGACGGTGACCGGATCTCCGTCAGCGGCACCCGACTCTGCCGCCGAGGCCGCGGACATCCGAACGACCGGAGTGCGGGCAGTGCCTGCCAGGTGCGGCTCCCCGTCCTGCAGCCGTCCCGAGTCGAGGAGCATCCGCCAGGTGGCGAGCGCCGCCTCCCCCGGCCCGGGTTCCCGCCGCGGCGGTTGCGGGTGGTCGGGCGGATCCGGGAAGTCACCGTCCCAGGCGCCGAGCCTCTCGAGTTCGCGCCGTGCGGTCGCGGCGTCCGGAAGACCCAGCGAGACACCCATTTCGCCGGCGATCGCGTGGAGCACCCGCTGATCGGGCATCGACCCGGTGGCGCGGAGGGCGGCGTCGAAATCGCGTGTGCGCCCTTCCCAGTCGAGGAAGGTGCCCGGCTTCTCCATGACCGGTGCGATGGGGAACACCACGTCCGCGCGCTCGCTGATCGCACTGCGGCGCAGTTCCAGACTCACGACGAACCCCGCCGCCTCGACGGCGGCCAGCACGGCCTGCGGGTCGGGGAGGTCGTCGGCCTCGACACCGCCGATCACCAGCGCCCCGAGCGTCTTCGCCTCGGCCGCGGCGAGGATGCCCGCGGTATCCCGGCCTGCGGTGTCCGGCAGATCCGCGACGTTCCATACGGACGCGACCTGCCGCCGCGCCTCCGGATCGCCCACCGGTCTGCCACCCGGGAGCAGTCCGGGCAGCGCGCCCGCCTCGAGCGCGCCTCGTTCGCCGGCCCGTCGCGGCACCCAGGCCAGCCGGGCCCCGGTGTCGTCGGCCAGCCGGATCGCCGCGGACAGCGCCCCCGGCACCCCGGCGAGTCTCTCCCCGACCACGATGACCGCACCCGGCCGGCGCAGCAGCTCGGTGACACCCGAGTCCAGATCACCCGTGCGGAGTCCGTCGAGGACCTCCGCCTCCGCATTCGGCGCGGACCGCAGCAGCCGGCCGGACATCTTCTCCAGCCCACGGGACGTGTACGGGGCGATCGAGTAGACCGGAACGGCCTTCGCGCGCGCGGCCTTGCGCAGCCGGAGGAAGACGATCGGCGATTCCTCCTCCGGCTCGAACGCGGCGAGAAGGACGACCGGCGCGACGTCGAGGTCCTCGTAGGTGACCGCGAGTCGCTGCCCCGCCACCCGGGCGGCCAGGAACTCGGCCTCCTCACCGGAGTGCGCGCGACTGCGGAAGTCGATGTCGTTGGTGCCGAGCGCTGTTCGCGCGAACTTCGCGTACGCGTACGCGTCCTCCCACGTGGACCGGCCCCCGACGAGAACACCCGCGTTCCCCCGCGCAGCGGCCAATCCCCGCGCCGCGACGGCCAGGGCCTCGGACCAGGAGGCGGGTGCCAGAATGCCGTCGTCGCCGCGGACCAACGGGGCGGTGATCCGGTCACGCTCGGTGGCGTAGGCGAACGCCCACCGCCCCTTGTCGCAATTCCACTCCTCGTTGACCTCCGGATCGTCGCCCGCCAGCCGGCGCAGCACCTTCCCCCGCCGGTGGTCGGTGCGCTGGGCGCACCCGCTCGCACAGTGCTCGCACACGCTGGGGCTGGAAACCAGGTCGAACGGGCGGGCCCGGAAACGGTACGCGGAACCCGTCAGCGCACCCACCGGGCAGATCTGGACGGTGTTGCCGGAGAAATACGACTCGAACGGTTCCTTCGCGTAGATCCCGACCTGCTGCAGTGCGCCCCGTTCCATGAGTTCGATGAACGGGTCGCCGGCGACCTGCTGGGAGAACCGGGTACACCGCGCGCACAACACGCACCGCTCACGGTCCAGCAGGACCTCCGTGGACAGCGGAATCGGTTTGGGGAACGTGCGCTTGACCTCACCGAAACGCGACTCCGCGCGCCCGTTCGACATCGCTTGATTCTGCAGGGGGCACTCGCCGCCCTTGTCGCACACCGGGCAGTCCAGGGGATGGTTGATCAGCAGTAACTCCATCACACCCTTCTGCGCCTTGTCGGCGACGGGCGACGTGAGCTGGGTGTGGACGACCATGCCGTCGGTGACAGTCGTGGTGCAGGAGGCGAGCGGCTTGCGCTGCCCCTCCACGTCGACGAGGCACTGGCGGCAGGCGCCGACCGGATCGAGCAGCGGGTGATCGCAGAACCGCGGGATCTGAATGCCGATCATCTCCGCGGCACGAATTACCAACGTGCCCTTGGGGACACTCACCTCGACGCCGTCGATGACGACGCCTACTTCGTTAGTGGGCGCCGGGGCTTTCACGCCCGCCCTTCCCTCGTCACTCATTCGCTGTGCTCCCTCGCTCGTCGGTCCAGACCGGACGGCCCCCGCGCCGGATCATGCGTGTACTCCAGCCATGAGCGTCGACTGATGCGGGTCGAACGGGCAGCTACCCTGCTCGAAGTGTGCGAGGTATTCGTCGCGGAAGTACTTGATGGAGGACATGATCGGGCTGGCCGCACCGTCACCGAGAGCGCAGAACGACTTGCCGAGGATGTTGTCGGCGATGTCGAGCAGCTTCTCCAGATCGGCGTCGGTCCCCTCCCCTCGCTCGAGCCGCTCCAGGATCTGCACCAGCCAATAGGTGCCTTCCCGGCAGGGCGTGCACTTGCCGCACGACTCGTGCGCATAGAACTCGGTCCAGCGGAGCACGGCACGCACCACACACGTGGTCTCGTCGAAGATCTGCAAGGCCTTGGTGCCCAGCATCGATCCGGCGGCGCCGACACCCTCGTAGTCGAGGGCGACGTCGAGATGCTCGTCGGTGAAGATCGGTGTCGAGGAACCGCCCGGAGTCCAGAACTTCAATCGGTGCCCTGCGCGGACTCCACCCGCGTACTCGAGCAACTCCCGCAGGGTGATTCCGAGCGGGGCCTCGTACTGTCCGGGCTTCGTCACGTGCCCGGACAGGGAGTACAGGGTGAAGCCGGGCGACTTCTCACTGCCCATCGACCGGAACCACTCGATGCCGTTCACGATGATCGGTGGGACGCTCGCAATCGACTCGACGTTGTTGACGACGGTCGGTGACGCGTAGAGACCGGCCACCGCGGGGAACGGCGGACGCAACCGAGGCTGACCACGGCGACCCTCCAGCGAATCGAGCAGCGCCGTCTCCTCCCCGCAGATGTACGCCCCTGCACCCGCATGCACGACCAGTTCGAGGTCGAAACCGGTGCCCAGGATGTTCTTGCCGAGGTAGCCCGCCGCATACGCCTCCGCGACCGCGGCGTGCAGCCGGCGCAGCACCGGCACCACCTCGCCGCGCACATAGATGAAGGCGTGCCCGGCGCGGATCGCGTACGCCGCGATGATGACGCCCTCGACGAGCGCGTGCGGCGTGGCCAGCAGGAGCGGCATGTCCTTGCAGGTGCCCGGTTCGGACTCGTCGGCGTTGACCACGAGGTAGTGCGGCTTGTCGTCGCCCTGCGGGATGAACGACCACTTCATCCCGGTCGGGAACCCGGCACCACCGCGACCGCGCAGTCCTGCCTCCTTGACCGTCGAGATGACCTCGTCCGGGTCCATGCGCAGCGCCTTCTGCAGGGCCTCGTACCCGTCGTGGCGACGGTACGTGTCGAGGGTCCAGGACTCGGGCTCGTCCCAGTAGCGGCTGAGGACAGGGGTCAGCGGCATGTCAGTCTCCCTTTCGACCCGAGTCGGTGGCCGCCGGATCCGTCTCGGAGGTGGACCGATCCGGCGGCACCGTCGCGGACGGGGCAGGCGACGGCTGGTCCTTCGCCGATTCCGCCGCCACCGGCTCGGTGTCCCGCGACGGCGGCTCCGGGATCAGCGACGTCTCCGCAGGATCCGGCGCCGCCATGCCCCGTTCGTGCGCCACGCGCAGGCCGGCCAGTGTGGCGTCACCCGCGGTACCGCCCTCCGCCAGCGCACCGGGACGCTCGTCGGGGAACCCGGCGAGAATGCGGGCGGTCTCCCGGAACGTGCACAGCGTCGCGCCGCGACTCGGCGACACCCGTTCACCAGAACGCAGGGAATCGACGAGTGAGCGAGCCGACTCCGGGGTCTGGTTGTCGAAGAACTCCCAGTTGACCATCACCACCGGGGCGTAATCGCACGCCGCATTGCACTCGATGTGCTCCAGCGTGACCTTGCCGTCCGCGGACGTGCCACCGTGCGGCAGGTCGAGGTGCTCCTCCAGGGCGGCGAGGATCGCGTCGCCGCCCATGATCGCGCACAACGTGTTGGTGCACACTCCGACGTAGTAGTCGCCCGTCGGGTCGCGCCGGTACATCGAATAGAAGGTCGCCACCGCGGCCACCTCCGCGCCGGTCAATCCGAGCCGGCCGGCACAGAACTCGATCCCCGCCGGCGTGATGCACCCGTCCTCCGCCTGCACCAGATGCAGCAGCGGTAGCAGCGCGGAACGCGAATTCGGGTAGCGCGCGACGACGACGTCGGCGTCGGCGTCCAGCCGCGCACGAACCTCCGGCGGATACTCCTCACGCGCACCCGGCCGCACCAGCAGCCCGTGCTCCTCCGGCCGGGGCCCGAACTCGATGAAGATGGGGGTTTGCTTCGGTGCTGCTTGCTCGGTCATCGGTCCACGCCCCCCATCACCGGATCGATGCTCGCGACCGCCGCAATGACATCCGCAACCATGCCGCCCTCACACGTGGCCGCCACCGACTGCAGGTTCGTGAACGACGGATCCCGGAAATGCACCCGGTACGGGCGGGTGCCGCCGTCGCTCACCATGTGCACACCGAGCTCACCCCGCGGCGACTCCACCGCCACATACACCTGGCCCGGCGGCACCCGGAAACCCTCCGTCACCAACTTGAAGTGATGGATCAGCGACTCCATCGACGAATCCATGATCTCGCGGACGTGCCCGGGCGAATTGCCCAGACCGTCGGGGCCCAGCGTCAGATCCGCCGGCCACGCGATCTTCTTGTCCTCCGCCATGATCGGGCCCGGCCGCAACTTGTCGAGGCACTGCTCGACGATCTTCAGCGACTCCTTCATCTCGTCGACCCGGATCAGGTAGCGGCCATACGCGTCACACCCCGTATCGGTGCTGACGTCGAACTCGTAATTCTCGTAACCGCAATACGGCTGCGACTTACGCAGATCGTGCGGCAGACCCGTCGCACGCAGCATCGGACCGGTGATGCCGAGCGCCATGCACCCCGTGAGGTCGAGATACCCGATGCCCTGCGTACGCCCCTTCCAGATGCGGTTGTCGTTGAGAAGATTCTCCATGTCCCGCAGCCGTTCCGGCATCAACGTGAGCAACTCGCGCACCTTCTCCACGGCACCCTCCGGCAGATCCTGCGACAAACCGCCCGGCCGGATGTACGCGTGATTCATGCGCAGTCCCGTGATCATCTCGAACACGTCCAGAACCAGCTCGCGTTCCCGGAAACCGAACAGCATCGCCGTGACTGCCCCCAACTCCATACCACCCGTGGCCAGCGCCACCAGATGCGAGGAGATGCGGTTGAGCTCCATCAACATGACCCGGATGACGCTCGCCCGCTCCGGAACCTGGTCCGTGATGTCCAGCAACTTCTCCACACCGAGGCAATACGCCGTCTCGTTGAAGAACGGCGACAGGTAATCCATCCGCGTCACGAACGTCACGCCCTGCGTCCACGTCCGGTACTCGAGGTTCTTCTCGATCCCCGTATGCAGATAACCGATACCGCACCGGGCCTCCGTGACGGTCTCACCCTCGATCTCCAAGATGAGCCGCAACACCCCGTGCGTCGACGGATGCTGCGGACCCATATTGACGACGATCCGCTCCTCGGCGCCCTCCGAACCCGCATCACCCGACGACGCCTTCACCGCATCGACGACCTCGTCCCAGTCCTGACCGGCGACCGTGAAAACCGTGTCCTCGCTCATCAGTTGTACCCCCGCCGCTCGTCGGGCGGCGCGATCTCCGCGCCCTTGTACTCGACGGGAATGCCGCCGAGCGGATAGTCCTTCCGCTGCGGATGACCCGGCCAGTCATCCGGCATCTCGATCCGGGTCAACGACGGATGACCATCGAACACGATCCCGAAGAAGTCGTACGTCTCCCGCTCGTGCCAATCGTTCGTCGGATACACGTCGTACAACGACGGGATATGCGGATCCGCATCCGGGGCCGCAACCTCCAGACGAATCCGACGATTGTGCGTGATCGACAACAACGGATACACCGCACGCAACTCCCGGCCCGCATCCTGCGGGAAATGCACACCATTCACACCCAGACACATCTCGAACCGCAGATCCGGCTCATCACGCAACGCCCGCGCCACCAACGGCAAAAACTCCCGCCGCACACCGAACGTCACCTCACCCCGAGACACCACAACCGACTCGATCGCCACCTCGAAACCCACACCCGACTCCGCCAACGCCGCCCCCAGCCCATCCGCGACCTCGTCGAAATACCCGCCATACGGCCGCGGCGTACTCCCCGGCAACAACACCGGACGCACCAACCGCCCATACCCCGACGTATCCCCACTACCCCGCACCCCGAACAGCCCCTTGCGCACACCGATCTGTTCTGGGACATGGCTCGCTTCGCTCGCGGGTGCCGGGGCCTTGTCGTGCGGTCTTCCCTCGTCACTCACTCGCTACGCTCCCTCGTTCCTCGGTCCAGACCGCACGGCCCCGGCCCCAACCGCTCGGCTCACTTCGCACCCCCGACACCACCGCACGGCCCCGGCCCCAACCGCTCGGCTCACTTCGCACCCCCGACACCACCGCACGGCCCCGGCCCCAACCGCTCGGCTCACTTCGCACCCCCGACACCACCGCACGGCCCCGGCCCCAACCGCTCGGCTCACTTCGCACCCCCGACACCACCGCACGGCCCCGGCCCCAACCGCTCGGTTCGCTTCGCTCCCTCGAACCACGGCCGCTCGCCCCGGTCATCGAAGAAGGCCCTTCATCTGGATGGTGGGGGTGGCGGCCAGCGCCGCCTGCTCCGCCGCACGCGCCACCTCCTCCCGGTGGACGCCGAGCGGCATCTGCTGGATCTTCTCGTGCAGCGTGAGGATCGCGTTCAGCAGCATCTCGGGCCGCGGCGGGCATCCCGGCAGATAGATGTCCACCGGCACGATGTGGTCGACGCCCTGCACGATCGCGTAGTTGTTGAACATGCCGCCCGACGACGCGCAGACACCCATCGCCAGCACCCACTTCGGCTCGACCATCTGGTCGTAGATCTGCCGCAAAACCGGCGCCATCTTCTGGCTCACCCGGCCTGCCACGATCATCAGGTCCGCCTGCCGCGGTGAGGCCCGGAACGCCTCCATGCCGAAACGGGCGATGTCGAAGCGTCCGCCGGCGGTGGCCATCATCTCGATCGCGCAGCAGGCGAGCCCGAAACTCGCCGGCCACAGCGAACCCTTGCGGACGTAACCCGCGAGCCCTTCGACCGTGGTCAGCAGGAAGCCGCTCGGCAGCTTCTCCTCGATGCCCATATCCGACTCTTCTCTTCCGACTTAGCTTTTGGATCGCTGACGGGACCGATCAGTCCCAACTGAGACCGCCACGCCGCCACTCGTACGCGTAGGCGACGGAGACGTTGAAGATGAACAGGGCCATGGCCCCGAGACCGAAGAAGCCGAGAGCATCGAAATGAACAGCCCACGGATAGAGGAACACGATCTCGATGTCGAAGATGATGAAGAGCATGGCCGTCAGGTAGTACTTCACCGGGATGCGGCCCGCACCCAGAGGCGAGAGCGTCGGCTCGATGCCGCACTCGTAGGCGTCGAGCTTGGCACGGTTGTAGCGCCTCGGACCGACGATCCTCGCCACGATCACGGAGAAGACCGCGAACGCGACCGCAATCGCCCCGAGCACGAGGATCGGCACGTAGACATTCATGCCGTCTCAGCTCCCCTCTTCCCGAGCCTGTCCGCCCGATTCCCGGGCGGTCGTTTCCGAAGCTACGCTCTTGTGAGTTATGCCACAGCGTACAAGGGAAGTCGTCGAGCCCGGTCGATTTGACCGTGCGAGTTCCAGGCGATCTCGAAGTACGGAAAACCCCTGCGGCACAGGCGCTCGATGCACCTTCACGCGGCGGAAATCGGAGTCAGGAGAGCCTAAGCTGAGAGGCGGGTGCGCAGCAGCGCTATGACCGCTTCGGACAACCGGATCGGGTCGAGCGGATGCGGCACCGCGGCCTCGGCCCGCGACCAGGTGGCCAGCCAGGCGTCGTCGGGGCGCCCGGTCAGGACCAGGATCGGGGGGCAGTCGTCGATCTCGTCTTTCAACTGCTTCGCGATCCCCATCCCGCCCGCGGGCACCGCCTCCCCGTCCAGAACGGCAAGGTCGACACCGCCAGCATCCATCTGCCGGATCACCACGGGCGCGGTCGCCACCTCGACGTACTCCAACTCCGGAAGGTCGGGGTGCGGACGCGTCCCCAGCGCCAGAACAACCTTCTGGCGGGTGTTCGCATCGTCGCTGTAGACG
The DNA here is from genome assembly GCF_002300195.1 of Rhodococcus sp. ACPA1. Taxonomy (NCBI): domain Bacteria; kingdom Bacillati; phylum Actinomycetota; class Actinomycetes; order Mycobacteriales; family Nocardiaceae; genus Rhodococcus; species Rhodococcus sp. ACPA1. The sequence goes on along the minus strand of NZ_NSDX01000001.1, from coordinate 635,238 downwards.
AGGACACGCAACCGATCGGGACGGCTGGTGTGGGCGGTCGCGTCGGTCACGGACACGATGCTACCGGTCCCCCGCTCTCCAGACCTGCGGCTCGCGACGATCGAAAAACGGCGCGTCGAAATCGAATTGGTTCGCCGGCGGCCGGAACTGCTCGGCTACAGCCTCTCGGCGATGGCGAGCGCCGTCGAGCCGAGCTTCGGCAGGCGGAGGTCGGCGATGGGAGTCAGCATGTTGCCGAGGCGGTTGGTGACGAATGCGATCGACAGCCCGCTGTCGGCGTCGGCGAATGCGCCCGACCCACCCAAGCCGTAGTGCCCGAAGGTATTCGACGGCTGCCTGCGGCGTGCCACCATCCCCGCGTGGTAGCCGAGCCGCCAGTTCATCGGTATGCCCAGGACGTAGTCGCGGGCCGTCGTCTGCACCTGGCTCAGTTGCGCCACGACGTCCGGCGGGAGGAACTCCACGCCGCCGACGGTTCCGCCGTTCGCCAGCGCCCCGTACATCCGCGCCAGCGCGCGGGCGCTGAACACGCCGTTCCACCCCGGCATGACGCTGTCGTGGATCGCGGGGTTGCGGACGAGGGCGTCGAAGCCGGCGGGCATGCCGGCGTCGGCGACGTTGCGCAGACCCGGCAGCCGCGACATCGCGAACGACGTGGCTCCCCACGGAACGCCGAACGGGTTGATGTGCGGGAAGGTCCTCGCGATCCGGGCACGCTCGGCCGGCGGCACCTCGTACCAGAACTCCTTCACCCCGAGCGGTTCGGCGACCTCGGTGCGCACCAGCTCGGTGAAGGGTTTTCCGGCCGCGCGGGACGTCAGTTCGGCGACGAGCGAGCCGAACGTCACCGCGTGATAGCCGGGGACCTTCAGCCGCCGCTGATCCGGGGTCGCCGCGGCCAGTGCGGCACTGACCAGCGAATGGTCCATCAGACTCAGCGGTCCGGGCACGAGCCCGCGAACCCGGTGCAGTCCGGCGCGGTGCGAAAGCAGTTCACGCACCGTGATCTCGTCCTTGCCCTCGGCGGCGAACTCGGGCCAGTACTGCGCCACCGGCGCCTCGTAGTCGATGATCCCGCGTCCCGCGAGACGGTGCAGAACGGTGGACGCGACGCCCTTGCCCGTGGAGAACGTGAGGGTGACGGTGTCGTCCTGCCAGAACGTGTCGCGGCTCGCCCACCCGGCCCACACGTCGACGACCGGTTCACCGTGAAGGTAGACGGCCAGCGCCCCACCGCCCTGGCTGGCGTCGTGGAAGAGTCCGAAGAACTGGTCGACGAGCATCCCGAACCGACGGTCCGCCAGCATCCCCGCCGGCGGCCGGACCGTGCGGCCCATCAACGGCCACGGCGATGTGGTCGTCATATCGACTTCCCTCGGTCGCTTTTCACGTCAGTGACATGTGTATTTAACTTCCTCTTTACACACGGGAAGACGGTGGCGGCACCGCTTCAGGGCCTGCGTGATCGCTTCGTGGCCATACCGCAACGGGAAAGAGTGTCCGGGTGCCGGGGCGGTGACCCGACGCTGATCATTTCGGCTCCAGCGAGTGGAAGTAATCCGACCTGACCTCGACGTCCTCGACGAGGCGCGTGGTGGTCTGGACACCCAGTGAATGCTCCTTCAACAGGTCGCACAGCCGGTCGCCGTCGATCAGGTCGATCGGCGGTGCGCCGTCCCTCTTGGACTCCGTGCGCGCGTCACCGGTGAACGTTCCGGTGGTGATGAGCAGGCCCTTCTCGCCGCGCCCCGCCATCGCGCCGCGGAAATCGCGCACCGCGCCGGCCCCGACGCTGCCGCTGTAGCGCTTGCACTGGAAGAACACGGGGAAACTGAGCAACGACAACTGATACACGCCGAGCCCCTCGATGTCCCCGTCACCGCCGCGACCGGTGACGGACGCGCTCGAGAATCCGGCCTCCCGCAGCAACCGCTGGGTCAGCCGCTCGAACGCGGGCGGCGACATCTTCAGGACCGTGTCGAGCAGGAGGTCCTTCCAGTCCGCGTCGTTCTCGGCCTCGGCGATGTTGGCATCCGGTTCGTCGTTGCGGCGGGACGCGGCCTTCGCCGATTTGCGGGCGGCATTCTTCTTGCGGTTCTCGGCGGAGAACTCGGCGTGCAGGGGGCGGATCTCGCTCTCGGCGACCTCGCGGCCCTTCTCCGTCACACTCCACACCCCGCGCCGGCTGTTCGTGAGCAGACCCATCCCCTTGAGGTAGGTGCGGGCCCACGCCAACCGGTACTCGATCTCGGTGCTCGGACCGTCACCGTGCAGCACACCCTGCACGTCGGACGAAAGCCCTTCTCGCTCAACGACGGCGCTGTCGAGCTCCTCGTTGGACGCCGAACCACCGAGAGCAATGGCAGCCTGAAGCGCTGGCCAGAGGAGGTCGACGTACTGAGGAACGTGAACAGTCATGGCCACAAGCATGCCGGAATCCACCCGGCCCTCCGCACACGGACCCCGATCCGATCATCCCGGGGCGAGCCGAGCCTCCGCACGGTTCTCGAGCTGCGCCCGGTAGATCGTCTTCCCGGATCGGCGCACGATGAGATAGGCGAGCCCGACGGCGATCATTCCCGGCACCAGCACACCGACGCTTCCCGTCATCTCCGCGACCATCAGCATCACCGCGAGAGGAGCGCGGGCGATGCTCCCGAAGCAGGCCATCATGCCGACGATGACGAAGGGCGCCGGATTGTCGGGGACGCCTGGGGCGATCGGTTCCAGCAGTCGCCACACCGCGGCACCGGTGAACGCCCCGATCACCATTCCCGGGCCGAAGATGCCGCCGGATCCCCCCGAGCCGATGGACAGCGACGTCGCGAGGATCTTCGCGAACGGCAACAGCAGCACCACCCACAGCGGGATGGCCGTGAGGTCGCCGCGGGCCATCGACTGCTGGATCCAGCCGTAACCGCTGCCCAGCACCTCCGGCAACACGAGCGCCATCAGTCCGACGAGCAGCCCGCCGACCGCCGGTTTGACGATCCGGCTGCCGGGCAGACGGTGGGTGAGATCGACGGCCGTGTAGAACGTCCCGCTGTACAGCAATCCGATCAGGCCGCCGAGCACACCGATGAGCGCGAACCACACCAGCTGGACCGGGGTGTCGAAGACGTAGTCCTGAGCGGCGTACCCGAACAGCGGCCCGAATCCGAGGAAGCTACCGAACACCGTGTAACTCACGATCGACGTGACCAGCGCCGGCACGAGCACCTCGAAATCGAAGTCTTCCTTGTAGGGAATCGTGCAGCACAACACCGCGCCGCCGAGCGGGGCGCCGAAGATCGCGCCGATACCGGAGCCGATGCCGATCGCCACGGCGATTCGACCGTCCCGTGGGGACAGGTCCAGCCTGCGGGCGAGAAGCGATCCGAAACCCGCCGAGATCTGCGCGGTGGGTCCCTCGCGACCGCCGGATCCGCCGGACCCGATCGTGATCGCGGACGCGACCAGCTTCACGAGGACGACGCGGACGCGGATCATGCGGGGGTCCCGGTGAACGGCGTCGATCGCCGCGTCGGTGCCGTGCCCCTCGGCCTCCGGTGCCAGCGTGAACACGATGATGCCCGACACCAGTCCACCCAGGCACACCACGAGCGGGATCGCCCACGGTCTCGTGAACTCCCGGCTGCCGACCGCCCCACCGTCGCCCGCCGCGGTCGGCGGGTGGTAGCCCCCGATGCCGACGATAAGCAGTTGCGTCGCCTCCGACAGCGCGACGTAGAACACGACCGCCCCGAGCCCGGCGACGGTCCCGATCACGACGCCGAGAACCAGCCATTTGCGGGTGTAACCCGAAGTCCGGATCCAGTTTCCGGCTGACGTCCCGATCGACCGCAGAGCCCTCGACCCGGGCGCCACCCGGATCACTCCAGCTTTCCGAAGACCGTCCGACCCTCCAGGATCGTGGCGAGCACCTCGAGGTCCGCGATGTCGTCGGGATCCACCAGAAGCGGGTTGGCCGACAACACGACGAGATCGGCGTGCATACCGGGGACGATTGCCCCGATGGCGTCCTCGCTCCGGAGGTGCCACGCCGAGTTGATCGTCTCCGCCCGCAGTGCATCCGGGACGGAGATCCGTTCCTCGGGAGCGAGCACACGTCCCGATCGGGTGCGGCGGGTGACGGCGTCGGCGATGTTGCGCAGCGGGTTGGTCGGGGTGACCGGGCCGTCGTTGTGGAACGAGATCCGCTGGCCCGCCTTGATCGCGGAACCGGCAGCCGCCCAACGTGCTCCACGCTCGGGACCGAACAGGTCGTCGACGAGCACGTCGCCCCAGTAGTAGAGGTGGTCGACGAACAGGCTGCACGTGACGCCGAGTTCGGTCGCTCGGCGGAACTGGTCCGGGGTCATCGCCCCGACGTGCTCGAGCCGGAGTCGGTGATCCTCTCGTGGAGAGTCGGCGAGCATCCGCTCCCACGCGTCGAGGACCAGGGCGACCGCGGCGTCACCGTTGGCATGGCAGGAGATCTGCCAGCCGTTCTCGAAATACGGCTTGCTGATCTCGAGAATCTCGTCCTCGGTGTAATTGGCCTCGCCACGCGTTCCGGCGAGGCCGAGCGACCGGGTGACGTCCGTGTCGAGGTACGGAAAGCTGGTGGCCGCATTGCCCACCCACGGCGACCCGTCCGACCAGATCTTGATGCCCACCTGGCGCAGCAGGTCGTTGCCGACTCCGGGTGAGACTTCGGAGGTGCGCTCCGGGTTGGACATCTCGTACAACCGCAGTCGGGTGGTGAGTGCGCCGGACCGGGCGAACGCCGTCAGGGCGCTGCGGAACCGTGGGTCGAATGCCATCTCACTGGCGGTGGTGATGCCTGCCGCATTCATCCGCGCGCATTCCGCGGCGAGGAGTTCCGGGAGCCGGGTGCTCGCGCCCGCGAGGATCGAGGCGGCCACCGCCATCACCGCGGGCGCCTCGAACGCCGAACCGTCCAGTTCACCCGACTTGTCACGACCGAAACTGCCGCCCTCCGGGTCCGGCGTGTCCTTGGTCAATCCGGATTCCCGCGCGGCGACGTCGTTGAAGTAGGCCACGTGGCCGGTGTTGTGCAGGATCACCAGGGACGTATCGGGAGCGACGGAATTGAGCCATTCACGGGTCGGCTCGGGCAGCCCTTTCTGCAGCAGTGGGTCCCATCCGTTGAGCACGGCGCCGTCGGGGTGCTCGTCGACGGCGCGGCGGACGGCGTCGACCACCTCCCCCGCGTCGGCGATGGTCACCGGCCTGATGTCCACGACCGGTTCACCGAGCAACACCGCGGAGTTCAGCGGGTGGCCGTGCGCCTCGATGAAGCCGGGAAGTATGCATGCGCGGTGCAGGTCGACCGTGATCGTTGCCGGTCCGATCAGCGGGAACACGGCGGCATCGTTGCCGACAGCGGCGATCCGCCCGTCTCGCACCGCAACCGCCCGAGCGCGTGGCGCGGCATCGTTCATGGTGACCACGTCACCGAAAAGCACCAGATCGGCAGCTTGTGCGTCGTTCGTGCCCATCAGTGCACCCTCCCGTCAGACCGGGCGCGGGCGACGGCCCACGCGCCGGCAGCGAGTGTCGACTGTGACTTCAGATTACAACTACACAGCAGGCCATATGCAGGAATAGTGCGTAACCAAGATCAGTTGCAGACAGGCATGACCGAAACACCGCTGCCCGTCGACGGCCTCTTCGAGCCGTTCGCCGTCAAATCCCTCCAGCTGCGGAACCGCTTTACGATGGCGCCCATGACCAGGGCTTTCTCCCCCGGCGGCATTCCCGGGGACGATGTCGCGGCCTACTACCGTCGACGCGCGGCGGGCGGCGTCGGACTCGTCATCACCGAGGGGACGTACATTCCCGACCCGGCCGCCGGATCTCACACCAGGGTGCCGCTGCTCTACGGACAGGACAGCCTCGCGGGCTGGAAATCGGTGGTGGACGCGGTCCACGACGAGGGCGGGCAGATCATCCCGCAACTCTGGCATCTGGGCGTCGAACGCGGTCCGCAGCCCCGCCTGAATCCCGACGTAACCACCGCCAGCCCGTCCGGAATCGCTCTGGACGGGACCCGCCTGGGACGCGAATTCACCTCATCCGATCTCGACGCGCTGCGCGAGTCCTGGGTGGCGGCCGCCGTCAACGCGCGCGACGTGGGCTTCGACGGCATCGAACTCCACGGTGCGCACGGCTATCTGCTCGACCAGTTCCTGTGGGACCGCACGAATGTCCGGTCCGACGGCTACGGCGGATCCCTCGAGGCCCGCACCCGATTCCCCGTCGAGGTGGTCGCAGCGATCCGCGAGGCCGTCGGCGAGGACTTCGCGATCGTCTACCGCTTCAGCCAGTGGAAGTCGAACCACTACGACTCGCGGATCGCGCAGTCCCCCGACGAACTCGCGGCCGTGCTCGCACCCCTCGTCGCCGCCGGCGTCGACATGCTGCACCCGTCCACCCGCAGGCACTGGGAACCGGCGTTCGCCGAGCTGGCCGGTGACGACGGGGAACTGGGCCTGGCCGGCTGGACCAAACGGCTGACCGGACTACCCACCATCACGGTCGGCTCGGTGGGTCTCGACGACGTGTTCACGACGGCCTTCACCTCGGACGGCGCCTCGAACACCGCCGGTATCGACCGCCTGCTCCGGCAGTACGAGAACGGCGAGTTCGACCTCGTGGCCGTCGGCCGCGCGCTGCTGTCCGATCCCGAGTGGGTGCTCAAACTCCGCGACGGCAGGACCGCCGAGCACATCCCGTACAGCAACGAGCACCGGGCGGTTCTGCACTGACCTCTGCCGGTCAGCTGTCCTCGACGGTGATCTCCACCTGATCGACGTTGACACCCTCGGGCGGGTTGGCCGTTCCCTCGACCGAGATGCGGCTCTTGTCGACCCCCTGCGCCTCGAGCGCGTTGGCGACGGCCTGGGCGCGCTGATCGGCCAGTAGTTCGGCGGCCGCCTCGTCCGAGTTGGTGGCGTACGCCTCGATCTCGATCTTGCTGTCGCCGGCCTTCATCGCAGCGGCTACCGCCTGGACGGTGACGTCCGAGATGGCGTTGAGCTCGGCGGTTCCCGACTCGAATCCGATCGGGACCGCCGCGATGGCCGAGTTGATCGCGTTCTGCGTGGCCTCGCGCGCGGTGTTGACGGCGGACGACGCCGTAGCTTGCACACTGCTGATCGCGCCTTCCACCCGGTCGGACGCGGAGGAGGTCGTCGTGGTCGCGATCGGAGCCTCGTTCGAGCTGTCGTCGGAACAGCCGGCCGCGCCGAGCAGAGCGATGGCCGCGACCGCGATACCGGTGACGATGGTCTTGCGCATGATGGATTCCCCTATACGTCGGTATGTCCGGAAGGCGCTACACGTCGTGGGACGAGGATAGCCCCGCCGGCGCCCGGCGACGGCGGTATTCGGACAGCGCCGCGGCTCCCACATCGTGGGATCAGGCCCGACGGATGTGAATCCGGACACGGGCTTCTCACCTGGTCGGAACCCGGTAATTCGTCCCGCGTTTCATTTCGGTTAAACCTTCGGATTGCGATCTCATTTCAATAACGGTAGGAATGAATCCGGCGCCCGCTCAGCGCCGACATAAATGCCCACAACCGAGCAAGGAGTTAAAAGCATGGATCTCGCCTTCCTGTCCGAATTCTTCTCCGCCTTCTCCGACCTCGCCGGTGCCCTGGACTTCTTCTCGGGTTCCGCCGACGCAGTGGGCGGTGGCGCAGACGCCGCAACCGCGGCCGCGGCCACGATTGGCTAGCATTTCCGCTGGCACAAGACTTGAACACCCGTGACGGGGTTCGCACGCTCAGGCGCGCGAGCCCCGTCACGGCGTTGTCGGCACGCTTCGATCGACTCATCACGTACCTATCACGACGATTAATGCGTGACGTGAACATGTTCATTATCCACGTCACCAGCGATTTTCCCGGAATTGGTCGGTCGACCAATTGAGTCGACCTTCCGAAGATCAACTTTTCCGCTTCACCGTTGATTTATTCTCGAAATAATCGACTACGGCGCATATATTCGGCACTTCCGTACCACGCGCGCATCTCAGTGCACATGCGTACACTCAAATCTCGTGACCGACCCGCAGATCAGACGCCGCTCCGAGGTGCGGGCCCTCGCCCGGCTGGCCCTCGAGGAAATCGGGGCCGCCGCCACCGGCATCGGCAGCATCCACCGCGCCATATCGGATCGCGTCTTCGCCGGCATCCGGCTCGGTGTCGGCTCCCACGCCGTCCCCGCCAAACTGCTCCACGACGAGATCTCGGGCGCCGCGTACACACTCGTCGCCGACACCGCACGTCTCGGCGGTTCCCTCGCAGGACGGTTCCTCGACCTCCCGTCGTCGGAGAACGTCGCCCCGTCCCAGACACGCCGCGGAGCCCAGGCCATCGCCGCGATCCAGGGTCTGATCGGGGACGTACTGGAATCGGAGGGGTCGCCGCTCGCCGAACCCCTGGCGATACGGGTGAACGGTGTCGCGCTCGCGCCGGACGCGGGCACGCTCGCCGACGCCTTCCCGCGCGCCGGCGGCCGCATCGTCGTCTTCCTGCACGGACTCGTCGAGACCGAGGACGCGTGGGCGCTGGGCCGCCGTCCCACCTACGGTGAACGGCTCGCAACGGACCTCGGCTACACGGCGCTGCAGATCCGGTACAACTCCGGCAGGCACATCTCGGACAACGGCAGGAGCCTGTCCGAACTTCTGGACACGGTCACCGAGCACTGGCCGGTCGAGGTCGAGTCGATCGCACTCGTCGGGCATTCCATGGGTGGCCTCGTGGCCCGCAGCGCCTGCCGGATCGCCTTCCTCGACGACCGCCCGTGGGTGAGGCGGGTGCGGCACGTCGTGAGTCTCGGCTCACCCCACCTCGGCGCCCCGTTGGAGCAGGCCGTCCACTACGCGAGCGCCGGGCTGGCCACACTGCCCGAGACGCGTGCCATCTCCGGGCTCCTACGCAGAAGGAGCGCCGGCATCCGGGATCTGAACCAGGGTTCGCTCGTCGACGAGGACTGGCGCGATCGCGATCCCGACGCGCTCCGCGCCGCGGCGTGCAGTGAGGTCCCGCTCCTCGACGGCGTGACGTACTGCTTCGTCTCCGCGACCATCACCCGCAGCCCGAGACATCCGCTGGGACGCCTGCTCGGCGACGGCATGGTGCTCGTGCCGAGTGCGTCCGGCCGGAACCGGACGCGGATGATCGGCTTCCGCGACGAGGACGGCATGCACCTCGCGCCCGCGAACCATTTCACGATGCTCAACCACGAGTCGGTGTACGAGAAGCTGCTCGAATGGCTCGGCACGCCGGAAGCCGGCTGACTTGCGGACTCAGGCCATGGTCGTGTGCCACACGATGGCGGCGGCGAGCGCACCCGCGCCGTTCAGCGACCAATGCAGCGCGATGGGCGCGATCAGACTGCCGCTGCGACGACGGAGCCACGTGAACACGACGCCCGCGGCCGCGGTCGCGACCACCGCCGCGAGGATGCCGAGCACCTGACCCAGGACGCCGCCACCGAGGAAGCTGGACAGTCCCTTGTTGCCCGACGTCAGCCCCAGCGAAGACGCGATGTGCCAGAGACCGAACATCAGCGATCCCGCCGCGAAGACACCACGTGCGCCGTACACCCGGTCGAGGGTGCCGTGCAGCACGCCGCGGAACGCGAGCTCCTCGGGGATGACGGTCTGCAACGGGATGACGATCATCGACGCGATGAGCGCACCGGACAGGGTGGCGTACCGGTCGGCCATGAAGAAGGGGCGGGTGATCGGCAGGGCTGCGCCGATCGCCACGACGCCGATCACGAGTCCCATCGCCGCCAGCGCGTACAGCGACCCCTTTCGCCAGTGCCGGGGTGAGAGCCCCAGTTCTGCCCAGCCGAGCCCGCGCCGCCGGGTGAGCACGAGCAGCACGACAGCGGCGATGGGAACGGTGGCGATACTCGCCCACGCGGTGGTGAAGTGCGCGATCAGGTTCGTGGCCGCGAGGACGACCACCACGATCGCGATGTCCAGGTAGGCATGCAGCACGGGACGCTTGGCGCGTGCACCGGACTTCTCGCCGTCGACAGCTCCGGCGTACTGGACTTCAAGGGTCATTCGGCCGGCCGATCTGCTTCGTATACACGCATCAAGTCAAGTGTACGGATTTGTCTGTGAAACCTCTGTGAGCCACGCCACTACGCAGGTCGAAGCATGCCCCCGCGTCACAGGGCCGCCGGAGCCCGCGTCTAGCCTGGATACGAACTTCACACAACCCGCTGTCCAGGAGATAGAATGGCCGACTTCCTCTACGAGGACTTGCTGCCCATCGGTGAGGACCCCACCGAGTATCGGCTGCTGACCACCGAGGGGGTGTCGACTGTCGAAGGACCCGACGGCCGCACCTTCCTGTCCGTCGAGCCCGAGGCGCTGCGCCTGCTCACCGAGACCGCGCTCCACGACATCTCGCACTACCTGCGCAGCGACCATCTGACGCAGCTCGCGAGCATCCTCGACGATCCCGAGGCGTCGGGCAACGACAAGTTCGTGGCGCTCGATCTGCTCAAGAACGCCAACATCTCCGCGGCCGGCGTGCTGCCGATGTGCCAGGACACCGGCACCGCGATCGTCATGGGCAAGCGCGGCCAGCACGTCCTCACCCCCGGCGACGACGAGAAGGCCATCGCCCGGGGCGTCTACGACGCCTACACCCGACTCAACCTGCGGTACTCGCAGAACGCGCCGATCACGATGTGGGACGAGAAGAACACCGGGAGCAACCTCCCCGCCCAGATCGAGCTCTACGCCGACACGGCGACCGGCCACGAGAACGCCTACAAGTTCCTGTACATGGCCAAGGGCGGCGGCAGCGCCAACAAGTCCTACCTGTTCCAGGAGACCAAGGCGATCCTGAACCCGGACGGCATGATGCGGTTCCTCGAGGAGAAGATTCGCGCCCTCGGCACCGCAGCCTGCCCGCCGTACCACCTCGCGATCGTCGTCGGCGGCACGTCCGCCGAGTTCGCACTCAAGACGGCCAAGTACGCGTCCGCGCACTACCTCGACGAACTCCCCAACGAGGGTGCGATCACGGGCCGCGGCTTCCGCGACCTGGAGCTCGAGGAGAAGGTGCTCGAGCTGACCCGTCAGATCGGCATCGGCGCACAGTTCGGCGGCAAGTACTTCTGCCACGACGTCCGCGTCATCCGCCTCCCCCGCCACGGCGCGTCGCTGCCCGTCGCTCTCGCCGTGTCCTGCTCGGCGGACCGCCAGGCCAAGGCGAAGATCACCCCCGAGGGCGTCTTCCTCGAGCAGCTCGAATTCAACCCGGGCCGGTTCCTCCCCGAGGTCACCGACGCCCAGCTCGACGCCGAGACCGACGGCGTCTCCGGCACCGGCAAGGGCGCCGCCGTGAAGATCGACCTCACCAAGCCGATGCCCGAGATCCTCGCCGAGCTGTCCAAGCACCCGGTGAAGACACGGCTGTCGCTCACCGGCCCGCTCGTCGTCGCACGCGACATCGCCCACGCCAAGATCAAGGAACGGCTCGACGCCGGCGAGGACATGCCGCAGTACCTCAAGGACCACCCGGTGTACTACGCCGGCCCGGCCAAGACCCCCGACGGCATGGCGTCCGGTTCCTTCGGCCCCACCACCGCCGGTCGCATGGACTCCTATGTGGAGCAGTTCCAGGCCGCGGGCGGTTCGATGGTGATGCTCGCGAAGGGCAACCGCTCCAAGCAGGTCACCGACGCGTGCAAGTCGTACGGCGGCTTCTACCTCGGGTCCATCGGTGGCCCCGCGGCGCGTCTCGCCCTCGACTGCATCAAGAAGGTCGAGATCGTCGAGTACGAAGAGCTCGGCATGGAAGCGGTCTGGAAGATCGAGGTCGAGGACTTCCCCGCGTTCATCGTGGTCGACGACAAGGGCGAGGACTTCTTCGCCGGTGTCTCCACGCCCACCCTCACCATCGGCAAGCGTCCCGGCCTGTAGGCGGCTCCGCCGCCCGTGAGTGGTTAGCGAGTCTCTGGGCTCGTCAACCACTCACGGGCGCTACGCGCCTACCGCGATCTCGATGACGGGGTTCTTCGCCGGGTCGAGCCGGCCGAGGAGTGAGGTCAGCGTGTCGCGGTCGATGGCGACGCACCCCTCGGTGGTGGTGCCGTCGGTGACGTGCAGGAACATCGCCGAGCCGAGGCCGGGAACGCGGGCGGCGTTGTGGCCGATCACGACCGCGTAGTCGTACAGCGGTCCGGCAGCGTAGAGGTTCTCGCTGTTACCGCCGGGGTTCGCGGCCTGCCGGACGTGCGTGTTGTACGTCGGCGAGAGCGGATTCGAATCCCACCAGTCGCGCCGGTCCGACTGGAAGTACGGCATCGCCGTCTCCGGGGCGGGCCGCCGGCCGAATGCCTGCGACAGCGGGAAGACACCGGCCGGCGTGCGGGTGGAGAATTCGTTCGCCGCACCGATTCCTTCCGCGCCGACGTCGGCGGGGACCGGGCCCGCGAACACCTGCCACGTGCCGTCCGCAGTCCGTTCCCAGGCGGTCAGTTGGGCGACCACTGCCCCCGCGGACGGGGCGTAGACCGTGATCACCTGGTCCGAGGCGCCGGAGAAGACTGCTCGGTCCGGGGCCGCGGAGGCGCCGGGTACGAGCACCAGCCCGATCAGAGCCACCATCAGTCCCGCCAACCACAGTCGACCCACCCGTAACGTCGTCATGGGGCGAGTGTTCCATCCGCGGGCACTCCGTTGCGAGATTTTCCCTCCGTGCTACTGCACCCGGCAGAGGATCTCGCTGTGCAGGAGCGCGAACCAGCCGTCGTCCTCCCGCAACCACGAACGCCAGCCCGCCGCGATGCGTTCCAGGTCCGCCCCGGTGGCGAGCCCCAGTTCGAGCGCCCGGTCCGCGTAGTTCGACTGCAGCGAGCGATCGGCCCAGGAATCTCCCCACCACTCGCGATCCTCGTCGGAGGAGAAGCACCACGTGCTCGCGGTGTTCACGACGTCGGTGAGACCCGCCTCGTGCGCCCACGCCCGCAGGCGACGGCCGGCGTCCGGTTCGCCACCGTTCGCCCGCGCGATGGCATTGTACAGCGTCAGCCATTCGTCGAGTTCCGGTGTCGGCGGGAACCATGTGAACGTGCCGTAGTCGGCGTCGCGGGCGGCGACGATTCCGCCGGGCCTGCACACCCGCGTCATCTCGCGCAGCGCCTGCACCGGATCGCCGACGTGTTGCAAGACCTGATGCGCGTGCACGACGTCGAAGCTGTCGTCGGGAAAGTCGAGGGCGTGGACGTCCGACACCACGGTCAGGACGTTCGGGACGCCCCGCTTCGCGAACTCGTTCCGGGCGAGGGACAGCGCCTCGTCGGTCATCTCGACGGCGGTGACGACTCCGGGTGCGACGAGTCCCGCGAGGTCGGCGGTGATCGTGCCCGGCCCGCACCCGACGTCGAGCAACGTCATGCCTGCGCGCAGGTGCGGGAGCAGGTAACCGGCGGAGTTCTCGGCGGTGCGCCATCGGTGGTTTCGCAGCACCGATTCGTCGTGACCGTGGGTGTAGACCGTCTCGTCGCCGTTCATGTCTCCGACGCTAGCAACTTCGACCAGATAATGGGATCACTATCTCACCATCCAGGATAATGCGAACCCCGGCCGCGGCAGGCCGTGAGTGTTACGTTGTTGCACACCAACGCGGCAACCGAGGGACTGCCATGACTTTCAGCCTCGCTCTCACTCCGGCGCAGAAAGACCTCGTCGAGCGGACGCACGCCTTCGCGGAGAACGTGATCCGGCCGGTGGCGGCCGAGCACGACCGCGCGCAGGAGTTCCCCTGGGACGTTCTCGAGCAGGCCGCACGAGAGGGCTTCTACAGTCCGCTGTTCTACCGCGACCTCATCGGCGACCCGACGGGACTGTCTCTCCCCCTCTTCATGGAGGAGTTGTTCTGGGGTTGCGCCGGAATCGGGCTGGCCGTCGTGATGCCCGCGCTGGCGCTGTCGTCGATCGGGCAGGCCGCGACGCCGGAGCAGATGCTGCGCTGGGCGCCCGAGTGCTTCGGCGAGCCCGGCAACCTGAAACTCGCCGCACTGTGCATCTCCGAACCCGAGGGCGGCAGCGACGTCCGCAACCTGCGGACCACCGCGACGCGCGACGGCGACGAGTGGGTGATCGAGGGGCACAAGATGTGGATCGGCAACGGGGGAATCGCCGACGTGCACGTCGTGAACGCGACCGTCGATCCGGACCTGGGCCATCGCGGTCAGGCGCTCTTCGTGGTGCCCGGCGGAAGTCCGGGTATCGAACTCGTCCGCAAACTCGACAAGCTGGGCTGCCGCGCGTCGCACACGGCGGAGCTGAAGTTCCATCAGGTGCGGGTTCCCGCCGATCATTTGCTCGGCGGCGACGACAAGTTGCAGAACCGCATGCGGAAGGCCCGTGAGGTGCAGGAAGAGGTGGCCACCGGCGCGCCCCGGCGGAAATCGGCCACCCTCGGCACGTTCGAGCAGACTCGCCCCATGGTCGCCGCTCAGGCGCTGGGCATCGCCCGCGCCGCGCTCGAATACGCCACCGAGTACGCGAACCGCCGCGAGGCATTCGGCGGCCCGATCATCGACAACCAGGGCATCGCTTTTCCGCTGGCCGACCTCGCGACCCAGATCGACGCCGCGCGGCTGCTCACCTGGCGGGCGTCGTGGATGGCGGCGGCGGGAGTGGAGTTCCGCCACGGCGAGGGCTCGATGGCGAAACTCGCGGCGTCGGAGGTCGCGGTGAAGACCACCGAACGCGCACTGCAGACGATGGGTGGGTGGGGGTACATCAGCGACCACCCCGTCGAGAAGTGGTACCGGGACGCCAAGCTGTACACCATCTTCGAGGGCACCAGTGAGATTCAGCGGATGGTGATCGGGCGCGCTCTCGGCGCCGCGGACGGCGCCCCGCCCCTCCACTTCGATCAGCCGACCGAGGGATCCGCCTTCAACCGGCGGTTCGGCAGGGGCACGTCCGTGCGCACGAAGGCAGGCGAGTTCGCGATGTCGATGAAGGACCGGATGCCCGAGTCCGCGCAGCGACTGGCGATGAAAATCCTTGCCCCGCCGAAGAAGTGAACCCGGCGTGGGATCAGGTCCACAGGGCGGCCACGAGCACGGTGACGATGCCGAGCCCACCCGTCACGTGGACCAGGTTCGGGTTCTCCTGCCCCTTGTTCTGCTTGCCCCGGACGATCTCGGCGAGCGCGACCACCACCAGCGAGAGCAGAAGCTTCACGCCCATCTTGACGTGGTTGTAATCCTTGTCCAGTGCGGCCTCGCCGAGCCCGACCAGGATCAGTCCCGTCACGAACTGGAGCCGCGCACCCCACACCATGACCTCGGAGATCCGCGGCGCCCCGAGCACCGCGAAATAGCCGCCGACGAGGGCGGCCATGCCGAGCAGGTGGCAGACGAAGAAGAGGTTGTAGACGACGGTCATCTCCGCAGCCTAGCGACCTGCCCGGTCAGCCGGATACGATTCCCGCCTCGATGGCCGCCTCCCGGTACGACGCGCCCAGCGTGGCGACGGTTTCGTGGGCGTTGAGCCCGCTGGGGTTCGGGACCAGCCACAACTCCGCGCCCTCGAGGTCGCGCGGCTGCTTGCCCTTCCTCGCGGCACGCTCCCCGAAAGCCGTGCGATATGCGGTGATTCCGGCGACGGCGACCACCCGGGGAGTGGTGTCGCGGACCACGGTGCGCAAGCGCTCGGCGCCGACGGCCAGCTCCTCACCGGTCAACTCGTCCGCCTTCGCCGTGGCACGCGGGGCCAGGTTGGTGATGCCGACGCCCCGCTCGATCAGGTGATCGCGATCAGCGTCCGACATCCCTGCCGTCGGATCGATCGGACGCTCGATGATCCCCGCGGCCAGCAGGGCCGGGTAGAAGCGGTTGCCCGGGCGCGCGAAATGCGCCCCGGTCGCGGCCGTCCACAGTCCCGGGTTGATACCGACGAACAGCAGTCGGCAGCCCGGTCCGATGAGGTCCGCAACCTCGGCGTCCCGAAACGACTCCAACTCCGCACGAGTGAAGCTCACAGCCTGCCCGCCTGCGTCAGCCCCGCAACGGTGTCGGCCAGGGTCTCCGCCGAATCTCGGTACTTCACACCCAGTTCGCTCTCGCTCGGGCGGTCGTCCGTGTCCGGCATCCGCGTGTAGTACTCCATCGCGGCCTCCGAAATCGGGGTCTCGATGGAGACGAACCGGTCGACGGCGTCGACCAGCCTGCCCACCAGGCGCAACGCGGCGTCCGGAACCGGGAACACCCCCATCCATTTGCCGGTGATCACGCCCAGCATCTCCGCGATCCCGGCGATCGGAATCCGGGGACCACCGAGCATGTGCCGGCGGGCGCCGCGTCCCGGTTCGAGGAGGGCGGCGTGCGCGCTCGCCACCTCCCGGACGTCGACCATCGTCCACGCCGCGCTCCGCCCGGGCAGACCCCGCAGGTGAACGGCGGCCTCGACTGCCTGGGCCGCCTCGCCGAACTGGTTCCCCGCGGGCGGGCCGATGATCATGCCCGGATAGGTGATCGCGATCGGTGCGCCGTCGGCCTGAAGGTCGCGAGCGTACTGCTCCACACGTGCCTTGCTCCGGCCGTAGGCGTCGGGAGGCCCGCACACCGGCAGTTCGGGAGTGAGCAGCCGGGCCCCCGGCTGGAACAGCGCCGCGATACTCGAGACGTAGACGATCGGGTCGAGGCCCAGTTCGACCGCGGTTCCCAACACGTTCTGCGCGCCGGCCAGGTTGGTCTGCAACATCTCCTCCGCGCGCCGCGGGTCGACCGCGACCACGGCCGCGGCGTGGATGACGGCGTCGCAGCCGTCCAGCGCGCGGCGCACGGACTCGGCGTCCGTGATGTCACCGACCACGTGATCGGACGTGTCCAGTCCGAGTGCCGCGGCACTGGTCACGAGGCGAGCAGGATCCCGCACGAGGAAGCGCACCCGGTGACCGGCGTCCACCGCCGCCTTCGCGCTCCACGCACCGACGAAACCTGTTCCCCCCGTGACCAATACCAGCAAGGTGAACTACACCGTCCTGGCGAGACGGTTGGCGAGCATGGTGGTGAACCGGGCGGGATCCTCGAGTTCGCCGCCCTCGGCCAGCAACGCCATCCCGTAGAGCAGCTCCGCGGTCTCCCCCAGCGCCGGATCCTCGTTGCGTTCGCCGTGCGCCTCCCGCAGCCCGGTGACGAGCGGGTGGGTCGGGTTCAGCTCGAGGATGCGCTTCGTGGTGGGGACGGGCTGTCCGGACGCCCGGTACATCCGCTCGAGTGCCGGCGACATGCTGAACGCGTCGCCGACGATGCAAGCCGGTGACGTGGTCAGCCGCGTCGACAGCCGCACCTCCTTGACCTGTTCGCTCAGCGCGTCGGCCATCCAGGAGAGCAGGCCGGCGAAGTCCTTTTCCTGCTCCTCCCGCTCCGACTCGTGCGCCTTCTTGTCTTCCTCGGTGTCGAGATCGACCTCACCCTTGGCGATCGACTGGAACGACTTGCCGTCGAATTCCGGCACGGCACCGACCCACATCTCGTCCACCGGATCGGTGAGCAGCAGCACCTCGAAGCCCTTCGCGCGGAAGGCCTCCATGTGCGGTGAGCTCTCGAGCAGCTGCCGGGATTCGCCGGTTGCGTAGAAGATCTGCTCCTGACCGTCCTTCATCCGCGCCACGTAGTCTTCGAGCGAGGTCAGCTCCTCCTCGCTGTGGGTGGACGCGAACGACGAGATACCCAGCAGCACATCCCGATTGTCGGTGTCCGACATCAGGCCTTCCTTGACCGCGCGGCCGAACTCCGCCCAGAACGTGCGGTAATCGTCGGGCCGCTCGGCCTTCAGGTCCTTGATCGTGGTGAGGACCTTCTTGGTGAGCCTGCGCCGGATGGCACGAATCTGCCGGTCCTGCTGAAGAATCTCACGTGACACGTTGAGGGACAGGTCCTGAGCGTCGACCACACCCTTGACGAAGCGGAGGTACTCCGGCATCAGCTGGTCGCAGTCGTCCATGATGAAGACGCGCTTGACGTACAGCTGCACACCCGTCTTCCCGTCCCGCATGAACAGGTCGAACGGCGCGTGGGACGGAATGAACAGCAGAGCCTGGAACTCGAACGTGCCCTCCGCCTTCATCGGGATGACCTCGAGCGGATCGTCCCAGGCGTGGGCGATGTGCTTGTAGAACTCCTTGTACTCGTCCTCGGAGACGTCGTCCTTCGAGCGCGCCCACAGCGCCTTCATCGAGTTGATCGTCTCGGAAGTCGTGGTGACCTCGTCCTCGCCGTCGCCCTCCGCGGGGACCGTACGCTCGACGTTCATCCGGATCGGCCACGCGATGAAGTCGGAGTAGCGCTTGACGAGCTCCCTGATCTTCCGTTCCGACGTGTAGTCGTGCAGGTGATCCTCGGCGTCCTCGGGCTTGAGGTGCAGGGTGACGGAGCTGCCTTGCGGGGCGTCGTCGACCGCTTCGATCGTGTACGTGGCCTCGCCGCTCGACTCCCAGCGCGTGGCCTCGCTCTCGCCTGCCTTCCGCGTCAGCAGGGTGACCTTGTCGGCGACCATGAACGTCGAGTAGAAGCCGATGCCGAACTGCCCGATCAGCTCCTCGGAGGCGGCGGCGTCCTTCGCTTCCTTCAACTTGCGGCGCAGGTCTGCGGTGCCGGACTTGGCCAGCGTGCCGATGAGGTCGACGACCTCCTCGTGGGACATGCCGATGCCGTTGTCGCGGACGGTGAGCGTGCGCTGCTCCGCGTCCACCTCGATCTCGATGTGCAGATCCGACGTGTCGACGTGGAGCTCCTTGTTGCGGAAGGCTTCGAGCCGCAACTTGTCCAGCGCATCCGACGCGTTGGAGATGAGCTCCCGCAGGAACGAGTCCTTGTTGGAGTACACCGAGTGGATCATGAGGTCCAGGAGCTGGCGGGTCTCCGCCTGGAACTCCAGTTGTTCGATTTTCGTGCTCACTTCGATTCCCTTCGACAGCAGAACCCTCGACACCAGATTCGTCGTCGGAATGATATCCCGCGGCCGAATACCGGATTCATCGCGGCGAGAGGTCCTGATCCGGCTGCGCCAGGGCGCCCGCGACCTCCGGCGCCGATCTGCCCGGAACCCTCAGCCGGCGGCGTCCTCCTTCAGGGTGTACGCGACCAACGCGTTGGCATGACCGTGACCGAGGCCGTGCTCGGACTTCAGCCAGCTCACCAACTCCATGTGCTTGGTCAGCTCGGACGACCGGATGAGCGTCTGCCATTCACTGATCGGCCGACCGTACTTCTCCTCGATCGACGGGAAATAGGACGCGGGGCCCTTCACTGGTTCAGCCATGTGCGACAGGCTAGCCGAACCCTCCGACACATACTGTCCGACAAGCATCTTCGGATGTAGCGACACTCAGACGGGACGCGCCCAATCGGCGAGCTGCCGCGACACCTCCCGGTACCCCCGCTCCCCGCTCGACACAGCGATGACCAAGTCGTACGCCGGATCTTCGGGAGCATCCAGGTCGTAACCGTTCAGTCCATAGAACACGTGAACCGCCAGCCAGGACAGCCTCTTGTTCCCGTCGACTAGCGCATGGTTCCTGGTCAGGGACTCGAGCAGAACGGCAGCCTTGTCGTGAATCGACGGGTACGCCTCCTCGCCGAGCAATGACGTCTGCGGACGATGAGCCGCCGAGTCGAGCAGTCCGAGGTCCCGGACGGACGCAACGCCGAGATCCTCAGCCAGCGCGAGCAAGTCCTCGAGAGTCAGGTAGTCGATCGTCACTGAGCGAGGCGGTCCAGCAAAGTGGCATACCGGTCGCGGCCGCGACGGGACAGCGCGCGAACCCGCTCGTCATGGGTGTGTCGGGCAGCAGCCTCCACGATCGCGCGGACGGTCGCCTCTTGTTTGCTGACACCTTGAGCGTCGGCGAGAAGCGTGAGCGCGCGCTCCTGCTCCTCAGTCAGTCGCAATGTCATGGCCATGTACCAATGATACCAAAGTGGTACCAGCTGACGGCACCTCCCGGCGAATCACCACGAGCCGCCGCGAACCGCACGACTCTTTCGCGACGGAAGCCTTCTCGGGTTTGCTCGGGGATCCGTAGGCTGAGCGTATGTATCCGTCACGCGCGAAGAGAATTCCGGCAAGGTGACGCCGTGGCGGAGCTGATTCTGGGGCCACTGCTGAGACATGTCGGCACGTGCGATGCGACGGTGTGGGTCGAGACGTCCGAGGCGTGCACCGTCCGGGTCCTCGGCCACGAGGAACGCACGTGGAACGTGTCGGGTCACCACTATGCACTCGTCGTCGTGGAGGGTCTGGAGCCAGGGTCGACCACCCCGTACGACGTGACCCTCGACGGCCGCCCGGTGTGGCCGCTGCCGAGCGCCGTCCCGTCGATGATCCGCACGCTCCGGGAGGACGACGACACGCTCGTCCTCACGTTCGGGTCGTGCCGGTTCGCCACGATGTCCACGACGGAGGGCAACCGGCACCTCGGCGCCGACGCCCTGGACGCGTATGCGGTGCGGATGGCCGAACAGTCGCCGGACCAGTGGCCCGACGCCCTGCTGCTGCTCGGGGATCAGGTGTACGCCGACGAACTCTCCCCCGAGACCGAGGCCCGGGTCGCCGAGATCCACGACGTGAACGAGCCACCGGGGCCGCAGGTGCGCAATTTCGAGGAGTACACCTGGCTCTACGCAGAGTCGTGGACGGACCCTCAGGTGCGCTGGCTGATGTCCACCGTGCCGACGTCGATGATCTTCGACGATCACGACGTCCGGGACGACTGGAACACCTCGGAATCCTGGCGCGACGAACTCGAGGCCACGTCGTGGTGGGAGGAGCGCATCGTCGGCGCGTTGTCGTCGTACTGGGTGTATCAGCACCTCGGGAACCTGGCGCCGAGCCACCTCGCCGAAAACGAACTGTATCAACGGGTTCGGAAGCACGGTGGCGACGTCGAGCCGATGCTCCGCGAATTCGCGTCTGCCGCCGACGAGGAAGCGGACGGGGCCAAGGGCACGCAATGGTCGTATCGCCGGGACCTCGGGGTCGCGCGGCTGCTCGTCATCGACTCGCGGTGCGGGCGTGTCCTCGCCGGCGGTCGCCGCGAGATGGTGTCCGACACCGAATTCTCCTGGATCGAACGTCAGACCGAGGGCGACTACGACCATCTGCTCGTCGGGACGTCTCTGCCGTGGTTGCTGCCTCGCGCCCTTCACGACCTGGAGTCCTGGGACGAACGCCTCGCCGCCGGATCCCGCGGCCCGCGGGTGGCGGCCGTGGCGGAGAAGATCCGGCGGGGGGCGGACCTGGAGCACTGGGCGGCGTTCCGCGACTCGTTCGACCGGTTGGCCCGCCTCTTCGCCGAGGTCGGCGCAGGACGCAAGGCCGGGCCGGCCGGCCGGGCGCCGTCCACCATCTCGGTGCTGTCCGGGGACGTCCACCACGCCTACGTCGCGCAGGCGCACTACGCAGAGAAGCTGCAGTCACTGGTGTATCAGCTGACGTGCTCGCCCCTGCACAACTACGTTCCGGCCGCCATGAAAGTGACGTTCCGGATCTCGTGGCGGCGCGCCACCGAGCGGACCGTGCGTTTCATCCTCGGCCGGGTGTCGCGGGTGCCACCCGTCCCCATCGACTGGTCGAAGGTCGCCGGACCGTTCTTCGGCGATCAGGTCGCGACGCTCCACCTGAACGGACGGGCCGCCCGCCTCGTGATGGAACAGGCACGCAACGGCAGCGACGGCACGCCCCGATTCAAGACCATGACCGACCTCGAGTTGACGACGGAAAGCGACGCCTAACGCTGCTCGGCCGCCGCCTTCAGCTGTGCGAGCCCCTTCTCGAAGTCCTTGCCCACCATCTTGTCCATCGGGAAGAGGAGTCCCACGATCGTGAAGAAGCGGTTGGTCTTGCCGGTCATCTGCCAGCGGACGGTGGTCCCGGCGCTGTTCGGCTCGAGGAGGAACGTCGTGACATTGTCGGCCTTGAACGGTTTGAGGAACTTCAGGTCGAGCACGACCTTGGAGCCGGGCACCGACTCGGTGATCAGCATCGACCCCGCCCCCGCCTTCCTATTGCCCTCCCAGGCATAGGCGGCGCCGACGCCCGACTCCGGGCCGGAGTACGTGCGTTTCAGGTCGGGATCGACGTTCTCCCACGGCGACCACGACTGCCACTGCCGGAAGTTGTCGAGAAGCGGCTGAACGACGTCGGGGCTCGCATCGATGACGGTGGAACGTTCGACGAGGAACTCGTCCGAAGCCATGCCGGTCTCCATTCGGTGTCGGGTGTGGTGGACCGACGTCGCGCCCACCTGTCCAGGTGGAAGATAACGCCTCACCGGCGGTCGCGCGCGCGGTATCGTCGGGAGCGACCCAACGACAGTGCTGTGGTGGGGGTAGCAGTGACGACCGAGACGGATCTGATCCGCAATATCGCTCTGGTGGGACATCAGGGTAACGGGAAGACGACGCTCGCGGAGGCGATGCTCTTCCGCGCCGGTGTCGTCACCCGGCCCGGACGCGTCGAGAGCGGTAACACCGTGCTCGACACCCAGCCCGAGGAGCACGACCGCACGCAGTCGCTGACGCTCGGCCTGGCCTCCTTCTCGTGGGGCGACTACCGGATCAACCTCCTGGACCCGCCGGGCTACGCCGATTTCGTCGGCGACGCGACGACCGCGCTCCGGGTCGCGGACGTCGCCGTGTTCGTGATCGACGGAGTCAGCGGTCTGCAGGTGAACGACGAGTTGCTGTGGCAGGTGGCCGGCGAGCGATCCATCCCGCGCATCCTGTTCGTGAACAAGATGGACAAGGAGCGGGCGTCGTTCGATGTCGTCCTGGCCGTGATCCGCGACCATTTCGGGTCGGGAGTCGAGCCGGTCGACCTGCCCGTCGGCGAAGCGTCGGCGTTCACCGGGGTCGCCGATCTCCTCACCGAGCACGTCATCCTCTACGACAGCGGGTCCGCGAACACGAGCGACGAACTGCCCGCCGATATCGCCGACCGCGAGCACGAACAGCACGAACATCTCGTGGAGGACGTGGTCGAGATCGAGGACGACCTGCTGTCGAAGTATCTCGACGGGGAGGACATCTCCGTGGCCGAACTCGAGCACGCGCTCCGCGCGGGTTTCGCGGCGGGCTCGCTGTGGCCGGTGCTGTGCGGGTCGGCCGTCGATGCGATCGCCGTCGACCGGTTGCTCGACTTCGTGTGCCGGATCGCGCCCGCACCGTCGGAGGTCCCGGGCATCGAGGTGCACGGTGACGGGGTAGCCAAGGTGCGCGGTGACGGGGTCGCCAAGGTGCGCGGTGACGGGGTGGCCGAGGTGGGGTGCGATCCGTCGGGGGACCCGCTCGCGTACGTCTTCAAGACGCAGACCGACGAATACGTCGGGCAGGTGGCGTTGGTGAAGATCCTGTCCGGCACCGTGCACGCCGATGACGTCCTCGTCAATCAACGCACCGGCGCGAAGGAGCGCCTGCACAACCTCCTTCGTGTCCTCGGCAGTAAACACACTGCGATCGACACCGCGGAGGCAGGCGACATCGTCGGCGCCATCAAGCTGACCGACGTGTCGACGGGCGACACCCTCGCGCCGATCGGCTCGTCCCTCACCGTGCCTCCGATCGTGCACCGGCGTCCGGTCTACGGGATCGCCGTGGCCGCCGAGAGCGCAGGCGACGAGGACAAACTGGCGACCGCCCTGGCGGAGCTCGTCAGCGACGACCCGACGCTGGAGGTGACCCGCGACAGCGAAACCCACCAGACGGTGGTCCGGGGCGCGGGCGACGTGCACGTGCAGGTGGCGCTGACCCGGTTGAAGCGGCGGTACGGCATCACCCTCCAGACCGAACCGGTCAAGATCGCTTACCGCGAGACGCTGCTCGGCACCGTGGAGACGGAGGGCCGCCACAAGAAGCAGAGCGGCGGCCACGGCCAGTTCGGGGTGGCGACGGTCCGCTTCGAGCCGCTCCCCCGCGACGAAGGCTACGAGTTCGTCGACGAGACCCGCGGTGGAGTGATACCCAAGTCCCTCATTCCCGCGGTCGGCAAGGGGATCGCCGAATCGATGGGACGCGGAGGCAGGCACGGGTTTCCGCTCGTCGACCTGCGGGCCACCGTTCTCGACGGCAAGCATCACTCGGTCGACTCCGACGATTTCAGCTTCCGGATGGCGGGGGCGCTCGCCCTCCGGGCGGCCATCGACAAGGTGGGCACCCTCGTCCTCGAACCCGTCGACCACGTCGAGGTCACGGTGCCGTCGGCGCTTCAGGGTGACGTGATGGCGGATCTCGGACGGCGGCGCGGCCAGATCGAGGGCACCGAACCGGCAGGGGACGGCGAGGTCACCGTGATCGCGTCGGTGCCGACGAGCGAGGTCACCGACTATCCGGTCGCCCTGCGCTCGATGACACACGGACGTGGCCGTCTCGCACTGAGTTTCAAGTGCTACCAGGAGCGGCCCGAACCGCGCTGACAGTGCCCTTCCAGCGTGCACGCAGCGTTCTCCCAGCCTCCCGCGGTGTAGTGGTGTCTCACTCACACAGAAGGGAACGGCATCGATCATGCGTTCACAATTGGTTCGCGGCATCGGTGGAGCGGCGATGGCTGTCGGTCTCGCATGTTCCGTCGTCGCGTGTAGTTCGGGCGAGTCGTCGTCCGGCACTTCGTCGACCGGCACCAGCAGCGCCGCCGTGGAGGGCGGCGCCCCGCCCGCGGCGATGAGCGACGAACTGCAGGCCTGCCTCGAGGAGAACGGCGTACCCGCACCGCCCGACCAGGCCGGCGGCGGCGCACCGGGCGGAATGGCGCCGCCCAGCGGCGAGATGACACCGCCGGAGGGCGGCGACGGTTCGACCCCGCCTGAGGGCGGAACTCCGGACGCGTCGAGCACTCCTCCCGGGGTGGACGGTTCGACGTGGGCGGCCGCGCAGGAGGCGTGTTCCGGCGGGGCCGGTTCGTGAGCCGCAGCTAGTGCTCGCGACCGGTCCGCAGCCGCGCGGCGAGTTCCGCGCGGCTGCGGACCCCGGCCTTCGCGTACACCGATTTCAGGTGGTCCTGGACGGTGTTCACCGTGATGCCGCGGCGGCCCGCGATCTCGGACGTCGCGTAGCCGGCGATCACGTCGGCGCACACATCACGTTCGCGTGCGGTCACCGCATAGGCCGCGAGCAGCAGTCCCGTGAGCTCGCCGCCGACCGCGGGTTCGAGGGTGACCACCGTCTGCGGTTCGTCGCCGCCGATCAGGGCCGTGGCGCGCACCAGAATCCAGCCCCCTTCCGCATCGCGGACGCGCGCCTTGAAGATCCCCGAACCGCTGGACCGCGCCCCGAACGTCGCCGCTCGCAACACGACGGTCAGCCTGCCCGGGGCCACCTCGTCGAAGCGATCCTGCCAACCGCGGGCAGCGGCCGTGAGCGCGACCGGATCGCCGGCGGCATCGGTCAGCACCACCGCCGGACCCTGGTCGCCGCCACCGGAGATCGCCGGGGCGTGCACGGACGCGGCCCGTGTCGCGACCGCCAGGCCGGGGGCCACGAGCGTGAGGAACTCGAGCTCGCGGTCGGTGAAATCCGGTCCGGACCGCACGAATCCGGCTGCGCCCCAGCACACGCCGTCGACGCGGAACACGATGCGGACCTCGCTGCCGAGCCCCAGCGGTGCCCACACCGCGCCGTGACGGAGGCTGTGCGCGACCTCGTCCGCGGGGAGGTCCGAGGCCCGCGCGACGGTTCGGCCACTGCGGGCGAGTTCGGCGAACGTGCCCGGATCGTCGCCGTTGTACTCGGATTCGGCGAGCAGCGGCTCGTACTGCTGCGGTATCCGGCTGCGCCCGCTGGTCATCGAACTGATCGCGAGTGTCTCCGGGTCGAGCATCGCCCAGCACGTCAGGTCGCTGCGCACCGTCTCACCGACCAATTCGAGGGCGCGCTCGTGCAGCTGCGTGACACCGGCGCCCGATCCCGCGACCGCGAGCACCTCCCGGCGCAGCTTTTCCGCCCGGACCTCCAGCATGAACACAGTATGCGCTGGTCACAGGCACACCACCATCCCAGATTCCTGGGATGGGCAGCAGGGTGCGCCGATCCTACCGTCGCAGTATGTCCACCCACGTTCACGTAATCAGAGCGGGCTACGGCCGCCGCCTCACCGCGCCGGACGCCGACATCACGGTCCTGGTCGGCGGCGATCACGCCGGCGGGGCGTACGAAGTCTTCCTCGTCGAAGCGTCCCGGAATGCGCCGGACGGCCCGCTGCACGCCGAACCGTGGTCGAAGTCCTACCACGTGCTGCGCGGCCGGATTCTCGTCCAGGCCGGAGACACCGGGTACGAGCTCGCGGCGGGGGAAACCATCGCCATCGAGGCGGGAACGATGAATACGTTCACGGCCCTCTCCGAGTCCGCCGACTTCCTCCTCGTCACCGCCGGGGCGTCCAACAGCCGCTTCTTCGGTGATCTCGACGCGGTCGGGCGCGGCAGGCACTCGCCGGAGGAGATGGACCGGCTGCTGCACGAGGTCACCGATCGGTACGGCGTCGAACTCGCGACCGGGGCGGGTGCGCCGTGATCATCGTCGCGCAGATCGCCACACTGATCGCCGCGGGCGTGCACCTGCTGGCGTTCGTGTGGGAATCGTTCCTGTTCCGCAGGCCGTCGGTGCACGAGGGTATCTTCCGCATCCCGAGCGGCGACGTGCCCGCCGCCCATCTGTGGGCGTTCAACGTCGGTTTCTACAACCTGTTCCTCGGTTCCGGCGCCATCGCCGGCGTCATCCTGTGGTGGGCGGGTCACGACACTCCGGGTCGGACGCTCGTCGTCTACACCTGCCTGTTCATGTTTCTGGCCGGCATCGCCCTGGCCGTGTCGGACCGCATGGCGCTCAGCCGACAGCGCGGCGACGGCGTCGTCGGTGCGCTGTCACAGAGCGTGCCCCCGCTGCTGGCCCTGATCGCGCTGGCGATCGGGTGACAACCCACGGCGTCCGATTGCCAGGAACTTCTCAGGGTCGACCGAACGGATCCTTACTCGCGGTCGGCATGATGGGAGCCATGTCCCAGGTGACCGTTCTCGCTGTCGGTGGCACCGGAGAGTCCCACCCCGATGACCACCGACGCCACGTCACCGGACTGTTGCGTGACGTCACCGACGCCCTCGACGACCGATTCGCGTCGCGGTGGGTCGGCTATCCGGCGTCATACGGGCCGGTCGCCGCGGGCGGACTGAGTTACCGGCAGAGCACCGAGGTCGGAGTCCGCCGCTTGATCGACGCCATGGAGGACGCTCCCGGACCGGTCATGCTGATCGGGTACTCGCAGGGATGCACCGTGATCCGC
The DNA here is from genome assembly GCF_002300195.1 of Rhodococcus sp. ACPA1. Classification (NCBI taxonomy): domain Bacteria; kingdom Bacillati; phylum Actinomycetota; class Actinomycetes; order Mycobacteriales; family Nocardiaceae; genus Rhodococcus; species Rhodococcus sp. ACPA1. Next base: position 607,898 of record NZ_NSDX01000001.1, on the reverse strand, counting down.
GAGGTGCTCGGGCAGATAGCCTCCGGCGCCCTGCGCGCCGACAACCTCTCCGCGGTGGGTCTCGTCTCCGACCCCGAGCAACCCGCGGGGGTGGTACCGGGCTGCCGCGGGCGCGGTGTCGCGGGCGACGGCGCCCCGATCCCCGACTCCGTACCGGTCCAGTGGATCGCGCACCCGGACGACATGATCTGCAATGCCAGCGAAGACAGCTATGTGCGCGACATCGCGGACCTCACCCGGTGGATGTCGTTTCGCGCGATGCGGACGTGGCTTGCGCAGACGTGGGAACTGATCCGCCACAACAGCTTCCAGAACGCGGCCAGGACACGTGTCAGCCCTCGGCAGTGGCGCACCGACCTGCGCCGCCTGCGGACCGCGGCGATCGAGGTGCTCGGCTACCTTCCGCCGCGCCTCACCTGGCGCGGTGTGCGCGTCGTCAACGCACGGGGCGGGCGGCACGTCGCGTACGCCAGCGAACCACTCGATGCGAGCGGGCTCACCGGATGCCAGATCCTCGCCCAGTGGCTGCAGGTGCGGGCGACGTTCGAACCGCCCCTGCGCGTCGCGGCGTAAGGGTCGCGCCGATCAGGCGTCGCCGCGCGGACGCAGCGGAGTGAGCATCCGGCGGGGTGCACGCAGAGCCACGGCGACGGCGTCGCTGCGGGGACGGACGGCCTCCCCCGGTCCGGGCGCGACCACCAGGTCCTCGGGGCCCGGGATCGTGCCGCAGTCGGGGCACCGCCCGAAACGATCGAGTTGCGTTCCGCACTCCGCGTGCGAGAACACGCGGCCCGGGTAGCTGCCGGGCGACACGTACTGCTCACCCCATTGCGACAGCGCATAGATGCTCGGCCACAGCGCCTTTCCTGCCTCGGTGAGTTCGTACTCGGGATGACCGCCGTCGGCGACCCGGACGAGGACGCCGGCCTCGACGAGAGCGGTCAGCCGATCCGTCAGGACGGCGCGCGAGATGTCGAGGTGGGCGAGCAGGTCACTGAAGCGGCGGACGCCGTAGAAACAGTCGCGCAGCACGAGCATCGTCCACCGCTCACCCACCACCTCGAGGGCGCGAGCGAGATTGCAGTTCTGCTGCGAGTACCCGGTTCCCAGTGCCACTCCCACATGCTATCGCAACCCAGTCTTGTCACCAGACCAAATTAGTTCTAAGTTCAGTCTTGTGAACAGACCAACAGCGGTTGCCCCACCGATCCGCGCACACACTCCCCGCCCGGAGACCACGCTGGCCGTCGCGTCGCTCGGGACGTTCGTCGCCCTGGTCGCGTTCTGTGCCCCGCTCGGCAACATGCCCACCGTTGCCGCGGCTCTGTCGGCAGGCCCCCCAGCGCAGACGTGGATTCTCAGTTCGATGAGCGTCGGCCTCGCCGCGGTCCTGCTCACCGCGGGCGCGCTCGCCGACGACTACGGGAGGCGCCGGGTGTTCCACTGGGGTGCCTGGCTTCTCGCGCTGGGCGCAGTGGTCGGCGCGGTCAGCCAGGAACCCGTGCTGTTCATCGTCGGACGACTGATCCAGGGAGTGGCGGGCGCGGCATTGATCGCGGCCAGCCTCGGCGCCGTCGCACACGCCTTCACCCCGCCCGCGGCAAGGGCGACGGCGAGTGGAATCTGGGGCGCGAGCGTCGGCGCCGGCATCGCCGTCGGTCCCGTCCTCGCGGGCCTCCTCGACCTCGCCGGGTGGTGGCGCGGCCTGTACTGGGCACTCGCCGTCGCATCGCTCGTGATCGGGCAGGTCGCGACGCGCGCGCTCGCGGAGTCACACTCCGCCGTCCCCAAGCGGATAGACGTCCCCGGAGCGGTCACGCTGTGCGCCGCGATGGTCCTGGTGCTCGTCGCACTCGTCGAGGGCAGGCAGGGAAACACCGCCGCCACCGTGCTCTGCGGCGTCGGCGCGGCCGTGTTCACCCTCGCCTTCGTCACGGTCGAGCGGCGGCGACCGTTCCCGATGCTCGACCTCGCGTTGTTCCGCCGACGCGACTTCCTGGCCGCCACCCTCGCGGCCCTCGCGACCGGGGCGGGCATCATCGGCCTGATGTCGTTCGCATGCACGTTCCTGGTCAAGACGATGCACGTCAGCACCCTAGCCGCAGCCGGGGTGATCGCCCTGTGGTCGGGCACGAGCGTCGTGGCATCGCTGCTGGCGCGGAAACTGCCGGCGCGACTCGCCGGATCACCGCAACTCGTCATCGGACTCGCCGGTGTCGGCGTCGCCATGCTCACGATGACGGGCCTCTCCCCCGACTCGTCCCTGCTGCGACTGGTCCCGGGACTACTTCTCGCCGGCGTCGCCAGCGGACTCCTCAACGCCGGGCTCGGCCGCCAAGCCGTCGCGAGCGTGCCCGCCGACCAGGGTGGACTCGGCAGCGGCGCCAACAACACCGCCCGCTACCTCGGCTCGTCCATCGGCGTCACCGTCGTCAGCATCATCGCCCTCGACCCGGCAGGCACCGTCGACGGCATGGTGTCCGGCTGGAACTACGCCGCCGTCACCACGGGGCTGATCTCCCTCGTCGGCGCAGGGGTGGTCGGGTTGCTGGTGCGGGGAGCAGCCGTCAGACGTTGAAGCGGAACTCCACCACGTCGCCGTCGGCCATGATGTAGTCCTTGCCCTCCATACGGACCTTGCCCGCGGCCTTGGCGGCGGCCATGGATCCGGCGGCGACGAGGTCGTCGAAGGAGACGATCTCGGCCTTGATGAAGCCGCGCTCGAAGTCGGTGTGGATGACGCCGGCGGCCTGCGGGGCGGTGTCGCCCTTGTGGATGGTCCAGGCGCGGGATTCCTTGGGACCTGCGGTGAGGTAGGTCTGCAGGCCGAGGGTGTGGAAGCCGGTGCGGGCGAGTGCGTGCAGGCCGGGCTCGGACTGTCCGATGGAGTCGAGCATCTCCTGCCGGTCCTCTTCGTCCAGCTCCAGTAGCTCCTGCTCGACCTTGGCGTCGAGGAACACGGAGTCCGCGGGGGCGACGGAGGCGCGCAGTTCGGCGACCTTCGCTTCGTCGGTGAGCACGGCCTCGTCGGCGTTGAACACGTACAGGAACGGCTTGGTGGTGAGCAGGCTCAGCTCGCGCAGCAGCGAGAAGTCCAGCTTGTCCTTCGCGCTGAACAGGGTCTTGCCCTCGTCGAGGACTTCCTGCGCCTTCAGCGCCTCTTCGTGGATGGGCTTGAGTTCCTTGTTCTTCTTCGCTTCCTTCTCCAGACGCGGCAGGGCCTTCTCCAGCGTCTGCATGTCGGCGATGACGAGCTCGGTCTCGATCACCTCGATGTCGGACGCCGGGTCGACGCGGCCGTCGACGTGTACGACGTCGTCGTCGTTGAAGACGCGAACCACCTGGCAGATCGCGTCGGCCTCGCGGATGTTGGCGAGGAACTTGTTGCCGAGGCCGGCGCCCTCGGAGGCGCCCTTGACGATGCCGGCGATGTCGACGAACGACACCGTGGCGGGCAGGATGCGCTCGGAACCGAAGATCCGGGCGAGCTCGGACAGCCGCGGATCGGGCAGTTCGACCAGGCCGACGTTGGGTTCGATGGTCGCGAACGGGTAGTTCGCGGCCAGCACGTCGTTGTTGGTCAGCGCGTTGAACAAGGTGGACTTGCCGACGTTGGGCAGTCCGACGATTCCGAGGGTAAGGCTCACGGTCGTTGGATTCTACGGCGTCGGCGTCCGATCAACGACCATCGGCCTCACCAGCTGGAGGTATCGCTGTTCGCGACGAGGGCGATGATCAGGATGGCGTACCCGATGACGAAGACGACGATCAGCGCCACCCAGATCCACAGGGCGATCTTGCCGAGCGCCTTGGCGCGGTCGGACGCGTACTGGGCGCCCTGGTAGTCGCCCATCGCCCACTTGGGGTACACGTCGTGGACGTGGTTGAACGCGGCGAACGCGAGCGGCCAGAAGAAGAGGACGGCAGCCACCGCCCACCCGGCGTTCGAGGGCGGCAGCGGCGGCGGGCCGTACTGGCCCGGGTACGACTGCGGCGGCTGCTGTTGCTGCGTCGGGTACTGGTAGCCGTACGCACCCGTGTCGCCGGGCTTCGGCGGCACCGGATTGCTCGACGATTCCGGATTGCTCGGTGACTCCGACATGACTCCCCCTGTCGTGGCAGCTGACCTCGTGCGTCCACTATCCCACCTGCCTCCCCCGTGAGTGGGAAAGTGCGCCGGAGTACGCGTCGGCACTCACGTGAGGTTCTAGTCTCAGCGAGTGACCCGCTGGTTGATCGTCCTCGCGTTATGGATCCTCGGACTGGGCACCCTGGCCCTGACCCTCGGTGTGGCCACCGGATGGTGGTTCGCCGCGGTCGTCCTTCTCGCGCTCGCAGCCCTGGGGACGTGGGATCTGCTGCAACGGCGGCACAGCATTCTGCGGAACTATCCGATGCTGGGGCACGCACGGTTCCTGCTCGAGAAGATTCGCCCCGAGATCCAGCAGTACTTCGTCGAATCGTCCACGGATGGAACGCCCTTCGACCGCGACACCCGCGACCTCGTCTACGAGCGGGCCAAGGGGACCCTCGCCGAGGAGCCGTTCGGCACCGAACGGGACGTGCACGCCGTCGGCTACGAGTTCATGGCCCACTCGCTGCGCGCCCGGATGGCACCGCCCGAGCCGCCGACCGTGCGCATCGGCGGCCCCGACTGCGAACAGCCCTACGACATCGCGCTTCTCAACGTGTCGGCGATGAGCTTCGGCTCGCTCTCCGCGAACGCCATCGAAGCCCTCAACGCCGGCGCCGCGCGCGGCGGGTTCGCGCACGACACCGGCGAGGGCGCGATCAGCCCGTATCACCGCAAGCACGGCGGCGACCTGATCTGGGAGATCGCGTCCGGCTACTTCGGCTGCCGGACGGACGACGGCCACTTCGACCCCGGCAAGTTCGCCGAACACGCGGCACTCGATCAGGTGAAGGCGATTTCGATCAAGCTGTCGCAGGGCGCGAAACCCGGGCTCGGCGGTGTGCTGCCCGGGGCGAAGGTGTCGCGGGAGATCGCCGAGACGCGCGGCGTGCCGGTCGGACAGACGGTGATCTCCCCGCCCTCGCACACCGCGTTCTCCACCCCGAACGAGCTGATCGACTTCATCGTCACCCTGCGAACGCTCTCCGGCGGCAAACCCGTCGGGTTCAAATTGTGCGTCGGATCGCGCACCGAGTTCCTCGGCATCTGTAAGGCGATGCTCGAACGCGACGTCACCCCGGACTTCGTCGTCGTCGACGGCTCCGAGGGCGGAACCGGTGCAGGTCCAGTGGAATTCGAGGACAACATGGGCATGCCCCTCACCGAGGGGCTGATGCTCGTGCACAACGCGCTCACCGGCGCCGGACTGCGGAACCGCATCAAGATCGGCGCGTCCGGGAAGGTCGCCAGCGCATCCGACATCGTCAAACGGATCATCCAGGGCGCCGACTTCACCCTGGCCGCCCGCGCGATGATGTTCGCCGTCGGGTGTATCCAGGCGCAGATGTGCCACACGAACCGCTGCCCCGTCGGGGTGACGACCCAGGACCCGGCGCGGACCCGCGCACTCGACGTCCCCGACAAGGCGGCCAGGGTGTTCCGGTTCCAGAAGTCGACGGTGGCCGGCGCCCAGCAGATGGTGGCATCGATGGGTCTCGACAGCTTCGACCAACTGACACCGTCGATGCTCAACCGGCGGATCGACGGGGTCACCACCCGCACCTACGCGGAACTGTACGAGTGGCTGATGCCCGGCGAACTGCTCGAGGATCCGCCGTCGGATTGGCTCACCGACTGGATCGACGCCGATTCGTCTCGCTTCTGACGTCGTTTTTTCGTCGAACCGAACGTCGGCGCAATAGGGTGACGGGGGCCACAAAAGATGTGGCATCTGTCGACGGCGTCACCCCTGGCACACAATGACGACGGGGGCGCTGGGAAGGAGTTCGCGATGGCCTTGAGAGCCGCACCCGAATCCGAGATCGAGTACCTGAAAACGGATCCGGATCTACCAGCGGTCGGCGTCGTGGACCGCACCCCCATCTCACCGGCGGCGCGGATCACGTTCGCCGTCCTCGGCCTTCTCGGCGGCATCGCCTGGGTGATGATCGCGTTCATCCGCGGCGAGAACATCAACGCCGTCTGGTTCGTGGTGGCCGCCGTCTGCACCTATCTCATCGCCTACCGCTTCTACGCGCGGCTGATCGAGCGCAAACTCGTCCAACCCCGTGACGACCGGGCCACCCCCGCCGAGATCCTGGAGAACGGCAAGGACTACATGCCGACGGACCGGCGGGTGCTGTTCGGGCACCACTTCGCCGCCATCGCCGGCGCAGGCCCCCTCGTCGGTCCCGTCCTCGCCGCGCAGATGGGCTACCTGCCCGGCACGCTGTGGATCATCATCGGCGTCGTCTTCGCCGGGGCCGTCCAGGACTTCCTCGTCCTGTGGATCTCGACGAAACGCCGCGGACGCAGCCTCGGTCAGATGGCCCGCGACGAACTCGGCCTCGTCGGCGGTGTCGCCGCCATGATCGGCGTCTTCGTCATCATGATCATCCTCATCGCGGTGCTCGCCCTCGTCGTCGTCAACGCGCTCGCGGAAAGCCCGTGGGGCGTCTTCTCCATCGCCATGACCATCCCGATCGCCCTGTTCATGGGCGTCTACCTGCGGTACCTGCGCCCGGGCAAGGTCGCCGAGGTGTCGCTGATCGGCGTCGTGCTGCTGCTCCTCGCCATCATCTCCGGCGGCTGGGTCGCCGACACCGGCTGGGGCGCCGACTGGTTCACGCTCTCCAAGGTGACCATCGCCTGGCTGATGATCGCCTACGGTTTCGCCGCATCCGTCCTGCCCGTCTGGCTGCTGCTGGCCCCGCGCGACTACCTGTCGACGTTCATGAAGATCGGCACGATCATCCTGCTGGCCATCGGCATCCTGGTCGCGCAGCCCACCATCAAGATGCCCGACGTCACGACGTTCGCCATCCAGGGCAACGGCCCCGCGTTCGCGGGCTCGCTGTTCCCGTTCCTGTTCATCACGATCGCGTGCGGCGCGCTGTCCGGCTTCCACGCCCTCATCTCCTCCGGCACCACGCCCAAGCTGCTGGCGAAGGAAAAGCAGATGCGGCTGATCGGATACGGGGGCATGCTCACCGAGTCGTTCGTCGCGATCATGGCGCTCGTGACCGCGTGCATCATCGACCAGCACCTGTATTTCGCTCTCAACGCGCCGGCCACCCTCACCGGAGGGACCCCCGAGACGGCCGCCGCGTATGTGAACGGCCTCGGACTGTCCAGCCCGAACATCAGCCCCGACACGCTCTCGCAGGCCGCGGAGAACGTGGGCGAGGAGTCGATCATCTCGCGCACCGGCGGTGCCCCGACGCTCGCGTTCGGCATGTCGGAAGTGCTCAGCCAGTTCCTCGGCGGCGCCGCCCTCAAGTCGTTCTGGTATCACTTCGCGATCATGTTCGAGGCGCTGTTCATCCTCACCACCGTCGACGCAGGCACCCGTGTCGCCCGGTTCATGCTGTCCGACTCGCTCGGCAACTTCGGCGGACCCGCCCGCAAGTTCAAGGATCCGTCGTGGCGCGTCGGAGCCTGGGTGTGCTCGCTGGCCGTCGTCGGACTGTGGGGCGCAATCCTGCTGATGGGCGTCACCGACCCGCTCGGCGGAATCAACACCCTGTTCCCGCTCTTCGGCATCGCGAACCAGTTGCTCGCCGCGATCGCGCTGACCGTGGTCCTCGCCGTCGTCATGAAGAGGGGCCAGTTCAAGTGGGCATGGATTCCCGGCGTTCCCCTCGTCTGGGACCTGATCGTGACCATGACGGCGTCCTGGCAGAAGATCTTCTCCGGCAACACCGCCGTCGGCTACTGGTCCCAGCACGCCGCGTTCAAGGAAGCGAAGGAAGCCGGCAAGACCAGCTTCGGTTCCGCCAAGACCCCCGAGGCCATCAACGCCGTCATCCGCAACACGTTCATCCAGGGAACCCTGTCGATCGTGTTCGCCGGCCTCGTCCTCGTCGTCGTGGTGGCCGGAGTGCTGGTGTGCATCAAGGCGTTCCGGGCGGGTGGACTACCGACCACCGAGTCACCCGAGCAGCCGTCGAAGATCTTCGCGCCTGCCGGGTTCGTCCCCACCGCCGCCGAGAAGGAACTCGACAAGGAATGGAACGAACTCATCGCGTCGGGAGCGGTGCGCGCACCCGGTGCTGCGCACACCCACACAGACAGGGCACATCACCATGATGAATAGGGTCGTCGGCGCCGTCCGGACCGCCTGGTGGTGGACGGGGTCGCTGATGGGCGACCACGACTACAGCAGGTACGTCGAACACCTTCGCCGGAACCATCCGGACGCCGAGGTGCCGACCGTGCGCGAGTACTGGAAGGCGCGCTACGCGGACGCCGACGCGAACCCGGGTGCCCGCTGCTGCTGACCTCACCGAGCCGTCCCGGCGTCCCCCAGTACTGTCAGTACTGATCGGCTGAGCAGACACGGTAGGGAGGACCATCTGTGACGGAGAAGGAAGCCCCGGCACCGTCCGGGAGCACAGTCACGAAACCGGACCGCGGGCATCTCATCGGGGTGGGTGCGATGTGGCTGGCCAAGTGGTCGCTGGTCCTCGTGGCCATCTCGCTGGGTGCGTTGCTGTTCGGGTGGATCATCGAAAAGCTGTGGGTGATCGTCCTCCCCGTGCTTCTGGCCGTCGTGGTGTGCACGGTGCTGTGGCCGCCGACCCGGGCGATGACGAGACGACGCATCCCCCCGGCGGCGGCCGCCGCGACGTCTCTCATCGTGTTCATCGCCGTCGTGGCCGGAATCATCGCGGGCATCGTGCCGTCCGTCGTCAACCAGGCACCCGAGCTGGCCAACAAGGCCACCCAGGGCATCAACCAGGTGCAGGACTGGTTGAAGGGTCCGCCGATCAACCTCCAGGACGATCAGATCGACCAGGGCATCCACACCATCATCGTGAAGGTGCAGGAAAGTGGGACGGTCATCGCGTCCGGCGTGTTCACCGGCGTCAGCACCGCCAGCTCCCTGCTGATCACACTGGGCCTCGTGCTGGTGCTGTCGTTCTTCTTCATCAAGGACGGCCCCCGGTTCATCCCGTGGCTGCACTCCGTCAGCGGCGGCCGCGCGGGCCGTCACCTCGAAGTGGTGCTGGGCCGCATGTGGGACACGCTCGGCGGGTTCATCCGCACGCAGGCCTTGGTCAGCCTCATCGACGCCGTCTTCATCGGCGCCGGACTGCTGATTCTCGGTGTGCCACTCGCACCGGTCCTCGCGATCCTGACGTTCATCGGTGGCTTCATCCCGATCGTCGGTGCATTCGTCGCCGGCGCTCTCGCCGTGCTCGTCGCGTTGGTGGCCAACGGTCTCACCACCGCGGTGATCGTGCTGATCATCATCATCGTGGTGCAGCAGATCGAGGGCAACGTGCTGCAGCCCGTTCTCCAGAGCAAGAGCATGAAACTGCACGCCGTCGTGGTCCTGCTCGCCGTCACCGCCGGTGGCTCCGTGTTCGGGATCGTCGGCGCCTTCCTCGCGGTGCCCGCCGCCGCCGTCGCCGCCGTGGTGGTGCGCTACATCGGTGAGCAGATCGACGAGCACAGCGCCGAGAGCAACATCGCCGACGCCGTCGCCGCGGACGAAGACCTCGACGACGCCGAACGGGAGGGCGTCACCGTCGACCAGGCCGCCGTCGCGCCCAAGGCGGACTGACCGGCCGTCAGCCGGCGACCACCTCCACGGTGGAGCCGGTGCGTCCGCGAATCACGTGCAGCCGGCTCGGGATTCGCTGACGCATCTCGTCGACGTGACTGACGATCCCGACCACCCGGCCGCCGTCACGAAGCTCGTCGAGCACGCCCATCACCGAGTCGAGGGTGTCCGCGTCGAGGGTGCCGAATCCTTCGTCGATGAACATCGTGTCGAGGACGACGCCTCCCGACTCCGCGGCGACCACATCGGCGAGACCGAGCGCCAGCGACAGCGACGCCAGGAACGACTCACCGCCGGACAGGGTCTTGGCCGACCGCACCACCCCGGTGTAGTCGTCGCGGATGTCCAGTCCCAGACCACCGCGGCGGCCTCGCGGACCCGCCTCGTCGCTGTGGACGAACTCGTAACGTCCCGCCGACATCCGGCCGAGCCGCGCGGATGCCGACACCGCCACCTCTTCCAGCCGGGCCGCCAGCACATACGACCGCAGCGACATCTTCCTGGCGTTCTGGCCACGGCCCGCGATCACCTCGGCGAGCGCGGCCAGCTCGTCGTGCGCGGCCTGCATCGGCGCGATCGCCTCGGCGGCCTTGTCGAGCTGACCGACGAACCGTTCCAGATCGAGCAGTCGGCGCTCGGCGTCGGACGCCGCCGCGACGGTGACGTTCACGACCTCCGCGGCCGCGTCGTGCGCGTGCTGGACGGACGCCAATTCCACGGGCTCCGTCTCGGCGACGGCAACGATCTCGGGGTCGTCGAGCACGCTGCGCGCCCCGACCTCGGCGTCCCGCGCCGCCGTGAGCACGGCCTCGATCTCACGCTGGCGGGCGGGCGTCCGGACCGCGGTCACGGCGCCGGCAGTGCCGTCGAAACCGGCGTCCCCGGCGAGTGTTTCGGCCTTGGCCGCGAGTTCACGGGCCGCCGACTCGGCTCCGGCACCGGCGTCCCGCGCGTCGAGCAGCTCGGATGCGGACTCGGCGAGGGCGTCGAGTCGTCCGCGACGAGCCTCCACGCTCGGGTCGTCGCCTGCCGCCTCGCTCACCCGGGCCCGGATCTCCCCGAGCTGTGTCGCACTCGCAGTGATCCTCTCGGCCACGGTGGCGGCGTCGACGCCCACCTCCCGCGACCGTTCCTGCAGGTGACTCTCGCGGTCCCGCAGCTCGGTGAGCGATGCGGACCGACGCTCGACCTCGTCGCCGAGCGCGGTCGCCTCCCCCATCGCCGTCTCCGCGGCCGTGAGTGCCTGCGCGAGTTCGTCCGCGTCACCGTCGCCGCCGCGCTGGACGAGCACGTCGATCGCGCGCTCCACCGCGCCCAATTTCTCGGTCGCGGTCGTCAGCGCCGCCGCGGCCTTCTGCTCCGCGGCGAGAGCCTTGTCCTCGTCGGCCTTCGTGACCGACAGCTCGGACGGTTCGGCAGGCTGCGGGTGCTCGGGTGAACCGCACACCTGGCACGGGACACCGTCTTCGAGCGTGCCCGCCAGTTCGGCTGCCATGCCCGCGATCCGACGTTGCAGCAGGTCGAGCCAGTGTTCCCGCGCGTCCTGATGCTTCCGCCGAGCGTCGAGCACGCCGCGCTCGAGCCGATCGCGCTCGGTGCGGCGGGTACGGAGATCCGCTGCCGCCGAGGCAGCGTCGGCTGCCCGATCCCGGGCATCGACGAGAGCGGGCAGTGCGGCGCGGGCCTTCTCCGCCGAGTCGAGCGCCTTCTCCGCTTCCCGCAGGGCGAGCGGCAATCGTTCCCGCTCCCGGGACAGCGCGGCACCGGCCTCGGCGAGTTCGACCTGGCGGGCGCGCAGTCGCTCCACTTCGACAGCGAGCCGGTCGGCGGCGACGGATTCGGCGAGAGCCCCGTCGAGGCGCACGATCTCGTCACGCCAGGCCCGGATACTCGACCGGATGTGCTCCCGTTCGTCAGCGGTCGGAGGCCAGGACAACTCCGCCACGAGATCGGCGCCGCCTGCCGTCGAGCGCAATCCGTCCGTGATCGCCTCGACGTTCCGTGCGGCAGCCGCAGCCTTGGCCCGGGCGGCGTCGGCGTCGCGCGCGACGGTCGCGACCGGTTCGGCCCGGCGCGCATCCGCCAATTCGGCGACCAGGACCGCCCGCCGGCCTGCCCCCGCTGTGTGGGCCTCGAGCTCCGCCTCGGCTCGCCGCCTGCGGTTCTGGAGTTCGAGGACGCGGCGCGCCTCCGTGAGCGCGTCGCGGGCCATCTTCGCCCGGCTCTTGGCGTTCTGCAGGTCGTCCGCAGCCAGGTCACGGGTCTCGCGGGCCTCGTCCTCGAGTTTGTGGGCCCAGGTCACCGGATCGGCATCAGCGCCCCCCTCGATGCCTGCGGCCGTCGCGACCCGTGCCAGCAGAACGTCGATGGCCCGTTGATGCTCGTCCAGGTCGTGAGCGCTGGTGCGCCTGCGGTCGAGGAACCACTCCTCCACCGTCCCGAATCGGGTGGTGTCGAACAGCCTCTCCAGGAGCTGACCGCGTTCCTCGTTGTCGGCGCGCAGAAACTTCGCGAACTCCCCCTGCGGCAGCAGGACCACCTGGAAGAACTGGTCGGCGCTCATGCCCATCAGCTGCCCGACCTCGTCGGCGATGTCGGGGATCCGTGACAGGTTCTCCCCGCGGCCGTCGAGCCAGGTGAGCGTGGCCTTCGCGTTCTCCTTGATGGTCCCCGACCCACGGCGCTTGGGACGCTCGAACTCCGGGCTGCGGACGAGACGCAGATGCCGGCCCGCGATCGTCGCCTCGAGCCTCACCGTCGGAACGGAACCGGCGGGCGCGTGGTCGGACAGGAGGCGCTTGCCGTCCTTCCGTGCCCCGGGCACCGTGCCGTACAGCGCGAACGCCACCGCGTCGAGGACTGTCGTCTTACCGGCTCCGGTATGCCCGTGCAGCAGAAAGAGCCCGTCCGCGCCGAGCCGATCGAAGTCGACTTCCACGGATCCTGCGAACGGCCCGAAGGCTTCGACCTCGAGTCGATGCAGCCTCATGCCGTCTGTTCCAGCGCGACGACCTCGGCGGTGTCTTCGCCGGCCCGGTCGGCGAAGCCGAGTGCAGCTTCCACCAGCCGGATCTCGCCGGTCGACGGTTCGCTGCGCACGTCGGTGAGGAAGCTGCGCGTGATCTGCAGATCGCTGCGCCCGTGCACCTTGTCGCGGTAGCGCAGATCGTCGCCGCCCTCGGGGCGTTGCCACTCGAGGTGAACGGCGAACGGGAATCGGGTCTGGAGTGAGCGCATGGCGTCGACCGGGCGTTCCGGGTCGGTGAGCACCGCTGACACGTAGCAGTCCTCGGCGTCGCGGTACGTGTCGTCCTCGAGCAACTCCTGCACCGTGCCGGTCAATTGTCGGAGACCGCGGACCACCGGCAGGTCGACCCGCTCGACGGTCCGCAGTCCGTCGGCGTCGACATCCACGAGGTAGACCGCCTTGCTGTGGGTGCGCTCGCCGAAGGAGTACGGCAGCGGCGAACCCGAGTACCGGATGTTCTCCGCGAGGGTCTGCGGCGAGTGGAGGTGGCCGAGCGCGACGTAGTCGACCCCGCCGAAGGCCGAAGCCGACACCGTCTCGACGCCGCCGACGGAGATGGACCTCTCCGATCCGGTGGCCTCGGCGCCCACGACGAACGCGTGGGCCAGCACCACGGACCTGGTGAGCGGTGTGGTGTCGTTCCGCCTGTCGAGGTCGGTGCGGACACGGTCCATCGCGGCGTCGAGGATCTCGGCGTGTGACCGCGCGGTCGGCACGTCCAGTTGCGTGCGGGTGATCTCGGGCTCGAGATAGGGAATGCCGTAGAACGCGACGGGACCGTGCGCGTCCTCGAGCACGACGGGCGAGCCGATCCCGGCGACCGTCGTCATGAGGTGCAGCCCGCCCGCGCGGGAGAACGCGGCACCCGCCCCGAGCCGCGCCGCGGAGTCGTGGTTGCCGGACGTGGCGACGATGACTGCGCCGGCGTCCCGGATCGCTTCGAAGCTGCGGTTGCACACGGTGACGGCGTCCGCGCTGGGGATCGACCGGTCGTACACGTCACCGGGAACGACGACGACGTCCACGCCGTGCTCGGCGACGAGGGCGGCGATCGCGTCGAGCACACGGGCCTGGTCGGTGAGCAGGTCCACCCCGTGGAACGTGCGTCCGATGTGCCAGTCCGAAGTGTGCAGGATCCTCATGTCCCGAGACCGTAGAGCACCGTGCCGACAACCTCGAACACCTCGGCCGCGTGGCGTCCGAGCGATTCGACGTGTCGCTGGGGCGGTGCCCCACATGTAGCTGGGCGGTGCCCCACATGTAGCTGGGCGGTGCCCCACATGTCGGTGGGTCGGTGCACCATGAGCCACATGGATGCACTCGCTGCACTCGGAATGCTCCTGGCGCTCGCCGCGGGCACCGCCCTCGGGTGGCTGCTGCACGCGGCGCGGAGCGGTGATCGGGCGGCGCGAGCGGAGGCACAGCTCGCCGCGCTGCGCGAGAACGAGGCCCTGCTGCGGCAGTCACTCGGCGCCGTCAGCGAGGATTCTGCCCGCCGCCACTCGGGTGCGATCGGCGAGCAGATCTCGCGACTGGTCGGGCCGCTGCACGAGGCCGTCGGCGCGCTGGCGAAACAGGTGGACCACGTCGAACGCAGCCGGGTTCACGCGTACGCCGGACTCAGTGAGCAGGTCGAGGGCATGCACCGCACGTCACAGATGCTGTCCACGCAGACGAACAGACTCGTCACGGCGCTGCGGGCGCCGCAGATCCGGGGCCGGTGGGGTGAAATCCAGTTGGAGCGGGTGGTCGAACTGGCCGGGATGGTCCGGCACTGCGACTTCGACACCCAGGTGTCGAAGGAGGGTGTCCGTCCCGACCTGCTCGTGTACCTCGCGGGCGGCAAGCAGATCGTGGTCGACGCCAAGGTCCCGTTCGCGGCGTACCTGGACGCCGCGCAGACGGAAGACCCGGCCGCCCGGGAACAGCACCTCTCCCGGCACGCCCGGCAGCTGCGGACGCACGTCGACCAGTTGGCCGACAAGACGTACTGGGAGTCGTTCGACCCGACGCCGGAGTTCGTGGTGCTGTTCGTGCCCGGTGATCCGTTCCTGGACGCGGCGCTGACCGCCGATTCCGGGCTGCTCGAGCACGCGTTCTCACGGAACGTGATCCTCGCCACCCCCACCACGCTCATCGCATTGCTGCGGACCATCGCGCACACCTGGCGCCAGGAGGCGCTGTCTCGGGACGCCGCGAAGATCCACCAGCTCGGCCGGGAGCTGTACACGAGGCTGGGCACCGTCGGCGCGCATCTCGACCGTCTCGGCTCCCAACTCGGCAAGGCCGTCGACTCGTTCAATCTCACCGTCGCGTCGATGGAGTCCCGGGTCACAGTGACCGCCCGCAAGCTTCACGACCTCGACGTGTTCGACGGCGACGTCACCGAGGTCAGCGCCGTCGATTCGTGGCCGAGACGCACAAATCTCGAGGATCTCTCAGGCTCTACCGGTCACGCCAACGAGGCTAGTTAACAAGTTGCCGCTACTGTCGTTGTGTGTCTGCAACCCAACGTGCTCGCTCTGGGGTGCCGCTCGACAGGCGGTCGATTGTCCCTACGGTCCCCGGTCTCCCCTGGTGGGGTGTCATTCTCCTGGCCGTCGGAGTCACCTTTGTCGGATTCGCTGTCGATGCGGCTCGTGGCACCGAACTCACGGCTGCGTTCTCCACGTTCTATTTCCTCGGCTGCGTTCTCGCCGTGGCGGCTGCCGGCAACCGAGCGCTGTTCACCGCGATCGTCCAGCCGCCGCTGATCCTGTTCGTCGCGGTGCCGCTCGGGCAGAGTCTCATCGCGGACGAGAACAGCACCGCACTGAAAGACCTGGCGATCAACGTCGCGTATCCACTGGTCAACCGCTTTCCGGTGATGCTCGCCGCCACGGTGGTGACCCTGCTGATCGGTGGGCTCCGCCTCTTCCTGCTGCAGCAACGCAAGACCGGTCCCGCTCGCACGTCCGAGCGACGACGCGCGCAGCGGGCGCCACGCGCCGCCCGCCCTCGGCGCGCCGCCGAGGAGTCGGAGCAGTCTCCGCCGCCGCGTCGGACGCGTGACAAGGACGCTGCACGGGAGCACCCCCGTTCGGCACGACGGGCGGCCACCCCACCGCCTCGCCGCTCGTCCTCCTCGGGCGGACGCACAGCGCCCCCACCGCCGATGGTCGACCGGGCAGCGCAGGCACCCCGCTCGGCACCTCCGCGCACCACTCAGGCGCCGCGTTCGGTGCCGCCGCGGACGACGCCGCGACCCCGGCCGAACCCCGACGTGCCTGCCCACCCCATTCCGCAGGTGCGCTACCGCGACCGGTACGAGCCGCCGTTCGAAACGGAGCAGCCCCGCTAGAGCAGGGACGGAGCGGGTAGCGAGCCGATCAGGTCCGCGCGGCCCGCAGCTCGCGCGGCAGTGCGAAGACCAGCGTCTCGTTGGCCGTCGTGACCGGCTGGACGTCGTGGAATCCGTGCTCGTCGAGCAGATCGATCACACCGCGCACCAGGATCTCCGGCACGGACGCACCCGAGGTGATCCCGACCGTCCGGACACCGTCGAGCCAGGCCGGATCCACTTCGCGTGCGTAGTCGACCAGGTACGACGCCTTCGCGCCCGCACCCAGAGCCACCTCGACGAGGCGAACCGAGTTCGAGGAGTTGCGGGATCCGACGACGATGACGAGATCGCATTCGGGCGCCATCGCCTTGACGGCGACCTGACGGTTCTGGGTGGCGTAGCAGATGTCGTCGCTCGGCGGGTCCTGCAGATTCGGGAAACGCTCCCGCAGCCGGGCGACCGTCTGCATCGTCTCGTCGACGCTCAACGTGGTCTGCGACAACCAGATGACCTTCGATTCGTCGCGGACCGTCACAGCGTCGACGGAGTCGGGTCCGTCGACCAGCTGCACGTGATCGGGGGCCTCGCCGGCGGTGCCCTCCACTTCCTCGTGGCCCTCGTGGCCGATCAGGAGGATGTCGAAGTCGTCGCGGGCGAAGCGCTTGGCTTCCTGGTGGACCTTCGTGACCAGCGGGCACGTGGCGTCGATGGTGCGCAGGTTGCGCGCCGCGGCCGATTCGTGGACCGCGGGAGACACGCCGTGGGCGGAGAACACCAGCAGCGCACCCTCCGGAACCTCGTCGGTCTCGTCGACGAAGACGACACCCTGATCGGTGAGCGTCTCGACGACGTGCCGGTTGTGGACGATCTCCTTGCGCACGTAGATCGGGGCGCCGTGCTTCTCGAGCGCCTTCTCCACCGTCTCGACGGCGCGGTCCACGCCGGCGCAGTAGCCGCGAGGTTCCGCGAGCAGTACGCGCTTCTCGCCGTCGGCGCGCGACGCTCCCGAATCTGCAGAACGTGTGATACCCACATTGAGTGGAACAGCCGAAGACATGGCTCCAGACTACGGGTCACCCCGTACGGACGACACTTTCGCGGGGCCTCGGCCGGGTAGTGTGCGCATCGTCGCACCGAAGTCGTCGACGCTGTGGGCACGTCGGCTACCCAAACGTGCCGTTGTCAGGCAGGCTGTGGGAATGATTCGTCCCCCGTTCGTGGCGCGTGTCGCCGCTGGAATCGCCGTGACGGCCGTCGAAGAGGCCAGGAAACTGCCGACCACCGCGGCGACCCTGCCCATGACCG
Source organism: Rhodococcus sp. ACPA1 (assembly GCF_002300195.1). Classification (NCBI taxonomy): domain Bacteria; kingdom Bacillati; phylum Actinomycetota; class Actinomycetes; order Mycobacteriales; family Nocardiaceae; genus Rhodococcus; species Rhodococcus sp. ACPA1. The sequence goes on along the minus strand of NZ_NSDX01000001.1, from coordinate 590,542 downwards.
CGGTCAGTCAGGTGCTGCAGACCACGATGCGTGTTCAGCAGTCCATGACGGCGCTGGCCATCAAGGGCGACCAGGCTTTCGCACTGATCAACTGGACCCACGACGAGGAGCAGCCGGTCTGGGCCGTCTTCGACGAGGACACCGATCCGGTACCCGCCGTCGACGGCGGGACCGACGAGCGGTCGGCCGGACCTGGGCGGTTCGCCCTGTACTCGCTGAGTCCGCAGGACGAGAGCACTCCTGAGAAGGTCTCGACCCCGAAGACTGCTCCCGCCGCCACAAACGGCGCCGCCTCCGTGAAGTCGGTGAGCAAGAAGGCCGCGACCTCCGCGCCGACGGTGACCGAACCCGAGATCGCCGTCGTACTCGACTACGGCACGCTGACGCTCGCCCAGCTGCGGGCGCGCCTGCGGAGCCTGTCCGTCGAGGACCTCACGACACTGCTGGACTACGAGAACGCGACCCTGGCACGCGCACCGTTCCAGACCATGCTGACCAACCGCATCACCTCCGCCAAGGCCAAGTGACCTCCGCACAGCCCCGCGCAGCCAGTACCGGACCGAGTACCGCCGAGCAGCCCTGGCCGGTCCGCACCGTGTCGGCCAAGGTCGCACAGTGGATCGACCGGCTCGGGAGTGTCTGGGTCGAGGGACAGATCACCCAGATCAACGCGCGTCCGGGAACCCGGACCGCGTTTCTGGTGCTGCGGGACCCGTCCGTCGACATGTCGTTGTCGGTGACCTGCTCCCCACAGCTGTTGCAGAACTCCGCCGTCCCGCTCACCGAGGGCAGCCGGGTGATGATGTTCGGCAAGTTGTCGTTCTACACCGGCCGCGGGTCGGTCTCGCTGCGGGTGACGGAGATCCGCGCGATCGGGATCGGTGAACTCCTCGCCCGGATCGAGCGGCTGCGTGCGCTGCTCGCAGCGGAGGGCCTGTTCGACCCTCGGCTGAAGCGTCCGCTGCCGTTCCTGCCGGGCACCATCGGGCTGATCACCGGTCGCGCCAGCGCCGCCGAGCACGACGTCCTCAGTGTGGCGCAGCGCCGCTGGCCCGCCGTGCGCTTCGAGGTGCGCAACACCCCGGTGCAGGGCGCGACCGCCGTTCCGCAGATCCTCGACGCGTTGAAGGAACTGGACGCCGACCCGCACGTCGACGTGATCATCCTCGCGCGCGGCGGGGGCAGTGTGGAGGATCTGCTGCCGTTCTCCGACGAGACGCTGTGCCGCGCGATCGTCGCCTGCCGAACTCCGGTGGTCAGCGCCATCGGTCACGAGCCGGACAGTCCGCTCAGCGATCACGTCGCCGACCTGCGGGCCGCGACACCGACGGACGCCGCCAAGCGGGTCGTACCGGACGCCGTCGCCGAGCAGGCGCTGGTCGGCGAACTGCGGTCGCGGAGCGCGGCTGCGCTGCGCAACTGGGTGCAGCGCGAGTCGCACCTGATCGCCCAGCTGCGGAGCCGGCCGGTGCTCGCCGATCCGCTGCGCGCACTCGACCACCGGTCGGACGAGGTCGAGCGACTGCGGGAGGCGGGGCGACGCGACATCAGCCGGGCGATCGCCGCGGAGAGCACCACGATCGAGCACCTTCGTGCACGGCTGACGACCCTCGGCCCCGCCGCGACCCTGGCCCGCGGCTACTCCGTGGTTCAGCGGATCGTGCCCGACGGCGATCCCGAGGTACTGCGTTCGGTCGACGACGCCCCACCGGGCACCCAGATTCGCGTTCGAGTCGCCGACGGTGCAATCCGTGCCGCGGTGATGGGAAAGGACAAGTAGGACATGAGCAAGCCCACCGGAAACGACACCGACATCGCGGAGCTCGGCTACGAGGCGGCGCGCGACGAACTCGTCGACGTGGTCAAGGTGCTCGAGCAGGGCGGCCTCGACCTCGACGCGTCACTCGCGCTGTGGGAGCGTGGCGAGGCCCTGGCCAAACGCTGCGAGGAGCACCTCGCCGGGGCCCGCAAGCGCGTCGAGACGGCGCTCGCCCACGCCGACGACGAGGGCTGACACGCCCCCGGTCGTCAGGCGGCGAGGATCGGGGCGTCGGCCGCCGCGGTGGTGAGCTGCTCGAACGCCTCGGGTGACGCACTGCCCGTCACGAGGAGCCGGACGTCGCCGAAGTCGGAGACCCAGATCGGCTCGACGCCCTCCCCGCCGTACACGATCCAGCTGTGACCTGCGACGTCCTCGGTTCCCGTCGCCGTACGCGGACCACCCGCGACGAACGGCACGAGCACCGTCTCGACGGCATTGCTCTGCGTCAGCTGGATGTAGCGGCCTGCCTCGGTGATGAAGCCGACGGTGCTCGAATCGCCGCCGCCGTCGCCGCTGACGATGCTGCGGCTGCCCGAGTTGGGCGTCCAGCCCTCCGGTGTCTCCGGCTTACGCACCGGGAACGGAAGGTCCTGCGCGTCGTACTTCAGCGCCGCATCGACGTCGAAGCTGGGAATCGGACCACTGGTGGGCCCGCCCGGGCTGAACGTGCACTGGCTGGCGATACCCGCGATCAGTACGCAGAACAGGACAAGGGGTACGAGCGACCACACCATGTCGCGGTTGTTGTGCAGGATGCGGGGTTTATCAGATGCCACGCCCACCAGTATCCAGGGTCGGTCCCGGAACAACGATTCTCGGTCCCATGATTCGCGCCCCAGCAGCGCACGTCACACTTCTTTCTGGGAGAATCAGCAGCGAGATCCACTCGACACTCGGCGGCCGACGGCCACCGACACAGCGTCGACGTACAACGTCGACCGTGACTGCACCAGGAGGCACTGCCCATGACGGCTAGCACCACTTCGAGTCGCCGCGAGGCCCCGGACCGAAATCTTGCTCTGGAATTGGTCCGAGTCACCGAGGCTGGTGCGATGGCTGCCGGTCGCTGGGTCGGCCGTGGCGACAAGGAGGGCGGCGACGGAGCCGCCGTCGACGCCATGCGCCAGCTCGTCAGCTCGGTCTCGATGCGCGGCGTCGTCGTCATCGGCGAGGGCGAGAAGGACGAAGCCCCGATGCTGTTCAACGGCGAAGAGGTCGGCAACGGCGACGGACCCGACTGCGACTTCGCCGTCGACCCGGTCGACGGAACCACCCTGATGGCGAAGGGCATGCCCAATGCGATCGCCGTCCTCGCGGTCGCCGAGCGCGGCGCGATGTTCGACCCGTCTGCCGTGTTCTACATGGAGAAGATCGCCGTCGGCCCCGACGCCGCCGATGTCATCGACATCACAGCGCCCGTCGCCGAGAACATCAAGCGCGTCGCGAAGGTCCGCAAGGCGTCCCCCTCCGACGTGACGGTCTGCATCCTCGACCGTCCGCGGCACGCCAGGCTCATCCAGGAGGTCCGGGACACCGGTGCCCGGATCCGTCTCATCTCCGACGGCGACGTCGCGGGGGCGATCGCCGCCGCGCGTCCGGAGTCGGGCACCGACATCCTGATCGGCACGGGTGGCACGCCCGAGGGCATCATCGCCGCCGCCGCGATGCGCTGTATGGGTGGTTCGCTGCAGGGCCGGCTGGCCCCGACCGACGACGCCGAGCGTCAGAAGGCCATCGACGCAGGCCACGACCTGGACCGTGTGCTCACCACCGAAGATCTCGTGTCCGGTGAGAACGTCTTCTTCTGCGCCACCGGTGTCACGGACGGCGACCTGCTCCGCGGTGTCCGCTACTACGGTGGCGGCGCCTCGACCCAGTCGATCGTGATGCGGTCGAAGTCGGGCACAGTCCGCATGATCGACGCGTACCACCGCCTCGAGAAGCTGCGCGAGTACTCGTCCGTGGACTTCACGGGCGAGGACGGCGCGATTCCGCCGACGTTCTAGGCAGCTCCGCTGCCCGTGCGCCTTTCCGGTAGCCAGAGCTACCCGAAAGGCGCACGGGAGCGCCCCCACGACGCGCTCAGAAGTGGCATGTTTGACGCATGACCGAGAGCAACGAGCAGCAGTACCGGATCGAACACGACACCATGGGCGAGGTGCGGGTGCCCGTGGATGCCCTGTGGCGCGCGCAAACTCAGCGCGCCGTCGAGAACTTCCCGATCAGCGGTCGAGGTCTCGAGCGCACCCAGATACGTGCAATGGGTCTGCTGAAGGCAGCCTGCGCGCAGGTCAACAAGGACCTCGGCCTCCTCGACGCCGAGAAGGCGGACGCCATCATCGCCGCGGCGGGCGAGATCGCCGAGGGCAAGCACGACGATCAGTTCCCCATCGACGTCTTCCAGACGGGCTCGGGCACCAGTTCCAACATGAACGCCAACGAGGTGATCGCGTCGATCGCCGCGGCGAACGGTGTGGTCGTCCACCCCAACGACGATGTCAACATGTCGCAGTCGTCCAACGACACGTTTCCCACCGCGACGCACGTCGCGGCCACCGAGTCCGCGGTGAAGGACCTCCTCCCCGCCCTCGACCACCTGCGCCTGGCCCTGCTCGACAAGTCCACCGAGTGGAAGCACGTCGTGAAGTCGGGCCGCACTCACCTCATGGACGCCGTCCCGGTGACCCTCGGCCAGGAGTTCGGCGGTTACGCCCGCCAGATGGAGGCGGGGATGGAGCGGGTCGTGGCCTGCCTTCCCCGGCTCGGTGAGCTGCCCATCGGCGGCACCGCGGTCGGAACGGGACTCAATGCCCCCGACGGCTTCGGCCCGAAGGTCGTCGCCGAACTGGTCAAGGCGACGGGCGTCGACGCCCTCACACCTGCGAAGAACAGTTTCGAGGCGCAGGCGGCGCGGGACGGCCTGGTGGAGGCGTCCGGCGCGCTCCGCACCATCGCGGTGTCCCTGACCAAGATCGCCAACGACATCCGCTGGATGGGATCGGGACCGCTCACCGGTCTCGGCGAGATCCGTCTCCCCGACCTGCAGCCCGGCAGTTCAATCATGCCCGGCAAGGTCAATCCGGTGCTCCCGGAGGCCGCCACCCAGGTCGCCGCTCAGGTAGTCGGCAACGATGCCGCGGTCGCCTGGGGCGGTGCCGCGGGCGCATTCGAGCTCAACGTCTACATCCCGATGATGGCGCGGAACCTGCTCGAGTCGTTGACGTTGCTGGCCAACGTCACGCGACTGTTCGCCGACCGGTGTGTCGTGGGGCTCGTCGCGAACACCGAGCACCTCAAGACCCTCGCGGAGTCGTCGCCGTCCATCGTGACGCCTCTGAACTCCGCGATCGGGTACGAGGAGGCCGCGGCTGTCGCCAAGCAGGCGCTGAAGGAGAAGAAGACCATCCGCGAGACCGTCGTCGACCGGGGTCTGATCGGCGACAAGCTGAGCGAGGAAGAACTCGACAAGCGTCTCGACGTGCTGGCGATGGCGAAGGTGAAGGACTGACCCGGCCGACGGAGGGGGCCCGCACTCGATCGAGTGCGGGCCCCCTCGCGCAGAAGTCCTACAGCAGCGCGGACAGCTCGTCGCGGGCCTTCTCCCCCTCCGGGCCGAGATCGGTGCGCCCGGCGATGTTCCAGGAGCGGAGCAGCGGAGCGAACACCTTCTCCCCCTGCTGGGCGGGGTCGTAGATGCCGGCCTCGGCGAGCACCGCGGTGCTGTCGGTTCCGCCGGGCAGTGCAACGCTCGGCACGTCGAACGCCTCGATCCGCGATGCGATGGCCCGCATCGTCTGATCGGGTACCAGCTCGAACGCGGCCTCGACGATGTTCCGGTAGAACAGCGACTGCAGTTCGTCGTCCGTTGCCAGCCGCTCGGCGATCACGGCCACCAGCGGGTCCTCGCCGAGTGCTGCCGTGTTGTGATGACGCACCGCCGCGGCCTTCTCCTCGAACGCGGAGTTCGCGAGCATCTCGAGCAGATGCATCGGCGGCATCGCGTATCCGCGGACCATCTCGTCCATCCGCGCGCGCTCGAGGGCGACGGGGTCGACGGCGCGCGTCACCATCAGGTAGTTCCGGAGCACGATGGAGTGCCGGTTCTCCTCCGCGGTCCAGCGGCCCACCCAGCGCCACCACGGACCCACCTGGGCGAGGTGCTTGGCGATCTCCCGGTGGTACGCGGGCACATTGTCCGCCACCAGCACACCCACGGTCAGTGCGAGCGCCTCGACGTCGCTCAGCGTCGACTGATCTGCCGACCAATCCGTTCCACCCATGAACGCGAAGTTCTTGCCCTGGTCCCACGGGACCAGATCGTGCGGCTGCCAGCCGTCCGCCTCGGCGATGTGACGTGTGAGGTTTTCGTCCACCACCGGGGCCAGCTCACTGAGCAGCTGCGAGTCATTCTTTTCAATCGGCATCCGCACACCGTAGCGTCCGCGCCGGGGCACCGGGTCGACCACCGGTGAATTCGACGGGAACAACGGCGGCGTTGTGACGAAAACATCCTGGTCATGGGCTTGAAGTCGTTAGGCTGGCAGTTCACGGTTACCCCGGGCCCGAGCAGAGGATCACCCATGCGCAGACATCGGAACCTGACGATACTTCTGTCGGCTCTCGCGCTCGGCGGGTCACTCGTGACGGGTTGCGGCTCCGACGCAGACGACTCCGGTTCCGACGCGACGTCCGGCGCGAACCCCACCTCGGAGTCCTCGCCGCCGCCGAACCCGGGGACGGTCGCGGGCGTCGACATCCCGGACGGTCAGATCGACCACGCCGTGGGCCGTCTCGACGAACTGGCGAACGAGTTGATGGACAGTTCCGGTCTGCCGGGTATGGCGGTCGCCGTCGTCCACGGTGGGCAGACCGTGTACGCGAAGGGATTCGGGGTGCGCGAGGCCGGCACCGATCGGAAGGTGGACGCCGACACCGTGTTCCAGCTGGCGTCGATGTCGAAACCGGTGGGGTCGACGGTGGTGGCCCACCAGGTCGATGCCGGCGTCGTCGGCTGGGACACTCCCGTGGTGTCCACGTCGCCCGGTTTCGCCCTCGCGGACCCGTGGGTCACCGAGCACGTCACGGTCGGCGATCTGTACTCGCACCGGTCCGGGTTGCCCGACCACGCCGGCGATCTGCTCGAGGACCTGGGTTACAACCAGCAGCAGGTGCTCGACAAGCTCCGGCTCGAACCGCTGAACCCGTTCCGGATCACCTACGAGTACACCAACTTCGGCCTCACCGCGGCGGCGGAGGCTGTCGCGGCGGCGTCCGGGACGGACTGGGCCACGCTGTCCGAGCAGACGATCTACCAGCCGCTGGGGATGTCGTCCACGAGTTCGCGATTCGCCGACTATCAGGCCCGCAACGACCGCGCAATCGCGCACCAACTCGTCGACGGCAAGTACGTCGCCGATGCGGTACGCGACCCCGACGCCCAGTCCCCCGCAGGCGGGGTGAGCTCCTCCGTCAACGACATGGGCAAATGGCTGGCGATGCTGCTGGCCGACGGAACCTTCGAGGGCAAGGAGATCGTGTCCCCCGAGGCACTGCTCCCCGCGGTCAGTCCTCAGATGGTGTCCAGCCCACCGCGGTCGATGGACAGCCGTCCGGGGTCGTACGGGTACGGGTTCAACGTCTCGACCACCCCGGCAGGGCGGGTTTCCCTCAGCCACTCCGGCGGGTTCCAGCTCGGGGTGGCAACGAACTTCGTCGCGATACCGTCCGCCGATGTCGCCATCGTCGCGCTGACCAACGGGTCGCCCATCGGCATCCCCGAGTCCCTCACCGCCGAGTTCGCCGACCTCGTCCAGTTCGGGGAGATCCGCGAGGACTGGAGGTCACTGTACCGGCAGGCCATCGCGCCGATGGACGAGCCCGAGGGCAGTCTCGTCGGCCAGACGGCCCCCGCGAACCCGGCACCACCGCAGCCCCTCCCGACTTACGCGGGCACCTACGGCAACCCGTATTGGGGCCCAGCCGTGGTCACCGAGAGCAACGGCGCGCTGTCACTCCAACTCGGACCCGCCGGGCAGACCTTCCCGCTCACCCACTGGGACGGCGACACCTTCACCTTCACACCCAGCGGTGAGAACGCCCCACCCGGAACCATCTCGAAGGCCACGTTCGCCGGCAACAACGTCACACTCGAGTACTACGACACGGAAGGCCGGGGGACATTCGTCCGCTGAGCCGACACATCGACGGGGAGAAGACCATGAGCACGAACTCGCACGAACCGACGGGAACCACTCGAACGGACACGGCAGGTGTCCAGGTCGTCCGGGCCTTCCTGGACGCGCTCGTCGCCGGCGACCCGGACACCGCGCAACAGTATCTGCACCAGGACATCGTGTGGCACAACGTGTCCCTGCCCAAGATCCGCGGCCTCGGCTCCGTCATGCGGATACTCCGCGGAATGAGCCGCCCCGGGGTCGGATTCGACGTGCGCCTGCACCACATCGCCGGCGACGGAACGGCCGTGCTGACCGAACGCACCGACGTCCTGATCTACAAGCGGCTGCGCAGCGAATTCTGGGTGTGCGGCACGTTCGAGATGAAGGACGGCAAGATCGCCGTCTGGCGCGACTACTTCAGTAGCCGGGACTTCCTGTGGGGCACGCTCAAAGGTATCGTGCGCGCCTTCTGACGTTTCCGCCCGATGTCATCTCGGTCCGGTCGGGCCGTGGTGACATCGGGCGGATCACGCTGCGCGGCAGGCGCCTACGGCGTCGGCCCGAACTCCTCCAGCATCTCCGTCACGAGCGCCGCGATCGGCGAACGTTCACTGCGCGTCAACGTGATGTGCGCGAACAGCGGATGCCCCTTGAGCTTTTCGATCACCGCGGCCACCCCGTCGTGACGTCCGACCCTCAGGTTGTCGCGCTGAGCGACGTCGTGAGTCAGGATCACCCGGGAGCCGGTGCCGAGCCGGGAGAGCACCGTGAGCAGCACATTGCGTTCCAGCGACTGCGCCTCGTCCACGATCACGAACGAATCGTGTAGTGACCGTCCGCGAATATGCGTGAGTGGCAACACTTCCAGCATGCCGCGGCTGATCACCTCGTCCATCACCTCGGTGCTGGCGAGGCCGTCGAGTGTGTCGAAGACCGCCTGGGCCCACGGGCCCATCTTCTCGCTCTCACTACCCGGCAGGTAGCCGAGTTCCTGCCCGCCCACCGCGTAGAGCGGCCGGAAGACAACGACTTTCCGCTGGGTGCGACGCTCGAGCACCGCCTCAAGCCCCGCCGTCAACGCCAGCGCCGACTTGCCGGTGCCCGCCTTGCCGCCCAGCGACACGATCCCCACACTGTCGTCCAGCAGGATGTCCAGGGCGATCCGCTGCTCGGCCGAACGTCCGTGCAGACCGAATGCCTCACGCTCCCCCCGCACCAGCTGCACCCGCTTGTCGGCGTTCACGCGGCCCAGTGCGCTCGACGAACCGCCCAGCAGCCGAATACCCGTGTGGCACGGAAGCTCCCGGGCCTCCTCCAGATCGACGACACCCTCGGAGAACAGTTCGTCGATCGACGAGGACGCCACGTCCAGTTCGGTCATACCCGTCCAACCCGACGGAACGACGTCGTGGGCGTGGTATTCGTCGGCGGGAAGACCCACCGCACCGGCCTTGACTCGCAGCGGGATGTCCTTGCTGACCAGGACGACGTCACCACCCTCGGCCTCGAGGTTCAGCGCGCAGGCCAGGATCCTCGAATCGTTGCTGTCCGTGCGGAACCCGACCGGAAGAACCGACGGGTCGGTGTGGTTCAGCTCGACCTGCAGTGTGCCGCCCTCGGTGCCGATCGGCACGGGCTGGTCGAGACGACCGTATTCCAGACGGAGGTCGTCCAGCATGCGCAGCGATTCTCTTGCGAACCATCCCAACTCGTGGTGGTGCCGCTTCCCTTCGAGCTCGCTGATCACGACGAGGGGAAGCACCACACGGTGCTCGGCGAACCTGGTGACGGCCCAGGGGTCGGACAGCAGTACGGAGGTATCGAGTACGAATGTACGAACTGCAGAATCCGACGATTTCCTGGGGGCGGCGGACGAACGTCCGACGCGGGCTGAGACGGAGCGTGAAGCAGTCACGTTGGCTCCTAGGTCTGCGTGGCACCCACGCAAACTCGGTTCGCTGGACCGGTCCGTCCCTGGTGTGTCACCACACGAGGGCCGGGCGCCGGCCCCCTCGCACTGAGTGTGTCAGCCACGATCAGGACCTCCCGTACAAGCAACTTCCCCGCTGCCTGTTACCCCCGACGGTACTGCCAAACACGCCGGACGGCCGTGCGAGCGGCGGGCGTGTCGGTGAACATCGCGTTACGTGGAGGCGCCTGCGGCGCCCGTGCGTGGTTAACGAGTCCCTGCACTCGCAGGCCACGCACGGGCGGCGGAGCCGCCTAGATCAGGCGCCAGTCCTCGAGCCCCTCGTACAGCGGGAAGTCGGCGGCGAGCTTCGTCACGCGGGACTTCAGCGTCTCGACGTCGGACGATCCGGCAAGTGCGGCGCCGATGATGTCGGCGACCTCGGTGAACTGCTCGTCCCCGAATCCACGCGACGCGAGCGCCGCCGTGCCGATCCGAAGGCCGGACGTGACCATCGGCGGGCGCGGGTCGAACGGCACCGCGTTGCGGTTGACGGTGATGCCGACCTCGTGGAGAAGGTCCTCACCCTGCTGGCCGTCGAGCTGCGAGTTGCGCAGGTCGACGAGCACGAGGTGCACGTCGGTGCCGCCGGTGAGGACGCTGACACCCTTGTCGACGACATCGGCGCCGGTCAGACGCTCGGCGAGAATCTTCGCGCCGGTGAGGGTGCGCTGCTGACGGTCCTTGAACTCCTCGGTGCCCGCAATCTTCAGGGAGACGGCCTTGGCGGCGATGGCGTGCATCAGCGGCCCGCCCTGCTGGCCGGGGAAGACGGCGGAGTTGAGCTTCTTCGCCCACTCCTGTTTGGCGAGGATCAGGCCGGAGCGCGGCCCGCCGAGCGTCTTGTGGACGGTGCTGGACACGACGTCGGCGTAGGGCACGGGCGACGGGTGCAGCCCGGCAGCGACAAGGCCCGCGAAGTGCGCCATGTCGACCCACAGGTACGCGCCGACCTCGTCGGCGATCGACCGGAACGCGGCGAAGTCCTCGTGACGCGGGTACGCGGACCAGCCGGCGACGATGACCTTCGGCTGCGCGGCGACGGCGATCTTGCGGACCTCGTCCATGTCGATGCGGTGGTCTTCCTTGCTGACCCCGTACGACTCGACGTCGTAGAGCTTGCCGGAGAAGTTCAGCTTCATGCCGTGCGTGAGGTGCCCGCCGTGCGCCAGGTCGAGGCCGAGAAGCTTCTCACCCGGGTTCATCAGGGCCATGAGGACCGCCGCGTTGGCCTGTGCGCCGGAGTGCGGCTGGACGTTCGCGAAGTCGGCGCCGAACAGTTCCTTGGCACGGGTGCGGGCGAGATCCTCGATGACGTCGACGTGCTCGCAGCCGCCGTAGTAGCGGCGTCCCGGGTATCCCTCGGCGTACTTGTTGGTGAGGACGCTGCCCTGCGCCTGGAGGACCGCGCGCGGAACGAAGTTCTCCGAGGCGATCATCTCCAGCGTGTCGCGCTGACGGGCCAGCTCACCTGCCATGGCCTGGGCGACTTCGGGGTCGAGTTCGGCGAGTGGGGCCGTGTTGACGTCGGTACCGGGCACAGCGGTCATCGAGGGATCTCCAAGCTGGATGCGGAAACGAATGCTCCCAGTCTACGAAGTACCCGTGAGGACTTCCTAACCGCCCGCGGTGAGGTACCCCTCACCGGCGCGCAGGACGCTGGGCACGAGCGGCTCGTCGAGCAGCCGGCGGAACCGTTCCGACCGCTCCACACCGACCGGCACCTCGCCCAGCCAGCCACCGAGCAGGCGGTATCCCTCCACGTAGGTGCTGGTGTATGCCCGCCACAATGGCGACGACAGGAACCGCAGCGACTGCCGGGCCCGCTCGGGGGTCGACAGGCTCCACCGCTGCAGGAACGCCGCGACGTCGTCGTGGCTGCGGCCCTCGTCGTGCAGCATCATCGCCGCATCCTGACGCACACCGAGCAGCTGCCCGGACGCCCCGGACAGGCGTTGCGCCTGCTCACCGTCGAATCGCAGGCCGAGGTCGGCGTAGATTTCCTGCGCCCACAGCCCCCAGTCGGATCCGACGATCGATTCGAGCGCGAGGTCCGCGAGCCCCTCGGCCATCAGGCACTGCGGGGTGTTGACGACGAACAACGTCTGCTCGAGCTGTCCCGCGCCGACCAGTCCGGCTTCCTTGCGGCAGTGCTCGGTGTGGTGGCCGGGGTACGACTCGTGCGCGATCAGCCGCGGCAGGTTCGACATGTGCTGCTTCAGGTCGGAGTTGATCGCGACCCGGGAACGGTAGTCGCCGAGGTAGTAGTTGAACCCCGACCACGGCTTGTCGCCCACCACCTCGTACTCGACGACCTCGGAGTCGGGCAGTGCGTAATGCTCCCGCACGAGATCACGCAGAGCGCTCGAGAAGGCGTCGACACATTCCTGCAACCGGTCCGCGGGGATCTCGTCCTTCGCGCGGTGGGCCTGGATGCGTTCGGCGAGCGGCCCCGTTCCGGGCAGCACGGCGTCCATCTTCCGGTGCGCCTGCCGGTACTGCTCCTCGTCGCCGCGTTCGATCCGGACGTCGAAGTACGCCTCGACCTCGTCGACGAAGCCGACGTCGTCACCCGCAAACTTGCGCCCCGAGCATTCGAGGGCGCGGAGATGGACGTCGACGAACCGGGTCCGCTCCTCGGACAATCCCGCTGACGGCAATTCCGCGCGGAGGTTCGCCGCCGTGCGCGCGAGAACGCGCGGATCGGGCTTCGGCGCGTTCTCCACCTGCCTGCGCAGCGCGGGATCGCCGGTATACGCATCGACGAATCCTTCCTCCAGCCGGTCGAAACCCAGCCCGAGCAGCAAGTATTCGCGTACGAACGAAACGGATTCCATGCCGTCCGACCTTAGTCGCAGACGCGTCTGCCCGACCCGCCGACAGCGCAGCCTGTGGCACCAAGCACAATCCGACTATGCAACCGCTACTCGCCAGCGCAACGACGACGGCAGAGATTCTGGGCATGGACCGCTCACTCCCCCGTGTACCCGAGTGTGAGCGGAACTGATGGCGCGGACGAGCGAGTCCAGTCCGTACGTCGAATTCGACCGGAAGCAGTGGCGCACACTGCGTAAGTCGACGCCACTCGTCCTGACCGAGGAAGAGCTGTACGGACTGCGGGGCCTCGGCGAGCAGATCGACCTCGAAGAGGTCGCGGAGGTGTACCTGCCGCTGTCGCGTCTCATCCACCTGCAGGTCGCGGCACGGCAGCGACTGTTCGCCGCGACCGCGACGTTCCTCGGCGAGAAGCACCCCGACCAGCAGGTGCCGTTCGTGATCGGCGTCGCCGGCAGTGTGGCGGTCGGCAAGTCCACCACCGCCCGTGTCCTCCAGGCCCTCCTCGCGCGGTGGGAGCACCACCCGCGCGTCGACCTGGTGACGACGGACGGCTTCCTGTATCCGACGGCCGAGCTGAACCGCCGCGGGATCATGCACCGCAAGGGCTTTCCCGAGAGTTACGACCGCCGCAAGCTGCTGCGGTTCGTCACCGAGGTGAAGTCGGGGGCCGAAGAAGTGGCCGCGCCGGTGTATTCACACATCTCGTACGACATCATCCCGGGCCAGTACCACCTGATCCGACAACCCGACATCCTCATCATCGAGGGTCTCAACGTGCTGCAGACCGGCCCCCGGCTGATGGTGTCGGACCTGTTCGACTTCTCGATCTACGTCGACGCCCGCATCGAGGACATCGAGAACTGGTACATCCAGCGTTTTCTCGCGCTGCGAAAGACATCGTTCTCCGACCCCGACGCGCACTTCCACCATTACGCCGGACTGTCCGATCGGGACGCGACGTCTGCCGCCCAGGAGATCTGGCACAACATCAACCGGCCGAACCTCGTGGAGAACATCCTGCCGACGCGTCCGCGCGCCACGCTCGTGCTGCGCAAGGACGCCAATCATTCGATCAACCGACTGCGGCTGCGGAAGCTGTAGGTGAGTGGCGAAGTGTGTTCCGGCACGCTTCGCCACTCACGTCAGACGCCGAAGCGGCGGTGCCGGGCGGCGTAGTCGCGGAGTGCGCGGAGGAAGTCGACACGGCGGAACTCGGGCCAGTACGCCTCCGTGAACCAGATCTCGGAGTAGGCGCTCTGCCACAGCAGGAACCCCGACAGCCGCTGCTCCCCCGACGTGCGGATCACGAGGTCGGGGTCGGGCTGGCCGGACGTGTAGAGGTGACCGTCGATGCCATCGACTGTGATCGATTTCACCAGTTCGTCCCCCGACAGTCCCGCGAGGAGTTTCTCGCTCAGCAGCGACTGCACGGCGTCGGCGATCTCCTGGCGACCGCCGTAGCCGATCGCGACGTTGACGTGGGTGCCGGTGCGCCCCTCGGTCCCGGCGGCCGCGTCGCGCAGACGGCGCGACTGTTCGGAGGGCAGGAGGTCGAGGGCGCCGACGATCTTGACGCTCCAGTTCTTGTCGGGGCCGGAGATCTCCTCGACGACATCCGTGATGATCTCGAGCAGGGTGTCGAGTTCCCCGGGGTCGCGGCGCAGGTTCTCGGTGGACAGCAGGTAGATGGTCGCCATCTCGATGCCCGCGGCGTCGCACCAGCCGAGCAGCTCGGAGATCTTCAGGGCGCCCATGCGGTGGCCGTGACTGACGTCCTCGAAGCCGTTTTCGCGGGCCCACCGCCGGTTGCCGTCGCACATCACGGCAATGTGCCGAGGGTGCTGTAGACCGTCGAGCCGCTTCAGTAGACGACGCTCGTAGATGCTGTACAGCAGTCCTCGCGCACTCACCTGGAGATCACCATGACACGCAAGAGTACGCCGCACCCGAAGGTGATCCGCGACGGCCGTCACACAGCGCACGACTTGCTGCTACCGACGGGTACGCTCTCACCACAAGCTAACCTACGGTTGCGTAGGTTAGCGCCACGCACAGCGAGAAGAGGTGTTCAGTGACCGCTTTCGGCCTCGACGAACTGCCCGTCAAGCCCCGACTGCGAGGGTGGATCCACCTGTGGGCGTTCGGCGTCTCCGTGATCGCCGGCATCGTCCTCGTCACACTGTCGGGCACCCAGGTGTCCGGGGAAGCGGCGCTCGCCACCGCCGTCTACAGCCTCACGGTGTGCGGTGTGTTCGGGGTCAGCGCCACCTACCACCGCATCCACTGGAACACCGTCTCGGCACGCACGTGGATGAAGCGCGCGGACCATTCGATGATCTTCCTGTTCATCGCCGGCAGCTACACCCCGTTCGCGGTGCTGGGGCTTCCGCCCGACACAGGACGGACCCTGCTGATCGTCGTGTGGGCGGGTGCGCTCGCCGGCGTCGCGCTGAAAATGCTGTGGCCGACGGCACCGCGCTGGGTCGGGGTGCCGCTCTATCTGCTGCTCGGCTGGGCCATCGTGCCGGTGGCACCCGAACTGACACACGAGGTCGGCGTCCTACCGATGGTGCTGCTGCTGATCGGCGGCATCCTCTACTCGGTCGGCGCGATCCTCTACGCCACCAAGTGGCCCAACCCGTGGCCGACCACGTTCGGGCATCACGAGTTCTTCCACGCCGCCACCGTGATCGCGGCCCTGTGCCACTACATCGCCGTGTGGCTGGTGGTGTTCCGGTAGGCCGGACTACCGGCTCAACGCGACACCCAGGTCCTCGATCGTCGACACCGGGCGGTCGCACACGAACCCGCGGCACACGTACGCCGCGGACGCGCCGCCGACCAGCGGCCGGTCGGCGAGCAGCGGCGACGAGTCCGGTGCGCCGCCGACCACGACGGCACCCCCTGGGGCGAGTCTGCGCGCCTCCCGAAGCAGGACGGAATCGCCGTCGGTTGCCACGGCCACCTGGATCGGGCCGCGCACCGACGCCTCGGCCACCGCGAGCCAGTGCCCGGCCGATCGCGGTGCACGCTCCAGAAGCAGTGCCACCCGGTCGAGCGATTCGGCGGCCGCACTTGCGTACCGTCCCGACGCGTCCGCGCCGGTCACCACGGCCGCGGTGACCAGCGCCTCGACCAGGCACGACGCTCCGGACGGCGTCGCACCGTCGACCGGGTCGCGGGGACGGGTCACCAGGGTCTCGGCGTCGTCAGCGGTGTCGAACCAGGTGCCCGGCCGCTCGTCGTCGGCGAAATGGATCAGGGCGCGGTCCAGCAGCGCCTGCGCGTGCGTCAGCCATTCGCTGTCGCCCGTCGCCTGATACAACGCGAGAAGGCCCGTCGCCAGGCAGGCGTAGTCCTCGAGCACCCCGGCCGATTCGCCCACGGACGTTCCCAGGGACGCCCTCCGCAGCCGCCCGTCGACGACGTGCAAGCCCAGCACCGCACGCGCGCAATCGGCGGCCGCGGCCACCCACTCCGGCCTGCCGAGTCCGGCACCGGCCTCGGCGAGCGCGGTGATCGTGAGGCCGTTCCAGGCGGTGACCACCTTGTCGTCGCGTCCCGGTTGCGGCCGCGTCGCACGCCGATCGAGCAGCGTGCACCGGATCCGGCGCCAGCGGTCCCAGTCGTCCGGATCGCGCGGAAGCTGCAGAACGGACGTGCCGGCCTCGAACGTCCCGTCCGCGGTCACCGCGAACACCCGGGCCGCCCACTCCCCGTCCTCCGGCCCGAGAACCTCGACGAGCTGCTCCGGGGTCCACACGTACGTGAGTCCCTCGACGCCCTCGGTGTCGGCGTCGAGGGCGGACGCGAACGACCCGTTGTCGGTGCGCAGATCGCGCAGCAGGAACTCGACGGTCTCCTCGGTGACCCGGACGGCCAGGTCCGAGCCCGTGCGCCGGCCCAGGTGCGCGTACACGCGCAGCAGCTGGGCATTGTCGTAGAGCATCTTCTCGAAGTGCGGCACCACCCACGCGGCGTCGACCGAGTACCGGGCGAAGCCGCCGCCGAGCTGGTCGTAGATGCCGCCGCGCGCCATCGCCGACGCCGTCCGCGCCACGACACCGAGCACGTCGTCGTCACCGGACCGCTCGTACGTGCGCAGCAGGCCTTCCATCAGCGCGGACGGCGGGAACTTGGGGGCTCCCCCGAACCCGCCGCGGTCGGCGTCCTCGTCCCGCAGCACGGCTCCGGCAGCCGCGTCCAGCAGGGCCGCGTCCACGCGGACATCGCCCTCGGGGATGCCGCCGGCTCCCCGCCGCAACTCGGCGACCACCGAGGCGGCCGCGTCGTCGACGTCACCGCGGCGGTCCCGCCACGTGTCGGCGATGGCCCCCAGCAACTGGGTGAACGACGGCATCCCGCCGCGCGGCTCGGCCGGGTAATAGGTGCCGCAGTAGAACGGGGCGCCGTCGGGAGTGAGGAAGCACGTCATCGGCCAGCCGCCCTGGCCGGTCATCGCGACCGTGGCGTTCATATACACGGCATCGAGGTCCGGACGCTCCTCGCGGTCGACCTTGACGCACACGAAATGCTCGTTCATCAGCGACGCCACCGCCTCGTCCTCGAAGGACTCGTGGGCCATCACATGGCACCAGTGGCACGCCGAGTATCCGATCGACAACAGGATCGGGACGTCCCGCTCACGCGCCCACTCGGTCGCCGCCGGACCCCACTGCTGCCAGTGCACGGGGTTGTCGGCGTGCTGTCGCAGATAGGGGCTGGTGGACCCACCGAGTGTGTTCTGTGCGCGTGGGTCCATGTCCGGCTCCTGTTCGACTACTTCTGCAGGTTCGGCGGGGTGTCCGTCGGCTTCGGCGGTTCGGTGCTGCTCGGCCCGCCACCGTGGATCGCGCCGCGGTCGGTGCCCTCGTCCACTTCCTGGTCCGGTTCGGGGTGCTCCGGCTCGAACGTCTCGGGCAGGTTCTTGAGCTTCTTGTTCATCGACCGCACCAGCAGCACCACACCCGCGAGCAGCGCGAGAATGACGACGAGGCCGATGGGCGACGCCTTGCCGAACTCGGGACCGGACGGCGTGCTCGGCGTCTGCGCCAGGACGTCCGCCGCGCCGGCCACGATGCTCACCGTCAACGCATTCACTGCTGTCCGTCCTCGTTGATGCCCGCGAACAGGTCGTTCTCCGGGATGGAGGTGGTGACGCGGGTCTTGGCGAGCTCGAATTCCTCGGTCGGCCAGATCTTCTGCTGGATCTCGAGCGGAACCGCGAAGAACGAGCCGTTCGGGTCGATCTGGGTCGCGTGGGCCCGCAACGCGTCGTCACGCTGCGGGAAATAGTCGCCGCACGTGATCTGGGTGGTGACGCGTGCCATCAGGTCGCCCTGCTCGGTCTTCCACTTCTTGAGCCACTCGGCCATCGGGAACTCTTCGCCGCGGCGGTCGTACTCCTCCTGGAACTGCAGGAGACGCTTCCTGATGAAGCCGTGCGAGTAGTAGACCTTCTGCACCTTCCACGGTTCCCCGGCGTCGGGGAACCGCTCCGGGTCGGCAGCGGCCTCGTACGCGGCCATCGATACCTCATGGCACCGGATGTGATCGGGGTGCGGGTAGCCGCCGTTCTCGTCGTACGTGGTCATGACGTGCGGACGGAACTCGCGGATCACGCGCACCAGCGCCTCGGTCGACTCCTCGAGCGGAACGAGCGCGAAGCAGCCCTCCGGCAGCGGCGGCTTCGGGTCCCCCTCGGGCAGACCCGAGTCGACGAATCCCAGCCACTGGTGCTGGACTCCGAGGATGCGCGCCGCCTCGGCCATCTCCTCGATGCGTACCTCGTGGATGCGGTCCCGCACCCCGGGCACGTCCATCGCGGGGTTGAGGATGTCGCCACGTTCACCACCGGTCAACGTCACGACCTTCACTTCGTTGCCCTCTGCGGCGTAACGGGCCGTTGTCGCGGCACCCTTGCTCGACTCGTCGTCGGGATGGGCATGGACGGCCATGAGCCGGAATCCGCTCACGTATTCGTTCACCTCAACTTCGCCAGTAGCCGTTGCCGGCTTGTCCGTGTCGCGCGCTCTCGCCCTCCGCCATCGCTGACGGCGCACTGACGCACGTCCTCTATAGTTCCACCCGAGAGTTCCGCTTGCAGCCGTGCCCCCGCTCGAGTGCTGCGAGTTACGTGGAACCGGAGCGGTACGAGAGTTGAGAGATGACGAGAACGCTTCCCCCGGGCCGATACACAGCCGAGGCAAAGTCTGCGCGCCCGAAGCGCTGGCTCGTGTGGGCGCTGTCCGCGGCGGTCCTGGTCGTCGGTGTGATCGTGGCGTTCGTCGCCTACAACAAGTTCGCCGTCTCCGAGATCGACAGTGAGGCCACGTCGTTCGATCTGGTGAGTGAATCGCAGCTGGACATCACGTTCACCGTCACCCGCGAGGATCCGTCCCAGGCGGCGGTCTGCATCGTCCGCTCCCGCTCCAAGGACGGTTCCGAAACCGGCAGGCGCGAGGTCTACATCGCCGGCGGCGAGGACCAGACGGTGAAAGTCACCGCCCCCGTCTACACGTCGCGCCCGCCCGCGATGGGCGACATCTACGGCTGCAGCCTGGACGTTCCCGCCTATCTGACCGGCGGCTGACACCAGCGCACCCGAGCGACCGTTCGGGTTATTCGGGGTTTGCGCTCCCCGATCGTGCTAGAATCGCCTGGTACACGGTTCCGGTTTGGAACCGTGTATTGCTGCATTGGCGGCAAGGCGGAGATCGAACGGCCCCGGCCGTCGAATTCTGCCGAGCCGTTGATCACTGCTGTTGCAGTGGTCTGTCGAGGGAGCCCGGCGGCTCCAACTACGAGGGAGTGATCGAGATGACCGAGACCCAGGTGACCTGGCTGACCCAGGAGTCACATGACAGGCTCAAGAGCGAACTCGACCAGCTCATTGCCAATCGTCCGGTCATCGCCGCCGAGATCAACGAGCGTCGCGAAGAGGGCGATCTGAAGGAGAACGGTGGCTACCACGCGGCCCGCGAAGAGCAGGGTCAGCAGGAGGCACGCATCCGCCAGCTTCAGGAACTCCTGAACAGCGCGAAGGTCGGTGAAGCGCCCACCCAGTCCGGTGTCGCACTGCCCGGCTCCGTGGTGAAGGTGTACTACGACGGCGACGAGAAGGACACCGAGACGTTCCTGATCGCCACCCGCGAAGAGGGTGCACGCGACAACAAGCTCGAGGTCTACTCCCCCAACTCCCCGCTGGGTGGCGCACTGCTCGAGGCGAAGGTCGGCGAAACCCGCGAATACACGCTGCCCAACGGCAGCAGCATGAAGGTGACGCTCGTCAGCGCGGAGCCGTACCACAGCTGATCTCGGATCCACCGCCGAAAACTCCGGTCCGGGCCCAGCGCCCGGGCCGGAGTTTTCTGCACTGACGCCGGTGGGCGGGATCAGAAGACCCTGCGGGCCTTCATGTCGGCGAACACGGGGCCGATGCGCACCACGTCACCCGTCGTCGGGGCGTGCAGCATCTGACCGTTGCCGACGTAGATCGCCACGTGTCCCGGCCCACCCGACTGCCAGTTGCCGAACAGCAGGTCTCCGGGCCTGGCCTGCGACAGCGGCACCTCCACGCCGACATTCCACTGCGTCTCCGACGTCCGGGGCAGCTTGACGCCGGTGGCGGCGTACACGGCGAACGACGTCAGCCCCGAGCAGTCGAAACCGCCGCCGGACGGTCCGTTGATGTTGCCGCCGCCCCACACGTACGGCAGACCGATGAACCGCATGGCCGCCTCGACGACGCGGCTCGTGTCACCGGCGGCCGCACCGTAGAAGAACGGCGACAGCATCCGCGCGAACGACTCCTCCAGCGATCGGATCCGCCCGACGTACGGCTGCGTTTCGTGCTCGTAGTCGAACTTGCCGGCGGGCATGCCACCCGCGGTCCGGACCGCACCCGCACCCGCGTTGTACGCGGCGATCGTGAGGTCGAGGGTGTCGCCCTTGACCACACCCTCCTTCTTCCAGCCCTCGATCTGCCCGAACAGATCGCACAGCATCTGACCGGACGCCATCATCGGGTCGGCGACGCCGTTGATGTCGACCTTGCCGTCGCCGTCCGCGTCCTTGCCGTATTTCGCCCACGCGGGGGGCATGAACTGGCCGGGACCGCGGGCGCCCGCCCGGGACACCGGTGAGGTCGCGCCGTATCGGAAGCCGTTCTCGACGGAGTACAGGGCCGCCAGTGTCGGCGGCTTGATGCCCTCGCACAGCGACCCGGCCTTGCGGATCCACGGCGCGAAGACGGCGATGGCGCCGACCGGCGCGAGCGAGACACCGGGGAAGCCGGCGGGGACGGACGGGATCAGCGACCCGAGTCCGCTGATCAGGGCGGGGACCCCCGGCAGAGCGGCGAGGCCCCCGATCGCGTTTCCGACGTCGGGGGCGCTCATCGCTGGGGGCTGGTCGAGTGGCGTGTCCGGCAGCGCCAGTGGGGGAACCGGAGCAGGCGGCGGAGCCGCCTCGACGGCGGGTGGCGGCGGAATGTAGGGGTCGGTTGCCTGCTTCACCACATCCGAGGCCTGGGCCACCATCTGCTCGGCCTGCACGCGGGCCGGTTCGGGGAGGGTCGACAATGCGTCGTTTACTTGTTTCTGAACGTCGGGTGAGGCCTGCTCGACCACCTGAATTGCTTCTGCTGCTTGATCTTTCACCGGCTGCGGTATGTCCGCTCCCTGAACGATGGCCCCCGCTGCGGTGGTGATCGCCACGATGATCGCCGCTGCATCAACTGACATACGTGCGCTCCTCCTCCTCGGTGCACCTAACCGA
Organism: Rhodococcus sp. ACPA1; assembly: GCF_002300195.1. Classification (NCBI taxonomy): domain Bacteria; kingdom Bacillati; phylum Actinomycetota; class Actinomycetes; order Mycobacteriales; family Nocardiaceae; genus Rhodococcus; species Rhodococcus sp. ACPA1. Next base: position 568,959 of record NZ_NSDX01000001.1, on the reverse strand, counting down.
GTGAGTTCACGTTACGACGGGGCACAGCAGATGCGAGGCGATTCTGCGGGATTGATCCGTTCCCTACCGTGACCTGCGGGAGCGCGACACCTGGCGAATCACGGCTGTCGGGCACGACTGCATGCGACGCGCCGGGCGTGCGCTGCACCAACTGTGCACTCGGCGAGGAGAGACAGATTCTTCCCAGGTTGTTCTAAGGTTCGTCGGGGAAGCTGGTCGGCATGAGTGAAGACCGACGGATTTCCCGCCTGCTTCCCGTTCGCCGCGTCCTCGCGGCAGCCGGAATCGCCGGACTGGTCGCCGGTGGTGGTATGGCGGCGGCAGCGGACCCCGCGACCCCCGATTCGACGGTGGCAGCGCCCCTGGTCTCGGCAGGATTCGGCGCACCGGACGCCGTGTCCAGCGGTTCCTGAGATCGCGCGACCGGAGAACTACCACATGACCAGCGCACGCAGCGCAACCGAATGGTCCACCTGGGGTGTGCACGCACGCATCGTCGTCACCGACCCCGACGCCCTGAGTTCGGCGTCGAACCTGATCCGCGGCTACCTCGCGGCCGCCGATGCCGCCGTCAACCGGGACCGCGCGGACGCCGAGATCCGCTCCCTCGACGAGGGGCCGAACACGGTCACACCGATGTTCGCGCGGTTCCTGACCGACGCCCTCGCCGCAGCGCGCACCACGGAGGGCGCACTCGACCCCACGGCGTCGGCCCCCGCACCCCAGTCGTGGCGGTCGATCACCGTCGACGGCACCGAGGTCACGCTCCCCGCCGGCGTGGATCTCGACCTGACGGCGACCGCGCGGGCGAGTTCCGCCGACCACTGTGCGTCGACGACGGCGGAGCTGCTCGGGTGTGGCGTCCTGGTGGCGCTCGGCGGAGACATCGCCACCGCCGGGACCACGCCACCGGGCGGCTGGCAGGTCCAGGTCCAGGACCTGCCGGGCGACCCCACCTGTCAGGTGTCGATCCCGTCGGGTGCGGCCGTCGCGACCGCCAGCACCGTCAAGCCGCTGCATCCCGACTCGATCTCGTTGTGGCGGACCGTGTCCGTGGTGGCCGAGTCGTGCACCACCGCGCACGCGTCGAGCACGGCCGCGGTGGGGATGGGCGGCGGTGCGATCGACTGGCTCACCAACCTCGAGCGGCCTGCCCGGCTGGTGGATCAGGAGTTCCGGGTGATCACCCTGGGCGGGTGGCCGAGCTAGGTCCGGCTATTCCTGCAGGCGAACTGCGTACTGGGCGTCGCGCAGTGCGTCGAGGAGATCCTGCCGGTGGCCGGGGCCACGGGTCTCGACGGTGAGGAACACCTCCACCTCGTCGAGCGCAAGCGCGCCGCCGGTGCGGGAGTGGACGACGTCCACCACGCTGGCGCCGTTGCCGCTGATCACGCCCAGGAGGCTGACCAGACCACCCGGTCGGTCCGGAATGGTCACGTGCACACCGAGATACCGTCCGGCCGCCCGAAGGCCGTGATTGACGACGTGGGTGAGCAGCAACGGGTCGATGTTGCCGCCGGACAGCACCGCGCACACCTTCCCGGTGAGTCCCAGCTCCTCCGTCGAGCAGCTGATCAACGCAGCCACCGCCGCTGCGCCCGCAGGCTCCACGATGAGCTTCGCGCGTTCGAGGCACAGGAGCAGCGCCCGGGACAGCGCGTCCTCGCTGACCGTCACGATGGCGTCGACCTGCGAGCCGACGTGGGCGAACGGCACGTCGCCGGGCCGGCCGACCGCGATGCCGTCGGCCATCGTCGACATGGTCTCCAGCGGAATCGGACGGCCCTCCGCCAGCGAACGCGGCCACGCGGCCGCCTGCTCGGCCTGGACGCCGACGATCCGCACGTCCGGCCGGGTGGCCTTGACCGCCGCGGCGATGCCCGCGATCAGCCCACCACCGCCGGTCGGGACGACGAGCGTGCCGACGTCGGGTTCCTGCTCGAGGATCTCGAGCCCGACAGTCCCCTGTCCGGCGACGATGTCGACGTGATCGAAGGGATGGATGAGGACGGCGCCGGTCTCGTCCGCGAACTCCTTCGCGGCGACGAGAGCGTCGTCCACCGTGTCCCCGGTGAGGTGGACGGTGGCGCCGTACGCCTTGGTGGCGACGAGTTTCGGAAGTGGTGCGCCGGTGGGCATGAACACGGTGGACGGGATGCCCAGTTCCGTGGCCGCCCAGGCCACACCCTGCGCGTGATTGCCCGCACTGGCCGCCACCACCCCGCACGCCCGTTCGGCGACCGACAGATTCGCGATCCGGTTGTACGCACCGCGCGGTTTGAAAGATCCTGTGCGCTGCAGGTTTTCGCACTTCAGCGACACGACGTGCCCGCATCGTTCCGACAGCGCCCGGGACGCGATCACCGGCGTCCGGCGCATGACGGGGTCCAGCAGCTTACGAGCTGCTCTGATCTGATCCAGCGTGACAGGCTCCACGCGGGCCAGCATAGGGCGCTCCGCGCCCCGTGCGTGGTTAACGAGTCCAGAGGCTCGTCACCCACGCACGGGCGCCGGAGGCGCCTACTTCAGCGCCTGCTCGATGTCGCCCACGAGGTCGGCGGCATCTTCGATGCCGACGGACAGGCGCACGAGGTCGTCCGGGACCTCGAGCAGCGAACCGGCGGTGGAGGCGTGGGTCATGGCGCCCGGGTGCTCGATCAGCGATTCGACGCCGCCGAGCGACTCGGCCAGCGTGAAGATCTCGGTGCGCGAGCAGAAGTCCAGCGCGGCCTGCTTGCCGCCGGCGAGGCGGACCGAGATCATGCCGCCGAAGCGGCGCATCTGCTTCTCCGCGACCTTGTGGCCGGGGTGCGACTCGAGTCCGGGGTAGATGACCTGCGACACCGCGGAGTGCCCGGTGAGCAGTTCGACGACCTTCTCGGCGTTGTCGCTGTGCCGCTCCATGCGCAGGGAGAGGGTCTTGATGCCGCGGAGCGTGAGGAACGCGTCGAAGGGTCCGGGGACCGCGCCTGCACCGTTCTGCAGGAACGCGAACGCCGTGTCGAGTTCCTCGTCGTTGGTGACGAGTGCGCCGCCGACGACGTCGGAGTGTCCGCCGATGTACTTGGTGGTCGAGTGCAGCGCGACGTCGGCGCCGAGCTGCAGCGGCTGCTGCAGGTACGGCGAGGCGAACGTGTTGTCGACGACGATCTTCGCGCCGGCCTCGTGCGCGACGTCGGACAGTGCCTCGATGTCACCGATGTTGAGGAGCGGGTTGGTGGGCGTCTCGACCCACACGAGCTTGGTGTTGGGCCGGATGGCTGCCCGGACCGCGTCCACGTCGGACACCGCGGCGGGCGTGTACTCGATGCCCCACTGGGTGAAGACCTTGTCGATCAGGCGGAACGTGCCGCCGTAGGCGTCGTTCGGGATGACCAGGTGGTCGCCGGGGCGGAGCGCGGCACGGAGCAGGCAGTCGGTGGCGGCCATGCCCGAGCCGAACGCGCGACCGTACGTGCCCGACTCGAGGGCGGCGAGGTTGGCCTCGAGCGGTCGCCGGGTGGGGTTGCCGGTGCGGGCGTATTCGAATCCGTTACGCATGCCGCCGACGCCGTCCTGCGCGAACGTCGAACTCGCGTAGATCGGGACGTTGACGGCGCCCGTCTGCGGGTCCGGGTCGAATCCTGCGTGCACGGCCTTGGTGGAGAACCCCTGCCAGCTGATGTTGTCCGCTTTGCTGCGCTGCTCACTCATGGCCCCCAGCCTAGTGGGGACCTAATTCTCCAGATACTCCGCGATCGCGAACGCGACCTCGAGCTTGGTCGCGTCGCTGACGGAGGGGTCGAGCGCGTTGACGATGATGCTGTGTTCCGGGGTGAGCAGGGCCATGGCCACGACGTCGAGGACCACCCCGCCGAACTCGGCGGAACGGGGGTCGGGGACGACGTTCGTCCCGTTCCGCATCTCGACGAGGACGGCAGGATCCGTCACCTGCGGCTTGACCGACGCGGTGATGGTGCTCATGACATTGGTCGGTCCCTTGGACCACGAGCACGTCGGATCGGTCGAGCCGGGCAGGACGGCCTCGGTGAGATGCGGCCGGTCCGACACCAGCCGGCCGAGTGCCTTCGTCAGCGCGGCGCAGTCAGCGGACGCCCCGGAAGGAGACGTTCCCGAAGACACCGAGTCGACGTCCGACGATCCCGGCTGTGCGACCGCGGCACCCTCGATGCTGTTCCCGCATCCGGCGGCGGCGAACCCGAGCAGGGCGACCGGCACCACCAGAACACGACGTAGACGAACACTCACTGTGATTCCCCCTCACGGACACCGGACCGGTGCCCCGCTGTGCACCGTACGTTCCGTGCGCAGCGGGGACCAGAGTTGTCGTGCCCGGCCCTCGACGTGTCGTCTAGGAGCCGGCGCTGAGGAACCCGAGAAGGTCGTGGCGGGTGATGACCCCGGCGGGTTTACCGTCGTCGACGACCATCAGCGCGTCGGTGTCGCCGAGCGCCTTGGTGGCGGCCGACACGGGCTCGCCCGACCCGATGAGCGGGAACGGCTTGCTCATGTGCTTCTCCACCGGGTCGGCCAGATGTGCGCGTCCCTCGAACACGGCACTGAGCAGGTCGCGCTCGGTGACGCTGCCTGCCACTTCACCGGCCATGACGGGCGGCTCGGCGCCGACGACGGGCATCTGGGACACCCCGTACTCGCGGAGGATCTCGATGGCGTCGCGCAGCGTCTCGGACGGGTGGGTGTGGACGAGGTCCGGGAGTTCGCCGGACTTGCCGCGCAGCACGTCGCCGACGGTCTTCTCGTCGGGCTTGCCGTCGAGCGGGGTCCGGAGGAATCCGTAGGACGCCATCCACTTGTCGTTGAAGATCTTCGAGAGGTATCCACGACCACCGTCGGGCAGCAGGACGACGATGACGGCGTCGGGGCCCTCACGCTTGGCGACCTCGAGTGCGGCGACGACGGCCATGCCGCACGAACCGCCGACCAGCAGGCCCTCTTCGCGCGCGAGACGACGGGTCATCTCGAAGGAGTCGGCGTCGGACACCGCGATGATCTCGTCCGGGATGGACGGGTCGTAGGCGGTCGGCCAGAAGTCCTCGCCCACACCCTCGACCAGGTACGGACGCCCGGTGCCACCCGAGTACACGGAGCCCTCGGGGTCGGCGCCGATGACCTTCACCTTTCCGCCGGACACCTCCTTGAGGTAGCGGCCGGTGCCGGTGATGGTGCCGCCGGTGCCGACGCCCGCGACGAAGTGCGTGATCTTGCCGTCGGTGTCGGCCCAGATCTCGGGGCCGGTGGTCTCGTAGTGGCTCTGCGGGCCGCCCGGGTTGGAGTACTGGTTGGGCTTCCAGCCGCCGGGGAGCTCGCGGGCGAGCCGGTCGGAGACGCTGTAGTAGCTGTCCGGGTGCTCGGGCGCGACCGCGGTGGGGCACACCACGACCTCGGCGCCGTAGGCCTTGAGGACGTTCCGCTTGTCTTCGCTGACCTTGTCGGGGCAGACGAACACGCACTTGTATCCGCGCTTCTGGGCCACCAGGGCGAGGCCGATGCCGGTGTTGCCGGACGTGGGCTCGACGATGGTCCCACCCGGCTTCAGCTCACCGGACGCCTCCGCGGCGTCGATCATCTTGACCGCGATGCGGTCCTTCGAGCTTCCACCCGGGTTGAGGTATTCGATCTTGGCTGCAACGGTCCCGTGGTTCTCCCCGATGACAGAAGAGAGCTTGACGAGAGGGGTGTTGCCGATCAGGTCGACGACGTGTTCCGCGATGCGCATGCCTCCATGCTCCCAGATGCCCTGATCCGATGCTCACAGACGTCCGGCACGGGGGCCCTGATCCGACTAGATTGGTGCGGACGCAGTCCGCTGGAACCCGTGAGATGAGCACCAGGTAGCGGAAAGGTGAGACCAGTGCCCAAGAGGACCTGGCAGAGCGGAGTGAAAGCCGGCGCCGCGGCTGTCGTGGCAGGTTCGAGCGCAGGCACGCTGTCGTGGGCGGCGTACTCCTATCTGATGTCCCAGGCGACGGCGGCCCGCGGTGTGATCGGGCGCAACGTCGCCAAGCCGCCGGAGGCCGACGGCGTCTACTCCCCCGGCGCCGCGGTCCCCGAACGCTGGCTACGGACCGTCTCGTACGACGTCCATCTGATGATTTTCGGCGACTCCACGGCCGCCGGGGTGGGATGCCTGTCCGCGGACGAAGTGCCCGGTGTGCAGATCGCGAGGCGCCTCGCCGACGAGACCGGCAAGCGGATCCGGCTGAGCACCAAAGCCATCGGCGGCGCCACATCCCGCGGACTCAGCGGACAGGTGGACGCGATGTTCGTGGCCGGACCGCCGCCGGACGCCGCCGTGATCCTGGTCGGCGCCAACGACGTGACGTCCAAGAACTCGATTCGGGCGTCGGCGCGCAGGCTCGGGGAAGCGGTCGAACGGCTCCGCGCCCACGACTGCGCGGTCGTCGTCGGAACCTGTCCCGACCTCGGGGTGGTGACCGCGATTCCGCAGCCCCTGCGGACCGTCGTCCGGACGTGGGGGTTGCGCCTGGCCCGGGCGCAGGCGGCCGCGACCAGCGCGGCGGGTGGCCACCCGGTGGCGTTGGCCGACCTGCTGGCGCCGGAGTTCCTGGCGGCCCCCGACCGGATGTTCTCCTCCGACCACTTCCACCCGTCCGCGGCGGGGTACGAATTGGCGGCGATGCAGATCGTGCCCGTTCTCGCGACCGCTCTGGGCATGTGGCACGGCGGACCGCTGCCCGACCTGCCCGAAGTGTCGGAGGCCGCGGAATCACGCAAGCTGTCGACCCGAATGACAGCCTCGCTCAACCGTTTCCTGTGGCGACGCAGTGCCCGGCGACGCTCACCTGCAAGCCTCGACGAGCTCCTCGCGATCGAGGAGGCGTCAGCGTCCAGGACGCGACGGGTCGCTGAGTGAGATGGCGATGTCCCCGGTGCCGCCCGGCAACGTAAGTTGTCGGGAAGGCCACAGAACGGGTGGTCTGCAACACAGCGCAGACCCCCGCAGTTGACAAAGGAGTTTTCATGCCCGAGGCAGTCATCGTCTCCGCAGTACGCTCACCGATCGGCCGAGCCATGAAGGGCTCGCTCAAGACCATCCGCCCGGATGATCTGACGACGCAGATGGTGGCCGCGGCTCTGGCGAAGGTCCCCGAACTCGATCCCACCGAGATCGACGACCTGCTCCTCGGCTGCGGCCAGCCCGCCGGCCAGTCGGGCTTCAACATCGCCCGCGTCGTCGCGGTGGAACTGGGCTACGACTTCCTGCCCGGCGTCACCGTCAACCGCTACTGTTCCTCCTCGCTGCAGACCACCCGCATGGCACTGCACGCCATCAAGGCCGGCGAGGGCGACGTGTTCGTCTCCGCCGGCGTCGAGTCGGTGTCCAGCTTCGTCACCGGCAACGCCGACGGCCTGCCGAACACCAAGAACCCGAAGTTCGCCGATGCCGAGGCCCGTACCGCGAAGCTCGCCGAGGGCGGCGTCGCGTGGACCGACCCGCGCGGGGACGAGCAGATTCCCGACGTCTACATCGCGATGGGCCAGACCGCCGAGAACGTCGCATCGGCCACCGGCATCACCCGTGAGGAGCAGGACCGCTGGGGCGTCCGCTCCCAGAACCGCGCGGAGGAAGCGATCAAGAACGGCTTCTTCGAGCGGGAGATCACCCCGGTCACCCTCCCCGACGGCACCGTCGTGTCCGCCGACGACGGCCCGCGCGCCGGCACCACCTACGAGGGCATCAGCCAGCTCAAGCCGGTGTTCCGGCCGGACGGCACCGTCACCGCCGGCAACGCGTGCCCCCTCAACGACGGCGCCGCCGCGCTCGTCATCATGTCCGACACCAAGGCCAAGGCCCTCGGCCTGACCCCGCTGGCCCGCATCGTGTCCACCGGGGTGTCCGGACTGTCCCCCGAGATCATGGGCCTGGGCCCGATCGAGGCCGTCAAGAAGGCCCTCGCCATCGCGGGCAAGTCCATCTCGGACATCGACCTGTTCGAGATCAACGAGGCGTTCGCGGTCCAGGTTCTCGGATCGGCCCGCGAGCTGAAGATCGACGAGGACAAGCTGAACATCTCCGGCGGCGCCATCGCCCTCGGCCACCCGTTCGGCATGACCGGTGCCCGCATCACCAACACCCTGCTCAACAACCTCCGCGAGCAGGACAAGACGTTCGGCGTCGAAACCATGTGCGTCGGCGGCGGGCAGGGCATGGCCATGGTCCTCGAGCGCCTGAGCTAGGCCCTCCGGGCCCGTGAGTGGTTGACGAGTGCAGAGACTCGTTAACCACTCACGGGCGCGAAGCGCCTACCCGAGGATGTCGGTGGCCTTGTGGTCGGCGTCGACTCCGTCGGCCATTATCACCAGTCCGTCGGAATGCTCGGCGCGGAGCGGGAGGATCTCCCGGTACGCGTCGGACGCGTACCAGCCTTCGAGGTGCTCGCGGTCGGGGAACTCGATGACGATGAACGCGCCTTTGGACGTTCCCTCGACCACGTCCTGGCGTCCGCCGTGGACGATGAACTTGCCGGAGAACGGGCGGAGGGTGCCGTCGATGCGTTCGAGGTATTCGACGATCTGCGGACCCATGTCGACGTTCTCGAGGTGGGCCATTCCGTACGCGCTCATGTCGTGCTCCTTCGGGTGGTGCTGGTTGCTGCACACGACATTCCTCCGCCGGGATACGCGCGTCGATTACCTCCGAGGTAATCGAACCGGGCCCGCACAACAGAGAAGGCCCCCGAGAGCATGCTCTCGGGGGCCTTCTCGTGGAACTGCTAGTCGCTGTTGAAGTAGCTCAGGAGTCGCAGGATCTCGACGTACAGCCACACGAGGGTAACGGTGAGTCCGAATGCGACGCCCCACGCTGCCTTCTCCGGCGCCTGGGCGCGGATCAACTGGTCGGCGGCGTCGAAGTCCAGCAGGAAGCTGAACGCGGCGATGCCGATGCAGACGAGGCTGAAGATGATCGCCAGGGGACCGCCGTCGCGGAGACCGAGGCCGCCTTCGGTGAAGAAGCTGGCGATCACGTTGCCGAGGGCGAGGACGACGACACCGATGAGGGCGCCGATGATCATCCGCGTCAGGCGGGGCGTGACTCGGATCGCGCCCGTCTTGTAGACGACGAGCATGCCGAAGAACACGCCGAACGTGCCGAGTACGGCCTGGGCGATGAGCGCCGCTCCCCCGACTCCACCGAACGTGACGTCGGTGAACATGAACGACAGGGCGCCGAGGAACAGGCCCTCCGCCACCGCGTAGGCGAGAACGATGCCCGGGTTGTCCATCTTGCGGCCGAACGTGGCCACGAGGACCAGCACGAGACCGACGAGGCCACCACCGATGACCAGCGGGGTCGCGAGGTTCGCGTCGTTGTTCACCAGGAAGTAGGAGATGATCGCCGACACCGTGAGCACGCCGAGCGTGACACCCGTCTTGGTGACGACGTCGTCGATGGTCATCGAACGGTAGTCGGGGCCCGTCCGGTAGGGCTCGGCCTGCGTGTACTGCGGCTGACCGAACTGCTGCGTGACCTGCGCTGCGCCGGCCGTCGTAGATCCGAACGAGGCGTATCCGCCGCTGCCCTCTTGTTTGGGCAGGTTGCGGAACACCGGGTTACTGGTGGTGCGCACCGTGCACATCCCTTCTCGTGGCTCGCCGGGTGGATCCGGGTTTCTTGTACGTTGAACGTCCCGCACCCACCGCAAGTTCCCGTTCGTCGCTTTCGGGTCGGACAATTCGGACTCTACCGGTGCCGTGGGGACACCCGCCAGACGAGGCCGGTCGGCGTGGCGGTCAGGCCACCGACCGGGTGACCGTGAATTTGGGATTCCGGCCGACCACGTCGGTCGGACCGACGAGCCGCTGCAACCGGCCCCGGTATCCGAGGTGCGAGTTGTACACGGTCCACAACTCGCCGCCGGGCCGGAGGACCCGCCCGGCTTCGGTGAACATCTTCGACGCGCCACCGGTGTGGACGGCCGCGCCCACGTGGAACGGCGGGTTGCACAGGACGACGTCCTGGCTGTCGGTGGCGAGTGTGGACATGGCGTCGTCGCGCAGCGTGCGGACCCGTCCGTCGAGTCCGTTGGCGCGGGCGGTGGCGGCGGCAGACGCCACCGCGGCGGAGGACTGGTCGGTGGCGATCACCGACACCTCCGGGAGGAGCCGGGCCAGGCTGACGGCGAGAATGCCCGTTCCGCAGCCGAGGTCGACCGCGGCGCGGGCCCGGGGGTTCACGCGCGGAAGGAAGTCGAGGAGATACCGGGTCCCGATGTCCAGCTTGGGGCCGGCGAACGCGGCCCCGTACGAGACGACGTCCAGCCCGATCTCGGCGAGATGATCGGTGACGGGGTACGTCTGCTGCGCCACCTCCACCGGACCGCTCGCGATCAGCACCCGCGACTTCTGCCTGCCGAGGGTCGCGCGGACGTCGGAGAACGAGCGACCGAGCACGTCGTTCATGGCGGTGGAGATGTGCTTGTTGCGTCCGCCCGCGTAGACGACGACGGACGGGTCGGCGTGGCGGGCGATCGCCTCGGCGACCTCGGTCAGTTCGCCGAGGCTCCGCGGCAGCTGCATCAGCACGACGGTTGCGCCCGCGAGCAGCTCCTCAGACAGCGCGCACGACCGGTACCGGTCGGCGAGCCCGACCGTCGCGGCGTTGGCGGCGAGCGCCAGTTCGCCGGTCAGCGGGTCCTGGTGCACGCGGATCCCGGTGGAGCCGTGCGTCGCCGCGGCGCCGAGGGTGAGCGCACCGTAGTGGTCGCCGATCACGGCGAGCGTCCCGGGGCGCGCTGCCGACAGTGCCGCCGCGGCCTCGTCGAGGATCAGCCGGTCGGCGGCGTCGACGGCCGTCAGGTTGGGGGCTTCGACGTCGGGACGGCGGCGGAGGCGGGCGAACAGGGCGTCCCGGTCGAACACTTCGGAGTCGAGCACGTTACTGCGACACCCACTGCGCGACGTTGGCGACGGGTTCCCGGTGGGTGCGGAATCCGTTGACGGGGTTCTCGGTGTCGGGGTAGCCGAACGAGATCGCGCAGACGACCCTGCGGTCCTCGCCGAGCGAGAAGAAGTCGTGGATGAACCGCGAACTTCCCGCGACGGCGGCCTGCGGAATGGTCGCGACCCCGAGGCTCTGCGCGGCGAGGAGGAACGTCTCGACGTACAGGCCGCAGTCCACGGCGCCGTACGTGCCGAGTGCTTCGTGGGTGGTGACGATCGCGACGTGCGGCGCGCCGAACAGGTCGAAGTTCTTCATCGTCTGCTCGGCCGACGCGGCCCGGTCGCCGGGCGCGATGCCGACGCTGGAGTACAGCTGCATGGCGCACTCCCGGCGGCGTTGCTTGTGCTCGCCGACGTATTCGCGGGGCCACTCGAAGTCGGACTCCTGCGGGTGGGTGCGGACGTACTCCGCCAGCCCGGAACGGAACCGCTCGGTCCCCTCCCCCTCGGTGATCGCGACCTGCCACGGCTGCGTGTTGCACCACGACGGCGTCTGCTGCGCGAGCTCGAGGATCCTCTCGATCACGTCGCGCGGCACCTGCGTCGGTAGGTAAGCCCTGCAACTGATCCGCGCGTCGAGGAGCTGGGCCAGGGTCCGCTCGGCCAGGCTCGTGTCCGCTGTCGCAATACCGGTATCCGTCACCGTCGAATTCTCCTCGGGTCTACTCGTTCTCGAACACCGCTCTCTGTGTCGTGCGACCGCGATATGCTGGCGTCAGTGCACCGAGAAGGTGATTTCATTGAGTGTGCCACGACACCCGGAAAGCAGTTCCGGGCCGACCGACTCGGATCCGCAGGCTACCAAGCGGATCGTCGTGACCGACATCGTCGCGGAGCTGTCGTCGGAGGGATTCGACGACGCCCGCGAGATCGGCCGGGGAGGGTTCGGGGTCGTCTACCGCTGCCTTCAGACAGCGCTCGACCGCACGGTCGCGATCAAGGTGCTGTCCTCCGATCTGGACGGCGAGGACCGCGAACGCTTCCTGCGGGAACAGCGTGCGATGGGAAAATTGTCGGGGCATCCCCACGTGGTCGACATCCTGCAGTCCGGGGTGACGCGCAGCGGCAGGCCGTACATCGTGATGCCGTACCACTCGCGCAATTCGCTGGACGCCTGGATTCGCCGCGAGGGGCCGCTGCCGTGGAGTGAAACGCTGCGCGTCGGTGTGAAGCTGGCGGGCGCTCTGGAGACGGCGCACCGGCTCGGTACCCTGCACCGCGACGTGAAACCCGCCAACATCCTGCTCACCGGATACGGCGAACCGCAGCTCACGGACTTCGGCATCGCGCGGGTCACGGGTGGATTCGAGACCACGTCGAGCATGATTACCGGGTCACCTGCGTTCACGGCGCCGGAGGTCCTCCGGGGTGACGCACCGTCCGCGGCTTCCGACGTGTACAGCCTGGGCGCCGCCCTGTTCTGCCTGCTCACCGGGCACGCCGCGTTCGAGCGGCGGAGCGGGGAGCGGCTCGTCGCGCAGTTCCTCCGCATTGCGACGCAACCGGTTCCGGACCTGCGGGGCGAGGACATTCCCGACGACGTGTGCGCGGCCATCGAGCGCGCCATGTCCGAGGAACCGACCGACCGCCCGGCTTCGGCCGCGGAATTCGGCCAGGAACTCCGCGACATCGAGCGCAGGCACGGGCTCGACGTCGACGAGATGGCGCTCCCCGCGGCGGCCGACGAGTTCCCGCGCACCGAGCACACGGCGGCGCCGACCACGCAGTCCTCGACGTCCGGGCACAGTCGCAGCTACCGTCGGCGGTCGGGTGCCACTCCGCCGAGCGCCGCGGCCCGCTTCCGGCCGCCGACCCCGATGCGGTCCCTGGTGGAACGCACCCGTCTCCTGGATCTGCTCCGGCTGGGTCAGCGGAGGCGGTTGACGCTCATCCACGCACCCGCCGGTTTCGGGAAGAGCACGGTGGCCGCGCAGTGGCGCGACGTGCTCATCGAGGACGGCTCCGCCGTCGCCTGGCTGACGGTCGACAACGACGACAACAATGTCGTGTGGTTCCTGTCCCACCTCGTCGAAGCGATCCGCCGGGCCGAGCCGACCCTGGCGGACGAACTGGGTCAGGCGCTCGACGAGAACGGTGCCGAAGCGGAACGGTATGTGCTGACCTCGCTGGTGAATCAGGTCCACGACAGCAGGCGCCACGTGGTGGTGATGATCGACGACTGGCATCGCGTGACGTCGCCCGACACCATCGCCGCGATGGACTTCATCCTCGAGAACGGCTGCCACCACCTGCAGATGGTGGTGAGCAGCCGAAGCCAGGCAGGACTTCCGCTGGCCAAGATGCGGGTGCGTGACGAACTCGTCGAAATCGATTCCGTGGCTTTGCGCTTCGACCTCACCGAGTCGCAGCGGTTCCTGGTCGACCTCGGTGGACTGCATTTGGAGGACTCCGACGTGGAGGCGCTGGAGGAGACCACGGACGGGTGGGTCGCGGCGCTGCAACTGGCATCGCTGTCGCTGCGTGATCGCGCCGATCCCGGCGATCTCATCCGGCACATGTCGGGCCGCCACCATGCGATCGGTGAGTACCTGGCGGAGAACGTGCTCAGCACACTCGAGCCTGCGCTTCTCGACTTCATGCTGGCCACGTCCGTCACCGAGCGGGTCTGCGGCGACCTCGCCTGCGTGCTGGCGAACGTGACCCGCGGTCAGGCCCTGCTCGAACAGGTCGAATCGCGCGATCTGTTCCTGCGCAGCCTCGACGAGGACCGGGAGTGGTTCGAGTACCACCACCTGTTCGCCGAGTATCTCCGCCGACGCCTCGAGCGCGATCATCCGTCGCGCGTGGCGGACCTGCACCGCGCGGCCGCGCACTGGTTCGCCGACCACCACTACGTCAGCGACGCAGTGGATCACGCGTTGGCGGCGGGTGATCGCGACGTGGCTGTCGCGGTGGTCGAGGAGCAGGGCATGTACCTGGTGGAGCACTCGCGGATGGTCGCGCTGCTCGGCCTCGTCGACAAGTTGCCGCGGCCGCTGGTCGAGTCCAGTCCCCGCATCCAGATCGCGGTCGCGTGGGCGAACATCCTGCTGCAGCGGGTGGCGCCGACGCTGCGGTCGCTCTCGCTGGTCGCGTCGACCCTCGAGTCCTCGAAGCTGAGCGAGACCGAACAGGCGGACATCCGCGTGGAGGCCGACATCGTCCGCGCCGTGATCGCGGTGTCGTCCGATCGCATCGCGGGAGTTCCCGACCTCATCGCGGAATGTCTGGCCCGCCCGGAAACCCTACGCGCGTGGGTGGTTTCGGCGGGGTCGAATCTCGCATCCGCCGTCGCGATCGCCCAATTCGATTTCGTGGAGGCACGCCGCCTGCAGGAGTGGGCCACCGGGTACCACCAGCGGACCGTCGGACCGTTCAGTACGATGTACGGGTACTCCTTCGCCGGCATCGCCGCGATGGAACAACTCGACATCGCCGCGGCCGAGGACAACTTCCGGCTGGCCGTGCAGACCGCGACGAAGTCGGCAGGCACCCACTCACATGCCGCACGACTTGCAGGCGCACTCCTCGGCGAGCTGATGTACGAACTGGGCCATCTCGACGAGGCCGAACGACTCCTCGACGAGAGCTACGAGCTCGGGCCCGAGGGCGGCATAGTCGATTTCATGATCGCCCGCTTCGTCACGGGCGCACGGCTGAAGGCGGGGCGCGGCGACGTCGTGTCCGCCGCCCGCCACCTCGACGAGGGCGCGTCCGCGGCGGCGTCGCTGGGACTTCCCCGGCTGCGGGCCCGGGTCGAGAACGAGCGGGTCCGGCTCGGTCTGCCGGCCTCGCCCCAGCCCCCGGCCACTGCCGGGAAGGCCAACCGCGAACCCGATTTCGGTTTCGCCGAGATCGTCGCGCAGCTCGACGACGCCACCGAGATCCGGAAGCAGTCGGCCGACGAGCCCGACGTCGCGTGTCGCCGCGCGGAGGAGTGGGTGCGCAGGGTCGAACGGGAGAGTCGGCCGAGGGCGGCCATGCAGGCCAGTCGCCTGCTCGTCGCATGCCTGGTCGCGGCGGGCCGGGTCGACGAAGCGAAGCCGGTGCTGGCGTCCATCGCCGCGACGTGTGCACGAATCGGCTTCGTGCGCTACCTGATCGACGGCGGACCGCGCATGGTGCCCGCGCTGACGGCACTCCTCGAGGACAAGCGAGCCGGCCGCTGGCAGTCCGACTGGCCGGATGTTCCGGAAGAGTTCCTGGTTGCGGCGCTGGAGACGCAGACAGCGGTCGAGAGTTAGCGTGCGCTTTCTTGACTAATTCAAGAAACGATGGTGCAGTGTGACCGTGAACACACACGAGGGCGGGAGACGGCCACCACCACGTCGCGTCCCGTGAGTGTGGTTCGATCCGCGACGTCGACTGTCCATCGGCGAAGCCTCTTGCCCGACAGCCAGTTCCAGATAACCCACAGCGACAGCCAGCAACGAAGGGATCCACTGTGAGCCGAGAGACCACTGCGAACACGGGCGACAAGCTCACCACGGCCGTAGGCGCACCCGTCCCCGACAACCAGAACGTCGTGACCGCCGGGCCCCGCGGGCCGCAGTTGCTGCAGGACGTCTGGTTCCTCGAGAAGCTCGCACATTTCGACCGCGAGGTCATTCCGGAACGCCGCATGCACGCCAAGGGTTCCGGTGCGTACGGAACGTTCACGGTCACGAACGACATCACTCGGTACACCAGCGCGAAGATCTTCTCCGAGGTCGGCAAGAAGACCGACCTGTTCGCCCGCTTCTCCACCGTCGCCGGTGAGCGCGGCGCCGCCGACGCCGAGCGCGACATCCGCGGCTTCGCGGTCAAGTTCTACACCGAGGAAGGCAACTGGGATCTCGTCGGCAACAACACCCCGGTCTTCTTCTTCCGCGACCCGCTGAAGTTCCCCGACCTCAACCACGCCGTCAAGCGTGACCCCCGCACGAATCTGCGCAGCCCCGACAACAATTGGGACTTCTGGACGTCGCTGCCCGAGTCGCTGCACCAGGTCACCATCGTCATGAGTGACCGCGGTATCCCCTCGTCGTACCGGCACATGCACGGATTCGGTTCGCACACGTTCAGTTTCATCAACGCCGAGGGCGAACGCTTCTGGGTGAAGTTCCACCACCGCGTGCAGCAGGGAGTCGAGAACCTCACCGACGCCGAGGCCGAGGCCCTGGTCGGCGCCGACCGCGAGAGCCACCAGCGGGATCTCTTCGACGCCATCGAGGCCGGCAATTTCCCGAAGTGGAAGCTGTGCGTGCAGATCATGCCCGAGGCCGACGCCGACACGGTCCCCTACCACCCGTTCGACCTGACGAAGGTGTGGCCGAAAGCCGACTACCCGCTCATCGAGGTCGGCGAATGGGAACTCAACCGAAACCCCGACAACTACTTCGCCGAGGTCGAGCAGGCCGCGTTCAACCCGGCGCACGTCGTGCCCGGCATCAGCTTCTCCCCGGACAAGATGCTCCAGGGCCGGTTGTTCTCCTACGGTGACGCGCAGCGCTACCGCCTCGGTGTGAACAACTACCAGATCCCGGTCAACGCGGCCCGTTGCCCGGTGAGCAACTTCCACCGCGACGGTGCCATGCGGGTCGACGGCAACAACGGTGGCACCCTGCACTACGAGCCGAACAGCTACGGCAAGTGGCAGGAGCAGAGCCGGTACCGCGATCCCGCGCAGGGTGTGGGCGCGTTCGCCGACCGGTTCAACTTCCGCGAGGACGACGACGACTACTTCTCGCAGCCGCGCGTGTTGTTCAACAACATGAGCGACGAGCAGAAGCAAGTGTTGTTCGAGAACACCGCGCGCGCCATCAACGGCGCGTCGCAGCAGGTCGTGCAGCGGCACATCGACAACTGCACGCAATGCGATCCCGCCTACGGCGAGGGCGTCGCGAAGGCGATCTCCGCGCTGGGCTGAGAACACCCGGGTTCGCCCGGTCCGGGATCGTCCCGGACCGGGCGGACTCTTCTGCCACGAACAGGGTCCGCCGCGGCATATCGTGGACTTCCGGACTCTTTTCGTGGGAGGACTGATGACCGATCCGTCGCCGCAGGACGGGACACCCCGTTTCAGCGGTCTGTGTGCCCTGTTCGTCAACTGCACCCTGAAGCGGTCTCCCGAGGTGAGCAACACCCAGGGGCTGATCGACCGCAGCGTCGGCCTGATGGAGAAGGAAGGCGTCGCGGTCGACCAGATCCGGGCGGTGGACCACGACATCGCGACCGGCGTCTATCCGGACATGACCGAGCACGGGTGGCCGAGCGACGAATGGCCCGAGCTGTTTCAGCGGGTGCTGGACGCCGACATCCTGGTCCTGGCCGGTCCGATCTGGCTCGGCGACAACGGTTCCGTCACGAAGCAGGTGATCGAGCGACTGTACGGTTGCTCGTCGATTCTCAACGACAACGGCCAGTACGCGTACTACGGGCGGGCCGGAGGTTGTCTGATCACCGGCAACGAGGACGGGGTCAAGCACTGCGCGATGAACATCCTCTACAGCCTCCAGCATCTCGGTTACGTGATCCCACCGCAGGCAGACGCCGGATGGATCGGTGAGGCCGGCCCGGGCCCGTCGTATCTCGACGAAGGGTCGGGCGGCCCGGAGAACGATTTCACCAACCGCAACACCACGTTCATGACGTACAACCTCATGCACGTCGCCGCGATGTTGAAGAAGGCCGGCGGGTTCCCCGCGTACGGAAATCAACGTTCGGAGTGGGACGCGGGTTGCCGCCCCGACTTCGCCAACCCGGACTACCGCTGATCCGTCCCACTCGAGAGGGAAGTCATGTGCCGATTGTTCGGGTTGTCCGCCGCTCCTCATCGCGTCCGCGCGTCGTTCTGGCTGCTGGACGCCCCGGACAGCCTCGCGCAGCAGAGTCACCGCGAGCCGGACGGCACCGGACTCGGCACGTTCGCGGAGGACGGAACTCCGATCGTGGAGAAGCAACCGCTCGCCGCATACGAGGACAAGGAGTTCGCGCAGGAGGCGAAGCATCGCTCTTCGGCCACGTTCGTCGCGCACATCCGTTTCGCGACCACGGGTGAACTGCTTCCCCAGAACACCCATCCGTTCGCCCAGGACGGTCGCGTGTTCGCCCACAACGGCGTGGTCGAGGACCTGCCGAAGCTCGAGGCGGAACTGGGCTCCGATCTCGCGCTCGTTCACGGCGACACCGACTCGGAACGCGTCTTCGCTCTCGTGACCAGTCACATCGGCAGGAACGGCGGCGACGTCACGGCCGGCATCACCTCGGCCGCCCGATGGCTGGCCGACAACGTGCCGATCTACGCGCTCAACATCCTGCTGACCACACCCGGCGAATTGTGGGCGCTCCGGTACCCGGACACCCACGACCTGCTGTTCCTCGAGCGGCGCGCGGGCGGTCCGAGCGGTGGTCGCCACCTCCAGCACGCGAGCACTCCCGGCCGGATCCGTGCCAGGTCCGAGCATCTCGCCGAGTATCCGGCGGTGGTCCTCGCCAGCGAGCAGATGGACGAGGACCCCGGCTGGATGCCGCTGCAGTCGGGCGAACTGCTCCACGTCGACCGCGACCTCGGCGTCACTCGTGAAGTGATCGTCGATCGGCCCCCGCGCTACCCGATCCGTCTGGCCGATCTGGGCGCCCGCGCCGCGGCATCGCAGACGGAGAAATAGCCGACTCCGGTCAGAACTCCACCCGCACGTGCTCGGAGACGGGACGCGCCTGGCACGCGAGGATGTAGCCGCTCGCAAGGTCTTCGGGATCGAGGATCGACGTGTTCTCCATGTCCACCTCGCCCTCCACCACCGTGCATGCGCAGGAACCACATTCGCCTTCGCGGCAGGAGTACGGGACGTCGAGTCCCTTCGAGAGCATCACGTCGACGAGCGTCGCGGTTCGTGGCCAGCTCAGGTTGTGCGCTTCGCCGTCGAGTTGCACCTCCACCGTCGACGCCTCCCCCGTGTCCGGCAGTGAGTCGACGACGACGTCGGCGAACGGATCGCCGGAGAGCGACGTGAACACCTCGGCGTGCACGCGGTCGCGCGGCGTCCCCGCGAGCGCGAGCGCCTCGTGGATCGCGTCCATGAAGGGTCGCGGTCCGCACAGGTAGGCCCGGTGGTTCCGGAACCGGTCCGACAGAGTGGCCAACTGCCGCGGCGTCGGCAGACCCTGCACGCTCTCGAGCCAGTGCACGACGGTCAGCCGGTCGTCGTGGCGGGCCGCGAGCTCCCGCAACTCCCCGGCGAAAATGATCGACTTCTCGTCCCGATTGGCGTAGACGAGAACGACTTTCCCGTCGCCCTCGCTGAGCGCCGACTTGAGAATCGACATCACCGGGGTGATTCCGCTGCCCGCGGCGAACAGGATCAGGTCTTCGTCCAGGCTGGCCGGTGTGAACACCCCGGCGGGCGGCAGAACCTCGATCCGGTCTCCGACGCCGACGTTGTCGCACAGCCAGTGTGAGCCGTAGCCGCCTGCGGTGCGTTTGATCGTCACCTTCGGCAGGGCGTCGGTGAACGGCGAACTGGCCAGGGAGTAACACCGGGCGACGGATCCGGTCCGGTCGCTCGGGATACGCAGGGTCAGGAACTGTCCGGGCTTGTAGGCGAATTCGTGCCGGCGCTCGTCGGGGACGTCGAACACCAGCGACCGGGCGTCGGACGTCTCCTCCACGACAGCGGCCACGGTGACCACTACTGATCGCGAACTGCGTGGTGTTTCAACGGTCGTCATCGCGATGGTGCCCTCTCGCTACGGTAATTCGATCCTGCCGAAACTAGTGCAGATCGAGCGCGCCGGCCCCTGGCCTTCCCGCTGTGCGGGACCCGGATGCCCGCCGTCAGCCCCAACGAGACTGCCCGCCGTCAGCCCCAACGGGACTGCCCGCCGTCCAGGGGAATGGTGGCCCCGGTGAGGTAGCCGGCGTCCTCGCTCACGAGGAACACGACGGCGCGTCCGATGTCGGTTTCGGCGTCGCCGACCCGTCCGAGCGGGATGCCCGCCACGAACTCCGCCGCCTCGTCCGGGTTCCTGTCCATCCATCGCTCGAGCGCCGGACTCTTGGCGTGCGGGGCGACGGACAGCACCCGGATGCCGTCCCGGCCCCACTCGCACGCCGCCGACCTGGTCAGCGAACGCATTCCCTCCTTGATCGAACCGTAGGCACCGTAGTTGCTCGCGTCCCACCGCACGGCCGCCGACGTGACGAGGTTGACGATCACGCCGCCGCCGCGCGCCTTCATGTGCGGGTGGCACGACTGCATCATCCGCAGCGTCGCGAGCGGTCCCGTCGCGAACGACCGCTCGTACTCCTCGTCGATCACCGACAGGATCGGTCCCGGTGTGCAGTCGTTGGCGTTGTTGACCAGGATGTCGACGCCGCCGAACACGTCCACGGTCCGCTCGACGGCGGACGCGATGTCCGCACGCCTGCTGACGTCGCACACCACTGGTTCGCTGCGTGCACCGAGTTCGGTGAGCCGCTCGCACGTGCCGTGCAGTTTCGATTCGGTCCGGCCGGCGACGGCGATCGCCGCGCCCTCCCGGGCGAGGGCCAGGGCGATTCCCTGCCCGATCCCCTGCCCCGCACCGGTGATCAGCGCGACCTTGCCGTCGAGTTTGCCCATGTCCACTCCCGTTCCCCTACTATCGAACCAAGCATTTGCTTGTTTTCGG
Source organism: Rhodococcus sp. ACPA1 (assembly GCF_002300195.1). Lineage (NCBI taxonomy): Bacteria > Bacillati > Actinomycetota > Actinomycetes > Mycobacteriales > Nocardiaceae > Rhodococcus > Rhodococcus sp. ACPA1. The sequence continues at coordinate 548,325 of NZ_NSDX01000001.1, read as the reverse complement.
TCTTCGTGCCGATTCACCCGATCCCATTCGAGCGCCAGGAATTCCGCGCTCCCTCACTCCGAAGGTCTCCCGTGACAATCCCCCATCCTCTCGATTTCAGTGGCCGCACCATCGTCGTGACCGGCGGAACCAAGGGCATCGGTTTCGTCGTCGCCGAATCGTTTCTCGCCGCGGGTGCGAACGTGCTCGTGTGCGGCCGGAGCGCACCGGACACCCTGCCCGCGCACGGTGATCGCACCGCCGCGTTCCGCGCGACCGACGTCCGCGACCACGCCGACGCCGCCGCCCTGATCGATGAGGCCGTCGCGCGGTACGGCCGCCTCGACGTCCTCGTCAACAATGCGGGTGGTTCGCCCGATGCCGACGCGGCCACCGTCTCGCCGCGCTTCGTCGAGAAGATCGTCGCGCTGAATCTGCTGGCGCCCTTCACCGTCGCCCAGGCCGCCAATGCGGTGATGCAGCAGCAGTCCGACGGCGGTGCCATCGTCAACATAGGCAGCGTCTCCGCCCACGATCCGCAACCCGGCACCGCCGCGTACAGCGCCGCGAAGGCCGGGTTGCTGGTTCTGACGAAAGCGCTTGCGCTCGAATGGGCTCCGAAGGTGCGGATCAATCACATCACCACCGGTCTCATCCGCACCGAGAGCGCGGCCTCCGTCTACGGCGAGGACGGCGGCGCCGCCGTCACCCGGACCCTGCCGATGGGGCGGATGGCGGTGCCGTCCGACATCGCGGACGCCTGCCTGTACCTGGCGAGCGCGCAGGCGTCGTACGTGAACGGCGCCGATCTCGCCGTCCACGGCGGCGGCGAGTATCCCGCGCGGTATCTCGCCACCCACTGCTGACCTCCGCGCCGAATGTCGCATCGGTTCAGTTGAACTGCACCGGTGTGACATTCGGCGACGGCGGGCGACCGTGCTGTCAGCCGAACGCGGCGCGGGCCCCGGCGATCACCGGGCGGTCGTCCTCGACGAGTTCGAACGACGCATCACCCGCATCACCCCAGGCCCGCAACGTCGGCGCGTCGCCCGGGTAGACCGGTGCGGCGAATCGTCCCTCCAGCCGGACGAGGTCGGCCGGGTGGACGTCCAGCGCTCGGGCGAGTTCCAGCGTGCTCGCGGCGAGCGTGCACAGGCCGTGCATGATCGGCCGGGGCTGTCCGATCCGCTCGGCCGCCGCCGGGTCGATGTGGATGTGGTGCCGGTCGCCGGTCAGCCGGTACAGCGCCGCCTGGTTCCCCGCGGTCCGCAGAACAGCGTCCACGGCCGGTTCACCCTCGGGCCGAGACGGTTTCGCGGGACCTCGATCGCCGCCGAAACCGCCGGCGCCGGGCGCGAACAGCGACCAGGTGGCGACGAAGAACTCGGACTCGACGCGCACGTCGAACACGGCGGCCGAGCCCTTGTCCCACACCTCGCCGACCGACGCCGACAACGCGATCTCGCCGCGACGGGGAAGCGGCGCGAGCACCGTCAGTTCCTGCGATCCGTGCAGCGCCGTCTTCGTGTCGAACGCGCCCCGCGACCCCAGTTCGTCAGGCGCCCATTGGGCGAGGGTGAGAGCGAACGTGGGCAGCACCCGCAGATGCTCCTCGAAGACGAGGTCCAATTCGGTGGCCCGCGCACCCACCGACAGTGCGTACAGGATGGCGTCGCGCTCGTCGTAACTCACGGTGCGGGTGCCGAGGTCCTCGCCTCGCCACGCTCCTGCCGTCGTGCGTTCGGTTGTCGTCATGATCAGTCCTCTCTACCCAGGATCAGGCCGCTGGTGGGCACGGCGGTGCCCGCGGTCACCAGCACGTTGCCGATGCCGTCCGGTTGTGTCGTCGACGTTCCGCGGATCAGGCGAACTGCCTCGGCGATGCCGTTGACGCCGTGCAGGTAGGCCTCGCCGATCTGGCCGCCGTGGGTGTTCGCCGGGAGTCGGCCGCCGACCTCGAGATTGCCGTCCCGGATGAAGTCCTTCGCCTCGCCGGGATCGCAGAAACCCAGTTCCTCCAGTTGCGGGAGGACGAGCGGGGTGAAGTGGTCGTAGAGGATCGCCGCCGAGATGTTGTCGGGCGCGAGACCGCTCTGCCCGTAGAGTTGCCTGCCCACGAGGCCCATTTCGGGTATTCCGGTGATGTCGGGCCGGTAGTAGCTGGCCATCATGTGCTGGTCCTTGCCGGAGCCCTGCGCGGCTGCCTTGACGATCGCCGGGGTGGTGCGGAGGTCCTTGGCGCGTTCGGCGGAGACGACGACGAGGGCCTGGCCTCCGTCGGTTTCCTGGCAGCAGTCCAGCAGGTGCAGCGGTTCGGCGATCCACCGCGACTTCTGGTGGTCGTCGAGGGTGATGGGCCGCCCGTGGAACCAGGCGGCCGGGTTGTCGGCGGCGTGCTTGCGTGCGACGACCGCGACCCGGCCGAAGTCCTCACTCGTGGCGCCGTACCGATGCATGTACCGGCGGGCGAACATCGCCACCCACTGGGCCGGCGTCGACAGTCCCTGCGGGGTCAGCCAGGCGTACGCCGCCCGGTCCGCGGTGCTGTCCATCGGGCGGTCGTGCTGCCCGAGTCCGTAACGCACACCGGACCGTTCGTTGAAGGCGCGGTAGCAGACGACGACGTCGGCGATGCCCGTCGCCACGGCCATCGCCGCCTGCTGGACGGTGGCGCACGCGGCGCCGCCGCCGTACCCGATGCGGGAGAAGAACTTCAGCTCGCCGATGCCCGTGTTGCGGGCGACGAGCACCTCCCCGTTGGTCTCGGCGGTGTACGTGGACAGTCCGTCGACCTCGGACGGGTCGATGCCCGCGTCGACGAGTGCGGCGACGATCGCCTCGCACGCCAGTTGCAGTTCGCTTCGTCCCGAGTGCTTGGAGAATTCGGTGGCGCCGATGCCGACGATGGCGGCGGCGCCCGACAGGGGGCTGGTCACAGGTCTCCTCGTGCAGGCCAGGCGACGACGACGGTGCCGGTGGCGTGATCACCGAGGCTGTTCGCGCCGCGGACCTTCACGGTCACCAGGCCGTCGTCCTTCGTGATCACCTCACCGGTCAGGGTCATCACGTCGCCGGGGTAGTTGGGGGCACCGAGCCGCACCGCGATCCGGCGCAGCGACGCGTGCGCGCCCGCCCAGTCGGTGACGAACCGTCCCACCAGCCCGTTGGTGGTGAGGATGTTCATGAACACATCCTTCGACCCTCTCGCCACCGCGAGTGCCGGGTCGTGGTGGACGTCCTGGAAGTCGCGGGTGGCGAGGGCGGTGGCGACGATCAGGGTGCGGGTCAGGGGGATCGTCAGCTCCGGCAGGTTCTCGCCGACGGCGACGTCCCCGTAGCCGCGGGCGGTGTCGACGGTTGCGGTCATGCGACCACCTCGACGCCAGCCGCCAGCTGCGCACCCAGACGTGCCAGGTCGGAACTCGCGCCGCCGAGAGTGGCGGCGAGTTGCTTCCCCCACAGCAGGTGCCGGTGCACCGGGTAGTCGGTGTCGACTCCGATTCCGCCGTGCACGTGCTGGGTGCGGTGAACCACGCGCTGACCGCCGTCGGTGGCCCACCACTTGGCCACCAGCACCGCGGTTCCCGGATCCTCGCCGTTCGCGAGGAGCCAGACGGCCTGCCACAGTGCGACGCGCATGGCCTCGAGGTCGATGTAGCAGTCCGCGAGCTGATGGGTCACGGCCTGGAACGTCGCGAGCGGGCGGCCGAACTGGGTGCGGCCGTTGAGATACGTGACGGCCTGACGCACCGCGCCTTCCCCCACACCCAGTTGCAGGGCGGCGACCGCCAGTTCCGCTCGTTCGAGTAGCCAACGCACCGCGGTACCGTCCGCCGGGCCGACCGGTTCCGCGGGGGCCGCGTCGAACGTGACGTTCGCGCAGATCGCGCGGGTGGTCGACTCCGCCTGCTGCGCAGTCACGCCCGCGGCCGACGGGTGCACCAGGAACAGCGCCGGACCGGTGTCGGTGTTCGCGGAGACGAGGAGGCGTTCGGCGACGTGCGCCGCCGGGACCGCGGCCTTGACGCCGTGCACCTGCCACCGGCCGTCCACCTCGCGTGCCGTCGTCGCCGGTTCGCCCGCGACGTACGGTCCGAACTCCTCGGGTCCGACGGTGAGGATCAGGCTGCCGTCGGCCGCCGCGGGGACCAGCGCGTCTCGTTGGTCGGGTGTCCCGAACTCGGTGATCGCGAGTGCGCCGAGCATGTGTGGCCACAGCGGAACCGGCGCCACGGTCCGGCCCTGCTCCTCGAGGAGGACGTACAGTTCGGCGAGTCCCATGCCGCCGCCGCCGAGGTTCTCGGGCAGGGCGATGCCGAGCAGCCCGGTGCCGGCCAGTTCGCGCCACAGTTCCCGGTCGATCCGGTCGGCGCTCGACTCGACGTCCTTGATCCGCTCGGGTCGCGACCTGGCGGCGAACACGTCCGCGGCCAGTCGGCGGACCGCTTCCTGTTCCTCGCTGAATGTGAAGTCCATCAGTGTTCCTCCGATGCTGCGGGCCGGAATGCGGGAAGTGTGAGTTCCGGGTCTGCGTCGATCCAGTCCAGTTCCACGGGCATTCCGATGTGCACGTGTTCGGGTTCGACACCTGTCATGTTGGCGATCAGGCGGGTGCCCTCCTCGAGTTCGATCACCGCGACGATCAGTGGGTAGTCGAAGGCGTCGATCTTCGGGTGGTGGTTGACGACGAACGTGTAGACGGTGCCCCGCCCCGACGCGTCGACGGTGTCCCATTCGGTGGAGCGGCACTCCCCGCACATCGGTCCGGTCGGGTGCCGCAGCACACCGCAGGTGACGCACCGCTGGATGACGAGGCGGTGCTCGCGGGCGGCCGCGAACCAGAAGGCGTTGTCGTCGTCGAGTGCAGGCCGCGGACGCACGGCGCGCGGTGCCGGGCGTTCGGCGGGCCGGAAGCGCAGGGTCCGCCACCGCTGGGTGCCGACGATCGCACCGTCGCCGTTGCGGTACGTCTTGAGGGTGGTGACGAAATGTCCGGCGCCGAGACCTGTGTGTTTCTCCGCCGATACCGACTCGACCACCTCGGTCGTGTTCACCCGGTCGCCGGGGCGCAGTTCTGCGAAGAACTCCTGATCGGAATCGGTGGCGACGACGGACGTGAATCCCGCCTCGTCGAGCGTGTCGATCAGCTCCGTCCACACAGCCGACGGGTCGGCGCCGGACATCTTGTCGGCGAACGTGCGCATCGTCCACACCTGCAGCATCTGGGCCGGCGCCACGGCGCCGTCGCGGCCGGTGGCGCGTGCCGAGTGTTCGTCGAGGTAGACGGGGCTCGTGTCGCCCATCGACTCGACCCAGTGCCGGATCATCGGCATGTTCACGGGATCGGGACCCCAGGTGGCGTGGACGATCGTCCGTCCCTCGAATGCGCGCAGCCGGGCGAGGAGTTCGCTCATTTCACCCTCTTCTCACGGACGAGTCCGAGGCCGAGGGTGCCCACCATGTCGCGGAGCACCTCGTTGACGCCGCCGCCGAACGTGTTGACCACGCTCTGCCGGGAGATCTGTTCGATCTGACCGGCGAGGATCGCGCCCGGTGAGGCCGGACGCAGCCGCCCGGCGGCGCCGAGGATCCCGAGCAGCGTGCGATAAACCTCGACATGGGTTTCGGTGCCGTACGTCTTGGTGGCACCGGCGTCCGCCCCAGACAACGCATCCCGCGCTACGGCCGCGGTCATCTTCCAGTTCAACAGTCGCATCGCCTCGAGCTTCGCGTGAGTGCGCGCGAAATCCGTCTGCACCCACGGGATGTCGAGGGCACCGGTCTCCCGGGCCCAGTCGAGGACCTGGTGCCACAGCCCGAGCGTGCGTCCGCCGAGCGCGGCGAGCCCGATGCGTTCGTGGTTGAGTTGCGCGGTGATCAGCTGCCACCCGCCGTGGACGTCGCCCACGACGTCCTGATCGCCGACCCGGATCCCGCTGTAGTACGTCGACGTGACGGTCAGCCCTCCCACGGTGTGGATCGGCGACCAGCTGAAGCCGGGATCGTCGGTGGGAACGATGAGGATCGAGATGCCCTTGTGCTTGGGTGCATTTGCATCGGTGCGGCACGCCAGCCACACGTAGTCGGCCGTGTTGGCGCCACTGGTGAAGACCTTGTTGCCGTCGACAACCCAGGTGTCCCCGTCGCGCACGGCCCGGGTCTGCAGGGACGCGAGGTCGGTGCCGGCCTCCGGTTCGGTGTAGCCGATGGCGAAGACGATGTCGCCGGCGAGGATGCCGGGGAGGAACCGCGCCTTCTGCTCCTCGGTGCCGTACTTCATCAGGGTGGGGCCGACGGTGTTGACGGTGACGAACGGGAACGGCAACCCGGCCCTCTGCACCTCGTCGAAGAACACGAACTGGTCTTCGATCGACCGTCCCTGCCCGCCGTATTCCACGGGCCATCCGATACCCAGCCAGCCGTCCTTGCCCAGCAGTCGCACGATGTCGCGAAAATGCTCGCCGCCGACACCCTCCTCACCCGCGACGCGCCGCTTCTCTTCCGGCAGCAGCGCCGCGAAGTAGGCGCGCAGCTCCCGCCGGAGTTCCCGCTGCGCGGGCGATTCCCTCAGATCCATCGGCGTTCTCCTCAAACGTGTGCGTGGCTGTCGCCACGTGTGTTCTGGACGCTAGCCAGCGCTCCCCCGCCTCACTGCCGATGTCTCGGTCAGCGGGAGGTGGTTGTCGCCGGTGCCGAATGTCCGCTGGAATGGTCGGATGGCCACCGGATTCGCTCTCACCGAACTCACCGCCCGCTATGCCCGAGCCGTCGACCGGCGCGAGGCGGCAACGCTCGCGTCGTTGTTCGACCCCGACGCGACGTTCGTCCTCCCGCCGGCCTTGACGGGCACCGGCACAGCATCCGAACTCCGCGGCGGCGACGTGCTCGCGTCCGCCGTCGTGGACGCGGTCTCGCATCTGCAGTCGACCCGGCACGTCGTCCACCAGCAGGTGATCGACGTGGACGGGTCGACGGCGTCGGGTGAGACCTACTGCACCGCGCATCACGTCTACTCCGGCCGAAACGGCTACCGTGACAACCGGATCGCGCTGCGATACCACGACCGGTATGTGCTCGGCGACACCGGCTGGCGGTTCTCCCGGCGCGAACTGATCGTCGACTTCAGCGAGGACGTGCCGGTCACCGTGCCGGACTGAGCCCCAACCTGGCCGAGCACTCGGCCATCTCGTCGATGACCTGGTCGAGCGACTGCACGTTCCGGGACGCCGACAGCACCAGCCGATTCGCGCCGAGGTCCCGGGCCCGGTCGACCCTGGCCTCGTCCAGCCGCGGCAGGGTCGCACCGAGCACGAGGTCGACGTCGGCGGGATCGCGGCCGGCGTCCGCTGCCGCCGCTCGCATCCGGGAGATCGCCCGGTCCAGGTCGTCGCCGGCCAGGCCGAGCGGCTGGAAGCCGTCGCCCAGCCGCCCGGCCCGTCGTGCGGCCGCCGGGCTGTGTCCGCCGATGTAGAGCGGCACTCCCGAATCCCGGTGGGGTTTGGGCCAGCTCTGGGCGCCGCGGAAGGAGAAGTGTTCGCCCGCGAAGTCGACGGCGGTGGTGCCCGACCACAGCGCCCGCATCACCGCGATCGCCTCGTCGGCGACCGCGCCGCGCCGGTCGAAGTCGCCGCCGCAGGCCTCGATCTCCTCGCGCATCCAGCCGAGACCGAGGCAGATGCGGAGGCGCCCCGCGGACAGCCGGTCCAGGGTGGCGAGGCGTTTCGCCAGCACCACCGGGTGGTGGTTGGGCAGCACCAGCACGCCCGTCGCGAGACCCAGGGTCGTGGTGGCGCCGGCGACGAACGACAGCAGTTCCAGCGGGTCCGGCAGGCTGCAGTCATCGGGCAGGTGCGACTTCCCGGTGGGCGAGTACGGATAGGCACTCGCCGTGTCCGCGATGACGACCGAATGCTCGACGGCGGAGATCTCGTCGAATCCGAGTGATTCGGCGGCCCTCGCGAATTCGAGTATCCATTCGGGCTCGCCCGCCCGTCCCAGTTCGACGGGAACCACCACACCCAGTTTCATGTCACCCTCACCGTCACACGTGCAGGAATCGTTGCCGGCCGTGCGTGTGGAACTCCTGCTCCAGCGCGGCCTTCTCACTGTCGGTCATCTCGTGGTACTCGGGAACACCGCGTCCCACCCACCGGAAGACCGGATCGTCGCAACGCCAGCGCTGTTCCTGCAGCGTTCGTTTGAGCACCTTGTTCGATCCCGTCACCGGCAGGTCCGTCGACACCCGGACGAAGCGGGGAGCGGCCTTCGTACCCAGGTCGTCCTGGCTGCGGAGGAACGCGGCGAACTCCGCCGGATCGAAATCGGTCGGATCCGACACCTCGACGGCCGCCATCACCTGATCGCCCGACCGCGGGTCGGGGACGGCGTACACGCCGGTGGCGACCACCTTGGGGTGGCGGCGCAGAATCCGCTCCACCATCAACGCCGAGGTGTTCTCCCCGTCCACGCGGATCCAGTCGCCCTTCCGGCCGGCGAAGTAGATGAAGCCGGCCTCGTCGACGTACCCGAGGTCGCCCGTCCAGTACCAGCCGTGCCGGATGCGGTCCGCGATCGCGTCCTCGTTCTTGTAGTAGCCCTCGAACCGCGCCGCGCCGGCCTTGTCGACCATTTCGCCGATCGCCTCGTCCGGGTTGAGCACGCGACCGTGCTCGTCGAGCCGCGCCCGGGCCTTCTCCGCGCGGGTGTCGGGGTCGACGATGACGATGTTCTCGTTCGCGGGCCGGCCGAGCGCACCCTCGGGGGCGTTCGGGTCGAGCGTCACCGAACCGGCGCCCTCGCTCGATCCGTACCCCTCGTACAGTTCGGCGCCGAACCGCCGCACGAATTCGGTCTTGTCCTCCGGAGAGGCCTCGGTCCCGAAACCGCGGACGAGCGTGTTGTCACGGTCGTCGGGTTGCTCCGGGGTGGCCATCAGGTACGCCAGCGCCTTGCCGACGTAGGTGAAGAATGTGGCGCCGAAGAACCGGACGTCGGGCAGGAACCCGGACGCGGAGAACTTGCGTGGCAGGCAGACGGTGGCGCCGTTGGCGAGCGCGGGCGCCCACAACGCCATCAGCGCGTTGCCGTGGAACAGCGGCATGCAGCAGTAGTCGACGTCCTCGCGCACGTGCCCGTACTTGACGGTGTTCGCGTACGCCAGCCGGGCGAGCCGGCCCTGGCTGCACCGCACCGCTTTCGACGTGCCGGTGGTGCCGGACGTGAACAGCAGAAGGAACAGCGTCGACGCGTCGATCCCGGGATCCCAGGCCGGATTCGCGACCGCGTGGGCCGCGACGAGTTCGGTGTAGGCCGGATCGTCGACCAGCAGAAACCGGTCCTCGGACAGCCCGAGGTCGAGACCGGCGAGCTGCGCCTTCCCCGCGGTATCCGTGACGATCAGCTGGCAGTCGACGTACCGGATCTCGGCCTCGAGTTCCGCCCCGCGCCGCGTCGGGTTGATGCCGACGATCGTGGCTCCGGCGAGCGCGGCACCGCCCAGCCAGAACAGGAACTCAGGGGTGTTCTCGAGTAACACGCCGATGTGGAACGGCCCCTCTGTCCGCAGCGAGGATGCGACCGCGCCGCATGCCGCACTCTCGTGGACCACCTCGTCCCACGTCCAATCCCGTTGCCGGGTACGGACTCCCAGCCTGTCGTCACCCAGCCGGTCGAGCAGCATCTCGGCGATCGTGGTGCGTTCCAACTCCATCTCTCCTGTCGACACGGTATGCACGCTCACGGCACGCGGAGCACGCAGTGGGTGCCACCGTAGATGGCCGTCATGCACTTGTTGCAGTGAATGCACAGACCGGGGTTGTGGGTCTCCTCCGTGATCCGGTTGACGAGGTCGGGTTCCCGCAGGAGTGCCCGTGCGACGGCCACGAACTGGAATCCTTCCTCCATCGCCAGGTCCATGGTCGCCTTGCCGGTGATGCCACCGAGTAGGACGAGCGGCATCGTCACGGCGGCTCTGATCTGGCGGGCGTCCTCGAGGAGGTAGGCGTCGCGGTAGGGGTATTCCTTCAGGAAGTGCTTGCCGACCAACCGGATTCCCAGTTTCGTCGGCTGCGGCATGACGGCGGCGAACTCACGGAGCGGCGCGTCGCCTTTGAACAGGTACATCGGGTTCAGCAGCGAACTGCCCGCGGTGAGCTCGAGCGCGTCCAGCGAACCGTCCTGCTCGAGCCATTGCGCCACCTGGATCGCCTCGTCCACCCAGAAGCCCCCGGGCACACCGTCGTCCATGTTCAGCTTGGCGAGGATCGCGATCCTGTCCCCCACGGCGTCGCGTACGGCGCGGGCGGTCTCGAGCGCGAACCGGGCGCGGTTCGCCAGTGATCCGCCGTACTCGTCCGTGCGCTTGTTGACCTTCGGGCTGAGAAAGGAGCTGATCAGGTAGTTGTGGCCGAAATGGATCTCCACGGCGTCGAACCCCGACTCCACCGCGCGGCGAGCCGCGTCGGCGTGTGCCTCGACGATCCGGGCGATATCTGCCGCAGTCGCCGGCTTGGAGAAGTTCTGGGTGGTCATCCGGAACGCGCGGGACGGGCCCAGCGCGGGATACCCGATGTACTTCGCGGCCGCGACCGGTCCCGCGTGGCCGATCTGCGCCGACACTGCCGCGCCCTCGTCGTGGATGGCGTCGGTCAGCTTCCGCAGGCCCGGCATCGTCTCGTCGGTCCACTGGATCTGGCCCGGCGACGTCCGGCCGTCGGGGGCGACGGCGCAGTACGCGACCGTCGTCATACCGACGCCCCCGGCGGCGGGTTGCCGATGGAATTCGATGAGCTCGTCGGTGACCAAACCCTTCGGGGTCAGCCCCTCGTACGTCGCTGCCTTGATCACGCGATTGCGCAGAGTGATCGGCCCGAGCTTGGCCGGGGCGAGCGGATCGACCTTCACTGTGGGCTGGTCGAGATCTATCGTCATATGAGTTCCTCCAGCTGCGATTCGCTGTCGAACGTAACGGCGCCGGGATGTCGCGGATCGCGGCAGTCTCGCTGAGTGGTAACCACGTCCGGGCGCCCGTCACGGCGTGCCATCTTGTGTCGGTACGAGTGCCCGAGGACGAAAGGTCGCCCCGATGACTGCCCCTACAGATCCACAGTTGCACCTGGATCAGGTGATGTCCCGTCTCACCGGACCCGGTGGCCGGTTCGAACTCGTCGAGGAGCTGGTACTCGGCACCCGGATGCCGGTGATGAAGAACCGCGGGCGCTCGGTGGGCGAACTCCTCACCACGTCGCTCCGGTGGGGCGACCGCGACTACCTCGTGAGCGCCGACCGCCGGATGTCCTACACGGAGCACGCCGCCGCGGTCGCGGCCCTGGCGACGGCGCTGCGCGACGACCACGGCGTCCGGAAGGGTGACCGGGTGGCGATCCTGGCCGCGAACACCCCCGAGTGGGTGGTCGCGTTCTGGGCCACGCAGGTGCTCGGCGCCATCAGTGTCGGACTGAACGGCTGGTGGGTTCCGCGGGAGGTCGAGTACGGGCTGACGCACAGTCGCCCCACCGTGGTGATCGCCGACGCGAAGCGCGCCGAGACGCTCGCCGCGGCCGGTGCCGACCTTCCGGTCCTCACGATGGAGGCGGATCTGCCCGCGATCTTCGCGAAGTACGCAGGGTCCCCGATGCCGCACACCGACGTCGACGAGGACGATCCCGCCGCCATCCTCTACACCAGCGGCACGAGTGGCAGACCCAAGGGAGCGCTGCACTCGCAGCGCAACATTCTGGCCGTCGTCGACTACCACCGGTTCAGCGACGCCGTGGTCGGCGAATTCAGTGGACGACCCGTCGACCCGGCGATGCCGAGTCCGCTTCGCTACCTCCTGACCTCTCCCCTGTTCCACATCGCGAGCCTGCACAATCTGGTGATTCCGCGGCTGGCGACCGGTGGTGCCGTCGTCATGCACCAGGGCGGATTCGACGTGGACGCCGTGCTCCGTCTCGTCGAGCGGGAACGGGTCACCAACTGGGGCGCGGTACCCACCATGGCGTCCCGTCTCGTGGAGCACGACGACCTCGACCGGTACGACCTGTCGTCGCTCACCTCGTTCTCGCTGGCGTCCGCACCGTCGTCGGTCGCGTTCAAGGAACGGCTGCGCGAGAAGGTGCCGTTCGCGCGGAACGCCCTCGTGGACAGCTACGGACTCACCGAGTGCAGTACCGCGATCGCCGTCGCCACCGCCCCCGAACTCGAGCAGTTCCCGGGGACTCTGGGACGTCCGATCATCACGGTGAGCATGGAGATCCGCGACCCGTACGGCGAATGGCTGCCCGACGGTGTCGAGGGTGAGGTCTGCGTGCGCAGCCCGTTCGTGATGCTCGGGTACTGGGAGGACGAGGCCGCCACCGCCGCGGCGATCGCCCCCGGCCGGTGGCTCCGGACCGGCGATTACGGGCTCGTCGAAAACGGTCGCCTGCGCCTCACCGGGCGGCGCTCGGATCTGATCCTGCGGGGCGGGGAGAACGTGTACCCCACCGAGATCGAGCAGTGCCTCGACGAACACCCCGACGTGCTCGAGTGCGCGGTGATCGGGACGCCGCACGAGGATCTGGGGCAGGAGGTGTCGGCTGTCGTGGTCCTGCGGCCGGGCGCCGGTGCCACGGAGGCGGAACTGCGCGCGTACGCGTCCGAGCGACTGTCGTACTTCAAGGTCCCGACCCGGTGGCGGATCACCACGGACCTGTTGCCACGCAATGCCACCGGTAAGATGATCCGGCGCGACATCGCCGTCTGAACGCCGAATGCCGCAGTGGTGCAGTCGAACTGCGCCACTGCGACATTCGGCGAGCGAGGGAGCGCGCGAACCTCAGCGGATGAGGTTGCCGAGATCGACGGGAATCTGCGCCCCGGTGATGTACCGCGCTTCGTCGGAACACAGCCACGCGACGACGGCGGCGACGTCTTCGGGCTGGGTGATGCTGTACGGCAGCGAGTTCTGGTAGATGGAACCGAGCGTCGACGCGAACCGGGCGATGAGCGGGTGCAGGTCGTTCACCTTCATGCCGGTGTCCACACCGGCCGGGTGCACCGTGTTGACGCGGATGCGGTGCTCACCGAGTTCGTTCGCCATCGTCTTGGCGAGCCCGGTGATGCCGTGCTTGGTCGCGACGTAGTGCCCGGTGAACGGCGTGCCCTTCAGTCCGGACACCGAACTCGTGAAAACGACGGCGCCGCCCTCACCCTGTTCGATCAGATAGGGAACCGCCGCCTTCGCGGTGTGGAACGTTCCCGTGAGGTTGACGTCGACCGTCTCCTGCCACTGCTCGGCGGTGATCTCCCACGACAACGCCCCCGAACAGATGCCCGCGTTCGCGATCACGACGTCGAGGCGCCCCAACTGCTCGATGCCGTCGGCGAGGGCGCGCGAGAGTCCGTCGAAATCGCGCACGTCCGCGGTGGCGGCGACGATCCGCCGGCCGGTGGATTCGACGAGCCGGACCGTCTCGGCCAGGTCGTCTTCCGTGGCGCCGGGATAGGCGGTGGACGCGAATTCGGTGCAGGCGTCGATCGCGATGACGTCGGCGCCCTCGAACGCGAACCGGACGGCCTCGGCGCGGCCCTGCCCGCGCGCCGCGCCGGTCACGAAGACGACCTTGTTCTCGAAACGGTCGGGGGAGGTCATTGTCTGTTCCTGATCATTGTCTGCTCCTGATCGGGGTCATCGTGGGCGGGGCACGGTCTTGTCGACGAACAGTCCCTCGACCGAGACGCACACCTGGCCGTCCGCGGTCCGGATGTCGCCGACGGTGGTGATCTTGCGGCCGTCGACCGACATCAGCTTCCCGGTCAGGGTGAGTGGTTCGAACAGCGGCGTCGGGCGGTGGTAGCGGGTGCTCAACTGCGCTGTCATGCCGGCTTTTCCACCCCAGGCGTTGGCGACGCCGAGGACGTGGTCGAGCAGGAGCGCGGACACGCCGCCGTGGACGTGCCCGGGCGGCCCCTGGTACGGGATGGTCAGCGTGACGGTGCCCCGGACCGATCCGTCGGACAGCCCCTCGAGGACCACAGGCGGCGCGAGCGCGTTCTCGGGTCCGGTGACGGGATCGTGCCGGGTGACGCCCTCGCCGTTCCACATGTCGATCAGCCGCTCGGCGACGGCGGGCGCGTGTTCCTCGAGGTGCTCGGCGATGCTGTTCAGCTCTTCCGCGACGCGGTCGAGGTTGGCGTTGCCGCGATCGGTTCGCAGCAGCGCGTCGACCACGCGCCGGGCGGCCTCGGTCGCCCGGTCGACGGCGGAACTGTCGGGCGGTGACGTCAGCACCGTTCCCGACGGGCTGTTCTCGAACGTGGGGTGCGTACCGACGCTCACCCGCTCACCTCCATCGTCGCCTCGGTCAGCACCGGTTGCCCGTCACGGTCGGGGCACGTCGCGCGCAGGGTCAGCCGGTCGCCGTCGTGCCAGACCGCGGTCTCGACGGTCTCGCCCGGGTACAGCGAGCCCGCGAACCGCACCTCGTAGTGGCGCAGTCGCGTGGGATCGCCGTCCAGCATCCCGTCGACGACGGCCTTGCACACCACACCGTACGACGCGAGCCCGTGCAGGATCGGCCTTTCGAACCCGGCCGCGGCCGCGAATTCGGGGTCCGCGTGCAGCGGGTTGAGGTCGCCGCTGAGCCGGTAGAGCAGGGCCTGCGCCGTCCCGGTGCGCGACACCAGCACCTTGTCGGGTTCGCGGGCCGGCACCGTGGCCACCGACTCAGGTCCCGGGGAGCCGCCGAACCCGCCCTCATCGCGGGCCCAGATCTGCATCCCCGTGGTCCACAACGGGTTCCCGCCCGAGTCGGTGGCCGTCTGTTCGAGCACGATGACGGCAGCCTTGCCCTTGTCCCACACGTCCGCCACCCGCGAGGACACCCGGGCCCCACCTGACGGAGGAATGGGCGCGTGCACGGTGAGCAACTGTCCGCCGTGCAGGATCTTGCGCAGGTCGATGTCGATACCGGGCAGGCCCAGCCCGGACGCCGGTGCGTCGCCGGCCGAGATTCCCTGTCCCGCGACGAGCGCGAACGTCGGCAGCACCTGCAAGTCCTTCTCGTACACCCAGCGCAGTTCCGCGGGGTCCTGGGCGTTCCCGCCGGCGCCGAGTCCGAGGTGGTAGAGCATCACGTCACGCTCGGTCCACGCCACGTCACGCACGGCCGGTTCCGCGGTCAGCGCGGCCTTCACGTCGATCGCCATGTCAGGTCACGCTCCCTTTCCGGGCGCGGGGTCACGCGGCAGACCCAGCAGTCGTTCGCCGATGATGTTGAGCTGGACGTTGGTGGTGCCGCCCGCGATCGACATGCACTGCGAGTTCAGGAACATCTGCGTAGCGGACGTGCGGGGCCGGTCGCCGAGCAGGGCGCGCGGTCCGGCCCAGTCCATCGCCACCTCCCACACCTGCTGGATGTGTTCGACGCCGAGCAGTTTCGCGACCGACGACTCGGCGCCCGGTTGCCCGCCCGCGATCGAGCGCAGGGTGGTGCGCAGCCCCATCAGGCCGCCGGACTGTGCGTCGCAGAGGACCTTGCCGAGCACGGTCAGCTGCTCGTCGTCGATGCCGCCGGGCAGCTCGCCGGCCAGCGTCAGCAGAGCCTCGCCGCCGGAGCCCAGCGAGGAGTCGTGCGACAGCGACACCCGTTCGTTGGCGAGGGTCGTGCGGGCGAGCTTCCAGCCGTCGCCCGGTTCGCCCACGAGGAGTTCGTCGGGGACGAACACGTCGTCGAGGAACACCTCGTTGAACAGTGCCTCGCCGGTGATCTCGCGCAGCGGCCGGATGTCGAGGCCGTCGCTGCCCCTCATGTCGATCAGGAAGTACGACAATCCCTTGTGTTTGGGCACCGAGGCATCTGTGCGGGCGAGGCAGATACCCCAGTCCGCGTCCCGGGCCATCGACGTCCACACCTTCTGCCCCCGCAGCACCCAGCCGCCGTCCACCTTGGTGGCCCGGGTGGTCAGGCCGGCGAGGTCCGATCCGGCGCCGGGTTCGGAGAACAGCTGGCACCAGACGAGGTCGCCGCGCAGTGACGGGGGCACGAAGCGCTGCAACTGTTCTTCGCTGCCGTGCGCGATGAGCGTGGGTACCACCCAGTTGCCGATGATCATGTCGTGGGGCTTCAGCGCGGCCGCGCGCAGTTCCTCCGCGATCACGAGTTGTTCCACGGCGCCCGCCCCCCTGCCCCACGGTGCGGGGAGGTGCGGTGCGGTGTAGCCCTTCTCGGCCAGGTACGTCCTGCGCTCCGCGTCGTCCAGTGCGGCGGCTGGCGCGAGTTCCGCGAGCACGCCGGCGCGGATGCCCTCGGCGTCCGGAGGCAGGTCGATCCCGAGCACCCGGCGGTCCCCGCCCAGGGTCGCGCGGGCCACGCGCCGCCGCCACGATGCGGTGGACCCGAGCAGGATCCGCAGCGACTGCGCCCGGCGCAGGTACAGGTGGGCGTCGTGTTCCCAGGTGTAGCCGATGCCGCCGAGCACCTGGATGCAGTCCTTGGTGACGGAGAACGCCGCGTCGGGTCCGGTGGCTCCGGCGACCGCGGCCGCGAGTGACGCCTCCGCCGCACTGCAGCGCGGCGCAGCCGTCGCGGCCCTGGCACTGCTTCCGGGATTCATCGCACGGGCCGCGTCCCACGCACAGACCCGGGCCTGTTCGGCGAGGCAGAGCATGCGGGCTACCCGGTGTTTCACCCCCTGAAACTGGCCGATGGGGCGGCCGAACTGGTGGCGCACCTTGGCGTAGTCGGCGGCGGTGGTCACCGCCCAGTCTGCGACACCGGAGGCCTCGGCGGCGAACAAGGTGGCCGCCAGATCGAGAACGCGCTGCGAATCGATGTGCAGGACATCGCATTCGGCGATCTCGAGGCCGCTCACCGAAGCGGTCGCGTTGCGGCGCACCACGTCGTGGCTGGGCAGGTCGGTCACGTCGAGCCGGTCGCGGGCGAGCGCTACGAACGCGGTCTCGTCGCCGTCCCTCGCCGCGAGCAGGAACAGGTCGCCCACCTGCCCGCCGAGGACGTACCCGGACTCACCGTCCAGCGTCACCACTCCGCCGTCCCGGACGAGCCGCAGCGAACCCGGCTGCAGGGCCACGGCGCCGAGGGCCGAACCGTCGGCCAGCCCGGAGAGCTCACCCGTGCGCCCGGACTCGTGCAGGACGGCGCCGAGCAGCACGGTCGGGAGGAAGGGACCGGGCAGCAGGACCCGGCCCAGTTCCTCGGTGACCACTGCCAGTTCCACCAGCCCGCACCCCGCCCCGCCCACGTCCTCGGGCAGGTGGAGTCCCAGTACGCCCAGGTCCGCCAACGACTTCCAGAACAGCGGTCGCTGCTCGGTCTTGGCCTCGACGGCCCCCCGGAGCACGGCCGGGGTCACGGTCCGTGTGGCCCAGCCCCGCACCGAGTCGCGCAGGTCGCGCTCTTCTTCGGTCAATCCCATTGTCATGTCGGCCTCGTCGATCGTTCGGGGTCAGATGCGTTCGATGATGGTTGCGGTGGACAGCGCGCCACCGGCGCACATCGTGACCAGCGCGGTGGAGGTGTCGGAGCGCTCCAGTTCGTGCAGGGCGGTCGTGATCAGCCGGGCCCCGGTGGAGCCCACCGGATGTCCGAGTGCGATGGCCCCGCCGTTGACGTTCACCTTCGACATGTCGGCTCCGTGCACCTGCGCCCACGACAGCACGACGGACGCGAATGCCTCGTTGATCTCGACGAGATCGATGTCGCCCAAAGACATTCCGGCGCGCTCGAGGACCATCCGCGTCGACTCGATCGGCCCGTCGAGGTGGTAGTACGGGTCGGAGCCGACCATGCCGGACGCGACGATCCTCGCGCGCGGCCGCAATCCGAGTTCGCGGGCACGGCCGCCGTCCATGAGCAGGACGGCGGCGGCGCCGTCGCTGATCTGGGACGAGTTGCCCGCGGTGTGGATGTGGCCGTCGATCACGGGCTTCAGGGCAGACAGGGCCTCTGCGGTCGTCTCGCGCAGTCCCCCGTCCCGGGTGACCACCGCGAGTTCACCGGTGGGTGCGCCGGACTTGTCCACGACGGGAGCGGTGACGGGAACGATCTCGCGGTCGAACCGTCCTTCCGCCCAGGCCCGGGCGGCGCGTCGCTGCGACTCGAGCCCGAACGCGTCGACGTCGCCGCGCCCGAGCCCGCGCCGGTCGGCGATTCGCTGGGCGGACGTGAACTGGTCGCCCATGTCGATCGCCCAGTCGTCCGGGTACGGGTTGCCGGTCTCCGGTGTAACGGCCTGGCCGAGGAACACCCGGCTCATCGCCTCGACACCGCACCCGATTCCGGCAGAGATCTGGCCGGACGCGACGAGACCCGCCACGACGTGCACGGCCTGCTGGGAAGATCCGCAGGCGCAGTCGAGCGACGTGGCCGCCGTCGCGTACGGCAGTCCCGCGTGCAGCCACGCCTGCCGGGTCACGTTGTTGGACTGCTCACCCGCCTGGGTGACGCATCCACCGACGATCTGCCCGATGTCCGCCGGGGCGACACCGGCCCGTTCGAGGACACCCCGCTGTGCGGCACCGAGTAGTTCGGCCGGGTGCAGTCCGGACAGTGCCCCGCGCCGGCGCCCGATCGGTGTCCGTGCCGCGTCGACGATGACGGCATTGCCCATGTTCTACTCCTCGGATTCTTCTGACTCACGGACTCAGCCGCGGCTCATAATTGGAATTTATTCTATTTCTGAGAAGACATCAATACCGTTTGCCGTGCAAACAAACCGTCATCGCAGGTCAGACAGACGGAATGAATTTCACTTCACGGTCGCGGACGCGCCGGCACCCGGACCGACGAGCGTCAGCGGTGCGACAGGTTGACGAGCAGGAGGTCGCAGGCCTTACGAATGTCGGAATCGGCGTCCGGAATCGAGACGCGGCCGTTGAGGCAGGACTGGATCACGCCGAACCACAACTGCACCAGCAGGCGCAGTGCCGTCAGATCTTCCTCGGTCGGGTGTTCGATCCCCGCGGCGTCCAGCATGATCTGCCGGAATGCCCGGTCGACCTTCCCCGCGTCCGGCACGGACGCGACGTTGGCGGTGCTCGTGGACTGGATCATCGCGGTGGACAATGCGGGCCGGCGCAACAGCCCGCGGGTGGCGCGGACCAGAACGTTGTACACCGCATCCTGCGGCGATTCGCCGGGGGGCGCACTCTTCTTGAACCCGGCACCCATCCGGTCGATCTGATCGACCATCACCGCGACGAACAGATGCGTCTTCGACGGAAAGTACCGGTACAGCGTCCCGATCGCGACGCCGGCACGTTTGGCCACCTCGTGCATCTGGACCCGGGCGAGTTCCTTCTCGGTGGCCAGTTCGATGGCGGCCTCGAGCATGCGGACGTGGCGGGCCCGCTGTTCCTCCGAACTCGGTTCGGCAGCGTCCCGCACTTCGGCGATTCTCGGCACCCTCGATCCCCCTTCACTCCGCACACAGCCCCGGATCCGGTGTCGATTCTCGCATTGGATCGGGAAACCATCGAATTTCGTCCGGTGAGTGGGACCGCACGTGCCGCAGGTCGCCCGGATGCGATTGCGTGAACCCCACGACTGGACCGCCAGTCTCCACAGACCATCAACGGAGGAAACGACGATGCAGGACTGGACAACCGAGTGCGACGTGCTGGTGGTCGGTTCGGGGGGCGGCGCGCTGACCGGCGCATACACGGCCGCTTCGCAGGGATTGCGCACCCTCGTCCTCGAGAAGACCCCACTGTTCGGCGGCACGTCCGCGTACTCCGGCGCCGCGGTGTGGCTGCCGGGCACCGCCGTGCAGGAGCGCGCCGGCATCGGCGACTCCACGGACAAGGCGCGCACGTACCTGCGCGCAGTGGTGGGCGACGAGGAGATCGACCGTCAGGAGGCGTACGTCGCCACCGCGCCCGACGTCGTCGACCTTCTCGAACGCGATCCCCACATCGAGTTCGAGTGGCGCGCGTTCCCCGACTACTACAAGGCACCCGGCCGGATGGACTACGGTCGCGCGATCAACCCGCTGGACCTGCCGAGCGACGAGATCGGGGACCTGCGCGAGGTCATCCGGCCCGAGGCCGACGTCGACCGGGCCGGGGAACCGCATCCGGAGGGAACGCTGAACGGTGGCCGCGCCCTGATCGGCCGCCTTCTCATGGCTCTGCACGGCACCGGGCACGTGGAACTGCGCACCGAGACCGCCGCGCGCTCGCTGATCGTCGAGGACGGACGGGTCGTCGGCGTCGAGGCGACGAACGCCGCCGGTGAGACCGTCCGGATCCGGGCGACGCGCGGCGTGCTGCTCGCGGCAGGCGGAATCGAGGGCAACGCGGCCCTGCGCACCGAGAACGGAACACCGGGCCGGGCGGCCTGGAGCATGGGCCCGCGCGGCGCGAACACCGGCGACCTCCTGCGGGCGGCGGTGGAGATCGGCGCGGACACCGCACTACTCGACGAGGCGTGGTGGTGCCCCGGGGTCGAACTTCCGGACGGCTCCGGCGCTTTCATGGTGGGCGTGCGCGGCGGCATTCTCGTCGACACGTCCGGAGAGCGGTACCTCAACGAATCGCTGCCGTACGACCAGTTCGGCCGAGCGATGATCGAGCACGGCAGCAGCAGTTCGTATCTCGTGTTCGACTCGAAGGAGGGCGGGCCCGTGTTGCCTGCCATCTCCATTCCGAACATCTCCGCCGAGAAGCATCACGCGGCGGGCACCTGGGTCTCGGCCGACACGATCGAGGAACTCGCGGAGAAGATCGGCGTCCCCGCAGACGCACTGCGCCGCAGCGTCGAACAGTTCAGCGACTTCGCCAAGCACGGCGTCGACGAGTCCTTCCACCGGGGAGAGGACCCGTACGACAACTTCTTCTGCCCTCCGGGCACGGGTGCGGACGCACCACCGAACCCGGCACTGAGCCCGGTGTCGCAGGGCCCGTTCCACGCGGCCCGCATCGTGCTCAGCGATCTCGGTACCAAGGGCGGGGTCCGGACCGACGCCGACGCCCGGGTCCTGCGCGCCGACGGCACACCCATCGACGGACTGTATGCGGCCGGTAACACGAGCGCGTCGCTCAGCGGCCGGTTCTATCCCGGCCCGGGTGTGCCGCTCGGAACCGCGATGGTCTTCTCCTACCGGGCAGTTCAGCACATGCGGAGCTGACTACACGAGGTTGTCCTCCACCGGGAGCCCGAACGCGCCCCTGCCGAACAGGGCGAGGGCGCGTTCGGGCTCGTTGGCCACGTGCACGCTGCCCGCGTGGGCGTCGCGCCACGACCGTTCGATCGCGTTGCCGCGCGACAGCGAACTTCCGCCGGCGGTCTTGAACAGCAGGTCGATCGCGTCGAGGGCTCGCTCGGTCGCGCGAACCTGATCGCGGCGCACCCGCAGGCGCAGACCCATGGGGAGTTCGTCACCGGCCTCCGCCAGTTCCCACAGTTCACGCACGTTGCGATCCATCTGCAGTATCGCGGCGTCGATCTCGGACGACGCCCGGGCCACCGCGACCTGGGCGAACTGGTCGTCGACGAATCTTCCGCCACCGAGGCTGAGCCGCACTCGTTCCCGCATGAACGTCAGATAGCGTTCGTAGCATCCCGCGACGACTCCCACTCCGGGGGCGGCGACGGCCGTGGTGAAGAGTGTGGCGAACGGCAGCCGGTACAGCGGTCCCCGGTTCACCTTCTGTCCGGGTCCGCGCAGTTGCGCCGTCTCGTAATTCCTCTTGATCCGGTAGTCGGGAACGAACACCTCCTCGGCGCTGATCTCGTTGCTGGCGGTGCCGCGCATCCCCACCACGTCCCAGACGTCGTGGATGCGGTAATCCGACCGCGGCACCAGCGCCGTCATGAAATCGACCGGGCGGCCCTCGGTCCCGACCACCATCGCGCCGAGCAACGCCCACGACGCGTGCTCGCAGCCCGAGGAGAAATGCCAGTCCCCCGTCAGCCGGTAGCCGCCCTCGACGGGGACGAGCCGCCCGACGGGTGCGTAGGCGGACGACACGAGCACCGAATCGTCGTGGCCCCACACGTCACGCTGCGCCCGGTCGTCGAACAGGGCCAGGTGCCACGGGTGCACCCCGAGCACGGACGCCAGCCAGCCCGTCGAGCCGCACACACCGGACACGGCGCGCACCACCTCGTAGAAGTGCACCGGATCGCTTTCCGTGCCGCCGTACCGCCTGGGCTGCAGCATCTTGAACAATCCGGCGTCGCCGAGCTCACGGATCACCTGTTCGGACACCCGCCGCGACTCGTCGACCTTGTCCGCGCGTTCCGCGATCATCGGCAGCAGGCCGCGGATCGATCTCAGGACCTCGTTCGTCATCTGTCGGAGGGTAGGGCGATCACACCCGTGCGTGGACAGGCGTCTCGCTCAACGGGAAACGCCGCCCCACCGCCCGGTCCCGTCCAGTGGGACCACGTCATGCGGACCGTCCACGCTCACTTAGCGTGCAGGGCACCGCACAAGCCCAGGAGAGGACGGGACGCATCGTGACCACCCAACAGTCCGAGACAGTCGAGGTACGCGAAATCGACGCGGGCGCAGCGCCCACCCGATTCGCCCGTGGATGGCACTGCATCGGATTGTCCGAGGCATTCCGGGACGGCAAGCCCCATTCCGTCGAAGCGTTCGGGACCAAGCTCGTCGTCTTCGCCGACAGTGCGGGTGATCTCGCCGTGCTCGACGGCTACTGCCGGCACATGGGCGGCGACCTCAGCCAGGGCACGGTCAAGGGCGACGAGGTGGCGTGCCCGTTCCACGACTGGCGGTGGGGAAGCAACGGCCGGTGCAAGAAGATTCCGTACGCGCGCCGGGTTCCGCCGCTCGCCCGGACCCGGTCGTGGCACGCGCTCGACCAGGACGGGATGTTGTTCGTGTGGAACGATCCGGAGGGCAATCCGCCGCCCGCGGACGTCACGATTCCCCGCATCGAAGGCGCACTCGACGACGAGTGGACGGACTGGGTCTGGTATCGGACCACGGTCGACACCAACTGCCGCGAGGTGGTCGACAACATCGTCGACATGGCGCACTTCTTCTACGTGCACTACTCGTTCCCCACGTACTTCAAGAACGTCTTCGAGGGCCACGTCGCCGGCCAGTTCATGCGCGGACAGGCCCGCGACGACATGCGCCCGCACGCGTCGGGTCAGCCCAAGATGGTCGGAAGCCGCTCGGATGCGACGTATTTCGGCCCGTCGTTCATGGTCGACGACCTGACGTACCGCTACGAGACGCACGACGTCGACTCCGTGCTGATCAACTGCCACTACCCTGTCAGCGCCGACAGGTTCGTGCTGCAGTACGGCATCATCGTCAAGAAGTCGAAGGACCTCGAAGGCGACGCTGCCACCGAGATGGCGAAGAATTTCGGCACGTTCATCGCGAAGGGTTTCGAGCAGGACATCGAGATCTGGAAGAACAAGACCCGCATCGAGAATCCGCTGCTGTGCGAGGAAGACGGCCCGGTCTACCAGCTGCGACGGTGGTACGAGCAGTTCTACGTCGACGTCGATGCGGTGACCCCGCAGATGACCGAGCGGTTCGAGTTCGAGCTCGACACCACCCGGCCGGTCGAGTCGTGGAAGAGGGAAGTCGAAGAGAACCTCGCACGAAAGGCGCGCGAAGCCGATGCAACCGCTGCAGTGCACTGAGTGCGGCGCGAGCGTCCTGGTCCAGAAGAACAGCTGGGAACACACTTCCGTTCAGTGGGACGACGCGGCCCGCGCCCGGTGCCATGAGATCGGCAGCGCCGGGCCGGGGCGCCCCGGTACTCCCCGGAAAGGATGTTCGGCGCTGACGGCGTCGATCATCCGAGCCGCGGAGGCGGGCGTCGTCCCGGTGCGCGATCCCGACCCCGTCCCGACCCCCGTCGTCGCCCACTGAACAATTTCCGGAAGGACACAACATGATCGACACCGAGCACTACGGCCCGTGGGCCGTGATCGCAGGCGGCTCCGAGGGTGTGGGCGCGAGTTTCGCCGAGGAACTGGGCCGCGCGGGGATCAACCTCGTGCTGATCGCCCGTAAGCCCGGGCCGCTCGAGGAGACCGCGGCCACGGTCCGCGCCCACGGCGTCCTGGTGCGCACACTCGCGCTCGATCTCCTCGATCCGGACGCCCTCGACCGGATCCGCACGGCCACCGACGACGTCGAGGTCGGGTTGCTGATCTTCAACGCCGGGGCCAACAGTTACGGACACGAGTTCGTCAGCGGTGACCTCACCGGCTTCCAACGTGTCATCGACCTGAACATCACTTCGCAGCTGCACCTTTCGCAGCATTTCGGCGCGAGGATGAAGGACCGCGGACGGGGCGGCATCGTGCTGGTCGGTTCGCTGGCCGGGTACCTGGGTTCGGAAGACCAGAGCATCTACGCCGCATCCAAGGCGTTCGGCCGGATCTTCGCGGAAAGCCTCTGGCTCGAACTCGCGCCGTTCGGCGTCCACGTGGTCGAACTGATCCTCGGCGTCACCCGCACGCCGGCGATGGTCCGGGCGGGCCTGAACTTCGATCTTCCCGGAATGAAAGTCGCCGAACCCGAAGACGTTGCCCGTGAGGGGCTCGCGCACATCGCCGACGGCCCGGTCTGGGTGGCGGGCGGCAACGACGACGCGGTGCGCAAGCGCAGCGGTTTCCCCCGCGACGCACTCGTGCGCGGCGCAGCCGAGGGTATGCGGAAACTTCTGGGCCGCCGGTAGCCGCGGAGGTCAGAGGGTGGTGACGAGTCCGCCGTCGATCACGAAATCGGAGCCCGTCACATTGCCCGCCCGGTCGCTCGCGAGGAACACGACGAGATCCGCCACCTCGTCCGGGCGGGTGAACCGGCCCGTGACCGCCTGCTCCGCGACACGCTCCGCCACTGCCTCCGGGTCACCGCCTGCGGCGCGCGCCACCGTGGCGGCGACCCCGTCGTCGCCGAGCCAGAGGGCGGTCGACACCGGACCGGGGCTGACGGTGTTCACCCGAATACCCGACGGTCCCACCTCTTTCGACAGGGCCTTCGAGAAGTTGGTGAGCGCGGCCTTGGACGCGCAGTAGTCGATGACGGTGGGGTCGGGCAGGAAACTGTTGACCGAACTCGTGGTCACGATGCTTCCCCGGCCCGCCGCGATCATCGTGGGCAGGGCGGCGCGGATCGTCCGCACCGCCGACATCAGGTTGAGATTCATCGTCGTGATCCAGTCTTCGTCGGTCACGTCGAGGAACCCGGTCAGTCTCGGGTGGGCGGCGCCGACGTTGTTGACGACGATGCCGAGACTGCCCCGAGCAGTGGCGGCGGCGACGAGTTCGCCCGGACCGGTGGGGGTCGACAGGTCGACGCTCACCGCCTCCACCGTTCCGCTGCGGACGAGTTCGTCCAGTTCAGGGCTGGGCGAGCGCGCCCCCGCCACCACGAACGCACCTTCCGCGGCGAGCGCCCGGGTGATGGCGAGCCCGATACCCTTGCTGGCTCCGGTGACCACGGCGACGGTGCCACGTAAGGCGAGATCCACGGGGTTCCTCCTGACGACGGCGGAGCGTGCACGGACGAGCGGAACATCCCCCTCCGATCACGCTAGCCGAAATGATGCCGACCGCGCTGCAGGCGAGTAATCTCAGCGACGAAGGGCCAGGCCACGGCGTTGCTCTCGTACGGCGATGCCTGTCGTCGCACGACTACACCTGGCGCGCAGGCCCCTTCACCCCTAACCACTGTGTTCTTTCCTGACTCGGGAGACGAGTGATGCGACTTCTTCGCCTTCGAACCGCCGTTGCCGCGTGCGCGATCGCGGCCGCCGGCACGCTCACTGTGGGGGCCGGACCGGCCCTCGCCCAGGATCTGCCGACGGTGGTGCTGGTCCACGGCGCGTTCGCCGACACGACCAGCTGGGATGCGGTGGCCGCGGAACTGCGCGGCCGAGGATACGAAGTCGTGGTGCCCGACAACCCGTTGCGCGGACCGGCATACGACTCCGCCGCCATCGAAAAGGTGCTCGCGGACATCCCGGGGCCGGTGGTGCTCGTCGGTCACTCGTACGGCGGCGCGGTCATCACCAATGTGCATTCGCCGAACGTCGAGGCCCTCGTCTACGTGGCGGCCTTCGCCCCGGCGCAGGGCGAGCCGGTCATGCTGAACCTCGATCCGATCCGGTTCCCCGGCAGCCAGCTGCTCCCGCCGGTGCTTCAGGTGAAGGTCGTCGAGAACGATCCCACCGGAATCGCCGGGAGAAACCTCGACGGTTACATCGACCCCGGCCGATTCCACGAGGTGTTCGCCCAGGACGTCCCGGACGCCACGGTCGCCGACATGATCGCACACCAGAAGTCGGCGGCACTCGTCGCGAACCTCGAACCGACCGCCGATCCGTCGTGGGCGTCGACCCCCAGCTGGGCCATGGTCGCTCAGAACGATCGCGTGATTCCGGCAGCCGCTGAGCGGTTCATGGCCACGCGCGCGGGGGCCCGGATCACGGAAATTCCCGCGTCGCACGCCGTCCTGGTGTCCCAGCCCGGCGCGGTCGCGGACCTCGTGGTGCAGGCAGACCAGGGAACTCCGTAGCGGACCGCCGTGAACGCGCCCGGACAACCGGCACCGAACAGCAGGAGCCTCGCCCACCGCGTCCAGAAGATGGTGGGGCGTGATCCGCACGAGGAACACCGTGCGGCAACGCCGTTGGAGCTGCTGTTCGACCTGACGTTCGTCGTCGCGTTCGGCGTCGCAGGCGATCAGTTCGCGCACCTCGTCGCCGAAGGACACGTCGCCGCCGGGCTGGCGGGATTCGCGTTCGCGATGTTCTCGATCATCTGGGCGTGGATCAACTTCTCCTGGTTCGCGTCGGCCTACG
The DNA here is from genome assembly GCF_002300195.1 of Rhodococcus sp. ACPA1. Classification (NCBI taxonomy): domain Bacteria; kingdom Bacillati; phylum Actinomycetota; class Actinomycetes; order Mycobacteriales; family Nocardiaceae; genus Rhodococcus; species Rhodococcus sp. ACPA1. The sequence goes on along the minus strand of NZ_NSDX01000001.1, from coordinate 521,546 downwards.
ACACCGACGACTGGATCTACCGGGTCACCACCATGATCCAGATGATCGGCGTCGTCATCCTGGCGCTCGGTATGCCTCCGATGTTCGCGTCCATCGACCGCGGAGTCGAACTCGACAATTCCGTGATGGTGTCCGGGTACATCGTCATGCGGGTCGCCATGGTGTTCCAATGGCTGCGCGCCGCCAAACACGACCCCGAGCACCGTTCCGCGTCACTGACGTACGCCACGACGCTCGTCATCGCGCAGATCGGCTGGGTCGCGTTGGTGATCGCTCCCCTCACCGTCGAGTACGCGTTCGGCCTCGGCGCGATACTCATACTCGTCGAGCTGACCAGCCCCGTCATCGCCGAACGATACAAGGGCGGAACACCCTGGCACGCACACCACATCGTCGAGCGTCACGGCCTGCTCGTCATCATCACACTCGGCGAAGGTGTGATCGGCACCGTGGCATCACTGTCCGCCGTGGTCGAACACCAGGGCTGGACACTGGACGCGGTACTCGTCGCGGTCGCGGGCATCGGACTCACGTTCGGACTGTGGTGGGTGTACTACACCCTGCCGTCGGCCGAGGTGCTCGAGGTGTACCGCAGCCGGTCGTTCGTCTGGGGTTACAGCCACATCGCGCTCTTCGCGTCGCTGGCCGCGGTGGGGGCCGGACTACACGTGGCGGCGTATTACATCGAACACGCCTCCCATCTCGGCGGGACGGCGACGGTGCTCTCCGTCGCCGCGCCCGTCGCGATCTTCCTCGCGGGCGTCTACGCGCTGTACACGTATCTGCTGCGGGTGCCCGACCCGTTCCACATCCTGCTCCTCGTCCTGACCGCGGCCACGATCGCGCTCGCACTGGTGCTGGCGGCGCAAGGCGTGTCGATGGCGTGGTGTCTGATCGTGGTGATGCTGGCACCGGTCGTCACGGTCGTCGGATACGAATTGCTCGGACACGCGCACGAGGCCCGGGCGCTCGAGATCGTCCTCGGGCGCGCCGACACCGGCGCCGGCGAGGAGTACTAGGACCAGGGAGTCACCGGCCGAGGCCGGGCCACACCGTCGACGACCAGATCGAGCCGCTCGTCGAAGAAGGCCACGAGCCCCCGAACTTCCGACGCGTCGACGAGGGGCTCGTCGTATCGCCACGCGATGTCGTGAAGCACTCCGCCGGCGGTGACCGCGGACCGGTAGGCGGCCTCGCCCTTGTAGGCGCAGTACGACGTCGTCGCACTCGGTTGAAGTTCCGCGACGACGTCGCCGGGCGGCAGGTAGTAGCGGACCGGAAGCAGTGTTTCGAACAGCATTTTCGCGCGCCGAGTGTCGGCGAGGAGGGTGTCGCCCAGCATCACCCGGATATGGCGGGACGTGCGGCGAACGTCGATGCGCTGGAATGGGTCGTGCGGATGACCGACGATCTCGTCGTCCTCCTCGAGCCAGCGGTCGAAGCCGTCGAAATCGAGAACCACGTACCCGGTCAGGTCCTCGTCTCCGGGCCGGAACCCCAGGGCATACCCTGCGCCGGCGGTGCGGAGCGAGACGGGTTCGCCCTCCGTGCTGTGCACCGAGAACGGCACCCGCGGATCGAGTACCGGCAGCGTCGTCACGTCCGGCAGGGCGAAACCGACGTCACCTGCTCCTTCCGCCGGCACCGAATCCGTTGGCTCCGGCGACAACTCCGCGTCGATGTCTTCCGCCGGCACCGCGTACGTGGGAACGACGCGCCGCGGTTCCCAGACCAGGACCGCACGGTCACTGTCGACCACGGTGGTCCCGTTCAGCACCGCACGGATCCGCTTCGCCGTCGGCTCGTAGCGAAGCTCGCGCAACTGACGTCCGATGCTGTCTCGCAGTCGCAGGCCCATAGTTCGAGACTAGGCCTGTCATCGGGCTAGGCCGAGAGAAGTGATGAGGTCCTCGTGGAACTCGAACCAGACGCGGTGGCAGGAGTCGCGGTCGGTTGCCGTGATCCAGGCCGGATCGGTGCCCGCTCGCTCGACGCCGCCGGCGAACCGCCGGTGATAACCGGCGAACCGGTCCATGCCCGCGACCAGGCGCGCCTCGAATTCGCCCAGGGCGTCCGCCGCGGTCGCCAGCCGGGTGATCGTCTCGTCGAGGGTCACGGTCGACTCGCCGAAACCCATCTCGGCCAGCTGCCAGGCGGTGCACGCATCCGCCACGGCGACGTTGTGCGGCAGGAAGTCCTGGTGCACCTGCACCACCACGGCGCGGGAGCCGCACCGGTCGAGCTCGGCGGCGAGCAGTCGCTCGCCGTGGACCTTCCCGGTTTCGGTCAGGGACCAGCCGCTGTCCCCGGCAAAGTCGGTGTGGGTGACCCACCCACGGGCCTCGGCATCGAGCAGGTGCTCTGCGGCCAGCCCTGCAGGCAGGGCGAACCGGGCCGCGATGCGCGCGGTCTCCGCGTAGCCCAGGATCCGCACGGCGTGCAGCACCAGGATGTCCGACGGGGTGCGGTGCGACATCAACTCGTCCCCGCGTTGCCGGTGGCGGTGCCGACGTGCCCGTGGGTGCCGTCGACGCGGACCCGTCGGCCCTCGGTCAGGATGGTCATGGCCCCCGGCGCCGCCAGGACTGCCGGGATGCCGAATTCGCGGGCCACGATCGCGGCGTGCGCGAGCATCCCGCCCGTCTCGGTGACCACCGCGCACGCGCGGGCGAGCAGCGGGGTCCACGCCGGCGAGGTCGTACGGCAGACCAGCACGTCGCCCGGACGAAAGCGGGCGAAGTCGTCCAGGCTGCCGATGATCCGCGCAGGCCCGACGGCAGTGCCCGGGCCGGCTGCCACGCCTGTCAGCAGAACGTCGCCCGACGTGGCTCGCACTGGCAGCGCGGCGGTGGGAGCGGTCGTGATCGGGCGGGCCTGCAGGACCCGGATCTCGTCGCCGGCGATCGCCCACTCGATGTCCTGCGGGCGGCCGAACAGGCTCTCGATATCGCGTCCCAGCGCCGCGAGGGCGAGGGCCTGGGCAGTGGTCAGCAGTTGCCCGCCGCGGTGCCGGGCGACCTGCACATGCGCACCGTCGACCAGGTACGCCTCCGGAGTGACGGTCCCGGCCACGACAGTGTCACCCAGGCCCCGCGCAGCCTCGATCACCACCTGCTCGGTACCGGTGAGCGGGTGCCGGGTGAACATGACTCCGGCCGTCTCGGGTTGCACCATCACCTGCACGATCACCCCGGCCGACGCGGGGGCTTCCCGATCGGTGCGAGCCGCGTAGGCGACGGCTTCGGGCGAGGAGCCCGACGCGGCGCTGCGATGCACCGCCTCGATCACCTCGGCGCTGGTGGTGACCCCGAGCGTCGTGGTCAGCTGTCCGGCGAACGAGCACTCGACGCCGTCCTCCGCGAGGGCGGACGAGCGCACCGCGAACGGACCGGGCCCGAGACGGCGCAGTCCGATGTCGATCTCCCGCTCCCAACCGGGATCGCCGAGCGGGTCGGGTATCACGAATCCGTCGGGCACCCGGAATCCGGCACGCAGCAGCAGGCCGAGGTTGCGGGCCTTGGCACCGCAACCCTCCGACGCGTCCGGCAGGGGGACGATCGGCATGCTCAGGCCTCCGCGTCGCGGTCGCCGGCCCTGGCAAGGACCCGGTTCAGACGCTGCTGGGCAGCCTGCGCCGAACCCAGGCCGAGCTCCTCCGCGACCTGCGGCCAGGTCATCCCACTGGCACGGGCAGCAAACAGCAGGCCGGACTCGATCTGATCGAGCTCGACCCGAGCTGACGACAGCAGCCGCAGCCCGGCCGCGAGCACCGCCGGGTCCGTGCCCTGTGCGTCCCGGCCGGCCCACGCCGCGAACCTGACGAGGTCGGTGTCCGAACGTGGCTGCCCGGAATGCTCCCAGGGACGCCGCTCGAGTCGCGCGGCACCGGCCTCGTTCAGCGTCGTGCGTGCCTGATCGAGTTCGGCCGCGTGTGTCTGGTCGTCGGTGGTCACCCGACCACCACACGCTATCAACAGTCTGTTGTCAACATTCTGTTGATGGTCGCGTCGTCGGGCGAGGTCCCGGCATCCTCAGCCGGCGAGGATCCCGGCGACGAAATCCTGCGCGTCCTTCTGCGACGCACCGATCGTCCCGCGATGGTCCGCACCCTCGTACGTCCGATACGTCAGCTCATTCCCGTTGTCCTGCAACGTCTTCACCATCAGATCCGTCGACGGCTCGCTCACCACCAGGTCGCCGGAGCTCTGCGCGACCAGCGTCGGGACCTGCACGTGGACCCTCGACGGCTCCTGGCGGGCCAGGTACTCGGTGAGCGGTCCCAGATCGGCGTCGGGACGGAAGACCTGACCCGCGGGCACGGGCGGCACCTTCCGGATGTCGTCGATGCACCCGGTCCGCGCCACCGTCAGCAACGGTTGCGCCTGCTCCGTCAGCAACGCCGACGGGTCGATGGCGGGATCCGCGGCCTGGGCTCCGAGGAGGATCAGCGGGAGGAACGCCTCGGCCGCTTCGATACCCGGAACACCCGAGCGGAAGTACTGCGGCGTCTGGTCGAGCCCGTTGCCCGGCGCGATCGCCACCGCACCACCGAGGTGCAGTTCCGGCGCGCGCTCCCCGCCCTGCGCGGCGGTGAACAACGCCGCCTGCCCACCCTGGCTGTGACCGATCACGAACCACGTCGAGCCGACCGCCGGATCCATCGCCCGGGCGGCGCGCACGATGTCCACGACGGCGTTCGTCTCGGTGTCACCGTTGATGTACGGGTGGATCCCCGGCGTGCCCAGACCCTGGTAGTCCGTGCTCACCACCGCATATCCCTTGGCGACCCAGTCGTCGAGGGACGCGTCCACCCCGGAGAGATAGCCGTGGGCGGGGCCGCCGGCGAAATCCGCGGACGGGGCGCAGGCGTCCGCGACGCCGGTCGTGCCGTGCGCCCAACTGATCACCGGATACCCGCCCTCGGGTGCCGGCGTGCGGGGAATCGACACGGTGCCCGACACGACGACAGGGTCGCCGTTGCCGTCCTGCGACGCGTAGGTGATCACCTCGTTCCGTCCGGCGCTCGGCAGTGCGGGACCGTCCGCGACGGCGCGGGACGAGAGAAGCTGGCCCGGTCGCAGTGCGCCCGGGTCCGTCGCCGTCTCGGATGTCGCAGTGGAACAGGCGGTTCCACCGAGGAGGACGAGTGCGGCCACCGCGCCGATCCGGGCGCGCGACAACATCATGAGAACGCCGCCAGCGGCTCGGAACCCGACCAGTCGTGACCCCAGTAGCTGTCCGCCGTGATCTCCTCGGCGGTGTAGTGCGTCTCGTCGACGAGCATGCCCTCCGTGCCGAACTCGAGGTCCCAGCCGCCGGGGGCACGCACATAGAACGACACCATGCGGTCGTTGGTGTGCCGGCCGAGGGTCGACGAGATGGAGAAGCCGAGCTTGCCGAGCCGGTCGAGTGCCTGGCCGACGGCGTCGAGGGTGTCGACCTCCGTCATCAGATGCACCATTCCGGGTTCGCCGCTGCGCGGCGCAGGGCACAACGCGAGGCTGTGATGGCGCTGATTGACGCCCATGAACCGCACCCGGCGGGCCGGTCCCGGGGCGTCGGCCGGTCCGAGCCGGATCGCCCCTCGCGGCAGGAAGCCCAGCACCTCGGTGTAGAACGTGTAGGCCTCCTCGAACGCCGGCGTCGGGAGGACCACGTGCCCCAGACCCTGTGCGCCGGTGACGAACCGCCCGCCGTGCGGAGTGACGACCGGACTGTGGTCGAGCACGGGCCCGAAGAACACCTCCACCCGTGTGCCGGACGGATCGTCGAACGCGATCACCTGCTCTGCGTCGCGGTGGCGCGACTCCTCCTCGGACAGGACGTCGACCGTGACACCCGATTTCTCCACCTGCTCACGCACCCGCTGGAGAGCGAACTGGTCGCGCACCTCCCACCCCACCGCGAGTGCCTTGTCCGTGTCACCGGGGAGGACGATCAGCCGCGACCGCCGCTCGTCGACGCGCAGGTACAGGCCGTCGGGCTCGGGGCCGAAACCCTCGGCCATGCCCAGCCCGTCCACCACCAGCTCACGCCAGCGTGGCACGTCCTTCGTCTGGATCCTGAGGTAGCCGAGTCCTCGAATGTCGGTCATGTGAAAGTCCTTTCCTGGAGGCGGCTCCGCCACCCGTGCGTGGTTGACGAGTCTCTGGACTCGCTAACCACGCACGGGCGCGGAGCGCCTAGATCATCGAGCGGTGGATGCCCTGAGGTTCCCCGCCGAGCTGGGTCAGAGCCGAGGAGTGGAAGATCGACCCCGGCACGTGGATGGCGTGAGAGAGGCCGGCGTGGGCGTCCCGCCAGAAGCGCTGCAGGGGTGTCTTCAGTTGGAGCGCACCGCCACCGGAGCGTGCGAAGATCTCGTCCACGGCGCGCACCGCCCGCCACGCGGCGGCCGTCTGCGTGCGCCGGCCGATGGAGCGGAGTTCGAACGAGACGTCCTGCCCCTTCTCGGTCATGTCCCAGAACCGGTCGACCGTCTCGAGGATCGCCGCGCGCGACGCCGCGATCTCCGCCGCCGCCTCGCCGATCGCGAACAGTACGTACGGGTCTTCCTTGATCGCGGTGCCCGACACGGTGACACGTTCACGCTGCGCATTCAGGTGGCAGGCCAGCGCACCCTCGGCGATGCCGATGAGCGAGGACGTGATGCCGAGCGGGAAGATGCACGAGAACGGGAAGTTGTAGAGCGTCTGGGTGCGGCCGAACTCCTTCGGCGCGGACCCGTCGAACACCTTGTCGGCCTGCAGGGTCCGGTGCTGCGGGATGAACGCGTCCTTGACGATCAGGTCCTTGGACCCGGTGCCGCGCAGTCCGACGACGTTCCAGCTGTCCTGGTCGATGTCGTAGTCGGAGCGTGGCAGCAGCACGTGCAGGATCTTCGGGGGCATCACCCGGTTGCCGTCCCGGTCGCCGACCGCGGCGCCGATCATGATCCACCCGCAGTGGTCGGTGCCCGAGGAGAACGACCACCGTCCGTTGAGGACGTACCCGCCGTCGACGGGAGTCGCGACCCCCATCGGCGCGTACGGCGAGGCCATCCACATGTCGGAGTCCTCGCCCCACACCTCGTCCTGGGCGGTGCGGTCGAAGAATGCGAGTTCCCACGGGTGGACGCCGACGATGCCGCTGACCCAGCCCGCGGCCCCGTCGATGGCGCCGATGCCCATCGCGGTCTCCGCGAACTCGCGCGGGTGGGATTCGTAGCCGCCGTACTCCTTGGGCTGCAGCATCCGCATCACGCCGGAGTCGCGTAACCTTTTCGCGGAGGTGTCGGACAGGCGCATCAGCTTGTCGCCCTCGACGCCTTCCGCACGGATCTCGTCCGCGTACTGTTCGATCCTGTCAAGAACCTGGCCCATGATGATCTCGGCTTTCTGGTGTCGGTACCCGGCGAAACGCCTAGGCGGACTTCTTCTCGGCGACTGTGGAACCCGCGGAGTCCCGGTCTGCGAGACCGAGGGCGATCTCGATCAGCTGGTCCTCCTGACCGCCGACCAGCTTGCGTCGGCCGGCCTCGATGAGGATCTCCGCACCGGACACGCCGTACCGGCGGGCGTGGGAATCGGCGTGCTTGAGGAAGCTGGAGTAGACACCCGCGTAGCCCATGGTCAGCGACAGCCGGTCGAGCAGGCAGTCGCCGTCCATGATCGGCCGGACAACGTCCTCGGCGGCGTCGATGATCTTCAGAGTGTCAATGCCCGTGCGGATTCCGAGCTTCTCGGTGACGGCGGCGAACGCCTCGACCGGAGTGTTGCCCGCACCCGCACCGAAACGCCGGGTGGAGCCGTCGATCTGCAGGGCGCCGGCCTCGACGGCGAGCACCGAGTTGGCGACGCCGAGGCCGAGGTTCTCGTGACCGTGGAAGCCGACCTGTGCGTCGTCGCCGAGTTCGGTCACCAGTGCGGACACGCGGTCGCTGACGGCGTTCATGATCAGTGCCCCGGCCGAATCGACCACGTACACGCACTGGCATCCGGCGTCGGCCATGATCCGGGCCTGCTGCGCGAGCACCTCGGGGGGTTGGCTGTGCGACATCATGAGGAACCCGACCGTCTCCAGCCCGAGGTCGCGGGCGAGCCCGAAATGCTGCACGGAGATGTCGGCTTCGGTGCAGTGCGTGGCGATGCGGCAGATGCTCGCGCCGTTGTCCGCCGCCTCCCGGATGTCGGATTGCACGCCCAGCCCGGGGAGCATGAGGAAGGCGATCTTCGCCCGTTCCGCGGTCTCCACGGCGGCCTTGATCAGCTCCTGCTCCGGGGTGTGGCTGAAGCCGTAGTTGAACGAGGAACCGCCGAGTCCGTCGCCGTGGGTGACCTCGATGACCGGAACCCCGGCGGCGTCGAGCGCCCCGACGATCGAGCGGACGTGTTCGACGGTGAACTGGTGTCGCTTGGCGTGGGAGCCGTCGCGCAGCGACGAGTCCGTCACCCGGATGTCGAGATCAGCACTGTAAGGCATCGGTATTCCTTCGAAGAGTGAATGGGGCGGACGCGCTCAGACGCTCGCGCCGAGGATCTGCGTCGCGAAGCTCTCGCCGACCTTGGTGGCGGCGGCGGTCATGATGTCGAGGTTGCCGGAATAGGGCGGCAGAAAGTCGCCCGCTCCCTCGACCTCGAGGAAGATGCCGACCCGGGCGAGGCCACCGCTGATCGGCGTCGGGTCGTCGAACTGCGGTTCGGCGCGCAGGCGGTAGCCGGGGACGTACGCCTGCACGGATGCCGCGACGTCGTGGATGGACGCGGTGATCGCGTCCCGGTCGGCGTCGGCGGGAATGGAGCAGAACACGGTGTCCTTCATGAACATCGGCGGTTCGGCCGGGTTCAGGATGATGATGGCCTTGCCCTTCTTCGCCCCGCCGATCGTCTCGATGCCCCGGCTCGTGGTGATCGTGAACTCGTCGATGTTCGCGCGGGTACCCGGGCCTGCGGACGGCGACGCCACGCTGGCGACGATCTCGGCGTACGCCACCTCGGTGATCCGGGAGACGGCGTGGACCATCGGGATGGTCGCCTGGCCGCCGCACGTGATGAGGTTGACGTTCGACGCGGTCCGGTGCTCGCCCATGTTCACGGCGGGCACGACGGCAGGTCCGAGCGCGGCGGGGGTGAGGTCGACGGCCTGGATGCCGAGTTCCCGGTAACGGGGCGCGTTCACCCGGTGCACGTAGGCGGACGTGGCCTCGAAGACGATGTCGGGACGCTCGTCCTGGGCGAGCAGCCAGTCGACGCCCTCGGCACTGGCGATCACACCCCGGTCCGCGGCGCGCTCCAGTCCCTCGCTGTCCGGGTCGACGCCGATCATCCAGCGGGGCTCGATGATCTCCGAGCGGAGGAGCTTGTACAGGAGGTCGGTGCCGATGTTGCCGGATCCGACGATCGCGGCGAGAGCCTTGGTCACAGTTGTCGCCTTTACTTGAATTCTACTGATACGGAACCGATGTCACTGAAATCGGCGCGGAACACGTCGCCGGGCCGGGCGTCGATCGCGCGGGTGCACGAGCCGGGCAGGATCACGTGCCCGGCCTCCAGTCGCACTCCGAAGCTCGCGACCTTCCGGGCCAGCCACGCCACGGCCTTCGTGGGATTGCCGAGCACCGCCGACGCCTCGCCCCGCGCGATCTCCTCCTCACCTTGGAACAGCACGGCGGAGATCCCGCCGATGTCGACGTTCGCCGGTTCCACCCGTCCGGCACCGAGGATCACCCCGGCCGAGGACGCGTTGTCGGCGATCGTGTCGGCGAGTCCGATCTTCCAGTCGGTGATGCGGGAGTCGATCAGTTCGATGCTGGGAACGATGTATTCGGTGGCCGCCAGCACGTCCGCCTCGGTGCATCCCTCCCCCGGCAGGGTCTCGCCGAGGACGTACCCGATCTCCACCTCGATGCGCGGGTAGCAGAATCGGGCGGTGTCGATCGGCGTCCCCTCGGCGTACACCATGCTCGACAGCAGATGCCCGTAGTCGGGTTCGTCGACGCCCATCATCTTCTGCATGACCTCGGACGACAGCCCGACCTTGTGGCCGTACACCGTCTCCCCCGCTTCCCGCCGCGCCCGGATGTTGATCAGCGCGATCTCGTAGGCGTCGACGACGTCGATGCCCGGGAACACGGTGGTCAACGGGTCGATCGGCGCACGGCCGTGTTCGGCGTTCCGCAGGAGGTGGGCGGCGGACAGTCGTTGCGAATCGCTCAGCATCACGCCACCTCTCCCGCACGTGAGTGCTGTCGTGTGTCCGGGGACGCTTTGCCACTCACGTCGGCGACGTGCAGCGCGGCGATGTAGCCGAACACCATGGCGGGACCGATGGTCGCGCCCGCACCGGCGTATTCGTTGCCCATCACCGACGCCGACGTGTTGCCGGTGGCGTACAGGCCGTCGATGACGGAACCATCCTCGCGGAGCACCCGCGCGTCGGCGTCGGTGACGAGGCCGCCCTTGGTGCCCAGGTCGCCGGCCTCGCACCGGATCGCGTAGAACGGTCCCTCGACGATCTCGTCGAGGCACGGGTTCTTCATCGTCGGGTCGCCGTAGTACCGGTCGTATGCGCTGTCGCCGCGGCCGAAGTCCTCGTCCTTGCCGGTGCGGGCGAAACCGTTGAACCGGTCGATCGTCGCGACCAGGGTGTCGGCCTTGACGCCGATCGCGTCGGCGAGATCGCGCAGCGTGTCCGCCTTGTGCACGACCCCGGAGTCGTAGAACCCCTGCGGGAACGGCACACCCGGCAGCACCTGCGCGAACGGGTACCGCGACTTCGCCTTGCCGTCCATCACGAACCACGCCGGGACGTGACCGCCGTCGAGTTGGTCGTGGACGAAATTCACGTACGGCGACGACTCGTTGGTGAAGCGTTCGCCGCGGCCGTTGACGATCACCGACGGCGGAATACACCGCTCCGACACGAGCGGGATCACGGCGCCCATCGGGTGGAACACCGACGGCATCCACCAGGCATCGTCCATGAGGTCGACTGCCGCGCCGAGCTTCTGGCCCGCGACGATGCCGTCGCCGGTGTTCTCCCGGGCGCCGGCGCTGACGTCCGGGACGCCGTGCTTGGGCAGGTACTTCGCGCGCATGTCCTGGTTGTGGTCGAAGCCGCCGGTCGCGAGCAGCACACCGCGACGCGCGCCGATACGGATCGTCTGCCCGTCACGCTCGGCGAGCACGCCCACGACGGCACCGGTTCCGTCGACGATCAGTTCCGTCATCGACGTCTTCAGCCACAGCGGCACCCCGGCATCCTGGAGGACCATCCGCATCCGCGCCACGAGTGCGCGGCCGCCGGTGGCCATGTGGCGGCGGCGGATCACGTTGGACGCCACCCGCCACGCCGCGACCAGTGATGCCTTGCGGCCCTTCCAGGTGCGCTTGACCATCGCGAGGTCGTGGTAGTCCTTGGACGTGACCCACAGTCCCAGCGGACCCTTCATGCTGTTCGGCCGCTGGTACTGCTCGTCCTCCTTCAGCGCCCGGGTGTCGAACGGCTTGCATTCGATGGTGCGTCCGAGCGGACGGCCGCCGTCGTACTCCGGGTGGTAGTCGGAGTAGCCCTTCACCCAGTAGAGCTTCATGTGCGGGCTGCGGTCGAGCAGGTCCATCAGCTCGGGGCCCTTGTCGACGAACGCGTCGAGACGGTCGGCGGGAACCGTGCCCTCGGTGATGATGTCGAGGTAGCGGCGGATCGATTCCCGCGAGTCGACCACCCCCTTCTCCCGCAGTGTCGGGGCGTTGGGAATCCAGATGCCGCCCCCGGAGATGGCGGTGGATCCGCCGAACGTGGCGCCCTTGTCGATGACGAGAGTGTCGATTCCCCGGTCGGCCGCGGTGATCGCCGCGGCCATGCCGCCGCCACCGCTGCCGACGACGAGGAAATCGACCGTGGTGTCGAAGTTTTCTTCGGTGCCGCTCATCGTCCGGTGCCGTCCTTGCGGAGCAGGAAGGCGAGGACGGCACTCTCGAACGCCGTCTTCTGCTCGATCATCGCCCAGTGCCCGCAGTTCGGGAACACGTGCAGTTCCGCCCGCGGAATCGACCGCATCGGGATGATCGCCATGTCCAGCGGGCTGACCCGGTCGTCGCGACCCCACGTGAGCAGCGTCGGCGCCTTCACCTTGTGCAGCTGAGCCCAGTACGGCGTCGCATCGGACTCGAGTGCCGCCTTGGCGCCGGCCTCGAACGCCGCCTTGCTGTACATCTTGCGGGCACTGGCGAGGGTCTCGGGGTCGGTTGCCTGCGTCCAGCGTTCCTCGATCAGTTCCTCGGTGACCATCGCGGGGTCGAACACCATCGAGTGCAGCCACGCGATCAGTCGTTCCCGGGTGGGGTCGTCCGTGAACTCCATCAGGAGGTTGATGCCCTCACCGGGGCCGGGGCTGAAGAGGTTCCTGCCGATGCCACCGATGGTGATCAGCTTGCCGACCCGGTCGGGGTGTGCGATGGCGAACTGGGTGGCGACGATGCCGCCCATCGAGTTTCCGAGCATCGCCACCTCGTCGAGTCCGAGCCCGTCGAGGAAGCGGAGTACCGCGTCGCCTGCGGTGAGCATCGGATGACCGCCGAAGTCGTCGCTGACCCCGAATCCCGGGAACTCCAGGACGAAGGTGCGGAAGTGCTCGGCGAAGACGCCGAGGTTGCCGCGGAAGTTGCGCCACCCCGTCACGCCGGGGCCGGAGCCGTGCAGCAGCAGAAGAGGCGGGCCGTCGCCGGCCTCGTGGTAGCGAAGCACGCCGAGGTCGGTCTTCAGCTCCTTCAGGGTGCCCTCGTAACTCGAGTCAGTCGTCATGGTCGGTCACGTTGCCAGCGCGCTCCCGGCTCGGACAGAAGCGATCCCGGTCAGCGAGACATCGCCCTGCTCGCGCAGGCATCGGCCGGGGATTTCCACTGACCGAGACGGCATCTCGTGACGGTTCCGGGCCGTCCTTAGCCTCGGGGACGATCGTCGAACGGGTCGGCGACGGAAGAGCAATCGGAGGCGGTCTGATGGCAACGGAACCGGCCGGCACCCAGCCCGGGACACGCTCGGACGCACCGTCACCGGACGAGATGCGCCGTGCCCTCGGCCAATTCGCCAGCGGAGTGACAGTGGTGACCGGGCTCGACACGGAAGGTCCGGTGGGATTCACATGTCAGTCGTTCGCGTCGGTGTCCCTGGAGCCGCCGCTGATCCTGTTCTGCGCCGATCACCGCGGGCGGGCATGGCCGCGCATCCGGCGGTCGGGGCGCTTCACGATCAACGTGCTGCGCGAGGACCAGACGGACCTCTGTTTCCGGTTCGGCTCGAGCCGGGGCACCAAGTTCGACGGTCTGTCCTGGGAGCCGTCGCGGTGGTCGACGCCGTCGCTGTCGGGGGTTCTCGTGCGCGTGCACGCGGACGTGCAGTCGGTGCATACCGCCGGCGACCACGACGTGGTGATCGGACGCGTCCTGGAACTCGAATCGGTGTGCGAGGAGCGTCCGATGGTGTTCTTCCGGGGCGGTTTCGGCCTCGACGCCGCTCCGCGACCCGTGCGCGCGTAGCGAGTCCGGAGACTCGTCACGCGCGCACGGGCGCTACAGCCATTGCCCGGACTGCACCGCGAGGAGCTGGTCCAGGGTCTCGGTCGACCAGGAGCTGTCCGGCATTTCCGGGGTCCGGCGGCCGCGACGCGGTGTTCCCAGCTCGGGGTGGAGGGTCCGGGTGACTTCCCTCGCGGCGTCGACGACGAGCGGGGCGACGCGTTCGAGTTGGACGGTGCGCGCGTCGCCGCACAGCGAGATGCCGGCCACCGGCCCGTCGGCGCTGCGGACCGCGACACCGACGCAACCGATTCCGCGCACCGCCTCCCCCCGCTCGAACGCGAGACCGCGGCGCTGCCGGATCCGGTTGAGCTCCTGGTGCAGTGTGGACAGTTCGGTGATCGTGCGGTCCGTGCTCCGGTTGAGCCGCGGCCCGTACATGCTGTCGACCTGCTCCGGGTCGACCCACGCCAGCATCGCCTTGCCGCCCGCCGTCGTGTAGGCGGGAACGCGCCCACCCACCCGCGACGGCAGGCTCGCGGCCATTCGCCCGCCCACCTTGTCCAGATACACGCTCTCCGCGCCGTCCAGCACGGCCAGGTGCACCACCATTCCGGTCTGCATGTGCAGTTCGTGCAGCAGCGGGGCCGCCGCGGCCCGCACCTGGCTGTGCCCGTTGTCGCCGCCGCCGAGCCCCATCGCGCGCCGTCCGAGGCAATAGCCGAAGCTCGCGTGGTCGACCCAGTCGAGGCGGACCAACTGGTCGAGGATGCGGTGCACCGTGGACCGCGGCAGCCGGGTGCGGCACGCGACCTCCTCGAGGGTCAGGCGCGACGTGCGGCCGTCGAACGCGTCGAGGATCAGCGTCATCCGCTCGACCATCGACGGGGGCAGATCCTTCTTCGCAGCGGGTACCGACAGTGCATCATCCGAATCGACGACAGTCATCGACGCCTCCAAATATCCTGGTCACACGCATACGCCCGACAAAAATTGAAATGAATTCTTAAAATGTACCAGTCGTGCCCGCCGCGGGGAAGAATTCGGACAACCGCCGCGTCCGGTCACCGGGAATGCCCGCGCGGCACCCGGGCACCTCCACTACAACGGTGACGACAGACCGACCCCCCCGACAGCGGAGTAACGAACTGATGCACATAGGAATCGCGCCGCCCATCGTCATCGCGCACCCCGCCGTCCGCGCAGACTGGGAGCTCGGCGCCGGCATCGCGGAGTTGACCGCGATCGCCCGCACTGCCGACCGCCTCGGCTACCACCACCTCACCTGCAGCGAGCACGTCGCCGTACCCACCGACGTCGCGGTCGAGCGCGGCGGCACCTACTGGGACCCGCTCGCGACACTCGGGTTCCTCGCCGCCCAGACCACCGGCATCCGCCTCGCTACCCAGGTTCTCGTACTCGGGTATCACCACCCCCTCGAGATCGCGAAGCGCTACGGCACGCTCGACGTCGTCAGCGGCGGCCGGCTCGTCCTGGGCCTCGGCGTGGGCAGCCTGCGCGAGGAATTCGACCTGCTCGGCGCCCACTTCGACGACCGGGGCGCCCGCGCCGACGACGCACTCGCGGCGCTCCGTGCGTCGCTGTCGCAATCTCGACCCGAGTACCACGGCACGTTCTACGACTTCGACGGCGTCGTCGTCGAACCGCACGCCGTCCAGCCGCGGGTCCCGCTGTGGATCGGGGGACGGACACTGCGGTCCCTGCGCCGCGCTGCGACGCTCGGCGACGGGTGGGTGCCGTTCGGCCTCTCTCTCGACGAGTTGTGCGCGCTGCTCGCCAGGGTCGACGTCCCCGACGGATTCGACGTGGTCCTCAGCGCGGGCGCGCCCCTGGACCCGATCGGCTCCCGCGACACCGTGACCCGCGCCCTCGAACGACGACGCGACGCCGGGACGACCGTCGTCAGCGTCACCCTCGCGTCCACGAGCGCAGCCCACTACTGCGAGCAACTGGAGGCCCTCCGGCAGTTGGGCGACGAACTCGGCCTCTCCTTCCGCACCGCAACCGAAGACAGGATCCGTCCATGACCGGCACCGACGAACTCGTCCGCGCACTCGCCGAACGCGTCACCGCACTCGAAGACAAGCTCGCCATCCTCGAATTGATGACCGCCTACGGTCCCGCCATCGACAGCGGTTCGGCCGACGCGGTCGCGCGGCTGTGGACCGAGGACGGCGTGTACGACGTCGACACCGGGGTGATGCGCGGGCATGCGGCCATCACGGCGATGGTGCAGTCGCAGGCGCATCAGGGCTGGATCGGTGGTGGCTGCGCGCACATGCTCGAGCCCGGGCACGTGCGCGTCGACGGTGACACCGCGGTGGCCACGTGCAAGTCGCAGTTGATCATTCACGACGACGACGGGTTCCGCGTCCACCGGATCACCGCCAACCGGTGGGAGCTCGCCAAGATCGACGGCGCGTGGAAGGTGACCCGGCGCGTCAATCGGTTGCTCGACGGTCGGGAGGAGGCGCGCACCCTGCTGGCGGCTGGTGTGCGCGCCTGAGCACCGGCTCTGCCACACCGACACGAGGCCCGCAGATGATACGGGCCTCGTGTCGGTGCGCGCGGAGGAACGATGTGCGCGGAGGAAAGATCAGGCGACCATCTCCGACTTGGGCGCCGTCGCGTCCACTGGACGCTCGATCTTGTTGCGAGTGAGGAGAAGTCCCATCACCGCGGCCAGCAGTCCCGCGACGGCGAGTGTGAAGAAGGCGTAGACGAAGCCCTTCTCCGAATACTGCGCGGCGCGGCCCACCAGCACGACACCGGGGATCGCGACGATGGCGATCATCACCTGACTGCCGATCGCACTGCCCAGCGAGCCGGACAGGTTCAGCATCCCGCCGGCAATCCCCTGCGTCTGCGCGGGCACGGTGCGCATGATGAGGTTCGGCAGCGTCGCCGACGCGGAACCGAGCCCGAGTCCGATCACCAACTGCCCGAACATCATCTGGACCGTCGAGTCGTGCAGCGTAGCGAGCAGGAACGATCCGAGAGCGAGGGACGCGCCGCCGAACACCAGAACCGGCGCCGGGCCGATACGACGGGTGAAGTATCCGCCGACCGGGCCCGCGATCATCGACACGACGCCCGTGGGGACGGTGTAGACGGCGACGGCAAGGGCGGTCACTCCGAATCCGTAACCGAGACCGAGGTCGGGATCGGTCATCACGAACATCGGGATGAGCATCGAATGACTGACCAGGACGAACTGGACGAAACCGCTGGCGGCCAATGTCTTCGCGACGGGTCCCTGCTTCAGCATCTGCAGGTCGATGAGCGGTTCCTTCGGCGTGCGTTCGTAGAGCAGCCAGCCGGCGAGAATGGCGAGCCCGCCGCCCACACACAGAAGCGTCTGCGGGGCCGTGTAACCCCACGCGGTGGCTTTGCCGATGCCGAACAGCAGCACGAATGCGCCGAGGCCGAGGATGGCCGCGCCGAGCACGTCGAGCTTCGACCGCGTCCGCAGTGTGGTCTCGGGAACGAAGATCGCGACCGCGATTCCGACGACCGCCACGTGGAGGAGTTGCGCCCAGAACACGCCGGTGTAGCCGAAGTGGTCGATGAGGTAGCCGCCGATGATCGGGCCGAGGATGGTGCTGGCGCCCATTCCGGTGGCGACGAAGCCCACGGCCACGGGAATGATCGACGGGGGCAGTATGTCTCGGATCAACCCGTAGGCGAGCACGAGTATCGCCATCCCCGCACCCTGGAGTCCGCGGCCCACGAGGAAGAGTTCGAAGTTGGGGGCCAGCGCGCCGAGTAGTGAACCGGCGCCGAACACCGCGGCGGACACGAGCATCATCCGCTTCTTGCCGTAGATGTCGCCGAGTTTGCCGACGAGCGGAGTCGAGGCGGCGAGGACGAGCGTGACGATCGTGATCACCCAGCCGACGTTCGCGGTGCCGAAGTGTTTCGCGATCTCCGGTAGCGCCGGGGTGACGAAGTTGTAGGCGAGCGGGATGACTTCGACCAGAAGGATGATCAAGGCCAGGAGAGCGAACGACTTCCCGCGTGAGAGCGGTGCGCGCTCCGCCTCACCTGGGGACAGGGGCATGTTATGCATATGTGGCTCCGGGGGATTCGAGAGGATCAGCACGCCCAACCTGGCATGCCGCCCAGTGACGTCGACCACAGTTCCCACTCACCGAGACCTGCCCGCAGCCGGTGTCATCGATGCCGAATCGGCAGGGAAAGTAGAAAACATTCCTCTATCAGATTGCGCTTCTTTGGTGACTGATCAGTAGTTTATGCGATACAACTAGAATGAAATCTAATTCTTCTCGCAATCAGGAGTTCCCATGACGGAATCACTCAGCCTCGCCGGACGCACTGCCGTCGTCACCGGCGCGGGCGCAGGCCTCGGCCGGGCCGAAGCCCTCGCACTCGCCGCCGCCGGGGCGGCAGTCGTCGTCAACGACATGGGCGACGGCGCACACGCAGTGGCCGCGGAGATCGCGGCGGCCGGCGGCCGCGCCACCGCCGTGACCGGCGACGTCTCCGACTGGTCGCTGGGCGAACGCCTCGTGCACGAGGCCGTCAGCACGTTCGGATCGATGGACATCCTCGTCAACAACGCCGGAATCCTGCGCGACAAGATGATTTTCAACCTCTCCGAGTCCGACTGGGACGACGTCATCCGCGTCCACCTCAAGGGGCACGCCGCCACGTTGCGGGCCGCGGCAGTGCACTGGCGCGAGGCGAGCAAGGCCGCCGGAGGCCCCGTATACGGGCGGGTCGTCAACACGTCGTCCGAGGCATTCCTGTTCGGATCGGCGGGCCAGCCCAACTACTCGGCCGCGAAGGCCGGGATCACTGCACTCACACTGTCGACGGCACAGGGCCTGTCCCGCTACGGGGTGCGCGCCAACGCGATCTGCCCGCGCGCCAGGACGGCCATGACCGCCGACGCGTTCGGCGAGAACACGGCCGACGCGGGACTCGACCCCCTGTCCCCCGAACGGGTCGCCACCCTCGTCCACTACCTGTCCTCCCCCGCCGCCGACCAGGTCAACGGACAGGTGTTCGTCGTGTACGGCAAGATGGTCGCACTGATGGCGGCACCGAAGGTCGAGAATCGCTTCGACGCAGCGGGTTCCGCGTTCTCACCCGAGGAGCTCGAGGAGCTTCTCACACCCTATTTCGCCGGCCGCGGACCGTATGAGAATTATGCCGCGTTCAGCGTCGCCGAACTGGAGAAGTTCGCGCTGGCGACCGGCGACACCGCCGGTGCCTGAGCCACACTGGCAGAAGGAGCACACGATGAGGCTGCACGGAAAGACGGCGATCGTGACCGGCGGCGCCGGAGGCATCGGCCGGGCCGTGACGACGGTGTTCGTCCGCGAGGGCGCCGACGTCCTGTTCGTCGACATCGACGACGAACGCGGCAAGGATCTCGAGCAGGAACTGGGATCGTCCGCTCGCTTCCTGAACGCCGACATCTCCCGGCGCGAGTCCGCCGAGCAGATCCGGGACGCCGCCGTCGCCGCGTTCGGATCCGTGGACGTGCTGGTCAACAACGCCCACGCATCCCGGCAGGCACTGTTGATCGACCACACCCAGGAGATGTTCGACCTCTCGTTCCGGACCGGGTTCTATCCGGTCGTGCACCTCATGCAGGCCTGCTACGAGCAGTTGAAGGCGGCGAAGGGTTCGGTGATCAACTTCGCGTCCGGGTCCGGGCTCGACGGCATGCCCACCCAGACGTCGTACGCCGCGGCGAAGGAAGCGATCCGCGGCGTCAGCCGGGTGGCGGCCAACGAGTGGGCCGCCGATCAGATCCGGGTCAACGTGATCTGCCCGTTCGCCGCGACCGAGGGCGTCCTCGCCTGGCAGGAACGATTCCCCGAACGCGCCGCCGCGTCCGTGGCGAAGGTTCCGCTCCAGCGGATCGGCGATCCCGAGACCGACATCGCGCCCGTCGCGGTGTTCCTCGCGTCCGAAGATTCGCGGTACATGACCGGACAGACACTGATGGCGGACGGCGGCAGCATCAAGCTGCGCTGATCCGCCCGGACAGGAGAACGACGATGGAAGACTTCGAAGGCCGGGTCGCCCTGATCACCGGCGGCGCCCGCGGTCAGGGCCGCAGCCACGCGGTCGCACTGGCCGAACGCGGAGCGGACATAGTTCTGTGCGACCGCTGCGAGGACAGCCCGGCCGTGAACTATCCCCTGGCCACTGCCGCCGATCTCGACGAGACCGCGGAGCTGGTGCGCGCCACCGGCCGCCGGTGCATCACCGCCAAGGCGGACACCGCGGACCGGGCCGCGATGGACGCATTGGTCGCGGAGGCGGAGTCCGAGTTCGGGCGAATCGACGTCGCGGTCGCGAATGCCGGCGTCTCGGTGGCCGCCCCGGTGCAGTCGCTCACGCAGGAGCAGTGGTCGGAGGCGATCGGTTCCAATCTCACCGGCGTCTTCAACACCGTGGGAGCGGTGGCGCCCGGAATGATCCGGCGGGGATACGGCCGGATCGTCACCATCTCGTCGATGCTCGGCCGGGCCGGCAACACCAACATGGCCGCGTACGCGGCGTCGAAGTGGGGTGTCATCGGGCTCACCAAGAGCGCGGCGCTCGACCTCGCCCCGCACGGCATCACGGTGAATGCGATTGCACCGGGCAATATCTCGACACCGATGATTCACAACGACGCCCTCTACCGAATGATGCGGCCGGACCTGGAGATGCCCGGAGCGCAGGACGTGGAACCGGTGTTCCGCAGCCTGCACGCCCAGCCCGTGGCATGGCTGGACGCCGCCGAGATCACCCGGGTCGTGCTGTTCCTCACCGCCGCGGGCAGCGCACACATCAGCGGCATCGTCCTGCCCGTCGACGCGGGCAATGCCGCACGCGGCCTGTGAGTACTTATCAACGTCGGGCGGTTGACAAGTACTCACGGGTGCCAATGGTCAAGGCTTTGATTACACCGATTCGGCCGCTAACCTGTGCTCATGCCCGACGAGACGACCGACCAGAGCAACCTGGACTTCCTGTCCTTCGTGGACTTCGCGGTGGGCAAGACCGTCGACGAACTGCCCGAGGTCGATCCGGTGTCCATGCGGCTGGTTCTCGCGCTGCACCGCGTGACCAGTGCCCTCGTCTACGACCTCGAGTCGACGGTCCACCGGCCCAGCGGGTGGAGCTGGCCCGGATTCCGGGTGCTGTTCGTGTTGTGGCTCGCCGGACCGTGCGAAGCCAAGCGGGTGGCCTCGCTGTCCGGGATGAGCAGGTCTGCCGTGTCGGCGCTGGTGAATACGCTCGAGCGCGACGGTCTCGTGACGCGGCGACCGTCCGCAGGCGACCGCCGGGCGGTCGACCTCGAACTCACCGACGCCGGGCACGACGCCATCGTCAGCACGTACTCGGCGCACAACAAGCGTGAGCAGACGTGGACCGAGACGCTGACAGCGTCGGAACGGCTCGTCCTGATCGGGTTGCTGGAGAAGCTGGCGTCGGGCACCGCCGCACGCGAAGCCGTCAAACGCAGTTGAGGTAGGTGGTCGTGAGCAGTCTCATCCGTCCGGGGGAACGCCTCGTCTCGTTCGACGAGTTCCGCGAGTCGGTGAGCGACGCGTTCGTCCCCCTCGAGATGACGTCGGCAGACCACGACGACTTCCGTGGCGTCGTGCGCGGCGCGACGGTCGGTGCGATCCGGATCAGCGAGGTCACGGCCGCCCCGCACGTCATTCGCCGAACACCCCGGACCATCCGCACCGCCAACCCCGACTACTTCAAACTCGGACTGCAGGTGCGCGGGTCTTGCGTCCTGAGCCAGGACGGCCGCGCAGCCGCGCTCGCCCCCGGCGACTTCGCGATCTACGACACGACCCGGCCGTATCAGCTGTCGTTCGACGACCGGTTCCGGATGCTCGTCGTGATGTTCCCCCGGCACCTGCTCCGCGTTCCGCCCGACGGCATCGCCCAGCTCACCGCGCGCCGGGTGCCGGGCGGCCGGGGGCTCGGTGCCGTCGTCACCCCGCTGTTGCGCGGGCTCGGCGAGCAGATCGCCGACGCCTCCCCCACCGTCGCGGTCCACCTCGGCGACGCCGTCCTCGATCTGGTCGCGGCCGCTTTCGCGGAGCAACTCCACCTCGCCGACGGGCTGATCCAGCAGTCGCGCGGGAACGCACTGCGAGTTCGGGTCACCGCCTTCATCGACGAGCGGCTCGCCGACCGGGAGCTGGATCTCCACTCGATCGCCACCGCGCATCACATCTCGGTGCGGCACCTGCAGAAGATCTTCGAGGCCGACGGCGACACGGTGAGCGGATGGATCCGACGCCGCCGTCTCGAGCAGTGCCGACGCGATCTCGCCGACCCCCGTTACCGCGATCTGCCCGTCTCGGCCATCGGTGCCCGCTGGGGTTTCGCCGAGGCCGCCCACTTCTCCCGGCTGTTCAAGAACACGCACGGATCGACGCCCGGCAGATACCGCGCCGACGCCACACCGGTCACCGGGTCGACGCGTCCGATCCGATGATCTCCCCGATCTCGTCGACGTGCACGGGCCTGCGCCAACTGTCCCAGCCCACGTGGATCTGCCGCGGGTGCACGGACGGGTCGAGCACGCCGTCCTGGTGAGTGTGCCCGTGCAGCAACCAGTCTCCCTCGTCCTGCAACCGGTACGTCACGCCCCGGTCCTCCGCGGTGTGGTCGCCGACGTACGGGAAATGGGAGAGCAGCACCGTCACGCCCGCGATCTTGCGCCGCGCGAACAACTGCACCGATGCGAACGTCTCCAGGAACACCCGTTGCCGGATGTGGCTGTTGCGGTTCGCCATCGGGTGACACGAGTCGTGATTGCCGGGGATCAGATGCATTTCGACGTTCCGCTTCCGCGCGAACTCGTCGAGTGCGCGCAGCGCCCAGTCCTCGGCGGCCTTACCTCCGACGGTGATGTCGCCGAGTATCCAGAGTTGATCGCCGCTCCCGACGGCGGCGCCCAGCGCGTCGAGGATGGATTGGTCGTGCGCGTCGATCTCCGTTTCGAAGCCCCGGATCTCCACCAGCCGTGCGTGACGAAGGTGCAGATCGGACGTGAACCAGACACTCATGCCAGGAACCGTGACCGCAGTTCCGCGAAGAACGCCGCCGACAGCCGCTCGAATTCGTCGGCGCTCACGCGGATCCGGTCGCCGATCTCCAGCTTCAGAACGGACTGGTCGGAGACATACTTCAGGACGCTGATGCCGCGCAGGACGCCGTCATTGCTCATCAACGAGTCCGCGATGATCTCGACTTCGTTGAGCGGGTTCCCGTCCTTGCCCGTCACCGCCCGGATCCGGTGGACGAAGTAACGGTCCAGCACCAGGACCATGTTGGCGAAGAACAGCGGCTCGAAGTCCTCGAGGGCGGCGAAAACCTTCTCGCCCGTGACCTCGCCCGCAATCGCCCCCGTCAGCGACGTGTACGCGGCGACCTGCTCCGCGACGGACGCCTCGGCGTGATCGATTTCGTCCTTCGTGTAGTTCTTCCGTCCGAGCACTTCGCCGTCTCCTTCGATGCACCAGGTGTCGGATCGACACGCTGAACTCCCAGACCAGCAAGTGTTCCACCTTCCACATCCCAGCAGATGAGGGTTCGAGGTGCGATACTCCCGGGTGGCTCCTGCCTCGTATCAACCGGTAACAAAGAAGTCCGGAAGGATGCACCGATGAAGGTAACGATTGCACGAACCGTAGGTATCGCCGCCGCTGTCGCCGGCGCGGGTCTACTCGCCGCACCCACCGCGTCCGCGGCACCCGAAGACCTCACGGTCGGTATCGGCGTCGATGGGAATGTCGTGGTGATGGACGTCCGGTACGCCGCCCCCGGGGCAGTGGTGTGCGTGATGGACGTCCGGTCCGTCGACGGAACCGTCTCGGTCGCCACCGTGGGCCCGACCACCGTGTTGGGCGGAGACGACGGCGAGCTCACGGCCACCCTCGACCCCGGCGAATACACGGTGCAATGGACTTGCTCGAGCGTGCCGTCGTTCGAGCAGTGGGGAAGCATCCCGCCGCTGACCAACGGCACCGTCGAACCCACCATCGTCACCGTCACCGAGACATCCGGGCCGGGCGGCGGAGGCTCGTCCGGTAGCCCGTTCGGCAGCTGACGGACCGTGCGTACGTGAGCGGCAAAGCGTGTTCGAGCACTCTTTCTCACTCACGTACGCGGGAATGGCGAACTTCTTGGACCGACGCGTAACGAAACCGCTGCGAGCGGGGATTGACAGTACGGAATCCCGCAACGGACAGGAACCCTCCGCCATGGCTACCGTCACGCACATCGATATCGCTCGCGCCCGCCGCTCCCGTCGGGTTCTCTTCATCGGCAACCCCACGCGGTACAAAGAGGTGTCGCACTGGGCGATGGTCAAGCAGTGGATGGTGGTCCACGGACTCGAGCCCGTCCGGAAGATGGACGGCCCCGCGCTCTGCGCGATCGTCACCGAGGACGTCCTCGACGGGGTCGGCTCATCCCAGGACGCGCTGACCGTTCAGAATGCCCGCGAACAGGGCATACCGGTCATCAGCGTCCACGACAGCACCCAGATCTGGCAGGCCACGGCCCGCGTCCGCGCGTCCATCGCGCGGGCCGGGGGCGGCGCACACTCGAGCCCGCACCACCAGGGCGCCTGAGGTAGGCCGGGCTCGGCCGTCATGGTCGATTGGGACGGCGAGGGCTACGCCGACGTCGGCGCCCTCCAGCGCGCCGTCGCGGAGAAGTCGATCGCGGAACTCGCCCTCACGGGCAATGAACGGGTGCTCGACGTGGGATGCGGCGACGGATTCGTCACGCTCCGGATCGCGGAACGGCTTCCCGGCGGTTCGGTGGTCGGAGTGGACGCATCGCCGCGGATGATCGCGAAGGCCCAATCCAGAGCCGTGCCGGACGGCACCCGCGCCGAGTTCCGTATCGCCGACGCACGCGACCTTCCGTTCGACGGCGAGTTCGACGTCGCGGTGTCGTTCAACGCGCTGCACTGGGTCCCCGACCTGCAGGTGGCATTGGCCGGAATCGCCCGCAGCGTCGTGGACGGCGGACGGGTGATCATCCAGATCGTGTGCGCCGGCCCGCGGACCAGTGTCGAAGACGTCTTGATGGCCGTGGCGGCGCGCCCGCGATGGGCGGAGTACTTCACCGACTTCTCGGCGCCGTTCATCCACATCCAACCGGAAAAGTTCCGCGACATCGCGAGGGTGGCAGGACTCGACACCACCGACCTCGTCGTGCGCGACGTCGAATGGGATTTCGGTTCCCGGGAGGAATTCGCGCGGTGGTGCACCGTCGGATCCACCGACTGGACCACGCACCTCGACGACGCAGCCGTGCCGGAGTTCATCGACGACGTCGTGCGCGCGTACGAGCAGATCTCGGGACGCACCGGACTGTTCCTGTTCACCCAGATGCGGGCGGAACTCGTCCGAACGTCCTGACCCGCCGCTGAAGCACGCCTGCATGGTGGTGCCCCCAGTCGGACTCGAACCGACACTGTGCGGATTTTAAGTCCGCTGCCTCTGCCAATTGGGCTATAGGGGCCACCGGCCGCCGAGGGTGTCGCTCGGCGACCGTGCGCAGATCACACTAGCTCAGGCGATCGACAATGCGATTCCGTCGAGGATGTCGTGTTCGCTGACGACGAGTTGGTCGATGCCCGCCTTCTTCTCGAATGCGTCGGCCAGTGTCAGGGTCACGATCGCGCCGCCGCCGATGACGTCGACCCGCCCCGGGTGCATCGGGCCGAGGGCGGCCCGCTCGGTGTGGGTCATGGCGATCAGCGAGTCGCAGACCTCGCGCAGCCGGGGCATCGGGATGCGGGACAGGTGCACCTGCTCGGCGTCGTACTCGGGCAGTTCTTCGGCGAGCGCGGCGATGGTGGTCATCGTTCCGGCGACGCCCACCCAGGTGTGGGCCTGTTCGACGGGGACATGCGCGAACGCCTCGTCCAGGCGTTCCTGCGCGAACGCGCGGGCCTCCTCGACCTGTGCGGGTGTCGGCGGATCGTCGTGGAGGCAGCGCTCCGTGATGCGCACGCATCCGATGTCGGTGGAGAAGGCGGCGTGGACGCCGGATTCGTCGCCCAGGACCACTTCGGTGGAACCGCCGCCGAGGTCCACGACCACGAAGGGTCCCTGCGACGGATCGAGTTCCCCGACCGCGCCGTTGAACGACAGCCGTGCTTCCTCGTCGCCGGTGATGACTTCGGCCCCGGCGCCGGGGATGACGGCGCCCAGCACCTCGCGGGTCATCGAGAAGAAGTCCTCCCGATTGGACGCGTCGCGGGTGGCGGATGTGGCGACCATGCGGACTGCGGTGGCGCCGGCGTCGGCGATCATTCCGGCGTACTCGCTCAACGCGACCCGGGTGCGTTCGATGGCCTCGGGCGCCAGGCGGCCGGTGGCGTCCACGCCCTGTCCCAGCCGGACGACGCGCATCTCGCGACACACGTCGTGCAGTGTGCCCTGCTCGTCGACGTCGGCGACGAGCAGGCGGATGGAGTTCGTGCCGCAGTCGACGGCGGCGACGCGGGTCACTGCTCGGGACTTTCGACGTCGTCGATGCCGGGCCAGTCCGCGGGAATCGCGGTGCCCCTCAGCTTTCCGCCTGCCGCGGACGCGGCGAGGGCCACCGATTCGTCGCCCAGCGGGTTGACGCCCGGTCCCTTCGCCAGCGAGTGGGCCATCAGCACGTGCAGGCATTTGACGCGCTCGGGCATTCCGCCGCCGGTGAAGTCCGTTCCCAGCGGCTCGATGGCGTCACGCTCGGCGAGATACGACTGGTGGGCGCGCAGGTACGCGGCCGCGAGTTCCGGGTCCTGCCCGAGACGCTCGGTCATCTCACGCATCACCCCCGCGGACTCCTGCCGGCTGGCCTCCGCAGTCAGTCGCGGATCGGTCAGGTAGTACAGCGTCGGGAACGGTGTTCCGTCCGGAAGTTTGGGCGCGGTCTTCACGACGCCGGGCGTGCCGTCGGGACTGCGGTACGCGATCTCGAGCACTCCACGCGGTTCGCGGCCCAGCTGGGCGGCGACGGCGTCGAGGTCTTCCTGCGGCACGGGATTGGACGGGTCGGACGAAGTGGTCACCCGGTGGGTTCTCCTGGTTCTGGCGGTACGGGCGGCGGCACCACGGGGGGCGCCGGAGCCGGTGCCGGCTGCACCTCGGGCGCGGCCGGCGGTTCTGAAATGGTCTTCCACAGGTCGGAGTACCAGGGGCCTGCCATCTCGGCGTCCTTCTCCTCCGGCTTCTCCGGCTCCTTGTAGTCGCCGGGCAGCTGCACCTGGAACGGGGTGTCGCCGGGCTTCACCCACCGGAGCCGGCCGCGTGCCTGCGCCTCGATGTAGGCGGGGTCGGAGTAGCGCTCCTCGAGTATCCGCAGTTCCTGCAGATCCTTTTCGAGCTGAACCTGTTCCGCCGCAATACGATCCGCTTCCCCACGCTGGGTGAGGTAGTTGCGCAGCGGAACCGCGAGGGTGAGCGCGAGAAGCAGCACGACCATGACGAGGACGAGCGCCCGGCCCGTCGACAGTCCGAGGATCGTGTGCTCGGAGCGAATTGTGCGGGCGGCCCCGGTCGCACCCACCCGTCTCGGGCGGGCGCGACCGGGAAGCACCTTGCCTGTGTCGGCGCCGTCGACGGCGTCCGGCTTGCCGTCGGCCTGCCCCGGCGTCGTCGACTTGGTGGTGCGGGGGCGCCGCGCTCCGCCCGGCGCGCCGTCCGCCCGGTTTCCGCGGACCCGTTCACCCCGCCCGGAGCCGCGGCCGCCCGGACTTGCTCCGGACGACCGCGGCCTGCCGCGCTGTGCCACCTACCCCAACACCCCTTACTCGACTGTCGAACGTCAGCCTTCGAACGCGAACCGCGGGAACGCGACCTCGCCGGCGTAGCGGGCGGCGTCGCCCAGGTTCTCCTCGATGCGCAGCAGCTGGTTGTACTTGGCGACGCGCTCGCTGCGTGCGGGGGCACCGGTCTTGATCTGACCGCTGCCCACGGCGACCGCGAGGTCGGCGATGGTGGTGTCCTCGGTCTCACCGGACCGGTGGCTCATCATCGTCTTGTAGCCGTTTCGGTGCGCGAGGTCGACGGCGTCGAGGGTCTCGGTCAGCGTGCCGATCTGGTTGACCTTCACCAGCAAAGCGTTCGCGGCACCCTTGACGATGCCCTCTTCCAGACGCTCCGGATTGGTGACGAACAGGTCGTCACCGACGAGCTGGACCTTGTTGCCGATCTGATCGGTCAGGGCGACCCAGCCGTCCCAGTCGTCCTCGTCCAGCGGGTCCTCGATGGACACGATCGGGTAGGCATCGACCAGCTCGGCGTAGAACGCCGACATCTCGGCCGCGGTCCGGTTGCTGCCCTCGAACTTGTAGCCGGTGCCGTCGGTGTAGAACTCGGTGGCGGCGACGTCGAGTGCCAGCGCCACGTCGGTGCCCAGGACCAGGCCCGTCTTGCCGATGGCGACGCTGATCAGGTCCAGTGCTTCCTTGGTGCCCGCGACGTCGGGGGCGAAGCCGCCCTCGTCACCGAGACCGGTGGCCAGGCCCTTCTCCTTCAGCACCGACTTGAGGGCGTGGTACACCTCGGCGCCCCAGCGCAGCGACTCCTTGAACGTGGCGGCACCGATCGGGGCGACCATGAACTCCTGGACGTCGACACCGGTGTCGGCGTGCGCACCTCCGTTGAGGATGTTCATCATCGGGACGGGAAGGACGTGGGCGTTGGGGCCACCGACGTAACGGAAGAGATCCAGACCCGACGACTCGGCGGCCGCGCGGGCCACCGCCAGCGACGCACCCAGGAGCGCGTTGGCGCCCAGACGCGACTTGTCCGGGGTGCCGTCGGCGTCCAGCAGGGCCTGGTCGACGGTCCGCTGCTCGGTGGCGTCGATCCCGATGATGGCCGGAGCGATCTCGCTCAGGACGGCCTCGACGGCCTTCTCGACACCCTTGCCGCCATACCGGTCGCCACCGTCACGCAATTCGACGGCCTCGTGCTCACCGGTCGATGCACCCGACGGGACCGCGGCGCGAGCGAAACTTCCGTCGTCGAGCAGCACCTCGACCTCCACCGTGGGGTTACCACGGGAATCGAGGATCTCACGGGCTCCGACCTGCTCAATGATGGACACTTGCTGATTCTCCTTATATGGGCTTCGCACTGTGCATCGACCGGTCCGATCGTGCCAGGGACACCAGATCGTGCCAGCACACAGCGTAACGGCACACCGAAACCGGCGCGGGATGGCGCGCCCCGCGGACGGCGAGCCGTCCGCACGACACCCATCGATGTGGCGCCGATCACGTCACAAAGTGGTGGTGGAAGGATTACGGGCGAACCCCGACCGAGTAGGCGGACGCCCGGTCGCGTACCAGCGTGAGGTACTCCCCCGACAGGTTGTAGGCCATCAGCGCCGACTGCCAGCCCTCCGCAGCGGTGAGGTCGCCGCCACGCTCGCACAGGTAGCGGGCGGCGGTCAGCGCCGCGTCGTCGATGTTGTCGGCGTCGGCCACGCCGTCACCGTTCGCGTCGACCCCCCACCGCTTCCAGGTCTCGGGAATGAACTGCAGTGGACCCATCGCGCGGTCGTGCACCGGGTCACCGTCCATCGCCCCGCCGTCGGTGTCGGGGATTTCGGCGACACCAGGTCCCCCGTCGAGGGGGATACCCCGGATCTCGGGCGTCACCTGCCCGGTGGGCCCGACCGCCGAACCGGCGTGGGTGCCGTGCCGGCTCTCCACACTCGCGATTCCGGCGAGGGTGGTCCACCCGATTCCGCATTCCGGCTTCGTCTCGGCCATCACCGTCGCCGCGTAGCCGTACGCCTCGAGCGCGGTACTCCCGACGCCGATCGAGTCGGCCAGCCCGGCGGACCATCCGTGCAGCTGATCCGCCGAACGCCCGGGTGCGTTGATGTCGATCGGCGGGGTCGCCGCGCCGGGCCCGGGTGGGATGCCTTCCGGAATCGCGATCCTCGGTTGCTGCTCCCGCGAGCATGCGCCGTAGGCGAGAACCACGACCACCGTCGCCGCGAGAAGAGCGAACAGCGGTCCGGGCCATCGGGAACGACGTTTCGGCCGCGCGGGATATCGGTTCACGTCTCCATCATCCACACGAAACTCGTCGATCCCGGCCACGCGGGACGGCACCCGCACCGCGCCGGGTCGCGGCAAGGCAACACACCAAAGGTAAAGGGTTGTAAAAGTGCTGGTGAGGGCTTCTTCGGATTAGCAGGCGCGGTGTATGTTTTTCTTCAGGGCTAAGGTTCGCCTTGCCTACTGCAAGGTTGCCTACCCAACCTTGCGGACCACTCGGCTCGACCCCGCCTCGCCCAGGAGTGTGCATGTCAGTCCTCGCCGCAGGGACCGCGCCGTCGATCGCCACACAGCTGTTCGGCAGTGGATTGATCGGTCTGCGCGAGGGCCTCGAGGCAGGCATCGTCGTCATGATCCTTGCCGCGTTCCTCGTGAAAGCGGAGCGCAAGGACGCACTCAAGTGGGTCTGGCTCGGCGTCGGTATCGCCGTCGCGATGGTGGCCGCGATCTTCCTCGTCATCCATTACGGAACGTCCACCGTCACCGGACTCACCGCGGAGGTCATCGCCGGCGTCGCGTCCCTCGTCGCGGTCGCGATCGTCACCGTCATGGTGCTGTGGATGCGCAAGGCCGCGCGGACCATCTCCCACGACCTCAAGGCGGGCATGGAGAAAGCATTGGTCGCGGGGCCCATCGCGGTGCTCACCCTTGCGTTCTTCGCCGTCGGCCGGGAAGGCGTCGAGACGGCGCTCCTGATGGTCGGGTACGCCGAGAACACAGCAGGTAGCGCCTGGCCTCTCGTCGGCCTCCTGCTCGGTATCGTCGCCGCCGCGATATTGACGGTCCTGTTGTACTTCGGCGCCGTCCGGCTCGACTTCGCGAAGTTCTTCAAGTACACCGGCATCTTCCTGATCATCGTCGCCGCCGGAATCCTCGGGTACGGCATTCATGCCCTGCAGATCGGCGGAGTCCTGCCCGGCGGCTCGGCACTCGCCTTCGACATCTCGGACGGCTACGACGCGTCCAGCTGGTACGGCACCGTCCTGGCCGGCATCTTCAACTTCCGGCCCGACCCGACGGTCCTGCAGGCCGTCGCCTGGGTCGTGTACGTCGTCGTGGTCCTCTTCCTGTTCCTCCGGCCCGTCGCCGCACCCACACCGGCCCCCGCGGCACCCGAGCGCACCGCCTCCCCCACCCCCGACGAGACCGTTTCATGAAAGGCACCTTCCGCCCATGAAGACCACGCGCCGAACCACCTTCGCCCTCGCCTCGGTCGCCGTACTGCCGCTGGCGCTCGCCGGCTGCACCGAGAAGTCGACCGCGAGCACCGACGACATCACCGTCACCGCGAGCGACGACACGTGTGACGTCAGCGCCGACTCCGGGACCACCGGGAACAGCACGTTCCAGGTCACGAACAACGGCACCAAGGTCACCGAGTTCTACGTATTCGCCGAGGGCGACCGGGCGATGGGCGAGGTCGAGAACATCGGTCCCGGCCTCACCCGCCAGCTCATCGTGTCGCTGCCCGACGCCGGCACCTACCAGCTCGCATGCAAGCCCGGCATGGTCGGCGACGGCATCCGCCAGGAGTTCACCGTCACCGGAGACTCGATGAGCGCCTCCGACGAGAGCGGACAGCTCGCCGAGGCCGCCGACGGCTACCGCCGCTACATCCGCAGTCAGGTCGTGGCCCTGCAGGACACCACGCAGCAGTTCGTCGACGCCGTCAAGGCCGGCAACATCGATCAGGCCAAGGCACTCTTCCCCGTCTCCCGCACCTACTACGAGCGCATCGAGCCCGAGGCGGAGAGCTTCGGCGAACTCGACCCCAAGCTCGACCTGCGGGAGGCCGACCTCGAACCCGGGCAGGAATGGACGGGCTTCCACCGGCTCGAGAAGGATCTGTGGGTCACCGGTCCCCAGCCCGACACCAACGCGATCGCCGACCAACTCGTCGTCGACGTCCAGTACCTCGCCGACCAGGTGAACGCCGAGGACTACACGATCGATCCCACCAAGATCGCCGGCGACGCGCAGGGACTGCTCGACGAGATCTCGACGTCGAAGATCACCGGTGAGGAAGACATCTTCTCGCACACCGACCTGTGGGACTTCCAGGCCAACGTCGACGGCTCGCAGGCCGCGGTCGCCGCACTGCAGCCGATCATCGACGAACGCAATCCCGAACTGGCCGCGAACATCACCCAGCGTTTCGCGGACCTCGATGCCGAACTCGCTCAATACCGCCAGGGTGACGGGTTCGTCTTCTACGACACTGTCAACGAACAACAGCGCCAGGAACTGTCGCGCAAGATCGACGCCCTCTCGGCCGAGGTCAGCCAGGTCCAGGGCGTGGTAGCAGGCGCATAATCATGACTGATCCGACCGGTACGACCGACACGACCACCTCGGTGGACGAGCGCAAGGGAGTGTCCCGACGACGTCTGTTCGGCGCCGTCGGGGCGGGAGCCGCCCTCGCCGGCGCCGGCGCACTGGTCGGGCGTGCCACCGCCGCCGAACCGCCGCTCTCGCACGCCGACGTCGTCGCCTTCCGAGGTGAACACCAGGCGGGCATCGTGACACCCGCGCAGGACCGGATGCACTTCGTGGCGTTCGACGTCACCACGAAGTCCCGTGAGGAACTCGAAGCACTGCTGAAGAAGTGGACCGAGATGGCCCAGCGGATGACCGCGGGCGAGGAGGCCACCCCGGACGGTGCCATCGGCGACGGAGCCTACGTTCCGCCCAGCGACACCGGGGAGGCGCTCGGCCTGCCGGCGTCCCAGCTGACGCTCACCATCGGGTTCGGGCCCTCGCTGTTCGACGACCGCTTCGGGTTCGCGTCCAAGAAACCCGCGGCGCTCGAAGAGCTTCCGCACTTCCGGGCGGACAACCTGGATCCGGCGCGCAGCGGCGGCGACATCGCGATCCAGGCGTGCGCCAACGACCCGCAGGTGGCCGTGCACGCCATCCGCAACCTGGCGCGCGTCGCGTTCGGGACGGCCTCCGTCCGGTGGTCGCAGCTGGGGTTCGGCCGCACCTCGTCGACGTCGACCACCCAGGACACGCCGCGAAACCTGTTCGGGTTCAAGGACGGAACGAACAACATCAAGGCCGAGGAACCCGGCGTCCTCGACCAGCACGTGTGGGTGGCGTCCGACGACGACCAGGCGTGGATGGGCGGCGGCGCGTACCTCGTGGCGCGGCGGATCCGCATGCTCATCGAGCAGTGGGACCGCACCGTGCTCGGCGAGCAGGAACGCGTGATCGGACGGTCCAAGGGCACCGGCGCCCCCCTCAGCGGCAAGGCGGAATTCGACGAACTCGACTTCGATTCCAAGAAGGGTCACGACCCCGTCATCGACGTCGACGCGCACGTGCGACTGGCATCCGCTCAGGAACTCGGCGGCATCCAGATCCTGCGTCGCGGATACAACTTCACCGACGGCTCCGACGGTTTCGGCCACCTCGACGCCGGACTCTTCTTCATCGCCTACTGCCGCAACCCACAGGAACAGTTCGTGCCGATGCAGCTCAACCTGTCCAGGAACGACGCGATGAACGAGTACATCCAGCACGTCGGTTCCGCCCTCTTCGCCTGCCCGCCCGGCCTCGCCGAGGGGCAGTACTGGGGTCAGGGCCTGTTCACGTAGAGCCTCCCGATCAACGCACCGGACAGTCGTATCGCATCAACGGTGCCGGCCGAGCAACCGAAGGTCGAGCTGGTCGGGGGGCAGCGGGCGGCCGTGGTAATGCCCCTGGGTGACGTCGCAGCCGTATCGACGCAGGGCCCTCAGGGTTTCCTCGTCTTCGACACCTTCGGCGACCAGAGACGCGCCCAGGCTGTGCGCGAGCTCCACGGTCGATCGCACAATCGCGACGGATCGAGGGT
Organism: Rhodococcus sp. ACPA1; assembly: GCF_002300195.1. Lineage (NCBI taxonomy): Bacteria > Bacillati > Actinomycetota > Actinomycetes > Mycobacteriales > Nocardiaceae > Rhodococcus > Rhodococcus sp. ACPA1. The sequence continues at coordinate 488,116 of NZ_NSDX01000001.1, read as the reverse complement.
CGCTGGCGAGGCGGGCGACGAAGACCCGGTCGAGTTTCAGCTCATCGACGGCAAGGTCCTGCAGATAGGCAAGGGAGGACCACCCGGTGCCATAGTCGTCGATCGACAATCCGATTCCCAGACCCTGCAGCGCCTCGACCACCCTTCTGGCGCGCATGTAGTCGGTCATCAGGACACTTTCGGTGATCTCGAGGATGAGTGCGTCGGCGGGTAATCGAAAGTCCTTCAAGAGCCGGTCGATCTCGGCAACCAGGTCTGCGTCGAGCAGATTCGTGACCGACAGGTTCACCGCGACGGTCAGCGATATCCCGCGATCGAGCCAGGTGCGCGCTTGACCCAGGGCAAGCTCCAGCACTCTCGTCGTCAGTGGGCGCATCAGGCCCGACTGTTCGGCGTGAGGAAGGAATTGATCGGGCAGGAGTAGGCCGTGGCGAGGGTGCTCCCATCGAACGAGAGCCTCGACGCTGTGCACCTGCCCGTCGCACGCGCTGACCTTCGGTTGGTAGTAGCACGTGAGCTCGTCGCCGGCGATCGCTGTGCGCAACTCCTCGATGGACTGCCTCTCCTCGATGCTGCGTTGGTACTCGGCGGCGTCGTACACCTCGAGCGCGCGGCGGTCGCACTTGGCCCGATACATCGCCACCCCGGCGCGCTGAAGAAGGTCCTGGGGGTTGGCGCAATGTTGCGGGCAGAGGGCGATCCCGATGCTCGCCTCGACGTGCACGGTGATCTCATCGAGGTGGAACGGCTCGCGCAACGCGTCGAGGAGACGACCAGCCAGCGCACGGGCTTCCGTAAGATCGATCCCTGACGGGAGTAGGACCGCGAACGCGTCTCCACCTATCCGGGCCGGCAGATCACCCGGTCGCACCGACCGCGCCAGCCGGTCCGCGACCTGGCGCAGCAATTGATCGCCCACGTACCGTCCGAAGGAATCATTGATCTCCTTGAACCGGTCCAGATCCATCAGCAGCATGCCGGGACCCATGCGGTGGGGTTGCCCGGCCGGCTGTGCCACATGGTCGAAGTATTCGGCCGTCAACGCGGCCGTGATTGCCCGCCGGTTTGCCAGGTTCGTGAGGTCGTCGGTCCTCGCCTCGCGGTGGCTGTCGGTCAGGACGACCACTTCACGGAACGTCACTGCGAATCGGGCCGCGACCGCGACCAGGCTGAGCGCGGCCAGAACCACCGCGAGCCGCGACAGCCTCGCATCGTGGTCGAGCACCAGGAGGCCCACCGCCGCAGCGGTGCACACCAGTGGGGGGACCCAGATAGCCAGTCCGGGAAGCTGATTGGATCGCCGTCGGCCGGGGGCCCGCCAACTGGCCAAGGCCACCAGCACCACCGCGGCGTGCGGGAGCGCATCGATCCACGTGCCCTCGACGTAGCCGTCAGCACTACGGAACAGGTAAACGGTGTCGGCCACCGCGAACAGCATGAACCCTGCAACCAGCAGCACCCACCGCTGCTCGGCACGCCAACCCAGCACTGCGAGCGCTCCGACCGCAAGCGCGAGGAGCAGCACGTCTCCCACCGGGTACGCCAACCCGACGATCACCGCTGCGGGTGACCCGCTCGCCACCGACTCGATCGGACCGAATGCGAGGGCCGCTGCCAGAGCCGCCAGCGTCAACCCGGCGGTGAGGGCATCCAACCAGATCTCTGCCGGTAGCCGCCGCGCTCGCGCGCGGAGGAGCAACACCAGCCCGGTGTAGACGAGTGGGTAGAACGCCAACTTCAGCGGATCGGCCACCGATGGGGACTGGCCCTCAGGCACCCACGACATCGCCACGACATCGCCCACGCACCAGCTTGTCAGCCCCAGCGCGATCAGCCACCACGCCTGGCGCTCGGCCGGCACCCACCACGCGCGAGCGGCGACCACGAAGGCGACCGACAGCGTCAATCCGTCGTAGAGCGCCTCGTGTAGCACCATCCAGCCGGCCTGATCACCTACCGCGATCGAGATCCCGTACAGGACCGCACAAATCAGCAGAATCCCGAACACCGCCGTCACACCGCGCCGTGACCGACCGGGTGGCGACACCCAGCCGGTCCGAAATGGCCGTGTTCGGCTGTGTGCCGACGTCAATCCAGTTGCGGTACCCCACCCCGAGAGCGTCTGATCTGTTGCGGGTTCCACGGCTCGAGGCAGTTTCTCGATCTCCCCGTGCCGGGTGTCGATGGTGCGGGAGGCGTGGTGGTCGACATAGGGTCGCCCGTCGAACTCCTCGAAGCCGGCCGGATTCGGCGTGAAACTGCGAAGGCAGCCACCGCCGCAGCGTTTGGCCGCGTACATTGCCAAATCTGCCTGTTTGAGCAGGCTCTCGGTGGTCGCGCCGGGGACCTCGGAGGTGGCAATGGTCAGCCCGATGCTGGGACGGATGGAGAGCGCGACACCGTCGATGACGAACGGCGGGATGAATGCCTCCAGCACCCGATCTGCGGCCGACAGGGCATCCTCGACGCTCCCTTCGACCAGGGCCGCGAACTCGTCACCTCCGAGCCGGGCTACGGTGTCGGTGCTCCGCATGCACCCGGTGAGCCGTTCGGCAACGCGGATCAACAGCTCGTCCCCTGCGGGATGGCCGAGGCTGTCGTTGACTGTTTTGAAATCGTCGAGGTCCACACACAACACCACGATCGGTGTCAGTTCCCGCCGTTGGCGTTGCACTGCCTGGTCGAGACGGTCGAGAAACAACGCACGGTTCGCCAGTCCGGTCAGTCGGTCGCGAAAGGCCTGTCGGGCGACGGTGAGCAACAACCGCCGGTTCTCGGCCAACACGATGAACTGCCGTGCCAGCAAGGCGAACACCAGGACCATGATCGCAGCGGGAATCGGGCCGGAGCCCAGTCCGGGCAGCTCCCGCTGCAGGCCGACGGCAACGGCCAGCAACAACGGAACGTACGGCAACCACAACCGTGCCCGGGACGGAATCTGCACCGGGACCGGTTCGGGTGACGGTGTGCGGGTGCCCGACAGTGCCGCCAGCCCGATCGCGACGAAGGCGGCCACCCAGCCCAGGTCGGTCACACCGCCGTTGCGATAGGTGCCCAGCGCGGTCAGGTAGGAGACTGCGCTGGCAGACAGTGCCATCAGGATGATCCCGATGCACAGCAATCCCAGGGTCAGGCGTTGCCCGGCCACCGCTCGGGTCAGCACCACAATCGCCATCGTCGCAATCACCAGGTCCGCGACAGGATAGGCGAGGGACAACACGAGGCTGGCCGGTGTGTCGCTCCCCGCGTGGTACACGCGGCCGAGCACGCTCACCCACGACACCACGAACAGTGAACCGGCCACGATGATTCCGTCCAGAATCAGCCGGGTACGGGAGTGTCCGCTGTCACCGGCCGGGAACAGCAACAACGCCGCGCATGCGCCGACCGGAAACAACAGATACGCCGCAGCCGCCGCGGAGGGGAACGGTATCTGATCACTTCCCTCCTTCACCACGTAGTAGCACCAGATGGCTTGACCGACCGACCACGCCGCCAGCCCACCTGCCAACGCCGACCAGCTGTGGCGCACCATGCCCCGCCCTACCCAGGCAGCCCAGGCGGCACACGCAGTGGCGAGCACAGCGAACACCAGCAAACTCACGTCGGCAATCACGATCGTCGTGAACGCTCCATCCCATCCCGACCACCACCCCACCGCGAAAAGCAGCGACGGGACGATGAATGCGACCGCGATCGCCCACAGACCGCCTCTCCACACGGCCTGGGCACTCGACGAGGTCCCCACCCGCTCGGCTGTACGATGTCCCATCGTCACCACCCGAACTGCCGCCTGCCGTCAGTGAATTATTGGATTCAAAGTATCCAGACATCCATCTTTGCACGACGCACGTATTGAAATATAGTCCAGAAAGATACCCGTAGTATGTTTCCGTCGTCACCGTAAGGCCGACGGGCGAGCACGAGCGTTCGACATCGCTGCCCGATCCGCACCACTACGTGCGCGGATCGCGGTCAGCGGCCGACGAGCTTCCGGATCAACCGGGGAAGCGGCCGCCGGAACCGCGGACAGTCGCACAGTGCACAGGACGTGCCCTTGCGGTAGTGCTCGTGAGCGGCGAATGGGTGGCCGCAGCGGCACTCTGAGTTCGACACGGCCATGAAGCTGATTCTATTCACACCCGAAACTCGCGCGTCCCGGACGTCAATGGGAGAACCTCACCCAGTCCACCAGCATGGTGGCGGGAAAGCGTGTCGACGACGTGACCGGTCCGGGCCAGTTCCCGCCGACGGCCACATCGAGCAGCAGGTACGCCGGGGCGTCGAACACCCAGCGCTCCTCGGGTCGCAGGTCCGCCGTGGTGACCGTGCCGACGATGTTCCCGTCGATGCCCACCGAGATGCGGCCGGGCGCTTTGATCAGGGCGTAATCGTGGAAACCTGCGCTGAGGTTCGCACCGATAGAGCCGTCCGTCGAGCGTTCCCAGTGCCCGCCGCCGACGGTCGGGCCGTGCACTCCCGCGTGGTATCGCGAACCGTCCCCGATCACTTCGAGGATGTCGATCTCGCCGCAGGCAGGCCACCCGACTCTGGTGATGTTGCTTCCGAGCGTCCAGAACGCGGGATGGATTCCCGGACCGGACGGTACCTGAATCCGTGCCTCGATCACCCCGTACGTGAATTCGAACTTTCCACGGGTCACGAGTCGAGCCGACGTGAATCCGCCACCGTTTCTGCGGGCCTCGACGACGAGGCGACCGTTGCCGTCGAGCCGCGAATTCTGCCGGGAGTCGGTGTACACCTGCTTCTCGTTGTTGCCCCACCCACCGCCGCCGAGGTCGTAGCCCCAGAACAGTGGATTGGGTGCCGCGTTTGCGGGTCCGTCGAATTCGTCGCTGCCGATCACGGTGTATCCGGGGTAGGCGGTCCGGACGGCTCCACCGCCGGGCACGGCGGCGGCAACAGCCGGGGTGAGGGACAGCGCGCACAGCGCCACCGAGCACGTCAACGCAATCTCGACCAGGGCCGAGCGCATCCGCCGCATGTGCCGATGCTAGGCGTCGCCGCGACCGGTCGTGACCGAATACGCGACGTGGCCGTTACCGGCGCGGCCCCGTGTAACGGAAGATCGTGCTGTTGTCGTCCTGCGCGTACACGGACCAGTCCGGGCTGGACCGCATCTGGTCCTCGAAGTTCTCGACGGATTCGTCCGGAAGGTAGCCGTAGTAGCGGATGGCGGCAGTGCCCTGCGTGTTGAACACGAGATACGTGTCGCCGGCGCGTTCCGCCGCATCCGCGGTGAGCATCTCGATCTGGCCGCCGTGCGGGAAGCCCTCCAGCACGGCCGGGGGCAAGGCCAGCAGAGGTTGATCGAAGTCCTTGTCGACGACGGCGAACTTGATGTAGTCGGCGCTGACCCGAGTGGGAAGACCGGCGGGATAGAGCGACATGATCGTCGCCGGCGGCTTCTCGTTCGCGAGGATGTCCGCTGCGAACGTCACCTGGGACTGATACCCGATGACCAGCGACCACAGCCCGAAATAGCCTTGCAGGCCCGCGAACGTCACGTACGCCAGTCCGCTCGCGAGTCCGAGCGGGACGACTCGACGGAGCAATCCGGACCGGAACCTGATCGTGAGGGCGTCCACGAGGATCGGCGCGATGAGAATCGCGCACCCGGGCACGGCGTAGAGATAGACCCGGAAGATCGCCTCACCGCCGTAGCTCTGACCGGCCAGCAGCGCGAACGAGCTGAACGCCATGACGGTCGCGACCCAGGCGGGACGCTTGCGACGCCAGAGGACGATCGCACAGACCACGGCGAGCAGGATGATGCCCGCTGACAGGGAACGGCACACGGCGGAGGTGAAGATCTTCCCGAACGTGCCGACGGCGGTCACGTTGCTGGCGGCGTTGTCGACCGGGTTGAAACCGGACAGCAGCCCGTACGGTGCCACGATGTCCAGCCGGGGAACGAGATAGGCGACGAGGATCGCGAAGTAGGGAACCGGGATCCACCACGGACGGATCTTCCGCGTCACCGCCAGGGCCACTGTCACGCCGAACAGCCAGTACGGGGTCAGCTGGTGGGTGGGCACCAGAGCGGCGAAGACGAGGATCGACAGGTACGCCGCAGAGCGGTGCTCCGTCGACACCACCAGCAGTGCCACCACACCCAGCGCCATGACGAGGGCGATGGCCTGCGGCGAGAAGTAGTCCTGCCCCACCCAGTTGGCGAGTTCCGCCACCATCGCAGCCGTCAGTGCCACCCGCATGCCGAACCCGAGGAGCCGGGCGATCGCGGCGATCACGACCGCCAGCAGCACGTGGATCACCGGCGCGAACCAGTGGGCGATCGACATCATGTCCGCGGACGTGATGTCGCCGAACCACGCGAACGCGGTGAAGAAGCCCGGCCACTCGCCGTAGATGTCGACGCCCTTGGGCGGCAGTGTCTGGAACTGCTGGATGTAGTCGACCACGCCGAGGTGCTTGTACGTCCACCCGTAGATGGGCACGTCGGTGATGAGGGTCGGGGTGAGCCGTTCCACCACGATCACGCCGAGCACGGCCACGGCGCCGGTCCCGACAGCCCTCTTGCGAAGAGCCCAGACGAACGCACCGAGCATCATCAGCGCGCACACCACCAGGCCGGGCCCGCTGCCGACGAACAGCAGACCGAACTGTGAGTACGCAGTGGAGCCGAGCCCGAAGAGAACCACCACCCACACGGCGAGCGCCACGGCAACGAGGATCAGGGGCCGGTTGCGGCGGGCAACGTGCCACCATTGCGACAGACGCAGCGACACCTGCTGCACGGTCACCGCGCGAACCGGCTCGGCGCCGGTGTCGTGCCACCGATGCCGCAGCGCCGACACTACGACGGCAAGGACCATCACCAGCAGCAGACCCGTCGCGGGCCATCGGTAGAACCAGGCCACGACGGTGGTGGCCGCAGTCACCACGGACAGTCCGAGAACGGGGACGGCCGCGACGGCTGCGGCGACCGGTATCCGCATCCATGTCACGATCGCGAGACCCGGTCCGACCAACACGAACACCGTCAGTAGCACCGAACTCACCGACGACGGAAGCGGCGCCAGGGACGTCAGTCCCGCGACCGCCGAGGCCAGCGCGGCGACGTCGTAGTACCGGGTCAGCTCCGGAGCCCTGGTGTCGAGGCGCTCCGCAGTGAGCAGATCACTCATCGGTGACCCTCACCCAGTCGACGAGCATCGTGGCGGGAAACGTCGTGTCGGCTCCGACGTCGCCCGGCCACCGTCCCCCGACGGCGACGTTCAGCAACAGGGAGAACGGTTTGTCGAACACCCACTCCTGCCCCGGGGCCAGGTCGGCACGCGAGAACTCGCCGGTCACCGCGTCGTCGATACCGAACGTGACCCGGTCCGGCGACCGCTCCACCCAGTAGTCGTGAAAATCTTCCGACATGTTCCCGCTGCCTTCCGCTTTCACTTCCCAGGGCGTGCCGTCCGCGGAGGGGCCGTGCAGCGCACTGTGGTAGAACGCCGCGTCGTTGATCGTCTCGATCACGTCGATCTCCCCCGACTGCGGCCAGCCCACACGGTTGACGTCCGTGCCCATCAACCAGAACGCCGGGTGCAGGCCCTGTCCGCTCGGCAGCTTGATGCGGGCCTCGGCCCGTCCGTACTGGAATGCGAAGCGGTCGAGGGTGACAAGCCGGGCGGACGTGTAACCCGACCCGTCGGGACGGGCTTCGATCACGAGGTTGCCCTCGCCGTCGAGCCGGGAATTGACGGGATCGTCCGTATAGACCTGCGCCTCGTCGTTTCCCCAGCCTCCTCCCCCGACTGCGTGTCCCCAGTAGCGGGGGTCGGGCGCGGTTCCGGCGGGCCCGACGAAATCGTCGAACATGAGCACAGACTCGCCCTTCCTCGATGCCTGCGCGACATCGCTCGACGCGTACCACCCGGTGGCGCCGATGCAGACGAGCGCGAGGAACACCGTGGCCGCAGACACGGCGCGGGTTCTGCGTGGACGGTTCAGCTGCCTATGCACCGGCACTGTCTCCGACCCGGACGACGGCCGAATGTCGAACCGGCTGCAGTTGTGTCACGAGGTGGACGCACACGACGAACCCCAGGATCGCCGAGTAGGCCGCGACCCGTTCGACACCACCCACGCCGAGTCCGAGGTCCCAGGAGTAGGTGAAGCAGAAGTACCCCACCAGTCCGAGGACCCCGAGTGCGAGGGCGAGGTACCTTGCCGGCCCGGATATCCGAGGCCAGACGGTGAGTGCCGTCGTCAGTGTGAAGAGACTGCCGAAGATGAGGAACAGCGTGGCGCCGAGTGAATGCAGTTCCCAGTGCGTGTTCGACGGCGCGAGACCGACCACTACTCCGCCGATCCCGGCCACCACCAGGAAGACGACAGGGGCCGGCGGCAGCACCCGTTCGATGCGGTGCCAGAGGACGGCGGCAACCATGTAGGCGAGTCCGGTCACCACGAACGACGCGTCCATCAGCAGTGATGTCTTGCTGCACGGCGCGTTTCCGTCCGTGCCGCAGAACGGGACGCCGAGGTCACTGATGAAGTTGGCGGAGTAGCTGTAGTGACCGCGCCACGTGCCGGCGACGAGGAATTCGACGACGAACAACTGCAGGACGGCAACGGTGAGGTACAGCGGAGTCCGCTTCGATGTCTCGAGGACGTGTGAGGGCATGGTCAGAACATCCTTCGAGACAGTAGAGACAGTGGGTCGCACAATGCGTCCGCGAGTGCGGTGCGGACGAGTTCGGGGTCGAAGACGTTGTCGTGCAGCGACGCCGACACGTCCAGTTCGGAACCGTGGCGCACCGAGTTGAAGACGATCGATGCAGGGTCGGCCGGTTCGCTCAGTGCGGTGACGAGACGCCGGCCGGGCTCGTCGGTCCAGTCGAGATCGGCCAGCAGTGCGGCCTCTCCCATGTCGGAGTACACGAGCCGCGCCCGGGGGTCCGCAGGAACGTGGGTGGCCTGCGCGTGCGCACTGCCGGCCCGCACCCGCCTGCCGAACGTGGCGGTGCTGAGTGCGAGCGAGGCGAGCGGTCGGCCAGACGCCGTGGCCTGCGTGATCGCCGCACTCATCTCGGCGGCATCACCCGGGTCCGACAGTGAGAAGCGCACCAGAGCAGCGAAGTTACCGTTCACCGTCGCAGCCTCGGGAAGGTACCGGCGGCAGTCGAAGAGGACGTCGACCGTGTCGTCGACAGCCAGTCCATGACTCCGCATTGCCCGCGCGACGGCTGCAAACAGCAACGACGACACCGACGCCCGGGGCATTTCCCGGTCCCGCCAGCGACGCAGTTCTGCGGTGGTCCCGGACGCTGTGGACGCGATGACCGCGGTGGGCGCGCGGTGCCACGGCACGACCACCCCGGCCGATCCGGAACCGTGTGTGGCAGCGGGCCGGGACTCGAGAAGCGACGCGACACGTGTGGGGGTCGACGCGAAGGTCCGGGTCAGGGCGCGTGCGAGCGGCAGTGCGCTGTCTCGGGTCCGCGCCCATTCCGGAACCGGCGTCCCGGTGCGGCCGCCGGCGACGGCACGGACGAGAGACAGCGCGAGCCTGCCGTCGCCGAGTCCGTGGGAGATGTCGAGCAGGAGGAAATCACCCGCGACCGCGACGTTCAGTGGGTGCGCGGACGCACCCGACCGTGCCAGCCGGGTCAGCAACTGCGGCACCTCCTCCCGGGTACAGGGTTCGAGTTCCCGTACCTGCCCGAGGAAGTCCTGCGGTCGGTGCTCCCACCGGCGTGACCCGGCGGCCGGGACGAGACCGATCGGGGTGTGCCGCCCACCCGCGTGCGCGAGCAGGGTCAGCGTGTCCCGGATCTCGCCGATGCTCGGCAGTCGGACGGGACCGATCGCGGTGATCATCCGGCTCCCGCTGCGCATCAGGTCGCGGGTACTCGCTCTATGCGTCGACATCGGACACCTGCCACATCGGTTTCTGGTTCATACTCTTCTTCGCCAGCCACCGCTCCCACTTGGCGCGGTTCTGGAGTCGGCGGAGCCACGAGATGAGCGGTCCTGCGAGGATCACGGCGGTGAGCGTCTCGGCCGCGAGATACGCCCAGCCCACACCCGCGACCCCGATCGACGCGCTGAAGACCAGGCTGCCGACGATGATGACCACCGTGGCCAGGCACTGGGTGACGACGGCGAGGGTCAGCCGGCGGTACACCCGCGCGAGACCGTCGTAGACGGCGCCGATGACGGTGAGAGGCACGAACACCGCGGCGAGATGGAGCAGAGGCGTTCCTTCCGCACGGTATTCGTCACCGATGAATCCGAGTGCGGGCGGCGCGACGAAGGCCAGCCCGAATCCGCCCACCACCGCGACCACGGCAATGGTGCGGACGAACCGGCGCGACAGGCTGACGATCTTGTCCGGATGCGCGGCGGCCTCGGCGACGAACGGGCCCACCATGAGGTTCACCATGATGTAGAGGGCGCTGACGATCGACCAGGTCACCGCGAAGTACGCGTTCGCCGCGGTGCCGACCCGGGTGACGACGATCAGCGGGACGACGAGCGGGGCGATGGCCCCCAGCGCCGAAATGCCGTACGAGGAACCGAAGTACACTCCGAGTTCCTTGTTGGAGGGCAGCGCGGGTACCTGCCGGTATCGAGGGTCGGACCGGATGCGCAGGCCCATCGACGTCAACACGACCACAACGGCGATCGCCGCGGTGACCCCCCAGGACGCGACGATGGCGAGCGCCGACCCCGACGCCGCGAGCACCACGACCGCGAGCAGTTTGGCCAGCGCGTGGAAGACGTTCTTCGACGCCGCCCAGCGGGCCACGCCCAGCCCTGAGACCGTCTGGTCCTGAAGAGCGAAGAGTGCGAGGACGACGACGAACACCGGATAGATCGCGATTTCCAGGTTGTTCTCGAACAGCGTGTCCCGCGGACCGAGGACGATGAGCCCGACGGCCGACACGAAGGCCAGTGTGGCCACGGCGGCGAAACCCTTGACCAGCAACGGTCCCGCACGGTGGCCCGCCACGGGCAGGAAGCGCTCGAACATCGAGCCGAGGCTGAGATTCGACAGCGTCGACAGCATGATCGCCGTCGAGATGAGAGCGGACGCCACGCCCACCTGATCGGCGGGGAACAACCGCGCGGCCGCGCCCCAGAAGGCGAGGCCGAGTACACCGGTGACGACACTCGACAGCATCAGGGCCATCGAGTTGAGCTGCAGATTCCGCCCCGCGGAGCGCGGTGGCTGCTCGGCACGGTGCTTCGCGCGTAGTTGCGACTGCGTCGCTGTCGGGGATCCCATGGCTACCCGACCAACTCCGGCCGGGAATCGTCACGGGCGTCGTCGACAGGGCCCACGGTCAGTTCGCCGAGCGTGGTGGCGAGGACGTCCCGCAGGACCCTGTCCCGCAGGGCGGTGCTGTACAGCGAGTGATCGCCGGACGGGTACGTCACCAGGCGTCCGTTCCAGCCGGCGCGCCGGAGCCGGCGAAGGCTGCGCTCGCCCTGGTTCTCGACGAACGCGGCGTAGTCGATCGGCGAGAGCAGAACGGTGGTGTGCACGCCACGCTCGTTCAGCGGAGCGAGCATGACCTCCGGCACCTGCAGCAACCCGGCCCGGCCCAGCCACAACCAGCAGCGGTACGGCATCCACACCCGCAGGTACCTTTTCGCCGTCGCCGCGTGCCGGTGGAGCAGCGCGAGCGCTGCACCCTTCAGGGAACCCCGGTCGGCGTCCATCGTCGACTGCTTCACGAACGCCTGACGGGTGATGGTCCAGTCCGCCATGTTGACCAGGACCACCGCCCGGACGGGACGCCGGAGGGCGGCGTAGCTCGAGTTCCACGCACCCGAACACATGCCCACGAGCACAGCCGATTCGGGCTGCGCACCGCTGACGGAGATGATGTCGACGGCGTCGTCCCGGGATTCGTCCGTGTAGATGGTGGTGCATTCGCCGCGCTGCACCGTGCCGGTGTCGCCGGTGCCGCGACGATCGAAGCGGACGCCGACGATCCCGTGGGCGGCGAGTTCGCGCGCCGTCTCGGCCCACAGCCGGACCGGTCCGACGCGGTGCTCGTTGGCGGTGCCGTGGAAGATCACGGTCGGTGCCGCAGGGTTGGGCGCCGCACCCCGCTCCGCCGCGACGGACGTTCGGATCGTGAAGAGTTCGGATGGTCCCGCGAAGCCCAGCGTCTCGACGACGTGCCTGCCGTCGACGGTCCGATCCACGACGGCGGTGGTGCGGAGATCGAGTGCCGCACCGGTGTGCTGGTCGCCGAAGGACGCGGACATCCAGTCGGCGATCCGGTCGATGTCGCCGAACGGGATCCGGACCACGAAGTCCGGCGGCTCGAGGAACGATTCGTAGTCGTGAACCGAGAAGTTCTCGGCGTTCCAGGACGCGACGGCCTCACGCATCCCGACGGAATCGACCTCGCTCTCCCGCAACGCCATCAGGACCTTCGCGCCCGGCGGCGGGGTGGCTGCTCGCAGAGTCATCGCCGACAGTGCTGTAGCCGCGGCCGGTGCGAGCACCGCACCGATGAGGGTGATTCGCGGATCGTCCGCATCCTCGGGACCGACCACCATCCGGTGGAGCGCGGTCTGCTTGCGCAGGTAGGCGCGGCCGCGCACCACCGGGTCCCACAAGGTCACGGCCCGCACCGGACCGCACGTCGCGGCGACCTGTGCGGCGAGCAGGGCGCCGACCCGGAGGCCGACCAGCCCGACGTCCGTGATGCCGCAGCTGCGCACGAAATCGACGGCCCTCCGGATGCTCTCGAGCCATCCGGCGACCGCGTCGGAATCGTCCTGGGCGCCCGGCGAGTCACCGGTGCCGCGGTAGTCGAACCGCAACACCAGTAGACCGCGAGCCCGCAATTGCTGGGCGAGATACACCATTCCGCGATACGCGTCGACCTGTTCCTTGCCGATCGGCGGGCAGAGGACGACGGCACCGCGGCAGCGGCCGTCCGCGGGAAGATCGACGACGCCGAACAGCGGCGCGTCCTCCGGTCCGAACCAGGTGGCGAACCGGGTGCCGTCTGTGCGGCCGGCGAGATCAGGATGGGCCGTCATCGGTCAACCCCCTCAGCGGTGCCGGATCCCGGCCCTCCACTCGGGCCTTCAGATAGGCGAACGGACCACGCGCGATGGACCGCAGCTCGGTGGTTCCGATCCCCACGGGAAGGTCGTCGGCGAGACCGTCCGGAGGGGTGGCCACGCGGGACATCTTCCGCGACAGACGGAGAAACGTCGGCGCCTGCCGTACGGCGATGCGCGCTGCGAGCCAGGCGGTGCGGGGGTCGACGGCGATCTTGGCCAGCCAGGCACCGAGTCCGAGTCCGTAGCCGCGCGCCTGGACGGCGAGCGCCTCGTTGTCCGCCCGGTGCCGATGCCACACGACAGCCCCGGGCCGGTACGCCAGCTGCCACCCGGCGTGCAGTACGCGGAAGAACATGTCGAGGTCTTCGCCACCGTCGGTGGGGGCTCCCGCCCCGAGCGCTTCGTCGAAACCACCCAGCGCGAACACGGCCTGCCGATCGACCGCGAAATTCGCACCGGTGCCGTAGACGCCGACCTGGAACGGGAAGAGCGGCACGTCGGCGGGCGGGTGCGCGAGGTCGAACAACCGTGGGACGCAGGAACTCGCCCACCCCACCCGCTGATCGAAGTACGCCTGCGCGGGTGTGCGGATCTCCCCGCTCGGGACGATCCCGCACACGCACGCCACCGCATTACCGGCGCCGAATCCGGCGACGAGTTCGGTGAGCCAGTGCGGGTCGACGACGACGTCGTCGTCGGTGAAGGCGACGATCTCCGTGTTCGCCGCGCGGACGCCCGCATTGCGCGCCCGGGACAGGCCCGGGCGGGGCTCGGTCACGACGCGCACACGGGGGTCGCCGAGTTCGGTGACGAACCGCTGCGTGGCATCCGTGCGGGATGCGTTGTCGACCACGATCACCTCGTAGTCGGGATGGTCGAGCGACAGGATCGATTCCAGGGCGACCTTCAGGCTGTCTACCCGGTCCCGGGTGCACACCACCACGGTGATGGAAGGGCCGGATGCGTCGGTGGCGGCGGCGCTTTCGGCCACCGCTCCCGGCAGGAGCCCATCCGATGCGCGCCGCAGTGCGGCGGCGTCGAGTCCGCCGTCCTCGATGTCCAGCTCGACGAATCCCAACAGGGTGCGCTCTTCTCGCACGAGCAGCCGGGCACGCCGATACCCCTCGGCTCGCTCCAGCCGGTATTCGGTGTCGTCTCGGACGGGACCGCGTAGTTCGCCGACCCAGACGGCCCCGTCCCACGTCGGTGCCTCGTCGCTCACGAGAGCGGGCACGAGGTCGATCCGGCGATCGAGTGTTCCGGTCATGCCGTCACCCGCTTCGATCGCAGACCGACGAGACCCCGGACGTAGCCGGCAGTGGTCGCCGTGAGCCCCGCGACCACAGCACCGGCCCGGGCCAGTCCGCCGTGCCGCGGGGAGGCGATTCCCGTGACGACGGCTCGCGGGAGTACACGCGCGGTGTACGCCCGTTCGCTGCTGAGCGCGTCGCCGGCCCCGACGAGATCGGAGACCAGCGCTTTCGACATGCCCTCGTGGAAGCAGCGCGAGAGGAAGTAGCGGAACGTGGTGCGGTCGTCGCTGACGCGGTGCGCCACCTTCATCGCGGGGTCGAACAGCAGCTGCGCAGTGGGCTGGTGGGCGCGGATCCGGATGCAGAGTTCGGTCTCCTCGCACCCGACCGGCGTCGTCCCGACCCGGCCGATCCCGTCGCTGAACCCGTCGACGGCGTCGAACACCGTGCGCCGCAGAGACATGTTGCAGCCGATGAAGTTCCGCACGGGCTCGATACGTGTCGGCTGGCCGACGTAGCTGCAGCCGACCACCCAGTCGAACTCGGCGGGCATCCACACGGGGCGGTCCGCGGGCCAGACGGGACTCGCGAATCCCCCCACACCGAGCACGTCGGGGTCGGAGTAGTGGGCGGCGGACACCCGGTACCAGTCGGGTTCGGCGCGCGCATCGTCGTCGAGGAACGCGATCATGTCGCCGCGCGCCGCGCGCACGCCCGTGTTGCGGGCTCCGGAGAGCCCCTTCGACCCGGAGTTACGCAGCACGGTCACCCGGGTCTGCTCTGCGAAGTGCCGTTCGGCACGCGAGAACAGTTCCTCGGAGTGGTCGATCACCACCAGGACCTCGAGCACGGGCACGTTCTGCGTGAGCACCGAGTCGACTGCGGCGCACAGGTCGGTCCACCGTTCGGTGGTGTAGGCGCAGATCACGACGGAGCAGGACACGAGTGTGGACACCGTCATGGTTGCTCAGCCTCGCGAGACGGGGGCCGGGAACACGTCAGGTGCGGAGGTGCGTTGCTCGCTCCTGATGGTGCGCAGCACCCGGAGCCCGTCACGTACCGCGTTGAGATTGCTCTCGCCGTGGATGCGGTCCTGTTCGAAACTCGGCACCTCGGTGATCTTCAGGCCCGCGTTGGCGACCCGCACGTTGATGAGTGTCTCGATCTCGAAGCCGTCGCCCCACTGCGCCTCGGCCGCATCGACGGACGGCAATGCCATCACCGGGACGTGGTGGCGCCAGAATGCGTTGTAGCCGTAGCACAAATCGCTGAACGAGGCCCCGAACTTGAGGTTGACGATGGCGTTCAACGCCTTGTTGCCGAGCTTTCTGCTGAACGTGATGTCCGAGCTTCCTCCGCCGGCGGCGAATCGGGTTCCCTTCGCGAAGTCCGCGCCTGCCACGAGAGCCCCGACGAACAGCGGGATCTCGGCCGGGTCGGTGGATCCGTCGGCGTCGATCATCACGATGATGTCCGACGTGGAGGCGAGGAAACCGCAGGCCAAGGCATTGCCCTTGCCCTTTCGGCTCTGCGTCACGACCGTGGCGTCAGGCCACAGGCTCTTGGCCACCTCGACCGTGTCGTCGACGGAATGTCCGTCGACGAAGACGATCTCGTCGATGTCGGCCGGCATCCGCGCGGCAACGTGCGGGAGATTCTTGGCTTCGTTCATGGCAGGCACGACGACCGTGACCGTCGGCCGCTGCGACCCGTCCCCGTCGTTGCGACCGTTGTCTTCGCCATTGCGTTGGTCGACGCCCACGACGTCGGTACCGTCGGAGGGTTCCAGGCGATCAGGCGTGTACAGGCTCATTTGTCCGTCTTTCCTCGTCGGGCGAATGGCCCGGCAGCATCACAGTCGTCCCATGCGAGCACTGACCACCCCTTGTCTGGAGTGATGTCCTCACCACGTGCAGCGTGCAAAGGAAGCAGAGACCGTTCGAACCCCCGCAGTTCAGAAAACTTCAATGTTTTCGACCATCGGTCTTCTTTGCAGGGGTAAACCTATCTCAAGTTTGTTTCGTGCGCACCAGTTAACGCGAAGTGATTTAAAACTCAGTTACATTTCGGCAAACCGAAACGATCGCGTGGAACGGCCGCCCTCACGACGGCCAGTGACCCGTCCAGTCCGCTGCTCCGAGCGAGGACTTCCCCTGTGCACGCGCCGCATTCTCGGCTACCCGGATCCGGGTGATGAACGCGTGCGTCGCCGCCCGGAGTCTCGTCTCGGCCTCCGCCTCAGCTACCAGACCGGACTCGAGCTCGACGGGCACGAGTTCGGGCGGCAGGCCGGCCTTGCTCGCGCGGGCGATCACCTTCGCCGCGAGGGACGCCGCGGGCTGACTCATCGCGACGCCGTCGAGGCACGAACTCCGCGCCTTCTCCGCCGCCTTCCTGATCTCCCATGCCCGTTCCTGCTCCGCGATGTCGATCGGCCCGACGACGTCTTCCCCTAGGTGGGGACTGCGGTGCACGAGCTTGGCCACCAGGGTCGCGGCCACGTCGTCGATGTCGAAATTGCCCGACGCCGACGCGATGCGCGAATGGAACAGGACCTGCAGCAGCAGGTCTCCGAGTTCTTCCCGGAGATCGCCGGGTTCGGACGACTCGATCGCGTCGAGCACCTCGTACGTCTCCTCGACGAGGTAGTGCGACAGGGTGCGGTGCGTCTGCGTCACTTCCCAGCCGCCGTAACTCCACAATCGGTCCATCACCTCGGCTGCCTCGACGAGGTTGTCGCCCGGGACCTTCGGTGCCGCGATGACCCGGGACCCCGACGCGACCCACTCGCGCACGGCCGGATGGTCGGGATCGGTACTGACCAGGACGGCGGCCCCGGGTGCTTCGGTCAGCAACGTCCGCACGGCTTCGGGTACCTCGTCGGTGAACTCCACTCCGTCACCGACCACCCCGACCGCCTGCATCGGGATCGTCGTGGGCCGCAACGGGTCGAGCAGGACCACCGTCATCGGTCAGGCCTCCATCACCACGGACCCGGCAGCCTTGCCGTCCAGCGCGAGCACGAAATCGGCGATGTACTGCAGCAACTCCACGTCCCGCACCCGCTCCGCGCCGATTCCACCGGAACCTGCCCGGGGCAGCGGCAGCTGCACCATCCCGGTGGTGGCACGGTACTGCGCGCTCGGGTAGATCCGCTTGAGACGCAACTGCTTCGAGTCGGGCAGGGCCATCGGCGCGATCTTCAGCTGCGTCCCGACCACGGCGATTTCCTCGAGTCCGTACTCGCGGGCCAGCAGGCGCAGCTTGGCCACCGAAACCAGTCGGCGGACCTCCTCGGGGAGCGGTCCGTACCGGTCGACGAGTTCGTCGACCACGGCCGTGATGCCGTCGAGTTCGGTGGCCGCCGCGAGCTTGCGGTATCCCTCGAGCCGGAGACGGTCGCTGGTGACGTAATCGGGAGGAATGTGCGCGTCGACGGGCAGGTCAATACGGACCTCCTTCGGGGCGTCCTCCGTCGTGATCGGCTTGCCGTCGGCGGCCGCCCGGAACGCCTCGACCGCCTCCCCCACCAGCCGCACGTACAGGTCGAACCCGACACCCGCGACGTGACCGGACTGCTCGGCGCCCAGCACGTTTCCGGCGCCGCGGATCTCGAGGTCCTTCATCGCGACCGCCATGCCGGCACCGAGATCGGAGTTCTGCGAAATGGTCGCGAGGCGGTCGTAGGCCGTCTCCGTGAGCGGCTTCTCCGGCGGGTACAGGAAGTACGCGTAGCCGCGTTCCCGGCTACGCCCGACACGACCGCGCAACTGGTGCAGCTGCGACAGGCCGAGGGAATCGGCGCGTTCGACGATGAGCGTGTTGGCGTTGGAGATGTCGAGACCCGTCTCGATGATCGTGGTGCACACCAGCACGTCGTAGTCGCGTTCCCAGAAGCCCTGCACGGTCCGCTCGAGCGTGTCCTCGTTCATCTGGCCGTGCGCCACCACGACCCGCGCCTCGGGGACGAGGTCGCGGATACGCTGGGCCGACTTGTCGATCGAGCTGACCCGGTTGTGGACGTAGAACACCTGCCCGTCGCGGAGCAGTTCCCGTCGGATGGCCGCGGCGACCTGCTTGTCGGCGTACGCGCCGACATAGGTGAGGATGGGGTGCCGCTCCTCCGGCGGCGTGAGGATCGTGGACATCTCGCGGATGCCCGCCATGCTCATCTCCAGCGTTCGCGGGATCGGCGTGGCCGACATCGTGAGAACGTCCACGTGGGTGCGCAGCGCCTTGATGTGCTCCTTGTGTTCCACACCGAAGCGCTGTTCCTCGTCGACGATGACGAGGCCCAGGTCCTTCCACCGGATCCCGGTCTGCAGCAGCCGGTGCGTGCCGACCACGACGTCGATCTCGCCGTCCGCCATGCCGGCGATGATCTCCTTGGAGTCCCCCGCATCCGTGAAGCGGGAGAGCCCGCGCACCGTCACCGGGAACGCCGCCATGCGCTCGGTGAACGTCTGCAGGTGCTGCTGAGCGAGGAGGGTCGTCGGCACCAGGACCGCCACCTGCTTGCCGTCCTGCACGGCCTTGAACGCCGCCCGCACCGCGATCTCGGTCTTGCCGTAGCCGACGTCGCCGATGACGACGCGGTCCATCGGGACCGCCTTCTCCATGTCGGCCTTGACCTCGCTGATGACCGTCAGCTGGTCGTGGGTCTCGGTGAACGCGAAGGCGTCCTCCATCTCCTTCTGCCACGGGGTGTCCGGGCCGAACGCATGACCGGGTGCGGCCTGCCGCGCCGCGTACAGCTGGACGAGTTCACCGGCGATCTCACGAACCGCCTTGCGCGCCTTGCGTTTGGTGTTGGCCCAGTCGGAACCGCCGAGCTTGCTCAGCGCGGGCAGCTCGCCGCCCACGTACCGCGACAGCTGGTCGAGCGACTCCATCGGGACGAACAGACGGTCGCCCGGGTGTCCGCGCTTGCTGGCGGCGTACTCGATCACGAGGTACTCGCGCCGCGCGCCGCCGATGGTGCGTTCGACCATCTCGACGAATCGTCCGATGCCGTGCTGGTCGTGCACCACCATGTCCCCGGCGGTCAGAGCGAGTGGGTCCACCTGGTTGCGGCGCTTCGCCGGCAGCCTCTTGCCGTCGCCGACCGCGGCCACCCGGTTGCCGGTGAGGTCGGCCTCCGTGACGATGACGAGTCCGGCGGTGGAGGCGTCGCCGGGGAAGACCAGGCCGTCGTGGAGCGAACCGCGCAGCACCCCGACCTGGCCCCGCGGGGGCTCGGTACCGGGCGCGAGTTCCGCCGCGGGCACCTCGGCCTCGCGCAGACGCTCGAGCACGCGATGCGCGGTGCCGGCGCCCGCGACTACGAGGACGGCCCGCCCGCCGGTGGTGACGTGGGCGCGCAGGCTCACGAACAGTTCCGACAGCAGGTCGTCGGAACCGCGGACCTGGGGTGCCGGCGTGACCGCCAGCTCCAGTTCCTCGCCGTTGCCGGACGCGAGCGGGCTCAGCGTCCACCACGGCAGACCCGTGGTCTCCGCGGATTCCCGGACCTGACTGAGCGAGCGGTAGGCGGAGGCGCCGAGGTCGATGCCGTCGCCCTTCAGCACCGAGGTGTCGAGCGGGACGGCGCCGCCGATCGAGGCCGCCGTCCACGACGCCTCGAGGAACTCCTGACCGGTGCGCACCAGGTCGGTGGCGCGCGTGCGGATCTTCTCCGGATCGCACAGCAGCACGTGTGCGCTCTCGGGCAGCACGTCGGTGAGCAACTGGAGTTGCCCCGGCCGCAGCACGGGCAGCAGTGCCTCCATGCCCTCCACCGGGATGCCGGCCGACATCTTGTCGAGCATCTCGACGAGCGCGGCGTCGGCCTGGTTGTCGACCGCGAGCCGCGCGGCGCGGTCGCGGACGTCCTCGGTGAGGAGCAGTTCGCGGCACGGCGGGGCGATGACGGCGTCGATGTCGAGTTCGGGCAGCGACCTCTGATCCGCGACGGAGAACGCGCGCAACTCGGTGACCTCGTCGCCCCAGAATTCGACGCGCACGGGATGATCCGCGGTGGGTGAGAACAGGTCCAGGATGCCGCCGCGGACGGCGAACTCGCCGCGCTTGCCCACCATGTCGACGCGCGTGTACGCCATTTCGACGAGCCGCTGGATCAGCCCGTCGAAGTCGTGCTCGACACCCACGCGCAGCGTGACGGGTTCGATCTCACCGAGACCGGGGGCCATGGGTTGCACCAGCGAACGGACGGTGGTGACGATGACCTGGAGCGGGGCCCCGTACGAGCGGTCGTCCGGGCGCGCGAGTCTGCGGAGCACCTCCACGCGGCGACCGACCGTGTCGGCGCTCGGCGACAGCCGTTCGTGCGGCAGCGTCTCCCACGACGGGAACTGCGCCACGGCGTCGCCGATCATCTCCTGCAGTTCGGCGGTGAGGTCGTCGGCCTCGCGACCGGTCGCGGTGACCAGCAGCAGATGGGTGCGCTCGGCGAGAGCCGCGGCCACGAACGGCCGGGCGGGTGCGGGCGCGACGATGTCGAGGTGATGCCGCCCGAGCGCCTCGGTCACCTGCGCGATGACTGCGTCGCCCAGCGCGATCTTCGCCAGACCGGCGAGCGGGGTGTCGGACGAGGGCTCGGCAGCGATGAGCGGGGAAGACAACGACGCACTCCTGAGCAGTGATGACGAACTGCCGGCGAACAGCTCGGGCCGGGACGAGCGGCCAGTTGCGGACTGAGCCAGCCTAGTCGATATCGCACACGGACGGACCGGGGTCCGTATCAGGTGCAGACCTGCACGACCGGTGTGACGGCCACCGAGTTCAGCGCCCGCACGTGCCCGGTCACCGCGTCCGCTGTTCCGGTCCTGCGCACCGGCACGATTCGCGCTCCGCCGGGCGGCAGGTGGAACCAGGAGTCCGCCGGTTCGAAGCCGCGGAGTTCGAGGTGGACGTACTGGGCGGCGCCGTCGGTTCCGACGTCGACGACCCAGTCCCCGGGCGCCGCCTGCCGCGCCACCGCCGTCAGGCCGACGGTGCGTTCGAGGGCCCGGGCAGGTCCGCCGACGAGGTGCACGGACTCGGCGACGACACCGTCCTCGCTCGACAGGGTGACGGTCACGCTCTCGTACCCGCGGGGGCCGAAACGGTGGACGTGTGTCGCGTCGGTGAAACGCCCGAGCACCGTGTCGAGCGACCACCGGCGGGCCGCGTGCCCGGCGAGGGTCACCGGTTCGGTGACGTCGAACGCCCGGGCACCCGTGCGGGTGTGCACTTGCACCCGCAACTCCCCCACGACCGTGTGGTCGGAGTCGTTGACCGCGTCGATCCGCAGTCCGTCCAGTCCGTCCTCGGCGAGGAGGACGGCGACCGGCAGCGACATCCGCCGCATCACGAACCACGGCGCCTTGGGCCTGCCGTCGGAGTCGAGCAGCCCCCACCCGGCGCCGGGTTCGAGGTCGCGGAGCGCGAGCACCAGGGCGCCGTCGCATCCCGAATCGGGCCGTCGCCAGAAACCGAGAGTCGCCGCGAACACCTCGCAGACGGCGGCGCGACCGAGGGCGAGGTACCGCTCGGGGTCGCTCCAGCGGACCGTCGACGGTTCCTCGCCGAACAGCGTCCGCACGTAGTGATCGCGGACGTCCTCGAAGTCCCAGGACGCGCCGTTGTCCCGCGGCACGGCCGCCTTCCACCGTGGATGGTGGCCGGCCGCCGCGAGGCTGCCGAACTCGGCCTCGATCGCCGCATCCGACGGGGGGATCGAGAATGCGAGGCATTCGGCGGCGAACCGCACCCGGGCCTGACGGACGTCGGACGGCGGAAGCCGGTAGCCCCCGACACCGAAGTAGTGCGCGATACCCGTCCCCACGTGGGTCGCGAGCGCATCTCCGCCCGGCGGCGAGGTCGGTGACGACGACACCGGCACCACCCCCGGCGCCGTCCTACCGACCACCGCCGGGATCACGTCGTGCACCGCCGTCATGTGCGGCACCGCGAGTCCGAGCATTGCCGGTTGCTGTTCGGTCTCGCTGCCTCCGCTGAACACGGTGAGCGCGGGGTTACCGGACAGCGGCCGCAGCACCGCCTCGACCTCCGCGGTCAGCAGGTCCAGGAACGGCTGGTCGTCGGGCGGGTCGAACGTCGACAGCATGGCGTCCTGCCACACCATGACACCGAGTTCGGCACAGTCGTCCCAGAATGCGGCGTCCTCGTACACCGCCGTGCCCGGCACGCGGACCATGTTCAGGCCGGCCCCGACCACCCGCTCGAGAGTGGCCCGCGTCTGATCCCGGCCGCCCAGCCCGACCGGATCCACCGGCGTCCAGACGGCGCCGCGGCAGTACACGTCGACGCCGTTGACCGACAGCCGGAATCCGCCGTCACCGCGCGCCGCGCACACGGTGCGGAATCCGACCGCACCCAGGTCGACGACGTGCTCCCCCAGGACGACGCTCAGCGGATACGTCACGGGGATGCCGTGGGTGTGCGGCCACCACAACCGGACGTCGGGGACGCGCAGGTGAGCGCGGACCTCCTGCGCGCCGGGCCCGGAGTCCACGATTGTCCCGTCCACGGTGAGGTCGCCGAGCCGCACGACAGGCGCCGGCCCGGCCGAGCGGTGCACGCGCACGGCGAGGTCCAGTACGCCCGCGCCGCCCTCCACGGTGGTGACCACGTGACGGTCCGACAGGACAGGGGCTGCGCCGTCGTGCAGACGCGCCGCCCGCCACGGACCCACCGGGGCCGGCACACCGCCGAAGACCGGGGCGCGACCGAGCAGGCTCGTGCGAATCCAGCGCAGTCCCTGCGCGCTCACCAGCGACGACCGCCAGCGTCCGCGTGGCCGTCGGCGGCGCAGCGCGGCATCGAGCGACGGAAAACGGATCGCCAGCGTGACCGTGCCGGGGCGGGAAGCGAGTTCGACCGCGGCCGGCACGAACATCGACTCCGACGACAGGACGAGGTCGTCACCGGCCCACACCTCCGCATGCGAGGCGAGGCCGTCTAACTCGAGACGCCACGGCCCCGGTCCGTCGCCGCACACGTCGGTGACGAACCACCAGTCCACCGCATCGGTCTTCGCCGCGCGCGCCGCCGCAGCGCCGTCGATCGCCCGGATCGCGCCTGCCGCGGTGCCCGGCACCTGCGCGTGGTACCACGGACCCGGCACACAAGCCAGTCCCGAGGGATCGGTGACCGATCCCGGTTCCGTTGCCACACACCGCCACCGAGCACCGGTGAGAAGATCCACTACTCGCGTCCGACCACTCGCGCCACGCCGCCCACCGACCGTTCCCACGCCTCGGCCATGCCGTCGAGTTGAGCCGACGGGTCGACACTGCGTCCGCGAGCGGCCCGAGCCATCTGGAACTGCACACTCTTCGCGCCCTGCGCCACCGCCCGGAAGCCCGGCGCGAACGCCGCCGCCCCCGCGAACCCGTTGCGCTCGAGGTACTCGCAGACGTCGGCGGCCAATTCCGCGGTGGCACCGCACTGCCGCAACACCCCGAACGTCCACAGGTGAAAGGTGTCGATGCCCGCGTCGCGGATCCAGGGCACGTCGGCGACCACCCGCTCACCGAGATCGCGCACCGGATTCCCGTCCGGTCGGGTGGCGAGATGATGGCGCAGTACCGCCTCGAAGCGCGCCGGCCGGTACCCCGGGTCCCCGTCGAACCGGACCTGCTCCACGTAGGGGGTGAAGGTCGCCGATCCGGCGACGTCGAGCCCGAACAACCCGCGAAAGTCGTCACCGGCCAGCCGGTGATACCCGCTGTTGTGGAAATACTCGAGCACACCGGCCTCCCGGTCGATGTAGTTCGCGACGATCGTCGTCTTGGTGTGACCCTCGCGGTAACCGGTGCCCACGGTGTCCGGGAGCCAGTGCGCATCCACCTCGACGGTCGACAGCATTCCCGCCGCGAGATTGTCCTCGACGTGGTCGAGGACCCGGCGCCAGACGTTCATCTCCCCCACGTCGATCCCGTACAGCGCGAACAGATCCTCCGGCTTGAACTTCAGGAATGTCCACTGCGATCCGTCGAACCGGGCCCCGAACGCGCACGCGGCGGCGGGCACCGGATCGAGCCCGAGCGAGTGGAGTACCTCCACCCACAGGTCGAGGTAGCAGTTGGTCTCGGTCCACGTCCGCTCGCCGGAGTGGATGGTGTGCGGTTCGTATCCGTCCGGCGAGATCTCGATCAACCGGGACGTCACAGCGACATCCGGGATTTCACCGCACTCGGCCAGCGCGACGGGTCGATGCCGTGGGTCCGCAGCATCGCGAGCGCGATGCGTTCCATTCCGAATCCCACGCACGCACTGTGGGCGACGCCGCCGTCTGCGGTGGCGATGTCGAACGTGACACCGAAGTGGTCCTGATGACAGTTGCACGAGACGACGGCGGTCCCCTCGTCGAGATCGCCGTACAGGCGCACCGTGAGCTCGGTCTTGAGGTTCTCCTCGCGCTGGTTGGCGGCGAGCATGCGTCCGACCCTGCCGAAGAACGGGTCGTTCGCGACCACCGGCGTGGCGTCCAGCCACAGGTCGGACAGCACCTCGAGCCCGCGCTCGATCCACGAATCACGGTGCGTCGCGGCCTGGTCCGCCGTGCCGATCCGCACGAACTCGTGCATCCGGAACGCCTGCATGCGGGCGGGATCGAACGCCGGCTCGTGCCGGAAGCAGTAGCCGTACACGTCGAGCAGCGCACCGCCGTCCGGCAACACCCCCGTGAACATCGGGTACGCGGGGTGGCACGCCGCCGACACCAGCATGGTGTCGGCCGGTTCGAGCCACCTGTCCCAGCTCTCGCCGTCGGCTCGCGCCGCGAGCAGTTGGGCGTGCTCGGCGTTTGTGCCGGTGAACGTGTTGATCGCCCCGGTCAGATTGGGGAACGACGCGATGTAGTCGGTGCGCTCGAAACTGGTGCGGGGGAACACCGGGGGAAACCGGAATCGGGCCGCGGACGCGCCCGGCCCTGCTGCCCGTACGACCGCGTCGATGCCGTCGACGATGTCCTCGAACAATCCCGACCGTCCGTAGAGGCCGGCAACCGACGTGTCCACCAGAAGCCCGGCGTCCAGCAGTTCCGCCCGGAACGCACGCCGGGCCCGCTCGAGTTCGCTCGTCTCTTCCCGCTCCACTGCTGTATCCGTGCTCATATCGTCCCCCGGTATGCCGTGGCCATCTGCGCCGAGTTGGCCATGATTCGATCGTTGTTGACCATGACGGCCGCCCCGTGCGCATCGCGCAGGTGCCGGCCGAGCGAGTACTCCGTGTCTTCCCGGTAGCCGGCGATCCCGCAGATCAGCAGGGCCCTGCCGACGAGGTCGACAACCAGGGTCGACGCCGTCACCTTCAAGTTGTTCATCGCCAGCGAATAGCCCACTCCGCCCGCGACTTCGGCCTCCGGCGAACCGGCGGGTGCCGCATCGGCGTCGTCGAACCGGCGGGCCGCCGCGAACACGATGTCCGAGAACTGCTGGTGCACAGCGGCCGCCTCGGCGAGACGCGACGCCGCGGGCGAGGCCACGCCCGGCTGCTTACGCGCTGCCGCTCGCACGTACCGGCGTGCCTTCTCCACCGCGGCGTCGGCGATGCCGAGCCACACGGCCGACCACACCGAATGCGACACCGGGAGCATCGTCGCCGCCGAGATCTCCGCGTAGGGATCGGCGACGACGAGGTCGGGGCTGGTGGTGGCACGCAACACGAAACCGGGGCTGCAGGTTCCGCGCAGTCCCAGCGTGTTCCAGTCACCGGTGCGCTCGAGCGTCACGTCGGCACGCCGGCAGATGACGAGCACCTGGTCGCTCGGCGGGCTGTCGGGGGTGCGCCGCGCGGTCGCGAGGATCGCGTCGGCGTACTCGCCGTAGGAGATCACGGGGGCATTCTTGACCAGCGACACCACCCCGCCAGACTGCTCCACCGCGCATGTGCTGCGCCGGACGTCGCCCCCGATGCCCAGTTCCGTCGTCGCCGATGCCAGCAGGTACCGACCGGCGACCGCGTCACGCAGGAAAGCGGAGACGCCGTCGCCACCCGGATGCCGTACGAGCGAGAGGATCTGGGTCTGGTGCATCGCGAACACCATCGCCGTCGCGGCGCAGTGACGCCCGAGGGTCCGGGCGATCGTGCACAGTTCCCGCAGCGACGCGCCTTCGCCACCCAGTTCCGCGGGAACGGCACACGAGAGCAACCGCTGGTCCCGGAGCGCGTCGATCGCTTCCTGCGGAAAACGTGCGTCCCGATCGACGTCGACGGCCCAGCGCGCGGCCACCTCGGCCACGACCCTCTCGGCTCGCGCCGCCGGTCCCCACGACTGCGCGGACTCGATCCCGGTGCCGCTCGCGAGGGCGATACTCATGCCACTCCGAGTTCGACGAGTGCACCCCGAATGGAATCCACACTCGCGAACGTGCTCTTGCGCAGCAGCTCGTCGGGAAACTCGATGTCGAACGAATCCTCCAGCGCCAGCATGACGTTGACGCTCGCGTGCGACGTCAAACCCAGTTCGTAGAGATCGGCGCCGACGGCGATGCTCGCGGCATCGACGGACAACCGGGCGTGGTCGCCGAGAACCTTGCGGATGGTCTGCTCGCTCATGGGTGACGTTCTCCTTGGTGATGGGATGGGGTGCCGAGCCGGGACGCGGTGACCATCGCGATCGCGACGTCGGCCTCGTGCGAGATCGAGACGTCGAATCCGCCGAGCCCCTGCCGCTCGGCGAGGGCCGACGCGTTGCCGGACAAGCGCACTCCGCATCCGCCCCAGCTCTCGCGCCGGATCTCGATGGACTGCCACGGCAAGGCGACGTCTCCGGGTCGCAACACCTTGACCACGGCCTCCTTTGCCGCGAACCGGGCGGCCAGTCGCTGGGCCCGCGCAGGTCCTTCGCAGGTTTCCAATTCGTGGGGCGTGAAGATTCTCGTCAGATAGCGGTCACCGAACCGCTCGACGCTGCTTCTCACATACCCCACCGTCATCACGTCGCACCCGATACGGGACTCGGGGATCGACAAGACAGAACCACCAGACATCGATCCCCCTGCTCCAGTCTTCGCCAGTCCCACGCTCTGCACCGGAAGCCGCACTCAGCGACTCTCCAGCAAACCCTTCGAAAAGTTACCGCACACCGGCAATTCGAGACAAGAGGTACTGCGGTGTGGGCATAAACATACCCTGAGTCTGTAACGTTGTCTTGCCGGAACGGCCGACTCCAAGTCCCGGAGGGACGACCGCCCTCCACATCCCCGCGACCCGATGGCCGACTCGGAGTCGACGCACCCTCAGTAGGCGCCGTTCGGCCGAAGCACTGCGCGCGTCGTCTTCCACAGGATCAGCAAATCCAGCGTGGGGCTCCAGTTCTCGACGTAATGCAGGTCGGCACGCACCGACTCCTCCCAGCTGAGGTTGCTCCGGCCACTCACCTGCCACAGACCCGTGAGTCCCGGTTTGACGAACAGCCGACGCCGCGCACCGTCGTCGCCGTATCGCGCCACCTCGCACTCCAGCGGTGGACGTGGGCCCACCAAGGACATGCTGCCCGTCACGACATTGAACAACTGCGGCAGCTCGTCGAGCGAGTAGCGGCGAATGAACTTGCCGACACGGGTGACCCGGGGATCGTCGTGAATCTTGAACATCACGCCGGCGCCCTCGTCGAACGCCGCGAGCTCACGAAGTCGCCCTTCGGCACCCACCACCATGCTGCGGAACTTGTACATCGTGAACAGCGCGCCGTCCCGCCCGACGCGGATCTGTTTGAACAACGCCGGACCACGACTGCTGGCGCGAATTGCACAGGCGATCATCAGAAGAACCGGAGCGATGCCGATGACGAGAACGAGAGCGAAGATCCGATCGAGAACATTCTTGATGACCCATGCCGGGCCCGAATACGTCGGCGCGCTCAACTGCATCAACGGAACTCCCGCGACAGGCGCTATATGCAGGCGCGGACCGACCACATCCATGAGCACGGGCGCGATCAGAAGGTCGGTTCCGGTGCCCTCGAGTTCCCAGCTGAGCCGCTCGGTTCGAGTGGGGGTCCAGCCGCTCGAGGGGAGAACCGCAATCGCCTGGAAGGAATGCAGCCTCGCGATTCCGACGATGTCCTTCTCCGTCCCGATCACCGGAATGCCCTCGATTGCAAGCGGAAGCTCTTCACCCGGTCTCACATCGGCCAGGCAGATAGCGTCGACGCGCCACCCGGCCTGGGAGATATCAGGCGTTCGTTTGATCAATTCGAGCACTTCCGCGACGTCGCCGGCCACGAGGACGGAGCGCAGATTGCCCCCCGATCTCCGGCGTCTGCGCAGTTCCAGCCTCAGCACATAGCGTCCGAGCACCGAGAGTGCGGCCGCGAGCGGAAGAGCGCCGAACACCCACGAGTGCCCGTTCGAGGTGCCGAGCGCGTACCCGGCGACAGCCATCACTGCGATGGCCCACACATACGCTCGTCCGACCCTGTGCACTTCCTCGGCACCGCTGCCGAGAACGCGTGGATCCCATGCATGCGCCAGAGCCAGGGAGAGCATCGAGAGAACGAGAACCGCGACCGCAACTGCGAGACCCCCCTGCCACGCCCCAAGAGACCCGAGAGAGAGGTGGCGATAGGCGACGGTGACGAAGAGGTCCGCAGCCAAGACACAGAGGAGATCGCTGCAGAACGCAGCGCGAAAGTACGAACGCTCCCAGTCCGGTCGTCGAGGCGGAGGCTCGGGCAGGGCACGGCCGGGGATCGTCGGTACTCCCGCCCCCGTTCGGACACGTGCACATTCGGATCTAATGAGGAGCTGGGTCCTCTCGGACACACTCAGCGCTTCGACATCGCTTCCACATTCGCACATTGGCCAAACCCATGCTCGGAACCCACCCGCCGTGGCGTCGATCCGATCGAGCCCCGGAACTGATTACTAAAAAACATACTCCGAGTCTGTTATAGCCGCAATCAAATGACTTGCATTATTTAAAATGAATTAAACCAAACTTTCGGTATGGTTGTTATGCCACGGGCGACCTACAGCCCGACCTCGATCGCTCCCGCGACCAGCAACTTGCCGATCTTCTCCGCCGAGACCGGGCGGCTGAACAGGAAGCCCTGCGCCCGATGGCAACCCATGTCGAGAAGTTGCCGGGCCGACTCGACGTTCTCGACGCCCTCCGCGACGAGCTCCAGGCCGAACGATTCGGCAAGGCCGATGATGGACTTCACGATCGCCCGGTCCCCCGCATTGCTGTCGAGGTTCATCACGAAGCCCTTGTCGATCTTCAGCGTCCCGACCGGCAGCGCCTTGAGGTGGCTGAGGGAGCTGTACCCGGTGCCGAAGTCGTCGATCGCGACCTCGACATCCATCGCGTGCAGCCCTTCGAGCGCTTCACGCGTCCAGGTCAGGTCACTGAGCACAGCGTTCTCGGTGATCTCCAGACACAGCGCGCCCTTCCGAAGGTCGAATTCCGTCAACGCACTGGCAACGACGTCGAGAAAATCCAGACCGGCCAACTGCCCCGGCGAGACGTTGACGCTGAGATCCAGATCCAATTCGGGAACCTGCGACCGCCAGTCGGCCCACTGCCGGCAGGCCTTCCGGATCACCCAGCGCCCGAGCTCCCCCGCCACATTCGTCGCCTCGGCGACGTCGATGAACGACGCCGGCTGCAGCAACCCGAGCAGCGGGTGATTCCACCGCACCAGGGCCTCCACCCCGATGATGCGGCCGGTCCGCAGGTCGACCTCGGGCTGGTACTCGAGGAACAGCGACTCGTCCGCGATGGCCGCACGCAGACTGAGCTCGATCATGTTGCGTTTCTCGCTCTCCTCCTGCATCTCGTCCGTGAAGACGCTGATCGCATTACCGCCCTTGGTCTTCGCGACCATGACGGCCTGGTCCGCCTGGCTGAGAAGTGAACTTGTGGTCGCCTTACCCGGATATCCCGCCGCGACGCCGATGCTGACACTGCGACTGACGACCTCGCGGCCGAGACGCACCCGCTCGGTCACGACGTCGCGGATGCGCTGCGCCCGCGCCTCCGCCTCCTGCAAACCGACCGATCCGCCGAGCACGAGCACGAATTCGTCGCCGCCCAGCCTGGAGACGAGGTCGTCGGCCTCGCTGCTCGATCTGAGCCGGTCCGCGATCGTGGAGATGAACCCGTCGCCGGCTCCGTGACCGAAGAAGTCGTTGAGAGGCTTCAGCCGGTCCAGGTCGAGGAACAGGATGGCGACCGGCCCGGGTTCGGACTCGGCGAGGCGCGTGTCCAGGTGGTGGTAGAGCGCGCGCCGGTTACTGAGTCCGGTGAGGGAATCGTGGTCGGCCGAGTAGCGCAACTGCTCTTCGACGACGATGCGCGCCTGGACCTGGGCGAGCAGCGCGGCGATGGCCTTGAGGACGTCGAGCTCCGGCGGCGTCCAGTCGCGGTCGCCGAACTTGATGAATCCGAGCGTGCCCGTCGTCGTCTCACCGGACAGCAGCGGAACGGCCGCGAGCGACACCTGTGGCACTCCGGACGCCTCGCGGACCCGCTCGTTGTAATCCGGACCGGACACCTCCGGCCGGAAGATGGCCACTTCCTTCTGGTGCTCGATCTGGGCGAACGTCGAGTCGGCGTCCTTGAAATAGACGACGCCGAGCGGGTCGGGGTCGGGAATGAAGGGCCGGAGTGGGTATTCCGCGATCAGGACCGTCGCGGCGATGTCGTGGTCGGTGAACCGGAGGAAGCTGGTGTCGACCTCGAAATGCTCCACAAGATCCTGCAACACGCGGGTGGCCACGGGCTTGAACGAGACCGCATCGACAGGCGTGAGCCGGGACGCCACGGTTGTCACCAGGGTCTCGAGCTTCTCGGTTTGCTTCTCGGTGTTCACGGGCCCTCCTGTCCTTACGATATCCGCCTACGAACCCGATCGGCGAGGCGCTCGCTCCGAACCGAGGGGCCCGGCGCATGGCTGAGCCGTAACACCAGGGCGAGCGCTTCACCTCCCTTCGCTCCGACGACGTCGAACAGTTCCTTCCGCAGCCTCTCCAATGGTGCCGCATATCGTGGTGAGAGTTGTTCGAGTTCTGCGCTTTCCACACCGTAGAGAAATACCGGTGAAATCGGCTGGACGGCGAGCCCGAGCGCCTGCGCGCAGATCCATACGCATTCGGTCGCTTGGCCGCCGCGCACATAGTCCCGCAGGGTGCTGCCCGGGATCGCGACGGCGGCGATCGCCGAGCTCGACGCGACGCGGTCCGCAGTGGACTTGCCCAGCGCCTGTCCCGCGTCCTGTGCGCCCAACCGTTCCATGACGTCGGGTCTCCGCAACAGCGCAAGGGTCGACAGTTCCGCCGAGTCGAGTTCCAGTGCGCGAACGTCGATGCCGGTCTCGACCGAATCAAGGAGCGGCCACCGCAACTCGCCGATCATTTCGCGATGCAGGGTAGGAGTGAGGAATCGGATGCGATCCGACTCCGCCAGAATGGCGCCGATCGTCGCGATGTCGTCCCGGTCGGTCACCAGGCAGAGGCGTGCGCCCTCGCGAGATGCAGCATCCGAGAGAAGCCCTACCTGCGTGTCGTCCAACGGCCGGGGCACGCCCGGCCTGCGGTTGGTGGTCCGGTCGAGCATGTGCTCGTAGCGGTCGGTGAGTTCACGGTCGTTTCCGCTGCCGAACGTCATCGTGGCGACGGGAAGTCCCAGATCCCCGTCGCGGACTGTCACGGCGCCGAGCAGACCGGCGGCCGACGCGGCGATCCGGGCGTTGTGCAAGGCGGCGCCGATCGCGACACAACTGCCGCGGTATCCGACGTCCATGGCCGTCGTGTGCGTCGGGGCCAGGGAGATGGTCAGCCCCTCCTCGTCCGCCGCAATCGCCCACGGCTGAACGTTGCCGCCGGAAGGCGCGCGAGCCGCGGCATTCACGACGGCGTCGACGGCATCGGACGAGGCTGCGGCCGCCGCACGATCCGCAGGCGCCTCCGGCAGGTCGTGCGATCTGGGCGGATCGGTGAGGGCATCGAGATGCCCGTCCAGATCCATGCGGCACCGACCCGACGCGAGCGGCTGTCCGAGCACGATGCGCCGCACCGCCGCCGCGACCTCCGCCCCGCCGAGCAACACCTCGCCCCCGAGCTGCGGCCAGGTCGAGATGGTCTCGTCCACCTCCACCAGCGACGCCGCCATCGTCGCCGACAACTGTGTGGCGTCGAGAATCCGAAGGACGAGCGGAATCTTGTCCCGCGCGCCGAGACCGGCGAGTGACTCCACGTCGACGTCGCCGATCACTCCGTGGAAGATTGGGCGATCCGGTTCGAGGTCGAACCGCTCGACGTCCAGCAGGCCCCTGTCGCTGGTGGCCATCAGCACCGGCAGACCCCGGCGACGGGCCTCCCTCCGCAGGGACACCTTGACGTCCAGCGAGTCGCACTCGTCGATCACCACGTCCGTGCCGTCCAGGAATTCGGCCACCGACTCGACGTCGAGACCGTCCTCCCACAACGTCACAGTGACGTAGGGGTCGATCTCCGCGATACGGCGGGCGGCGACCACTGCCTTGTTCACGCCGAGGTCCAGAACGGTGCCGGGAACCCGGTTCAGGTTGGACAGTTCGAGGGTGTCGAAGTCCGCGAGCCGCAGGCCGCCGCATGCCCCTTCCAGGGTGAGGGCCAGCGCAACCGCGTGGCCGACGCTCAGCCCGACGATCCCGACCGTCACGTCGCGGAGTCGTTCCTGCTCCGGTGCGGTGACTTTGTTCCGATTACGGTCCAGCCGCAGCAGCCGGAACGCTGCGGGGCCGAGCAACCGCACCACGGTGCGTCGCCACGAGTAGTACGCCCACACCGGCGTCTCGTCCAGCACATAGGGATCGGGCGCGGGAACAAGAGTGCGGAGCGTGTCCCTCTGCTGTTCGAGTCGATCGACGAAGACCACCGCGGGGTCGCGGCGGAGACGGTCGAGTACCGCCGCGTCCCCGGAGTGGCCCTCGTCGAACAGCAGTGCGGTGTAGTCACCGCGGGATTCGTTCACGAGACGCTCCGCATCGGCCGGACGACGTTTCCTCCCGTCCCCGTCGCTGTGTCCGCCGACGGCGTCGAGCGGGACGTCGTGAGTAACAGTTGGGCCAACTGCATGGATTCGGCGCGGCCCCTGCGCCTACTCCGATCCCACCACATCAGCCGCGTCTCGTAGCGGTCATCGGGGTAAGGCACAGGAGCAATATGGTCGGCCACCACCCCGCCGGAGGACCGCCACGTGTCCAGAACGTGGGCTGCCGCGGTTGCGAGCATGAACTGGACGTCGAGCAGATCCATCGAATAGGTGGCGAATCGGCCCAGTGCGCCGACGAGTTCACCCCGCCTGCCGGCGCTGTCCGACACCCACGCGCCCTTCGCCTCCAACACGCCGAACGGCAACCGGTCCTCGATCATCCGGCGGACGGCGGGAGCTCCGGGATGGGTGCCCCATTCCGTGATCGCATGCGCCTGATCTGCGGAAAGATAGGGTCCCTGGATTCGGACGCCCGCCGCGACGGAGCCCTGCGGCTCGATCGCGACAACGAACATTGCAGTGGTGTCGCCATCCTGTATCCGGCGGTATTCGAGGGCCTTCTCGGCACCGTACTTGCGATAGCCGGTCACGGCGCCCTCGAGATATGCATCCCACAGCGCTGGCTCGTCGGAGGGCCGGGCCACGACGAAGCGACACTCCGACCGGGGATCCCAGACACTCAGAGTTCGGTCGAATATGGTCTCGGTCGACCGTACGTCGGTCTGCGGACGTGACAGCTGTTCAACAGGCATTGGCTTTCCCATCGGAGTTGGTGCGGCAATTCCGGGGACTCACGGGTTACGTTAAGACCCCAAGAACTGGACACACGAACACCCGGTCACAGCCCCGCGGCTACTCATTTTCCGCGTTTACTCCGGATTTGTCACCTGTGGTGCCGAAAATAGGCACTGAAACAAACTTCAGGTCGGTATTTAACGCGCCTGAATTACGTCAGGGAAATGAACAACTCGACGTTGTTCGGAGGACGGAAGACCTCTACCTCTTCCGCGTAAGCGCGCTCGATGCGCCCCTCCTTCTCGGCCACCTCGGCCTGGATCCACACATCTTCGATGGGGTCGGACGTCCGCCCGTCGGGTGTGAACTTGGCGAAATACCCGGCCGGGACGCGCACCAGCACGTCGCCGATCTCGAGGTGGTCGAGGTCGATGCAGCGATACCCGATCACGGCCGTCCATCCCAGCTCCGGGACCGCCACGTAGACGGTGGTGAGTTCCTCGACGCCGCGCAGCTGGACGCGCTCGCGGGTGAACTTCAACAGGTCGGTCGCATGCGCCGACGAACCCAACTCCATGCGCGGGAGAACGAGGCCACCGAAATCAGTCGACTCACGCTTGACAATTTCGAAACTCATTGCTGCCCCTGCCTGGTGGCGGGTGGCACTATCGCCACATAAAGATCGATCCCGAAAGCATGCGGGTAGAACTCGAAATCGCCGGTGAAGGACCGTTGAATCTGCTGTGACTCCTCCGCGTCTCGAATCTGCCCCCAGAGGGCGTCGAAGAGATCAGGGAATGTGCCGACCGAGGAGAACTTCGCATAGGTTCCCGCAGGAATCCGCGATACCAGGTGCCCGCGCCCTACCTGATCTATCGAGGAGCACTCGTACCCCACGATTTGCGTGTAATACGAATTGATCTCAGGAGCGTGGTCGACGTAGGCGGAGGCCAACGGACGATCCACATTCTGCGCGAGGAGGGTGGACCACGTCTTCTCGAGAGCCTTGTCGCGCGCTTCCCCCAGCGCCCGCTTGGGGCTGCGCACAGCCAGTCCAGCGACCAACGTCTCTTCGCGTTCGACAATGACGAACGGCACCGGGCACCCCTCCGATGTCATCGGAACATATGGCCTACAAGGACAATTTATGTTCGGCCTCCTGCATTTTGGAGGTCGAATTTTCACAATACATCGTCGGGAATCCACCGTCTGCGTCATTGGTCCCCGAAGCCGCCAGCCGCCTCTTCGAGGCCACAAATTACTCCACCTCCTGGACTAATTCGATAAATTCCGAAAAATGGTTTTGTACGCACTTAACATACCCGAAGTTGGTTTTGAGCCTTGAACGGTGACATGAAGTGTGGTTTATTGAGTGGATCGACGACCCGTGGTGTGACATACCTGACAGGAACGTCATGACCTCCCCGGGGTGAAGGGAGACTGCAGTGCGCTGCCGACTGTGCGACTCCGACCGGATGCGGAGCATCCTGGACCTGGGCGCGACCCCGCCTTGTGAACTCTTCCTGACCGAAGCCGCGTTGGACACTGCGGAAGTAACCTATCCACTGCACCTGCGGCTGTGCGAAGACTGCTTGCTCCTGCAGATTCCTGCACTGATCACGCCGGAAGACACCTTCACCGACTATGCCTACTACTCCTCCTTCTCGGACTCCTGGGTCGAGCACGCGCGGAGGTTCGTCGCCTCGGCCGCGGACAGACTCGGCCTCGACGACACTTCGTCGGTCGTGGAGGTTGCGAGCAACGACGGCTACCTGCTGCAACACTGCGTCGCCGCCGGAATCCGCTGTCTCGGAATCGAACCGTCGCACAACGTCGGTGCGGCCGCGCGTGAGCGCGGGGTTCCCACTCTCACCGCGTTCCTGGACGAGGACCTCGCCGCCCGTGTTCGAGCGGAGCACGGCCCCGCGGAACTCGTGGTCGCGAACAACGTCTACGCGCACGTCCCGGACCTTCTCGGATTCACTCGCTCTCTCCGCACCCTCGTCGCAGACGACGGCTGGCTGAGCATCGAGGTTCACCACGCCTTGAATCTGGTCCACCTCGCGCAATTCGACACGATTTATCACGAGCACTTCCAGTACTACACCGTGCTGTCCGCGACCCGCGCGCTCGCGACGGCGGGCCTCACAGTCGTCGATGTGGAACTGCTGGAAACACACGGGGGATCGATACGGATCTGGGCGCGTCCCAGCGCCGTCGGCCGGGAGCCGACTCGCCGCGTCGCCGAGGTGCTGCACCGGGAGAAGACGGCCGGCCTGCACGACGTAGACGGCTACCTCGGACTCGAGCCTCGGGTGAGGGCTGTACGACAGCAGTTGCTCGGGTTCCTCCTGGACTGCCGGGCCGAGAACCGGACGGTCGTCGGCTACGGCGCTCCGGGCAAGGGAAACACGCTGTTGAACTACTGCGGAATTCGTCCGGACCTACTCGAATATACGGTCGATCGGAATCCCTACAAGCACGGTCGTTTCACGCCCGGCACCCGGATTCCGATCCTCGACCCGAAGCAGATCGAGAAGGATCGCCCCGACGTCGTCCTCGCGTTGCCCTGGAATCTCGAGGCAGAACTGACCGAACAACTGCGATACATCACAGAGTGGGGCGGGGAACTGGTCTTTCCACTCCCCTCCCTGCACAGCGCCGGTTTCCAGCCGGACACCGTGTCAAGGAGGCTCACGACATGAAAGTTGTCCTGTTCTGCGGCGGTTACGGCATGCGCATGCGTAACGACCGCAGCGACGCAATCCCCAAGCCGATGCAGATGGTCGGCCCCCGGCCCCTGCTGTGGCACGTGATGCACTACTACGCCCACTTCGGGCACAAGGAGTTCATCCTCTGCCTCGGGTACGGCGCCGAGGCCATCAAAGAGTTCTTCCTCGACTACCGCGAAGCGGAGTCCAACGACTTCATCCTTCACGCCAACAAGATCGAGCTTCTGCATTCCGACATCAGCGACTGGTCCATCACGTTCGTCGACACAGGTCTGGAATCGGCGATCGGTGAACGACTGCGCCGCGTGCGACGGCACCTCGACGGCGACGAATACTTTCTCGCGAACTACGCAGACGTCCTGACCGACGCTCCCCTCGACGACGTGGTCGCGAAGTTCCACGAATCCGGTGCCGCGGCGTCGATGCTCGTCGTTCCGCCGCAGTCCTCGTTCCACTGCGTGAACGTGGCCGACAACGGCGAGGTCAAGGAGATCATACCGGTCGGTCGGCTACCGATCTGGGAGAACGGTGGCTACTTCGTCCTCAGCCACGAGATCTTCGACCTTCTCCCACCGGGCGGCGATCTGGTGGCGGATGTCTGCGAAACCCTGGCGGGCGAAGGCCGCCTGTTCGGATACCGGCACGAGGGCTTCTGGAAACCTGCCGACACCTTCAAGGAGCGAGCGGAACTCGACGCGAATTACGCAAAGGGCATCCATCCGTGGATGGTGTGGGAGCAACCGCAGGCGGTGTCATAGTCATGCTCGACCTCCATACCCCGCAGGTCGCCGAGATCGCCGTTCTCGGCGCACACTGTGACGACATCGCGATCGGCGTCGGCGGGACGCTGCTGACTCTGTCGTCCAGTTCGCCAGGACTCCGAGTGCGTGCCCTGGTGTTGTCGGGCAACGACTCCAGGCGAGAGATCGAGGAACGGCACGCGCTCACCGCACTGTGCCCCGGTGCCGACCTCGAACTCGACGTCCTCGACGTTCCGGACGGCCACGCGCCAGGATACTGGGAGCCGATCAAGACTGCACTCGAGGGATTCCGGCGACGATGTGAGCCCGACATCGTGTTCGCTCCGCATCGCGGGGATGCCCACCAGGATCACCGGCTACTGGCCGAACTCGTACCGACAGTGTTTCGGGACCATCTCGTGCTGGGCTACGAGATCCTCAAATGGGAGACCGACACCCCCCACCCCACTGTCTTCCATCCTCTGATACGAGCGGTCGCGGAGGAAAAGGCCCGGGTTCTGTTGAAGCACTACCCGTCCCAGATCGACCGCGATTGGTTCGACGAAGAAGCGTTCCTCGGCGTCACCCGACTGCGGGGTGTGCAGTGCCGGCGACTGCACGCCGAGGCCTTCGTTCTCGAGAAGGCGAACATACGATTCGGAAGGACCTGACATGCGAGTGCTCCTCACCGGACACCGTGGCTACCTGGGCTCGGTCATGGCTCCGTGTCTGCTCGCCGCCGGCCACGACGTCGTCGGCCTCGACTCGGGATTGTTCGCCGGCTGCATCCTCGGACCCGACAGTGCCGAGGTTCCGTCGATCCACGCAGACATCCGCGACGTGACGGCGTCACATCTCGTCGGCTTCGACGCGGTGATCCATCTTGCCGCGCTGTCGAACGATCCACTGGGTTCACTGGCCCCCGAGATCACCTTCGACATCAACCATCACGCGTCGTTGCACCTCGCCCGGCTCGCGAAAGACGCCGGTGTGCAACGCTTCCTGTACGCATCGACATGCTCGGTGTACGGCTCGGCGGGCGAGGATCTGGTGACCGAATCGGCACCCCTCCGCCCTCTCACCCCGTACGCGGAGAGCAAGGTGCGCGTAGAGGAGGACGTGACCGCCATCGCCGACTCGGGGTTCTCGCCGGTCTTTCTGCGAAACGCGACCGCGTTCGGGTTCTCGCCATGTCTGCGCGCCGACATCGTCCTCAACAATCTCGTCGGCGTCGCGATGCTGACCGGCACCGTGCGAGTGCTGTCGGACGGCACGCCATGGCGCCCACTGGTGCACGCCCGCGACATCGCCGCTGCATTCTGCGCCGCACTCGTCGCGCCCGTGGACGCGATTCACTGCCGCGCCTACAACGTGGGGACCGAGCACAACAACGTCACCGTGGCGCAGATCGCGGAGGCCGCGGCCTCGGCAGTGCCGAACTCGACCGTCGACGTCACCGGTGAGACAGGACCGGATCCGCGGTCGTATCGCGTCGACTTCAGCGCGATCCGGACGGCACTCGAGGGATACGCACCGCAGTGGACCGTCGTCGCCGGCGCGGTCGAACTGTACGAGAACTACGTCCGCTGGGGGCTCACGGAAGAGCTCTTCACTACGCGCTTCACCCGCCTGGCCCACCTGCGGACGCTGCAAACCGCGGGTCTGCTCGACGCGTCGCTCCGATTCCAGCGGGTCGGTGCGGGCCGTGACTGACGACGGTCGTGCGCGCGCCTCAGAGCGACTTCATCAGACTTGCCCAGCTCGCGGCAGCTGCGTCCCGCGCGCTCACCGACGACACCGGGAGCGGCCAGGCGATGGCGAGGTCAGGGTCGTCGTAGGCCACCGCCAGGTCTTCTGCCGGGTCGTGCTCCCTGTCGATGCGATAACAGACATCGGCGCAGTCGGTGAGGGCCTGGAACCCGTGCAACAATCCGGGTGGCACGAACAGATGCGCGAACGTGTCATCGTCGAGGGTGAACGCCTGCGTGCGTCCGAAAGTCGGCGACGTCCTCCGGATGTCCACGAGCACATCGTGGATCGCGCCATGCGCACATCGCACCAGCTTCGCCTCGCCGCGACCGGACCTGCCGTGCATTCCGCGGATCACCCCGCGCCGCGACCGCGATTGGGAGTCCTGGATGAAGTCCGCCGCGCGAACCGGAGTCCGGTCCGCGACCGCAGCATCGAAGAGCCGCGCGTCGAAAGTGCGCGTGAACAAGCCCCGCCCGTCCCGGAACGGGTCGGGCGTGAAGAGCACGACGCCCTCGAGTTCGGTGAATTTCGCCCGCACCCCACCATCGTGCCCCACGAGCCCCGCCGAATTCAGCGTTTCCAGGCGTCCCGGTGGTCTCGATGATCTGCCGCGGGTGCACTTCGTCCGACACGGTGCGGGTCCTCGATCTGGGGCGCACGCCCGCCGCGGACTATTTCCCGCCGCACTGGTCCCCCGTTGATCCGGCGGAGTCCTCGCACCCGTTGGCAATGGAGTTGTGCCGGCGGTGCGGCCTCGCGCAGTTGGCGCACGACGACACGACGCCGGAGGAGCCGCGGGGCGTCGAACCGCAGGCGCTGCGAAACCAGGCGGCCGCCGCAGTCGAGGCGGTCGCCGCATCGGGATTCCTCAACGGCGACAGTGTCATCGAATTCGGCAGTCCGCACGGTGGCAGCTGGCTGCAGTTACTCGCCGAGCGAGGATTCACCTCCCTGCCGGAGGGCCCCCCGGCCTCGGTGGTGCTGGACTGTTTCGGCCTGATGCACGAGCCGAATCAACGGGCGTCACTGCGGGAACGGGCGCACGCTACCGCAAGCGACGGAATACTGCTGATCCAATTCCATTCGCTCACCACGATCGTCACCCACGGGCAATGGAACGCGCTGCGGCACGGACACTGTGCGTACTACTCGTTGACCGCCCTACGGCGGATGCTCACGGATGTGGGGATGAGCCTTTCGTACGCGTGGGAGTTCGACCTGTACGGTGGCACCGTCCTGGTTGCCGCCCGGCACGGCGCCCGGTCGGGCACGTCGCACACCGTCCGCAGAATCCTCGCGGCTGAAAACGCCATGGGGGTGTGCAAGCCGCGATCGATCCGCCACCTGCAGCAGACCGCGGACGACCACGTCAGCTCGCTGCGTATCTGGCTCGCCGCGATGGCAGGTGGCGGGCAACGCGTCTACGCATACGGTGCGGCGTCGCGGGCAGTTGCCCTGTTCAGCCGTGCGGGCGTCGACCGACGTGTGTTGTGCGCGGTGGCCGACGCGTCCCGCGCCAAACAGGGCCGGCGGATGCCCGGCACCGATGTCCCGATCATCTCCCCCGCGCAGCTGCTCGCAGACGACCCCGACGTGGTGCTGCTGACGGTCGCCGACCTGCTCCCGGAGGTGCAATTGCAGTTTCCAGGGTTGACCGGCAAATGGGTGGTGGACATCACTGACGGGGAACGTCAGCAGCCTGGCTGGAACAAGCTCCGCACATACCCCGCCGTCTGATAGCCGCTCTGCCACACCCAGTCGGCGGCAGAGATGTCCGCCGGGCTGGCCGCCATCATGACGTCCCCGCCGAAGCAGCGTTGAATAATGTACCGAGCCCGTGACACATGCGGTGTGAACGTGACCACGATGACGCTGTTCCATCCGCCGGCCGTCGCGAGATCGCGAAATGCCTTCGCTTCCCCGGCGGTGGTCGCGGGGTCGGGATCGAAGCAGACAACCGCAAACGCGAACTGCGCTCCGCACAGTCGATCGAGCCACTCGTCGGATCCACCGCTCGGATCGGACAACACCACATGCCCGGCGAGCCCCTCGAGGGCGAGGTCGAGTCCGTAGGTATAGCGCTCGTGGCCGGGACCACCGAGAACCAGGATCGCATCGGCTCGGTGGAGTTCGTCGAGTTGCGGCTCGACATAGGTCGGCACACCTGCTGCCGTCGCGCCGAGGACCGCGGCGACCACGCAGATGAACGGCCAGCGCAACCATCGAGCTGTACTGCGCACCTAGCGTTCCCCTCCCGCGACGCGGCCGGCGATCGTGTGGACGGCCGCCCGAATCTCGGCGAAGGCGGATGGTGCGATCAACCGAAGGGACAGGAGGTAGGCGATCAGGAACGCCACGCACTCCAGGGTTATCGACGCGAGTCCCACCGCGATCGACCGCTGGTCCGAGTGCACCACGTACCGTTCGAGTGGCGCGATCACCGCGAACGCAGCCAGCGAGGCGATCACCGGTGGGACCATCACCCGGGCTATCTCGCCGCCCGATGCCCCGATCACCGAGCGCGCGAGTCCGAGCCCCGTGATTCCCACGACGATCGCCGCGCCGGAAACCGCGAGACCGACCCCGGCGAGACCGAGAGGTAGCAACAGCAGCAGTAAGGGAACTCCGGTCAGCAGGCCCGCTGCGGTCATCCAGTTCATGCGGCTGGATCGGCCGGCTCCCTTCATCGCCTCCGCGCTCACCGAGTTCATCGCCACACCGAGTCCCATGCCCGCCATCGATGCCACCGCCACTCCGGCGCCACGCCAGGGCTCGCCGAGCAGCACCACGACGGCGGGCTCACCGACTGCGACCATCAGTGCCCCCGCCGGCATCGCCACCCGCCAGATCCAACTCAGAGCGCGTAGGAAAGCATCCTTGAACCGCCGCGAGTCGGAGGAGATGCGGGCGAAGGCGGGAAACAGCACATACGAGCAGACCTGGACGATCGCCATGCCGGGGAGCAACGCGATCCTGCGGCCATACCGATAGTTGCCGAGCGCAGCCTCGCTCAGCCCGCGGCCGATGATCGTCAACTCGACGACCTCCTGTGCCCGTGCGGCTGCGCCGTCCAGTAGTAGCGGAAAGGAGAAGACCGCCATCTCGCGCCAGATCCGAAACGAGAACCGCCCACCGAACGGATGCCATCGGGACAGCCACCAACTCGCGACGATCCAGACGAGCATCGACGCATACGAGCCGATCACCAGGGACCACACGCCATACCCCAGCGCGGCGAAGACAATGGAACCCACCGCAAAGGTGATGCCCACTGCCGGATCGACGATGATCCGGCGTTTGAACTGGAAACGGCGTTGCATCAAGGCATCCGGGACGCACGTGATCGCGATCAAGAACATCGAACCCGACATGGCAGCGGCCACCGTCCCGACCGCCTGGCTGTCGAATACGCGTCCGATCAACGGCGATGCCGCCAGCATGACCAGGCTCATGAGGAGCCCGGTGCCCAGGGTCACCCAGAACACGGTGGTGGCCGCATTCTCGATGTCGTGCTCACGCTGAACGAGTGCCTGGGCCAACGTGCCGTGGGTGACGACCACCAGAAAGGTGGTCATCACCGTGCCCGCCGCGAACACGCCGACGATCTCGGGGCTCAGCAACCGCGCCAGCACCAACGTCTGCACGAACGTCACACTCTGCACGATCAGCAGACCCGCCGCGGCCATCGCGGCTCCGCGGCGCAGGATGCCGCTCAGTGTGCCGACCGCGGCGGTCCCGGGCGCCGGCGCAGATTCCACGTCACCGGACTCCGGTGCGCGCCCGGGTGTCGGCGAACCCACTGCGCCGCCTTCGTTCACGGCCGACTCACGGACTTGCTGCGCCGACCGATCGTGTGTCCGAGAGCAACGGTGACGCGATGCTTGACCGGATGCAGCCTGCGCAGCGTGTCGGGAAAGAGCGACAACGAGCACGTCACCAGGGCGGCGCGGAGCGTGTGCCGCTGCGCGAACGCTGCTTTCGCCTCGCCACGCGCCACGGCCAGGTTTCCTTCGAGCAGCGACCGTCGGGCCCGTCGCATAGCCTGGTGGTACCGCAACCGCCGTAGGTTGCTCCGTAACGCGTCCAGGTCCTCGGCCCGGCTCGTGGAGTGGGCGACCGTCTGGAACGACCGTTGGATGCGCCCATCGAACGCCTCGACCCCGGCGGGGTCGCGGGACACCGAGTCCTTCCGGACACGGCAGCGCGCGAGGCGATCAGGGAGCATGCGCACATCGAATCCGGAATCGACGAGCCTCAGCCACATGACCACGTCCGCCTCGACTTCCTGTGTCGCGTGCTCGTAGCCACCCACAGCGATCCACGCCTCGCGCCGAACCGCGCCCGTGTAGTACGGGATGTATCCCGCGAGCATCTCGGTCAGTGCCAGAGGCTGCGCCGGGTGCGGTCGCGCCCTGAATCCGATCGAGCGTAGGTATCCCTTGGGTGCGCCACCGTGATCGTCGAACAGCAGGGCGTCACAGCCGACCGCGTCGACGGCCCGGTCGGCGGCGAGTACCGCCCCCGTCCGCGCGCAGAAGTCCGGCATCAGCAGATCGTCGCTGTCGAGCACGCAGACGTACTGTCCGCGCGCCAGGTCGGCAGCAGCCGTGACACCGCCCTCGTATCCGCGATTCTCCTGTCTCACCAGTCTGATCCGGCTGTCGGATGCGAAGGAACCGACTATCGACGCGATCTCGTCGGAGCAT
This sequence comes from Rhodococcus sp. ACPA1, assembly GCF_002300195.1. Lineage (NCBI taxonomy): Bacteria > Bacillati > Actinomycetota > Actinomycetes > Mycobacteriales > Nocardiaceae > Rhodococcus > Rhodococcus sp. ACPA1. The sequence goes on along the minus strand of NZ_NSDX01000001.1, from coordinate 444,137 downwards.
CCGTTGTCGACAACGATCAACTCCCAGTCGGTACGGGTCTGGCGGCGCACCGACTCGATCGTCTGCGCCAGATACTGCTCGGTCCGGTAGGCGGTGGTCAGAAAGCTGAAGACAGGGAGGGGGCACGATTCGCTCACCGCTACCACCCCAAACCCACATAACCTTCGCGTCGGCGCCGCTCCTCGGCGCCCGGGAGCCGGACGAGGTCGACGACCGTGTGCTGCGCGCCCGCCCGGTTGACCGCCGCCACCACTGCGGGCTCCCTGGACCCCGCGATGAGCACCTCTGCGTGATCGAGGACGGCGTCGACGTCATCGGTGAGAACCTCACCGATGTGCGGCAGCAGTTCCTCGATGAAGTCGCGGTTCGCGCCCAACAACCTGGACAGTGCCACATTGGCATCGCAGATCTTGACGTCGTAGCCCTTGCCGATGAGTCGCTCGGCCAACTCGACCATCGGGCTCTCACGCAGATCGTCGGTGCCGGGCTTGAACGACAGACCGAAGATGCCGATCCTGCGCTTACCCAACGCGATCACCTGGTCCACTGCCCGCCGCAGGTGCATCTCGTTCGACACCAGCACGTTCGCCAGCACCGGCACTTCGACGTCGTGGATTCGAGCAGTGTGCATCAGCGCGCGCACGTCCTTCGGGAGACACGAGCCACCGAAAGCGAATCCCGGACGCAGATAGGCGGCACTGAGATTCAGTTTCGTGTCGGCGAGGAAGATGTCCATCACTGCGTGCGAGTCGAGCCCCAGAGATGCGCAGATGGCTCCGATTTCGTTGCCGAACCCCACTTTCAGGGCATGGAAACTGTTGTCGACATACTTGACCATCTCCGCGACGGGGATCGGCACGCGGAACCGCGGTCCACCGAGCCCGTCGTACAGACTTGTCACCAGCTTCCCGCTGCGCTCGTCACTTTCCCCGACCACCGTCTTGGGCGGATTGAGGAAGTCGCGCACACTGCTGCCTTCACGCAGGAACTCCGGGTTGACGCAGACGCCGAAGTCCACACCCACACGCTTGCCCGAGGCACGTTCCAGACGCGGGATGAGTATCTCCTCGCAGGTACCCGGCACCATGGTGCTGCGATAGACGACGACGTGGAAGCTGTCCTTGGTCGCCAGCGCGGCGCCGATCTCGTCGGTCGCACGCTCGAGATAGCGGGTGGCCAGGCCTCCCCCCGGCGCGGACGGGGTGCCGACACAGACGATCGTGACGTCGCTCGCGACGACGGCGGCGGCCGGGTCGTCGCTGACGGTGAGCAGGCCGGATTCCACCACCTCCGCGATCAGTTGGCCGATCCGCTCCTCGAACACCGGGGTCTGGCCCCGGCGCAGGAACTCGATCTTCGAGGGATTGACGTCCACCCCGACCACGGGGAAACCCCGGGACGCCAGGCACGCCGCCGAAACACATCCGACGTAGCCCAGCCCGAAGACGCTCAGGACCATCCGCCGCGCGGATGGACGCATATGCAATTCGGTCGCGCTCATGACAACCGCCCAAACCAGTAGAGTCCGCGAAGTTTGCTATAAGGACACATTCCATACTACGTCCCCGTTTCTAGACGCGTGTCCAATCGAATGGTTGATTTCCACCCGATTTTCCGCGCTCCCCTCGCGCCAACTCGCGATGAGACATCCATCGCGAACCCCGACGGTGAGGTCTTCAGCCCACGCCATGCGTTCGTCCAGTGGGTTGAGCACAGAAGCAACCACAACCGGTACGTCGCCCGTGCAGTACCCACCGACCAACCATGCCGGCTCTCTCGATTCCAGCCGACGCGACCACCACCCGAGACCGAGCTGGGCGTCACCTCGTACCTCGTACCGGATCAACTCACTGCTGGCGCTGTGGACCAGCTGGAGAATCGGCTCCCCATCGCGGCTGGCAAGGTGCCCCCCCTCGAGCGGCGTCACGTCCAGCGAGGGCGACAGCGGCCACGACGTGCGTACCTCGTGGCGGCCTCGGCCGGCGATGAGATCGACGACGAGGATGCTGCCCCGATCCGGCGGCGCGATGAGCCACCTCCGATGCACCACCGGCTGCGAGAGCCGACTGTAGCCACTGTGTTCGGCATCGACGACACAGCGCTCGAGGTCGACCGACCGCACCCGAACCCGGGCGTGCTCCGTCCACAGAAACGGCCCTCCGACGACCGACTGGTCCAGGCCGTCGACACACACGGTGGCATGAGCGCGAGTACCCCGATGAGCAGCGCGCCAGTCGGGGTGCCGGTAGTAGCTGCCGGTGCCGGGGTCGCCGATCACGTCGTCGCCGTCGATGCTCAGCGTCACTGCGAGGGCGTCGGCGTGCCCGTGTGCAGCGAGCGAGAGGTAACCGAGCGGCCCGACGTCGACAGTCAGCCGGCGCGCGCCCGCGCGCAGCACGACGAGACCGCCGTGCAGGGCGTAGAAGCTACGAGGACCAGGTTCGGGGAAGGACTCCGCCCCGGAAACCGGTTCTGTGCGAGCGTAGTTCATCCAGGCCGCCGACAGCGTCGTGCGGCCCACCCGACGTGCCGCCGTGTTGCGGGTCACCGCGCCCACCGTGCCGAGGTGATCTCGGGCTGTGCGCACCGGCTCCGCGCCGAGCCGGAGCGCGAAGCCCTCGTCGTCGTCGCCGTAGTGCGGCTCCGGATCACGATCACCGACGAGTGCTGCGATGAAGTCCGCGCTCCGGTCGACGGCCGCGATCAACTCCGGGGGTGGTCGACCGTCACGAAGCGTCAGCAACGCCGCCACGGTGAGAAGCAGTTCCGAGGTGAAGATCTGGTATCCCATTGCCTGCTCGGCGCCTGCACCATCGGGCAGGATCTGCCGCCCGGCCTCGGCCGACAATACGCGGATCGCGTCCTTCTCCCACGACTCGGCACGGGCCAGGTCCGGCAGAAGAATTGACACTGTGGCCAGGCCTGCCATTTCCCCTACCAGGTGGTTGTTCGCCGAGCTGAACCGTGAACGCTCGTCCCAGCAGCGACGGGCAGACTCGGCGAGCACGCGGACGACGGCCCGAAACCGCGCGGTCGTCAACGCCGGCGAATCCCGCAGACCCTGGAGTGCCACCGCGATCGAGATCGAGCGGACCCCCGCCTCGAAGGCACCACGCCATCCGATGCCGATGCCCGGTGGATTCTGCTCGATCCACGAATCGAGTTGACGAAACGCCGCGTCGCCGAATCGCTCCTCACCGGTGAACAACCACGCTTCGGCGAGCCAGGTCAGATGTTGGAGTCTATTGAGCTCCCAGATCCACTTCGGATCACCATCCGCGGTGCGGTGGTCGATTCTGGATGCGGGCACGACTGGCCAGCCGACTTTCGAATGCGGGTCGTAGTGCCAGTCGATCCGCTCCGGCAGCATCGCTTCCGGGTAACCGAAGTAGGCGAATCGCCCACCGGCCACGCGCTCGGCAGCCGCGATCACCTGCTCGACCCCGGCCGGATGTTCCCGCGCGATGACGGTGGCCCGGCCGCGGTCCAGAAGTATGGGCCGACCGGCGCATTCCCGGAATCTCGCCAACGCGGCGTCCCAGTCCGCCTCCGGCGTCCCGAACAGATCTGCGTCACTCGTCGCACCGCGCCCGCCGTGCGAAAGCAGGCTCCGACCCGCTCGACTCGCACGCCACGCCACCTCGCGCGGGCTCATCGACTGCAAGCGGTGCACGTGCCACAAGAGTTGACTCACGGCGCCCTCCATGCGGATACGAGATCCTCGTCCGGCAGGTGACAAGGTGGCCTCGAACGTGTCAAGCTGACTCGGTGCCCGGCACTCTCGCCTCCCGGCGTTTCGGCCGCCTCCGGTTCGCCCTGACGACGGTCGTTACGGCCGTTGGACTGACCGTCGCGTGCGCTACGCCCGTGGACGAGCGTCCCGCGCCCGCGCACACCCCCGGCGATCCCCACTCCCTGACGTTCCCCAGGACCGCAACGTATTTCCTGAATCAGCAGGATCTTCCGCCTGTCGAGGAGCTCGCTCGATACGACGTGGTGGTCATCGACAACGAATGGGCGAACCGGAAGCCGCACGATTACTTCGACGAGCTCCGTCACGCCAATCCACGCCTCCGGTTGCTCGCCTACGTGAACGTGGTCGACCATCCCGATCAACTCGGAACGGAGGCGTACTGGGCCAACCGATACGCGCTGTGGCAGTTCGACCAGAACGGCGAAAGCGCGTTCCCGGAACCATGGCTGGCGCACACGATGGACGGCACGCCGGTCAGCGAGTGGCCGGAGTCGACGATGACCAACCTCACGGACCAGGCGCCGCGGATCAACGGCCAGATCTTTGCCGAGTATGCCGCGAACTGGGTGGTGGACGACGTCTGGTCTGCGGGGGTGTGGGACGGCATCTTCCTCGACGTCTGGGGCGACCGAATCTACAGTGCGGATCGAGATCACTGGGACATCGACTCCGATGGAACCGACGAGCCGGACGATTCGATCTACGGGTTCGGAAACCCCTGGGAACGCGGCGTGAACCTGGCCGAACAGATCATCCGGCAACGAATTCCGGACGCGATCCTGATCGCGAACGGCGACCGGACACTGCTGACGCAACAACTGGACGGCCGGGCGTGGGAGAAATTCGCAGACCCGCGCGCCGACCGGAATCCCATGTTCGACATCGAGCAGTATGTCAGCCTGACCGCCGAAGGCGACCACCGCCGGCCCGGCCTCGCGATGACGATCGACAAGCTGGGTGCCGCACCGCATTCGGCACAGGATTTCCAGCGTGCCCGGTACTTCCTGGCGGCGACGTTGCTCCAGAACGGATTCTGGGCGCCGATGGGCGCCGACTACGACGAGCCGGCCTACTTCGACGAGATGGACGGTGGCGGACTCGGCCCGGGGTACCTCGGGCATCCACTGGTGGCCGACCCGTCGCCGGCTGTCCTGAACGATCCGTACGCGAACGGGGTCGGGTCGCTGGGCCACGGCCTCTTCCGTCGCGACTTCGAGCACGGAACCGTCCTCCTGAACACCGACGACAAACCGCGAGAAGTGCAACTCGAGAAGCCCTTTCGGCGAATTCAGGGCGTCCGGGATCCGAGCACCAACAACGGGGACACCGTCACGTCGGTGACCCTCCAACCGAGCGACGGTCTCGTGCTCTCGAGCGAGAACCCATGACCGCATTCGATCGTTCATCGCCTCACGCGCTCGGCCGCGAAGAGCCGCGCGTAGAAGTCCGTGAGTGCCCGGCGCGACGTCTCCCACGACAACTGCTGCTCGACACGTGCCCGGCCCAGTTGGCCCATTCTGTGACGTTTCTGCGGGTCCCGTAGCAGCTCGTCGATCCCCGCTCCGAAGGCTGCCTCGTCGTTGGCCGGGGCGTAGACAGCGGACTCCCCCGCCGACACTCTCGACTCGACGAGCTCGAACGAGACGAGTGGGCGACCCATCGCCATGTATTCGACGACCTTGTTCATCGTCGACACATCGTTCAATGGGTTGCGTGGATCCGGTGCGAGACAGACATCTGCGGTCGACAGACATCGCTGCACGAACTCGTCGGGGACCCGGCCGGTGAATTCGACCATGTCCGTGAGTCCGAGCTTCTCGCTGAGGGCCACCATGTCGTCGAAAGAGTCCCCCGCTCCCATGAATATGCAGTGGAGGTCGTCCCGCCCGATGCCGTCCCGCAGGTGAGCCAGGGCCCGTAGCGCATAGTCGACGCCGTCCTGCGGGCCCATCACACCCAAGTACGCCGCGAGATACCGCTTGCCGCGCTTCAGGTTCGGATCGGGATCTCGGCAGACGAACCGACTCAGATCGGGCGCGCTCCGAACGACGGTAACCCGCTCCGGCGGCAGATGCCCGCGATCGAGGGCAACCCGCCGATAGCTCTCGTTCGTCGAGATCACCGCGTCGGCGGAGGCCAGTGTGAGCCGTTCCAGTAGCCTGGTCGCCCAATAGAGGATCGGACCGCCTCGGGGAAACCGAGACAGGAAGAGTTCGGGCACCAGATCGTGGTGATCGAACACGAACTTGGCACCGGCCGGGCGAAGAAGCGCAGCGACGAGGAACAGCAGATCCGGCGGATTGCAGGCGTGGACGGCATCGACCGGATCATCACGCCGCACCCGGAGAGCGAGCCGCGTGGTGTGCCACAACGCCAGACCGTACTCCCGCAGATAGCCCAACGGCCCACCTTCCGCGGCACGAAGGGGATAGCGGAGAATGCGGACCCCGTCCAGCGTGGCGTCCGGCTCGCAGTCCTGGGTGGCCCCCATCGGGCATATCACCGTGACGCGGTAGCCTGCCTCGACCAACGCGCTGCTCTCCTGCCACACCCGGCGGTCGAACGGTACCGATAGATTCTCCACGAGAATCAGAATGTGCCGACTCATCGCACCTCCACCACTTCCGTGAGCAGGCGCTCGAATCCTCGCGCCGTGTCTTCGATCCGGTACTGCTGTTCCGCCCGTGCACGCCCCGACCGTCCCTGCCGAGTGCACAGTCCTGGGTCCGCGGCCAAGGAAATGAGCCGTTGCGCCATCGCATGTGCATCTCCGACCGGCACCACATAACCCTGTTCACCATCGGTGACCATGTCTCGCAGGCAACCGCAATCGGTGACCACGAGCGGCACGCCCGCGGCCATGGACTCGATCGCGATGATCGGCACGCCCTCATGCACGGACGACAGACAGGACACGTCGAGCCCTGGCAGGAGTTGTTGCACATCCCGCCGCACCCCCATGAACCGCGTGCGGCCCGAGATACCGAGTTCGGTGGCAAGAGTGCGTAACTCATCGTCGCGTTCGCCGCCTCCGATCACGACCAGCCGTACCCGGACACCGGACGCCGCCACGGCAGAAATCGCTTCGAAGAGCACCTGGTGCGCCTTCTGACTGCTGAGCCGGCCGACGATACCGACAACGAAGTCCTGCTGGTCGAGACCGAACGCGGCCCTGGCACGCTCACGGTCGGTGTCACGCGGCAACGGCGGCAGCACTATCCCGTTCGGAATCACCACCTCGCGCGTGCGTCGCCACGCGAAGCGTCCTACCCCTTCTTCCCGGCGCAGGTACTCGCCCTGTCGCGGGGCGAGCAGGACCAGCGCATCGGACAGCCACAGCGTCTCCACGGTGGAGCGCGGTAGGCAGCGCTTGCCGACCGACGTCAGGTCCATGTCGTGGGCCGCCACGATGTTGGCACGTACTCCCGCGATCCGTGCCGCAATTCGCCCCAGCGCCAGCGCCGCTCGATGATGATGAGTAACCAGCACCGCGTCCGTGCGATCACGTCGCAGGCTACGGATCAACCGCGGCAGGGTTCGAACGTCGTAGCGACCCGAGCGCTCGAGCACTTCGACGTCGAATCCCGCCCTCCGAAACTCCTCGCCGAGCGGCCCAGCCTCGCGCAGACAGATCAGGCGCGGTCGTACCACCCGCGGATCGAGATTGCGGAACAGTTCCAGCATCAGGAGTTCGACACCCCCGACGAACGTCAGGTCCAAGACCAGGCTGAGCCGGATGGGTCTCGCCCCGCGAGGCGGGCACCGACCCGCCACCTCCTCGAGTGCACGTTCACTCTCGGCTACGCTGGCGCGCAGGCTGAACTCGGACTCGACTCGCGTCCGCGCTGCGAGGCCCATCTCCCTGGACGTCTCGGGGTCCGTCAGCACTCGCAACAGCTTCTCGGCCAGTGCCGTCGGCGCACGCGGGGGCACGAGAAATCCGGTCACCCCCTCCGAAATCATCTCTGGAACGCCGCCGACTGCGGTACAGACCGCCGGCCGCCCTGCGGCCATCGCCTCGAGCAACGCCATCGGGAAACACTCCACGCTGTACGAGCTCAGTACGAAGACGTCCATCACTCCGAGCAGATCCCTCACATCCGGACGGGAACCGGTGAACACCACGCGGTCGGCAATGCCCAGCTCACCGGCCAACCGTTCCAGATCGCCTCGCGTCGGCCCATCGCCGACGACCAGGAACTTCGCGTCCGGCAGCTCGTCGACGACCAGCCGTGCGGCGCGCAACAGCGTGGCGTGGTCCTTCTCGGGTCGCAGCGCGGCAAGGATTCCCACCACTCGGTCGCGCGGCCCGATCCCGAGGTCCGCGGCGGCGGCACGATCTCCCCTCGGATCGAACTGTGCGGGATCCACCCCGTTGTGAATGATTCGGATCTTGCGCGGCGGGATGTGCAAATCGTCTACGAGATAGGGAACTTGCAACTTCGCCACACCGAAATACGCGCTCGTGACCGGGGCGAGCGCGCGGTCGACGATCCGCCGCAGGACACTCCTCGTGGTGGTCTCACCGCAGTTGTGCACCCATACGACCGTCCGTGGAACTCGCGCCAGGAAAGCAGCGATCCGACCGAGAGTCTCCGCATTGAAGCCGCGCACAATCATGATGTCCGGGGCGATCCTGCGCGTCTCCCGCACGAGGTCGCACAGCGCACCGACCGCCTGCAACTTCGTTCGTTTCAACGCCAGGGCGGGAACATACCCGGCCGCCAGGGCGGGGAACAGGTCGCCCTCGCTCCCGATGCAGATGACGCTGGGGTCGAACCTCTTTCGGTCCAGCCGGGGAAGCAACGTGACAGCATGCCGCTCCGCTCCTCCGACGCGGAGGTCAGGCACCACACACAACACCCGTAGGGGGCGATCGGCTGTCATCGCCGCACCTCGCGGTAGAGGGCATCGAAACGGCGCCAGACGATGTCGACGTCGAACTCGGCTCGGATGCGCTGCAACGCCTGGGATCCGAGCCTGATGCGCGCATCGTCGTCGTAGACCACACGACGCAAGGCGGCCGCGAGTGCGTCGACGTCGTCGACCGGAACCAGCACCCCGCAACGGTCGTCGATCAGTTCGGGGATGCCTCCCACCGAGCTGGCTACCACACACAGGCCGTGTGCCATCGCCTCGAGTATCGCCATCGGCTGGCCCTCGTTGCGCGACGGCAGGGCCAGTACCTGGGACGTTGCCAACAATTCGGGTACCCGATCCGGAGCGAGCCACCCGAGCACCGTGACGGTGCTACCCACCGACAGCTGATCGACCCGGTCCCGCGCGCGCTGCACTTCGCCGTCACCGGCGAGCGTCAGTCGCGCACGCCCGTTTCCGTCGCCGATCATCTTCGCCCACGCGTCGAGCAGTGTGAAGGTCCCCTTGCGATCGCCGATGCAGCCGAGGAACAGAACGTGCACGGGTTCACTTCCGGACGGCTGCCGTACCGGATGGCAAGGCCGGACCGCATTGGGAACAGAGACGATGTACGCCCGCGGCGCAATCCGCTCGAGCCGCTCTGCCCACCGGTCCCCGAGTGCCACTACGACGTCCGCACCGGTGAGCGTGGCGCGGATGAGCGCCTTCATGGGGCGCGGCGATCGGCCGTAGAACAGATGGAAGTCGGAACCGTGCACGTGCATCACGATCGGCACCCGGAAGATTCGACAGATCCAGGCGAGGATGGCCTTTCGGATGAAGCTGCCGGCGACGGAGGTATGAAGGTGAACCACATCCGGCCGGTCGAAAACCAGAGCAGTCACGAACGCGCCCAGCCCCGTCGCGAACGCCACGATCTTCGTGGCGACCGTGCCGTTCCGGTGGGTACCGACATGGCGAACGTTCCACAGCTCCCACAGCGGAGTAGCTTGCATCGTTCGGACGAAACTCGCTACTCCGCCCCGGGTGGATGTACTGGTCGACGCCCACAGGGCCCGCTGCCGGTTCATGCGCGTTCCTGTGCTGGGGCCGATTCAGACGCGCGTCGATGCGGATCAGGTGTCAAGTGATCCTCGGGAAGTCGATCGGCCCAGCCGATGACGATTCCGACGAGCAGCATCACGACCGCGTTCGGAAAGTCGAAGAACCGCAGGTCGACCGTGAGGCCCGCGATCACGAGCACAACGAAGGCCATGATCGCCACCAGCGCGAGACGCTTCCCGCACAGGCCGTCGGCCGGCAGCACCCGGTATGCATGGGTCAGACCGCAGGCCAAGAGAAAGAGGACGGCGAGCCACAGAGCCAACCCGAGTAGTCCCAGTTCCGCCGCGATTCCGAGCTCATTGAAGTGGGACGCGATTCCGAAGCCGCGAATCCATGGCACATCCGGCGCCCACCGCTGGTGATGGTACGTGTTCATCGCGGTGAAGCGCCCGATCCCCCACCCCGCCAACGGTTTCTCCTGGACTGCCCAGATCGCCGTTTCCGCAGTGTTGAGCCGATCCTGCAGTTCGTCGGGTGATCCGACACCACCCGCGGAACGATCGCTGCTGGTGAAGGCCGACCATTTGATGGCCACGGCGGCCGCCACGAACGCACCGGTCATGACGAACCCGGTTCGAAACCCCTTGGCAGACGCTGCTCCAACCAACACCACCACAGCGAATGCCAGCCAGACGACTCGCGTGTGGGTCAGATAGACGCCGTATGCGGACGCAACCGCGATCGCGATGGCCAGAATCCGGCTCCACCGGGGTTCACTGCGCGTTGCGGCGAGGAGGAGCGCCACGATGAAACCGAGGATCAACACCACGCCGTTGACCACGGGCTGGTCGAAGATGCCGACGGCTCGCCCCTCCCAGCTCGGAGACTCGACTATGTAGCGGGGCCAGACGAGTGCGGTCGGACCATGAAACTGCAGAATGCACATCGCAGCCGAGTAAGCCCCGAGCGACAGGATCGTCCATAGAAGTAGCCGGACCGCAGACACTCGGTCGAATGTGTACCGTCCCACGAGAAACACCGTGAACGGAATGATGGTGCCGGTCAGTACGAATCGCGGTACGGAGAGTTCTGCGCCGGACACGGGGACGACGGAGCCGTATTGGTGTGAGGAGAACATCGACATCACGTTCCAGGTGACGTAGAGAACCATTGCACACTCGATGGCGCCCAGACGCGGAGCGCGGTCGATGCCCCGGGCGATCCAGATCGCCCACGCGCCCACCACCCCGAGGTACGCCAGGACGAAGGGATCCACCGGCAAGATGCTGGGTAGGGCGACCCGGAGGAACGTGGTGACCAGCAGCAGAAGCACAGCGACCACCGGATCGCGCAGCCCGGCGAAGACAAGTGCACTGCCGACGGCGCCGAGCAGGAGAAGCACACCGAAATGAGTCGGTACCTTCGCCGCGGCTGCAAGCACGATGAGCACAGCCACGGGGAACCCTGCGCCCACCATCCATCGGAAGGTCGATCCACCCGTGGACGAGGCACTGGTGGGGTCGGCGAGGGGCGGTGTCCGTCTCATTGTCGTCAGGTCACGGACGCGCGGTCTGATCCGGAGTGGACTCGCGGACCTTCACGAGGTCGACGGTATCCAACGCGTCCGAGTCCGTGGACTCGTCCAACGCGTCCGAGTCCGTGGACTCGTCCAACGCGTCCGATGGCGGGATCGGCGCACTGCGTCGCGTGCATCGAGGATCGATGATGACGGCACCGAGCAGCCTCGACTCCACCTGCCCGAGCAGCCGACATGCCTCCACCGTTTCGGGGACCCGCGTGCTGCGCCTTTCGACCACCAGCATTACCGCGTCTGCTGCCGCGCAGATCACCTGCGCTTCAGCTGCTTCCGTGATCGGCGGAGCCTCGACGACAACAACGTCGGCGATACTGTGGGCCTGTTGGAGCAGGTTGCCGAACCGCTCACGGGTGAACAGCACGTAGGGATCACCGTTCCCCGTTCCGCTCGGCATCTCCGGCATCTCGCCGGGGACCGCGTCCTGGATGAACCCGGCGATCGCAGGTGGGGTGACCGGGGCGAGGAAATCCGCGACGCCCGGAGCTTCATCGACATTCGTTGCGCGCTCGGAACCGTGCAGATCCGCCCGCACGATCAAGGACCGTTCGCTCTGGATCGCCCTGTGCTCGGCGATTGCCCGCGCAACCTGTGCAACGCCCTCCGTGCGCCGCGGCGCGGTCACCACAATCGTTGCCGGGCGGGGAAGATCGGCCAAGCCGACGATGTTTGCCAAACGTCGGAATTGTGCCTCGCGACGCTGTTCCGCTCGAGGTTTCCCGCCGCGCGGGACCTCGACCAGCGTGTCCACGCCGACCTTCGCACGCACGTCGTCGGCGGTCGTGAGGCGTTTCGACACCGCGTCCAGCGCGAGAGCTGCAACGCACCCGAGTATCAGGCCGCCGAACAGCCCGAGCACCGCGTTCCGCGCCAGAGACGGGCTCTCCTCTGCGACGCCGGCGGCGAGCTGCTGGTCCTGCAGCTCGTTTGTCGTGTCCAACTCGATCGCTGTGATCCGGTCCTGGAGCTGCGCCATTGCGACGGGGTCCGCTTCGGGGGTGGCACGCTGCTCGTCGAGTTGCTTCCTGAGCTCCTCGAGGGTGTCGGCCCTACCGGCAAACCTGACGGTGTTTACATCGTCTCGGAACGCCCCGGCCATTGCAGTTGCCGCGGATGCCGCGGTCTCGGGGTCTTTGGCTGTGGCGTCGATATAGAGGATCGGACTCGCGGCGGCCGTGCTGGCTGCGAAGGCTACGTCGTCGGGGACGCCCGCTCGAGTTCGGATCCGTTCCTGGTAGGGCCCGTTGTTGAAGTAGTCGACATACCCCACCACGAGGATTGCGTCCTGTTCGGGAGCCCGGCCCGGCGAGGAGACGATCAGCGCCGCCCTGCCCGTATAGCTGGTCCCGGCTTCGTTCGCTGCCACGACCCCTCCGAGGACCGCCAGCGCCGCGATGAGGACGACCAACACACGACGGCGCCAGATACGCTCGAGCTGAACGTTCAATGTGCTGGTCATGTGCCCCTCCACCATCAGGTTGCGGAGAATCGCGCGTCCCCGCTGAGATGTCGGGCCGACTCGGCACGCCATCGTTAGACCCACGGCGCCGACCCGGAATGTCGACTAAGCGATTTTCCCGACCTGGAGATTAATTTACTCCATAGAAGAGTACCTGCGGTATGGTTTTGGCGGATTTTTCATATTTGACGACTGGCACACGCGGCCGAGTATCATCAATCGCCAGAGGTGAGATCGTTGGATCTTCCGAAAACAAGAGTTGCAGTCGTCGCGGCCGCCAGGTTCCACCTCCGGCCGCTCCGCCGGATTCATCTTGCACGCCGGGCCCCGGACTTACACCTCGGCCCGGTAGTAGTCGGCGGGCACGAAGTCGCGCTCCGTTCGCCACGGCTGTCCGATGCAACCGCCTGGCGGGAAATTCGGCTGCGAGATCAGCGTCTGATCGAACCGTACTGGGTCAGTTCTGCACTCAACTGGCCGGAGCGCCACACCGAGACGGTATGGGTCGACGAATGCCTGCAGTCACGAAAGGCCGCCCGTGCCGGCCTCGCGCTGCCGATGGTGGTCGAGATCGACGGGCGCTTTGCGGGACAATGCAATCTCGAGCGCATCGACGTGCGCACCAAGACCGCAGAGTTGGGAATCTGGCTCGACGCACGGGTGACCGGCAAAGGCGTGTGCTCAGTCTTGGGCGTGCTACTCGCGGACTACGTGTTCGGCACATTGGGACTACGCCGAGTCACCGCGCCCATCTGCGTGGACAACGCTGCGGCTGCGAAGCGGGCTGAGCGCGTGGGCATGAGACGTGAGGGCACAATGGCCAGCTTCCTCGACGTCGGCGGCCGCCGTAGAGATCACGACATGTGGGCGATCACGTCGGATATGTGGGCGCAGGCCTCGAACATGGGAGACCCACGTCCCGACAACATCCAACATTGACGACACCCTGACCACCGCATTCGTCAGCGCATGGTTCGACCGGAACACGAATGGCGCGTTACTGTTCCGTTGCCCGGCGCGGGTTCTCCGACTCGACGAGCGCGTACACGCGCTCGAACGCCCGCCTACTCGCACACACCTGCGCGTGCGCCTCCGCACGCAGGCCGGAACGCAGATCCGGAGCGGCCTGCCACATATGGTGAACCGCACGCGTGAGTCTTTCCTCGAGCCCGTCCTCGGCGAGTTGCACCAACTCGACGCCGCCAGGGAACATCCCGCTCAGACCACCGAGTTTGTCGTCGTAATAGCGCGATGTGGACAAACCCACCACCGGAATACCTTGGGCAAGGGCGAAAACGGCAACGTGGTATGCGCCGGTGACGAGCACCCGGCACCGCGCCACTTCGGTCACCAGATCTCGGGCACTGGCGAAGCGCCCCATTATGGGTCTCACGACCGGAAACCCGTCGACCAACGGCATCGTCGAGCGACGATCCTCGGCCTCGTACTCGGAGACGATCAGCGGAACGAGACCAGCATCGACGCTACCAGCGAACCGCCGGACCACACGTCCGACGACATCTTGTGCACCGCCCGTGACCTGGGAGTATCCCGCAACGCGAAGACATACCCCGATGTCTGTCCCGATCGGGTCCGATCGCATGTCGTAGGCCAGTTCCACGGCATCGTCGCCGGTGACCACGACCCTCTCGGAGGACACGCCGAGCGACCGCAGGAGCGCCGGGCCTCGCACTCCCTCTCGGACCGCGATGAGATCGACCTTGGGCAGGACTTGCGAGGCATGGGCCACGAGGTGTTCACCCGTGAGCGGTCCAATGCCCTGACCACACATCGCGGTCGGTATGTGCAGGTCAGCCGCGCGCTCGAGCAGATCGAGGGTTCGGTGGGCCTGATAGGGATCGACGTCGGTCATGTAGCCACCGCCCATGGCGATCACGAGTGAGGCATCGCGGACGGCCATCGGAATGCGAGGAATGCGCCCGCTGTCGTCGGGCTTGGCGACCGACCCGCGGAGGGAGTCACGAACCCTGCGCGCGTAACGCCGTGGACGATCCGAGGCAGCCCACCAGCCCTCCGACACCGGGCCGACCAGTTGGGGCCCGGCATACGAGGGTAATTGCCACCATGTTCCGGATCGCGACCATCTGCTCCCACGGCGATAGGTGACCGGCTCGGCGCTCGGAGCGAACGCGCGCAACAACGACGGTGCATAGGTCAGGACGCCGAGCCGCGCACCGGGCCATCGCTCGCTCAATCTCCGAACGGTGACGTCGAGGATGGCGAGATCACCTCTATTGGTGAGCCAGTACTCCCCGTTCTCGATCAGTACGCGCAGAGCCGAACTGTCGATGCCCGTCGAGTCGGCTTCATAGTTCGCCATTACTGTCCTTGAAGAGTCCGGAGAAATCGGATATGGCTACAGTCTCGCGCGACAACGCTGGGCCGACAACAGTCTCGTCAGATGCAGCCGGGGAAAGATTTCCGATCGACGCCGCTTGCGAGTGCACCCCGACGGGGAGAGACTCGTGTCGACAGTACCGCACAACGTGAAGGCACTGCACCCCTCCACACCCCGGAGTTCGGCTATGTCGAATGCACGCGACGACGGCTCGGCCCGCCCGTCGTTCACACGCTCCAACGAACTGCAGTCCCGCCTGAACCGATTGGTCCCGGGCGGCGCACACACCTACGCACGCGGTCCCGACCAGTATCCGGACTTCATGGCGCCCGTTCTCGTCCGCGGTTCAGGCGCCCGTGTGTGGGATGCGGATGGAAATAACTTCATCGAATACGGCATGGGTCTGCGGTCGGTGACGTTGGGGCACGGCTACCGTCCTGTCACGGACGCCGTCTGCGCAGCGATCGCCGACGGAACGAACTTCAGCCGGCCGACCGAGCTCGAACTGCACGCCGCGGAGGACTTCCTCGAACTGGTTCCCGCAGCAGACATGGTGAAGTTCGCCAAGAACGGATCGGACGTCACCACCGCCGCGGTCCGCCTCGCCCGGGCGGTGACGGGTCGCGACATGGTGGCCATCTGCAATCAACCATTCTTCTCGGTCGACGACTGGTTCATCGGCACCACAGCGATGAACAGTGGCGTCCCCACCGATACCGGCGCCAAGTCCGCCGGTTTCGCGTTCAACGATCTCCCTTCGCTCACCGCACTCTTCGACCGGAACGACGGTCAGATCGCCTGCGTCATCCTCGAAGCTGCGACCGCAACGGCGGAGCCGGAACCGGGCTTCCTCCAGGGTGTCCGCGCCCTCTGCGACCGGCACGGCGCACTGCTGATCTTCGACGAGATGATCACTGGATTCCGCTGGTCGGCCGGCGGCGCACAATCGCTCTACTCGGTCGAACCCGATCTGTCGTGTTGGGGAAAGGCCATGGGCAACGGTTTTCCGATATCGGCCCTCGCCGGTAAACGTGAGTACATGGACCTAGGAGGCCTGAATACGGACCGAGAGCGCGTGTTCCTCCTGTCGACCACGCACGGCCCGGAGCGCGGCGGGCTGGCAGCCTTCCGAGCGGTCGTTCACGCCTACGCCACCGAGGACCCTATATCTCACATGGTGCGCTCGGGACAACGCTTGGCCGAGGGTGTCAACAGGGCCGCGGCAGAGCTGGGCATCGCAGACTACGTCCAAGTGATCGGACGACCATCCTGCCTCGTCTTCGTCACACGAGACCCCGAACGTCAACCATCGCAAGAGTTCCGTACGCTCTTCCTCCAGGAATTGCTGTCGGGTGGAGTGCTCGGCCAATCCTTCGTCACATCCGCAGCGCACACCCCGACGGACATCACCCAGACCCTCGAGGCAACCCGGGGTGCACTCAAGATCTACAGCAGAGCGATCGAATCCGGGGGTGTGACGGGATTCCTCCACGGGCGGCCGGTCGCCCCCGCCCTCCGCCGGTACGCCACACCCCGCAGGATCGGCGTTGCAGACTAATTCGTCAGCGGCAGAATTGATTTCGACGACCATGCTCCAACGCTCAATACCACAGCAGCTGAACCATGTTGACGCATTCCGCCGGGAGGGACTCGACAGAAACAAGTTCGACCCGTCGGTGCGCATCACGCGGCGAACGCCGAGACTCACCCGTTGCTCGACACTCGGAGACCCGAGCCCACGCGACGGCACGCTCGGAGACGTCGCAATACCGAAAAGCGCTCTGCAAAAAAAGAATCGGCATCCACGACGCTGCGAAACACATCCTCGCCGCGCCGGCTCGATTCCGCCGAATCGCCCATCGTCTGCGGACCAAACCGCGTCCACACGACCTACTCCACACAAGCACTCGAGGACGCCACCGCGGGACAAGGCGGGCACGTACGATCTGCGTGAACCGCTCCGATCTCCGACCGCACAGTCGCCGGCAAACCTCTTGTACCGACATTCGACGCACGCCGGAAAACCGCTCGCCGGAAGGCCTGGTACACCGCATTCCCGACCCCCGGCCCGTCAGCGCAAGCGAGGCTACCGGGAAGGGTCGGACCGCACCGACCGAATGCGTGGCAGTCCGAATGCTGTGTTGGTGAGCCTGCTTTGTTGGTGAGTCGACGCGTTCGTCTCAGCCGCGGCGCCGCGGATGTCTACACTGTAAAACGTAAGTCGGATCTCCGTCCTCGAGTGATACGTCCTGGTCAGAGGTCTCGGCCGGGAACCCTCACTTCACTTCACCCAGGAGGTCTCGATCGACATGTCTCAACCACCGGGCGAGCCCTCGAAGGACTGGCCACCGCCAGAAGACCGAGACAGAGTTCACTGGAAAATCGAACGAGGACTGCGCGAGGAACTGTTGGCCAGCACCCCCGACACGCGCGAGTCCGTCACTCGAGATGTATACAACCGTCTGTTCGAGGAGGTTCCCTGGCATAAAGCGCACGTCACAGACGCCGCTTCCGAGGAAGCCTTCGAAGAAGGCTGGTTCCAGCAGTACGGGGCGCTGACTCGGCCAACTGACACTGTGGTCGACGTAGGCTGCGGGAGAGGAGGTCTGATTCGGCGATTCGCGCCGGCCGTGCGCGAATGCATCGGCATCGACGCCTCGGACGCAATGGTGGAACTTGCGAACCAAGAGCGACCGGCCAACGCACGCTTCATGGTCGGTAGCGTGCTCGACCCACCGCTGCCGCCATCCTCGGCCGATTTCGTGATAAGCCGTCAGGTCATGGAGCACCTGCACCCTGACGATGTTCCCGAACACCTCGCCGCGGTTCTGAAGATTTTGCGGCCGGGGGGGCGCTTTCTCATCGAGACACCCAGTCGACTGACCGGTCCATGGGACATTTCGCGCGGCTTCACTCCTGTGGCCACGGGGTTTCACCTGCGGGAATACACCAACGGGGAGTTGGGCGCCATGCTGCGCGACGCCGGCTTTCGGCGCGTGCGCAGTCGCGCCGTGCCAAGTCGGATGTTGTTACACCTCGGCAGGGCGAAGCGTCACGCGTACGTGCCGGTCGCAGTCAAGGCGATCATCGAGCGTCCGTTGCAGGCGGCTCCGATCTCCGTTCGCACGAAACTCGCCGGCCCTCTCTCGGTCCGTGAAGTCCTCTTGATTGCCGAGCGTAAATAACTTGCGCCTCAGTGCAATGCGGTCGGCCGCCGGCGCGGAGTGACCCGCAATCTGTGGAGCGACCACCGGGCACCTCCTACAGTGCCGCCTCGTCGGTGGCGCACCGGAATCCCGTGTGGAACACGACACCGGTGGGTTGCATAGGTTGCCGGTAGTAACCCTCTTTGTAGTAGACGGTGCTCGTGCCGGGGATCAGCGTGCGGACGAAGTACGTGTCGGCGCCGTTGGTGAACATCTGCGGTACGCCGTTGAGCCACAGCTTGATCCAGCCTGCGGTGTCCGATGCCGACCAATTGATCTGCATCTTCACGTCATGCCACCGACCCACGTCCAGGGGTATCTCGAAGAGGGTGAGTGTCTCCAGATAGGCTCCGGGCACGGACTGCTTCTGGACGATCAGTGACCAGTAGCCGTTCCGCTGGCCCACAGACCATGCGACCGGGGGACTTCCGACACCGACGTCCTGGTGCCACTGGTTCGTCAGCCCCCAGCCGAGGTCGGCATGGTTCTGCGGAAATCCGGGGTCGAACTTGGTGGAGAATTGATACCAGCGTGTCTGACCTTCGAATCCGCCGGTTTCGTTCCCGGCCGCCACCTCGGAACGCTCACCGTCCCCGAACGACGGGACGTCGCCGCTGCGAACCTCGAAGCGGGCCGCTCTGCCGTAGGTTCCGTCCGGGACGATGCTCGCAGAGTAACTGGGGACATAGTCCGCTCCGGAGCCGTTGTAGTCCTTGGTCTGCACCGACGGCCATTGCGAGAAGTCGCCGCTGCTGTAGTCGCCGGTGAAGGTCCGGGCCACGGGGGTGGTGAACGGCGCGGCGCTCACCCCTGTCGTCACCCCAAGCGGTGTGACCGAGATGGAAAAGACGACGGCCGCAGCGACCGCAACTGAACCAAGCGCGGAACGCAAGTGGAACATGGTGGCTCCATCAATGTGGGTGAGCGCGGCCTCCAGAGCCTTCTCTTGGCCCCCAACACAGACAAGAGAGCTATATCACTTCGATGAAGAGATTACCCACCCGGCCCGACAGAAGCTAGAGCCTCAGTTGTTGACGAACCTCGACGATGCGCAGACGAACGGCGCGCCGCGGGGGTTCCATCCGTTGACGAACCCTGGACTTCGGCCGTCGTGTGGTGATGGACCAGATGCAGTTCCCGCTCCGGGTGGGAGCGCGAGGAGCGCCCGGCGGTGGAGGCACCACCGCCGGAAACGCACTCAGCGCAGCAGGCGGCGCGAGGCGAACTGCCGGAAGTACACGAGCTTGGATGGCTCGACAAGCCCGGGAAGAATGAAGTACCAGACCCGCTCCATGCGGCGCGGAAGATCGTCGAAGGCGCCGGTCGCGGTCGCGACCACATGCGCTCCCAGCAACGACCCGAGCAGAAAGGTGGAAAGCGTCCCCGTGGAGACGTCGTCCTCCGCGAGAATGTCGCCCTCCTCGACCGCTCGTGCGACGAGTCGTTCGAAACCCTGCTGCCACGAGGCCACCACGTTGCCGTGCGTCCCCTGGTAGTCGCCGATCTCGTGCTGCAGTCGCAACATCGCCGCGACGATCGGATCGGAACTCGCTGCCTCGATCGCCACGTAGGACAGAGCGACGAGCGCTTCCAGTGCCGGCGTCGGCCCGTCGCTGACGGACGTCATTCCGGAGGTGAGACGGATCTGCCCCTCGTCGATGACACCGCGGGCGAGGTCTTCCTTCGAACTGAAGTGGAAGTACAACGCACCTTTGGTCACACCGGACTGCTCGATGATCTCGTTGAGACCCGCGTTGGCGTACCCGAGGCGTAAGAATACGTCGGCCGCCGCCATCAGGACCGACGCCCGAGTTACCTCTGCTCGAACCTGTCTCGCCATCGACTGCCTCCCGAACAACCCCCCCGACGGGGCGCGCAAACTCCAGCGAACCCTAGCACTCGACAGGCGCAGCCCTAGTGAAGTTGAACCGCGAGTCGGAAAAAGAGAACACGTTCACTGAGGTGTCGTGCGGGGCCGATCGGTGCCCAGCTGGGGATCCGCTTCGAGATTGGTCAACCCGTTCCAGCACAGGTTGACCAGATGCGCGGCGACGACTTCCTTCGGAGGCGTCCGCTCGTCCAGCCACCACGTCGCGGTGGTGGACACCATTCCGACCAGCGCCTGCGCGTAGAGCAGGGCCAAATCGGGATTGAAGCCACGCCGCGAAAAATCGCCGGCGAGGATGTGCCCGACCTGACCGATGGCCTCGTTGAGCAGGCTCGAATACGTTCCGTCCGGTGCCGCCACCGGAGAGTCGCGGACGAGGATGCGGAATCCGTCGGTGTGCTCCTCCACATAGGTCAGCAGCGCCAGCGCCACCCGCTCGACGCGGACCCGGGAGCGGTTCTGCTTCAGCGACGACGTCACCATCTCCAGCAGCCGCGACATCTCCCGATCCACGACCACGGCATAGAGGCCCTCTTTGCCGCCGAAGTGTTCGTAGACGACAGGCTTGGAGACGTGCGCCCGCTGTGCGATCTCTTCGATCGACGTCGCCTCGTAGCCTCGCTCGGCGAACAGGGCGCGACCGATCTCGATCAACTGCTCGCGGCGTTGCGTACCGGTCATCCGGGTGCGGACCGCCCTCTCGGGGGTCGCGTCCACGTCCGTGGGTCGGGGCACCGAGGCACCATCCTTTCCTGACACTCGCGACGATGAAGTGCCGCGGGCAGCGTCGAAACACTGCAGGTAGCACCCACTCTATCGGGACGACCGAGACAAATTTCCGCAGCGGTTCGACGGGCGGCGGGTCGGCATGCGAGGATTCTCTCGCGCAAACGGGCGTGACACCCCGTGTGTGTGGCAATCCGCCGTAGTGTAATGGCAGCACCTCTGATTTTGGTTCAGATAGTTCAGGTTCGAGTCCTGGCGGCGGAGCGGAGCCTGCGGAGCTAATTCCTGCAGGCGGAGCTGTCGAGAACAGTCAAGAGCGGAACGACCCAGAGGGAGCTTCATGCCAGTGCAGACCGCCGTGGTCGTCCTCGCCGCCGGCGCGGGAACTCGGATGCGGTCGAAGACCCCCAAGGTGCTGCACACCCTGGGCGGACGCACGATGCTGGCGCATTCCCTGCACGCCGCCTCGGAGGTCGATCCGGCGCACCTCGTCACCGTCGTCGGCCACGACAAGGAACGCGTCGGAGCCGCCGTCACTGCCCTCAAGGCCGAGCTTGGCCGCCCGATCGCAATCGCCGTCCAGGAAGAGCAGAACGGCACCGGGCACGCCGTCGAATGCGGCCTGTCCGCTCTGCCCGCCGATTTCCGTGGGACCGTGCTGGTCACCGCCGCGGACGTCCCGCTGCTCGACGGCCGCACCCTGCACGCTCTCGTCGACGAGCACCGCAGCGAGCCCACTCCCGCGGCGGTCACGGTACTGACGTTCACCGCCCCGGAGCCCACGGGCTACGGGCGGATCGTCAGACTGCCCCACGACGGTGAGATCGCCGAGATCGTGGAAGAGGCCGACGCCACAGAAGAGCAGGCGGCCATCACCGAGGTCAATGCGGGTGTGTACGCGTTCGACGCCGAGTTCCTCCGCTCCGCGCTCGGACAGCTCAACGCGAACAACGCGCAGGGCGAGCTGTACCTGACCGACGTCGTCAAGATCGCCCGCGAGGCCGGTGCACCCGTCTTCGCCGCGCATCTGTCCGACTCCGCGAAGGTCGCGGGCGCCAACGATCGCGTCCAGCTGTCGAGGCTGGCTGCCGAACTCAACCGCCGCACCGTCGAGAACTGGATGCGGGCCGGCGTCACCGTCGTCGATCCGTCGACCACGTGGATCGACGTCGGCGTCACGCTCGCTCGCGACGTCACCATCCATCCGGGGGTGCAGCTGCTCGGCACCACCGCCGTCGGCGAGGACGCCGTGATCGGTCCCGACACCACGCTCACCGACGTGTCGGTCGGCGAAGGCGCCAGCGTGGTGCGCACCCACGGCTCGGAATCGACGATCGGCGCAGGCGCCACCGTCGGCCCGTTCTCCTACCTGCGTCCCGGCACCGTCCTCGGTGCGTCCGGCAAGCTCGGCGCATTCGTCGAGACGAAGAACGCCGACATCGGGGCGCACTCCAAAGTTCCTCACCTGACCTACGTGGGCGACGCCACGATCGGCGAGTACAGCAACATCGGTGCGTCGAGCGTGTTCGTCAATTACGACGGCGTCGCCAAGAGCCGTACGGTGGTGGGGTCACACGTCCGGACCGGATCGGACACCATGTTCGTCGCTCCGGTACAGGTCGGTGACGGTGCTTACACCGGCGCCGGCACGGTGCTGCGTTTCGACGTACCACCGGGGGCACTCGCGGTCTCCGGCGGAAAGCAGCGCAATATTGACGGCTGGGTGCAACGAAATCGGCCCGGTACCGCCGCCGCCGAGGCGGCAGCCGCCGCGGGACTGCACCACAGTTCAGATCTGCACGAAACCGAGAAGCAAGATTTAAAGGATGGCATAGAGCAGTGACCGCGAATTGGATCGACAACCAGAAGAACCTCATGCTTTTTTCTGGTCGCGCGCATCCGGAGCTGGCCGAACAGGTGGCGAAGGAACTCGACGTGCGGGTCACCCCGCAGACTGCCCGTGACTTCGCGAACGGCGAGATCTTCGTCCGTTTCGAGGAGTCGGTCCGCGGCTCCGACGCCTTCGTACTGCAGAGCCACCCGGCCCCGCTGAACACGTGGGTGATGGAACAGCTGATCATGATCGACGCGCTCAAGCGTGGATCGGCCAAGCGCATCACCGCGATCCTGCCGTTCTACCCGTACGCACGCCAGGACAAGAAGCACCGCGGCCGTGAGCCCATCTCGGCTCGCCTGATCGCCGACCTCCTCAAGACCGCCGGCGCCGACCGCATCATCACGGTCGACCTCCACACCGACCAGATCCAAGGCTTCTTCGACGGCCCCGTCGACCACATGCACGCCCAGGGTCAGCTCGCCGAGTACATCCGCGGCAACTACGGCACCGAGAACATCGCTGTCGTCTCCCCCGACTCCGGTCGCGTCCGGGTCGCCGAGAAGTGGGCCGACACCCTCGGCGGCGCGCCGCTGGCGTTCATCCACAAGACGCGCGACCCGCTGGTGCCCAACCAGGTGAAGTCCAACCGCGTCGTCGGTGACGTCGAAGGCCACACCTGCATCCTGATCGACGACATGATCGACACCGGTGGAACCATCGCCGGCGCCGTGAAGATCCTCAAGGAGGCCGGCGCGGGCGACGTGATCATCGCCGCCACCCACGGTGTCCTGTCCGATCCGGCGGCCGAGCGCCTCGCCGCGTGTGGTGCCAAGGAAGTCATCGTCACCAACACGCTCCCGATCGACGAGTCGAAGAAGTTCCCGACCCTGACGGTGCTGTCCATCGCGCCGCTGCTGGCTCGCACCATCAAGGAAGTTTTCGAGAACGGCTCGGTCACGTCGCTGTTCAACGGCAACGCCTAGGCGCTTCGCACCTGTGAGTGGTTGACGAGTCCAGGGACTCGTCAACCACTCACAGGCGTAGCCTTTCCCTGTGTTCACCGGGATCCCCACCGCTGCTCTCGACTTCTACGAGGACCTCGAGGCAGACAACAGCAAGAGCTTCTGGACCGCGCACAAATCCGTCTACGACGACTCCGTGCGCGCACCCATGACCGCCCTGCTCGCGGAACTCGAATCGGAGTTCGGCGCGGGCAAGGTGTTTCGCCCGTACCGCGACGTCCGGTTCTCGAAGGACAAGACGCCCTACAAGACCCACCAGGGCGGATTCGTCGAAACCCGCCCCGGCGTGGGCTACTACGTACAGATCGACGCCGCGGGACTGTTCGTCGCGGGCGGCTTCTATTCGCATACCCCGCTCCAGGTCGGGCGTTTCCGTGACGCCGTCGACGACGACCGCAAGGGCCGCGAACTCGTCCGGCTCGTGAAGAAGGTCCGGTCGTCGGGATTCGAGATCGGCGGCGACACACTCAAGACCCGTCCCCGCGGCGTCGCAGAGGACCACCCGCGACTCGACCTGATGCGTCACAAGTCGCTCACCGCCAGCCGGAGCTATCTCTCCCCTGACTGGATCGAAACTCCCCGCGCCGCTGACGAAGTGCGCACCGCCTGGCGTTCGATGCGGCCGCTCGTCGACTGGCTGACGACCGTCATCGGTGCCGGAGAATGAAACTTACCGGTCGGGAAAACACGTGTGGCACACAGCGTTTGCGGAGCAGTTTGCGAGCCTCGGCATGATCTTCGTCACGCTTGGCCGCAGAACCGCAGGTCGTACTTACGGCGATGTGACTCGCACGCTCGAATTCCCCTACTGTGGCTCGTCGTGATCGACGCGCAGACTCTCTCCGGCCCTATCGATATCGCTGCAATTCGAAACGTCCGGCGTTGGTCGCCGGGGGCGTGCGTGTGGTGCGGAGACGACAACGCGGTCGAGATGTTCCGTAACGAACCTCGCTGTGGCGCTTGCCGCGAGAAGGAATCGGTCATCGACGAGGCCCGCCGCTTCCTGGGCATGTACGGTCTGCGTCCGCTCGGCGGCACGTTGCAGTCGGACGATGACGAAGAGCGTGAGCACCGGGTCAACGCCCGCGATGCGCGTCGCGAACTCAACGAGATGAAGCTCGCGGAACTCCCGGACCCGGCCGCCGTGCGCAAGGCGCTCCGCCCCCGGGCGGCCAGCGTGGTGTCGGAGCCGCGCAGCACCGCTCATTCGGGAACGTCGTCGGCCACCGCGTCGACCCGCCCGAGCGCATCCCGCACGTCGGCCACGCCGCCGGTGGCTCCGGTGCGCACCGACGCCGTCGACGTCGCCGCACTCGAATCGCGCGTCACGGGTCTGCTCGATCAGCTCTCGGCCATCGACGCCCAGATGAATCTGATCGGTGAGCCCGCCGGCCTCGCCGCGCGTGCCCGGATCAGCGACCTCGAGAAGCAGCGCGCCACCGTGCTCCGCACCCTCGCGGCTCTGGAGAAGGCCCGGATCGCGGCCGGCCAGTAGGCCGCACTTTTCGGGCTGCGGCCGGGTGATACTCTCGCCCTTCATGCAGCCCGCCTCCTCACCCACCGCGCTCGTCATCGACGCGAAGAAGCCGCCGATGGGCCCGATGCTGGTGACGCCCAACGCCCGTATCAACGGCTATCCCGTACCGCTGCGGTGGGGCCACAACGTCATTCCGGCACCTCCCGGTGTGCATCACATCCAGATCTCCGTCCCGTGGATCGTGGAGCAGGGCAAGGCACAGATCACCGTCGACAACCGGTATCACCCGGCTCCCCCGGTGTACTACGCGTCGCCGTTCAGCAGTTTCAGCAAGGGCGCCATCGATCATCGGCCTGTGAAGAATCCGGGACTGCTGGGGCTGCTGCTCATCCTCACGCCGGTACTCGTCCTGATCCTCGCCGTCGTGGCGTTCGCCCTGTTCGGCTAGAGGTCGCGCCTCGCACTATTGACACTTTGGCCAAAGTGTCTCACCATCGATACATGACCGCACATGTGTCGAGCGTCTCGTTCGTGCCGAGGTCCGGGCAATCGTGGCGGGCCCCGTGGCAGATGTACGCAGACCTGCGCGACCACGACCCTGTCCATCACGTCGTCCCCGAGGGCGCACCCGGGAACGACTACTGGGTGCTGTCCCGGCACGCCGACGTCTACGCGGCGGCCCGGGACGCCGAGACGTTCTCCTCCGCAGCCGGCCTCACCACGACGTACGGCGAGCTGGAGAAGATCGGCCTGCAGGACAATCCGCCGCTGGTAATGCTCGACCCGCCCGACCACACCGCGTTCCGGCGTCTCGTCTCGAAGGGATTCACCCCGCGGCAGGTCACCGCCGTCGAGCCGTCGGTCCGGGCATTCGTGGTGGAGCGCATCGAACGACTGCGGGAGGCAGGCGAGGGCGATGTGGTGAAGGAACTGTTCAAGCCGTTGCCGAGCATGGTCGTCGCCCACTACCTCGGTGTCCCCGACGAGGACCGAGCGCAGTTCGACGGGTGGACCGAGGCAATCGTCGCGGCCAATGCGCAGGGCGACACGCTGCAGGCGACGGGTGCGGTCACCGATCTGATGGGCTACTTCGCCGGACTGATCGAGCGGCGGCGCACCGACCCCGGAGACGACACGATCTCGCACCTCGTCGCGGGCGGGATGGGAGCCGACGGCGACGTCACCGGGCTGCTCTCCATCCTCGGTTTCGCGTTCACGATGGTCACCGGCGGCAACGACACCACCACCGGGATGCTCGGAGGTGCAGTCCAGTTGCTCACCGAGCACCGGGATCAGCGCCGCGATCTGATCGAACATCCGGAGCTCGTCGGCGACGCCGTCGAGGAATTGCTGCGGCTCACGGCCCCCGTCCAGGGCCTCGCCCGCACGGTGACCCGCGACGTCGAGATCGACGGCACCGTCGTTCCCGAGGGACGGAAGGCACTCCTGCTGTACGGCTCCGCGAACCGCGATCCGCGCCGGTTCGGACCGGATTCCGAGGTCCTGGACGTGCGTCGCAGTCCGAAGCAGATCCTCACGTTCAGCCACGGGGCCCACCACTGCCTGGGTGCGGCAGCGGCACGGATGCAGGCGCGGATCGCTCTCGAGGAACTGCTGGCCCGCTGCCCCGACTTCACCGTCGACATCGACGCCGTCGTCTACGCGGACGGCAATTACGTGCGCCGCCCGACAAGCGTCCCGTTCCGGGTGGGTGGAGCGTGACCGCCGACTGGATGCGGGACGAACGCCCCCGCCTCGCCGCCGAGCGAATCCTCGACGTCGCGGCCCAGCTGTACGTCGAGAACGGCATCGCCGCCGTCGGAATGGCCGAGGTTGCCCGGGCGGCCGGATGTTCCCGCGCCACGCTGTACCGCTACTTCGACGGCAGGCAGTCGTTGCAGCTGGCGTTCGTCCACCGCGAGGCCCGGCGCATCGGCGCGCTGGTCGCGGAGGAGGTGTCCGGGGTCGGCGACCCGAAGGACGTGATCGTGGAGGCGATGCTGGCCGCGATCCGGCTGGTGCGCGCCGACCCGACTCTGGCCGCCTGGTTCCAGCTCGGCGACTCCGGCCTCGCCGCGCAGATCGCCCACTCGTCGGACGTCATCGAGTCGCTGGGCACCGCCCTCCTGGGGCAGGCGGGGTTCTCCGGAGAGGAGACGGTGAGGAAGGCACGGTGGCTCGTCCGGATCATCGTCTCCCTGCTCACCGTTCCGGGCGTCGACGACACCGACGAACGCACGATGCTCGAGCAGTTCGTCGCGCCGGCGATCGCCGAGCACGACGCCGGACGCGCCTGACGCCCTGCCACCGCCCGGACCGTCAGCGCGCCGCGCCCGCCTGCTCGTCGGCATCGACCTCGAGGGTCGTCTTCCGGTCGGATTCACCGATTCGCGCGAAGACGAGCGGCTTGCGGAGCCGCAGGTAGCAGTACAGGGCGATGTAGCCGAGCACGGTCGCGAAGAAGATCCACGCGACCACGCCTCGCGCTCCGGACGGGAAGGGGTTGAAGCTGTACCAGTACACGAGCACCGACCCGATCGCGGCGAGGACGGTCGCCAGTCCGATGCCCAGGCGCAGCGACCGCGACCGGATCGCGCAGTAGCCGGCCGCCAGTGCGGTGAGTCCGTAGGCGGCGATCAGCATGTAGCCGGCGTACGTCCCGAGCAGGCCGTACGACGTCTCCGCCGCGGTCACGACCACGCCGAGGAGCCCGGCCACGAGGTAGATGACGCCGAGGGTCGTCACCGCGCCGACGGGAGTTCCGTGGCGGGCGCTGACCTTGCCGAGTCGAGCGGGCAGCAGACCGTCGCGGGCCAGTGTGTACACGGTCCGGCTGGTACCTGCCATGACCCCGAGAGTGGAACCGAAGAAGCTGATGGCGACACCGATGTCGATCAGATAGCCGAGCCACCCGACGCCGTTGTGCTCCGCCAGGGTGTCGAGAGGTGCGTTCATGTTCTCGATCGGCAACCCGCGGAAGCCCAGGACGATGATGTAGGTGGCGACGATGTAGAGCACCCCGCAGGCCAGGACCGAGCCGACGACGGCGAAGCTGATGGCCCGCTTGGGATGACGCGCCTCCCGGCCCAGCGTGGCGGCGTGGTCGAATCCGGCGAGGGAGAACACGGAGAAGCCTGCGGTCGCGAGAATCGCCGTGGCACTGAACCCGTGGAAGTCGAACTGCCGGCTGTCGATCGGACCGGTGTCCGAATTCGCGAGGACCACGATCAGGAGCACGACGATCACTGCCACCGTGAAGAATTCGATCACCAGCAGCAGCTTCGCGGACAGCTTCACTTCACGAAGATTCAGGGCGGTCACCGCGACCGCGACGGCCCCGGCGCAGATGCCGAGCGTCCACGTGCTCGCGGGCAGACCCACCTTCTGAAGGAATGCGTCGAGGTAGATCGCCGAGCCGATCACGCATGCGGGACCCGCGACGAGTGACGACGCGAGGTGGGTGACCATGACGAAGAATCCGGCCGGTTTGCCTGCCGCGCGAGCCGCGAGTCCGTATGTCCCTCCGGTGGTGGTGAAGCGTTTGGCCAGCCAGCCGATGCCCCCGGCGAACCCGAGGACCAGCACGGAGGTCACGGCCCAGGTGATCCAGCTGAGGTTGCCGGCAATCGTGACGACGACACCGATCGCGAGGGCCAGCGTGGACGCGGGCGCCAGAATGCCGAGCGAAACGCCGAACACTGCCCACGTCGGGAGGATTCCGCGCGGCAGCTGACCGGCCTCGGCGTCGGGGATTCCCGCCGAGGGCATCATCGTGTCGTTCGTGGTCGATCCATCGTGCACAGTCTTCATGAACGCTCCTCGCGGATGGCCGGACAGAGGGTGTCGAATAGTTGGCTGGTGGGCCAGTTATGAATCATCGTGAGGGCGATCACACTCGATGTCAAGAGCGCATCACCTCCCGAACGGCACCCGCAGCGACGGCGAGAGGCGGGTTGACAGCCCCTGTGAGTGCCGCCACAATCTAAATTGACTGATGCGCCAGTTATCTATTTTCCGATCGACAGCAACGCGAGATCGAGGAGAGTCCCTATGACCACTGTGGTGGCCGAATCCGTCACACAACTGAGCGTGTTCTCCGACCCCGCCTCGGTGGCCGTCGTCGGCGCCTCCGCCGATCCCGCGAAGTGGGGTTACTGGCTGGCGAGCGGCGCATTGACGGGTGAGCACCGCCGCCGAGTTCATCTGGTCAACAGGAGAACCGACACCCTCCTCGAACACCCATGCCATCCGAACCTGTCGGCCCTCCCCGAGGTCCCCGACCTCGTCGCCCTCTGCGTGCCGGCGCCGTTCGTCTCGGACGTGGTGGACGAGGCACTCGCACTCGGCGTTCGCGGATTCCTCGGGGTCACCGCAGGCGTTCCCGGCGAAGCCGAACTCGCCGACCGGATCCGAAGTGCCGGAGCACGACTCGTCGGCACCAACAGTCTCGGCATCTACGACAGCGCCACCGACCTCTCGCTGACGTGGGGGCGGTTCACACCCGGGCCGCTCGCCGTCATCTCGCAGAGCGGGCAACTCGGCTCCGAACTCGCCGCGCTCGGCGTCCGGCACGGCGTGGGCGTCTCCCGGTTCGTCTCCATCGGAAACCAGTCCGACGTCACCGCCGCCGAACTGCTCTCCGATCTCGGCAGCCACGACCCGACGCGCGTGATCGCCCTGTACCTCGAAAGTTTCAGCGACGGCGAATCCCTGTTCCGGACGTTGCGCGCCCTGCGCGACACCGGACGACCGACTCTGCTGTTGACGGTCGGTGCCAGCGCCGCGAGCACGCGCCTGGCGCGCTCCCACACGGGTTCACTCACCTCTGCCCTGGACGTCGTCGACGCAGCCTGCCGCGCGGCGGGCGTGCTCCGCGTGAGCACCCCCGACGAGTTGATCACCGTCGCCCGGGCATTTCTCACCACCACCGTCCCCGACGGCAACCGCGTCGCCATCGTCGGCGACAGCGGCGGGCAGTGCGCGATCGCCGCCGACGTGACGAGCGCGAGCGCATTGACCGTTCCCGACTTCTCGTCCGCGCTCGCCGAATCCATTGCCCTGCAACTGCCGACCGGTGCGGCCAGCAGCAACCCGGTAGACCTCGCCGGGGCAGGAGAGCAGGATCTGGGAAGTTACGCGAGCGTCGTCGAACGCCTTCTCCGCGCCGACGAGTCGGACGCCGTGGTGCTCACCGGGTATTTCGGCTGCTACGCGCGGGACGCTCCCACTCTCGCCGAACGCGAAGCGGCCGTGGCCGAACGGATCGGGCGGGCGTCCGCGGAGACGGGCAAACCCGTCGTCGTCCACACCATGGCTCCGGAATCGAGCACCGCACAGGCGTTGTGGCGGCACGGCGTCCCCGTGTTCGACACGGTCGATTCCGCGGTCCGCGCCCTGTCCGGGCTGTCCCGCCTGCGTCCACCTCAGGCCTCGAATCACCCTCTCTCCGAGCTCGTTCCGCAGGGCGGGCTCCGGTCCGGATACTGGGCCGCGCGTGAACTCCTCACCGAACTCGGCGTCGCCTTTCCTGACGGCGGAGTCGTGCGCACCCACGACGAGGCGGTCGCAGTGGCCGGCCGTCTGCGGGCCCCGTTCGTCCTCAAGGCGAGCTGGCTCGAGCACAAGAGTGAGGCGGGCGGGGTCGCGGTCGGCATCGCCGGTCCCGAACAACTGGTGTGCACCTTTCAGGACATGTATTCCCGGCTCGGCGACGGCGACTACGTGCTCGAGGAGCAGGACACCCGCGCCGGCGCGGTGGAAATCCTGGTCGGCGCGCGCCGTGATCCCGACCTCGGTCCGGTGATCGTGGTGGGCGCCGGCGGCACCGAAACCGAAGTGCTCCAGGACATCGGTCTCGAATCGGCCCCGGTCGGGCCCGAGGATGCCCTCGCGATGGTCGAACGCCTCCGCTGCATGCCGCTTCTCCGCGGATGGCGGGGACGCCCCGCGGTGTCCGTCGATGGCCTGGTCGACGTGATCACGCGGGTGTCCCGGTTGATCGCGGAACGGCCCGACATCGCCGAGATCGAGTTGAATCCGGTCCGCGTCGCCCCGGACGGAGCGCTCACCGTCGACGCGCTCGTCGTGGCCGCCGAACCGACCCCAGCCCCGTGAGTCCACATCCCGAGACAGCACAGGAGAACCATGCGATGACCGAGACCCACTCCCCCGGCCTCGTCCCGAACACCGCCGACGAATTCCAGGACCGCGTCGCCGTCGTCACGGGTGGCGGCTCCGGTATCGGACGCGCCGTCGCGATGCGGTGGGCGGCCGCGGGCGGCACCGTCGTCGTCTTCGGCCGCAGGCAGAACGCGCTCGACGACACCGTCCGGGCGGCCGAGCTGGTCGGCGGGAAAGCCGAGGCCGTGGTGTGCGACGTGCGGGATTCCGACGCCGTGGACGTGGCGATCGACGGCGTCGTCGATCGCTACGGCCGCCTCGACGCGCTGGTCAACAACGCCGCAGGCAACTTTGTGGTTCCCAGCGAGGACCTCTCGCCGGGCGGGTGGAAGGCTGTGGTGGACATCGTCCTGAACGGCACGTTCTACTGCACCCGCGCGGCGGGCCGCCACATGCTGGCGACCGGTCGCGGCACCATCCTCAACACCATCGCCAGTTACGCGTGGCACGGTCATCCCGGCACCGTCCACAGTGCGGCGGCCAAGGCGGGTGTCGTCGCGATGACGCGCACGCTGGCCGTGGAATGGGGCGGTCGCGGCGTCCGAATCAACTGCATCGCACCGGGACCGACCGAAACCGAGGGAGCCGGGGCGGCCCTGTGGCCTACCGAGCAGGACCGCACCCGAGTGCTGTCGAGCGTCCCCGCTGCTCGCTTCACGACGCCGGAGGAAGTCGCCGAATCCGCGGCCTTCCTGCTCAGCGACCGCTCCGGCTACGTCACCGGAGAGGTCCTCGTCACCGACGGCGGCCAGTGGCTCGGCAAGTCCGTGTACACGGATTCGCGAGCGGCGGCCCGATGACCGTCACGATTCACACCACCTGGGACCGGGACTCGATCCTCGTCGGCGGGGACTGGATTCCCGTCACCGACTGCACGGAGGTGCACGACCCGGCCACCGAGTCCGTGATCGGCCGGTCCGCGTCGGCCGGTGCCGTCCAAGTCGACGCCGCTGTCGCGGCGGCACGCGTCGCCGGAACAGCGTGGGGTGCAGGTGCTCCCGAGGATCGCGCCGCGGTCCTCGACGCCTTGTGCACCCAACTTCGCGCGCGGAGGCAGCTCCTCGTCGACACCACCGTCGCGGAAGTGGGAGCCCCGGTGACCGCGGCCGAGGAAGCGCACATCGACCTCGGTATCGAGATCCTCGCATCGTATGCGCGGCTCGCCAGGGACCTTCCCTTCCGGGAACGGCTGGGCCGGACGCTGCTGTTGCGGCGCCCCGCGGGGGTCGTCGCGTGCATCACGCCGTGGAACTACCCCTTCTACCAGCTCGCAGCCAAGGTGGGAGCGGCTCTCGCGGCGGGATGCACCTCTGTCGTCAAGCCGGCCGAGCTCACCCCGCTGTCCACCTACCTGTTCGCCGACGCCGCACTCGATGCCGGAGTTCCGCCCGGGGTCCTGAACCTGGTTCCGGGCAGCGGTCGAACGGTGGGGGCCGCGCTGGCCGCGCACCCCGGGGTCGATGTGGTGTCCTTCACCGGCTCAACCGCTGTCGGCAGGGGCGTCGCACACGCCGCCGCCGAATCCCTGAAACGGG
Organism: Rhodococcus sp. ACPA1; assembly: GCF_002300195.1. Lineage (NCBI taxonomy): Bacteria > Bacillati > Actinomycetota > Actinomycetes > Mycobacteriales > Nocardiaceae > Rhodococcus > Rhodococcus sp. ACPA1. Next base: position 411,178 of record NZ_NSDX01000001.1, on the reverse strand, counting down.
CGTGCCTCGAGCTCGGCGGCAAGTCGGCCTCCGTGGTGCTCGACGATGCCCCGCTGCCGGAAGCGGTCGCCGCGACCGTCGACGCCGCCATGCTCAACTCGGGTCAGACGTGCAGCGCGTGGACTCGTCTGCTCGTGCCGCGCGCACGGTACGAGGAGGCGGTCGAACTCGCCGCCGATCACGCCGACACCTTGCGGGTGGGTGATCCCCGGGACCGCTCGACGCAACTCGGCCCGGTGATCTCGGCTGCGCAGCGACGATCGATCGCGGAGGCGGTCGATGCGGCGGTCGCCGGCGGGGCCCGCCTGGCAGCGGGAGGTTCCGGCGTGCCTGCCGGCCTCGAAACGGGCCACTACCTGCGACCGACCGTGCTCGCCGAGGTCGGGCCGCACGACCCGATCGTGCGCGACGAAATCTTCGGGCCGGTGCTGGTCGTCCTTCCGCACGACGGCGACGAGGACGCGATCCGGCTCGCCAACGACAGCGACTACGGGCTCGGCGGCGCCGTGTGGTCGGCCGACCCGGAACGGGCACTCGGCGTCGCGGCCCGGATGGACACCGGTCAGGTCGACATCAACGGCGCCCCGTTCAACCCCGAGGCCCCGTTCGGAGGCTGGAAGTCCTCCGGCCTGGGCCGGGAGCTCGGCCGGTTCGGCGTCGAGGAGTTCACCGAGCTGACGGCGGTGCAGCGCTGACCCGACGCACCACACACACACACCACAGTCCCGCACCGACACAACCGTATTCGAAGCGAAGGAACCGCGACATGACCACCACCACCAACATCCCCGCCTGGCCCCTGACCGACGAGCAGAAGCAGATCATCGAGCTGTGCCGGGACTTCGCGCAGAAGGAGATCCGGCCCCGCGGCCGGGAGGTCGACGAGGCGGATGTCGTGACACCCGTCGACATCTTCGCCAAGGCCGCCGCGGTGGGCATCACCGACTTCATGATCCCCGAGGAGTTCGGCGGAGGCGGCATGGGCGACGTCTTCACCCAGTGCCTGGTGCAGGAGGAACTGTGCTGGGGTGACCCCGGAATCGGAAACCTCGTGTGCTCCAACGGCTTCTTCTCCGATCCGATCATGGTCCTCGGTACCGAGGAGCAGAAAAAGCAGTGGCTCGGCCCCCTCACCGGACCGAACGCACCGATGACCTCGCTGGCCACCACCGAACCGGGATCCGGCTCGGATGCGGCGTCGATCGTCACCACGGCCGAGCGCGTCGACGGCGGCTACCGGCTGGGCGGGCAGAAGGCATGGATCTCCAACGCCGGCGCCGCCCAGTTCTACGTCGTGTTCGCGAAGACCGACCGCACCCAGCGGTCCGGTGGCGTCTCCGCGTTCCTCCTCGAGAAGGGCGCCAAGGGAATGACCTTCGGGGAGCCGATGAAGAAGATGGGACAGCGCGCCATCGTGTGCCGGGAGATCTTCTTCGACAACGTGTTCGTCCCCGAGGAGAATCGTCTCGGCGAGGAGGGACAGGGCTTCTACGGTCTGATGGGCACATTCGACATCTCGCGGGTCGTGCTCGGGGCCGCCGCCGTCGGCGCCGCCCGCGCCGCCTACGAGTACGCCCTCGACTACGCGAAGACACGGAAGCAGTTCGGGGTGCCGATCATCGAGCATCAGGCAGTCGCGTTCCGGCTGGCAGACATGGCGACGCGGATCGAATCCGCCCGGCTGCTGGTCCATCACGCCGCCCGCATCATCGACAGCGGCGGAAACGCCAGGGGCATCGCCGCCATGGCGAAACTGACGGCGTCCGAAACCGCCATGTTCGTCACGCACGCCGCGGTGCAGACGCTCGGCGGTTGGGGCTATTCCCGCGAGTACCCCGTCGAGCAGTGGATGCGCGACGTGAAACTGGAGGAGATCGAGGAAGGCACGTCCGACATCATGAAGCTCGTCATTTCCCGGAACCTGGACTGACTCGCGCGGCTGCGGGGCGGAGACACGCCTTCGCCCCGCACCCGTCCGGGTACCCGCGCACCATCCGCACACGAACACTGCACAGCCCATGGGAGGGCATCGATGACAAGCCAGAACGGCGGCCAGGCACTCGTCGCGGCTCTCGCCGCACACGGAGTCGACACGGTCTTCGGAATTCCGGGCACCCACAACCTCGCCGTCTACGCCGCCTTGGCCGACTCGCCGATCCGCTCCGTCCTGACACGGCACGAGCAGGGGGCCGGTTACGCCGCCGACGGATACGCGCGCGTGACGGGCAAACCCGGCGTGTGCCTGACCACCACCGGCCCCGCGATACTCAATGCCGCTGCCGCAGCGGCGCAGGCGTGGTCGGACTCGGTCCCGGTTCTCTTCATCTCACCGGCCCTGCCGCTCACCCACCCGGGGAGGGGAAACGGCTACCTCCACGAGGTGAAGAATCAGCAGGCCGCGCTCGAGGCGATCGTGTCCTACAGCCACCGGGTCACCAGCGTCGCCGAGATCCCCCGCGCGATCGCCTACGCCTTCGCCGCCATGAGCTCCGGCAGACCGCGACCGGTGCACATCGAGATCCCCGTCGACATCCTCGACGCGGAAGCGGACGTCCGGATCGTGGCACCGGTCGAGTCCGCTCCGCTCGCCGCTCCCCTCCACGCGGTGACCGACGCGGCGCAGCGCCTCGCCGCCTCACAGTGTCCCGTGCTGGTCGTGGGCGGCGGGGCCCGCTCGGCGGCGCCGCAGGTCCGTGCCCTCGCCGAACGGCTGTCCGCGCCCGTACTCACGACGACCAACGGGAAGGGAGTCCTCGACGAGGACCACCCGCTGTCGGTGGGGGCCGGCGTTCACCATCCGTCGGTCCGCGCCGTGCTCGAGGCCGCCGACTGCGTTCTCGCGATCGGGACGGAATTCGCACCCTCCGATTTCTGGTACGGCCCGGTCGAACTGGACCACAAGCTGATTCGCATCGACGTCGATCCGACGTCGATGACCACGAACGCCGATCCCGCCATCCGCCTGCTGGGTGATGCCGGGACCGCGGTGTCGCAACTGCTCGACGCCACGAATACGCGCGAGGATCCCGGTGCCCACGAGCGGGCCGCGTCGCTCCGACGGGGGCTGCGGGCCGATGCCGCCGCCGAAGGCGCTCCGTGGCTCGACATGATGGCCGCCATCGCGCCGGTCGTCGACGAATCCACGGTGATCGCCGGGGACAGCACGATGGCCTGCTACTACGGTGCACTGTCGAACCTCACCGTGCACCGCCCCGGCGGATTCCTGTACCCGACGGGACAGGGAACGCTGGGATACGGGTTGCCCGCGGCGATCGGCGCGTCCGTGGCCGACCCGAACGCACGGGTCCTGGCGATCCTCGGCGACGGCGGGGTGATGTTCACGCTTCCCGAGCTCGCGACCGCCGCGCAACTCCGATTGCCGCTGCCCGTCGTCGTCGTCGACAACGGCGGGTACGGCGAGATCCGCAACGAGATGGCGGACCGCGGCGACACCGTCCACTCTGTCGCGCTCGGCGGCATCGACTTCCCCGCCGTGGCGCGGGCGATGGGATGTCACGGACGAGCCGTCGAGTCCCCTGCGGCGCTGACGGACGCGATCACGGCGGCGTTCGGCGCGGATCGCCCGACTCTCCTGCACATCCGTGAGAACAGCAGGGCAACGCAGCAGGGGTGACGGCTACGCTGGTTCGGCCGAACTCTCGACTACGGTCTCTGTAGACGAGACGTCACATCCTAGGAGTTGAGAGCGCGATGCCACGCCCCAGCGTTGAAGCGGAACGTCGAGAACAGATCCTTCAAGCGACGTGTGAAGCCATCGCCGAACTCGGCTTCCTCGCCGTCCGGATCGCCGACGTCGCGGCACGGGCCGGGGTGAGCAACGGGACGATCCACTACTACTTCGATTCCAAGGATGCGCTGCTGCATTCGGCGTTCCAGTTCAACTTCGAGCACTCGCTGGAACGTCGGCGATGGATCATGGAGAAGAGCGACGTCCCGCTCGTGCGGCTCCACCGGCTCGTGGAGTCGTACCTTCCCGCCGGGCCGGAGACGATCACGGCCTGGCGGGTGTGGGTGGAGCTGTGGGCGTCCGCACTCGGCAACGTCGAACTCCAGGAACTGAACGACACCGTGTACGGAGAGTGGCGCGGGGTGGTCCGGGAGACCGTCGAGGCCGGCGTCGAACAGGGCGCTCTGCGGGTGAAGGACCCCGGGGCCGCCACCGACATGCTCCTCGGTCTTCTCGACGGCCTCGCGATCCAGGTGCTCACCGGCTCCACCCTGATGACTCCGACGCGGATGCGGTCCGTGTGCGACGACTTCATCGACGCCATCACCGTCGACAAGCACCGGGTCGCGTCGACCGCCCGCACACGCACCACGAAGTAGCCGTCAGAGCGCCGATGCGACGGTGAGCCCTTCCAGCACAGCTTCTTCCACGGTGCGCGGCGACAAGCAGTCGCCGACGGCATGGATCCGGTCCCGCGGAAACCCGTCGACCTCCAGCAGGTCGGTGACCGACGCATGCCCCTGGGCGAGAACGACTGCGCTGACACCGTCGACCAGCACGGGCTGTTCGGTGAGCGTGTGCTGCAGATAGGCCGTGCCGTCGTCCGCGCCGCGCAAGCGGACGTTGGGAAGGATCTCGACCTTCGCCTCCACCGCCGCGGCCACCATGGCGTTCCGCACGTACTGCTGGAGATGTTCGCCCGCAGCGTATCCGGTGACGGCGAGCGTGACGCGGTGGCCGAGCCGGGCGAGGTGGTTCGCGACACCGAGCCCGATCCAGTCGCCGCGCCAATCGGCGACGAGAACCCTGCCTGCGGGGAGTGTGCGCCCGCGGATCACGTCCCACGCCTCCACCACGTGCGGCTCGTCGAGGATCTCGATCTCGGGACGGAACGGCCTCGCACCGGTCGCGACGATCAACTCGTCGGGTTGCTCCGACCTGACCAGTCCGGGATCGACCGTCGTCCCGGTCACGAACCGGACTCCGGCCCGGCGCGCCTCACCCTCCAGGTTGGTGACGGCGCCACCGAACTCGCTCCGGCCCGGCAGCAGTTCGGCCAGCAGCACCTGGCCTCCCACCCGGGACGCCGCCTCGTACAGGGTCACCCGGTGCCCACGTTCCGCGGCTACCGCGGCCGCTTTCAGCCCACCCGGTCCGCCGCCGATCACCATGACGCTCTTCGGCCGGCGCGTGATCTGCAGAGTTCCGAACCGAACTTCGCGGCCGGTCTCCGGATGCTGGATGCACGAGATCGCGCACCCTCGCTGGAAATGCCCCATGCACGCCTGATTGCAGCCGATGCACGCGCGGATCGAATCGACTTCGCTGCGTTCGGCTTTCGCGGGCATCGCGGGGTCGCAGATGAGGGCGCGGGTCATCGCACACGCGTCGGCGTGCCCCTGCGCGATCACCGTGTCTCCCTCGTGCGGTTGATTGATCCTGCCCGCCACGATCACCGGAACCCGAACCACCGATTTGACGGCTGCGGCCAGCGGAGCGGTGTAGGCGGCGGACTCGGTCATCGGGGCGGCGATGTGTACCGCGCCCGAGAGACTCGACGAACTCCCGGCGCACACACTGATGTAATCGAGCAGTCCGTCCGCGTCCAGGGACGCGCACACCGCCTGTGATTCGTCCGGCCGCAGTCCGTCGCTGCCCATCTCGTCGCCGGAAATCCTCATCCCGACCACGAAGTCGCGGCCGACCGCCGCACGGACGGCCGCGAGTGCGGCACGGAGAAACCGCTGGCGATTCTCCGCCGACCCGCCGTACTCGTCCGTGCGGAAGTTGGTGCGGGGGTTGAGGAACTGCGCGGGTAGATAGCCGTGGCTCGCGACGATCTCGACGCCGTCGAGTCCGGCGCGCTGCAGTCTCCGTGCAGCGTCGCCGTACCCCTGCACGACCGCGTCTACCTCTCCGGCCGTCATCGCTCTCGGCATCACGTGGAAGCGTTCGCTCGGCACGGCGGACGGTGCCAGCGCGACCGGAGTGGACCCGTCCTGCGACTCCAGGATCTCCCGGCCGGGATGGAAGATCTGCCCGACGACGACGCAGTCGTGGCGGTGACAGACGTCGGCGATGCGCCGGTACCCCGCGATGCAGTCGTCGTCCGTCGCCATCAGCACGTGGGATGTGTAGCGGGCGGTCTCGTGAACACCTGCGACCTGGACCACGATCATGCCGACACCACCGGCGGCGCGGGCGTCGTGGTAGGCGACCAGTTCGTCGGTCACCTTCCCCTGCTGCACGAGAACGGTGTCGTGTCCGGAAGACACGATACGGTTCGCGAGCGTCACGTTCCCGATGCGGAGCGGGGAGAACAGGTGGGGAAAGAGCTGTGACGTCATATCTTTCACCTTTCGGCGTCGGCGGCGGACCGGCGGTCGTAGCCGCCGAGTCCGAGCGGCTGCACGAACGTCTTGGTCAACACGGCGTGGAGCGTGCCGGCGACGAGGAATGCCGGAATCGAGGCGGTGGTGTATGGAAAGAGCGGGGACGGAATGTAGGTGACCGGATTGAGCAGCAGAGCGTACGTCGCCGCGCCGCCGGCCACGGAGGCGAACGCGAAGACGTTCACACCGCCCCAATACCCGTAGCAGGAGCGCGCACTGGGCAGGTACAGGTCGCGAATCCGCAGGACACCCCTGCGCAGCAGGAAGAAGTCGACGATCTGCACGGCGCACAGCGGTGCCACGAGGATCGCACCCCAGGACAGGAATCGACCGTAGTTGTCGTAGACGGCCGAGGGGAAGAAGACGAGGATCGCGGCCGGTCCGAGGATGAATGCCACCAGCACCGGCCAGGCCGTGCCGCGGAGCAGCTTCCCGCCACCGCCTTTGAGCGCCACCATGGAGGCGTATCCCTGGGAGAGGATGGCCGTGACGTTGGCGAAACCGATGACGATCAGGGCCAGGACGCCCAGCACGACTCCCGCGAGGGGGATCATCCACTCCGTGGGATCCTCGAGGTTCAGCGCCAGCGCCGCGAAGACACCCACGACGGCCGCGGCAACCGACGCGGCGAAGAGTCCGAGCCAGTTCGGCCAGAACGCCGCACGCGGACCACGGGTGAGCCGGGCGAGGTTTCCGACGTTCGGCCACCACGCGAACCCGCCGGCGATATTCAGTTCGATCGCGACCATGAAGCTGGTGTGCGGGTCGCTCTCCGGGTCGAGCGGGGGCAGACTGGCCAGTTCGGACCAGGATCGCTTGGTGAACACCATGACCAGGACCCCGACGATGATGAGCACGAGGACGGGTGCGATCACCCGGCACACCGACTCGACCGAGACCGGTCCCCGGGCGAGGACGAGCCAGGACAGTACGACCGCCACCAGCCCCAACAGACTCACTGCCGCACCGGTCTGGGAGATTTCGACCCCGAAGACGTTGTCGATGACGGTCACCAGGCCGTGCCCGAACATGATGGCCAGTACTGCCGACCACGCCGCCGCGAAGAGCGTGGACATCACGACCATCACGATTCGGGCGCCGTTGCTGCCGAACACACTGCGCAGTCCGACGAACTGCTCGATGCCGTACTTCGCCGACGGCAGGCACGGCGCGAGCGACACGAGGAAGACGCTGATCGCGTAGCCGATGACGATGCTCGCGATCGCCTGTACCGCGCCGACGTAGTACGCGACGGCGGCGCCCTGCAGAAACGCCCAGGTGGCCACGGCCAAGCCGATGTTGACCGCGGAGTAGTCCCAGAAGCCCCAGATCCGCTCCGCCGGCAACAACGGCAGTTCGTTCATCGTGGCGTCCGTGCCGTCGTCACCGGTACCGCCTGCACTTCCCAGTTCCGTGGCGCGGTCCTGCCGCTGCCCGTCCAGCATCAGTACGCCCACCACAACATGACGGTGATCGTGGCGACGATCCCGACGATCGCCGCCGCGACGTCCCGCCACGGAAGGTCGGGCAGGATCATCCCGCCTCCGCCGGGGGATTCCAGGAGGAGCAGTCGCCTCTCGAGTTCCTGTTCGAATGCGTCGTCCACGCGATCCCCATTTCTGATTGGCGGGCCAGTTATCAATAGTCTGTGGCACGGGTCACAACGTGTCAACCCTCGAATCCTCGCGCAGGAAACCAGAATTGAGTATTGACTGGCGAGCCAATCAAGAACAGGATGCTGGTCATGACGAACACGAAGGATCACCCGACTGCCCTACCGGCCCGCGTTCGGACCGTCGTGGTCGGCGCGGGGTACGCAGGACTGTCCGCCGCACTCTCGCTGCACGACGACGGCATCGACACCGTGATCCTCGAGGGATCCGACCGAGTCGGCGGGAGGGTGTGCTCCGAACGGAGAAGGGACGGTGTCGTCGTCGACCACGGCGGGCAATGGGTCGGCCCCACCCAGAAGTATCTGCTCGCCCTCGCCGAACGCTTCGACTGCCCGACCTTCCCCACGTACAACACGGGCGAGCACATCGAACGGTGGCCCGACGGTGCGCAGCGGCGTTACACCGGCGCCGGTCCCGACGACGGCCCCGGCATGGCCGAATACCTGGCGGCCGCCGATCGCATCGACGAACTCGCGAGGACCGTCGACCTCGACGACCCCACGGCCACTCCGGACATCGAGAAGTGGGACAGCGAGACCGTCCACTCCTACTTCGAGCGGACCGTCGCAAACGAAGACGCCCGTCGGCGACTCGCGCTCGCCGTCGAGGGGGTGTGGTCGATCGAGCCGCGCGATCTGTCGCTGTTCCATCTGCTGTTCTACGTCGCATCGGCCGGCGGATTCGATCAGCTGATGGAAACCGAGGGTTGCGCGCAGGAGCGCCGATTCCGGGACGGCGCGCAGTCGACGGCGCTGGCCGTCGCCGACCATCTCGGCGATCGGGTACACCTGGATACCGCCGTGCGCCACGTCGAGCAGACGCCCGACCGCGTTCGGATCGAGACCACCCGGGGGACGGTGCTCGCCGACTCCGTCGTCATGGCGCTACCGCCGTCGGCCACCCAACGCGTCACGTTCACTCCCCCGGTGCCCGTCTCGCGCACACGATGGGTCGAACGCAGCCCGATGGGCGACGTGGCAAAGGTGCACGCCGTCTTCGACACCCCGTTCTGGCGCGCCGACGGACTGTCCGGCCAGGCCACGATCTACGGTGACCGCCACGTCGGAGTCGTGTTCGACAACTCGCCCGAAGACGCCGGAACAGGTGTGCTCGTGTGCTTCGTCTACGGTGACCGCCAGCGGTCCTGGTCGGCGCTCGCCGAGAGCGACCGCCGGGCGGCGATCGTCGACACCCTGGTCGAATTGTTCGGCGAACGCGCCGCGTCCCCGATCGACTACACCGAGAAGATCTGGCCCCAGGACCCCTGGGTGCGAGGAGGATACGCGGCCAGCCCCACCCCCGGAACCTGGTTCGCGCACGGCCGCAACGGCTGGCGTGCTCCCGCGGACCGCATCCATTGGGCCGGTTCGGAGACCGCGAGCATCTGGAACGGCTACATCGACGGAGCAATCTCCTCCGGAGCGCGTGCGGCCGAGGAGATCCGGAAGCGTCTGTCCCGCTGAACGAACGGGACGCTCGCTCGATCTGACGCAACGAGCGTCCCGTTCATGCTGGTGCGGAGCAGCGCGGGGAGCTGGGAGAACACGCTCACGGGACGAAGAAGTACCCCAGGCCCGGAACGATCGTCGCCGAGGATTCGCCGAGGACGGTCGCCGTCACGTGCCCCGATCCCGTGAGCACGTCGACCACCGGTTCCTTCCCGGGCACACCGAATCTGCCCGACGGAACGGTCACCGTTCCGGTCGCCCCTGTGCTGAGATTGAGCCACCGCACTGTCGTGGCGGAGGTGTACGTCGTGCAGTTCGCTCCCGGGGTGAACGCCGGGCACATACTCGTCGCCGACAACCGCGCGACGCCCGGTCCCGGACTCGCGCCGGTGGATGCGGCGAGCGACACCGTCGCGAAGGGGAACGGGTCACCGATGACCCCGGTGAATGGGACCTGGAATGCCGTCGTGGTCACCGACACGGGATCCGGTACGGCGGCGGCGACGCCGGCGGACGCGGTGGTGAGCGCCACCGCTGCGGCGCAGGTGCCGACGATCGTGCCGAGACGTCTGTTCCTCGTTGCCATACTTACCCTTTCCTGGTCACTGCACGTGAGTGGCACCGCGTGTGCGGGCACACAATGCCACTCACATGGGGTCAGCTCCGCGCGGCGCACACCAGCGCGAAACGCGCGTCGGGATCGCTCCAGGTACGGTCGACGCCGAATCCCGCTTCCGCCAACTCTCCTCGGATGCCGTCGAGGGTGAACTTGGCCGAGATCTCCGTCCGTAGCTGCTCGCCTGCGGCGAACTCGACGTCCAGATCCAGCTCGCCCACGCGTACCGACATCGCACACTCGGCCTCGAGGCGCATCTCGATCCACTCGTTGTCGGGGTCCCACAGCGCGACGTGCCGGAACTCGTCCACCGGGAAATCGGCGTCGAGCTGGGTGTTGAGGACCCGCAACACGTTGCGGTTGAACTGGGCGGTCACCCCGGCGGCGTCGTCGTATGCGGGCACGAGGACGGCGGGATCGATCACCAGTCCGACCCCGAGGAGGAGGTGCTCCCCCGGCTCGAGGACGTCGGCGATTCCGGAGAGGAACTCGGCCCGCTCGGCGGGCACCATGTTTCCGAGGGTGCCACCGAGGAACGCGATCGTGCGGCGGCCACCGCGTGGGAGGTGGTGCAGCGACTCGGTGAAGTCACTGACGACGCCGCGCACGGTCAGATTCGGGAACTCCACGCCGATCTGCTCCGCCGCACCCTCGAGCGCGGACACCGACACGTCCTGAGGTACGTACGTATGGAGGCTTCCGTGCCGCGTGCCGGCGCCCAGCAGGAGCCGTGTCTTCTCCGACGACCCGGATCCGAGTTCGACGAGGATCTCCGGCGCCGCGACATCGGCGATCTCCCCCGAATACCGCCTGAGCAGTTCCCGTTCGGTACGCGTCGGGAAGTATTCGGGCAACGCCGTGATCTGCTCGAACAGCTCGCTCCCGCGGGCGTCGTAGAAGTATTTGGGAGGCAGCCATTTCGGGTTCGACGTGAGCCCGACGGTGGCGTCCTTGCGCAGAGCGGCCTTCAGCTGCTCGGGCTGCAGGTACACCTCGAGTGTCGGTGTGGTGGTCATCGTGCTCCCATCTCGAGCGGGGTGACGATCAGGTGTCCGGGGCGTGCGCTGACGAAGTGCCGATCCGGAATCGATTGCCATGCGGGGTTGTCGTCGTAGGGTTCGGACATCACGATGGCCCGCTCGTCGTCGACGAGCGCCGACAGCGAGTGATGCCAGGTGGTGGCCCACAGTTCGCTGCCGTTGCCCAGCAGCAGATTCAATCGCGAGTTCGGGGCCGCAGCGACGACGTCCTGCACGAGCGCACTCATCGCCTTCTCGGGGTCCTGCTCGCCGAGCGCCCGGCGCAGGAGCAGCCACAACGCGGCCGAGTCGGTCGGTGCCTCGAGTTGCAGCAGGTCGCTCACGGGGAGCTCCGCGGCGAGCGCGCCGAGCGACTCCGGCCACCCGCGCACCACCCCGTTGTGGCTGAAGGCCCAGGTCTCGTCGGAGAACGGTGCACAGGCCGTGTGCTGCACAGGCATCCCGACCGTCGCCGACCGCGCGGCGGCAATCACGGCGCGGGCGCGGATGTTCGGCAACGTCTCTCGCACGACGGGGTCGGACCACAGCGGCTGGGCACTGCGGTAGCGGGAGAGGCCGTCCGTTCCCCACCACCCCACACCGAATCCGTCGGCGTTGATGGTTCCGCCACCCCTCATGTCGTGTGGCGCGTAGGACTGGCGCAGTAGCGAGTTCTCGCCGCGACTCAGGAGGTCGCCCACCGACTGTTCCGGTCCCAGATAGCCCAGGTGTCGGCACATCTCAGCGGTCGTCTCCCGGAAGGTCCCGGGCACAGCGGAATCCGGCGAAGATCTGCCTGCGGATCGGGTGGTCCCAGTTGCGGAACGTCCCACGGCATGCCACCGGATCGGTGCCGAACGAACCGCCGCGCAGCACGCGGTAGTCGCCGCCGTAGAACGCCTCCGAGTACTCGCGGTAGGGGAACGCCGAGAAACCGGGATAGGGCTCGAAGGGCGACGACGTCCACTCCCACACGTCGCCGATCAGTTGATGGACGCCGAGCGGGGACGCCCCCGACGGGTATGCCCCGACCACCGCGGGTCCGAGGTGGTGCTGCCCGAGGTTGGCCAGCGAGGAGTCGGGTTCGTCGTCACCCCAGGGGAATCGGCGCGACCGGCCGGTGAACGGGTCCCATCGCGCGGCCTTCTCCCATTCGGCTTCGGTCGGAAGTCTCTTGCCGTCCCAGCGCGCGAACGCCTCGGCTTCGAAGAAGCAGACGTGCACGACCGGTTCCTGGAGGTGGATCGGCTCGGTCACCCCGAACCGCCGGCGCCACCACGTTCCGCAGCCGTCGTTCTCCCAGAACTGGGGAGCGTCCAACCCCGCTTCGAGGCGGTGCGCCCATCCCCGCTCACTCCACAATTCGGGCCGTGCGTAACCACCGTCGTCCATGAACTCGAGGTAACGGCCGTTGGTGACAGGGACGGCGTCGATCACGAACGCCGGAACGTGCACGGGGTGCGCGGACCTCTCGTTGTCGAGCGCCCACGGATCGTCCGACGTTCCCATCGTGAATTCGCCGGAGGGAATCACCACTTCGTCCTCGTCGATCGCCCCGCCGACACGCGGCGCGCTCTCCGCGGCCAGCACTGCTGCACCGGAGCGCAGTTGATGGGTGGCGAGCATCGTTTCGGCGTGCTGCTGCTCGTGCTGTGCGATCATGCCGAACGCGAATCCGTTCTCCTCGAGCGGCCGGCCCCGGAACGTGCTGCGGTCGAGCACGTCCCACGCCTTGTCTCGAACAGTACGTATGTATTCCCTCGCCTCGTCCGGATTCAGCAGCGGCAAGGCCGGCCGCGAGTTCCTCGAATGCTTGAATGCGTCGTACAACTCGTCGATGTCGCGGCGGACCGGTTCCCGGCCCCCGACGTCCCGCACGAGCCACAACTCTTCCTGATTGCCGATGTGCGCGAGATCCCACACGAGCGGGCTCATCAACGGGGAATGCTGTGCGACGAGGTCCTCCCCGTCCACACAGTCCGTCAACCCGGCGGTGCGCTCCCGCGCCCGTGTCAACACCGTCCCGATCTTTTCGCGGGTACCCATCAGCGTTCCCCGCTCGGTGCCTGGCCCCGGCAACATCGTTCGGCGGCAGCATCGAGCAGCCTGACGAATTCGGGGTCGGGCGAGTATGCCGCCGCCAGTGACAGCAGAGCTGTTGCCGCAGCGCGCAGTTCGAGGTCGGCCAGACCGAACTCGGCCGCGTCCCGCCAGCGTTCGGCGGTGGGCAGCGCCGCGTCGAGCGCCTCGGCCATGGCACCCGGACCCGACAGCAGTGCGTCGATCGCCGCGATGGGAACCCGCCACTGGTCGCCCGGTTGCGCGTCGAGGTAGCGCACCTCGAGATGACCGGCCGCACGGACGGGCGGAAACAGGGTGGTGAGGTGGTAGTCGAGGTCGGCGGGCGTCGGGCGTCCGATCACGTCGTCCAGCGCGCCCTCGACCCAGTCGGCGAAAGTTGCACCGTCGGGCGCAGTCCAGTCCGTTCCGTCGTTGCGGATGCACAGCAACGGCACGTCCAGCACCCACCCCGCATAGTCCGCGATGTGCGGGGTTCCGGTGGTGCGTGGCGAATCGAGTTCGAGCCAGGTTCGCATCCGCTGCGACGCCCACTGCCCGTCGGGTACCCCGTAGAGCCGCGGCGAACACGCGAAGGCCGCGATCAATGCGGGTCCGACGGCGTGCAGCAGGTGCCACCGCTTCTCCACCGCAACCGGATCGGCCCCGGCGTCCACGCTGATCTGCGTTGCGGCGGTGTTGCACATCATCAGCTTCCCGAATGGCCCGATGCCGGTGAAGCGGGATTCCATCGCGCAGTACCGCGGCGATTGGAGGAGACGTTGCGCGGGCCGGCGGGTGTCCGCGGCCTCGGACGACATGAGGATCGATCGGGACGACAACAAGTCCGCGAGAACCGCCTGATCGGCGGCGAGATAGTCGCACAATTCGCGTGCGGAGTAATAGGGGGCGCTGGACAGTTCGATCTGTCCGCCGGGTTCGACCGTGACGGCGCTGCCACCGGGGAGGGGCTGAGCAGGAGAAGAGGGATCGATGGTTCTGGGGGTGTGCGGCCCGAGAGCTTCGGCGAGAGTGGCGAGGTCGGGGCGCACGTATTCCGGCAGTTGCGCGGTCAGCCACTCCAATTCCGCGCCGATCAGCTGCGGTGGCCCAAGTTTGAAGCACACACCACCCAGGTACGCCTCCGCCGCCGGCCGCGACGTGAAACACGTTGCCTCGACGGACTGAACTGCAGTAGCCATTCGACCCTCCCCTTCGGGCGCCGCCTGAACGTCGTTATCGACATTAGAGCGCCTCGGCCGTCGATGCACGCCCCAACGGCATACTTTTCGAGGAACCTGCACAGGTACGTTCGAGTCCATTCACTGCGAAAAGGGAGGTATCGGACATGCTCGACCTCGAGCAGGCGCGACGGGACACCCCGGGCTGCCTCGACAAGGTGTTCCTCGACAGCGCGGGCTCCTCGCTTCCGCCGACCGCGGTCCTGGACGCCGTGTTCGCGCACCTGCGCCGGGAGGCCGACGTGGGCGGCTACGTCGCGGCCGCCGAACGGGCCGACGATCTCGCCGCCGTGAAGTCGTCTCTGGGCCGGTTGATCGGAGCGAGCGCCGACAGCATCGCCCTGGTGGACAGTGCCACCACCGCCTGGAACGACTTCTTCCATGCCGTCCCGCTCCGGGCCGGTGACCGCGTGCTGATCTCGGAGGTCGAGTACGCCAGCAACGCCATCGCCGTCCTGCAACGGGCCCGGTCCGTGGGCGCGACGGTCGACGTGATCCCCAGCGACCCGGCAGGCCAGATCGACGTCGCCGCCCTCGAGACGCTTCTCGACGACCGGGTCCGTCTCGTGTCCCTCGTGCACGTGCCCACCAACGGCGGTCTGGTCAACCCCGTCCGCGAGGTGTCGGAGCTGGCACACTCGCACGGCGCGCTCGTGCTGCTCGACGCGTGCCAGTCGGTCGGTCAGATCGCCCTCGACGTGGGCGAGCTGGGTGTCGACGCGCTCTCCGCCACGGGCCGCAAATGGCTTCGTGCGCCGCGGGGCACCGGCTTCCTGTACGTCCGCCCGGAACTGGCCGCGACCCTCGAGCCGGCCGCCCTCGACCTGCACAGCGCGGAGTGGACCGCGGCCGATGCGTACCGGCTCGCCACCGATGCCAGCCGGTTCGAATTCTGGGAATGCGACGTCGCCGCGCGCCTCGGACTCGGGGTGGCGGCCGACTATCTCCTCGACCTCGGGGTGGACGAGGTCGAGGCGGCCGTTGCGGCCGGGGCCGAGCACCTCCGGTCGGGGCTCGCGGCGACCCCCGGTGTCACCGTCCGCGACCTCGGCGCCCGCCGTTGCGGAATCGTCTCGTTCACCGTCGACGGGTTCGATCCCGGCGACGTCCGGAAACAGCTGGCCGCCCGCAACGTCACCGTCACGGCCAGCCTGCGCGGATCGACGCTGCTGGACATGAGCGCCCGCGGACTGGACGCCGTGGTGCGGGCGTCGCCGCACTATTTCTGCTCCCCGGACGACCTCGACCGGTTCCTCGCGGAGGTGCGGACACTCGCAAACTAGGGCAGTACGCTGGAACTCACCCGAGAACCAGGACTTCACGATGACAGACCAGGGATCACCGGCGCTGCCACGCTTCGCCGCGGAGAAGGTCGTGCAACTGCAGACGCGCAAGCGTGACGGCTCGTGGGTGGACACTCCGGTCAACCTCGTCGTGGACGGCGATCGGGCGTACTTCCGCACCCCGGGCCGGGCGTCCAAAAACAAGCGGCTGCGCAACTTCCCCGAGGTCCGCATCCGTCCGTGCACGTGGGCGGGCAAGCCGACGGGTGCGCAGGCGCAGGCCACGGCGCGACTGCTTTCCGGCCCGGAGGCACAGGCTGCCGGTGCCCTGATCGACAAGAGGTTCCCCGTGGTGCAACGGATCGGGGTTCATCTCGCGCACCGGCTGTTACGCACGAAGACACTGCACTACGAACTCACCGGCGTCACGGACCTGCGGGAGTAAACGGGCACCCACGACCCTCCCGGAAACGACGTCCCACTGACTGGGAGATGCTCCGGGCCCCGTTTTGTAACAGGTTACAGTCTGGGAGTTACCCACGTCACACTTCGCCTGTGACCGCCCGAGAGGACTTCCACCCATGGTCGACGCCACACCGATCCGCCCCCGGTCCGCAGCAACGGTCACCGAGTGGGACTACGAGGCCGATGTCGTGGTCGCGGGTTACGGCATCGCCGGTGTGTCCGCCTCCATCGAGGCGGCGCGCGCCGGCGCCGACGTCCTGGTCCTCGAACGCACCAGCGGCTGGGGCGGTGCCGCCGCCCTCGCGGGCGGCTTCATCTACCTCGGCGGCGGGACGCCGCTGCAGAAGGCGTGCGGGTTCGACGACTCCCCCGAGAACATGAAGACGTTCATGATGGCGGCGCTCGGCCCGGGTGCCGACGAGGAGAAGATCACCGACTACTGCGAGGGCAGCGTCGAGCACTACAACTGGCTCGTCGACTGCGGTGTCCCGTTCAAGGAGAGCTTCTGGGGCGAACCCGGCTGGGAGCCCCCGTTCGACGACGGACTCATGTACTCCGGCGGCGAGAACGCGGCGCCCTTCAACGAGATCGCGACTCCCGCACCGCGCGGCCACGTTCCGCAGATGGACGGCAAGCGGACCGGCGAGAAGGGCGGTGGCTACATGCTGATGAAGCCGCTCGTCGAGACGGCCGAAAAGCTCGGGGTCCGAGCCGAATACGACATGCGCGTCCAGACGCTCGTCACGGACGACACCGGTCGCGTCGTCGGGATCGTCGCCAAGCAGTACGGCAAGGAGGTGGCCGTGCGGGCGCGCCGCGGCGTCGTCCTCGCCACCGGCAGCTTCGCCTACAACGACAAGATGATCGAGGCCCACGCGCCGCGGCTCATCGGCCGCCCCGGCGCTGCCATCGAGGAGCACGACGGACGGTCGATCCTCATGGCGCAGGCCCTCGGCGCCGATCTCGCCCACATGGACGCCACCGAGGTCGCGTTCGTCTGCGACCCCCAGTTGATCGTCCGCGGCATCCTGGTCAACGGCCGGGGGCAGCGCTACGTTCCGGAGGACACGTACTCCGGACGGATCGGCCAGATGACCCTGTTCCACCAGGACAACCAGGCGTTCCTCGTCATCGACGAGGCGTCCTACGAGGAGGGCGCGGCCGCCACCACGGCCACGCCGTTCCTGCGCGTCCAACCGAAGTGGGCGGCGGAGACCGTCGAGGAACTCGAATCGGACATGGACCTGCCCGCCGGCGCTCTGCAGTCGACCGTCGAGGTCTACAACAAGCACGCCGCCGAAGGGTCGGACCCGCTGCTGCACAAGAAGTCCGAGTGGGTGAAGCCGATCGGCACCCCCGTCGCGGCACTCGACCTGCGCGGGTTCACCCTCGGCTTCACGCTCGGCGGCCTGCGGACGACCGTGAACTCCGAGGTACTGCACGTCTCCGGCGAACCGATCCCCGGCCTCTTCGCGGCGGGACGGTGCACGTCCGGCGTGTGCGCCGGCGGCTACGCCAGCGGCACCTCCCTCGGCGACGGCAGCTTCTACGGCCGCCGCGCCGGGATCAGTGCGGCGGGGCAGGCCTGACCGGACTACCCGACGAGCCGGACCGTCACACCGGCTGCGAACCGGTAGGGCTGGGTGCTCAGGACCGCGCCGAGACTCTTGCGCAGACGCGAAACCTCGGCGCGGACCGCCACCACGTGGTCGCGGTCGCCGAACAACGATTCGCTGAGTGAGGCGGCGTCGACGCCCGCCGGTCCCGCGACCGACAGCACCCGCAGGATCTGGGCGTGCCGGGGCGAGAGCGCCCGTGTCCAGTTGACGTCGCCCCGGACCGTCACGTGCGGCGCATCACCGAGGTCGAGTTCCAGTTCGATGGCCGCCCCGTCGACGCGCCTGCGCACCAGCCAGCCGTCGCCGAGCGGCTCGGGCACGCACAGCCCGAGCCCCGGGACGAGCAGTGGCCGGTCCAGGCTCGGCGGCGCGACCCGCTCCGGCGCCGCGATGCCACTCGCCTCCGCGACCCACCCGTGCTTGTCGACGACCAGCGCCGGACCGCCGGCCGACGCGAGCAACGGTGCCGCCCGGCCGCGCAACTTGTCCAGTTGCGCCGTGTGCTCACGCCACAGTGTCGCCTCGGCCAGACGCACGGCGGTGCGGACGAGCGCGACCGTGGTCGGGTGAATCGACATCGCCGACCCACTGATGTCGACGACGCCGAGGATCTCCCCGGTGCGCGGATCGTGCACCGGCGACCCGGTACACGACCAGCCGTGATGCGAGGGCGCATAGTGCTCGGCCGAGAACAGTTGCACTGCAGCATCTTCGATCAGTGCCGTGCCGATCGCGTTGGTCCCGACCGCCTGCTCCGCCCAGCGCGCACCCTCCGTGAACCCGAGGGCGTCGGCCGCCTTCCGGACCCCGCGGGATCCTTCCCGCCACAACAGGACACCGTCGGCGTCGGCGATGACCACGATGAAGTTCGCATCGTCGGCGACCTGCGTCAACGTGCTGCGCAGTTCCGGGAGCACCGTGCGCAGCGCCGTCCGGGTACGCCGCGCCTCGATCTCGGAGAAGTCGGCGGGCTCCACCTCCGCGCAGTGGTCCGGGCTCACACCGCCCGCCTGCAGTCGGGACCACGACCGCGCCACCACGTCCCGGGGCAGCACGGGCGGCTGCTGCCCGGACAGCACGGCGTCGTGCACCCGGCTGAGCAGCCGAGCATGTCGCGGCAGATCCACACCGGTTGCCACTGCGGTCAGCCGGTCGGCGGTCGGACGTTCAGCGCTCACAACGCCGAGGCTACCCCCGGCGTTGTGAGCCACACCACTGTCCGTCATCGGATCGGCTGCACTCCTTCCTGCTGGGCCTTGATCCGGACGGCCGGACACTTCGAGTAGTGCCGCGATTGACCGGCGACGACGACGTGCCGTGGGTGCACCGTGCGGGTGGAGCCGTCGTCGCGGGCAACGGTCACGGTCACTCACCGGTGGCGTCGTCATAGCTGCCGCGGGTGAACTCGGTTCCATCCACATATTGAGTTCCCTTGCGTCGGCGTAGAACTCGAACCACTTCGCGAGCTGTCCTTGGGGGTGAACACCGGCCAGTGGTCGGGGAAGTTCAGGTACGGCAGGTGGTCGCACCAGACCAGGTCCAGGCGCGCCACTCGCCGCCGTCGGGAATCGAGAAGTTCGATACCTCGGGGATACGGGCCACAGGGACGGGCGGCAGGGTCGCGCCGGATTGCACCGGCCTCACCTCGTCGTCGCGCAGCCCGCCCGACGACACCCGATTAGCAGGTCAGCGGGCCATCCGGTAGAGTTCCATAAGTTGTCTCGGCGAGGGTGAACCAGAAGTTCCAAATAGCTGGCTCACCGTGATCGACGCGGCGACGGCTCTGCTCGAGCGTTTCGCTCCTGGCCGTCGCGTGTTCGTCCCTCGTCGACTCGAACCGCCCGCCAGTTACCACCGTGAGTTGTAGGAGCCGTTTCACCATGTCTGACGAAAATCGCCTCGTAGCCGCCGTGCGCACCGAGTTCGGCAAGGGTGCCGCCCGCCGCGCGCGCCGCGACGGCCAGGTCCCCGCGGTCCTGTACGGCCACGGTGAGGACCCCCGCCACCTGAACGTCCCCTCCCGCGACTTCGCCGCCATCCTGCGCGCGCACGGCACCAACGCCATCCTGACCCTCGACATCGAGGGCAAGGAGCAGGTCGCGCTCACCAAGTCGGTCGTGGTTCACCCGATCCGCAACTACATCGAGCACGCCGACCTCCTGGTCATCAAGAAGGGCGAGAAGGTCACCGTCGACGTTCCCGTCGTCGTCACCGGTGAGGCCGCTGCCGGCACCCTGGTCGCGCAGGACGCCGCCACCATCTCCCTAGAGGCGGACGCGCTGCACATCCCCGAGCAGATCGAGGTCTCGGTCGAGGGCCTCGAGGTCGGTACCCAGATCCTGGCAAACCAGCTCGAGCTGCCCAAGGGTTCCACCCTGCAGGCCGACGAGGAACTGCTCATCGTCAACGTCGTCGCAGCCCCGACCGCTGCCGACCTCGAAGAGGAGACCGGCGAAGCCGCGGCCGAGCCCGCCGAGGCTCCGGCCGAAGAGGGCGCCGAGAGCTGATCCTCTCGCAACCGCACTGATGTCGGCGGCGCGTCGTCCCGGATTGTCCGGGGTGACGCGCCGCTGTCGTCTGACACGACCCCCTCACGCATGGAAGGACCCTGTCGGTGAGTGAAGACACCGCCCTGGTGGTGGGTCTGGGCAACCCCGGACCGCAATACGAGAAGACCCGGCACAACGTCGGCTTCATGGTGGCCGGCGTGCTGTCCGCTCGCATGGGTGGCAAGTTCAGCGCGCACAAGAAGAGCGGCGCCGAGATCGTTCAGGGTCGACTCGAGGGCCGTCCGACCATCCTCGCCAAACCGCGGTCGTTCATGAACCTGTCCGGTTCCGCCGTCGCCGGGCTGGCCCGGTTCTTCTCCGTCGATCCGGGCAACATCGTGGTCATCCACGACGAACTCGACCTCGATTTCGGGACCATTCGCCTCAAGCAGGGCGGCGGTGAGGGCGGGCACAACGGCCTGCGGTCCATCTCGAGCGCACTCGGCACCAAGGACTATCTGCGCACCCGCGTCGGGATCGGCCGTCCCCCCGGACGGATGGATCCGGCGTCGTACGTGTTGAAGCCGTTCTCCTCGGTGGAACGCAAGGAACTCGACCTCGTCTGCGAGGAATCCGCCGACGCCGTCGAGCTGGTCCTGCGCGTCGGGCTCGAGGCTGCGCAGAACCGCCTGCATTAGGCGCTTCGCGCCCGTGAGTGGTTAACGAGTCTCTGGACTCTCCAACCACGCACGGGCGCGGAGCGCCTAGTGGACCAGATTCGCCGACGTGGCGCGGCGGAGTTTGCCCGACGACGTCTTGGGGATGCTGCCGGGCCCGAGGACCGCGACCGTGCGCGGTCGCACGCCGACCTCGGAGAACACGGCATGCACGACCTCGTGCTCGATGCGCTTGACCACTTCGGGGTCCTGATAGTCGTTGGTCTCCACCGCGACGGCGAAACTTTCCCGCTTCTGCCCCGCGTCGAGGCGGACGGCCACGGCGTTGCCGGGACGCACTCCGGCGACGGTGCCGGCGGCCCGCTCGATGTCCGTCGGGTAGATGTTGCGGCCACCCATGATGATGACGTCCTTGACGCGGCCGCACACGACGACGAGGCCCTCTTCGGTGAAGTAGCCGACGTCGCCGGTGTTCAGCCAGCCGTCCGCGTCCTGTGCGGGCTTGTGACCGTCGACCGTGATGTATCCGGGGGTGACCGCCTTGCCACGGACCTCGATGATGCCGACACCGCGGGTCGGGAGCAGCTCCCCTTCGCTGTCGACGACGCGTCCCTCCAGGTTCGGCACCATCTTTCCGAGGGTGGCGAGGGCACGCGCGTTCGGCTTGCTCGACGGGACGGCGCGCTGCATCGCCTCGAGGAGATCCGGGTCGACGAGGTCGAGGACCTGGCCCTGATCCGGATCCGGGATGGAGACGGCGAGGGTGGTCTCGGCCATGCCGTAGACGGGGGCGAGTGCGGACGGGTTCAGGCCGAAGCGGGCGCCCGCCTCGGCGAGCTTGGTCATCGTCTCGGGGTCGACGGGCTCGGCGCCGTTCCACATGTACCGGACGGTGCTGAGGTCGACGGCGCCGTCCTCCGCCTGCTTGAGGCGGCGGGCGAGCAGCGAGTACGCGAAGTTGGGGGCGGCCGTCACGGTGCCTTTGTACTTCCCCATCAGTTCCGCCCACAGCAGCGGCGTGCGGAGGAAGTCCATCGGGGTGATGCTCACGACCTCCGCGCCGACCTGCATCGGCACGCTCAGGAACCCGACCATCCCCATGTCGTGGAACAGGGGCAGCCAGCTGATCATCACGTCGTCCTCGATGGAGAACTTGATGCGGTCGATCATGGCGTAGGCGTTGGTGTAGAAGTTCTCGTGCGTGATCTGCACGGCCTTGGGGGAACCGGTGGAACCGGACGTGAGCTGCTGCAGCGCGATGTCGCTCTCGAACGTCTCGACCGGGTCGATCTCCGTGCCCTCGTTCAGCTCGGCCACCGTGACCACGGTGATGCCGCGCTCCTCCAGCAGCGGCTTGGCGGCGTCGAACGGCGCACCGAGGATGACGGCCTTCGCCTGAATCATGTTGATGACGGTCTCGGTGTCCTTGGCCCACACGGCCAGGTCGGTGCGCGGCGTCGGCTGATGCAACATGGTGACGGACGCGCCTCGCATCCAGGTGCCCTGGCAGGAGGGTGCGATGTCGACGGGCTGACCGGCGAGGATGCCGATGGCGTCGCCGTGTCCGATACCCGCTTCGGCGAGCGCGCCCGCCATGCGGCGCGCGGCCTTGTGGATCTCGCCCCACGGCTGCCGCAGCGGCGCGTCGGGCTCACCCGTGTTGAGTCCACGGGTGCTGCTCGCCGCGGTCGCGTACATCTCGTCGGTGAACTTGCTCACAGTCTTCCTCCTGCACATACGGGTGTCCGAACGCAGAAACGGTGAACTCCGGAGCGCCCCGACGACTCACCCATATAAATCCCTCACCGGCCTCCGATCGTTACTCCTCCCTGGATGTGACTGTGCTGCGCGTTCGTGTTCGGCACCCGAGTAACCTGGTATGCGGCCACACGGCCTTCCTGCACGCATCACGTCCCCCGAGAGGTTCTTCGTTGACTACCCCGTCCGACTCGGCCGACACCATTCCAGCCGAGGCGGCGCCTGTCGCCACGTCCGGCTCACCGGAGGGGAAATCCGAGAAGGGTGTCCGTGCGGAGGCGTCGCGTCGCCGCACGTTCGCCGTGATCTCGCATCCCGACGCCGGTAAGTCGACGCTGACGGAGGCTCTCGCGCTCCATGCGAAGGTCATCTCCGAAGCGGGCGCGGTCCACGGCAAGGCGGGCCGCAAGTCGACGGTGTCCGACTGGATGGAGATGGAGAAGGCCCGCGGCATCTCGGTCAGCTCCACCGCCCTGCAGTTCAACTACCGCTCCACCGAGGCGTCGGCGGACGAGCCCGTCGACAACGTGATCAACCTGGTGGACACTCCCGGTCACTCCGACTTCTCGGAGGACACGTACCGCGTTCTGACCGCGGTCGACGCCGCCGTCATGCTGATCGACGCCGCGAAGGGCCTCGAACCGCAGACGCTGAAGCTGTTCCAGGTGTGCCGTCACCGCGGAATCCCGGTGATCACCGTCATCAACAAATGGGACCGGCCGGGCCAGACGCCGCTCGAGCTTCTCGACGAGATCCAGGAACGCATCGGGCTCACCCCCACTCCCCTGTACTGGCCCGTCGGCATCGCCGGCGACTTCCGGGGCCTGCTGCGGCGCGGCGAGGACGGTGCTCCGCGGGAGTACATCCGCTTCACGCGTACCGCGGGTGGCGCGAAGATCGCCCCCGAAGAGGTCATGGATGCCGACGCCGCCCTCGCGAAGGAGGGCTCCGAATGGGAGACCGCCGCGGAGGAGAGCGAGCTGCTGTCGGCCACCGGTCAGGATCACGACCAGGAGCTGTTCCTCGGCGGCCAGACGTCGCCGGTGATCTTCGCGTCGGCGATGCTCAACTTCGGTGTCCGCCAGATCCTCGACACGCTGGTCGAGCTGGCGCCGCCGCCGCGCGCCCGGGAGGACGTCGGCGGCACTCCCCGCGAGGTCACCGACCCGTTCAGCGCGGTCGTCTTCAAGGTCCAGGCCGGCATGGACACCGCGCACCGCGACCGGCTGGCGTTCATGCGCATCGTGTCGGGTGTGTTCGAGCGCGGCATGGTGGTCACCCACGCCCAGACCGGCAAGCCGTTCACGACGAAGTACGCGCAGACCGTGTTCGGTCGCGAGCGTTCGACCGTGGAGTCGGCGTACCCCGGCGACGTGGTGGGACTCGTCAACGCCACCGCACTCGCCCCCGGCCACACCCTGTTCTTCGAGAAGAAGGTGGAGTTCCCGCCGATCCCGTCGTTCGCTCCCGAGCACTTTTCCATCCTGCGGGCCGAGAGCGCCGGCAAGTACAAGCAGTTCCGGCGGGCCGTGGATCAGCTCGACTCCGAGGGTGTCGTGCAGATCCTCCGCAACGACCTCCGCGGCGACGCCTCACCCGTCATGGCCGCGGTCGGACCGATGCAGTTCGAGGTGGTTGCGGCGCGGATGAAGGCCGAGTTCAACGTCGAGGCCCGGATGGAACCGCTGGGCTACGCGTTGGCGCGGCGCACGGACGCCGAGTCGGCCGACGAGCTGAACCGTCAGCGCGGTGTCGAGGTGTTCACCCGCTCGGACGGCGTGATGCTGGCTCTCGTCAGCGACAAGTGGCGCCTGCAGTACATCCAGAAGGAGCTGCCCGACCTCACGCTCGAGCCTCTCGTGGCCGCCGCCGACTAGCGCCCCCAGGCGCTGACCTACGTTCGAAGCCTCGATCCATCGACGGGGTCCGTATCCCGCCGATGGATCGAAGACACTACTGCGCCAGCACCTTCCGCCCCGCCGCCACGATCTGCTCCAATTCGTACCGGTGCTCGGCGCTGGCGTCGACGAGCGGCGCTCGCACCGAGCCGGCGTCGAGGCCGGTGAACGTCACGCCCGCTTTCACCAGAGCGACTGCGTAGCCGGGGGTGGTGTCGCGAAGCCGGACCAGCGGATGGAAGAACTCGCGGTTGAGCGAGTCGACCAGCTCGGTGTCGTCCTCCTCGAGCGCCCGGTAGTAGGCGAGCGACACGTCCGGAGCGAATGCGAACGTCGCGGAGGAATAGAGCGCGACTCCGATGCTCCGGTAGGCCTGCTGCGAGACCTCGGCGGTCGGGAGTCCGTTGAAGAATTGAAATTCTTTGTCGCCGAGAGAATCACGCAGAGTACGCACGATTCGTGATGTCAGGTCGAGGTCACCGACGCCGTCCTTGAACCCGACGACCTTCGGCAGTCGCGCCACCGCGAGAGCACTCCGCTCGGTGAACTGGCCGTTCGCTCGGTGGTACACGATGACCGGGAGGTCACTCGCCTCCGACACCTGCTTCACGTACTCCACCAGGCCCAGGGCCGGCGCGCCGACGAGATAGGGCGGCAGGAGCAGGATGCCGTCCGCTCCCGCATCCTCGGCGATGGCCACGAATTCCTTCGCGACGGGGAGGGCTCCACCGGCACCGGCGAAGACCGGGACACGGCCCTTCGTGGCCGTGACCACCGTTTCCACCACGGTCCGGAACTCGGCCGCGGACAGTGCGTGGAACTCGCCGGTGCCGCACGCGGCGAACACCCCACCCGGTCCGGCCGCGACGCCGGATTCGATGTGCTGTGCCAGTGCGGGAAGGTCGACGTCGCCGTTGCCGTCGAACGGGGTGACAGGAAAGAAGAGAACGCCGTCAAGCATGGTTGCTCCTTGATGATTCTGCGGTCGGGTGTACGTCGGAGAACGGGGTCGCTGCTAGTCGACGAGTCGTTCACCGGTGACGGTGGAGAACAGGTGGGTGCGCTCGGCCGCGTACGACAGCGTGATCACCTCTCCGCGCCTCGGTGGGATGCGACCGTCGGCGCGCACGACGATGGGCTGCCTGCGCCCGTGGATGTCCGCCTGGCCGTACACGTACGCGTCGGCGCCGAGTTCTTCGACGACGTCGATGGTGACGTCGAGTCCGCTGCCGGTGGTGATCACGAGATCCTCCGGACGCACTCCGAGCGTGACCGAGCTTTCACCGATACCGGCAATCGCACCACGCGGAACGGGGACCACGGAACCGCCGAAGCTGACACCGCCGTCGACGAGCGGAAGTTCGAGAAGGTTCATCGCGGGCGAGCCGATGAACCCGGCGACGAAGACGTTGTTCGGGTGCTCGTACATGCGGCGTGGAGTGTCGCACTGCTGGAGCACGCCGTCTTTCAGGACGGCGACGCGGTCGCCCATCGTCATGGCCTCGACCTGATCGTGCGTCACGTACACGGTGGTGGTGGCGAGACGACGCTGCAGCGCCGAGATCTGCGCACGGGTCTGCACGCGCAGTTTGGCATCGAGATTGGACAGAGGCTCGTCCATCAGGAACACCTGTGGCTTGCGAACGATGGCGCGCCCCATGGCCACTCGCTGCCGCTGGCCACCGGACAGGGCCTTGGGTTTGCGGTCGAGAAACTTGGTGAGGTCGAGGATCTTGGCCGCGTCCTGGACGCGTCGTTTGATCTCCGCCTTGTCCTCGCCGGCGATGCGGAGACCGAAGCCCATGTTCTCGCCCACCGTCATGTGCGGGTAGAGAGCGTAGTTCTGGAAGACCATGGCGATGTCACGGTCCTTCGGCTGAAACTCGGTGACATCGTTGCCGCCGATGGCGATCGTGCCCCGGTCCACGTCTTCGAGTCCCGCAAGCATGCGCAGCGACGTCGACTTGCCGCAACCGGACGGTCCGACGAGGACGAGGAACTCGCCGTCCTCTATTTCGAGGTCCAGGTGATCGACCGCGGCCTTGTCGCCGCCGGGGAACAATTTGGTGACGCCGTGGAATGCGACTGTTGCCATGATGGTGGGTGTCCCTTCACCGGCAGGAACGTGCCGGACGATCCGAGTGGGAGTGTGAGTCAGACGATCCGTTCACATACGTGAATCTTCGTCAAGATAGTGACTTCGTTTCGAAGTATGTACTACCGTGATGTGCATTACAAGGCTTACCCCCAGAGAGGTACGAGAAGACATGACCGACACCACCTCGCGTCTGCTGATCACCGGCGCGGCAGGAAACATGGGCAAGATGCTGCGACCCTTGCTCCGCAAACCCGGCCGCACCCTGCGCCTGTTCGACATCGCCGACATCACCGACATCGACCCTGAACACGAGGAGTTCGTCCAGGGTTCGGTCACCGACCGCGCCGCCGTAGCTGCTGCGGTCGACGGCGTCGACGCCGTACTTCACCTGGGCGGACTCAGCACCGAGGACTCGTGGGAGAACATTCTGTCCGTCAACGTGGACGGCACCCAGGCGGTGTTCGAGGCCGCCGTCGCACACGGAGTGACGCGCGTGATCGCAGCGTCGAGCAACCACGCCGTCGGTTTCTGGACACACGCGGAAGCCGGCTCGAACGCGCTGCCCGGCGACGTCCCGCCCCGTCCGGACGGGTTCTACGGCTGGAGCAAGGCAGCGGTCGAGGCGCTCGGCCGGCTGTACCACGATCGCTTCGGCATCGACGTCGTCAACCTGCGGATCGGCTCGAGCTTCGACCGGCCGCCCAACTACCGCGGCCTCGCCTCCTGGATGTCACCGGCCGACACCGCTCGCCTGATCGAAGCCGCACTGTCCGACTCCGCCAAGGGATTTCACACCGTGTGGGGTATCTCGCGGAACACCCGCAGCTGGTGGTCCGCAGCAGAGGGTGCAGCCATCGGATACGAACCTCAGGACGACGCAGAGGTGTTCGCCGACGAGTTCCTGGCCGATCACGAATGGACGTTCGACGATCCGATCCTCCAGCGTGTCGGCGGCGCGTTCTGCGACCACCCGCTCGGACAACGGATGCGCTGACGCCGAGCCGGGGTGGGCACCAGCGACGGTGCCCACCCCGTCCGCGTCAGACGGAGTAGTCGCCGACGATGCGCCCCAACGCGTCGAGTTGCACCTTGTTGACCAACCCGAGGTGATAGAGGTGCAGCTCGTTCGCTCCAGCCGCGACCGTGGCCGCGACATGGCTGCTCACGTCGTCGAGATTCTTCGGCGGCAGCACCGACACGTAGGCGCCGACGTCGACGGCCTCCCCGACGATCGCCCGGGTGCCCTTCGTGACGGCGACGGTTTCGGCCGTCCCCGGCCAGGCCGAGACGAGCACGGCGTCCACGTCTGCCGAAGCTGCCGAGGTCAGCGCGGGCGACGGCCCGGTCTTCCACGGGTTCGGATGGCAGTGCAGCGTGACGCGGGCCGACGGGATCTCGGCGCGTACGGCGCCGAGCACCGCACCCCGGAGAGCATCGGCGTCCGCGTGGCGCACGGACAGCACCGCGTCCGCCTCCGCCTCACCGAGGATGTCGGTGATCGCGGCGTCCGGAGCGAGCGTCCCCATGGACAGCGCATCCACGCCGGACCGCAGCTTCGCGATCATCTTGTCCGGATCGACGTCCCGCTCCGCCCACAGTGCGCGTTCCCGTTCGGTGCAGCTGATCGACATCAACGTGTCGCCGATGCCCGGAAATGCGCCATCGGTCTTCTCGTGCGGGCCGACATGGGCGATCCCGAGCTGTCCGCATGCTTCGATCGACACACCGTGCAGGTCGACACCGCGCACCGCCTCCGCCGCGAGGGTGCGGGCGTACCGGACGATGTCCGGGTGCCCGGGCGCGAGCGCGTAGGGGTAGCGGTCTCCGAAGCAATTGACGACGGTGGCGTCGGGATGCGCGTGACCCAGAACAGTGCTGTGGGACAGTACGATCCATGCGTTCACGCGAATGCCCGCGTCGATCAGGATGCGAGCCGCATCGGCGAACGCATCCTCGGATCCGCCCCACGTCGCCGCCCTGGCCGTGACCGCGTGCCCGTCCCACGCAGCAGGTCGGATGGGCCGGTACAGCGCGGCGTGATGCGCGTCGACCACTTTGTGGGCGGGATGCAACGGGGTTGCCGCGCGGGTCGAGTGATAGCTGGCGGCGAGTGAGATCTCGGCGACTCCGAGCGCGCGCGCTCGGTCGACGAAGTGCGGATCACCGAGCACGTCCCACGGATACGCGTGCGCGACGATGCGATCGACTGTTCTTCCGGACATGCGGTTCCCCTCAACGGTTCGAGTACAGAGTTCGATAGACAAGACGGAGTTCACACATGGGAACACACCATTCGGCCGACTGTCCACGACCGACCCCGTACGACGCGCGACGCGACGCCGTTCGCGAGGTCCTCGGCGTGACGGACGAATCGGCGGCGGACACACCCGGCGTGACGTACGGCAGGTCGTGGATCCGACACGGCGTCGCCGGTCGCGAACTCACCTGGGCGGCCGGTGACGACGGCCCCGACACCGCGGGCTGGCTCCTCCGCCCCGACCACGGAGGCGAGACCACGGCCCGCCCTGCGGTCCTGCTGATGCACGCACACGACGGCGTCAAGTTCTACGGCAAGGAAAAGGTGGCCGATGGTCCCGGCGGAGCCCCACCGGGTATCCCCGGACTCCGGACCCGCGGTTACGAAGGCAGGTCGGTCGCAACAGGACTCGTGCACGCAGGCTTCGTCGTCCTCGTGCACGACGTGTTCCCCTGGGGCAGCCGGCGGGTGCCCTGGCCGGAACTACCGGACCGAGCCACAGCAGCGGGATACGCCGCCTTCCCACCCGGTCCGGACACCCCCGGGATCCGTCGGCGCCGATACGACGCGGCAGCGCGCGAGCACGAACACGGACTCGCCAAAACCGCCGCCCTGACGGGCACCTCGCTCGCCGGAACGGTCGTCGCCGAGGACCTTCGGGCGCTGAACGTGCTCCTCACGACCGACGGTGTCGATCCGAACCGGGTCGCCGCCGCGGGATTCTCGGGCGGCGGCGCGCGCGTCGCACATCTACTGGCGTGTTCGACACGCCTGCGAGCGGGGGTGATCACCGCGATGATGAGCACGTTCGCGGATGTCGCGGACGGCAGAGCAGACGATACGACGTGGCTGATGGTCACTCCGGGCCTGCCGGCGGTGTGCGACTGGCCCGAGATCGCCGCATGCCATGCGCCGCGGCCGCTACTGGTTCAGTTCGCGCTGGACGACTCCCACTTCAGCCGCCAGGGAATGCGCGACTCCGAGGCCGTGCTGCGCCGGGCATACGACGGGTTCGGGGCGCTCACTACGCAGTGGTTCGCAGGCGGACACCGGTTTTCGGCCGAAATGCAGGTCGAGGCCGCCGAGTGGCTCGCCCGCACTGTCTAGGCGAACACCCTTGACAGACCTTGTGACTGCCGTCATAGTGAGTTCGACAATTCACATAGAGGACGTGAGTTCACATACATGAACGCGCGAGCGCAGGCACCGCCCACGGAACCCTTACGCACACCGGGCACCTCGGGCAGGTCGGACGCCGCGTCGTTCCCATCACCTTCCACGCTGACGAGCCACCTCCGTGATCTCGCCTCAGCAGCAGTAGCCACAATCCCCTGACCCGCCGGCGCAACCGGCACCGAACTTCGGAGCGTGCACCATGGTCACCACCACCTCCCCCAGGCCAGGAGGGCAGTCCGCGCCGGCGGCGCCGGCCTCTCCCGGTCGAACTCGTCGCAGACCGGCATGGCGCAGAGCCTCTGCCCCCTACATCCTGATCGCACCGGTGGTCATCCTGCTGGCCGTCTTCATCTTCTACCCGGTCGGTAGCGTCTTCTACTACAGCCTGCAGTACTACAACCCGACGACGCCGTGGGACAACGGCTTCGCCGGCCTCGACAACTTCCGGCTGATGTTCGCCGACTCCCTCTTCTGGACCAGCCTGGTCACCACCGCGAAGTGGGTCGGATTCCAGGTCGTGTTCCAGTTGATCCTCGGACTCGGACTGGCCTTGCTGGTCAACGAGGTGTTCCGGGGCCGCGGCCTGGCACGCGCCCTCGTGTTCTCCCCCTGGGCGGTGTCCGGCGTCCTCACCACCGGCATCTGGCTGCTGATCTACAACCCGTCGACCGGTCTCTTCAAGCTTCTCGGCAACATGGGAATCGGTGACGGCACTGCCGCTCCCATCGCCGATCCGGACACCGCGTTCTGGGCAACGGGCGTCGCGGAGCTGTGGCGTGGTGTGCCGTTCTTCGCCATTCTCATCCTGGCCGAGCTGCAGAGCGCCCCCAAGGACCTGTACGAGGCGGCCAACGTGGACGGCGCCAACCGCTGGCAGCGGTTCCGCTTCGTCACCCTCCCGCACCTGAAGGCCGTCATCATCCTGTCGACGCTGCTGCGCGGTGTGTGGGAATTCAACAACGTCGATCTGCTGTACACCCTCACGGCGGGTGGCCCGGCCGACGTCACCACGACACTGCCGCTGTACGTCTCACAGCTCGCAACCACCGCCCAGGACTTCGGATACGGCTCGGCACTCACCACGGTCGCATTCGTGATCCTGCTGTTCTGCTCGATCCTCTACTTGCGCCTGAGCAAGTTCAACAGTGAGAAGGTCTGACCGTCGTGACCACCACCACCGATCGTCCCGCCGTTGCGCTGTCCGAACCGGACACCACCGGGAAGCTGCGCGTACACAAGACGAAGCCCCGCATGTTCAGCGTCGGACTGCCGCTCGCGCTGTACCTGCTCTTCACTCTCGTCCCCTTCTACTGGATGATCGTGTTCGCCTTCCGGCCCGCCGGATCGAATTCGATGCTCCCCTGGCCCATCACGTTCGAGCACTTCGACACCGTGTGGAACACCCTCGGCTTCAGCTTCTTCTTCAAGAACAGCCTCATCGTTGCCGCGTTGTCCCTAGTCCTGACCACGTTCGTCGCACTTGCCACCGGATATGCGTTGGCCCGCTTCAAGTTCCGCGCCAAGATCCCGTTGGTGATGGCCCTGCTCTGCAGCCAGTTCGTGCCCGGCGCCATGCTGCTCATCCCCCTGTTCCAGGTGTTCCGCGAGATGAACCTCGTCAACAACCTGACCGGCCTCATCATCGCCGACACCGTGTTCCAGCTTCCACTCGCCGCCATGCTGATGGCAGGTTTCATCGCGCAGATTCCGGTAGAACTGGAAGAAGCCGCGATGGTCGACGGCTGCTCGCGCCTGCGCGCGTTCCGCATCATCATGCTGCCGCTGCTGCGACCCGGCCTGATCGCCGTCGGATCGTTCGCCTTCATCGGCAGCTGGAACAACTTCCTGTTCGGCCTGATGTTCATCAGCAGCCAGGAGAAGTTCACGCTGCCGGTCGGACTCAGCTACACCATCGGCTCCTACAACGTCGACTTCGGGGTTCTCGCCGCCGGCGGTCTGATCGCCGCGGTGCCGGTCGTCGCCGTCTTCGCCGTCATCCAGAAGTACCTCGTCCAGGGCCTGAGCGCCGGCGCGGTCAAGGGCTGACCATGACTTTCGAAAAGAGGACCCACATGAACCGGCGAACCCTCCTGCGTTCCACCCTGGTAGGCGCGGCGGCCACGCTCGTGCTCGCCTCCTGCAGTTCCGAAACCTCCCTGCCCGACGGAGCACTCGGCGACCCGAACAACGCCCGGCTCACCTTCTGGGACAACAACGCCGGACCGGACCGCACTCCCCTCTACGAAGAGCTCATCCGGCGGTTCGAGGCCGCCAACCCCGGCATCGACATCGAATACGTCGGCCTGCCGTCGGACAGCGCCCAGCAGAAGTACCAGACTGCGCTCGCCGGCGGTTCGGCGCCCGACCTCGGGATAGTCTCGACCGCCTACCTGGCCCCGCTCGTCGCCCAGAACGCCGTCATCTCACTCGACGACTTCGTGGCGGCATCACCGCAGCACGACGAATACGACGCCGGAATTCTCGAGTCGGCACGTGAATCCGGCGGCGGTGAGCACCTGTACGGTCTCCCCTACACCAGCAACAACGCCACCCTCTGGTACCGCGCCGACTGGTTCGCCGAAGCCGGGATCGAACCCCCCGACACGTACGACGAATTCTACGAGGCCGCACAGACTCTGACCGACAAGGACGACGGCCGTTACGGATTCACCATCCGCGGTGGCGCCGGATCGATCTACCCGCTGCTGCAGTACATGTTCGCCAGCACCGGTGTCGAGAGCTTCTTCGAAGACGGCGAGTCGACGCTGAACCGTCCCGAGATGGTCGACGCCATCGCACGGTTCGCGGCGCTCTACGACGTCGACACCCCGACCGCCGACGTCAACAACGGCTTCCCGCAGATGGTCGCCAGCTTCGGCGGCGGTTCGGTGGCCATGATGCAGCACAACCTCGGCTCGCTGAGCAACCACGAGAAGGCTCTCGGCGACAAGGCCGGAGCTGTGGCGCTGCCGCGCAACGAGGACGGAAAGCGCACCGTCATGACGGACCCGTTCCCGTCGTACACGGTGTTCAAGAGCAGCCGGCATCAGGCCGCGGCGTGGAAGTTCGTCGAGTTCATGACGTCCCAGGAATCGCAGGCGTACTGGAACGAGCGCGTCGGGCAGATCCCGGTCAACAAGACTGCGCGCTCGGCTCCCGAGTTCGCGAACATGCCGTCGGTGCAGGCTGCGCTCGCAGCACTGGACGACCCGGCAACCGTACTGGTCACCCCTCCGGACTACCTGCCCGACTTCGGGAAGATCGTTCAGGTGCAGATGCTCGGGCAGTGGCAGAAGGTGCTCATCGGGCAGCTCAGCGCACAGGATTTCGCCGACGACTTCGCCGAGAAACTCGATCGCTCCATGGCCAAGTACATCGCCCGCCAGGGCAAGTAGAAGATTTCGAACAGGAAGCGAATCACCATGTCCAGCGTGATCACAGAAGTCGCCGTGCAGGTTTTCAAGACCGAGGCACGCACCTCGGTCGACTCGTACGGTCATCGCCATCCCGGCCCGTCCGTGCCCGCGACGGGGGCGCTCCTGCGGATCACCGACTCCGACGGCGTCAGCGGCTACGTACTGGGCAAGCCGAACTACCTTCGGCAGGACCAGGTGGAGCAGCACTTCCGGCCCGTCCTGATCGGCTCCGATCCGCTGGCACGCGAGGCGATGGACAAGAAGTTCGCGATTCGTCAGCGCACACGGGCGGTCGAACTTCCCGAGCACAGTTGCAGCTACCTGGACCAGGCATTGTGGGACCTGGCAGGCAACAAGTTCGACACGCCGGTGTGGAAGCTGCTCGGCGGTGCGCGCACCGAGATCAAGGCGTATGCCAGCACCATGTGCGGCGACGACATCGACGGCGGCCTCGCCACCCCGGAGGACTACGCGAACTTCGCGGTCGCGCTGAAGAGGCAGGGCTACCAGGGCATCAAGCTGCACACCTGGATGCCTCCGCTGCCGGGCTCCCCGAATCTGACCCGGGACATCGACGCGTGTGCCGCCGTGCGTGATGCCGTCGGCGACAACTTTTCGCTGATGCTCGACGGGTACCACTGGTACTCGCGCACCGACGCTCTGAGGCTCGGTCGCGAGCTGGACCGGCTGAAGTTCGATTGGTTCGAGGAGCCGATGGACGAGTTCTCGCTGCGCTCGTACAAGTGGCTCGCCGACCAGATCGACACCCCGGTGATCGGACCCGAGACCACGCCGGGCCGGCACCGATCCCGTGCCGACTGGATTGCGAACGAGGCGTGCGACATCCTGCGGGTCGGGGCCATGAACGGTGGTGGCATCACACCGGCCCTGAAGACGATGCACATGGCCGAGGGCTTCGGACTCGAATGCGAGATCCACGGCAACGGCGCCCCGAACCTCGCGCTCGTCGGAGCCGGCAACAACGTCCAGTGGTACGAGCGCGGTCTGCTGCACCCGCACGTGGATTACGACTGGGTGCCGCCGCACCTGAATTCCATCGTCGACCCCGTCGACGAGAACGGCATGGTGGCGATGCCGCAGAGACCGGGTCTCGGCGAGGACATCGATCTCGACTACATCGCGGCCAACCTCGTCGCGGAGTACTGAATGCGCCACGTCGCCGCCACCGAACACGGGTCAGTAGGTGATATCGCGTTCAGAATGAGAGATAGTGTCTTCATGGTGACAGAAGACATGCGTGGGGCAGCGCCGGAGACCCAGCCGGTCAAATCTGCCGAGCGCACCATCCACATCCTCGAGACGCTCGCCGCATCGCCGACGCGTATGAGCCTCGGCGAGTTGCAGGAAGCGTGCAAGTATCCGCGCTCGAGCCTGCACGCCCTCCTGCGCACGCTCAAGGATCTGCGGTGGATCGAAGCCGACGAGTCCGGGTCGCGCTACGGCATCGGCACCCATGCGCTGCTCGCCGGCACGTCGTATCTCGACAAGGATTCGGTCGTCTCGAGGGCAGCAGCGGTGCTCGAGGCGCTCCGGTCGGAAGTCAGTCATACCGTCCACTTCGCGCGGCGCGACGAGGCCAGCGTCATCTATCTCGCCAGCCGCGGTTCGAAGGTCGAGGTTCGGCGTATGCACCGCGTCGGCCGCAAGCTGCCGTGTCACGTCACCGCGCTCGGGCAGGCCCTGCTCGCCGAGCTCACGACCAGCGAGGTCCGGGAGATGCTGCCGGCGAAACTCGAGCGATTCACCGAGAACTCCATCGTCGACATCGACGACCTCGTCACCGAACTGGGCGAGGTGCGCAACCGCGGGTGGGCCCTGGAACGAGAACAGGGGACGGTCGGCGTGGTGTGTATCGCAACCGTCGTGCCCTACCGAATCCCCGCCACCGACGCCCTCAGCGTGTCCATGCCCGCCGAGGTCGCGTCGTACCCGGGTGAGCTGGAGCGGATCGCCGGCGTGCTCACGAAGCACGCGTCCGCCTGGGCCCGGGAATTGAGGGCCGAGGGGGTGCGATGACGTGACGGCACCGTGCACCCGAGACCGACCGGGGCCGCGCCGTGCGCCGTCGAGGCGTGCGGCCCGCCGGACCCTCCTGGTAGCTTTCAGGTCGAATCGAGCACACTGACGGGCTTTGCGCGGTACCCGTTTGGCCACGAGCAGGAAGCGACACGATGGAGAACGGCATTTCCACCAACGGATCGGGCAGCAACGGCTCCGCCGGCACGAACTCGGCATCGGAGTCCCCTTTCGCTGAACCGAGCACGGGCGGGCTGACCGGCAGCAACGGCAACGGCAACGGCAAGTCCACGACCAGCTCCGCCGAGACGTTCACCTTCCCGCTGCCGACGCGCAGCTCGGGTTCGCACAGCACCGAGGAGCCGGCCGAGGCCTCCGACTCGACGGCGTCGCTCGAATCTCGTGGGCGCACCGTCATGCGACGCAACGCGATGGGAGTGGCAGCCGTGCGAGTCGCGGGCCGTCTTGCACACACCGAACTGCTCGAGGAGCACCTCGCGTCGGCGAGCAGTCACTCCGCCGATCCCACCGTGGACGCCGACGAACTGCTGGCGTTGCTCGGCGAGTACCTCGTCGCGGCCGGGTTCGAGCGCCCCGAGATCCATGCCGAGCTGAACGGCCAGTCGATCGTCGTCGACCTGCGCTCGCCGTCCGCGACCGCACGCTGACCCCCGCCGCCGGGCGCCGTCAGGGCCACAGCACCTCGCGGATCCACCGGCCGGACTCGCGGCGGTAGAGCTGGCGCACGTGCCTGCGCCCGGCGTCCGCCTGCCAGAACTCGACACTGTCGGGGACGATGCACCATGCCCGCCACGTTCCGGACACGAAGTCGGGGTCGGCCTCGATGCGGGCCACCGCCGCCGCGACGGCGCGTTCGTATTCGGCGGGATCATCCAGGACCTCGCTCTGACGACTGGCCGCGGCCACGGCCCGCGCGGTGACCGACCGTTCGCGGAAGTCGCGGGCGGAGAGCGCCGGATCGCCCTCGACGACGGAACCGCGCACCCGCACCTGCCGACCCTGTTCTCGCCAGTAGAACGACAGCGCCGCAACGGCATTCGTGGCCAGTTCACGCCCCTTCGGCGAGCGTGTGTCACCCGAGAACCAGAAGCCCTGCTCCGTGACGTCCTTGAGGAGCAGGAAACGTGCGTCCGGGTTGCCGTCGGAATCGACGGTCGACAGCGCGGCGGCGTGCGGTTCCGGAACACCGGCCACCGCGGCCTGCGTGATCCAGTCGAGAAACAGTGTTGTCGGCGACTCCGGAAGCGCGTCGACGGGCGGAGGCGTCTCGCCGCCGAGAGCGGGCAGGGCGCGAATCCACGCGCGGGTGTCCGGAAACGACGAACGGTCGGGTGTGGTCGGCATGTGCCGACAGTAGCCGCGGCCCGGGCTTCAGACCGACGCGGCCGGATCCGTCGGCCCCACCAGCATCCAGCGGTGACCGAACGGATCGATGAGTGTGGCGTTGCGGTGTCCGTGGCCCTCCGAGATCCACCGTTCCACCTTGCCGCCGGCGTCGCGGGCACCCGCCAGGACGGCATCGGGATCGTCGACGGACAACATCAGGCTCACCGACGTCGAACCCGATTCCGGCGCCGTCAGACCCATCTCGGGGAACTCCTCGGCGAGGTAGATCATGCCGCTCGGCAACCGCAGTTCCGCATGACCGACCCGGCCGTCCTCCATGACGATCGGCTCGCCCACCACCTCGGCGCCGAACACCTTGGAATACCACTCGATGGCCTCGACACCCCGCCGCACCGTCAGATACGGCAGCGCGCCGGGAACGGGGACTTCCGGAGCCATCGTCACCTCCCAGTGTCCGCGGTGCGTCGAGTCCCAGTGTGCTCCCTCAGGCAGACGCCGGAGGTTGCAACATCGCCCACTTGTTGGACGTGAGCCGGAAACTCGGGAAATCGGAGAGCGCCGCAACCGATTCCCAGGTGCGTTCGTAACCGGTGTGCGTGATCCGCCAGTTTCCGTCGGGGCACCGAAGATAACGATCGTGATAATAGGCAGACCCGCGCAGCAGCATGCCGTCCTCGGGAATCAGCGTGGTGTCCGCGAGAAACCACACCCCTACCGCGGTGTCACCGGTGACGGTGATCTCGGGCTGGCCGCACTGATGCTCGGTGATGACGTGGGTCCCGAGAGTGTTCTCGAGGAAGGACACGAATGAGTCACGGGAATCGAACGTGAGGTATTCGCTGTACGTCGCCGTGACGTCCGGGACCATCGTGTCGGCGAACTCCACCCACGACTTCGTGTCGAGAGCACGTGAATAACGGTGCTTGAGCTGCTCGATCTGTTTGATTGCTTCGAGATCCATGACCCCCGCCTCCTGTGCAGCGAACATGCAAGCCCTGGACTGCAGATTAGTCGGACAATCTGCAGGTTCGCCTTGGTTTCCCCCGTTTTGCCCAGATCATGCATATTCAGGCCGTGATCCGGGACACGAAAAGGTTACGAAATGACTGCATGGCCTACGCAACAGCACGCTGTTCACACTACCTTAGGCTACCCTCACTCGGCGAGGGCCTGAGCCCGCAGGCTCCCACCGCCCGAGGGTCCCGCGCCTCAGTCCATCGGCGTTCGAATCCCTCTGCTGCACAGCACTTTTAGGCATCTATCCGAGCACCCTTCGATCCGAAGGGTCCAATGACGCCGGACGCCGGACGGGATTGCTGTGACCCCGAATCCACAGGTAACCCGCCCGACGCTATCGTGACGCTGACGTGGTCACGTGAGAGGGGAATCCATGGATCCGGCCCGCATACCGGTGATCGTCGGAGTCGGCGACATCCGCTCCGGCCGTGCAGGCGATCCGGCAGCCCCGCGTGAACCGCTCGACCTGATCACCGACGCCGCACGTGCCGCCCTCGCCGACAGCGGCTCCGCGACCCTCGGCTCCCGAATCGACGCAATCCATGCGGTGAAGACCGTCAGCTGGTCGTACGACGACCTCCCCGGACTGCTGGCCGCCCGGTTGAATCTGCCGTCACCACGGTCGAGCACGTCCCCGATCGGCGGCCACTGGCCCGCGGCGCTCCTCGACCGCATCGGCGACGACATCGCCTCGGGCCGGTCGTCGGCAGCGCTCCTCGTCGGCGGTGAGTCGCAGGCGACCATGACGGCGCTGCGCAAGTCGGGCACCGATCCCGCGACGCTGGGCTGGGCGTCGGCGCCGGGCGGTCCTCCCGCGTTCGATCCGGCGGATCTCGGGAGTCCCGCGATGCAGCGCGCGGGCCTGATCGTTCCGACCCGGGTGTATCCGCTGTTCGAGAACCGGGTCGCGCACGAGTCGGGCCTCGGCCCCGACGAGTCGCTGGCGGAGTCGGCCCGGATGTATTCGGCCTTCTCCGAACTGGCGGCGAAGAACCCGGCGTCGTGGACGTCCGAGGTGTATTCCGCCGAGGAGATCGCCACGGTGGGTCCGGGC
This sequence comes from Rhodococcus sp. ACPA1, assembly GCF_002300195.1. Lineage (NCBI taxonomy): Bacteria > Bacillati > Actinomycetota > Actinomycetes > Mycobacteriales > Nocardiaceae > Rhodococcus > Rhodococcus sp. ACPA1. The sequence continues at coordinate 372,151 of NZ_NSDX01000001.1, read as the reverse complement.
AACCGGATGGTGTGCGAGCCGTACCCGTTGATGCTCAACGCCATGCCGTTCGTCGATCAGGCCGCCGCGGTGCTGGTGTGCTCCCTGGCCGTCGCGCGCGAACACGGCGTTCCGGAAGACCGCACGGTGTACGTGTGGGGCGGCGCGGGAGCCACCGATCCCGTGGACGTCTTGAGCCGCAACGGTTTCGGCACGTCCATGGCTATGACGGACGCGGTGCACCGGGCACTGTCGCGGACCTCGATCGACGCCTCGGAACTCGACATCGTCGACGCGTACAGCTGCTTCCCGGTGGTGCCGAAGCTACTGGCCCGCACGCTCGGCCTGCCCGCAGGCATCGTGCCGAGCGTGACGGGCGGCCACTCCTTCTTCGGCGGTCCCCTCAACAGTCACACGCTGCACTCGATCGCCGAGGTCACCCGCCGATTGCGGGAAGGCGCGGGACCGGCGCTGGTCCACGGCAACGGCGGCTATCTGACGTACCAGCACGTCGTGTTGCTGGCGGGCGCCCCGCACCCGGATGGATACGTCGGCGATCCGGAACCGGCGCAACTCGCGTCGGAGGCGCCGGAACTCGTCACCGGCTACGAAGGACGAGCCGACATCGTCACGTCGACGGTGGAGTACGGGCGGGACGGCGCCCCGGCGACCGGCTTCGTCGTCGCGCACACCCCCGACGGCCGGCGTCTGTCCGGACGTACCGGCGCCGAGGAGGCGGTCGCGCTGTCCGCATTCACCGAGACCCCGGCACGGTCGGTGATCGGGCGGACCGTTCACATCACGGACCGCGACGGCATCCTGTCGCTGCGGTTCTGACGGCCGCCGCCCTACCAGCGCAGTTCGCCCTTCGCGACGTCGTCGGCCAGCGACCGGACGTAGTCGAGTTCGGCGACCAGGACCGCCCGCCGGTACTCGTCCTCGACGAGGAACAGTCGCGGAAGAAACGTCCCGGCCTCGGTGAGGCCGGCGTCGAGCCCGGCCAGTTGCTGCTCGAGAACCGCGATCCGCGAACGCAGGGCATCGAGTGCGTCGCCGGAGTCGAGACTCGGCAGGAACGCCAGCGCGGCCGGAAATTCCGGGAATTCGCGCACCGGCTCCGCGACCATCCCCCGCAGCCAGTGGGTCAACGTTGCCGCACCCGTTCCGGTGAGCCGGTACGTCGTGCGTTCGGGCCGATTCTCGGCCCGTTCCGTCGACTCGACCTCGATCAATCCGTCGCGCAGCAGGCGTTCGATCGTCTGGTACACACTGTTGCGCTGCGCGACGTTGACGACCTCGTCCTTGTGCCGCTCCTTGATCAGTTGCTGCATGCGGTAGGCGTGCATCGGCTCTTCCGACAGCATCGACAGCACGGCCATCGCCAGCACGGATCTACGCGGTGAGGACATTCGTCGAGCATATCCGCGACAGTGCGTTAGTCATTTTATGTATAGTCACTTTATGACTAACAAGGTGCTGATCATCGGAGGAGGCATCGCCGGACCGGTCACGGCGATGGCCATGCAACGGGCCGGACTCGACCCCGTGGTGTACGAAGCGCACGACCACGGCGCGGACGGCGTGGGCGCATTCCTGACCCTCGCGACCAACGGTCTGGAGGGACTGCACGTACTGGATCTCGATCGTCAGGTCACCGGACTCGGGATGGACACCCGCCGAATGCGGATCGTCAGCGGAAGCGGGAAACAACTGGCCGAGTTCGACAACGGAGGCCTCACCTCGTTCGGAACGCCGTCCCAGACGCTGCGCCGCGCAGACCTCTACCGCACCCTGCGCGACGAGGCACTGCGACGGGGAGTACGCATCGAATACGGCAAGCAACTCCGGGACGCCCGCCTGGACGGCGATCGGGTCCACGCCGACTTCACGGACGGCACATCGGCCGACGGCGATCTGCTCGTCGGCGCCGACGGGCTCCGGTCACGCACCCGGTCCATCCTCGACCCGCACGCACCCGACCCCCGGTATCTCGGCCTGCTCAACACCGGAGGATTCGCGACCGGCCTCACCCTGGACGGCGAACCCGGCGCGGCCCACTTCCACTTCGGCAAGCGGTGCTTCTTCGGCTACCTCATCCATCCGAGCGGTGACGTCTGGTGGTTCGCCAACCCCGGACGCCGCACGGAACCGACGGCAGGCGAACTCGCCTCGATCACGCCGGAGCAGCAGCGCACCGAACTGACCGAGCTGTTCTCGCGCGACGCCGGACCCGCCCTGCAGATCATCGACGCCACCGAGCACATCATCCGGAACTGGAGCACCTACGACCTTCCGACCGTGCCGAGGTGGCGCAACGAGCGGATGGTGATCATCGGGGACGCGGCACACGCCACGTCCCCGTCGTCCGGGCAGGGCGCCTCCATGGCCATCGAGGACGCCGTCGTCCTCGCGCGATGCCTGCGGGACAACCGGGACACCGCCGTCGCCCTGGCAGCGTACGAGACCGCACGGCGCACCCGGGTCGAGCGAATCGTCGCCCAGGGCAGACGAAACGGCAGCGGCAAGGCACCCGGACCGGTCGGGCGCGTGATCCGCGACCTGACCCTGCCGACCGCCATGCGGATGGTCGGCCGCCGCGACAGTCTGCGCTGGATGTACGACTACCGGATCGAGTGGTGACCGGGCGGGGTCGCTAATCCAGCTCGGCGGCCAGCTCCATCCACTGTTCCTCGGTGGCTTCCTTCTCCGCGACGACCTGCTTGAGCTCGGTGTCGAGCTTCTGCAGCTTGTCCGGATCGGTGGCCGCCTCCGCCAGCTTCTCGTGCAGCTTCCGTTCCCGGTCGTCCAGCTTCGCCACGGCCCGCTCGAGACGCGACAGTTCCTTGCGCGCGGCGCGTTCGGCGGCCCCGTCCCGCACCTGCTTGGGGGCCGACGCACCGGTTGCCGTCGACGCCACCGACGGTGCGCCGGTGTCGACCATCTTCGCCCGGCGACGCAGGTAGTCCTCGATCCCGCCGGGCAGGTTGGTCAGCTTGCCGTCGCCGAACAACGCCCACGTGGAGTCACAGATGCGTTCGATCAGGTACCGGTCGTGGCTGATGACGACCATCGTGCCCGCCCAGCCGTCGAGAATGTCCTCGAGTTGCTGCAGCGTGTCGATGTCGAGGTCGTTGGTCGGCTCGTCGAGCAACAGCACGTTCGGCTCCGACATCAGCACACGGGTCAGCTGCAGCCGGCGACGCTCGCCACCGGACAGGTCACCGACCGGTGTCCGCTGCCGGGCCGGAGTGAATCCCAGCCGTTCGGCGAGCTGCCCGGCCGATACCTCCTTGTCGCCCAACGTGATCCGCTCGGCCACGTCCTTGACGGCCTCGAGCACCCGCATGTTCGTCGGCAGGTCGTCGAGTTCCTGACGGAGCCAGCCGATGTGCACCGTCTGCCCCTGGATGCGCTTGCCCGACGCCGGCGAGATCTCCCCGGCGAGCGTGCGCAGGAGCGTCGTCTTGCCGGAGCCGTTGACGCCGACCAGGCCGACACGCTCCCCCGGCGCCAACCGCCACGTGAGGTCGTCGACGAGCACCCGGCCGTCCGGCGTCTCCAGGCGCGCATCCTCGAGTTCGATGACGACCTTGCCGAGCCGGCGCTGCGCGAACGACGCCAGCGCAACGTTGTCGCGGGGCGGTGGGACGTCCGCGATCAACGCCTCGGCGGCCTCGATCCGGTACTTCGGCTTGGACGTGCGGGCGGGGGCACCGCGCCGCAGCCAGGCCAATTCCTTGCGGGCGAGGTTGCGGCGACGTTCCTCGGACGCGTCGGCCTGCCGGGAGCGCTCCGCCCGGGCGAAGATCCAGTCGTTGTAGCCGCCCTCGTAGCTTTCGACCTTGCCGCCCACCACTTCCCACGTGCGGTTGGCGACGGTGTCGAGGAACCACCGGTCGTGGGTCACGACCACCAGCGCGCTGCGACGGCTGACGAGATGTTCCGCCAGCCACTGCACACCCTCGACGTCGAGGTGGTTGGTCGGCTCGTCGAGCACCAGCAGGTCGAGGTCCTGGACGAGCGCGGCGGCCAGTGCGACGCGTCGCCGCTCACCACCGGACAGCCCGTCGACCGACACCTCGAGCCCCAGGTTGTCGATGCCGATGCCGGCCAGGATCGACCGGATGCGGGCGTCGCCGGCCCACTCGTGGTCGGCGACCCCGAGCGGTCCGAGCACCACGTCGCCGACGCTGGAACCGGGCGGCAGGACGCCGCGCTGGGTCACCACCGCCATGCGCAGGCCGCCGACCCGGCTGACACGTCCGGAATCGGGCGCCTCCACTCCGGCGAGCACCTCGAGCATGGTCGTCTTGCCACCGCCGTTGAGGCCGACGACGCCGATGCGTTCGCCTTCCTGCACTCCGAGGGATACCGAATCGAGCAGCGGCTTGATGCCGAAGGACTTCGATACCTGCTCGAGATTGATCAGATTCGCCATCAGTGCGATCCCTCCGCCGCGTCGTTGATTATTCGGGCACCCGGTACGGGTCCGCTGGCGACCCGCACCGTGCGACACACCCCCGCACCTGCGAGTTCTGCGCTGACCCGGACCGCGGCATCCGCTTCAGCACATAGAAAGGCACAGGTCGGGCCCGACCCGGAGACGATGCCGGCCAGTGCGCCCGCCGCGACCCCGGCACGCAGCGTCCGCCGCAGACCCGGATTCAGCGAGAGCGCGGCCGACTGCAGGTCGTTGCCCAGCAGCGGGGCCAGCGTTGCGGCGTCGCCCGTGGTGAGCGCGTGCATCAGGTCTTCGGGTCCGCCGAGTCGCGGCGGATTCCCGTCGGCACGCAGCCGGTCCAGCTCCCGGAACACGGTCGGTGTGCTCAAGCCGCCCTTCGCGAGCGCGAGCACCCAGTGGAACGTGCTGCGGGAGAGCACCGGCAGAAGTCGCTCGCCGCGTCCCGTCCCGACCGCGGTGCCACCGTGGAGGGAGAACGGAACGTCGCTGCCGAGCTTCGCGGCGAACCCGTCGAGTTCCTCCCGCGACAGGTCGAGTTGCCACAGCGCGTTGAGCCCGACCAGCGTCGCCGCGGCGTCCGCGCTGCCGCCGGCCATGCCCCCGGCCACCGGGATGCCCTTGTCGATGGCGATCTCCACGTCCGGGCGCCGCCCCGACTCGGCCGCGAGCATCTCGGCGGCCTGCCACACGAGGTTGCTGCTGTCGGTGGGCACGACGCGGGCGTCCTCGCCGCGGACCGTCACCGACAGCGTCTCCGCGGGGACCACCGACACCGTGTCGCTGAGCGAGAGCGCCTGGAACACCGTGTTCAGCTCGTGATAGCCGTCGTCGCGCAGGTCCCCGACGGCCAGATGCAGATTGACCTTGGACGGGGCCCTGACTACGACGGGGCGAGGAACGACGGAAAGCACAAGGGTAGAGCTTAGGCGCTCCCGGTACGGGTGCGGAAATGCGCACCATCACGCACTTTGCCACTCACCGCGTCACAGGTGCGGGCCGAGCCGGGTGGTGAGGCTGCCGCCCCGGGCGAGGGGCAGACGGGTCCGCGCCGACCGGATGCCGCCGGTGACGTCCGCGGGCCGGTCGTCCGGGTACCGCAGCTCACTCGTGACGGCCGCCGGGCCGTCCAGGACGTCGTGTGAGACGGTGCCGACGCCGAGTTCCAGCTGGTGCCGGAGCAGCGGCAGGGCGCCGAGATCGGCGTTGGTGACCCCGACCCAGCGTCCCGTCGTCTCTCCTGCCCGGCCGATCTGCACCCGCTCACGCAGCAGCAACGTGGACGACTCGGCGAGGGACACCGCTGTCTCGACGCGATGCTCCGCGCCGCCCGCGATCACCGTGGGTTCGAGCGCGCAGTCGAGTTCGGCGTCGTCCTCGACCTCCACCGACCACTGCGCCGTGGACAGCACACGACCCCGGCCGGGCAGGGCCAGGGACGCCGCGACGCTGCGCAGCGTCAGCCGGGCACCCGACAGCACCCGGACGGTGACGTCCCAGTGGTCGCCGCCGAGCGGGGTCGCCGCGGTGCCGATCACGTGGACCGTGTCGCGGCCGGTGATCCGCGCCGCCAGTCCCCCCACCGCGGAGATCCGCGGACTGCGGTCGGGGGACGCGACGATCGTCAGTTCGGTGCGCACTACTAGTGCACGTCGGCGAGGGTGCGCACCTGCTCGCGCACCCACTCCAGCGCCGGGCCGGACGACGGGTCCTCCGTCAACGAGATCAGCGCCGTGGGCCTTCCCTCGCGGACCTGCTCGGCGTCGCGCCGCATCACCCCGAGATCGGCTCCGACCATGGGGGCGAGGTCCGTCTTGTTGATCACGAGGAGATCCGAGAACGTCACGCCGGGACCACCCTTGCGGGGAACCTTGTCACCGCCCGCGACGTCGACGACGAAGATCTGCACGTCGATCAGGCCCGAGGAGAACGTCGCGGTGAGGTTGTCGCCGCCCGACTCCACCAGGATCAGATCGAGCGGCGGGTTGGCCGCGATCAGGTCGTCGATGGCGTCGAGGTTGGCGGTGATGTCGTCGCGGATGGCCGTGTGGGGGCACCCACCGGTCTGCACCGCGGCGATGCGCTCGTCCGGCAGCACGGCGTGGCGGCGCAGGAAGTCCGCGTCCTCGGTGGTGTAGATGTCGTTGGTGAGCACGGCCAGCGACAACTCCTCGCGCAGTTGCCTGCACAACGCGGCGACGAGCGCCGTCTTGCCCGATCCGACGGGCCCGCCGATCCCGATCCGGACCGGCTCCCCCGCCACCCGGACCCGCCGGGGACGGTCGTGCTGATGGTCGTGGGGTTCACCATCGATGAAATGCGGTGGCATGGTTGATCTCTCCTTACTGGGGTACAGCTGAGTGTCACGACACGAACAGGGGGCGGTCCCGCAGAACGTGCCGCTCGGCGACGACATCCATGAAGGGGTCGGACACGCTGGACAGTCCGGTCACGCACTGGCCGGCGATGTCGTCGCACAGGTCGGACAGCGCGAACGTGCACGCGGCGACCTGCGCGGGGTCGAGAGCGAGCAGACGCTGCGCGGCGATCGCGGACCCGGTCATGGTGGTGTAGACGACGACCAGCGCCGCCTCCCGGGGTCCGACCGCGGTGACCGTTCCGACCACCCCCGAGACCACGGGCAGGTGCGGACGGGTGCCGAGCGGCGACCAGTCGTGCTCGGGCCACGTGGTGCGGGCCAGGCGCAGCAGACCTCTCCCCTGCGCCCGCGACGACGACCGCGCCGCCGGGGACGGGGTTCGCGCATCCATCTCGGCGTCGGCGTGTTCGGCGGTGAGCCTGCCGGCGCACACCGCCGCGGTGATCGATCCCCCGACGAGCCCGACGGTCCGGATCCGGCGCCGCAGGAACGCCTCCATCGTGGCGACGTCGCGGACGACACCGCTCGCGACGGCCTCCTCGATGCCGCCCGAATGCACGTGACCGCCCGTGGGCAGCCTCGAATCGGCAAGGGACATCAGGTGAGCGAGGCGCATCAGAACAGGAAGTATCGCTGGGCCATCGGCAGTTCCGCCGCCGGCTGCTCTTCCCACACGTCGCCGTCGATGCGGACCGTGAACGTGTCCGGGTCCACCTCGATCCGCGGCTGCGCGTCGTTGCGGGGCATGTCGGCCTTGCCCCGCGACCGCACGTTCGCGACCGGGACGAGTCGACGGCTCAGGTCGAGCCGATCCGCCAGTCCGTCCTCGAGGGCATGCGGAGCGACGAAATGCACGGACGTGGCGGCCGCAGCCTTGGGCGCCGCCCCGAACATCGGACGCGGAAGCACCGGTTGCGGAGTCGGTATGGACGCGTTGGCATCTCCCATCGCAGCCCACGCGATCATCCCGCCCTTGATCACCGCGTGTGGCCGGACACCGAAGAACGCCGGATCCCACAGCACCAGGTCGGCGAGCTTGCCGACCTCGACCGATCCGATCTCGGCCTCCAACCCGTGCGCGACGGCGGGGCAGATCGTGTACTTCGCCACGTACCGCTGGACGCGCTGGTTGTCGGCGCCATTGTCGCCGGACAGCAAACCCCGCCGCCGTTTCATCACGTGCGCCGTCTGCCACGTGCGCAACACGACCTCGCCGATGCGTCCCATCGCCTGCGAGTCACTGCCGATCATGGAGATGGCGCCGAGGTCGTGCAGCAGATCCTCCGCCGCGATGGTGGACGGCCGGATGCGGCTCTCCGCGAACGCCAGATCCTCCGGGATCTTCGGGCTCAGGTGGTGACACACCATGAGCATGTCGAGATGCTCGTCGAGGGTGTTGACCGTGTGCGGCCGGGTCGGGTTGGTCGAACTCGGCAGGACGTTCCCGTGCGCGGCCACCGTGATGATGTCCGGCGCGTGGCCGCCCCCCGCCCCCTCCGTGTGATAGGCGTGGATAGCGCGTCCGGCGATGGCCGCGAGAGTGTCCTCGACGAAACCGGCCTCGTTCAACGTGTCCGAGTGGAGGGCCACCTGCACTCCCGCAGCGTCCGCGACGGTGAGACACGCGTCGATGGCCGCCGGAGTCGAACCCCAGTCCTCGTGCAGCTTGAACCCGGAGACGCCGCCGCGCAGCTGCTCCCACATCGACTCGGAGCTGACCGTGTTGCCCTTGCCGAGCAGCGCGATGTTCATCGGCCAGCCGTCGAGTGCCTCCAGCATCCGGGCGGTGTGCCACGAACCGGGGGTGACGGTGGTGGCCTTGCTGCCCTCGGCGGGGCCGGTGCCGCCGCCGATCATCGTCGTGATGCCGCCGCCCAGCGCCTCGTCCATGATCTGCGGGCAGATGAAGTGCACGTGACAGTCGATACCGCCTGCCGTCAGGATCTTGCCGTTCCCGGCGATGATCTCGGTGGACGGACCCACCACCAGATCGGGGTGGACCCCCGACATCGTGTCGGGATTGCCTGCCTTGCCGAGCGCGACGATGCGTCCGTCCCGAATACCGACGTCCGCCTTGATGATTCCCCAGTGGTCGACGACCACCACGCCGGTGATCACCGTGTCGGGCGCGCCCTCGACGCGGGTCGCGCGACCCTGGCCCATGGACTCGCGCAACACTTTTCCGCCACCGAACACCGCTTCGTCGCCGGCCAGTCCCGGCCCGCCGCTGCGGTCCTCGGTGATCTCGATCAGAAGGTCGGTGTCGGCGAGCCGGATGCGGTCGCCGGTCGTGGGACCGAACAACTCGGCGTAGCGTGCGCGGCTGAGTTCGGTCATGACGCGTCCAGCTTTCCGGGAGGAGTGAGGCTCAGCCCGTGCACTTCACGGGTCCCGCGCAGGGGTACGAGTGAAATCGTCTGCGCGATACCCGGTTCGAAGCGCACCGCGGTGCCGGCGGGAATGTCGAGCCGCAGCCCGTGGGCGGCGGAACGGTCGAACTGCAGGGCGTGGTTGGCCTGCGGAAAATGAACGTGGCTCCCGACCTGGACCGGACGGTCCCCGGTGTTGACCACCGCGAGTTCGGTGCGGGGAGAACCCTCGTTGAGCTCGATCACGCCCTCGGCGCACAAGACTTCACCTGGAATCACAGTCACCCCTACGCAATCGGATCGTGGACGGTGACGAGCTTGGTGCCGTCCGGGAACGTGGCCTCCACCTGCACGTCGTGCAGCATCTCCGGGACGCCTTCCATCACGTCGGACCGGGTGAGCACCTCACGACCGGACACCATCAGCTCCGCCACCGACCGGCCGTCGCGGGCCCCCTCGAGGATGTGATCCGTGATGAGGGCCACCGCCTCGGGGTGGTTCAACACGAGGCCGCGTTGCCGGCGCCTGCGCGCGAGTTCCGCGGCGTAGCTCAGGAGCAGACGCTCCTGCTCGTGGGGCGACAAGCGCATGTGTCCTCCTGCGGTCGGTGCGTCGCAATACTGCCACGAACTGCAGTGTGGCACCGCCCACGCCCGGAACGGCCGCCGTTCTCACCGCGGAAACATTCGTGACACGAACCCGTCACAGCGCCTTCCTAGCGTTCCCCCATGGCCATCTCCACTGCCGCCCATCCCCCACCCGGCGGCGACGCGTCGACGACCCGGACGCGCTCGCCCTGGTACACCAACCTGTTCGTCCAGCTCCTCGTCGGAATCGTCGGCGGCATCACCCTCGGCTGGCTGTGGCCGACGGTGGGGTCGGAGCTCAAACCGATCGGCGACACGTTCGTCAAGCTGATCAAGATGCTCATCGCGCCGTTGATCTTCACGGTGGTCGTGACGGGAATCGCCAAGGTCGGCGACGTCAAGGCCGTCGGACGGATCGGCGTGAAGGCACTGATCTACTTCACCGCCGTCACCGGGTTCGCGCTGCTCTTCGGGCTGGTGATGGGCAACATCGTCAAGCCCGGCGCCGGATTCGACATCGACCCGGCCACCCTCGCCGACGGCACCGAGCAGATCGCGGAGAAAACCGGCGGCGGTGAACTCCCCGGCGCCGTCGAGTTCCTCATGGACATCGTCCCGACCAGCGTGGTGGGCGCCTTCGCCGACAATATACTGCTGCAGGTCCTCTTCTTCGCGGTGCTCTTCGGTATCGCGCTGGCGAAGTACGGCGAGCACGGTCCCCCGCTGGTCCTCGAATTCGTCGACCACCTCAGCCACATCATCTTCATCATCATCGGCTGGATCATGCGGCTCGCCCCGATCGGCGCGTTCGGCGCGATGGCGTTCATCATCGGCCAGTACGGAATCTCCACCCTCGGGAGCTTCGCCGCGCTCATCGCGTGCTGCTACCTCGCCGGAGCACTGTTCGTCCTCGTCCTCGCACTCATTGCGAAGTTCGCCGTGGGACTGAACATCTTCACGTTCATCCGCTACACCAAGGAGGAGTTCGGTCTCGCGCTGGGAACCGCCTCGTCCGAGGCAGTTCTTCCCCGCATCATGACCAAGCTCGTCGGCGCCGGGAACTCGCAGGCCGCCACCGGCCTCGTGGTTCCGACCGGATACTCGTTCAACCTCGACGGGGCCGCGATCTATCTGTCCATCTCGACCCTGTTCCTCGCCCAGGCCACCGGCCACGACCTGTCCGTCGCCGACCAGCTCGGCGCGCTGTTCATCCTGCTCCTCACGTCGAAAGGCATGGCGGGCGTACCCGGGTCGTCGTTCCTCGCGCTGTCGGCGACCGCGACCGCGCTCGGGATCTTCCCCGTCGCGGCGGTCGCGGTGTTGCTCGGTGCCGACCGGATCATGGACTCGATGCGTGTGTTCGTGAACCTCCTCGGCAACTGTGTCGCCACGTTCGTCGTCTCGAACTGGGAAGGCCAGCTGGACAAGCAGAAGATGCAGGACGCCGTCCACGGAAGGCTCGGCCCCGGCGGCGCGGATCCCGTCGAGCAGCCGCCGGTCGTGGCCGAGTACGAGTCGCGTCAGTAGCCGGCGGGGATGCCGAACACCCTGATCGCATCGCGGTACATGCCGAGCTGCTGGTCCTTGGTCAGGGGCATCACTTCGGCGATCAGCTGACCGGCGCTGGTGATCGCGCTCATCGCCCCGACCACCGGCAGTCCGGCGACGTTGAAATCGACCGTTGCCCTGCGGATGTGGTTGGCCGACGTCACGATGATCGCGCCGCCCGCACCGAGCGAGCGGGCCAGCGGAACCGAGTTGAGCGCGTTGCCCACCGTCGATCCGGCACGATGCTCGGGGTGGATGCGTTGCGCCGGGACACCGTGCGACTGCAACCACCCCTGCATCGCGGCCGCCTCGGTGATGCCGTTCTGAGGGTTGCCGCCGGTGACGATGATCGGCGACATCGGCGAGGCCCACGACTGGACGAGCGCGGCCTGAAGACGGTTGATCAATTCCGGTCGCATCGCGCCGTCGGGGAGCAGTCCGAAACCGAGGACGACGATCGCGGTGGACGGACCCTGGATGGCCGGAAGTGGGTTCGGTGGCGTGAACGACGCAATTCTGATCGCGTTCAGCATCCCGTCGACGCCGGCGCGCATCCCACCGTCCATCGCGCCGAGCCGCGCGAGCGCGGTCTCCCGGGTGATCAGGTCGCCTGCGGCGTCGGCGTAGATGGCCTGCAACGCCAGCGCATTGGTGTCGCCGGGTTCTCCGGCGACGGCGCCACCGATGTCCGCGAGGGCGCCACGGGTGTCACCTGCGGCGAATCTGCCCTGCGCGCTGTTGAAGAGGTCGGCGGCCGAGGCGGACGCCGTCGCGGTGGTCGAGACCGCCAGAGCCAGGCAGAAGGCGGCGGTCATGACGGTGGCAAGCAGCGCCCTGACTGCTGAAGAAATGGGCCGAACACGAAACTGCGTCACGCTGAGACCTTTCCGTCGGATTTTCACGAAGTACACATGCGATGGTCCGTGGAGCGTCGGCGCCAGTGTAGTGACACTCGTGGGGCTGGTGGGAAAATCGTTACTTACCGTTACCCGCCGTCGATAGAGGACAGAAGATGTCCTCTATCGATGGCATCCTGAGATGCATGCGGGAAACTTCGGCACGACTCCTCAGGCTGCTGTCCCTGCTCCAGACCCGAAAGGACTGGTCCGGGGCAGAACTCGCCGACCGACTCGGCATCACCCCACGCACGGTCCGGCGAGACGTCGAGAAACTCCGCGACCTCGGGTACCCCGTCGACGCGACGGTCGGGGTGGGCGGTGGCTACCAGCTCGGCGCGGGCGCGGAAATGCCGCCCCTGCTGCTCGACGACGAAGAAGTCCTGGCCGTCGCGCTCGGCCTGCAATCCGGCGCGACCGGCTCCGTGGTCGGCATCGGGGAGGCGTCGATGCGAGCGCTCACCAAGCTCCGGCAGGTGATGCCGTCCCGACTGCGACACCGCCTCGAGGCGCTGCAGGTCGACGTGGTCCACCGCGAGCCCGCGAAGAGCGCCGTCGACGCGCAGGTCCTGTCTGCCGTCGCCTCGGTGTGCCACAACCACGAACGACTCCGATTCGACTACAGCACCCACGACGGCACCGAGAGCCGCCGTGAAGTGGAGCCGTACCGGCTCGTCCGCGCCGGGCTGCGCTGGTACCTCGTCGCCTGGGACCTCACCCGCGCGGACTGGCGGTCGTTCCGGGTCGACCGCCTGACACCGAAGATCCCGACGGGACCGCGGTTCGTGCCCCGCGACCTGCCGCCCGGCGGCGCTGCCGAATTCGTTGCACGCGGAATCAACCGGGCCGTCACCCGGATCCGCGCACGGGTGCTGCTGCACGCGTCGATCGACGAGATCGCGACCCTGGTGCACGAAGACTGGGGAACTCTCGAAGAAATGCCCGACGGACGATGCGCGGTGGCGCTCGGCGGCGACTCCGTCCCGTCGATAGCCAACTGGCTCAGCGCATTCGGCGTCGACTTCACCGTCCTCGACCCTCCTGAGCTGCGCGAAGAGTGCCGACGGGTGGGTGAGCGTCACCGCCTCTTCGCCGACCGCTACGGTAACGCCTGACCGAGACGCCGTTCAGCCGTCACCGCGGACCGAAAATCCGTGGGAACCGAACGGTCCTGCGCGGCGTCCAACCAGGTGACGACAGAAAGGTCGGGTTAGTCGGGGATGCAGCACACGATTGTCGAGGAGGGGCGCGCGCGGGCGCCTGCGGGGACGGGAGCAGTCGGGAAGGTGCTCGTCGGGGGCCATCTGGCGCTCGGGGGCGCGACGGTGGTGATCATGGCGTTCTCGTTGGCGTTCGTGTGCACCCTCGACAACGGAACCCAGCCGTGGACGTGGCCGAGCAGGTATTCGACGGCCTGGTTCGTCGCCACGACCATCCTCGCCACCACGCTGTGGGCGCTCTTCGTCACGGGTGTGGTGATCTTCTCGTCGAGGCCTCGGCGGGCGCTCGGCACGGCCACATTCTTCGTCGCTGCTGCACTCGGAGCCGCTGCGGTGATCGGGCTGTTCGGTCCGTCGGAGAATTCCGCGCTGCAACTCTGGCTGGTCTGCGCCATGAATCTCGGGTATCAGGCCGCTCACCTGCGGTCGGCGTAGCCGGTCGGAAACGAGTCAAGGCCCCACTCTGACGAGTGGGGCCTTGCTCGAACGTCATGTCCCGGCGAACCGGGAAGTCATGGCCGTTCTCAGATCAGGGTGACGCCGGTGGCCTGCGGGCCCTTGTTGCCCTGGCCGATCTCGAACGAAACGCGCTGATTCTCCTCGAGCGTGCGGAAGCCGCCGCTCTGGATCTCCGAGTAATGGACGAACACGTCAGCGCTGCCATCCTCGGGGGCGATGAAGCCGAACCCCTTCTCGGAGTTGAACCACTTCACGATGCCCTCTGCCATGTAAATCTCCTCTAACACAGTAACTTCTTCAAGCAACCGGCTCGGTTACCTGGGTCATTGAACACGACCGTCTATGACAATTCCTGTGGAGGACGTCCAAACGCTCGCAACCATCGATTTGCGAGCGTGGGAAACACAAACACAAAACTTACGACCTCCAATAGTGAACCACACATCCGGTCGGTTGTCTCCCCCGGGCCGAAGTCGCGCAGGTCAGGGGATGAAATTGGCGTACACACCGGGCGCAACGGGTGCCACGATCCCGTCCGGCGCCCACGGCGCACCCTGACCGGGAAGGATGGTTACGCTCCCCGTCACCGACACCACGACGGTCCCGCTGCCGGTGGGCACGATGCGCTCGTCGTAGAAGCCGGCGAACTGCGGAAAGTCCTTGCTCACCCGGTACGACCCCGAGGCCCCGGTATTCACATTGACCCAGCCGACCAGGAGTTCACCGTGCACGCCGGTCAGCCCCGCGTAGGCATTCGAGCGAACGAGCGCCGACCCCGGTCGTCCCGGAACCGGCCACGCCTGACCCTGCACCGTCGAGAACGGCGGGATGCCGATGACCGTGGGATTCCCCCTGTGAGTGCTTATTAACGTCCCGCGGTTGACAAGTACTCACGGCTGGGTGGCGGCGAGACGCACGAAGGCCGCGGCGTCGAGGGTCTCGCCGCGGGAGGACGGTGCGATGCCGGCCTCGCGCAGTCGTCGCTCCGCCTCCGCGGGTGAACCGGCCCAACCGCCGAGCGCGGCCCGTAAAGTCTTGCGGCGCTGAGCGAAAGCCGCATCGATGACGGCGAACACGCGGCGGCGGTGTTCGTCGTCGACGGGCCACGGCGGTTCGGCGTACCGGTCGATGCGCACCAGACCCGACTCGACCTTCGGAACGGGCCAGAACACCGCGCGCCCGACGGCGCCCGCACGTCGGACGGCGCCGAAGAAATTGGCCTTCACACTCGGCACACCGTAGATCTTGCTGCCCGGCGACGCCGCCAGCCGGTCGGCGACCTCGGCCTGCACCATCACCAGAGCGGTTCGGAGACTGGGCAATTCGGAGAACAGATGCAGCAGCACGGGCACCGCCACGTTGTACGGCAGATTCGCAACGAGAGCCGTGGGCTCACCGGGGATCTCGGACGGCTTGACCCGCATCGCGTCCGCGCCGACCACCGTCAGCCGGTCCGCGAGTTCCGGTGCCCGGTCGGCCACCGTGACCGGCAGTCGTGCCGCGAGGTTGGGGTCGATCTCGACGGCGACCACCTTGTCGACGACGTCGAGCAGCGCCAACGTCAGCGAACCGAGCCCGGGACCGACCTCGAGCACCGTGTCCTCGCGTCCCACGCCCGCGGTCGCGACGATGCGGCGCACCGTGTTGGCGTCGTGCACGAAGTTCTGCCCCAGCTGCTTGGTGGGGCGCACGCCGAACTCCTCGGCTAACGCGCGCACCTCGGCGGGGCCGAGCAGTGCGGCCTGACCTCGAGCGACGGGGGGTACTTCGGCTTCGGACACCAGGCGAACTTTAACGCACGCCGAGCCTGCCCGAGCACGACGGCCACGCTCCCCAGCCCTGCGTCTTCTGCGTCTTCGACGCGACGGCGATCTGCTCCTCACGGGTGGCGAGGTCGGCGCGCGGCGCGTACTTGAGTCCGCCCTGACGCTCCCACGTGTTCTGGTCGAACTGGACGCCGCCGAAGAATCCGTTACCGGTGTTGATGGCCCAGTTGCCGGTGGCCTCGCACTGCGCGAGTGCGTCCCACACCGAACCGTTCTCGACGGGCGGCACCTCGGTGCCCGGCTTCGCGCCGACACGGATCACCTTCGGCTGAGCCGGCGTCGTGACCGTCGCGGACACCTGGTTGCGTCCGACTTCCTTGCCGTTGACGGTGTTGACCGCGAACGTGACGTCCTGGACGCCGGGCAGTCCCGGATTCTCGACCACGGTGCGGCTCTTGTTCATCGTCGGGTCCTCGATGCGCTGCTCCTCCGGAGCCAGCGGCAACGTCTCGACCTTCGTCTCGGTGCGGTCGCGCGTGACGGTCACGTCCATGCCCTCGGTCAACGGAGTGTCCGCAGCCGGGACGACGGTGTCGGCCTGCTCGAGCGGTGCGCCGTGCGCGGCGAGGAACTCCCCGACCGTCGGCGCGGCAATGCGCACGTCGGTGACCGGCAGCGCGCCGTCGGCGAGCTCGACGACGAGCGGATTGAGCACGTCGAGGGCCGCACCGTCGAGCGGAAGTCGCTGCGAACGGGACGCGGACACGTGCACGTCCTCGCCGAGTTCGAACTGCTTCAGCGCGTCCTCGACGGTGAGCGCGGTGGTCCACACCGTCTTGGGCTGACCGTCCACCGTCAGCGACACCTCACGCGCGCGGCGCAGCACCACGGTGTCCCCGTCGGACAGGGTCGCGTCGCGCTCCGGTGCCACGACGTCGCGGTCGGTGATCGAGTACCCGGCGTCGGACAGGGCGGCGTCGACGCTCGTGGTCATGGTGCTGAGCGAGATCTTCTCGCCGTCCACGTCGAGTGTGACGTTCTTGTGCCGGACCACGGCCATCACTCCGCCTGCGATCAGTGTGGCGAGAAGCAGGGCCACCACGGTGTAGAGCAGCGGCGAGCGAGCCGAGTTGATCTTCGCGAAGGGCGACATCGTGTTCCTTTACTTCAGACCGTCAGCGGAGTCCGAGCTTGCTGGTGCAGGCGGGCCATGCGCCCCAGCCCTGTGCCGCCTGGACCTTCTCGGCGACGGAGATCTGCTGTTCGCGGGATGCGAGGTCGGCGCGGGCGGCGTACTGGCTTCCGCCGAACGCCTCCCAGGTGCTCTGGGTGAACTGCAGTCCGCCGAAGAACCCGTTGCCGGTGTTGATGGCCCAGTTGCCGGTGGCCTCGCAGTGCGCGATCGAATCCCAGGTGGAGGCGTTGGAGATGGCGAGTTCCTTCACGCCGACCTTGACCAGTGCCGGCGCGGGCTCGCGGAGCACCTGCGAGCTGAGTTCCTGGCGTCCGGCCTCGACCCCGTTGACCGTCTTCACGGATGCGGTGACGGTGCGCTCGCCGGGGACTCCGGGGTTCTCGACGACGGTCTTGCCCTTGTCCAGCGCGGGATCCTCGACGCGGTTCTCGGGCGGTGCGATGGGCAGCGTCTCGGTGCGCGTCTCGGTGCGGTCGCGGGTGACGTGGATCTCGGCGCCTTCGACGACGGGGGCGTCGGCGGGCGGAACGACGGTGTCGGCCTGCTCGAGCGGCGCGCCGTTGGCCGCGAGGAGCGCACCGACGGTGGGGGCTGCCAGTCGGACGTCCGTGAGCGGTGCGCCACCGTCGGCGACCTTGACGAGCTTGGCGTTGACGACCTCGAGCGCGGTGCCCTCGAGCGGCAGGCGCTCGGAGCGGGACGCCGAGACGTGGACGTCGTCGGCGAGTTCGAACTGCTTCAGCGCGTCGTCGACGGTGAGAGCGGTGGTCCACACGGTCTTCGGCTGCCCGTCGACCGTCAGGTCGATCTCGCGGGCACGCCGCAACACCACGGTGTCGCCGTCGGAGAGCGACGCGTCGGCAGCGGGGGCGACCGCGTCACGCTCGCTGACGGCGTACCCGGCGTCGTCGAGCGCGCCGCCGACGTCGGAGGCCATCGTGCCGAGCGAGATGGTCTCGCCGTCGACGTCGAGCGTGACGGTCTTGTGCCGCGCCACTGCCAGCGCACCGCCCACGACGAGCGTCGCGAGCAGTGCCGCGACGACTACGTAGAGAAGGGGCGATTTGGCGTTGTTGATTCTGGCTAAAGGCGACACATGAAATCCCAAGGCTGGCGAAGGTTTGATCACGGTACGGTAACGAATCGGCGATGGTCTGGCAACTTTGCCGCTACGACCTGCGTGTGAGATCACGAAAAGGTTGAGATCGGGGACAGTTTTCGCTTCACCGCGAAGGATCGCTTCTGGTCCGGACCACGTGCAAAACGCAGTATCTTGCGACATGCACCAAGAAGCCCGGAAGCGACCGGGCACTACTGACTGAGAAAGCTGGGGTTCCGTGCGCAGCAGATCCGATCGACTTCTGAGACTCGTCAGACGTCCGAGAGTGCCCGCGGTGATCGCCGCGCTGACGCTGCTCGTCACACTCGTCGCGCCCGGCCTCGCCGGCGCACAAGAGCCCGCACCGGGCAACAACTACACCATCGCCACCGACATCACGTTCGCCCCGTTCGAGTTCCAGGACGAGAGCGGCAAGCTCGTCGGAATCGACATGGACCTCCTCGCCGCCATCGCCGAGGACCAGGGGTTCACCTACCAGGTCAACCCCGTCGGATTCGACGCCGCACTCCAGGCGGTCACGGGCGGTCAGGCCAACGGCATGATCGCCGGCATGTCGATCACCGACGCCCGCAAGGCGACGTTCGACTTCTCCGATCCGTACTTCGAGTCGGGCGTGCAGATGGGCGTGCTCGAGAGCAACGACTCGATCACCTCGTACGAGGACCTGCGCGGCAAGTCCGTCGCGGTCAAGAACGGCACCGAGGGCGCCACGTACGCGGAGTCCATCAAGGACCAGTACGGCTTCACCACCAAGTACTTCGCCGACTCGTCGAGCATGTTCGACGAGGTCCGCACGGGTAACTCGGCGGCCGTGTTCGAGGACTACCCCGTCCTGGCCTACGGCATCAAGCAGGGCAACGGGTTCAAGACGGTCACCGACAAGGTCCCCGGCGCCAGCTACGGGTTCGCCGTCGCGAAGGGCCAGAACGCGCAGCTCCTGCAAGAGTTCAACACCGGGCTCGCCAACCTGAAGGCCAGCGGCCAGTACGACGAGATCCTCGACACCTATCTCAACTCCGACGCCTCCGACGACGACAACTCGATCCTGGGCCTGATCAAGAGCACCTACCCGCTGCTGCTCGAGGGCCTGTGGCTCACGATCGTCCTGACCGTGGTCTCGATCGCCATCGCGCTCGTCCTCGGCGCGATCTTCGGCCTGTTCCGGGTGTCGACCAACATCGTCCTGCGCGGCATCGGCACCACCTATGTCGACGTGTTCCGCGGCACCCCGCTGCTGGTGCAGGCCTTCTTCATCTACTTCGGCATCCCGGCGGCACTGGACTTCCAGATGTCGGCGTTCACGGCGGGCATCATCACGCTGAGCCTCAACGCCGGCGCGTACATGGCCGAGATCGTGCGCGGCGGCATCCTGTCCGTCGACAAGGGCCAGATGGAAGCGTCCCGGAGCCTCGGCATCAGCTACCTGAAGTCGATGCAGAAGGTCGTGATGCCGCAGGCCGTGCGGACGATGATCCCCTCGTACATCAACCAGTTCGTGATCACGCTGAAGGACACGTCGATCCTGTCCGTGATCGGGCTCGCCGAGCTCACTCAGACCGGGCGGATCATCATCGCCCGCAACTTCCAGTCCTTCAACATGTGGCTGATCATCGGCGTGATGTATTTCATCATCATCATGGCGTTGACGAAGCTGTCGAACCGGCTCGAGAAGAGGATCAACAAGTGACCGAGACACCGGTGACAGAGAACAAGGCCGAGACCGCCGACCCGAAGATCCGGGTGAAGGGTCTGAAGAAGTCGTTCGGCGACAACGAGGTCCTCAAGGGCATCGACGTCGACATCGCGAGCGGTGAAGTGGTCTGCGTGATCGGACCGTCGGGCTCCGGCAAGAGCACGTTCCTGCGCTGCCTCAACCGGCTCGAGGACATCACCGGCGGCAAGGTCGTGGTCGACGGGTTCGACGTGAGCGACAAGAAGATCGACATCGACCGGGTGCGTCAGCACATCGGTATGGTCTTCCAGCACTTCAACCTGTTCCCGCACATGACGGCGATCGAGAACGTGATGCTCGCGCCCGTGCAGACCAAGCGCGCCTCCAAGGACGAGGCGCGGGCGACGGCGGTCCGGCTGCTCGAGCAGGTCGGGTTGGCGGAGAAGGCGGACGCGAAGCCGGCGAACCTGTCCGGTGGGCAGAAGCAGCGCGTCGCGATCGCGCGGGCCCTGGCGATGAACCCGGACATCATGCTGTTCGACGAGGCCACCAGCGCGCTGGACCCCGAGATGGTGGGCGAGGTGCTGCAGGTTCTGCGCGACCTCGCGAAGGGCGGCATGACGATGGTCGTGGTCACACACGAGATGGGCTTCGCCCGCGAGGTCTCCGACCGGGTGATCTTCATGGCGGACGGTTACGTGGTGGAGGAGGGAACTCCGGAGCAGATCTTCGGCGACCCGCAGCAGTCCCGTACCCAGGACTTCCTGAACAAGGTCCTCTGACATGTGAGTGGCGAAGCGTGCCGGGGGACGCTTCGCCACTCACATGCGGTCAGACGGCGGCGCGTTCCTTCGCCGCCCACGGCACCTTGTCGCCGAGCAGTCCGTCGACACCGAACCGGCCCGATCCGACGACGGCGAGCAGCAGCGAGCCGACGCCGAGCGCCAGCACCAGCTCGTAGCCGCCCTCGCTCGCGAAGATTCCCTTGTCGACGTGCACGAGGAAGAAGGCGCCGACCATGTCGAGGAAGAGCAGGATGCCGAAGATCGGGACGGCCGCTCCGATGATGAGTGCGATTCCGCCGATCAGCTCGATCCACGTCGCGAGGAAGGCCGAGATCCCGGGAACCGGAACTCCCATTGCCTCGAAGCCGGCGGTCGTGGCGTCGAGTCCGTTGGTGAAGGCCTTCTGCCAGCCGTGGGCGAGGAAGATGATGCCGATGCCCACGCGGGCGACGAGGATTCCCAGGCTTCGAACTGCGGGGTTGTTCATGGATGTGCCTTTCATCGAGGTGTCCCCGCGCGACCGGGACGACCAGTGGTTGAACAGGCAACGATCCTAAAGTGGTTAAGTTGAAACTTCAACTTAGGGCCTTCGGCCCTGTGCGCGCTCGACGAGTCCAGGGACTCGCTAACCACTCACGGGCCGGAGGCCGTACACGCGCTCGGCGGTCGCGGTGGACGCCTTCGCCAGGTCGTCCGGATCCTCGCCACGGATCTCGGCGAGCGCCCGGACCGTGTACGGCAGGCAGTACGGCTCGTTCGGGGCGCCCCGGAACGGGTGCGGGGTGAGGAACGGCGCATCCGTCTCGACGATCAGCTGATCCGACGGCACCAGTGGGGCCGCTTCCCGCAATGCCTTCGCGTTCTTGAAACTGACGGTACCGGAGAAGCTGAGGACGTAACCGGCGTCGACGCACTCGCGCGCCATCTCGGCGCCCGAGGAGAAGCAGTGGAAGATCACCGTCTCCGGCGCACCCTCCTCGCGCAGCACCTGCAGCAGCGCCTGGTCGGCCTCCCGATTGTGGATCATCAGCGTCTTGCCGAGCCGCTTCGCGAGGTCGATGTGCCAGCGGAAGCCCTCCGTCTGCTCGGGGACCGTGGCGCAGCCGTCGAGTTTCCCGGGCCAGTAGAAGTCGAGTCCCGTCTCCCCCACCGCGACCACCCGGGGATCGC
Organism: Rhodococcus sp. ACPA1; assembly: GCF_002300195.1. Lineage (NCBI taxonomy): Bacteria > Bacillati > Actinomycetota > Actinomycetes > Mycobacteriales > Nocardiaceae > Rhodococcus > Rhodococcus sp. ACPA1. The sequence goes on along the minus strand of NZ_NSDX01000001.1, from coordinate 350,546 downwards.
CGGCGAGTCGCTCGATCTCCGCCCTGGTCACGTCGTCGAGCACGTTCGCCCTCGTCGGGTGGATGGCCACGGCCGCATAGACACGGGGATCCCAGTGGGCCGCGTCGACGGCGAACTGCGCGGCCGCCAGGTCGTCGGCCACCGTGACCACCCGCTCCACCCCCACCGCGGCGGCCCGGTCGACGATCGCCGTGACGCTCGCGGCGTCCGAGGCGCCACACGCATCGAGGTGGGTGTGCGAATCGACGAGCGGGAACAGCGGCGCAGGGGCTTCCGGGGCGGGACGGTCTTTGCTCATGCGGACATTGTCGACGCCGCCGCCGCACGTGTCACATGCGGTACTTTCTCCCCGACGGGGAGGGAGCCGTGTCCATGACTTCGAGCTCGATGAACGGCCGCGTGATCGCGGTGACCGGCGGTGCGAGAGGAATCGGGCGGGAGATCGCCCGACAGCTGGCACTGGCCGGCGCCCGGGTCGCGATCGGCGACGTCGACGGCGCCGCGGCCCGCCGGACCGCGGACGAACTCGGCCGGGCGGGCGGAACGGTGGAGGGCCTCGAACTGGACGTCACCGACACCGGGTCGTTCGCGGCATTCCTCACGGCCGTCGGGGATCACTGGGGCCCGATCGACGTGCTCGTCAACAATGCGGGCGTGATGTGGGTCGGGAAGTTCGACGAGGAACCCGAATCCGCGACGGATCGGCAGCTCGCCGTGAACCTGCACGGGGTCATCCGCGGAGTGAGACTGGCGGCGCCGGCGATGCGTGCGCGCGGCCACGGTCAGATCGTCACGGTGGCGTCGGTAGCGTCCAAGGTCGCGCCACCCGGCGAGTCGACGTATGCCGCGACGAAACACGGCGTCCTCGGCTACCTGACCGGCGTCCGCGAGGAGCTGCGCGGGTCGGGCGTGCAGATCTCGGTGATCATGCCCGGTGTCGTCGACACCGAACTCGCGGCCGGCACCGCGACGGGCGCGGCAAAATTGCTGACACCGGCCGACGTCGCGAAGACCGTCGTCGCGGTGATCCACCGGCCCCGGTTCGAGGTCACCATCCCCCGGTACGTCGGTCCGCTGGCCCGGCTGGTCACCGTCTTTCCGCAGTTCGCCCGCGACTTCGCGATCCGCCGGATGGTTCCCGACCAGGTCAGGTCCACGAACAAGTCGGCCCGCGCGGCGTACGAGTCACGCACCGTCACCGACGAGGACGGCACCGGACCGGCCTAGAACCCGAATCTGCGCGTCACGAAACGGCGGCGCGCAGATAGAGTGGTCGCACCATGAATGCTGCTGATTCCACCGCCTCGCGGCCACCTTTCTATCTGACGACGGCGATCGCGTACCCGAACGGCGTCCCGCACATCGGCCACGCCTACGAGTACATCTCCTCCGACGCCCTCGCACGCTTCAAGCGTCTGGACGGGTTCGACGTCTACTTCATGACGGGAACCGACGAGCACGGCCTGAAGATGCAGCAGACGGCGGCCAAGGAAGGCATCGACGTCCGTGAGCTCGCCGCGCGGAACTCGGACGTGTTCGAGGCCATGGACAAGACGTTGAACATCTCCTTCGACCGGTTCATCCGCACCACGGACGCCGATCACGAAGAAGCCAGCAAAGCGATCTGGCAGAAGATGCTCGCAAACGGCGACATCTACCTCGACACGTACTCGGGCTGGTACTCGGTCCGCGACGAGGCGTTCTACACCGAGGCCGAGACCACGCTGCAGGACGACGGTTCACGCCTGTCCACCGAGACGGGCACCCCGGTCGAGTGGACCGAGGAGTCCACGTACTTCTTCAAGCTGTCCGAGTACCAGGACAAGCTGCTCCGCCTGTACGAGGAGAACCCCGACTTCATCGCGCCCGCGACGCGGCGCAACGAGATCGTCAGCTTCGTCAAGGGCGGACTGAAGGACCTGTCGATCTCCCGCACGACGTTCGACTGGGGCGTTCCGGTCCCCGAGCATCCCGAGCACGTGATGTACGTGTGGGTGGACGCGCTCACCAACTACCTGACCGGCGCCGGATACCCCGATACCGACTCCGAGCAGTTCGGCAAGTTCTGGCCTGCGAACCTGCACATCATCGGCAAGGACATCACCCGGTTCCACACCGTCTACTGGCCGGCGTTCCTGATGTCGGCGGGAATCGAACTGCCGAAGCGCGTCTTCGTGCACGGATTCCTCTACAACAAGGGCGAGAAGATGTCGAAGTCGGTCGGCAACGTCGTCGACCCCGTCGCCATGGTGGAGCAGTACGGCCTCGACGCCGTGCGCTTCTTCCTGCTCCGCGAGATCTCCTACGGCCAGGACGGCAGCTACAGCCACGAGGCCATCGTCACCCGGATCAACGCCGACCTGGCGAACGAGCTCGGCAACCTCGCGCAGCGGTCGCTGTCGATGGTCGCGAAGAACTGCGACGCCCAGGTCCCGACCCCCGGCGAGCTGACCGAGGACGACGCGGCGATGCTCGCGCAGGCGGATGCGCTGCTCGTGCGGGTTCGCGCCGAATACGACGTCCAGGCACTGCATCTCGCGCTGGAGGCGATCTGGTCGGTTCTCGGCGAGACCAACCGGTACTTCTCCAAGCAGGAGCCCTGGGTTCTGCGGAAGACGGATCCGGAGCGGATGGCGACGGTGTTGTACGTGACGCTCGAAGTGGTGCGGATCGTCGGCATCCTCGTGCAGCCGGTGATGCCGGACGCCGCGGAGAAGATCCTCGACCTACTGGGCCAGAAGGCAGACGCGCGGCAGTTCAGCGACCTTCCGACGCGCATCGTGGCGGGCACCCCGTTGCCGGCGCCGTCGGGCGTGTTCCCGCGTTACGTGGAGGACTGATCCACGCGGGGTCCGTTTTTGTCGGACCCCGCATGCACACTCTCCCCATGACGCCGAATAGAACATACATTCGATCTCCTCACGGTGGATTCGGGAACGGAGCGCGCGTGTTCGACGACGAAGTGAGCCCTCAGGCCGCGGCGGCAGTCCACACCCTGATGGGTGAGTTGTCGGCCGCGTACGAGCGTGGATGGCAGCCCGCCGACGTCGTGCATCTGGCGCGGAGATCGAAGGAGCCGTCCGACGCAGCGTTGGCGGCGGCGCTGGTGCTGCACGAGGCGGAGCGCACGCGCGCCGCGCACCGGGCGCCGCGGGACTGGGTGGAGCAACTCCGCACCATCGGCGAGCAGTACCCGGGCGCGTCGCACCTGGCGGGGCGGGTTCCGGTCGACGGTCCCGACGTTCGGGCGCTCGCGGCCGGACTGTTGTTCGAAGACCCGTACCACTCCGTCTACCAGCTCACCGACCTGTCGCTGACGTGGACGAACCTGCCCGGCTGGACGGTGCTCGCTCCCCCGCCGTCGACGTGGCCAGTCGTGCGGGTCGCCGACCCGGCCGCGGCGGTGCCGGGTGAGACCGAGGCCGACGCGAAGGTGCTCAACAGGATCCGCGGGTTGCTCGCGAAGGCCGAGGCCACCGATTTCGCGGAGGAGGCGGAGATCTTCACCGCGAAGGCGCAGGAGTTGATGACGCGCTACGCGATCAACTCCGCTCTCCTCCACACTCAGAACGGGGCGGGCAACACGGCGGTGCACAGTCGCCGCATCCATCTGGAGAATCCGTACGTCAAGGAGAAGGTCCACCTTCTCACCGAGATCGGCGACTCCAACCGGGTGCGCGCCGTGTGGTTCAGCTCCCTCGCCATCGCGACCGTGGTCGGAACCCCCCTCGACCTCCAGCAGGTCGACATGCTGTTCACGTCGCTGCTCGTGCAGGCGACGCGCGCAATGCAATTCGCGGACGCCGACAGTCGCGGTGGTTCACGGACCACGTCGTTCCGCAAGGGTTTCCTCGCGGGCTTCGCCAGTCGCATCGGGCAGCGGTTGCGCGACGCCGACAGCCGGGCCACGGCCGAGGCCGCCGACGAGGCGTCGATCCCGGTCGACGATCTGCTGCCGATTCTGGCCACCAAGTCCGAGGCCGTCGACGCCGAGTTCGACCGTCTGTTTCCGCGTACCAAGAAGGCGCGCGGCAGGGCCGTCGACGCCAACGGCTGGTACGCCGGGCAGGCGGCCGCCGACGACGCCTCGCTGGCTCCCGGGGAGCGTGCCCTCCGGCGGTAGCGCTCGCAGGCCGCCTAGTCCTTCCGGGAGGCCAGCACCGTTTCGTAGAGTTCCCGCTTCGACACACCGGTGGTGGCGACGAGCGCGCACGCGTCCTTGAGCCGGGTGCCGTCCGCGACGAGTCGCTCCACCTCGTCGACGAGGTCGGCGGGGTCTGACGCAACGAGCGTGGCACCTTCCACCACCACCGTGATCTCGCCGCGGACACCGTCGGCGGCCCACTCGGCGAGTTCGGCGAGGGTGCCGCGGCGGACCTCCTCGTACGTCTTGGTCAGTTCCCGGCAGACGGCGGCGCGGCGGGTTCCACCGAGCACCTCGACCGCGTCGGCCAGGCAGTCGGCGAGCCGATGTGGCGCCTCGAAGAACACGCAGGCGCGTTGCTCGGCGACCAGTGCCTGCAACCACGTCTTGCGCTGGCCCTGCTTCCGGGGCGGGAAGCCGTCGAAGCAGAACCGTTCGACGGGCAGCCCGGACAGCGCGAGCGCCGTCGTGACCGCCGACGGTCCGGGCAGGCACGTCACCGCCAGATCCTCGGCCACGCACGCCGACACCAGCCGGTACCCGGGGTCGCTGACCGAGGGCATGCCGGCGTCGGTGACGAGGAGAACGGTCTTGCCGGACGCGACGTCGGCGACGAGGGCGGGCAGCCGGGCCGTCTCGACCTGGTCGTAGAAGCTGACGACCTTGCCGGTGATCGTCACGTCGAGAGCGGAGGCGAGGGCTTTGGTGCGGCGGGTGTCCTCGGCGGCGACGACGTCGGCCGTCCCGAGCGCCGTACGCAGCCTCGGCGAGGCGTCACCCACGTCCCCCATCGGCGTTGCGGCGAGCACTAGGCGACCAGTCATGACCCACAGCCTACGATTGCGGCGTGACGATGCTGACGGACGAGCGACCGACGCCCTCCGCACGACAGCCGTCCATGGTCGGACCGGCGCCGCTCGTGCCTCCCCCCGACTTCGGTCCCGTCGACCGCGCCCGCGGCTGGGTGGTCACGCTGTTCGTGACGGCGATCGCGGCGATCACCCGGTTCACGATGCTCGGATACCCGACGGACGCGGGCACTCCCGTGTTCGACGAGAAGCATTACGCGCCGCAGGGCTGGCAGGTGCTCACCGGCGGCTGGCTCGAGGACAACCCCGGCTACGGACTGGTGGTGCATCCGCCGATCGGCAAACAGCTGATCGCAATGGGCGAGGCGATCTTCGGCTACAACGGCTGGGGTTGGCGTTTCGCCTCCGCGGTGGCCGGCACGATCATGGTCCTCCTGGTGATCCGCATCGTCCGCCGGCTCACCCGATCCACTCTGATCGGCGGCCTCGCCGGGATCCTGCTGGTCGCGGACGGCGTCACGTTCGTGTCCTCCCGGCTCGGCATGCTCGACATCTTCCTGGCACTGTTCGCCGTCGCCGCTCTGGGCTGCCTGATCGTGGACCGCGACCAGGTCCGCGAGCGGATGGCCCGGGTATACGACGAGGGCCGGATCGGCGACAGCGACTGGGGCCCACGCCTCGGTGTGCGCTGGTGGCGATTCGGCGCCGGGATCATGCTGGGTCTGGCGTGCGGCACCAAATGGTCGGGCGTCTACTTCATCGTGTTCTTCGGGCTGCTCAGCGTCGCATTCGACGTGTCGGCCCGACGCGCCTACGGGGTGCGGCGCCCGTGGTTCGGTGCCGGCGTCCGCGACGTGGGCCCGGCGCTGTACGCGCTCGTCGTCGTGCCGCTGTTCATGTATCTCGCCAGCTACTGGGCGTGGTTCGCCAGCGAGACCGGCGTGGACCGGCATGCCGTGGGCAACGAGATCGGGACGGGCGGCCCCTGGTCGTTCGTGCCGGGCGCGCTCCGCTCGCTGTGGTACTACAGCGGCAACGTCCTCGAGTTCCACGAAGGCCTCACCAATTCGGCGGGCAATCATCACCCGTGGGAGTCGAAGCCGTGGACGTGGCCGATGGGTCTGCGCCCGATGCTGTACTACTTCGCCGAGGGCGATCACGTCACCGGCTGCGGAGCGTCGAGTTGCGTCAAGGCCGTCATGCTCATCGGGACGCCCGCCATGTGGTGGCTGGCACTGCCGATGCTCGCGTGGGCGCTGTGGCAGACCGTGGTGCGGAAGGACTGGCGGTACGCCACCGTCCTCACCGCCTACGGCGCCGCGTTCCTGCCGTGGCTGACCACCCTGGACCGCCAGATGTACTACTTCTATGCGGTGGCGCTGGCGCCGTTCATGGTGATGGGTCTCGCGCTGGTCCTGGGTGACATCCTGGGAAGCGCGAAGGCGTCGTTCGAACGCCGCACCACAGGCCTGCTCGCCGTCTGCCTCTATGTGGGGCTCGTGGTCGCCAACTTCATCTGGTTGTGGCCGATCCTCACGGCCGTCCCGATCACCCCGGACACGTGGCAGCACCAACTGTGGCTTCCCAGCTGGCGCTGACCCCGGAATGAGTCGAGCCGCCCGGGTCCCGTGGGACACCGAGCGGCTCGCAGACTGTTTCTCTAGCGGGACGAGATCCGGTCGCGACGACGTTTCGCCGCCACCCTCCGCATCTCTCTCCGCATCTCCCGGCCGTCGACGATCATCTGGTCGCGGGACAGATCCTTGTAGAGCGAGAAGCACAACCCGATCATCACGATGACGAACGGCGCCGCGGCGATGATCGTCATCGTCTGCAGGCCGTCGAGCGCGGTGTCGCCGCCGGTCCACAGGATGAGCGCGGCCACGCCTCCGGTGAGCACACCCCAGAACACGACCACCCAGCGCTGCGGTTCCAGCGAACCGCGCTGCGACAGGGTGCCCATCACCATCGACGCGGCGTCGGCGCCGGAGACGAAGAAGATCCCCACGAGGATCATCACCAGGACGGTGGTGATGCCGGTGAGCGGCAGGTGATTGAGCATGCCGAACAGCTGCCCCTCCTGGGTGTCCTGCCCGGCGAGGTCGATTCCGTCACGCTGCTCGCTGATTCCGGCGCCGCCGAAGATCGCGAACCACACGAGGCTCACGGCGCTCGGCACCACGATCACGCCGACCACGAACTGGCGGATGGTGCGGCCGCGGCTGATGCGTGCCAGGAACATGCCGACGAACGGGGTCCAGGAGATCCACCACGCCCAGTAGAAGATGGTCCACGAGGACAACCATTCGCCGGTCGCCGGATCGGACGACGCTCCGGTGCGGGCCGACATCTGCGCGAGCTGCGCGGCGTAAGCGCCGATCGTCGTGGGCAGCAGGTTGAGGATCAGGACCGTCGGTCCCACGACGAACACGAACAGGGCCAGGATGACGGCGAGCACCATGTTGGTGTTGGAGAGCCACTGGATTCCTTTGGCGACACCCGACACGGCGGACGCCACGAATGCGAGGGTCAGCAGGGCGACAATGGCGACCAGCAGGAACGTGCTGACCTGCGACATCCACCCGACGACCTGGAAGCCGGAACCGATCTGCAGTGCGCCGAGGCCCAGCGAAGCGGCGGTGCCGAACAGCGTCGCGAAGATGGCGAGGACGTCGATGAACTTACCGATCGGCCCCTCCGCGCGGCGGCCGAGCAGCGGGATGAATGCGGAGCTGAACAGCTGCTTGCGACCCTTCCGGTACGAGCCGTACGCGATCGACAGTCCGACAACCGCGTACATCGCCCAGGGGTGCAGGCTCCAGTGGAACATGGTGGTGGCCATCGCAGTTCCGATGCCACCGTTCGAACCCGGAGGGGGTGTCACGTAGTGCGCGAGCGGTTCGGCGACACCGAAGAACATCAGTCCGATGCCCATGCCGGCGCTGAACATCATCGCGATCCAGCTGACCGTCCGGAACTCGGGCTGCTCGCCGTCCTTGCCGAGCGGAATCTGACCGAACTTGCTGAACGCGAGCCACAGTGAGAAGAGGACGAACCCGGACGCCGACAGGACGAACAACCAGCCCATGTCGGTGACCAGCCAGTCGAGTGCCTTACCTGTCGTGGAGTCGAGATTGTCGGGGGCCACGAGCCCCCAGACGACGATTGCCGAGACCGCGGCGGCAGCGGCGGAGAACACGACGCGGTCGGTGCGAACACCGACCCGTTTGAGCCCTCCGCCGACGCTCGCGTCAGCGGTCTCGGAACCTTGATCAGGCAGATCAGTATTCATTGCCATGAACAACTACGTTGGTCATTTTCGATGGTAAAAGCAAGCTAGCCCACCGCTTCACACCGAATCGAGACCCAGTCGACAGTATCGTTACGCTGCGGTTTTTCCCCATCCCGAGCCTCTTCCGAGAAGCCCGTCGATGCTGAGGCGTCCGGCACCGATCACGGCGAGAAGCAGCGACCCGACGCCGAGTGCGACGACGAGTTCGTACCCTCCGTTCGCGATGAAGACACCCTTGTCCGCGTGCACCAGAATCAGCGCTCCGAGCATGTCGAGAAACAGCAGGATTCCGGCGATCGGTGTGGCCACTCCCACGATGAGAGCAAATCCACCCGCGAGTTCGATAGTGGCGGCCGCAACAGCCGAAATGTCGGGCAGTGGGACGCCCATGTCGGCGAACGACGCCTGTGTGGCCTTCACTCCGTAGTCGAAGAACTTCTGCCAGCCGTGCGCGACGAAGACGACGCCGAGTCCGATCCGGGCAATCAGTAGTGCGAGGTCGCGGAAGAGTGCGGAAGCCATACCGAGCGTCTACCTTTCTGGGGTCACACCTTCTGGAGACGGCGCCGACCTCATTCGGCGCCGCGGAGAGCGGACTGCACGAAGCCGAGGATCTCCTCGTCGGACACTCCCAGCTTCCGCAGTTCCTGCACATACCCTGTTGCGGCCTTCTCGGCCCCGGCGCGAATGGGGTCACCGCCGCTCGCGATGAACGTGCCCTGCTTGCCCCGGGTTTCGATGACACCCTGCTCGCCGAGTTCCCGGTACGCCTTGGCGACCGTGTTCGGTGCGAGACCCACCTGGACGGCGAGCGCGCGGACTGTGGGGATCTTCGTTCCCGCGATCAGCTGCCCACTGCGCACCTGCTCGATGATCTGTAATCGCAACTGGTCGAACGGGGCGGTCGACGAATCCGGATCGATGTCGATGTCCACGGCCGGCGCCACCTCCGTTGTTCCACGCGTTGTATCAGACCGTAGTTGCGCGGTTGCGGCGCCGCAATGCTTACACCGCGGCGACGGCCTCCGCGATCCTTGTCGGACCGGACGTCAGCATGAGCGTCTTCTTCGCAGTCTCCGGGTGGTCCAGAAGCGCCGCGACCACTGCGGCGACGTCGGCGCGCGTGACGGTGCCGCGCTCGAGTGGCGGCGCGGTGAGCGTGACGTGACCCGTCGGGTCGTCGTCGAGCAGACCGCCCGGGCGGAGAATCGTCCAATCGAGGTGGGTGCGGGCGCGCAGGTCTTCCTCGGCGGCCGTCTTCGCGACGAGGTAGGCGGCGAACACGTCGTCCGTGCCCTCGGGGATCGGCTCCCCCGCCCCGAACGAACTGATCTGGACGAATCGCCGCGTTCCCGCCTTCTCGGCGGCGTCCGCGAGGAGAACCGCGGCCCCGCGATCGACGGTGTCCTTGCGGGCGATACCGCTGCCCGGGCCTGCGCCCGCGGCGAACACCGCGGCGTCCGCACCGACGAGCGTCTTCGCCACGTCGTCCGCGCTCGCCGTCTCCAGATCGATCACCACCGGTTCGGCGCCGAGCGCCGCCACCTCGTGCTCGTGATCGGGGTTGCGGATCAGCGCGACCGCACGGTCACCGCGCGCGGTGAGAATCTTGATGAGGTGACGGGCGATCTTCCCGTGTCCACCGGCAATGACGATTCGCCGCGGAGTCGCGTCCCTGTGCTCGGCCATGATCGATCTCCCTCTTTCGTCGACTATTCACGAGTTACTACCCCAGGTTCAGCGCTCCCTGCGGGCGCGTTTGTTCCCCGGTGCAGAATGTCGGGTATGGCGAACACCGCGACCATCTACCACAACCAGCGATGCAACACGTCCCGCACCGTCCTCGGTCTGATCCGGGACGCGGGCATCGAGCCGACCGTCGTGAAGTACCTCGAGACCCCGCCCTCGCGGGACGGGTTGCGCAAACTTCTCGACGACGCCGGGCTGAAGCCGAGCGAGGCGATCCGTAAGAAGGAGGCCGTCTTCAAGGAGCTCGCGCTCGCCGAGGCGTCCGAGGACGAACTGCTGGAGGCGATGGTGGACAACCCCATCCTCATCGAGCGACCGATCGTCGTGACGGACAAGGGCACCGTCCTCGCCCGCCCGGCCGAGAAGGTCCGCGAGGTCCTCTAGGCGCTTCGCGCCTACAGCGGGTCGCGGGCCACCGGACAGGACATGCAGCGGGGTCCACCGCGACCCGAGCCGAGTTCGGAACCGGCGATCCGCAGTACCTCGATGCCCGACGCCTCGAGCCGGGCGTTGGTCTCGACGTTCCGTTCGTACGCGACGACGACGCCGGGTGCGAGTGCGAGCGTGTTGTTTCCGTCGTCCCATTGCTCGCGTTCGGCGGTGACGTTGTCGAGTCCGGTGTCGATGACGCGCAGTTTGCCGATGCCCATGGCCTCGGCCGCGGCGGTCAGGAACGGATCGGCTCCGCGGATCGACACGCCCTTGTCCTCGCGGTGAATGGTGAACGCCGACAGCGTGTCCTGAATGATCGGGTACATCACGACGGCGTCGTGGTCGACCATCGTGCAGACGGTGTCGAGGTGCATCGACGCCCTGGCCTGCGCGATGGGCACCACCAGCACGGTGTGTGCCAGTTCGTCCTCGAAGACGCTGCGCGCCAACGCCTCGGCGCCGGCCGGTGTGGTGCGCTCCCCCACTCCGACGGCGACGACTCCCGGTGCGAGGAGCAGGACGTCGCCGCCTTCGACGGGGGCCGTGTGGGATTCGTAGGCGCGCCGGGCGCCACGGAAACGCGGGTGATGGGCGTAGATGATGTCGGTGAGGGACGTCTCGCGGACGCGGGCGGGCAGGGCGAGGGACGTGATCGCGACGCGGGGTCCGATCCAGAACGACGAGTCCCGTGTGAACAGCAGGTTGGGCAGCGGGTCGATGACGAAGTCGCCGCCGTGGTGCATGCGCCGGACCAGCGACGCCGTGTTGGCCGCGACGGGAAGTTCGTCGAAGGTCATCCCCGCGGTGAGGATGGTGGAGAGTTCGGGGGCCGGGACACCGCGGAGGTGCGCGGCCAGTTCCTGCGCCAGGGTGTGCCCGAGTTTGCGGGGGTCGACGGCCGCGCCGATGCCCTGTATGCGCGCGGCGCCGCTGGTGCCGAGTGTCTCGGTGAGCAGGTCGGACAGCAGCAGGACCTCGACGCCGCGGCTGCTCAGGAGGTCCGCGAACGCGTCGTGCTCTTCCTGCGCGCGGTCGACCCAGGGCAGTCCGTCGAAGAGCAGTTGGTCGTTGTTGCGGGGCGTGAGCCGCTTCAGTTCGTCCCCGGGCCGGTGCAGGAGGACGGCACGCAGCTGCCCGACTTCGGAGTTGGCCCCCAGCGGTGCAGAACCGGACGCGTTCATGTCTAGACGGTAATGCCGGAGGGCGCGGCAGGCACGCTCAAACGCTTCGCGGCCGACCGTGTCCCTCGGCGCCGCAGGCGAGTACCGTGAAACGGCGGAGGTATCTCTCATGGACGAGAACTCGACTCTCTCGCCGGCGCACTCGGATGCGGCGGCGAGTTCGTCTGCGAACACGCCCCCACTTCCGTCTGTTCCCTCCGCCCTGGCGCCGTTCTCCGGTCTCTGGCGCGGCGAGGGCGAGGGCGCGTACCCGACGATCGACAACTTCGCGTACACCGAGGAGATCGAATTCGCCCCCACCGGTAAACCGTTCCTGGCGTACCGGTCTCGGACACGGGAGGCGGGCAGCGGTCGGCCGTTGCACTCGGAGTCCGGGTTCCTGCGGCTCGTCGCCGAGGACGAGGCGGAACTGCTCGTGGCCCAGCCGACCGGATTCACCGAGATCCACCGTGGTCAGATCCGGGAGGGGACCATCGAGTTGTCGATGGTGGCGCTGAGCGCGTCGCCGGACGCGAAACCGGTGCACAGCATCCGGCGACAGTTGTCGGTGCGCGGCGGCGACCTCACGTACGACCTGTGGATGGCGCACGACCTGACTCCGCTCACACACCACCTGCACGGACATCTCCGCCGCGACTGACCTCGAGTATTGTTCAGGTAACCGCGTGAAAGGTTGCCTGTCGTGGAGATGCCCGAGTGGAGAGCCAAGGAACTGACGCCGGGACAGCTGTCGGAGCGCAGTGGCGTGGCGGTGTCGGCGTTGCACTTCTACGAGCGCGAGGGGCTGATCACCAGCAGGCGGACGTCCGGCAATCAGCGTCGCTATCGCAGGGACACGCTACGGCGGGTGGCGTTCATCCGCATCGCCCAGCGGGTCGGGATTCCGCTCGCCGAGATCCGGGAGGCCCTCGCGACCCTGCCGGAGGGCCGCACGCCGAACCGCAAGGACTGGGAGAAGCTCTCGACGCGGTGGCATGCGGATCTCGATCAGCGGATCGAGCAGTTGATCCGGCTCCGCGACAACCTGACCGGCTGCATCGGCTGCGGGTGTCTGTCGCTGGGGAGTTGCGCGATCGTCAACTCCCACGACCGGCTGGGCACGGCGGGGCCGGGTGCCCGCACGCTGGACGTCGAACTCGACCGCCCGGCGTCCGGAGTGTGAGCGTCAGTGGTCGCCGAGCCACTTCTCGATCGCGTCGCGGTCCTGCCCGACCATGTCGCCGACGAGCTTCCTGACCAGGGATTCGATCTGCCCGCCGACCAGCGGAATCTTGACCTGCACCGATCCGGCGAGGCGCAGGACGGTGACGTCGCCGGATGCGCGGAGCACCGCCGTGCTCTCGATCTTCACCGGGATGCCGGTGGAACTGCCACTGACCCGGCCGTCGGCGTGGTCGCCGTCGAGGGCACCCCACTCGTCGGCGCGCTCGACCTTCAGCTCACCCGACACGACCTTGCGGACCAGCCCGGGGAGGGAGGACGCGCCGATGGTGTCGCGCATCGTCGCGGTCAGCGTGCCGGGGCCACGGCTGTCGTCGAGGGTGAGTTTCTCCGGCGCCTCTTCGAACCGGTGCTGCCAGAACGCCGGATCCGTCACCGTCGCGTGCACCCGGTCGAGTGGGTACGCGATCTCTTCGGAGTAGTCGAAGCTTTTCGCCATGACGGCAGCCTACGACAACTCCGTGCGTGGTGAAGGAGTCCACGGACTCGTCAACCACGCACGGGCGCGGAGCGCCTCATCGGCAGGTGGTCGATACCGGCCTCGCGGTAGTTCTCGCCGGTTCTGCGAAACCCGTAGCGGCCGTGCCAGTTTTCGAGGTAGGCCTGGGCGGAGATCTCGATGGGTCCCGGGAACGCCTCGAACACGGCTTCGAGCAGCTGTCCCGCGAGTCCCCGCCCCCGGGCGGGGGCGGCGGTGGCGACGCGTCCGAGGTGCAGTGTCGGTTCGTCGGCCAGCACCCGCAGTGTCGCGAGAACCTCGCCGTCCTCCTCCGCCCAGAACTGGGTGGTGGTCGGTTCGAGGTCGCGTCCGTCGAGTTCGGGTTCCGACACGATGCCCTGTTCGAAGACGAACACGTCGGTCCGCAGCACCATGATCCGGTAGAGCGTGGCCGGGTCGATCCTGTCGAGCGTCGCGTGGTGGAGAGTCGGCACGTCCTCACCTTAGACAGAAAGTCCGGTGCGCAATCCGCCGGAACCAGGGACGCGATCTGCGGGGCGGGTCCACACTGGAAAAGCAGCAGCTGAGGGCAACTCGAGTAACCGAATGAGGGTGGGCATGGCCGACGGCGAACCTCTGATACCGCCGAGTGCCGTCGACGTGGATTTCTCCGACGTCGCCTGGGGAGCGGACCGCACGATGTCCGACTTCGAGACCGGGATGTGGCGGATGGAGGAGGTGCAGCCGAAGCTGCGCTCACCGATCGTCGCGGTCGACGTGCTCGACAAACCGCCGGACTGGGACCGGCTGGTGCGCGCCCACGAATGGGCGTCGCACATGGTGCCGCGCATCCGGATGCGGGTGGTGGAGCCGACGTTGCGGCTGGGCAACCCGATGTGGTCCGTCGACCCCGAGTTCGATCTCGACTATCACCTGTCGCGGGTGCGCCTGCCGGAGCCGGCGACGTTCGACCACGCGCTGCGGATGTGCAGGCACATGGCGACCGAGCCGTTCGACCGCGCCCGGCCGCCGTGGAGCGCGATGCTCATCGAGGGACTCGACGACGGCCGCGCCGTCTACGTGGTGAAGACGCACCACAGCATCACGGACGGTCTCGGTGGCATCCAGTTGATGACGCTGCTGCACAGCAGGCGCCCCGAACCGTCGCCGGACAAACCGGATCGGCCTGCACCGTTACCGGAGCAGATGTCGGGCGGCGGCGCCCTGTTCGAGCAGGCACTCGACAACGTGCGCAGCGCCCCCGGTCGTCTCGGCGGCCTGATCCGGGGCGCGGTGCGGACGGCGATGACCGTCGTCGGCGACCCGGTGGGCAGTGTCACGGAGGTCGCCGGTTACGCGAACTCCATCCGCAGGGTGGTGACCCCTCCCTCGACCACGGGTTCGGACCTGCTCCGCGACCGCGGACTGGGACGCTGGTTCGGGGTGCTCGAGGTGAGTGTCGACGAGCTGCGTTCCGCCGCTCACGTCGCCGGCGGGTCGTTGAACGACGCGTATGTGGCCGCCCTGCTGGGCGGTTTCCGCCGCTATCACGAATCGTTCGGCCACGACCTCGACACGATTCCGGTGGGCATGCCGGTGAGCATGCGTTCGGCGTCGGATCCCACGGGCGGCAACCGGTTCGCCGCGGCCCGATTCGCCGGACCGGTCGGTGAGCGCGACCCCGTCGCGCGGATCGAGAAGGTGCGCGCGATCATCCTGGGGCTGCGCCAGGAACCCGCACTCGGACTGCTGGATTCAGCCGCCCCGCTCCTGGTCCGGCTTCCGACAGTGGTGCTGGCGAACTGGTACCTCTCGCAGTCGACGGGTCTCGATCTACAGGCCAGCAACGTCGCCGGTGTCCCCGTGCCCGTGTACCTGGCGGGCGCCCGGATCGAGCGGATGTTCCCGTTCGGCCCGGCCCCCGGCTGCGCGGTCATGGCCACCCTCGTCTCCCACGTCGGCACGTGCTGCATCGGCGTCAATCTCGACACCGCCGCCGTCACCGAGCCGGCGCGGTTCATGTCGTGCCTGCAGGAGAGTCTCGACGAGATCGTCGAACTGGGCCGCGGGTGAAAGGAAAGGCTGGCGCGATGGACGAGCAGACGACACGGCCACGGGTCTATCTCATCGAGACGATGAGCGACATGGAGGACGACGTTCTCCGCACGTGGCTGGAGCGGCAGGCGAACGACTCCGGTCAGCCGCCTCCGACGGTCCGCGTCACCGACCAGGCCCTCGCCGATCTCGTGCGCCGGAAGGACGATCCGCTGCTCACCCCGCTCCGGGTGGTGTGGCTGCCGAAGGAGACCCACCCGGACGGCGCGCAACGATTCCGGGAGACGCTGTCGCTGCGCGACCCGTTGCACCCCGGCCAGAACATGCAGCGTCGGGTGATGCGCGACGACCCGGCCCGGTGCCAGGTCCTGGAAGGCGACCCGGCCCCGCTCAGCGACCTCGAGCGGCGGCTCGCGGAGAACGGCGGCGGGTCGCTTCCGGACTTCATTCGCCGCCAGGCCGCGCTGACCCTCGAGCGGGCCGAGCGCACCCTGCTGGGCACGCAGTACAAGGTGTCGAGGTTCGTCGTCGACGAGATCACCGACGCCAGCCGGTATCACGACGGCACCCACGCACTGTCGGGCAAGTTGAATCTGCCCGTCGCCGAGGTGGATCGCCGCGCCCGCGGCGCGCTGGACGAGATGGTAGCCGCCCAGAGCAGGCGCGCCATCGCGCTGTGGGACCAGTTGGGCCGCTACTTCTCCCGCGCCTACCGTCTCGACGTCGACACCACCCGGCTCGACGAACTGCGCGAGTTGAACAAGGAGCATTCCCTGGTGTTCCTGCCGAGCCACCGCTCGTACCTCGACCCGCTGGTGCTGCGGCCGGCGCTGCTGGCGAACGACCTTCCGCTCAATCACGTGATGGGCGGTCTGAACATCAACTTCTGGCCGATCGGACCGATCGGCAAGCGCAGCGGCACCGTGTTCATCCGCCGGAAGATCGAGGGCGACGAGATCTACAAGTGGACGCTCCGCGAGTACATGCGCTATCTCCTCACGAAACGGTTCAACCTCGAGTGGTACATCGAGGGCGGGCGCAGCCGTACCGGGAAGTTGCGGCCGCCGCGGTTCGGTCTGCTCAACTACCTCGCGAAGGCCTTCCAGGACAGTGGCATGTCCGACGTGTACCTGGTGCCGGTGTCGCTGACCTACGACCAGCTCTACGAGGTCGGGGCGATGGCGGCGGAGGCGCACGGCCAGGCGAAGAGCAAGGAGAGTCTGCGCTGGCTCTTCGGATACGTTCGGGCGCAGGGGCAACGGCACGGCGTCGCGCACGTCAACGTCGGCAGGCCGATGTCGCTGGCGGACTACCTCGGCCAGGAGGACGACCTGCGGCTGGCGGTGCAGAAGACGGCGTTCGAGGTGTGTCACCGCATCAACGAGGTCACGCCTGTCACCGCGTCCTCTCTCGTGATGCTCGCGTTTCTCGGAATCGAGGACCGGGCGCTCACCGTCGCCGAGGTCGGCGCGATCCTCGGGCCGCTCGTGGACTACATCACCGCGCGCTCGCTGCCGACCGCGGGCGACGTCGACCTGACCGACCCGCAGGTGATCCGCAAGGCGGTGCGCACGCACCTCGATTCCGGTGTGCTGCGCAGTTTCGATCAGGGCAGCGAGCGGGTGTTCTACCTCGGCCGGGATCAGCACCTCGTCGCAGCGTTCTACCGCAACAACACCATTCATTTCCTGGTGATGCGGGCGATCGCGGAGATGGTGCTGCGGGCGGCGGTCGACCAGAAGTTCACCGATCCGCTGAACGACGGATGGGATCTGGCGCTGCGCATGCGCGATCTCCTCAAGTTCGAGTTCTTCTTCAGTGAGAAGGACAGCTTCCGGAAGGAACTGCGTTCCGAACTGGATCTGATCGACCCGGCGTGGGAGTCGAACCTGGGTGATCCGCAGCATGCGGCGAACCTGTTGTCCGGGATGCGGATTCATCTGGCGCACCGGGTTCTGCAACCGTTCCTGGAGGCGTACGCCGTGGTGGCCGCTCAGTTGCTCCGGACTCCGGTGGACCGGAAGTTCGACGAGAAGGCCTTCATGACGTCGTGCCTCGCGCTCGCCGAGCAGCGGCGTCTCCGGCAGCAGATCGGGAGCAGCGAGTCGATTTCGGCGGAGCTCTTCACGACCGCGCTCAAGCTGGCGCGAAACCGGGGCCTGGTCGAACCGAATGCCGAGAACATGGCGGCCCGGCGGGTCGAGTTCGACGCCGAACTCCAGACCCTGATCGATCAGGTGCTGCGCATCCGAGCGATCGCGCACGAGAATCTCGACCAGATGGGTGGTAGGTGAGTAGATGAGCGATCTCCGCAGTCTCCACGACGACATCGCGGCCGCCGTTCCCGGCCCGGGCACCCTCGCCGCGTTCGATCTGGACGGCACCTTGATCAGCGGGTACTCCGCGAGCGTCGTCTACCGGGACCGCCTGCGTCGCTTCGACATCAGCGTGGCCGAGCTTCTGCGCACCACGGGCGCCGCGGTGGAGACCCGCTTCCGGGGTGCCGATGTCGGCAACCTGATGCGCATCGGAGTGCAGAGCCTGGCCGGGCGCATGGAGGACGAGATGCAGGAGTGGGGGCAGCGGCTGTTCCGCCAGGAGATCGCGAGGATGATCTTTTCGGAGGTCCGCGGACTGCTCGCCGCGCACCGGCACGCCGGTCACAGGGTGGTGATGGCCACCTCCGCCACCCCCTATCAGGCACTGTCGGTGGCCGCGGACCTCGACATCGACGCCGAGGACGTGCTGTGCACCCGGCCCGCGGTTCTGGACGGGATGCTCACCGGGAAACTCGAATCGCCGCCGCTGTGGGGTCCGGCCAAGGCCGAGGCACTGCGCGAGTACGCCGAGAAGCACGGAGCGGATCTGGGTGACAGCTTCGCGTACTCCAACGGCGCTGAAGATGTTCCGATGCTGAAGTCGGTGGGACATCCCGTGGCCCTGAACCCCGACCGCAAGCTGGCGGCGACCGCGCGGCAGAACGGTTGGCCGTCGGTGAATCTGCGACCTCCGGAGAGCGGCGCCGACCCGATGTCCATCGCCCGTACCACCACCGCGATCGGCGCCCTGATGGGGGCGGCCGCGTTCGGTGTCTCCGCCGGCCTGCTCACCCAGAATCGGCAGACGGGCGCCAACCTGGTCGGCAGCTTCGGCCCGGATCTCGCGCTCGCGATCTGCGGGATCAACGTGCGCATCAAAGGCAAGGAGAACGCGTGGGCGGCCAGGCCCGCGGTCTTCATGTTCAATCACCAGAGTTCGCTCGACATGCTGGTGATCGGCAGCGTCATCCGGCGCGATGTCACCGGCGTCGCGAAGAAGGAGGCTGCGCGCGATCCCCGGTTCATTCCCGTGGGGGCTCTGCTCGACGTCGCGTACATCGACAGGGCGGACAGCACGAAGGCGAGGGCGGCCCTCCGCCCGGCCGTGGAGAAACTGCAGTCCGGCATCTCCATCGCGATCGCGCCCGAGGGCACCCGCTCGCCGACTCCGCGCCTCGGCCGGTTCAAGAAGGGCGGATTCCACCTGGCGATGCAGGCGGGCGTGCCGATCGTGCCGATCGTCATCCACAACGCGGGCGAACGGATGTGGCGGAACTCGCTGGTCGCGCACCCCGGCACGGTCGATGTCGACGTCCTCGCACCCGTGCCGACCGTCGGCTGGGACCTCGCGGATCTCGACCGGCACGTCGACGAGGTGCGCACTTTGTTCGAGGACTGTCTGCACGCCGGGCACCGCTGAAAAGATTTCTTCGAAAAGTTCCCGAAGTATGTCGAGAACCTCGGATGTGCTCCGTCCTGTTCCCGAAAGCGCCAGAATGGGCGCCACACCGGGTGAGGAGACAGAGATGCCGAAGTTCATGTTGCTGCAGCACTACGAGGGCGGCGCGGGGTGCGACGTGCCGATGACCGAGTGGACGCCGGAGGACGTGCAGGCGCACATCCGGTTCCAGCAGGATCTCAACGCGGAGCTGATCGCCAAGGGTGAACTCGTCGACGCTCAGGGGCTCGCCGGACCGGACGTCGCGAAACGTGTCACGTTCGACGGCAAGGGTGCTCCGGTGGTGACCGACGGACCGTTCCCCGAATCGAAGGAACTGCTCGCCGGGTACCGCTTGGTCGACGTCGAATCCGAGGAGCGGGCGCTGGAGATCGCCGCGCAGACGTCGGCGGCACCGGGTCCGGACGGGGTGCCGATCCAGCATCCGATCGAGGTCCGGCAGGTTATGGGCGCGCCCGATACCGATCTGTGAGAACCGACGCCGAAATCGAGGTCCTGCTGCGCGAACTCGCGCCGCAGGTCCTCGGTGCACTCGTGCGGAGGACCGGTGATTTCGAGGGGTCCGAGGACGCGGTGCAGGAGGCGCTGCTCGCGGCGGCCGGGCACTGGCCGCGGGAGGGGTTGCCGGACAATCCGCGGGGCTGGTTGATCCAGACCGCCACCCGCAAGATGACCGATCGGATCCGCAGTGAGATCGCACGCCGCAGGCGGGAGGAGGTGGCTGCCCGGCAGGAGCCGCCGTCGACGGACGTGCCGGACAGCGACGACACCCTGCTCCTGCTGTTCCTGTGCTGCCATCCTGCTCTCACACCGGCCTCGGCCATCGCGTTGACACTGCGCGCGGTCGGGGGGCTCACCACCGCGGAGATCGCCAATGCGTTCCTGGTCCCGGAATCGACCATGGCTCAACGGATCAGCCGCGGAAAGCAGCGAATCACGGCGTCGGGGATACCGTTCCGGCGGCCGACGGGTGACGAGTGGACGGAACGCCTGCGGTCCGTCCTGCACGTGCTGTACCTGATCTTCAACGAGGGCTACGCCAGCAGCATCGGCGATCACCTGCACCGCACCGAACTGTCCGCCGAGGCGATCCGGCTCACCCGGGCCGTGCACGCGATGCTGCCCGACGACGGTGAAGTCGGGGGGCTGCTGGCGTTGATGCTGTTGACCGACGCCCGCCGCCCCGCCCGCACCGGCCCGCACGGGGAGCTGATCCCGCTGGCCGAGCAGGATCGCACGCTGTGGAACCGGCAGTTGATCGTCGAGGGTCAGCGGGTGGTGCTGGACGCCGTCGCCCACGGTTCGGTCGGGGCCTACCAACTGCAGGCCGGAATCGCGGCGGTCCACGACGACGCGGACCGGGTCGAGGACACCGACTGGGCGCAGATCCTCACGCTGTACGGCCTGCTCGAGCGCATGTCGGACAATCCGATGGTGACGCTGAACCGCGCGGTGGCCGCCGCGATGGTGCACGGTCCGGCCACGGGGCTGACGATGCTCGACTCCCTCGACGCCACCCTGGCCGGGCACTATCGCCTCGACGCCGTGCGCGCTCACCTGTTCGACATGGCCGGCGACACGGAATCGGCCCTCACGCACTACCGCTCGGCGGCCAACCGCACCACCAGCGTCCCGGAGCAGCAGTACCTCGCGGCGCAGGTGGCCCGGCTCAGCGCTCTCGACGGGGTGTCACAACCCGAGTAGTCGACTACGCGCGACGAGACGCCGGCCGTGCGGGAACGTCGGAGGAAACCGGTGGTGGGCCGAAGGGAGCAGGACGATGAACGAGCGTGACGGCGTCACAACTGTCGATCGAACGGACGGGCGGCGCCACGAGTTCCGGCTCAGCATGCTCGTCGCCTCGATCGCCGTCGTCGGCACCCTGATCGGTTCCGTGTGTGGAGGGGTGTTCACCTTGCTGAACACGTCGAATCAGGTGGAGGCGACGGTGAACCAATCCTCGAACGAGTTCCTGCGAACGCAGCGGCAGCAGATCTACTCGGAACTCCTGACCGCAGCCAACGAGGTGCGTGTCACCTCGGGTGCCGTCTCGGTGGGCTTCGACCATTTCGACGGAACCGATCTCCTGACCATGATCGCCGACGTCCTCCGCCCGCTACCGCAACAGAACATCGTCCTCGTCTCGAAGTTCACGGCGGTGGAGTTGATCGGATCCGAACCGGTCGTGGAATCGGCACGGCGAATGGTGGTCGAGTATCTGGCTGGATCCGAGACGATCGGCTGGCTGAGCACCGACTTCGCGACGGATGACGCCGTGTCGGCGGACACCCTGTCCACCCGCCAACAACAGTTCGCCGACCACTTCCAGGCCGGGATGAGCGCCCAGGACGACTTCCTCTCCGCGGTGCGAGACGAACTCGATATCCCCGAGCAGGGGGACCTATAGTAACCACCCGACCGGAGCAGCAGGACGGGCCGCATCGAATCGGTTCGCCAGGACCGCGGGGGATGGGCACGATGGGGAGATGCCCGCGACCGGTCCCACATCCACACAGCAGGCTTCGGAGGCACCCGCCGAGCCTTCGCTGCTCCCCCGCATCTGGGCGCTCCTGCGTCCCTACCGCGGGCGGCTGGTGCTCGTCGCGGCCGCCATCGTCGTGTCCTCACTGCTCGGCATCGTGAATCCCTTCCTCACGAAGGCGGTGTTCGACCGCGCACTGTTCCCCACCGACGGCAGCGGTGTTCATCTGACACTGCTGCTGTGGCTGGTCGTGGCCATGATCGCGGTGACGCTCACGGGGTCGTTGATCGGCGTCGGCCAGAGCTACCTCACCACCAAGGTCGGCAACCTGTCGATGGCGGATCTCCGGGAGCGCCTCTTCGCCCACCTCGAGAAGATGGAACTGGCGTTCTTCACGTCCACCAAAACGGGCTCGATCCAATCACGGCTGGCCAACGACGTCGGTGGGGTGCGGTCGGTTCTCACCTCCACGGCGTCGAGCATCCTGTCGAACGTCGTCACCGTCACCGCGTCCCTCATCGCGATGCTGCTGCTGTCGTGGCAGCTGACGCTTCTCGCCGTCGCACTGCTTCCCGGCTTCGTCTACCTGCAGCGGCGGGTCGGCGCCCGGCGACGCGTTCTGGCGCGCAAAACGCAGGAGTCGTTGTCGGACATGACCGCAATCACCGAGGAAGCGCTGAGCGTCTCGGGTGTGCTTTTGACGAAGGTGTTCAACCAGGCCGACACCGAACTCGACCGCTATCGGACCGAGAACGCGCGGCAGACCGAGCTTCAGGTGCGGCAAGCCATGACGGGCCAGGGCTTCTTCGCCGTCGTCAGCTCGTTCATGGCGATCACGCCCGCTCTCGTCTACCTGCTGGCGGGGTATCTCGTCAGCGGCGGTTCCGCGGCACTCTCGGCGGGCACACTCGTCGCGTTCTCGACCCTGCAGGCCAGGTTGCTGCAACCGTTGGTCTCGCTGATGCGGGTGACCCTCGACGTCCAGACGTCGATGGCGTTGTTCCGCCGCATCTTCGAGTACCTCGACCTGCAGCCCGCGATCGTGAACCGCCCGGACGCCGTCGAGTTGCCTACGGACTCCCCCGGCCGGGTGGAGTTGGACGACGTGTACTTCGCGTATCCCGCGCCCGTCCGGCTGGCCACCGCAGATCCCGACCCGGTGGCGCTGCGCAGTCTGGGTCGCGGCGGCGGAGGCGGCATGCGCGGGGTCGCGACCGTCGCGCCGCGCTTCCCGGCCGCGGCGGCGCCCGAAACCGAACCGGCGGAACGTCGCAGCCGGCGCTGGGCGGTCGCGGGCACGTCCCTGGAGATCGAGCCGGGTCAGCTCGCCGCCTTCGTCGGTCCGTCCGGCGCAGGCAAGACCACGCTCTGCTACCTCGTGCCGCGCCTGTACGAGGTCGACAGTGGCGCAGTCCGGGTCGACGGCTACGACGTGCGCGACCTGACCATGGGCTCGCTCGCCGAGGCGGTCGGAATGGTCACCCAGGACCCGTATCTGTTCCACGCCTCGATCGCCGACAACCTTCGATATGCCAAACCGGACGCGACCGATGCCGAACTGCAGACGGCCGCCGCGGCCGCCAACATTCACGACCGCATCCTCGGATTCGACGACGGATACGACACCCTGGTGGGCGAAAGAGGATTTCGCCTGTCCGGTGGCGAGAAGCAGCGATTGGCCATCGCGCGGGTGCTGCTGAAGAACCCCCGCGTACTGATCCTCGACGAGGCGACGTCCGCGCTCGACACGGTCTCCGAGCGACTCGTCCAGCGAGCTCTCGGTGAGGTGATGCGCGGACGCACCACCCTCGCGATCGCCCACCGGCTGTCGACCATTCAGCATGCGGACGTGATCTTCGTGATCGACGAGGGAACACTGATCGAGCGCGGCACGCACACCGAACTCCTTGCACGACAAGGGTTGTACGCGCGACTGCACGCGGAGCAGTTCGGCGGCGGGCAGGTCGAGTGCCGGTGCACCGACGGCGTCCGATTCACCGACGGGACGGTACTGGCCCCGAGCGCCCCCACCCCAGGCGGAGAGTTCTAGCTCCTACAGGAACTTGCTGAACTGGTCGTTGGCCCGCTGCATCACGAAGTCGTACGGCGGCGAGAACTTGCGCGCCCACCAGTAGCCGAACCGGATGTCCGGCGACGTGTACACCAGGTACCGGTCCTTCTTGATGCCGGCGATGATGCAGGACGCGACCTTCTCGGGCGTGACGGCCCGCTTCTCGAAGCGGTGGACCGCCTTCTGGATGCGCGGGTCGTCGCGATCGACCCCGGCGATCTCGACCGTGCCCACCAGCGGCGTCTTGACCGCGCCGGGAACCACGAGGCTCACGCCGATGCCGTGCCGTTTGAGATCGAACCGCAGAACCTCGGACACTCCGCGGAGCCCGAATTTGCTTGCGCTGTAAGCCGCATGCCACGGGAGTGCCAGCAAACCGGCGGCCGAAGAGACGTTGACCAGGTGACCGCCGCGCCCCGCCCGCACCATCGAGGGCAGAAAACTCTCGATGATGTGGATCGGACCCATCAGGTTGACGTCCACCATGGACTTCCAGTGGCGGTGTTCGAGATTCTCGACAGTCCCCCACGCGGAGATACCGGCGACGTTCATGACGACGTCGAGGCTGCCGAACTGATCGTGGACATCGGCGGCGAATGCGGAGACAGCGTCGTAGTCGGACACGTCGAGTGCACGCGAGAAACTGACGGTGCCCCCGCGGCTGCCTACTTGTTCGACCGTCTGCGCCAGGCCGACCTCGTTGATGTCGGTGAGGAAGAGTTCGGCGCCCTCCGCCGCAGCCGCCAGGGCGGTCGCCTGCCCGATCCCGCTACCTGCACCCGTGATCAGGCACTTCTTGCCGTCCAGCGTCTTGATCGCCATAGCCGTGCGCGCCCCCGTCGTCACCGATCCGTGTCGGCTGGAAGTCTACGCACGCAATCTGATTGCGCGCACGCAACTGCAGGGCGCCTTTCCCGAGGAAAACGCGAACCGACCCTCTCCGGGCCGGTTCGTGACGGTTCACAACCGCTGGGTCATTTCTTCCTGATAGGTACGAATCGTCCTCTCGATCCCGTTGGCGTCGTCGTCGTTTCCTCGATGCCGGGCGTCGTCGGCGCGCTCGCGCAGAACTCGAATCGCCTTCCGAAGCTCGGCGTCACTCATTCTGTGTTCCATATCACAATCATCCCCGACGGCTTCAGATTTGGCCAGACTCGGGAGCGTGCCGGAGCGGCGGAACCCCGCCTGACCTGGACCATCGTCCAACTGGGCGGAGCGAACCCGCGAAGATCATGCGACAGACGAAGGGAGGATCGGCGGCGCGCGGCCCGGTGCCCGTGCGGATGCCCCTACTTCACAGTACTGTTCACGAGGCCCCGCGGGCCGCGAGCGACCTCTCCACGTTGCGATGCGCAACGCAACACAGTGGCCCTGAACTGCGGGTATTTGCCGGGCAGCCTCACGGAACGCACCCCTGCAATGTTGCCAGCTAACTCTCAGTGATTGAAAGAGCAACCACGCAATCGGGTCGGCGACCACAACCGGCACGGCGGGCTCCGCTCACCCCACCCCCGCGCCTCTCTTGAACTTTCAACGGTAGAACGCGCGTGACGAGCGCGGAGGGCGCCCGAAATGTCGGCGATCCGCGAGCGGGGAACGCGCGATCGTTGAAACATATATGAGATAGGCACGGAGCCGGCGGACGACGTTTTGCCTCTATGTCCGTGAGTTATCAATCGGTTATCATCGTGGTACGGTGTCGTTCACACGACTGACGCCCGCACGAGAGAGGACCCGGCGGCTCACAATGGCAGATTTTGCTGCGCGGTTGAACAAGCTCTTCGACACGGTCCACCCTCCGGGACGTAAACCGCATACCAACGCCGAGGTCGCGGCGGCACTCATCGCAGACGGACACCAGATCTCGAAGCCCTACATCTCCCAGCTCCGGTCGGGACAACGCACCAACCCCTCCGACGAGACGGTCGCGGCGTTCGCCCGCTTCTTCAAGGTGAAGCCCGACTACTTCTTCAACGACATCTACGCCGCGAAGATCGACCACGATCTCGAGCTTCTCTCTCAACTCCAGGGATACGGACTTCGCAAGCTCTCCAGCCGCGCGTTCGATCTCTCCGAAGAGTCGCAGAATCTGCTCACCACGATGGCCGAGAAACTCCGCGCCAGCGAGGGGTTGCCGGAGGTCCCACCGGACGCGTCCCGCTGATCACCGGAGTCGTTGGGCAGCAACGAGTTCGCCGCAGATCGCACCCGACGTCCGGGGAGAAGTCACCGGGCGCACCCGACGACACCGCCGGAATGCCCTGCCCGGTGTGCCCACGTGGCGCATGATGGAGCAATGGTTGACAGACCGCAGCTCGGTCCCACGATCTTCGTCCTCTTCGGTGCCACCGGGGACCTGTCCAAACGCATGGTCCTCCCCGCGTTCTTCCAGCTCGCTCTATCAGGGCTCCTGAACTCCGAGTGGATGCTGATCGGCACCGGCCGGGGCAACGTCTCCGACGATCAGTTCCGCGACCACGTGCGCGACGTCGTGAACCAGTTCGGAGTGCCGCACGACGACACCGACTGGGAGACGTTCGCCCGGCGGTTGAGATTCGCCGGCGGCGGTTTCACCCCGGACAACCCGGGAACGCTCCCCGCGGCCGTTCGGCAGGCGCGGGAAGACCTCGGCGCGGCAGACGCGCAGTTGGTGCACTACCTGGCCCTGCCGCCCAGCACGTTCGCCGTGACCACTCGCGCGCTCGGCGCTCACGACCTGGCCCGTGGCGCACGCGTCGTGTACGAGAAGCCGTTCGGGACGTCCCAGGAGGCGTTCACCGAACTCGACGACGCCGTGCACCATGTCCTCGACGAGAAGCAGATCTATCGAATCGATCATTTTCTCGGCAAGGAGAGCACCCAGAATCTGCACATCCTGCGCTTCGCCAACGGGCTGATCGAGGGCGTCTGGAATCGGGAACACGTCGAGCAGGTCCAGATCGACGTGCCCGAGACACTCGACATCGACGACCGCGCCCGGTTCTACGACGCCACCGGCGCCGTCCTGGACATGCTGGTGACACACCTGTTCCAGGTCGCCGCCGAGATCGCGATGGAGCCGCCGGAGACGTTGGGCGCCGACGATCTCCAATCCGCCCGGGAATCCGTGATCGGGGCGTTCCGTCCGCTCGACACGGCCGACGTGGTGCTCGGCCAGTACGAGGGGTACCGCGACGTCGACGGTGTCGCGGACGATTCGACGACGGAGACGTTCGTCGCCGCACGGTTGTGGGTCGACACGGACCGCTGGCGTGGGGTGCCGTTCCTCCTCCGGACCGGAAAGATGCTGGGCGTCAGCCGGCAACGGGTCAGCCTGGTCTTCCGCAGTCCTCGAGGACCGCTCACGGACATTCCGCCGGACGGCGCCGTCCTGACGTTCGATCTGTCCGGGGACGGCGAGATCGACATCTCCATGGTCGTCAAGGAACCCGGACCCGACGACACGCTGTCGGTGGGCCACCTTGGCCTGCCGCTCGACACGGTGCCGCTCGCCCACGCCCTCGCACCGTATTCGCGGCTCATCCTCGACGTCCTGCACGGCGACAGGTCGCTGTTCACGCGCCCCGACGGCTTGGCGCACGTCTGGACCGTCGCCGACGCGCTGCTGCGTGACCCTCCCCCGGCCAAGCCGTACCCCGCGGGATCCATGGGACCGCCGGAGGCCGAAGATCTCGCCCAGCCCTGCGGGTGGCTCGTCACCGGTTCATCGGACTGACCGGCGGCTGAAGGCTATTCCGCCGCCGATTCGACGGTGTCCGCCTTCGCAAGAACCGGGGCCGACTTCCGGAAGTCGGCGTACGCATCCGCGAGATCGAGCACCCATCGGCGCGGCGACGTGCCCTGGGGCGGCGCGATCCACTCGGTGTCGAGGACGTCGGACGCGACCGGGTCGTCGATCCAGCGGGCGAGAATCCGGGCACGTTCGGCGGTCGATTCCGGAAGGTCCTGTTCGTCCGTGTCGAGCATGCCCGCGCCCGCCTGCAGGTACAGCGCATCCATGACATGCGCGACGGCGTCGGAGGCACGGAGAACGGTCGTGCTCCCCTTGCCGTCGCCCTCGACCACTTCGGGGAACCGTGCGACGAGCACCGAATGCAGAGTGTTCATGCGGCGCAGATCCTGCCGTGCGCGCAGCCAGGTTTCGACGAGCACCCAGACGGTGCCGACCGACACGACCACGGCCGAGACGGTGTACGCCGACGAGGAACCGACGGCCCACGTCTCGCCCGACACCTCACGCACCAGTCCGACGACAGCCGCCGCCAGGACGATTACCGATCCGACGACGATCAGTGAGATTCCGCGGCCGAGCGGCGTCCACGCGACGTGCCGAACCCCGGTTACGACCACCGCGGTCAGCGCGATCACGATGAACACCAGCGCCGGAACGGGATACCCACCGGCAAGCCCGATTCCGAGCACTAGGGCCACGGTGTAGACGACCACGGCGACGGCACGCAGCGCAGGACGCGGGAGTATCGGCCACACCGAGATCGCGCCGACCGCGCTCGCTGCGGCGAACAGAGTCCACGCCAGTTCGAGGATGATCTCCGACAGTCCGACCCCCGGGGCCACGGTGTCGAGGCGTCCGGCGACGTCCGGAACGGCCAACGTGGACCCGAGGGCCGCGCTGGACACCGCCACCACCATCGCCACGCGAAGCGGCGTCGGCTGACGCGCGGCGACCCGGCCGATCCGGGCACCCGCGGCAGTCCACACCATGAGCGCAACCAGCCAGCCCATCAGCCGATCGCCTCGTCGTAGCGGAGCACGGACACGGGAGTTCCGCGCCCCCGCATCGTGTTCAATCGGATGAGCAGCATCGACGCGAACGTCTCGGCCTCCCACTCCGCCACCACGTCGGACGGCTGCTCGTCTTCCCGCCGTCGCGACCGCTGGCTGAGCATGTAGGCGATCAGATCGTCACCGGCTTCGAGCGTCGCGGCGACGATCTCGGCTCCTTCGTGTCGAAACACGATGTGACCCAGCTCATGCGCAAGCGTGCGGTCGAGGTCCGGCAGGCCCGGCGCCAGCACGATCACGTCCCGGTCCGGGTACGCGCGTCTCTGGCCGCACACACCGGGCGCCATCGGCTTCGTGAAATCGAGTTCGATGGGACGCTGCCGTACGCGGGCCACCGCGTCCACCACGTGCCGGAGTGATACCGCTTCGGCCCGGGCCGCCGCGTCACACACCGCGTCCACGGCTGCCGCGACCCGACGATGAGATCTGTTCGCCCCCACGACTACATCCCTCCACTCGAAGCGGACGGGAAGAACTCCGCCCGCGCGGCCGCGATGCGCGCCTGTTGTGCGCGAGCACCCTTGAAGGTCAGCGCACCCGCCCCGCCGGCGCAGCACAGCAGCACGCCGACCCCACCGAGAACGGTGATCGCAGGCAACGGCTCACTGTGGACCACAGGAACCATTCCCGGCGGCGCGGCGGCCGGATCGTTCTGGGCCGGTGCCCCCGCAGCGGGCGACCCTCCGTCGCTGCTCGGGGTCCCGCCGGCAGGGCGATCCTGGGGTGCGGAATCCGCCGGACCGCCCGCCCCCGGGGCTGCCGCGGCGGCTCCGGAACCGGACCCGGAACCTCCGGCCGCCGCTCCCCCGGACGCCGGAGGTGCGGCAGGATCCTCGGAGCCCGGGGCGGCAGCATCGTCACCCGAGTCGTTTCCGGAACCGTCACCGGACGTGTCCGGGCGCGCGATGTCCGGTTCGGCCACGGGCGGCAACTTGATCGGACGGGGCGGAGCGACCACGACCCGTGACGTCGAAGGATTCGACGTCTCCGTGGGTTCGGCGGTCGCGGACGGTTCCGTGGTCTCGGACGGCTCGGCCGTCTCACTGGGCTTCTCGGTCTCGCTGGGCTTCGCGGTCTCGCTGGGTTCCCGTGTCTCGCTGGGCTCTCCGCCGCCACCGCAGCCGCGGCGACTCTCGCACGGCGGATGAGGATGCCGGGGCTTGCCGCCGCCAGACGACTCCGAGGAACCGTCGTCGCATCGACTACTGGCACAG
The DNA here is from genome assembly GCF_002300195.1 of Rhodococcus sp. ACPA1. Lineage (NCBI taxonomy): Bacteria > Bacillati > Actinomycetota > Actinomycetes > Mycobacteriales > Nocardiaceae > Rhodococcus > Rhodococcus sp. ACPA1. The sequence continues at coordinate 320,877 of NZ_NSDX01000001.1, read as the reverse complement.
TCGTGGTACTGGGGGTCGGCGGAGGCGTCGGACGGGAACACCGAGACGGTGACCCAGCCGAGCCCGGACAAGAAGGCCAGCGCCAGTCCGACCATGGTCAGCCTTCGAACAACACGACGCGCGCTCACTGTGCACCCCCCTCGTATTCACGACACCACGTCTACGGCGACGTCGCCGCTGTCATGGTAACGAGCGAACCGAGTGGAGGTGCTGGTGGTGCCGGTGTCGGGGAACCGGCACCACCAGCGGTGCCCGAGCCAGGTGGGACTCGAGCAGCTTCCGAGAACCCCTGCGGGTTCGGCGGTGTCGCCTGGAGGTGCTGATCGGTCAGCGGAAGGTCGGCATTTCCGACGCGGCCCTCGCGACTTCGGTTGGTCGGCCGGAGTTCACAGGACGTTCACCAGCAACATCGTCGCGGTGATGGTCGCGACCACCGTCGCCGGCTCCAAGAACTTCGAGATCTTGTCCATTGCCTGCATGTATTTCCACCCCGTGCGATCGACCCCTTGATGACCTACGGACAGTACACAGCATCCAGTTACCTTTTGGCAAATCGGAGAGTCGGGCATTCGCGCAGCGGCCTCGCTCGCGCACCCCGACGATGGCGCTCACCTGGGCCGGAATGCAGAAAAGGCGCCGGAATGCAGAAGAGGCACTCCCTCCGGATGGAGTGAGTGCCTCTTCTGTGGTGGAGCTGAGGGGAATCGAACCCCTGACCTCTTCGATGCGAACGAAGCGCGCTACCAACTGCGCCACAGCCCCGCGCAGATCCTGCGATCCGCTCGGCAAACTCTAGCAGGCCACCCGCGGCGGGAGCGAATCGCCTACACCGACGTGGCTTTCGGCCCGATTCGCCCGCTTACTCACCGGCAGCTCGGCGCATCGTGGCCTGCTGCACAGGGGCGTCGTCGAAGTGTTCGAGATGATCGAATTCGGGGTCCTCGTCGTCCACTTCGAGGACGACGGCACCCGGACGCCGCAACCGGGCCGGGATGAGGCGGAGTTCCTCGTCGCTGCGGGACTCGACACCCAACCGCGAACGGTTGAGACGCGCGGTCCGCCGACGACGGATCTCCTGCTCGATCTGGACCTGCCGGCGCAGATACGCCAAGTAGCCGAAGAGGCCGACCACACCGGCCGCGAATGCCCACCACATCAGCGGCGAGATGATCAGCCCCAGCGCCGCCGACATGATCGTCGCGAAAACCAGCCCGAGAACCGACCGCTGCCGGAACGCGTACCGGGCCTCCCGCGCGATCGCGTCGGCCTCGGGATCGAAGCCGCCACGCCCGCGGCGCGCCGGTACGTACTCACCGACCGGTGCCCGCTCACCGTCGAACTCGTCTTCCTCTGCGTGAGTGTCCACAAGGTCCTCCGCGTCGTAGCCGTAGTGGTCCGGTTCCGGTTGCCAGTACGGGTCGCTGCGGTGTCCAGCCGCGGGTCCACGCTGCACGGGACGTTCGTCACCGCGGTGCAGCACACGCGTCGCGAGTGCTGCGTCACTGGTTTGCCGAATCCGGGGGCGGTTGTTCACCAGCATCGGGACCAGGACGAAGAGCCACACGACGACGAGCCCGATCCAGAGAAACGAGTTCGGCATACGGCGACCTCCTCCCAATCGTCTACCAGCATGGATACCGCTGTTGACCCACCCAGGCTAACCGCATGAACACGCACATCTTCGCAGACGCGCCGATCTCACCATACTCAGGTGTCACATGCGTAACGCGAAAATGTGGTGCTCGACATGCCCCGAGACGGCAGAGGGAACGATCCGGCAAAGACTCGCCGAAAGCGGAGCCCCGGTCAGGAAGCTTTGATACCGTGAGATAACTGCCGCGTAGCTGGACATTTGTCCATGTCCGCTACGGCGGTCACGCCCAGGTGGCTTTGCCACTCCGCACGAGCGAATCCGCCACCGTGCCGGGCACGTCCTCGACGGTCATGCCGACCAGAATGTGGTCGCGCCACTGCCCGTCGACGTCCAGGTAGCGCTTGAGGAGACCCTCCTCGCGGAAACCGACGTTGCGGAGCACCGCCTGGCTCGCCAGGTTCTCCGGACGCACGGTGGCCTCCACCCGGTGCAACCCCACGGGTCCGAAGGCATGATCGAGCCCCAGCGCGAGTGCGCCCGTGGCCACCCCGAGCCCGTTGACGTCGCTGGCCACCCAGTAACCGATCCAGGCGGAGCGCAGTGCACCCCGCACGACGTTGCCGATCGTGATCTGGCCGCAGAAATTGCCGTCGAGTTCGATGGCCATCGGCAGCATGCGACCCTTCCGGGCCTCCGAACGCAAGCTGCTGCACAGTCCGGGCCATCCCGAAATATGGTGGCGCGCTTCCCAGGGTGCCTCCCCGGTCGGCTCCCACGGTTCGAGGTGCGCGCGGTCGCGGGTGCGCAGACGGCTCCACGCCGACGCGTCACGCAACCTGATGGCGCGCACGGTGACGACGCCACCCTTCACCCGCAGGGGCCCGAGATGCGGCGGCCAACCCGGATGCTGTGTCATCCCGTCTCACACTGTCGCGGAGTCATCAGCCCCGCTGCGCCAGAAAAGCCACGTCCACCTGGTCACCGGTCCGGACCTCGGTGATCTCGGGGTCGATGAGGACGAGGCAATTGGCCTCGGCCAGCGTGGCGAGCAGGTGTGAGGACGCGCCCGGCGCGCCGCCGAGAGCTTGGACGAGGTACTCCCCCGTCGCCTCGTCGCGCATGAGCTGGCCGCGGAGAAAACCCTTGCGGTGCTCGATCGACGTGATGGGTGCGACGGTGCGGGCGGTGACGACGCGGCGCATCGGCTGCCTGCGCCCCAGCGCGATGCGGATCAGCGGGCGCACCATCACCTCGAACACCACGAGGGCGCTCACCGGATTGGAGGGGAGCAGGAATGTCGGGACCTCGTCCCGGCCCAGCTGGCCGAAACCCTGGACCGATCCCGGATGCATTGCGACGCGGTCGACCTCGAGGTTGCCGAGATCGGCGAGTGCGTCCCGCACGTCCTCGGAGGCGCCGCCGCCGACCGCACCGGCGATGACGACGATCTCGGACCGGATCAGCTGCCCTTCCACCACCTCGCGCAGGCGACGGGCATCGGCGTTCGCGATACCGACCCGGTTGACGTCGGCGCCGGCGTCGCGGGCGGCGGCGGCCAGCGCGTAGGAGTTGACGTCGTAGACCTGGCCGGGACCGGGAGTCCGGTCGACGTCGACGAGTTCGCCACCGACCGAGATGACGGACAGCCGGGGCCGGGGATGCACGAGCACCTTGTCTCGGCCCACCGCCGCCAGCAACCCGACCTGTGCGGCTCCGATGATGGTGCCTGCCCGGACCGCGACGTCTCCGGGCTGCACGTCGTCGCCGGCCCGGCGCACGTAGTCGCCGGAGCGAACGGGTTTGTAGATCTTGACGCGGGCCCGGCCGCCATCCGTGCGGTCGAGCGGAAGGACGGCGTCGGCGAGCGTCGGGAGAGGAGCACCCGTGTCGACCTTGACGGCCTGACGCGGTTGCAGCCGGATCGGCTGTCGCGAACCGGCCGTGACCTCACCGACCACGGGAAGCGACAGTTCGACGGGCGCACCGTCGTCGTCCCGGATGTCGGTTCCAGCGGCCTGGACGTCGACGCTACGGACGGCATAGCCGTCGATCGCGGCCTGATCGAAACCGGGAAGCGGACGCTCGGTGACCACCTCTTCGGCGCACAGCAGCCCCTGGGCTTCGGAGATCGCCACACGGACCGGCCGCGGCGCCACCGCGGCCGCGGTCACGATCGTCTGTTGCTCCTCGACCGACCGCAAGTTCTTGCCTCCCGAGCTTCTCTAGGAATCCGTCCGCTTCAATCGGTCGATCAGCCATTCGCGCAACGATGGGCCGTACTCGTCCATGTCCAACGCAAAGTCAACCGCAGCACGGAGGTAGCCGCCGGGATTTCCGAGATCGTGTCTCGTGCCTCGGTGCACGACGACGTGAACGGGATGGCCTTCCTTGATGAGGAGGGCGATGGCGTCGGTGAGCTGGAGCTCGCCGCCGGCGCCGGGTTCGATTCGCCGCAGCGCGTCGAAGATCGCGCGGTCGAGGAGGTAGCGACCTGCGGCGGCGAACGTGGACGGTGCATCCTCGATGGCCGGTTTCTCGACCATGCCGATGACCTTGAGGACGTCCGGGTTGGTGGCGTCGGGAACCGTCTCGACCTCGAAGACGCCGTACGCGCTCACCTGGTCCTTGGGGACGTCGATGGCGCAGAGGACGGTGCCGCCACGCTTGCGGCGGACCCGCGACATCGTCTCGAGCACGCCGCGCGGCAGCACCAGGTCGTCCGGGAGGAGCACGGCGATGGCGTCCTCGTCGTCGTCGAGGACCGACTCCGCGCAGCCGACCGCGTGGCCCAGGCCGAGAGGCTCGTCCTGGACGACGGATTCCACCTCGAGCAGGCCGGGAGCCTTGCGCACCTTCTCGAGCAGGTGATACTTGCCGCTGGCCTCGAGCTTGCTCTCGAGCACGAGATCCTCGACGAAGTGGGCGACCACTCCGTCCTTACCCGGCGATGTCACGATCACGAGCCGGCCGGCACCCGAATCCGCGGCCTCGCCGGCCACGAGTTCGATACCCGGGGTATCCACGACCGGGAGCAGCTCTTTCGGCACGGTCTTGGTCGCGGGGAGGAATCGCGTACCCATTCCCGCTGCGGGCACTACAGCCGTGCGAAAGGCGCTGGCGGTGTGCGGTGCGGCGTCTGTCATGCCCACACCATAACTGTGCGGACCTACTCGGCAGTCACCAAGATCCTGTCAGTAACCTCCCGGAACCCGTCAGGAACGCTGGCCGGCCGGCTCTAAGGTTGGGGCATGCACGCACGAACGAAGGACGAGTGGCGGCAACTGGTGCTCTCCGGGCGACGCGCCCTGACCCCCGAACTCCGTACCGCGGAGGACCGGGCGCTTGTCGCGCTCGTCACGCAGGGAATCGCCGGTGGATCGACCGTGTGCGCCTACGTTCCGACTGCGCTCGAGCCCGGATCGCTGGACTTTCTCGACGCCCTCCGACGGGTCGCCGGACGCGTCCTCGTGCCTGTCACCCGCGATCCGGGCCCGCTCCACTGGTCCGAGTTCACGGGTGCGGACGATCTCGCCGACGCGAGTTACGGCCTCCGCGAGCCGACCGGGCCGGTGTGGGAACCCGACGAGATCCGTTCGGCCGGGACCATTTTCGTTCCCGCCCTGGCCGTCGACCGGCGGGGCGTGCGACTCGGCCGCGGTGCGGGCTTCTACGACCGGACTCTCGGCCTTGCCGCCTCCGACGCGCGGCTGATCACGGTGGTCCGCGACGAGGAACTGGTGTCCGAGCTGCCCGAGGATCCCCATGACGTACGTATGGGATGGGCGCTCACCCCCGGCTCGGGCCTCGTCCCGCTCGGCGACCGCTGAGGACGTTTCCCACCCCGGAATAGTTCTCTGATTAGCGTTGTTGGCACTGTCGACTGTAGAGTGCTAAAACCTGCGGTTTGACTACACAGTGCGGAGGAACCCCGGTGCCCACTTATTCATATGCGTGTACGGCATGCGACAACCGTTTCGACATCGTCCAGTCGTTCAGTGATGACTCCCTGACCGTCTGCCCCGCGTGCTCGGGCAAGCTTCGCAAACTGTTCAACTCCGTCGGCATCGTCTTCAAGGGCAGTGGTTTCTACCGCACCGACAGCCGCGGCACGTCCGGCGCAGCAAGCGAGCCGGCCAAGACCGATTCTGCTCCCGCCGCGAAGTCGGAAAGTTCGTCGACGGCCTCGTCCAGCTCGTCGAGCACCGCGACCGCCTCACCGGCCAAGGCTGCTGCCAGCTAGTTCTCGCGGCTCCGCGAGTTATCCACAACTTCTCGTCCATCCACAGGCGGGCCCTCTCGGCGTACCCACGGGCCCGCAGGTCTCCTAGCGTCGAACCATGTCGTTCGACCCTGTCCAGGCCGGTCGCCGCCGGTCGAACCGAGCACACCGAAGCCTGAGCCCGTCGTGGGCCGACCGGCTGTCGGATCTCGCCCATCCCGGTTGGGCCCGCACCCTCGTCGCCAGACGCGTCCTGGCAGCCGCGCTGGTCTGCCTCGCACTGGCCCTCCTCGCCCGTGGAGACCCCGACTCCGCCCGCTCCGCAGTCGTGGTGGCCGCCCGGGATCTCCAACCGGGCGTCGTTCTCACGGACGCCGACGTGGAACTGGTGAGGGTCGAGGCGGGGACCCTGCCCGACGGGGCCGTCACCGCGCTGGCGGACGTCGCTGGGCGCACCCTCGCCGGACCGACCCGCGCCGGAGAAGCCCTCACCGACGTCCGGGTATTGGGACCCCGTCTGGCCGCGGCCGCAGCGGGCATGGACGACGCCCGGATCGTCCCTGTCCGGCTCGCCGACCCCGCTGTCGCGGAACTTCTGCGTGAGGGCGATCGCGTCGACGTGCTCACGGTCGATCCCGGCACACCAGCCGATCCGGACCGGCGGTCCGGCGCCACCGTGCTGGCGTCCCGCGCGGTCGTGGTGTTGGTGACACCGTCCGAGAACGGGCGCGACCAGCGCGAACGCGTGGTGATGCTCGCTCTTCCGGCATCCGAGGCCGTGACGGTGGCCGCGGCATCCCTCACGAGCGCGATCACCGTGACCTTTCAGTGACCCGTCACGCGGTGCCTCGCTGATCTAGGCTTTTCTCCGACATAGTGCTGGATGACTTGCCACCCACTCGAGGAGACGTCGACATGCTCAAGGGATTCAAGGACTTCCTGCTCCGGGGGAACGTCCTCGACCTCGCCGTCGCGGTCGTAGTCGGAGCCGCGTTCACCGCCATCGTCACAGCGTTCACCAACAACGTGATCAATCCGTTGATCGCCGTTGCGGGCGGTGCCAACGATCTCGGCTGGGGTTACCAGATTCTCTCCGACAACCCGGCCACCTTCATCAACATCGGCGCCGTCATCACGGCCGTGATCAACTTCGTGATCATCGCCGCGGTCGTGTATTTCATTCTCATCGTCCCGGCCAACGCCGCGAAGAAGCGGTTCATCACCGAGCCCGCAGACAAGAAGGCCAGTGAGGCCGACCTGCTGATCCAGATCCGCGACATCCTCGAAGTGAGCCTCCAACCCGACGGAGCGACAGCGAGTTCCGACGGAGCACACGCGATGACCTCCGACAAGGCGGCCAACCTCGAGCAGACCCGCGAATAGCCCTCAGACGACTCCGGGCCCGTGCAGCAGCTGCGTGCACGGGCCCGGAGTCATGGGTGGAACGAATTATCAGCCGAGGCTGAAGGGCTGTCCCCACAGGGTGACGGTGCCATCGACCGAGTCGGTCGAGACCGAGACCTTGGCGTAGGAGCGAGCCTGCGCGTAGCCGGCGCAACCGGAGACACCGAACGTCTCGTCCGAGTACGTGAAGCCACCGCTCTTGCCGGTGAACTTGAAGCTGCTCTTGTGCGCTTCCTCGTCGTAATCATCTGCGTACTCGATGTCGAGGATCGGCACGTTGGTGGCCTTACCGGGTCCGATCGAGACGCCGCTACCGGCACCACCCTCGACCGGGATGCTGGCGGGATCGCCACCGGTAGCCGCACCGACGACCTCGGACGGCGTCAGGCTGGCACCGGCCTCGCCGTTGACGGAGCCGCCGAAGTTCAGCTGGCACGCCACGATGTACCCGGCATCGATGGTGCCGCCCTTGGCGGTGCCACCATTGATCGACACATCGATCGAGCCCGACGTCCACACATTGCGGTGCAGCGGGGTCGAACCCATCGACGGGCTGATGTTCGCCGTGTTACCGGTCTGACGCACGGTCACCACAGTGCCGTCGAGCAGCGTCTGAGTGATCTCACCGTCCTGCAACGGAACGAAGGTGTCGGCGTTGGCCGCACCGGTGGAGAAGAGGCCGATCGCGACGGTGGCCGCGGCGACCACGCCGGCAGCCTTGGCGCCGTGGCGCAGGGTCTTGCTGTTCATGGTTCCCCTCTAGGGTTACTGATCGCTTACGCGAGAGTCGTGGATGGAATCGATTGGGAGCGGCAATCAGCCGATGCTGAAAGGCTGCCCGTAGAGGGTGGCCTTCACGTAGTGGTTCCCCGGAACCTCCACCACGGTGTATGCCCGAGCCTGCGCGTACCCACCGCAACCCTGGACCTCGATCTGCTGATCGCGGTACTGAATCGCCGACACACCCGGCTTCAGGTCTTCCTTGGTCTTGATCTTCGCGAACTTGACCTCACCGGCCTCGATCGGCACCGACAGCGAGCCACCCATCCCCAGCGCATCGAAACCGAGGTCGGCACTGAGCTTGCCCTCGAGACCGGTGATGTCGATCTGGCAACCCACGATGTAGCCGGTGGTCAGCGTCGCGCCTTCCTCCGGGATCTCACCACCGAGCTCGGCGAACACGTCACCCGACACCCAAGCCGTGCGGCCCGCACCATTGGCGGCCAGCGACGGCGAAACCAGAGCGCTCTCCGCGTTGCGGGCGATCTTGGCCGTGACGCTTCCCGCGTTGACGACCTTTTCGCCACCCGGCAGCGGCACGAAGGTGTCGGCATTGGCCGCACCCGTGGACATCAGGCCGAGGACTACAGCCGCAGCGGCACCAAGGCCGGCAATGCGGGCTCCACGGCGCAGGCCGGTCTTTCGGTTCTCGCTCATTCTTTCCCCTCATCAGGTACCACCTACCCGGCTGTCGGTTAGGCAGTCTTTACCTCTTGACGGGATAAAGTTAGCTGAAACAACGTCCAAATGTTATAGCTACGTGTCCGAATCTGCCTCCGCCCCAGTCTCCGTGTCCGAACTGTGACATGCGTAACAGCGCATAGAGCGAGGTTAGGGGCGTACGGAAGTGCCGTACGCCCCCAACTTCGAGGTATTACATAGTTCAATTTTTTTTCGGCGTCACGCGTCAGCCGAGGCTGAAGGGCTGTCCCCACAGGGTGACGGTGCCATCGACCGAGTCGGTCGAGACGGTGACCTTGGCGTAGGAGCGGGCCTGCGCGTAGCCGGCGCAACCGGAGACACCGAACGTCTCGTCCGAGTACGTGAAGCCACCGCTCTTGCCGGTGAACTTGAAGCTGCTCTTGTGCGCTTCCTCGTCGTAATCATCTGCGTACTCGATGTCGAGGATCGGCACGTTGGTGGCCTTACCGGGTCCGATCGAGACGCCGCTACCGGCACCACCCTCGACCGGGATGCTGGCGGGATCGCCACCGGTAGCCGCACCGACGACCTCGGACGGCGTCAGGCTGGCACCGGCCTCGCCGTTGACGGAGCCGCCGAAGTTCAGCTGGCACGCCACGATGTACCCGGCATCGATGGTGCCGCCCTTGGCGGTGCCACCATTGATCGACACATCGATCGAGCCCGACGTCCACACATTGCGGTGCAGCGGGGTCGAACCCATCGACGGGCTGATGTTCGCCGTGTTACCGGTCTGACGCACGGTCACCACAGTGCCGTCGAGCAGCGTCTGAGTGATCTCACCGTCCTGCAACGGAACGAAGGTGTCGGCGTTGGCCGCACCGGTGGAGAAGAGGCCGATCGCGACGGTGGCCGCGGCGACCACGCCGGCAGCCTTGGCGCCGTGGCGCAGGGTCTTGCTGTTCATGGTTCCCCTCTAGGGTTACTGATCGCTTACGCGAGAGTCGTGGATGGAATCGATTGGGAGCGGCAATCAGCCGATGCTGAAAGGCTGCCCGTAGAGGGTGGCCTTCACGTAGTGGTTCCCCGGAACCTCCACCACGGTGTATGCCCGAGCCTGCGCGTACCCACCGCAACCCTGGACCTCGATCTGCTGATCGCGGTACTGAATCGCCGACACACCCGGCTTCAGGTCTTCCTTGGTCTTGATCTTCGCGAACTTGACCTCACCGGCCTCGATCGGCACCGACAGCGAGCCACCCATCCCCAGCGCATCGAAACCGAGGTCGGCACTGAGCTTGCCCTCGAGACCGGTGATGTCGATCTGGCAACCCACGATGTAGCCGGTGGTCAGCGTCGCGCCTTCCTCCGGGATCTCACCACCGAGCTCGGCGAACACGTCACCCGACACCCAAGCCGTGCGGCCCGCACCATTGGCGGCCAGCGACGGCGAAACCAGAGCGCTCTCCGCGTTGCGGGCGATCTTGGCCGTGACGCTTCCCGCGTTGACGACCTTTTCGCCACCCGGCAGCGGCACGAAGGTGTCGGCATTGGCCGCACCCGTGGACATCAGGCCGAGGACTACAGCCGCAGCGGCACCAAGGCCGGCAATGCGGGCTCCACGGCGCAGGCCGGTCTTTCGGTTCTCGCTCATTCGTTCCCCTCATCAGGATTCTGCTGGTTCCCAGTCACGACCTTCGAGACTGAGGAGTGGTCCATGTCGGGCCCAGCGCAGTATCCAGAGCTGTGATGTCCGCAGAGTGAACTACGGATGATCACAGCTCGATAACCGCGCTGAAGACGAAATCACTGACGAATCGTCAGAGTTCCGACTGGGCAACGGCACATCGACCCTGCCCTCCATCTCCAGTACTGACTCGCCGAGGACAGTAACCGGCAGGTGGTTGCCTAAGCAATTAATTCCATCGGAAACAGAATCGTGATGTATGCCACACCCGAAAACGTGTCCAATGTGTGGGATTTGCGCGAAAATTCCGACCACTCGCCACCCTCCTGACCAGCAGGTTCACTGGCTGTTCACGTTAAGTTCGGTAACGTTTACATTCGGTTCACAAGCTCGAAGGATGTCTGTTCTGACCGAAATGTGATGCCTGAAAGAACGCTGAAGGCGGCCCCGCGCCGGGGAAATTCCGCCCGGGCGGAAGCACAAATACTCACGGTGATCGCAGAGCGGGACCGCAGATCACGATTCGCTTAAGGTGAGGCTTTCGAAGGTAACTACCCGTGATGTGGGGGGCGCTGACGGCGCAGCCATTCGTCGCCGGCAGCGGCGGTGGGCCCTTCCCCGGGTTCGCGTTCGTCCGCGGTGGTGTCGGGGAAGACGTCCCCGAAGATGCGTTCGAGCCGGGCCCTGTCGATCGGGGCCCGGCTCGGAACTGCCTGCTCGTCGGTCTCGCTTGGCGAGTCCGGCTCGTCGGAACGAGAAATCGTCTCAGCCTTCCAGACCGGACAATTCGGAAATCACGTGCGCCGCGAGCGGCGTCAGGGTAGCCATGCCGTCCCGGACCGCGGCGCGGGAGGAGGCGAGGTTTACCACGAGTGTGCTGCCGGACACTCCGGCGAGCCCGCGGGAGAGGCCCGCATCCAGCGAACCGGCGGCGAGACCCGAAGACCGGAGGGCCTCGGAGATTCCCGGAATCTCGCGGTCGAGGACCTCGGCCGTGACGTCAGGGGCGACGTCGCGGGGCGACACGCCGGTGCCGCCGACGGAGACGACGAGGTCGACGCCGCCGATGACGGCGGTGTTGAGCGCGTTGCGGATCTCCACCTCGTCGGCCGCCACCGCCACGATGGCGTCGACGATGAAGCCGGCCTCGTTCAGCAGTTCTGTCACCAGAGGCCCGATGGAGTCCTTGCCGTCACCGTGAGCGGTGCGGTCGTCGACGATTACCACCAGCGCGCGGCCGGCCAGCGAGGCTTCGATGTCCATGGTCCCTACCGTAGTGGCCCCGTTCAGAACGGACTCGACCTGCCCGAGAATCCCCGCGTTCATCAGCGGCCACCCTGTTCGGCGGTTCCGAGCGTGACGTCGACGGTCTTGGAATTGGATCCGTTCCCGTCGGTGTAGGTGATGGACACATTGTCTCCCGGTGCGTGTGAGCGGATGGCGGCGATGAGCGCGTCGCCACTGGTGATGACGCGGTCGTCGACCTTGGTGATCACCGACCCCTTCGGAATTCCCGCCTTCTCCGCCGGGCTGCCCGACGTGACCTCGACGACGGTGGCACCGTTGGCGGCGTCCTGCGACGGGACCTGGATCCCGATGACGGCCTGGGTGGCCTTGCCTGTCTTGACCAGCTCGTCCGCGATCCGCCGGGCCTGGTCGACCGGGATCGCGAAGCCGAGTCCGATGGAGCCGCTCTGCTCGCCCGCACCGGAGCCGCCGATGCTCGCGATGGCGGTGTTGATGCCGATCAGCTGGCCGTCCATGTTGACGAGGGCGCCGCCCGAGTTGCCCGGGTTGATCGCCGCGTCCGTCTGGAGGGCGTCGATGACAGTGTTCTGGTTGCCGGACTCACCGCTGGTGGACACCGGGCGATCGAGCGCCGAGATGATGCCCTCGGTGACGGTCCCGGCCAGGCCGAGGGGCGACCCGATCGCGACGACCTGCTGCCCGACCTGGACGTTGCCGGACGTTCCCAGCTCGATCGGAGTGAGGTCGGTCTTGCCGTCCACCTTGATGACCGCGAGATCGGACACCGGGTCGGCGCCGACCAGTTTGGCGTCCGCCGTGCTGCCGTCCGAGAAGGCGACGGTCAGCTTGCCGCCCTTGGCGGCCGCGCCTGCCACGTGATTGTTGGTGAGGATCATGCCGTCGGACGAAATGACGATGCCGGATCCTTCTCCACCGGAACCGCCGGCCGTCGCCACCTCGATCTGGACGACGCTCGGGACCACCTTGTTCGCGACCGCCTGCACCGAACCTGCCGGTGCGTTCGCGGCCGGGGTCGCGGTGTTGTTCTTGGGGGCGTCGAGGGAATTGGTCACCGCGGCGCCGCTGCCGTTCCGTTCGGTTGCCAGGGAGCCTACGACGCCACCGATGCCGCCGCTCACGAGAGCGAGCGCCACAGCGCCCACCACGATGGCGGTGCGGGCGGGACGCTTGGTCGCGGTCGCCGTCGATCCCTCCGCGGCCTGTCCGGGGCCCTGAAGGCCCGGGAACGGGCCCTGAGGCGCCCCGTGCTGCCCGGCAGCGTGCTGGGCACCCGGATGTCCCGGAGCGCCGTGCTGAGGCTGCCCGAACTGCTGTGTGGGCTGGTGCGGCACACCGTACGGATTGCTCTGGGGGTACCCGGCGCCGTAGGCCTGCTGACCCATCGGACCGCCCGCGGGGTTCTGCGGAGTGGCCGGAAACTGTTCGGTCGGGTGGTGACCCGGCGCCGCCTGCGGGTGGGCAGGCTGATCGGGGCGCGCGCCCTGGTCGCCACCCGCATTGTCGCGGCTGTTGCCGTCGTGACTGTTTCGATCTTCGGTCATCGCATCACTTCCATCTCCCGCGACCGCCCGCAGGGGCAGTCGCACCGTCTCTGTGTACGAGAGTGCCCGGTGGGACTGAGAAGGTCCTGAGACCGGCCTTTGAGTTAGCCGTGACCCTGAGACTATTCCGCTCCGGGTTCACCCGGAAGGACGATCCGGATGAGCGCACCGCCCCGTTCCGAGACGTCGACGGCGATCGTGCCGCCGTGCTTGACCACCACCTGCCTGACGATCGCCAGTCCCAGCCCGGAGCCGGGCATCGAGCGCGACGCCGTCGATCGGTAGAAGCGGTCGAACACCAGCTCCCGATCCTCCTCCGGAATGCCCGGGCCCGCGTCGTCGACCGTCAGCTCGAGAAGTCCGTCGCCTGCCGGCTTCATCGCCACGCGCACCTGCTCACCGGTGGGACTCCACTTTGCCGCGTTGTCGAGCACGTTGAGCACCGCCCGCGACAGTCCCGCATGGTCGCCGTAGACGAACCAGGGAACGGTGACGGCGGTGAAGTCGATCTCGTTGCGCCGGCGGCGTGCCCGCTCGAGACTCCGATCCACCACTTCACTGAGATCGACTCTCTCGAAGACGGTTTCCGGTGCGTCCTCGCGGGCGAGATCCACGAGGTCGCCCACCAGCTGCGAGAGCTCCTCGATCTGCGCCACCACATCGGTGCGCAATTCGGCCATGTCCTCGTCCGGAATATGCGGTGCGCCAGGACGACTCGACGCGATCAGCAACTCCATGTTGGTACGCAACGACGTGAGCGGCGTCCGCAGTTCGTGTCCGGCGTCGGCGACGAGCCTGCTCTGCCGCTCCCGCGATTCCGCGAGCGCCCTCAGCATCGTGTTGAAACTCTCGGTGAGCCGGGCGAGTTCGTCGTTGCCCGTCACCGGCATGGGCGTCAGGTCGTCGGTCCGGGCCACCCGTTCCGTGGCGGCGGTGAGCCGGGCGATCGGACGCAGACCGGTGCGCCCCACCGTCGTTCCGGCGGCGGCCGCGAGGACCACTCCGCACCCGCCGACGATGAACAGCACCCAGGCGAGCCGGTCGAGCACGGCGCCCGTCGGCGCCAGGCGCTGCGCGATCACCAGGGTGCTGCCGTCCTGGGTGCGCTCGGCCAGCACCCGCTGATTGTCCGCCGTACGCAACGACGTGTCGCGCTCGCCGCGGGCCACGGACAGTTCGGGTTCACCGATGGGGACACTCGACCCCGGCGGCGTGTACGTGTCGAGGTCCGGGAAGATCAGCGCCACACTGATGTCCGTCGTGTACAGCGTCGCGCCCGCGATGTAGCGCGGATCGAACGTCACGAGATTGCTGTCGATGAGCGCCGACGCGCGGGTGCGCAACTGGTTGTCGACATCCGCGTACAGAGCCCGCGACACCACGGCGTACGCCGCGATCGCCATGACTGCCACCGCGATGGCCACCACGGACGCGGCGAGCAGCGTCACCCGCCACCGCAACGACACCGACCGCGTCAACGGCATCGGAGGTCGCATCTCGGGCGGTAACGGGATCGGGCCTGTGGGGTGCCGGGAAATGTGGTGCGAGTCGTGCTTCGCCGACCCCGACTTGTCGGCGGTCTTGTGGAACGGAACTGCCATCACGGAGGAGTCTCCCGCAGCACGTAGCCGACTCCGCGGACGGTGTGCAACAGGCGGGTCTCGCCGTCCGCCTCCGTCTTGCGGCGCAGATACCCGACGTAGACCTCCAGCGCGTTGCCGGACGTCGGGAAGTCGTAACCCCACACCTCCTCGAGGATGCGACCGCGGGTGAGTACCCGGCGCGGGTTGGCCATCAGCATCTCGAGGAGCGAGAACTCGGTGCGGGTGAGGCTGATGGACCGCTCGCCACGCGTCACCTCGCGGGTGACCGGGTCGAGCGTGAGGTCCTCGAACGTCATCTTCTCCGAGTCGATGCCCGGCTCCGGCGCGGCGCGGCGCAGCAGTGCGCGCAGCCGGGCCAGTAACTCCTCCAGGGCGAAGGGTTTCGGCAGGTAGTCGTCGGCTCCGGCGTCCAGGCCCGACACCCGCTCCGACACGGAGTCGCGCGCCGTGAGGACGAGAATCGGCAGGTCGTCGCCGGTACTCCGCAGCCGTCGGCACACCTCGAGACCGTCCAGGCGCGGCATCATCACATCGAGTACGAGCGCGTCGGGGCGCGCGTTCGCCACCTTCTCGAGAGCATCGATACCGTCGACGGCCAGTTCCACCGAGTACCCGTTGAAGCTGAGGGACCGCCGTAAGGACTCCCTCACGGCGCGATCGTCGTCGACCACCAAAATGCGCATACCCGACAGTTTGGCCCGATCAACTGAGATATGTCTGAGAAGGGATCATCGAAGTGCCCTGGCGGCGGTCACTCGAGGACCCGCGGACCCGGCAGACCCCAGTTCCGCCACAGCGCCAGCACCCGCAGCGCCGACGCGAACACGGTGCCCACCACCAGCGCCACGTCGGTGCCCGAACCCCACTCGCTCACCACGACCACCAACGCCGAACCGAGCAGCGCCGGCACCGCGTAGAAGTCCCGCTGCAGCAGCAACGGGACCTCGTTCACCAGCACGTCGCGCAGGATCCCGCCGCCGATCGCCGCCGTCCCGCCGATGAGACACGACGCGAGCGGGCTCGCCCCGTGGTCGAGCGCGATCACCGCGCCCGTGCTCGCGAACAGGCCCATGCCCAGAGCGTCGAGGACCAGGATCTCCCGGCGGAGTCGCCCGACAGTCGAATGCAGGAAGAACACCAGCAACGACATGCCGAACGACGTGCCGAGGTTCGGCCAGCTACCCAGCGACGTCGGCGGATGGATGCCCAGCAGGACGTCGCGGACGATGCCGCCACCGAGAGCGGTGAAGACACCGACCACGCACACACCGAAGATGTCGAGGCGCTTCGTCACCCCCACCAGGGCGCCCGAGGCCGCGAACACCGCGATGCCCACCAGTTCCAGGATGTACAGCAGCACCCGCCAAGGTTCGCACGGGGAGCGTCACTTCCCGGCCGGGTCCACCAATCCCAGCTTCACGGCCTTCACCAGCCGGCGCGGCACGCGATGCGTCGCGCCGCCCACCGTCACCTCGACGAGGTCGGGTGCCTGGGCCTTCCACTGCGATCTCCGGCTGCGCGTATTGGACCGCGACATTCTGCGTTTCGGTACTGCCATGGTGTGTCTCCTCCTTCGTCGTCGACCCGTGAGTACTTGTTAACCGCGGGCGGTTGACAAGCACTCACGGGCGCTTGCGCACTCCGTAGCGGCGTTCGAACTTCTCGACGCGGCCCGCGGTGTCCATCACTCGCTGCGCGCCGGTCCAGAACGGGTGCGACTCGCTGGTCACGTCCGCGACCACCAGCGGATAGGTGTTGCCGTCCGCCCACAGGGCGGTGCGGTCGCTGGTCACCGTCGACCGCGTGAGAAACGTGGTTCCGGTGCTCGCGTCCTGGAACACCACGGGGTGGTAGTCGGGGTGGATGTGGGGCTTCATTCGTGTCCCTCTCTCGATTCGGGTTCTGCGTAGGGTGATTCGCTGCTCTCGCAGGGGTCTTCGTGGAACTGCCCGAACGGGTCGGGCCACGACTGCCAGGCCGCCTCGTCCGCGAGTTCGTCGTCGGTGACGAGCGCCCACTGCAGCGTGCGGTCGATCTCGGTGGGGTCGGCCGCATGCACCAGCACCACCATCGACGTGTGCCGGTCGCCGAAGCGCTCGTCCCAGCACAGCGCGGCCATCGCGCGGCGCGCGACCCCGACCTGTTCCTGTTCCTCCGCGGTCATCGCGGCCAGCCAGCGGTCGGCACTGGCCACCCGCAGTCCCCCACCGGCCGACTCGAGCCACAGAGCCTCGTCCGGCTGCGTCGCGACCCACACGCGGCCGCGAGACGTGACGACCCCGTCGAGGAGCACGTCGACGGCCTCGTGCAGTCGCTCCGGATGGAACGGCCGGGTGGCGGTGAACTCGACGAGCATGACGCCGCAGTCGTGGGACAGCGGCGGCTGTCCGCGCAGCAGCGGCGAGTGGGCGTGGGACGGCTCACCGCGCCGCGCGCCGGCCGGGATGTCGCGGAGCAGGCGCTCGACGTCGGGCGCCTCCCCGTTCCAGATGATCGGCGCGCCTGGTGCCAACCGGGCCAGGACGGCGTGGAGCCTGGCCTGCTGCCAGCCGTCGCCGGCACTGCCCGACACCACCAGGGCGTCGGCGAAGTCCACCTGCCCGACCGCGACCTGCGCGACGGTGCGGTCGTCGTCCAGTGCTTCGTCGCCGGTGGCGTCGGCCAGCCACGATGCCGCGTCGACGCAGGTGACGACGCCGTCGACGCGCACGTCCCGCGATGCCGGACCGTCGATCTGCCCCACCACACCGGACACCGCCACGTGCTCGACCGCCCAGCACACCGCCTCGGGTTCGAGCCGGCGGTCGAGGTGCAGCACGATGCGCTGCACCGAACTGCGGGTGTGCAGGCGGCGGAGCAGCGGGAGTAGGTCCTCGCGCAGCGTGCAGGAGATGCAACCGTGCGCCAGTTCGAGGATGCCGAGGCGCTCGCGCGGCGCCCCCGACTCCAGCGTCGTGACGGTGCGGCGCACGACGCCTTCGTGCACGAGGTCGAGGTCGTGATGCACGACGACGGTGCCTTCGCGGAGCAGCGACCGCGCCGCGTCCTCGGCGGGGCCGTTCCAACCGGAAACCAGGATCAGCGGCGTCCGGCCGTCGAGTATCTCACTCACGAGCACCCTTTCGATAACGATTGTCATTACGTGGACGGAACGCTACATTGGAATCTCGCCATTGTCGAAAATGATTGTCATAACCCTTGCGGCGGTTCCGCGAGGGGACAGAGAGGAACGCCCATGTCGGCGCACTGCCAGGTGACCGGACGCCAGCCAGGATTCGGCAAGTCGGTGTCGCACTCCCACAAGCGCACCAACCGGCGCTGGGATCCGAACATCCAGAAGAAGACGTACCTCCTGCCCAGCGAGGGCAGACGGGTCACCCTCACGCTCTCCGCCAAGGGCATCAAAACCATCGACCGGGACGGCATCGAGGCCGTCGTCGCCCGGATCCGCGCCCGCGGGGACAAGATCTGATGGCCGCCCGCAACGAGATCCGCCCGATCGTGAAACTGAAGTCGACGGCAGACACCGGATACACGTACGTGACCCGCAAGAACCGCCGCAACGACCCCGACCGTCTGGTGATGAAGAAGTACGACCCGGTCGTGCGGAAGCACGTCGATTTCCGAGAAGAGAAGTAGAAGACACCGCACATGGCCAAGAAGTCGAAGATCGCGAAGAACGAGCAACGCAAGATCGTCGTGGCACGCTGGGCCGAGCGCCGCGCGGAGCTGAAGGAGACCATCCGCCGTCCATCGAGCAGCGCAGACGAGCGCGCGCAGGCCCGGGCGGCACTGCAGCGTCTGCCCCGCGACGCGAGTCCGGTACGATTACGCAATCGAGACGCTGCGGATGGACGTCCGCGCGGCCACCTGAGGAAGTTCGGGCTCTCTCGCGTGCGTGTTCGCGAGATGGCGCACCGCGGGGAGCTGCCAGGCGTCCACAAGTCGAGCTGGTAAAGGAAGCAGATGGCAGTCAAGAGAGCACCGTCGAAGAAGCCGCGTCCCGTCGAGGGCCGCAAGCCCAAGAAGAACCCGTTGTTCGCGGCCAAGATCGAGTACGTCGATTACAAGGACATCAACCTCCTCCGCACGTTCATCTCGGACCGCGGCAAGATCCGTAGCCGCCGCGTCACGGGCCTGACCCCGCAGCAGCAGCGCCAGGTTGCCGTCGCCGTCAAGAACGCTCGCGAGATGGCTCTGCTGCCCTTCACGAGCCGGTAACTCACGTAAGCACCGAAAAGGCCGCGTAATCCTCGGATTACGCGGCCTTTCGTCATTCCGGTCAGCCGAGCGCGGCCTGCATGTCGGTGATCTCCTTCTGCTGAGCGGTCACGATGTCCGTGGCCATCTGCCTGGCCTCCGGGTTCTCACCGTCGGCCAGTTCGGTGTTCGCCATATCGATCGCGCCCTCGTGGTGCGCGATCATCATGGTCAGCCATTGCCGGTCGAACTCCGTGCCCGACAATGCCGTCAGGGCGTCCATCTGATCGGCCGACATCATTCCGGCGCCATGGTTCATGTCGTGCATGCCGGACATGTCGGGCGTCGGAACCGGTTGTCCCCACTGCTGGAGCCAGGTGGTCATCCGGTCCATCTCGGGTTGCTGCGCCGCCTTGATCGCGGCGGCGAGAGCGACCACCTCGGCGTTGTCGGTGTGACCGGCGACCATGTCGGACATCTCCACCGCCTGCGCGTGATGCGGGTACATCCCTTCCAGGAACGCGACGTCGGCGTCGTTGAATTGCGTCTGCGATTCGACGGCTGAGGTCGACGCACCGGACGTCGACGAGGTGCCTGCCGAGTCGGTGCCGCAGCCGGTCAGGACGAGAGCCGCACCTGTCGCGGCGGCGATCAGGGCAGTGATGGTGGTACGCATGGGGAACTCCTCGAAATCGATTCGGGAAATGACAGTCGGATCCGCCGGGGCACACGCCCCGGGCTCCCTGTCACACCCGCAGAATCGAGAGTTCCGCCAAAGAAAGCACCGTCCACGGCGGCGGTCCGCGCCCCGACTGCACACGGTCGGCGCTCACCCGCGACCGTCGCGCGGCAGGATCCACGGAATGCCACCACAGCAACATCACCGACGTCAGCGCGGCGATCACCACGATCACGCCGGCACACTGATGTCCGGTGAGGTGGGGTTGCTCGCATCCGTCCCCGCCGCAACCGTGGGGGTCTTCGGAGTGGGACGCGGTGGCCGAGGGCTGCTCGTGTGCCGCGGCAATCGCGGTCGGCGCGATCAGGCTGTGCATGAGGAGCACCCCGGCGGCGACGGCGATCAGCAGCGCGGCACGCGCCACGACTGTGTGCCTCCGCCCGGTTGCCGTCTCCACACGACCACTGTAACCGGACATACCCAGCGGGGGTACCCAGGCACGTGAGTGACAATGTGTGCCCCGGGACGCGAAAACACTCACATGGGGGTGTGGGCGAGGATCTCCAGACCCTGCTGCTCGAGTCCGCCGATGGTGTCGGTGAGGATGACGAGCCCGCGGTCGTTCTCGCGGTCGAGC
This sequence comes from Rhodococcus sp. ACPA1, assembly GCF_002300195.1. Classification (NCBI taxonomy): domain Bacteria; kingdom Bacillati; phylum Actinomycetota; class Actinomycetes; order Mycobacteriales; family Nocardiaceae; genus Rhodococcus; species Rhodococcus sp. ACPA1. The sequence continues at coordinate 300,621 of NZ_NSDX01000001.1, read as the reverse complement.
ACGACCGTGCACTGGAAACCGCCGGTCGCGCCGCCGTGCAGCGTGTAGTCGCGGCCTTCGAACGGGACGATCGACCACGTCAGCGCGCGGTAGTTGTCGCCGATCCACCGCGGATCCATGGCCGCGCTCCCGGGGACCGTTCCGTCGAGGAGCGCCCGGACGTAGGTCGACATGTCGTTCGCGGTCGACCGCAACCCGCCTGCCGGGGCGTAGGCGTCCAGCGGCCACGGGTCCTGCGACCGGTGCAGGACGTCGAATCCGCGGGTGACGTTCGGGGGCAGGTCGGCGGTGGTGAGCGGCATCCACGACTGCGACAGCCCGAGGGGGGCGAGCATGCGCTCGCGGAGCAGCGACGGGTAATCGGTGTGCGCGGCCGCGGCCAGCGCCTGGCCGAGCAGCGCGAAGCCGACGGTCGAGTACGAGTACGTGCCGCGGGTAGTGAGGGGCGCCGACTGCAGTTGCTGCAGCAGGGTGTCCCGGTCGTACGTGAACGGGTTGGACGCGACCACCCAGTGCCCGACGGCCACCACGGTGTCGGTGCTCATCGGGAACTGCGCCAGCCCGGACGTGTGGGACGCCAGCTCGAGCAGTGTCACGTCGCCGACCGGTGCGCCCTGCAACGGCAGCACCTCCCCGGCCCTCGTGTCCTCGCGCACCTCCCCCCGGGCGACGGCGTCGACGAACAGTTCCGCGGTGAACGTCTTGGTGACGGAACCGATCTCGTAGTCGGTGTCTTCGGTGGCCCCGAAATTCGCGAACCGGGTGCCGGACGCGTCGATGTACGCGACGCTCGCGTTCTCGCGGTAGCTGCGCCCGAGGACCTGCCCGGCGAGCGCGATCAGTTGCGGATCCCCACTCGACGGCGGGGCCAGCGCCGACGCCACGGGAGCCGCGCCCCAGGCGAGGGTCCACGCGCAGAACAGCGCACAGAGGACGGTCGTTCGACGCAGCATTGCGACTCCTCGAGCGCGACGGAACGCGCGCACAGACGATCTCCCCGACCGGACGCTATTGTCACCCACCCGAACGCCGAGCACTAGACTTCGGAAGGTTTGCCGACAGGGGCATACCTGTCGAGGAGGTGCCCCGCAGCGTGTCGGGAGTGGTTGCGGGATTCACCGTCATATTCGTCATCATCGCCATCGGCTATCTGCTCGGCCGTCGCGGGACGCTGGGCGCGGAGGGCGAAACCGTCCTGGGCAGGCTGGTGTTCTTCGTCGCCACACCGGCGCTGCTGTTCGATTCACTCGCATCGTCCGACCTCTCCGTGATCTTCTCGCCCACACTCGCCGTCGCGGCTGTCACGGCATTGACGGTCGGCGCACTGTACATGGTCGTCGCGAGAGTGTGGTTGCGCAGGTCCCTTCCGGAACTGACGATCGGCGCACTGTCGGCGTCGTACGTGAACTCCGCGAATCTCGGCATTCCCATCGCGGTGTTCGTCCTGGGGGACGCGTCGTTCGTGGCGCCGCTGCTGCTGTTCCAGATCATCGCGTACTCCCCCATCGCCCTCACCATCCTCGATGTCACCACGCTCCGACGCGGCGCGTCGCGGCTCGACACGATCACCGCACCGTTCAAGAACCCGATCGTCGTGGCGGGTGCCGCGGGACTGCTGATCGCACTCCTCGGCTGGACACCCCCGGAAGCCCTGATGCAGCCGTTCCGGCTCATGGGTGGCGCGTCGGTGCCGGGTGCGCTGCTCGCGTTCGGCATCTCGCTGTACGGGGTGCGGGTGCTGGAGAAGGGGACGAGCCCGCGACGCGACGTCGCGCTGGCGTCGGTGCTCAAGATCGTGGTGCAACCGGTGCTGGCCTACCTGATGGCGCGTTATCTGCTCGGGCTCGACGGCCACGAACTGTTCGCCATCGTGGTGGTGGCGACGCTGCCCACGGCACAGAACGTCTTCGTCTACGCAAGCCGGTACGGGGTGGGAACGGTGCTGGCGCGAGACACCGCTTTCGTCACGACTTTGGCTGCGATTCCGGGGATTGCGCTGGTCTCCGGCCTGCTCGCGGGATGAGGTTACCGTGGCATATGCGCGTAATCGCCCTCGCAGTGCTGGCCTGCCTCGCCCTCGCCGGATGCGGGTCCGGTTCGAGCACCGACGAACCGACGATTCCCCCGGAGATCGCGTCCGCAGTGGATCCCAGCCCGACCAATCCGTCGTCGGGAATGCCGATTCCCTCCGAAGTGCCCGGCGACGAATTCGGCACCGTCTTCGAGTCGCGCCCTGACATCGTCCGGGCGAATCCGACACCGTTCGAGTCGTGGTCCCGCGCGGACGGCAACAAGGTGGCGATCCACTTCGTCACCGGAACCCCGGAGTGCTACGGCGCAGACGCGACCGTCACCGAAACCGACACCACCGTCACCATCTCGCTGCGCACCGGCACCCTCCCGGAGGCCGCCGACAAGATGTGCATTCTCGTCGCCGTGTTCGGCACCCTCGAAGTCCCGTTGCAGGCGCCGCTCGGCGATCGCCGGGTGATCAACGGATGACCTGGTGAAGCACTGGTTCCGCAACGTCTGCATTGCCACTGCTCTCCTCCAGGCCGTCTATCACGCTGTCCGCGTTCTCGTCTCCTACCGCGTCCTCGCGCTCGGCGGCGACGCCGTCACGATCGGCATCGTCACCGCCCTGTTCTCGCTGGCACCGCTGCTCGTCGCGGTCCGGATCGGACGCGCCGTGGACCGGCGGCACGCCGCCGCGGTCCTGCGGACCGGTGTGCTGCTGACCGCACTGGGTGTCCTGGTGATTGCGGCGAGCGGCGACCTGATCGTCCTCGCGCTCGGCAATGTCGTCCTCGGGTTCGGCCAGATCCTCGTGACCGTCGCCGGGCAGGGATTCATCACGCTCCTCTCCCCACCCGGTGAACTGGATCGGGGTTTCGCCGGATTGACGCTCGGCGTCTCGGTCGGCCAGGCCATCGGTGTCCCGCTCGTCGGACTGATCGCGGCGGGAAGCTCGGACGGCGGCGCCGTCGAAACCACTCTGGCGTTGACGGTGATGGGTGTGGTGTCGCTGGCCGCGATCCCGTTCGCCTGGCCGATACGCGAACGCCCGCAAGCAGCGGAGCTGCCGTCGCCCGGCGACCGGCAGTCCGTATTCAGCATGATCTCGACGACGGGGATGCGGCCGGCCGTGTTCAGCAGTCTGATCGTGCTGGCGTCGGTCGACGTCGTCGTCGCGTACCTCCCCGTCCTCGGGCACGAGTTCGGTTTCAGCGTTCTGCTGGTGTCGTTGTTGCTGACCGCGCGGACCGCGGCGTCGATCGTGTCACGCGCGTTCCTGCCGTGGCTGCTCACCCGGGTGTCGCGGCAGAAGCTGCTGATCTCCGCCACGCTGTGCTCGGCGCTGCCCACCGCCCTGCTGCCGTTCGTGCCCGACCCGGTCGGGATGGCGCTGCTCCTCGTCGTGGCCGGATTCTTCTGGGGCATCGGTCAACCACTGACGATGACCTGGGTGGCAGGGCTCGTCACCGCCGCCAACAGGGCCGCCGCGTTGTCGCTGCGCCTGACCGGAAACCGGCTCGGGCAGGTACTGATTCCGCTGGCCGCAGGCGCCGCGGCGGGGGTCGCGGGCACGTCGTCGATCTTCGTGATCACCGGCGGACTGCTCGGCACCGCAGCGGTCTCCACCTGGCGAGCTGTGAGTACTTGTTAACCGCCCGCGGTTGACAAGTACTCACGGGCTCCGAAACGTCGCGTCCGTCGCCGCACGACGCTCCACTTCGTCGGATGTGGCGTGCGTCTCTTCTCGACACACTGGTTCCCAAGTCACGCGTTTGCCAGATCAGGGGTCAGGAGCCACACGATGAGCTATACCGGTGTCATTCCGAGCACGACCGACACACCCCGTCCACGCCAGGACGAGGCCGCCGTGTCGAGCGCGGTCCTGGCGTCCGGAGGGACCACTCCGCGGCTGCGATTCGTCGACACCGCGGATGCACTGCCCGAGCCGGCCGCCGTCATGGTCTGGCCGCAGGGCACCCCGTTGCTCGCCGAGTTGGTCGCACTGTTCGCGGACCTCGGGTTGCGGGTCGCGTCCCACGAACAGCTGCCCGCGGGCGAGCCCGGCAGCCCGCTGGTCCACCGGTTCGATTTCAGCACCGGCGACTTCGCCTGGGACGCCGAGACTCCGGGCCTGCTGTCCGACGCGTTCGAGGCCGCGGCCGCCGGACATCTGGAGGTCGACGGATTCACCCGCCTCGTCGCCGCGGCGAACCTGACGTGGACGGACGCCGTCCTGGTCCGGGCGGCATGCCGCTACCTCAGTCAGGTGGGGCTGGGACTGTCGGAACCCAACATCGTGGCGATCCTGTTGCGGCACAACGATTTCGTGCGCGGATTCCGCGACCTGTTCACCGCCCGTTTCGATCCCGCTGCCACCGGCCCCGACCGTGAGAGCGCCGTCGCGGATGCGGAGCGCGTGCTGCTCGACGCGATCGACCGCACCGCGACGCTGGACGAGGACCGTCTGCTCCGCGGCCTGCTGTCGTTCACGTCGGCGGTGCTGCGCACCAACTGGTTCCAGCACGACCGCACGATCAGCGCCGCCCCCGCCGCGTTCAAGATCGACCCGTCGCTGCTGTCGCTGTCCGCGGCCGTGACCCCGTACCGCGAGATCTTCGTGCACTCGCCGATCGTCGAGGGCAGCCATGTCCGCAGCGGTCCGGTCTCGCGCGGCGGCCTGCGGTGGTCGGACCGCAAGGACGACTTCCGCACCGAGGTTCTGGGTCTGATGAAGACACAGCACGTGAAGAACTCGCTGATCGTTCCGATGGGCGCGAAGGGCGCGTTCGTGGTGCGCACCGAGACGACGCCCGACGCGGTCCGCGCGGCGTACACGAGTTTCATCGACGGACTGCTCGACGTCACCGACGACATCGTCGACGGCGAGGTGGTCCACCCCCGCGACACGGTGATCTACGACGACGCCGACCCGTATCTGGTGGTGGCCGCCGACAAGGGCACGGCCCGATTCTCCGACCTGGCCAACAGCATCGCGACGCGTCGCGGCTTCTGGCTCGGCGACGCGTTCGCGTCCGGCGGCTCCGCCGGCTACGACCACAAGGCGATGGGCATCACGGCGCGCGGCGGATGGGTTTCCGTCCGCAGGCATTTCGCCGAGATGGGCAAGAACGTCGACACCGACGCGTTCACGGTGGTCGGCATCGGCGACATGTCCGGCGACGTGTTCGGCAACGGGATGCTGCTCAGCCGCGCCATCCGATTGGTCGGCGCGTTCGACCACCGGCACATCTTCCTCGATCCCGAACCGGATTCCGAGGCGTCCTACCGCGAGCGCGAGCGCCTCGCGTCCGTGCCCGGCAGCAGTTGGGACGACTACGACCGGAGCCTCGTCTCGGCGGGTGGCGGCGTGTGGCCGCGGACGGCGAAGAAGATCCCGCTGTCGCCGCAGGTGCGTGAACGCCTCGGCGTCACCGCCACCGAACTCCCGCCGCACGAGGTGGTGAAGGCGCTGCTGACCGCGGACGTGGATCTGCTGTGGAACGGCGGAATCGGAACGTACGTCAAGGCTTCCACCGAGGGGCACGCCGACGCCGCCGACCCGGCCAACGACGCCGTCCGGGTGGCGGCGAGCGATGTGCGCGCCGCGGTGATCGGTGAGGGCGGCAACCTCGGCCTCACGCAGCGCGCCCGCATCGAGTACGCGCTGAACGGCGGCCGGATCAATGCCGACTTCATCGACAACGCCACCGGGGTCGCCACGTCGGACCGGGAAGTGAACCTGAAGGTCGCGCTGGACGCGGCCGTGGCGGCCGGCGAACTCCCCGCCGAGGAACGGAACACGCTGCTCGCCCGCGTCCAGGACGAGATCGGCGAATCGGTGCTCGCCGACGCCGCCTCCCAGACCCTCGCCATCAGCCTCGCCGAGGTCCACGCACCGTTCCTGCTCGGACGCCACGAGCGGCTGATCGAGAACCTCGAGCGGGACGCCGGGATCAGCCGGTCCGCGGAGGTCCTGCCGTCGGCGGCGGAACTGTCGGCGCGGCACCGCGCGGGCCAGGGACTGGTCCGGCCGGAGATCGCGGTTCTGCTCGCACAGTCGAAGAACCTCGTCGTCACCGAACTGCTCGCCTCCCCCGTGCTCGACGACGTCGTGTTCGACGGTGTTCTCGCCGACTACTTCCCGGCCTCCATCCGCGAACGCGTCCCCCAGCAGATCAGCGGTCACCGGCTCGCCAGGGAGATCGTGGCCGTGATCGTGGCCGGCGACATGATCGACCGTGTCGGACCCGGCCTGATCCACCGCCTCGAGGAGCGGCTCGGCGTCGGCACCCCCGAGATCACCGTCGCGTACGCGGTGGTGCGGCAGGTGTTCGACATCGACCGCCTGTGGAACGAGGTCCTCACCCTGCCCGGCGCATCCCACCGGACCCGGCTGAACCTGCACTTCGGCATCCAGGACCTGATCGAACGCACCACGTCGTGGCTGCTGCGGCATCGCACCGCCGGCACGGATGCGCAGCAGCTGATCGAGCGCTTCGCCAAGCCGGTCCAGGAACTCGCCGCGGCACTGCCCCGCCTCACCGGTGCCCCCGCCCAGGACCTGGGTACGCTGCGAATCCTGGCGCAGGGCTTCGCGCTGGAGACCACGGCGCAGTCGCTCGGCCTGCCGATCACCCAGGTCGCCGAGACGTACCGCGAATTCGGCCGCGTGGTGGGCCTCGACTGGCTGTCGGAACGGTTCTCCGTCGGCGAGACCGGGACCGCCTACTGGGAGGCGATGGCGGGAGCCGTTCTCGTCGACAACCTGCAGGAGCACTGGCACGGCCTGATCGGACTGGTGCTGCGCGACGCCTCGCCCGCGACGTCCGCCGCCGACGCCGTCGCTCACTGGCTGACCGAACACACCACCGCCGCGGACCGCCTGGCACAGATGCTCGGCGAGCTGCGGAGCCACGACCGCGTGGACAACTCGAGCATCTGCGTCATCGACGCCGAACTGTCGCTCGCGCTCACCCGCCACTGACCAGATCCACCATTCATCCACCTCAAGCACTTCAACCAAAGGAGCTCGAAAGTGCCTACTCTCCAACGTGATGTCGCCATCGTCGGCGCCGGCCCGTCCGGCCTGGCCGCGGCCACCGCGCTGCGCAAGGCGGGGCTGTCCGTCGCGGTCCTGGAGGCGCGCGACCGCGTGGGAGGTCGGACCTGGACCGACACCATCGACGGCGCGATGCTGGAGATCGGCGGCCAGTGGGTCTCCCCCGACCAGACGACGCTCATCTCCCTGCTCGACGAACTCGGACTCGAGACGTTCGACCGGTACCGCGAGGGTGAGTCCGTCTACATCTCCGCCGCCGGCGAACGCACCCGCTACACCGGCGAATCCTTCCCCGTCGACGAGACGACCCGTAAGGAGATGGACCGGCTGATCCAGATCCTCGACGACCTCGCCGCGCAGGTCGGGGCCGAGGAGCCCTGGGCGCACCCGCTGGCCCGCGAACTGGACACGATCTCGTTCAAGCACTGGCTGATCGAGCAGTCCGACGACGCCGAGGCCCGCGACAACATCGGCCTGTTCATCGCAGGTGGCATGCTGACCAAGCCCGCACACTCGTTCTCCGCACTGCAGGCGGTGCTCATGGCCGCGTCCGCCGGATCGTTCTCGCACCTGGTGGACGAGGACTTCATCCTCGACAAGCGCGTCATCGGCGGCATGCAGCAGGTGTCGATCCGGATGGCGGCCGCCCTCGGCGACGACGTCTTCCTGAACGCGCCGGTGCGCACCGTCCAGTGGAGCGAGGACGGCGCAGTCGTGCTGGCGGACGGGGACATTCGCGTGGAAGCGGCCCGCGTCGTGCTCGCCGTCCCGCCGAACCTGTACTCCCGCATCTCCTACGACCCGCCGCTGCCGCGGCGCCAGCACCAGATGCACCAGCACCAGTCGCTGGGACTCGTCATCAAGGTGCACGCCGTGTACGAGACCCCGTTCTGGCGTGAGGACGGACTCGCCGGCACCGGATTCGGCGCCTCCGAGGTCGTCCAGGAGGTGTACGACAACACCAACCACGGGGACACCCGGGGAACCCTCGTCGCGTTCGTGTCGGACGAGAAGGCCGACGCGATGTTCGAATTGAGCGAAGAGGAGCGTCGGGCCACCATCCTCGGTTCGCTTGCCCGCTACCTCGGACCGAAGGCCGCCGAGCCGGTCGTCTACTACGAGTCCGACTGGGGCTCCGAGGAATGGACCCGGGGTGCGTACGCCGCGAGCTTCGACCTCGGCGGTCTGCACCGGTACGGCAAGGACACGCGGACGCCGGTCGGACCGTTCCACTTCTCCTGCTCGGACATCGCCGCCGAGGGCTACCAGCACGTGGACGGCGCCGTGCGGATGGGTCAGCGCACCGCCGCGGACATCGTCGCCCGCCTCGGAAAGTAATCCCGTCCGATCATCGCCCGGCAGTCACGACTGCCGGGCGATGATCGCGAGCAGCAGTTCGGCGCGCACCCGCGCCACGTCCAGCCTGCAGTCGATCAACGACTCGATCCGCGCCATGCGGCTGCGCAGGGTGTGCCGGTGCACGCCCATCGCCGCGGCCGCCGACTCCCAGTGCCCGTTCGCCTCGAGGAACGCCCGCAGCGATCCCAGCAGTTCCGTGCCGTTGGTGCGGTCGTAATCGTCGATCGGCGCGATCATCGTGTCCGCCAGGGAGTTCAGCACCTCCCGCGTCGAGCTGAAGGCGAGCAGCGCGCTACCGGTCAGCGCCGCGAACTCCAACGGCTCGGCCCCCGCCTCGGCGGCCGACGCGGCGAGGTGGGACTGTTCGATGGCCGCCACCAGACCGGCGACCTCCCGCTTCCCGCTCAGCCCCGCACGGATCGCCTTCCGCGCCGGCCCGGACAGCCCGCGCAGCATCGCCCGCGCGAAGTCCACGTCGTCGGTTCCCCGCAGCAGAACCGTGACCCGCGTGTCGTGACGGCGCGAGAAGAGCTGCCGCCCGGCCTTGTTCATGGCGACCGCGACCGCCGACTCCACCCGTTCCGCGAGTGCCGGTGTCTCGGCCACGACCGTGAGTCCGCGGACCATCCCGTCCGCGTCCGCGGCGTGCCGGATCTGCGACCAGGCGGGCGCGAGGTCGCGGTCCTCGGTGAGCAGCAGGCCGAGGGCGTGCGAGTTGAGCCGGTTCTGTGCGGTCCGAAGTCGGACCGGCTTCTCGAAATCCAAGGCGAGCAACGAGTTCGCGTGACCGAGCAGGATCTGGTCGACGTGGCTGAGCGCGGTGGGGCTGATCACGGCGAGGTGTCCGTGCGGTGTGCTGCCGACGCTGATCTGCTGCACGGTGATCGACGCGCCCGACCGTGCCAGCGACACGCTGCTCGACGCCCCGCCGGTACCCGCTTCCAGCACGTCCCGTAGTTCCCCGATCACATCCTCCGCGGGCTGCGCCGGATGGGATTCCAGCACCCGGCCGGACAGGTCGAGGAGCAGGACGGTGGCCGACGTGGCGACGGCCAGCTCGCGCACGGTGGCGCCGGTGCCGCCCTGGATGACGGCCCGGGTCATCCGCGGTTGGGCCCGGGACGCGCGCAGCACCGCCTCGTACTCCTGCTCCGCGAGTCGGTTCATGACCCGCTTGACCACGGCCGCGAAGGGTGTCGGCAACGGCACCTCGAGCAGTGGCAGCCCGATCTCGTCGGCGACGGCCACGAGGTCCTCGGGGACCTCCGGATGGGAGAGACCAGTGCCGAACCCCACCGCCGCCACCCCGGCTTCACCGAGGCCGCGCAGGTATCGGGCCCGGTCGGCGGCGGTCAGCGGAAGCCGGATGCCGGTGGTGAGGAGCAATTCGCCGCCGGAGAGCCACCGGAAGGGGTCTTGCAGTTCGGTGGTGTGGGCGAACGTGATCTCGTTCCCGAGACCGGCGGCGCCACCCTTCAGCTCGAGAGCCAGGTCCGGCTGGGACAGCATCCAGCGAACGGGAACGGTCATGTCGGCTCCTGCGCATTGCGGTCGGGTCCGTGCCACCCTGACCGGTCGGGATCGGGATAGCGCTGGACAAGTTGGCCAGCGAAGCACGGACGACTACTCCATTGTGTCAGACGTCGACCCTCGGGCGACGCCGAAACTCAACATTAACGAATTGAGTTCGTTTGACCCCTTGCGTACGGGGCGCGCCCTCCGCATACTTAACGAATCCCATTCGCTAAGTGACCCACGTCTCACGCGGGCCGCCACCCGAGACACGGAGTTGTCGTTGACCCACCCCAGGATTCCCACGTGACCGCCGCCGTCCGCGTCCCACTGACACTCGGCCGCGGTATCGCCACGTTCAGCGTCTTCGTCGTCGGCTACATCACGGCCAATCTGATCCCGCTCATGATCATCGCGATGGTGGACGATCTCGGCATCACCCAGACCGTCGCCGGCGCCGTCCTCACCGGCTCCCTGCTGGCCACCGCGCTCGTCTGCCTCGCGACCACCCGGTGGGCGGCGGGGCGCTCGCGCCACCTGCTCGGCCGCGTCAGCCTCCTCGTGATGGCTGCGGGATTCGCCGTCGCCGCCACCGTCCACTCGGCCCCGATCGCGTGCGTCGCGATCATCGTCGGCGGGATCGGTGCCGGTGGCGCGGTCGCGGTCGGCGGGGCGGCCCTGGCCGCGCTGAACAATCCGAACCGGGTGTCCGGGATCAACGGGCTCGTCAACCGCACCGCGGTTACCGGGATACTGGCACTGATCCCGATCCTCGGCCTGCACATGACCAATGCGTTCGGGATCGTCGCGGTGCTGGCGCTGGCGACGGTGTTCACGATCATCTGGTTGCCGTCCGCCCCTGCCGTCGAGGACGACTCGGCGAGCACCGCGCACACGGCGACCCCGTTGCCCGAGGGCGTCACCGAGAAGAAACTGGCTGTCGCCGGCTTCACCCTGCTCGTGCTCTTCGCGATCTGGGCGATCGGCGAGGACTCGCTGTGGGCGGTGTCCGGCATCATGGGCGCCGAACACGCCGCCCTGACGGAACAGCAGATGGGTCTGGCCCTCAGCCTCTCCACCGCGGGCGGCATCGGCGCCGCCCTCGTCCTGACGGCGCTCGGGTCACGCCTCGGACGCACCGTCCCCACCGCCGTCCTCCTCGTGCTCGGCGCCGCCCTCAAACTCGGCTCCTGCCTGGCCACCGATTCGACGACGTATCTGGTGCTCATCATCGCCTGGAACACGGTGTACGCCGCGGCCTTCATCTACGTGGTGGCCATCGCGGCCGCGCTGGACTCGTCCGGCCGCTGGTCCGCCCCGCTCCTCGGGACGTATCTGGTGGGGTCCGCATTCGCCCCGCTCTTCGGCACCCTCGTGACCGGCGCAGTCGGCTACGTCGCGTTCGGCTGCGTCCTGGCGGGCATCAGTCTCGTCCTGCTCGTGCCGATCGTGTCGATCGCCCGCCTGTCGACGCGCACCGAGCGCGCCTCCGCGTCACCCGGACAGGATCCCACTGCCCGGTACACCACCTCGGTCGTCGTCTGACGGAAAGAGAGAACACCATGAACACCGACACGGCGACCCACTACCGCGGCGGCCGGATCTTCACCGCCGCCGAACCCGCCTGGGCCGAGTCGATGATCGTCGAGGGCGATCGCCTCACGTACGTCGGCGACACCGCGACCGCCGACACGCTGTCCGGCGGCGCCCGCGTCGTCGAACTCGGCGGGGCCTTCGTCCTGCCCGGCTTCATCGACGCCCACACCCACCTGCTGATGATGGGTCAGGCCCTCCAGAAGGTGGACCTGCAGAGCGCCGCCGATCTGAACGACATCCAGGACCGCATCCGCCGATTCGCCGCCGAGAACCCGGACGCACCCCGGCTCCTGGGACGCAGCTGGCTGTATTCGGCACTCGACGGGCACCCGCCGACGCGGCAGATGATCGACGCGGCCGAGGCCGACCGCCCCGTGTACCTCGATTCCAACGATGTGCACTCGGCGTGGGTGAACACGCCCGCGCTCCGCGAACTCGGCATCGACGCGGACACTCCCGACCCGATCGGCGGCCGGATCGAGCGCGATCCCGTCACCGGCGAGGCCACCGGCATGCTCTACGAGACGGCGGTGACCCAGATCGTGTGGCCCGCCCTCGCGAAGCTGGTCAGCGACACCGAGCGGGACGTCGCCCTCGCGGAAGCGTTCGAGCAGTATCTCGCGGACGGCGTCACCGGGGCGGTCGACATGGCGCTCGGCGCGGACGAGCTCGAGGCGCTCGAACGCGCGCTGGCCACCGGCGGGGACACGCTGCCGCTCCGGGTGGCCGGGCACTGGCTGATCGAACGAACCGACTCGGACGAGGAGAACGTCCGCCAGGTGCACGAGGCGGTGGAACACCACAGGCGACTGCAGGGTCCGTGGCTGCGGATGGCCGGGATCAAGATCATCATCGACGGCGTCATCGACAGCTGCACCGCGGCGATGAAGGAGCCGTACTCGGACGGCACGAACGCCGAACCGATCTGGGATCTCGTCTCGCTGGCACCGGTGGTCGTCGCGGCGGATGCCGCCGGCCTGCAGGTGGCGCTGCACGCGATCGGCGACGAGGCGTCGGAGATCGCGCTCGCCGCGCTCGAACAGGCGATCGCCGCCAACGGGATTCGCCCGCGTCGGCACCGGATGGAGCACCTGGAGACGATCACGAAAGACAACGTGCAGCGGCTTGCGCGCCTCGGCGTCGTCGCGTCGATGCAGCCGGTCCACGCCGATCCGGCGATTCAGGACAACTGGCGGGCGATGCTGGGCGATCATCGGGTCGAGCGGGCGTTCCCGTGGCCCGAGATGACCGCCGCGGGCGCCGTCCTCGCGCTGGGGTCCGACGCCCCCACGGCGCCGCATCCCCCGCTGCCCAACATGTACATCGCGACGACGCGCAAGTCCGCGATCGATCCGGGGCTCGCACCCAACCTGCCCGAGTACGCACTGCCGATGGCGGACGCGCTCGCGCACGCCACCCGCGACGCCGCCTACTCGTGCCGCTGGGACGACCTCACCGGTCAACTCGTCACGGGCAAGGCCGCCGACTTCGTGGTCCTCGACGGTGATCCGTTCACCGCCGGCGCCGATTCCCTTCTCACCGCGCGGGTGCAGCTGACCGTGGTGGCGGGCTCGGTGCGCCACGAGGCGGAGGTGGCAGGCAGCCACCCGGCGTAGCCGACGCAGCCGGCCCGGTCAGTCCCGTTCGGCTGCGGCGTCTTCCGTGACGCCGCAGCCGATCTGTTCACAGAACCCCAGCATCGCCGCGCGCGCGGCACCGACGGTGATGAGACTGTTTCCCCCGACGATGTGCAGCCCGTAGGCGTCTTCGAGGGCCACCAGATTCATTGCCGCCTGGTCGATGTCGCCGCGCACGGCGAACTCCCCCGCCGCGTGCCCGTCGCCGAGGATGGCGCGGTACGTCGCGAGCTGCCGCAGATACATCTTCTGCACAAGTTCGTCGTGCAGCGCCGAAGTGCCTGTCATGAAATCGAATTCGTAGAGCAACCGCATCAGGGTGTCGTCGGGACCGCTCGGCAGTCCGGCGTCGATGGCCGTCCGCAGCTTGGCGGGGTACGACGACTGCGCGGCCACCGCCTCGTCGCGCAGATCGCAATAGCGCTCGGTGCCCGCCCGGTGGGCCTCGACGAGAAGCGAATCCAGATCGTCGAAATAGTAGAGCAGCGCGCCGCGCGTCAGGCCCGCGCGCTTCGCGACATCGGTCAGGGACAGCGACCTGAGCCCGTGCGCGGATCCCGCCTGGAGTGTCGCCTCGATGAGCTCGGAACGCCGCTGCTTCTGAGTGTTCGGTCGCGCCATGCCGTTGACACTAGCCGACGTGATCTGTGACACTCGGCCCAGTTGTTTGACGGACCTGTCAAAAAACTATTTCGCCCCTCCCCCTCCCCGAACGGACAGCTCATGGACCAGACCGCCCGGCCACCCACCGCCACTCCCCCCGCCGCACCCGGCACCTACGAGGCCTCGCTCTCCCGGAGCATCGGCGTCGGCGGAAACATCCTGATCACCCTGTCGTCGATCTCGCCGGCGTCGAGCGTCTTCATCCTCGGCGGTTCGGCGCTCGCCCTGTTCGGCACCGGCGTGTTCTGGGCGTTCCTCGTCGCCGGCGTCGTGAGCATCCTCATCGCCTTCTGCTACGCCGAACTCGCGTCCGCGTATCCCGTTGCCGGCGGCGACTACTCGCTCGTGTCGCGGGCACTCGGACCGGCCTTCGGCGTCGCCACGTTCTTCATCAGTCTCATCTCCCTGCCGCTGATCATCGCCGTCTTCGCCCTCGGGGTCGCCGACTACCTGGGCGTCGCGATCCACGGCCTGTCGCCGCAGCAGACCGCGCTCGTCGTGGTCGGGATCACCACCGTGACCGCATGTTTCGACATCCGCACCAACGCGTGGCTCACCGGGGTTTTCCTGGGCGTCGAGATGGCGGCGCTGGCTCTGCTCACCGTCCTCGGTTTCGTCCACATGGAACGGCCACTGACCAGCCTCCTCAGCCCGGAGGTTCTCGATCCGAGCACCGGCAACCTCGCACCACTGGCGATCTCCGGACTGATGCTGGCCGTCACCCAGGGAATTTTCGCGTACAACGGGTACGGCGGCGCCGTCTACTTCGCCGAGGAGACCAAGAACGCGGCCCGCTCGATCGCGAAGGCAGTGATCTGGAGCGCCGTCATCACCGTCGCCACCGAACTCGTCCCGCTCATCGCGATCATGGTGGGCGCCCGCTCGCAGACCGAACTCTTCGGTTCCAGCCTTCCCGTCGAGGCATTCCTCACCGAACGCGCCGGTCACGCCGTCGCCATGGTGGTCCTGCTCTCGATCGCCCTCGCCGTGATCAACGCGATCATCGCGATCACGCTGCAGGCGGGCCGGCTTCTCTACGCCGCAGCCCGCGATCGCGCCCTCCCCGAGACCGTCGCCGCGCCGCTGCAGACCGTCAGCGCCAAGGGCCGCGTCCCCGTCCTCGCCACCGTCGTGATGGGCGCCATCGCGTTCGCCGCGTGCTTCGTCCCGCTGGACGTCCTGCTCACCGCCACCGGGTCGACCCTGACGTTCACGTACCTGTTCATCGCGCTGGCCGCGATCAACCACCGCCGCGGCGGCACCACCCGAACCGGCTACCGCATGCCGTTGTGGCCGCTGGCCCCGGGAATCTGCATCGCCGCGCTCGGCCTCGTCTTCGTCGTCACGCTGCTCGACCCGGAGCAGTGGCTCAGCCTCGGCATCTCCCTCGGACTCGTCACCGCCGGCTTCGTCTACTTCGCCCTGTACCTGCGACCGCGCAAGAACACCCACCTGCTGTTGCTGAACGCCGCCCCCGAGGAGAACTGCTGATGCTCGACCTGCTTCTGACCAACGGCGTCGTGCGCACGTTCGACACCACCGGCCGGGCCGAGGCCGTCGGCATCGCGGACGGCCGGATCCGGTACGTCGGGACCACCGAGGACGCCCCCACCGCCCGGCGCACCATCGACCTGCGAGGGCGACTGCTCACCCCCGGGATCATCGACAGCCACAACCACCTTCTCCTCGGATTCGATCCCGACGCCGTGAGCCTCGAAGGCGCACACGACCTCACCGAGGTCCGGCGACGGATCGGCGCACACGCGGCCGCCCGCCCCGACCTCGACTGGATCTGCGCCGAGAACGCCGTCTACTCCGTGGTGACCGGGCGCCGCCCGAACGCCGCCGACCTGCGCGGCCTCACGGACCGTCCGGTCTTCATCACCACCTACGACCAGCATTCGGTGTGGCTGAACGACGCCGCACTGCGTGTCCTCGGAATCGACCGCGGCACCCAGATCCCCTGGGGACGGCCGGAATTCGACGACTACGGCGTCCCCACCGGCTGGGTCACGGACTTCTACACCAGCGCGATGACGCGGGCCGGTCTGGCCGGTCTGCAACGCGACATCCCGATGTACTCCCCCGACCGCCGCTATCGGCGCATCACGTCCAGTCTGGAAATGGCGACCGCGAGCGGTATCACGACCGTCGTCGAACCGCAGGTCCCGCTGGCCGAACTCGATCTGATGTACCGGGCGCGC
The DNA here is from genome assembly GCF_002300195.1 of Rhodococcus sp. ACPA1. Taxonomy (NCBI): domain Bacteria; kingdom Bacillati; phylum Actinomycetota; class Actinomycetes; order Mycobacteriales; family Nocardiaceae; genus Rhodococcus; species Rhodococcus sp. ACPA1. The sequence continues at coordinate 284,575 of NZ_NSDX01000001.1, read as the reverse complement.
GCCGAGGGGCGTATGAACTCGCGGGTGATCACCGCCCTGTTCCACCCCGTCGGTGCCGACGCCGCGTTCCGCCGCGACCTGCGGGAGGCCGTCGACGGCGCACCCGTCGACGACATGCTCCGGCTCGGGCCGGTCAAGCTGTACGCCGACGACGTGATCGAACCGCACACCGCGGCCATGCTGTCCGACTACGCGAACCGGCCGGGGCACCGCGGCGCGCCCAGCCTGCCGCCGCAGGAGTTCACCGCGATGCTCACCGAACTCGACCGTCTCGGCTTCCAGACGCACACCCACGCCACCGGCGACTGGGGTATCCGGCTGGCGCTCGACTCGATCGAGCACGCCGGCCGCGCGAACGGCACGGTCGACCGGCGGCACGGCATCGTCCACGTCGAATGCCTCCATCCCGAGGACCTTCCCCGCTTCCGGGAGCTCGGCGTGGTCGCGGCGATGCAGCCGCGGCACTGCTCTCCCGACCTCGTCGCCGGAACGTGGATGGAGAACGTCGGCGAGGACCGGTGGGACCGGGCGTGGCGATTCCGTTCGCTCGCCGAGTCGGGGGCGGCGCTGGCGTTCTCGAGCGACTGGCAGGTCGGGGAGATGGATCCGCTCGTCGGCCTGTACTCCGCCCTCACCCGCTCGGGCCTGGACGGCCGGACCGGCTGGACTCCGCGCGAACGGATGGACCTGGATTCGGCGTTGCGGGCATACACCCGGGGTGGCGCGTGGGCGTGGCACGCCGAGGACGAGCTCGGAGTGATCCGTCCGGGTGCCCGCGCCGACCTGGTCGTCTGGTCCGCGGACCTCTACACGCTCGAGCCCGGGCAACTGCTGGACCAGCGGGCCGACCTCACCCTCGTCGGCGGCGCGATCGTGCACGACGCCGCCTCCGCGAGCGCCGTTGCGGACGTGCCGTTCGCCGGCTCCGGCGCGGCCGGCCACACCTGCTCGCACGGGTGACGCCGGATTGGACAACTCGGCGCGGCGGGGGGCGCGTCTTTCACCATTTTGTCAGCTGCCCCTGGCTTGTGAGGCAGCGCACACTTGTTTTCAGATGCTCTGCAACTCCGGACCCCGGTCGGACTGTTCGACCGACGGTCCGTTCCGAACCACGAGTTTCGACCCCACGAGAGGAACCGGTACGAATGTCGATCGACGTACTCGAGAACTACATCAACGGTGAGTTCGTCGCCTCATCCGCGACGGAGACGCTGGACTTGATCAACCCCGTGGACGAGAGCGTCGTCGGGCGTGCGCCCGTCTCCACCAAGGCCGACGTGGACGCCGCCGTCGAGGCGGCCGAGCGGGCCTTCGTCTCGTGGGGCAAGACCACCCCGAGCGTGCGGCAGACCGCGTTGCTGAAGCTCGCCGACGCGATCGAGGCACACAGCGACGAACTCGTCGAGGCGGAGTGCCGCAACACCGGGCAGCCCAAGCAGGTCATCGCCGACGAAGAGATCAAGGTGGGCGCCGACCAGCTCCGCTTCTTCGCGGGCGCGGCCCGGATGCTCGAAGGCAAGGCCGCCGGCGAGTACATGGACGGCTTCACGTCCTACGTGCGCCGCGAGCCGATCGGTGTCGTCGGTCAGGTCACCCCGTGGAACTACCCGTTCATGATGGCGCTGTGGAAGATCGGCCCCGCGCTCGCGGCAGGCAACACGATCGTGCTCAAGCCCAGCGACACCACCCCGAACAGCACACTCGTCCTGGCCCGGCTGACCAAGGGGATCCTGCCGGACGGCGTCTTCAACGTCGTCCTCGGCAACGGCGAGACCGGCGCCACCCTCGTGGAGAACCCGGCCCTCGGACTGGTGTCGATCACCGGATCCGTGCGCGCCGGTATCGCCGTCGCCGTCTCCGCCGCCCGCCAGCTCAAGCGCGCCCACCTCGAACTGGGTGGCAAGGCCCCCGCCATCGTCTTCGGTGACGTCGACATCGAGAAGACCGCGAGCGGCATCGCCGAGGCCGCCTTCTTCAACGGCGGCCAGGACTGCACCGCCGCCACCCGCGTCCTCGTCCACGAGTCCATCCACGACCAGCTCGTCGACGCCCTCGTCCGCAAGGCCGAGACGCTCAAGCCCGGCCTGCCGGACGACCCGGACACGTTCTACGGCCCGCTCAACAACGTCAACCACTTCAACGCGGTCAGTTCCAAGATCGCCTCGCTCTCCACCTCGGCCAAGATCGTCACCGGCGGAAAGCGTTCGGGAGAGCAGGGATTCTTCTTCGAACCCACCGTGATCACCGGCGTCGACCAGCGCGACGACATCGTGCAGGAGGAGACGTTCGGGCCCATCCTCACCGTGCAGAGCTTCTCCGACGAGAAGGAGGCCGTCACCCTCGCCAACGACGTCCGGTACGGTCTGGCGTCGAGTGTGTGGACCAACGATCACGGCGTCACGCAACGCCTCTCGGCCGCACTCGATTTCGGCGCCGTGTGGATCAACTGCCACATCCCGCTCGTCGCCGAGATGCCGCACGGCGGATTCAAGTACTCCGGCTACGGCAAGGACCTCTCCGGCTACGGCGTCGAGGACTACACCCGCATCAAGCACGTCATGAGTTCCCACGACTGACGTCGCCCACCCCATACCCATCCACGTCACGACCCTGAGGACTGCACCATCATGAACGACATCCAGTACCGGCTGCCGCAGAAGCGCGCCCTGGTCACCGAGCTCCCCGGCCCGAAGTCGGCGGCCCTCACCGCACGCCGCCGCGCCACCGTGGCCGCGGGCGTCGGCTCCAGCGTCCCCGTGTACGCGGCGGATGCCGACGGTGGTGTGGTCGTCGACGTCGACGGCAACTCCCTGATCGACCTCGGCTCGGGCATCGCGGTCACCAGCGTGGGCGCGTCCGATCCGGCCGTCGCCGAGGCGGTTCGGGAGCAGGTCGGGCACTTCACCCACACCTGTTTCATGGTCACCCCGTACGAGGGCTACGTCCGCGTGGCGGAGGAACTCGCCGCCCTCACCCCCGGCGACCACGAGAAGCGCACCGTCCTGTTCAACTCGGGCGCGGAGGCGGTGGAGAACGCGATCAAGGTTGCTCGCCTCGCCACCGGCCGCGACGCCGTCGTCGCGTTCGACCACGCCTACCACGGTCGGACGAACCTGACGATGGCCCTCACCGCCAAGTCGATGCCCTACAAGGCCCACTTCGGTCCGTTCGCACCCGAGGTGTACCGGCTCCCCATGTCCTACCCCTACCGGGACCAGGACGGACTGACCGGCGAGCAGGCCGCCCAGCGCGCCATCAGCCAGATGGAGAAGCAGATCGGCGCCGATTCACTCGCGGCGATCATCATCGAGCCGATCCAGGGCGAGGGCGGATTCATCGTTCCCGCCGAGGGATTCCTCCCCACCCTGGTGAACTGGGCCCGCGCCAACGGCGTCGTGTTCATCGCCGACGAAGTGCAGACCGGGTTCTCCCGCACCGGCGCCTGGTTCGCGTGCGAGCACGAGGAGATCGTCCCGGACATCATCACGATGGCCAAGGGCATGGCGGGCGGCATGCCGCTGTCCGCGATCACGGGCCGCGCCGAACTCCTCGACAAAGTGCACCCCGGCGGTCTGGGTGGCACGTACGGCGGCAACCCCGTCGCGTGTGCCGCCGCACTCGCCGCGATCGACAGCATGCGGAAGTTCGACCTGCCCGCTCGCGCACAGCACATCGGCGACCTGGCCCTGCCGCGGCTGAAGGCCCTGGCCGCCGACGTCGGCGTCATCGGTGACGTGCGCGGGCGTGGCGCGATGCTCGCGATGGAGTTCGTCAAGCCCGGCACCGACGAGCCGGACGCCGAACTGACGAAGGCGATTGCCGCACATGCGCTCGAACAAGGTGTCATTCTGCTGACGTGCGGTACCTACGGAAACGTCATCCGACTGCTTCCGCCGCTGGTGATCAGCGACGACCTGCTCGACGACGCCCTGACCGTCATCGAGCAGATCGTGCGCTCGCTCGTCTGACCCGTGCGCCTTTTCGGTAGTCACCGCAACCGAAAAGGCGCACGAGCACGAAGTGCCCACCCCACGACCAGAGGAGACACCATGACCCGGACGACCACCGGCACGTTCCATCCTCTGGACCCGTTGGGGGCGGACGAATTCGCGCAGGCCGCGGCCGTCCTCGCCCGGGAACACGGGGTCGGGGACGGCTGGCGGTTCGCGTCGATCGAACTGGCCGAGCCGGGCAAGGCCGAGGTGTCGGCGTTCGACGCGTCGGGCACCGTCCCGGACCGACGGGCCATCGTCGTGTGCTTCGACCGCAACAGCGGAGACACCTACAAGGCGCTCGTCTCGCTCACGGGAGACAACGTGGTCTCCTGGGAGCACATCCCGGACGTCCAGGCGAATTTCACGGTGGACGAGTGGGAAGAGGCGGACGCCTTCCTCCGCGGGCACCCGGACGTGATCGCGGCGCTCGCGAAGCGCGGGGTCACGGACATGAGCCTGGTGTTCATGGACGTGTGGACGTACGGCGACGCGGTGACCCCGGAGAAGTACAAGGGGCGCCGGCTCGGCTGGTCGGACACCTGGGTCCGGGCGGCCGAGGGCGCCAACCCGTATGCGGGCCCGGTCAACGGTTTCCACTGCGTGATCGACGTCAACAAGATGGAACTGCTCGAGATCGAGGACACGTTCAGCGTCGAACGTCCCGAGGTCATGGGCGAATACGTGCCCCGGCACATCCCGGAACGGATCCGCGACGCGAGCACCCGGCCGCCGTTGAAGCCGTTGGACATCGTCCAGCCGGAGGGACCGTCGTTCACGCTCGAGGGCAACAAGCTCGAGTGGCAGAACTGGTCGCTGCGGGTGGGGTTCAACTACCGCGAGGGCATGACCCTGCACGCGGTGACCTACAACGACAACGGCCGGGTGCGCTCGATCGCGAACCGGATGTCGTTCGCGGAAATGGCGGTGCCGTACCGCGACACCAGCACCGATCACTACCGCCGCACCGCCTTCGACATCGGCGAGTGGGGCATCGGGTTCATGACCACGTCACTCACCCTGGGCTGCGACTGCCTGGGCGAGATCCGGTATCTCGACGCCGTACTCCACGACAGCCACGGTGTGCCGTTCACGATCGAGAACGCGATCTGTATCCACGAGGAGGACAACGCCGTCCTCTGGAAGCACGTCGACCACGATGCGGGCGCCGAGGTGCGCCGCATGCGGCGGCTGACGGTGTCGACACACGTGACGGTCGCGAACTACGAATATCTCGTCTACTGGCGGTTCTACCAGGACGGCAACATCGAATGCGAGGTCCGCGCCACCGGGATCATGGTGGTCAGCCACTTCCCGGAAGGCGGGGAGCACCCCAGCGGGACGCTCGTCGACAACCGCACGTACGCGCCGTTCCACCAGCACTTCCTGGTGGCCCGCCTCGATCTCGACGTGGACGGCACCGAGAACACGGTGTACGCGACCGAGACCGAGGTGGTGCCGATGGGCCCGGACAACCCTCTGGGTCTCGCGCTGCGCCAGAAGAACACCCCGCTGCGCACCGAACTCGAGGGCCGACAGGACTTCGACTGGCAGAGCCAGCGGGCGTGGAAGGTCGTCAACGACAACACGACCACCGGACTCGGCACCGCCCCCGCCTACAAGCTCGTTCCCGGCGGCGCGATCCCGTCGATGTTCGACCCGGCGTCGCCGATCTTCCAGCGCACCGGTGCGATCGGGCACACCGTCTGGGTGACCCCCAACTCCCCCGACGAACGCTGGCCTGCCGGGGAATTCGTGAACCAGAGCAAGGACGATCACGGACTTCCCGAGTGGACCGCGGCCGACCGGCCGATCGAGAACACCGACGTGGTGCTCTGGTACACGTTCGGGATCCACCACATTCCCCGGCCGGAGGACTGGCCGATCATGCCTGCCGACACCGTGTCGTTCTGGCTGAAACCGGTCGGATTCTTCGACCGCAACCCTGCCCTCGACGTCGCCCCCACCCCGGAGGCGTGCGATCACCACCATTCCCACCACGAGGACTCCGATGACTGATTTCGAACGGCTCCGCGCCACCCTGCCCACCGGTCTGTGGATCGACGGCGCCCAGACCGACCCGATCGACGGCGGCACCTTCCCGGTCTACGACCCCGCCACGGGAACCCTCATCGCCGACGTCGCCGACGCCGGTGGCAAGGACGCGATGCGCGCACTCGACTCCGCCGCCGCCGTCCAGGAGGAATGGGCGGCCACGGCCCCGCGGCAGCGGTCGATCATCCTGCGGTCCGCGTGGGAGAAGGTCATCGAGCGCACCGACGACCTCGCACTGCTGATGACGATGGAGATGGGCAAGGCCCTGCCGGAGAGCCGCGGCGAGGTGAACTACGGCGCCGAGTTCCTGCGATGGTTCAGCGAGGAAGCCGTCCGCATCCAGGGCCGCTACACCACGTCACCGTCGGGCAGCGGCCGGATCATGGTCACCAAGGTCCCCGTCGGACCCACCCTGGCCGTCACCCCGTGGAACTTCCCGCTCGCGATGGGCACCCGCAAGATCGGTCCCGCGCTCGCCGCCGGCTGCACGATCATCGTCAAGCCCGCCGAGGACACCCCGCTCACCATGCTGCTGCTCGCCGAGATCTTCGGCGAGGCAGGCCTGCCCGCCGGTGTCCTGTCGGTGCTGCCCGCGTCGAACGCCGCCGCCGTCACCGAACCGCTGCTCGCGGACCCGCGCCTGCGGAAGGTGACGTTCACCGGATCCACCCGGGTCGGCAAGATCCTCATCGAGCAGTCCGCCCAGCAGGTTCTGCGCACCTCGATGGAACTCGGTGGCAACGCACCGTTCGTCGTCTTCGACGACGCCGACATCGACGCCGCAGTCGAGGGCGCGATGGCCGCGAAGATGCGCAACGGCGGCGAGGCCTGCACCGCGGCCAACCGCCTGATCGTCGCGAACTCGGTGCGCGAGGAATTCACCACCAAGCTCACCGACCGGATCGCCGCACTCACCGTCGGACCGGGCAGCGAAGACGGCACCAACGTCGGCCCCCTCGTCAACGAGAAGCAGCGCCGCAACGTGGCGTCCCTCGTCGACGACGCCGTCGCTGCGGGCGCCCGGGTCCGCACCGGCGGCAAGTCCGTCGACGGTCCCGGCTACTTCTTCCAGCCCACCGTCCTCGACGAGGTGCCCGCAAATGCGCGCATCGTCCGCGAGGAGATCTTCGGACCCGTCGCCGCGATCACCGGTTTCGACACCGAGGCCGAGGGTGTCGCCGCCGCCAACGACACCGAATACGGTCTCGCCGCGTACATCTACACGCAGAACGTCGACCGTGCATTCCGCGTCGCCGACAAGCTCGAGAGCGGCATGGTCGGCGTCAACCGCGGCGTCATCTCCGACGTCGCCGCGCCGTTCGGTGGAGTCAAGCAGTCCGGCCTCGGCAGCGAAGGCGGCACCGAAGGCATCGAGGAGTACCTCGAGACCAAGTACGTCGGCTTCGCGTAAACCACCCGCCCCGAGACAGATCGGAACCGTCACCATGCGTTTGGTCGTTGGATATCTCGCCACCCCCAGCGGGGAGGACGGTCTTGCCCTCGGGGTGCAGCTCGCCCGCAGTCTCGGCGCACAGCTCGACATCTGCATGGTGCTCCCGCCGGACCGGACGGTCCCGGCGAGAGTTCCGGCAGAGACCGGCTACGACGACATCCTCGCCTCTCGTGCCCAGCGCTGGCTGGACGAGGCGAAGTCGTCGGTGCCGAGCGACATCGACGTGGACGTCCACCTGAGCTTCCACGAATCGTTCGCGCAGGGTCTCATCGACGAGGTGTCCCGGCTGGGGGCGCAGGCGATCGTCGTCGGCGCCGCCGGGGACGGCCTGCTGGGGCGGCACTCCGTCGGCTCCGTGTCGACGGAACTGCTGCACTCGGCGCACGTTCCGCTGGCCCTCGCGCCCCGCGGGGCGCGGCACTCCTCCGCGAAGAAGATCCGCGAGGTCACCTGCGCGCTCGGGACCCGGACCGGGGCCGACGTGCTGCTGCGGACGGCGGTGCGGACGTGCGAGCGGATGCAGACCCCGCTCCGCCTCGTCTCCCTCGTCGCACTCGACCCGCAGAACGACCTCCGCGATCACCGGGACACCCCCGACGACATCCGCGACCGGGCCGTCGCCCACGCGCAAAGCACCCTCGAAGCGGCGAAATCCGCTCTTCCCGAAGACTTTCCCGTGTCCGTCACGATCGCCGACGGATCCTCCGTGGAATCGGCGGTCCGCACACTCGACTGGCAGGACGGCGACCTCGTGATGGTCGGCTCCAGCCGGCTCGCCCAACCTCATCGACTGTTCCTGGGATCCACCGCGGCCAAGATGCTCCGCGTCCTGCCGGTGCCCATGGTGGTCGTCCCCAAGCAGGAGTTCGAAAACAGTGAGTAAACCGTCCGCGACACCCGCCCCGGATCCACGCTCGTTCCCGACCGGAGGTTCAGACATGACGAACAGCGAAGGCGCGCCGGCGTCGGCCGACGGCGCCGTGAGCGCCAAGGGGCTGGCCACCGGTGCGGTCGGGACCTTCTCCGGGGCGATCCTCGGAATCTCCTCCGTGGCACCGGGTTACACGCTGACGGCCAGCATCGGACTGATCGTCGCGGCCGTCGGATTGAAGATGCCCGCCATCTTCATCGCCGGCTTCATTCCCATGTTCCTCACGGCGTACGCCTACCGTGAGCTCAACTCCGAATCACCCGACTGCGGTGCGTCGTTCACGTGGTCGACCAAGGCGTTCGGTCCGTACGTCGGCTGGATGTGCGGCTGGGGCATGGTGATCGCCACGATCATCGTGCTCTCGAACCTCGCGGCGATCGCGGTCCAGTTCTTCTATCTGTTCATCGCGAAACTGTTCGACGCCCCGAGCATCGCCGACCTCCCCGGCAACAAATTCGTGAACGTCGGGACGACGCTCGTGTTCATCGCCCTGGCCACCTGGATCGCCAGCCGCGGCATCACCACCAGCGAGCGCCTGCAGGTCGCGCTCGTCGGCTTCCAGATGGTGCTGCTCATCGCCTTCGCGGTGGTGGCACTGGTTCACGTCGGCAACGGGTCCGCCCCCGCCGGGCTCTCGTTCGACCTGAGCTGGTTCAACCCGTTCACGGGACTGGCCCTCGGTGCGTTCGTGATCGGCCTGACGGGTTCGATTTTCGCGTTCTGGGGCTGGGACACCTGCCTGACACTGGGCGAGGAGTCGAAGAACCCGAAGAAGACCCCCGGCCGCGCCGGACTGCTGTGCGTCGCGACGATCCTGCTGACCTACCTGCTCGTGTCGGTCGCGGCGATGATGTATGCGGGCGTCGGCGAGGACGGTCTCGGCCTCGGCAACCCGGACAACTCCGAGAACGTCTTCGGCGCCCTCGCCGATCCGGTTCTCGGCAACTGGGGCGGCATGCTGCTGTTCCTCGCGGTGTTCGTCTCCTCGGTCGCGAGCCTGCAGACCACGTTCCTGCCCGCCGCGCGCACGATGCTGGCCATGGGCGCCTACGGCGCGTTCCCCAAGAAGCTCGCCGATGTGTCGCCGCGGTTCCTGGTGCCGTCCTACGCGACCGTCGTCGCCGGTGTGGTGACCGCGGTCTTCTACACCGTCGTCACATTTCTGTCCGAGCGCACGCTGCTCGACACGATCGCCGCGCTGGGCATCATGATCTGCTGGTACTACGGCATCACCGCGTTCGCCTGTGTCTGGTACTTCCGGGGCCGGTTGTTCACGAGCGTGCGCAACGCCGTCTTCCGGTTCGCGTTCCCGCTGCTCGGCGGGCTGATGCTGTTCGCCGTGTTCGTCATCTCGATCGACGAGAGCATGGACCCGGAGAACGCGAGCGGTGCGTCCATCGGCGGAATCGGCCTCGTCTTCTTCCTCGGCTTCGGCATCCTCCTGCTCGGCGCCGTGCTGATGATGATCATGCGGTTCAGCAGCCCCGCCTTCTTCCGCGGCGAGACCCTCAACCGCGACACGTCGGCGTTGCGGGACGAGGGTGATCTCACGGCTCGATCGGAGCCTGCGCCACCAAGCCCGCGATAAGCGTCCGCAGCCCGAACTCGAATGCTGCATCCGCCCGTCCGGGGTTCGGCCCGGACGTGGCGAGGGCGGCCAGCATGGCCTCGTTCGCCTCCGGGGCGGTCGCCCAGACCACTTCGGGTGCGGCGAGGTCCAGCGCCGACCCCAGCACGAAGCTGTCGACCGTCGTGATGGCGTGCAGAATCTCCTCGGGCGTGAAGCCACCGTCCGAGAATGCCTGCGCCAGCGCGTTGTACAGCCCGAACGCCACACCGGACTGCACTGTGTGCGCGGTGAACAGAGGAATCAGCCGAGGATGCTCGGCGTAGTTGCGCCGATACTCGCGCGCCAGGCCGGCCACCGTCTCGCTCCACTTGCCGTCGGGGTCCGCCACCACGATGCCCGCCATCATGCGGGCACGCATCAGTTCGATGATCTCCGCCCTCCCGGACACGTGGTTGTACAGCGAGGAGGGCCGCACCTTCAGCCGTTCGGCGAGACCCGGCATCGTGAAATCACCGGTGAGGTCCACCATGCGCATGGCAGCTTCGGTGATGATCTCCGGCGACAGCAGTCGCTGTGATGGCCGTGGCATGGGTGCCCTCCTGGTCGGTGTGTGTCACCGGCGACCAGGGCGGATACCGAAGGAATCGAATTCGTCACGCCCCACCCCTTGATCGCCGAGCATTCACCCACCATACTTAACGAATCCAATTCGTTTTAGGCGCTCGCCGAACCGAACATCCGAGGAAACACAATGTTGACGATTACCGCCCTCACCCCTCCCGAGTCCCTGTCGAGGACGCGCGAGACGGGACGCACCCCGCTCCGTGTCGGCCTCGTCCAGCACCGCTGGCACGAGAACGATCAAGATCTGCGGGCCGAACTCGACGAGGGCATCGCCGCGGCAGCGAAACTCGGGGCGCGCGTGGTGTTCCTCCCCGAACTCACACTGAGCCGCTACCCCGCGTCGACGCCGGGTGGCGACAACCCGGGACGTACCGCCGAGGACCTCCTCACCGGCCCCACGTTCACGTTCGCCGCCAAGGCCGCCGCCGAACACGGCGTCCTCGTCCACGCCTCGCTGTACGAGCGGAACGACTCCGAGGACGGCGTGCAGTACGAGGACGGACTCGGTTTCAACACGGCCATCCTCGTCGCCCCCTCCGGCGAACTGCTCGCGCGCACCCGCAAGCTGCACATCCCCGTCACCGCCGGCTACTACGAGGACACCTACTTCCGGGGCGGTCCGGCCGAGAACCCGTACCCGGTGCACGAGGCGCTGGACGGTGTGAAGCTCGGACTGCCGACGTGCTGGGACGAATGGTTCCCCGAGGTCGCCCGCGCCTACTCGCTCGGCGGCGCCGAAATCCTGGTGTACCCCACCGCGATCGGCTCGGAGCCCGACCACCCGCAGTTCGACACCCAGCCGCTGTGGCAGCAGGTGATCGTCGGCAACGGCATCGCGAACGGCACTTTCATGGTAGTGCCCAACCGCCACGGCAGCGAAGGCCTCATCACGTTCTACGGCTCGTCGTTCATCTCCGACCCCTACGGCCGGATCCTCGCGCAGGCCCCGCGCGACGAATCCGCGGTCCTGGTCGCCGACCTCGACCTCCAGCAGCGCGAGGACTGGCTGGCCCTGTTCCCGTTCCTGGCCACCAGGCGCCCCGACACGTACGGCGTCCTCACCGAGCCGGTCGATCACGCCTCCCCGTTCGGGAGGGCCTGATGACCTGGCGCATGCCCGCGGAAGGCGAACTGCACGAACGCACCTGGATGGCCTACCCCAGTGAGGGCTACTCCCTGGGCGACACCCCCGAGGAACATCACGAGGCCCGCACCACGTGGGCCGAGGTGGCGCACGCGGTGGCCCGGTTCGAGCCCGTCACCGTCGTCGTCGACCCCGGTCAGGTGTCGGCGGCCGAGGAGTACCTCTCCGCGGACATCGACATCGTCGCGGCGCCGCTGAACGACGCCTGGATGCGCGACATCGGCCCCACGTTCGTGCTGTCCGAGGACGGACGCCTCGGCGGTGTCGACTGGATCTTCAACGGCTGGGGCGGCCAGGACTGGGCCCAGTGGGACAAGGACTCGAAGATCGGCGCACTGGTGGTCGAGCGGTCGGGGGCGGAACTCGTCGACTCGCCGATCGTCAACGAGGGCGGCGGCATCCAGGTCGACGGCCTCGGCACCGTGCTGGTGACCGAGACCGTGCAACTCGACCCCGGCCGCAACCCGGAACTGTCGAAAGCCGACATCGAGGCCGAGCTCGCCCGGACGATCGGTGCCACGAAGGTCATCTGGCTGCCGCGCGGACTGACCCGGGACCAGGACACGTACGGCACGCGCGGGCACGTCGACATCGTCGCCGCCATCCCGTCGCCGGGCGTGGTCCTGGTGCACGATCAGCGCAACCCCGAACACCCCGACTTCGAGGTCAGCAAGGCCGTCATCGACGTGCTGAAGCAGACCACGGACGCCCGCGGTGAGTCGTGGGAGATCATCACCGTCCCCGCGCCGACGGTCCTGCGCGACGAGGAGGGTTTCGTCGACTACAGCTACATCAACCATTTCGTCGTCAACGGCGGCGTCATCGCGTGCAGCTTCGACGATCCCGCGGACGAGGAAGCGGTCGCGATCCTGTCGGCCGCCTACCCCGGACGCACGGTCGTGTCGGTCGACGCCCGCCCGCTCTTCGCGCGCGGCGGCGGAATTCACTGCATCACCCAGCACCAGCCCGCTGTGCGCTGACGCGCCCGTGAGTACTTGTCAACCGCGGGCGGTTAACAAGTACTCACGGGCTAGCGGCGGCGACGCATGTAGTCGCTGACGACGGCGGCACCGAGACCGTCCAGCCCGGGCGCCACGACGCGTCCGCCGACCCGCTCGGCCATCCGGTCCACCACCCGCGCGAGACCGGGATCCTCACCGAGCCGGAAGAACGTGACGTGAGCGCCGAGGCGGGCGAGGGTGTCGAGTTCCCGGACCGTCAGACCGAGGGTCCGGGCGCTCGGCGGGTAGTCGAAGTACGCGAAGCCGTCCGGCTCGAGGTGGGCCGTCGGCTCACCGTCGGTGACGATCAGGACCACCGGCTGGGCGTTGGGGTGCCGGCGCAGATGCCGGGCCGCCAGCAGCAGCGCGTGGTGCAGATTGGTGCCCTGGTCCCACGCGCCGTCCAGGCCGGCCAGCTCCGACGGCGTCAGCACCTGCGCGTGCCTGCCGAACGAGATGAGCTGCAGTTCGTCGCTGCGGAAGCGGGTGCTCACCAAGTGGTTCAGGGCGAGAGCGGTGCGTTTCATCGGCACCCACCGGCCCTCCATCACCATCGAGAACGACGTGTCGACCAGCAACGCGACCGCCGCCTGCGACCGCTGCTCGGTCTCCATCACCTCCACGTCCGCCACCGACAACCGGACCGGGACGCGACCGCGCTCGACCGGATCGGATGCCGCCCGCAGCACGGCGTTGGTGATCGTGCGTGTGACGTCCCACGGCTCGGTGTCACCGAACGCCCACTCGCGGGACGCGCCCGTCGGCTCCCCCATCGACCCGGCACGGCGCGTCTCCCGTTGCCCGCCACGCGAAGACAGCTGCTGCGCCACGTCCCGCAGAGCCGTCTGACCGAGTTGGCGCATCGCCTTGGGCGACAGGCGCCACTGGCCGTCCGCCCCGCGGTCGAAGAAGCCCTGGTCTCGCAGGGCCTTCTCGAGTTCGGCGAGGGTCTGCGCATCGGCCGCCGCCTCGTCGCCCAGTTGCCGGGCCAGAGTCTCCGCGTCGATGTCGTCGAGTTGTGCGCCCGCGTACTGCTGCGACAGTTGCTCGGCGAGCGACTCGAGTTCCGCGATGTCCTGCAACGCCCCGGTGCCCTCGCCCAGGCCCATGCCGTCGTCGCCGCGGAACCGCTGCGAGCCCTGCCAGTCCTCGCCGGGGCGCGCGGCCTGCAGATGCTGGTCGAGGCGGTCCAGCTGTCCGATCAGCGACGGATCGCCGAACGCCTGCTGCGCCAGCGCATCCAGTTCGTCGCGCTGCTCCTGCGACAGCGAGTTCCGCAGGCGCTGCGCCGCCGCCGCCCGCTGGGCCAGCGAATCGAGCAGTTCCTCGACGTTTTGCGGGTTCTCGGGGAAGTACTCGCCGTGCTTGTCCATGAACTCGTCGAACTGTTCCTGCGTGTCCTCGCCGCGCGAATGCTTGTCGAGCAGGTCGTTGAGGTCGGCGAGCATCTCCCGGATGCGTTCGCGGTCTTCTTCCGTGGCACCCTCGAGGGCCTGTTTCATGCCGGCGAACCGCTGGTCCAGCATTTCGCGGCCCAGGAGGTCCCGGATCTTCTCGTAGTCCTCGCGTGCTTCCGAACTGCGCCAGTCGTAGTCGGCGAGTTCCTGCACGGCCTGCGCGGTGGACGACGACAGTTCCTCGAGGCGCATCTCCGAGAAGCGGGCGTCGTCGTCGAGCGCGCGGGCCAGCGTCTTGCGTTCCTCGAGCACCGCGCGGTCGAGGAGTTCCCGGACCTCTTCGAGTGTGCCGTTCAGGTTGTTCCGCTTCAGCAGTTCACGGCGACGCCGATTGGCCTCGGCCGCAAGTTCGTCCAGGCCGCGCATGTCCCGGTTGCCGCGCCGGAGCATCTCGCGCAGCGCCTGCCGCGGCGACGTTCCGGCGAACACGTCGTCGCCGATCGCGGCCAGGGCCTCACGCAGGTCCACCGGCGGCGCCAGCGGATCACCGCCCTCGTACGGCCCGTACCGCGCGTTGTGCGGTCCGCGCTCCGCCTTGCGGGACATTACGAATACACCGTCTGCCCGTTGATGTCCGGGTTCTTCGAGATGCGCCGCGCCAGGTACAGGCCTTCGAGGGCGAACTCGGCGGCCGCGGCCCGCTCGCCGTCGGACTCCGCGCCCAGACGCTCGGCCAGCTCGTCGAGGACCTCGAGTTCGGGCAGCTCGTTCAGTAGTGCCTTCGCCGTGATCCGTTCACCGGTCACCACCGGGTCGCCCTGTTCGACCGCGTCCACGAGTTCCGCCAGGTCGATGCCGCCGAGCCGGGTGCGGACGGTGTCGGCCGTCGCCCGCCGGAGCAGGTGCTCGAGGACCTCGATTTCGCGCCCTTCCTCACCGGATTCGAATTCCACCTTGCCCCGCAGGACGTCGACGACGGTCTCGAGGTCCACCGGCCGCGCGACCGGGTCGGCTTCACCGAGCACTGCGCCGCGATGCACCGCAGCGGCACTGACGGTTTCGGCACCTGCCACCGCGAAGCGGGCGGACACACCCGACCGCTGATCGACCGACGTCGACTCGCGGAGCAGACGGGTGAACCGGGCCAGGATCTCGAGGAGGTACTCGGGCACCTCCGCGGTGAGGTGCGCTTCCTGGAGGATGACCGCGACTTCGTCGTCGAGCCGGGTCGGGTAGTGCGTCCGGATCTCGGCGCCGAACCGGTCCTTCAGCGGGGTGATGATGCGACCGCGGTTCGTGTAGTCCTCCGGGTTTGCGCTGGCCACCATCAGGACGTCCAGCGGGAGCCGGAGAGTGTATCCGCGGACCTGGATGTCGCGTTCCTCCATGACGTTGAGCAGCGACACCTGGATGCGTTCGGCGAGGTCGGGCAGTTCGTTGATGGCGACGATGCCCCGGTGCGCACGGGGGACGAGCCCGAAGTGAATGGTTTCCGGGTCGCCGAGACTCCGGCCCTCCGCGACCTTGACCGGATCCACGTCGCCGACGAGGTCCGCCACCGACGTGTCGGGGGTCGCGAGTTTCTCCGAATACCGCTCGCTGCGGTGCCGCCATGCGACGGGGAGGCTGTCGCCCAGTTCCTGTGCCCGGCGGATGGACGCCGGGGTGATGGGCTCATAGGGATGCTCCCCGAGTTCGGAACCGGCGATCACCGGGGTCCATTCGTCGAGGAGCAGATTGAGGGTGCGGAGGAGGCGGGTCTTGCCCTGACCACGTTCGCCGAGCAACACCACGTCGTGACCCGCGATGAGAGCCCGTTCGAGCTGTGGTTCCACCGTCTCCTCGAAACCGACGATGCCGGGCCACGGATCACGACCGTCGCGTAGGGCCGCGAGCAGATTCTCGCGGATCTCTTCCTTGACGGTGCGTTGAATGTGGCCCGACTCGCGGAGCTCGCCGACGGTGGAAGGTCTGTGTTCCGATGACGTCACCACTCCACGCTACGAGGGTTCGAGCGAATCGGCACGCGGTTAACGCGCGCCGACCCGCCCGGGTCAGTCCTCGCGGCGCAGCGGGAGCAGTTCGCGGACCTTGCGGTCGCGCAGGTACAGACCCGCCCAGACCGCGATGCCGACGTACACCGCGAACAGCACCGTGCTGAACAACGGCTTCTCGACGCGCCAGTTGGTGAGCACCGCCCCACCGAGGTATCCGGTGAGCAGCACCGCACCCAGCGGGGCCGTTCGCGGCACCAGGTAGAGCGCGGTGCAGATCAGCAGCACGATCCCGATCGGGACGATGATGTGCATCGGCAGCCCCAGTTCGGCGGCCGAGTCCTCTACCGGTCCGATCTTCAGGAGCTTGCCGACGGCGTCGAAGAGGAGGAAGGCGCCGACAAGGCCGCTGAGGACCCAGCCCACCTTGCGTGCGGTTCCCGACTCCACCGTGACGGGAGTGACGGTGGCGCTCACGACTGGTGTCCCTGTGCCGCTGCGGGATCCATCCACATGACCTCCCAGAGGTGACCGTCCGGGTCCTGGAAGCTGCGGCCGTACATGAATCCCTCGTCCATCGGTTCGTTGGAGAACGATCCGCCCGACGCGAGCGCCTTGTCGGCCAGGGCGTCGACGGCCTCGCGGCTGTCCGCGGAGATGCAGAGGATGGATTCGGTGGTCGTGCCGGCGTCCGCGATGGCCTTCTTGGTGAAGGTGGAGAAGAACTTCTCCGTCAGCAGCATGACGTGAATGTGCTCGCTGATCACGATCGACGACGCGTTCTCGTCCGAGAACTGCGGGTTCCGCTGGTAGCCGAGCGCCTCGTAGAAGGCTGTCGACGTGCCGAGGTCCTTCACGGGGAGGTTCACGAAGATCATGGTGGGCATCGAATTCTCTTTCCGTCGGTGAAGTGGAGCCGATTCGGGTGAGGAGCCGTGCGACCTTGTGGAGCAGATCACGTACTAATGTTGCAAAAAGAAACCTATTGATGTCAATAGGCAACTTCGGTCTATAGTTGAAACCATGGCACGGCAGGCATACGGGCAGTACTGCGGACTCGCGCATGCCCTGGACATCGTGGGACAACGCTGGGCACTGCTCATCGTCCGAGATCTCCTGGTCGGACCGCGGCGATATACGGATCTCAAGCAGGGCTTGCCGGGCATCCCGTCCAACATCCTGTCGGCGCGCCTGAAGGAACTCGAGGACGCCGACGTGATCGCGCGCCGCGCGCTGCCCCGGCCGTCGAACGCGGTGGTCTACGAACTGACCGACTACGGCAGCGCTCTGGAGGACGCAGTGAAGTCGCTGGGCCGGTGGGGCGCCCGCACTCTCGGCGAACCCGACCCGGACGATGCCGTGACCGTCGACTCCATGGTGATGGCGCTGCGGTCGACATTCCACCCCGACGCCGCACGGGACGTCACCCTCACCTACGAATTGCGGCTCGGGCCGATCGTGCTGTCCGCCCGCATCGACCGCGGCGCACTCGAGGTCTTCGAGGGCGCAGCCGACCGGCCCGACCTCGTGATCGAGACCGGGCCGGCGGTGAAGGCACTGATGGCACGCGAGATCACCCCGGAGGACGCCATCGCCCTCGGCAGTGTGTCCGTCACCGGCGACCCGGCGCTGCTCGCCACGTTCGCCGACGTCTTCAGCATTCCCTGAGGGTCCGTCTACGCGGCGACACCGCACGAGGTCATGGCATCCAACTCGTACCAGGCGCAACGGTAGCGCTCGAGTGTCACCGGATCGGCTTCCGCCAGAAGAGAATCGAGCAGGACTCGCGGATCCTCGAGCCAGGCCCGGACCACGTCCGCGACCGCGCGGTTCGAGAACAGACCCGACCCGGGGAGCGCAGACACCCACTCGTCGATCGCTCCCCGGTGAATCCGCTCGACGGCCTCCCGACGGAATCCGCCGTCGACGAAGTCGAGGGAGAACATGGCGGCGACGACATCACCGGTGGTCAGCTGTACGACGTTCATGGTGCGGCACCTTCCTGGAGTCGGGGGCTGTTCTCGGACGTAATCCGTTGGAACAACTGGTGATGCAGACGCTAATCGTCGATTGTGTGAGTTCTGTGATGCTTCTCTGAGATCTCAGCCGCGATGCCCGCCTGCCGTGATCGCCGAGCTTCTACACTCCGTGCATGGAGACCTGGGTTCTGCCCGGACTGCTCGGCCTCGGCCTCGCCGCCGCGTCGGGACTGCGCACGTTCCTGCCGCTGCTGATTTTCAGCGCCGCGGTGCACTTCGAGATGCTCGGGATCACCCTGAACGAGTCGATGCGGTGGCTCGGTTCGACCGGGGCGCTGGTCGCGCTGTCGATCGCGACAGTGGTGGAACTGACCGCCGATCTCATCCCGTTCGTCGACAACGTGCTGTCCGTGATCGGCAACGTCACCGGTCCCGTGGCGGGAGTCATCGCGACCTGGGCGGCCTTCGCGGACGTGGACCCGTCGACCGCCGCGATCGCCGGAATCGTCATCGGCGCGCCCACCGCGCTGGCGTTCAGCACCGCGCAGACCGGCACCCGGGCGGTGAGCACGGCCTCCACCGGCGGGCTCGCCAATCCCGTGGTGTCGGTGATCGAAGACGTGGTCTCGTTCGTCACATCCCTGATCGCCCTGCTGCTTCCGCTGCTCGTCATCCCGCTACTCGCGTTCCTGCTGTGGTTCGCGTGGCGAGGGGTGCAGCGGGTGCGGCGACTGCGCGCGACGTGAACTGGTAGACAGTCCCCATGCCTGACACCGAGATCACGTTCGACAGCGGTGCCGTCACGTACTACGGCAGCCTGCGCACCCCCGACCACGCGAACGGGTCGGCGCCCGCCGCGCTGCTGCTCGCCGGCAGCGGCCCCACCGACCGCAACGGCGACAGCGCCCTGCTCCCCGGTGACATCGGAACGCTCCGCCACCTCGCCGACGTGCTCGAACAGCACGGCATCCCCAGCCTGCGCTACGACAAGATCGGCAGCGGCGAGACCGCCCTCGGCCCCTACGAGGTGGAAGAAGTCGGGGGTCTCGGATTCACCACCTTCGTCGACGCCGCCTCCGCGGGCCTCGACTTCCTGGCCGCCCAACCCGGGGTCGACCCGTCGAGGCTGATCGTCATCGGTCACAGCGACGGCGGACTCGTCGCCCTCGCGCTCGCCACCGCGGAAGACGAGTCGCGCGTGCGCGCCGTCGGACTGCTCGAACCGCTGAGTGTCCGGCTCCTCGATCTCCTCACCACGCAGATCCACGGCCAGCTCGACGCCGTCGTCGGCACCGGCCAGCTGCCGGTGGAACTGGCCGACGAACTCCGGCTCGCGCTCGCGGACACCGTCGAATCACTCCGCACGTCGGGCACGATCCCCGACGACCTTCCGGAACCCCTGCAGAACGCCGGGCTGGTCCATGCCAACGCCAAGGCCCTCGCGGAGGAGGACGCTCTCGACCCGCGCGCGCTGGCCGGCCGCCTGCCCGCCGGCTTCCCCGTCCTCACCAGCTGCTCCGCCAAGGACATTCAGGTACAGCTCGCAGACGTCGACGGCCTGAACGACGCCCTCGCGCACACCGCGCTGACGCCGGTGCGGATGACGAACGCCAATCACGTCCTCAAGGACGTCGGCGACCGCCCGTCCACCGGACCGGATTACGTGGAACCGCTCCCCTACTCGGCGGAGTTCACCGAACCGTTCAGCAGGTGGATCGCCGCTCTGTGATCAGTTCCCGCCCGCCCCGGTGATCACGGCCATCAGCGTGCTCGCCAGATCGGACACGAGCCCCAGGTTCTTGTCGTTGACGAGGTCCTGCAGCCCGTCGAGTCCCTCGACCTCGAGCAGCGGCGCGAGCATCTCCATCAACTCGGAGAACTCCGCCGACTCCGGGGTCGTCGACTTCGGGGTCGCCTTCGGGGTGGTCGCCTTCGGCGTCGTGGTGGTGGTCGACGACGCGCTGTCCTCGCTCGCCTCAGGCGTCGTGGTCGCTGCCGGTGCTGCCGCCAGCTCCTCGGCCGGCGCCGAATCCGACCCCGTCAAGAGGTAGGTGACGATGCCCGTCGTGATGGTGATCGCGTGCTTCAACTGGCCGTCGGTGCTCTCCAACTGGGCGGAGTCTTCCTTGTTGGAACCGTTGCCCATCTCGACGAACACCAGCGGCACCTGAGTCAGCGCCGGCCCGGCTACATCGGCGCGGGTCTGGAGGCCGTCGTTCACGCCGGCGTAGTTGGCGGGGACGAATCCGTCCGACTTGTAGGCGTCGCGCATCATCTTCGACGCCTCGAGCCCGCCACCGGACTGCGCCGCGTCCGCCTTCTCGTCGGGGATGGGCAGCGACGGGATGATCATGTGGAACCCGTGCTTGCTCGCGTCCTCGCCCTGCGCCGTCGAGTCCGCGTGAATGCTCACCGCGACGTCGGCATTCGATTCGCTTGCCGCACGCGCTCTTTCGTCGACGCATCCACCCCAGCCGGTGTCGTCCTGACGGCTCAGGACAACCTTCGCGCCGAGACTCTCGAGGCTGCTCTTCACCAGCTGGGAGACGTTCCAGTTGATGGTGTGCTCGGGCACCCCGCCCAGCGACGTCATGCCACTGGTCTGGCAGTCCTTCGTGTTGCCCCGGCCGTCGTTCACCTGCTGCGCGAGGTCGTGGCCCTCGCCGGAACCCTGATGTCCGGGGTCGAGGAACACCGTCATCCCGGACAGTTCGGTGCCGGTCGCCGTCGCCGCGGGTTCCGCCGAAGCCTGAGCAGGGATGAGCACGGACGCACCCAGGACGCAGGCGCCGAGGCCGGCCTTGATCGCAAATCGGTTCATAACGGGAATGGGCGCACCGTCGCAGTCCGGGCGCCACTCTCCTTCCACAGGTGCCACTCGAGTCACATCAGCCCCGAGTGAATCAGCTGCACCGTGCGTGCGGGCAGCCCGAGGCCGGATCGAAAGCAACCTGTGACCAAAGTGTGGGATTCGACAGATGAGCACCGATCAGCCACACACCGTGCATCTGACGAATCCGTGCGCGGAGGTGAACGGGACGGCAACTCTAGGCCAAGAGCCGCTGCTCAACCCTGCATTTCGGCGCAGTGGCCGGATAATGGAAGTGCAAACCCTCAACCGGTGCTGTACGGTCATCTACCAACCAGCAACGACACGCAGAAAGGTACGGACATGATGCAGCTTCACGCGCTCTTCGCATCCGTACCCGCATGGCGTCGCTGCTCCGCCGACAAGCACATCACCAAGTTCGGCGCACCCCGAGAATGTTGAGACTTACACCAAGTCATTCTCGGGCACCCAGGGCAAACCCCTCGGGTGCCTTTTCTTTTACCTTTCACTTTCAGGAGCACCCCATGAAACTTCGCATCAACCAACTGTCCACCTCTCCCCCGTATCTCGATCTGCCGGACGACCTCACCGGATACGCCGTCACCCTCGACCTGTCGCACTGCGACGCCGCCCACGAGGCCGGCCTGGGTGAGCTGATCAGCGAGGTCCGCAGCCGCGGCGCCGCCCGCGTGGTCATCACCGGTTCGCCGCGCGAACTCCAGGGCACGGGCCGAGCACACGGGGCCGCAGCGGCCTGACGACGCAGAACGGGCCCCGGCATGATGCCAAGGCCCGTTCGAGTTGCCGAACGCTAGTGTGCGAAGTGCCGCGCGCCCGTCAGGTACATGGTGATGCCGGCTTCCTTGGCCGCATCGATCACCTCGTTGTCGCGGACGGAACCACCCGGCTGCACGACTGCCTTGACGCCGGCGTTCGCGAGCACCTGCAGTCCGTCGGGGAACGGGAAGAACGCGTCCGACGCGCCCACCGACCCGACCACCCGGTCACCGGCCCGCTGCACCGCGAGGTGCGCGGAGTCGACGCGGTTGACCTGGCCCATGCCGACGCCGACCGACGCACCGTCGGAGGCGAGCAGGATCGCGTTGGATTTCACCGAGCGGCACGCGCGCCACGCGAACTCGAGATCCTTCAGGGTCTGTTCGTCGGCGGCGTCGCCGACGGCCAGCGTCCAGTTCGCCGGGTCGTCGCCCTCGGCGTCGAGCACGTCACGCTCCTGCAGGAGCGCTCCACCGGACACGGGACGCAGTTCGATTCCCGTCGCGGTGGGCGCCTCGGCGAGGAGGACGCGGATGTTCTTCTTGCGCTGCAGCACTCCGAGCGCACCGTCCGCGTAAGACGGGGCGATGATCACCTCGGTGAAGATCTCGGCGACCTGCTCGGCCATCTCGACGGTGATCTCGCGGTTCGCGGCGATGACTCCGCCGTATGCGCTGACCGGGTCGCAGGCGTGCGCCTTGCGGTGTGCCTCCGCGATGTCGGCTCCGACCGCGATGCCACACGGGTTCGCGTGCTTGATGATCGCGACAGCCGGCTCGCTGAAGTCGAACGCCGCACGCCAGGCGGCGTCGCCGTCGGTGTAGTTGTTGTACGACATTTCCTTGCCGTGCAACTGCTCCGCCTGGGCCAGACCGGCCGGAGCCGCGGGGTTCACGTAGAGGGCTGCGGCCTGGTGCGGGTTCTCGCCGTACCGCAGGACAGCCGAGCGGTCCCAGGTGGCGCCTGCCCACTCGGGGAACTGCGAGTCACCCGGTTCGACCAGCGTGGACGTCATCCAGCTGGCGACCGCGACGTCGTACGACGCGGTGTGCTGGAACGCCTGCGCGGCGAGGGCGGTGCGCTCGGGCAGCGTGAAACCGCCGTCGGCGACCGCGGTCAGTACGTCGTCGTAGCGGGCGGGATCCACCACGACCGCGACCGACGGGTGGTTCTTCGCGGCGGCACGCACCATGGACGGCCCGCCGATGTCGATCTGCTCGACGCACTCGTCGGGGGTGGCACCCGATGCGACGGTCTGCGTGAACGGGTACAGGTTCACGACCACCAGCTGGAACGCCTCGATGCCGAGTTCCTCGAGCTGCGCGAGGTGCTCCGGCTTCCGGGTGTCGGCGAGGACGCCGGCGTGCACCCGCGGATGCAGCGTCTTGACCCGGCCCTCGAGGCATTCGGGGAAGCCCGTCAGCGCCTCGACGGGGGTGACCGGGATGCCGGCGTCTGCGATCTTCGCTGCAGTCGACCCTGTCGACACCAGCTCGACGCCTGCCTTGTGCAGGCCCGTAGCCAGTTCGACCAGACCGGTCTTGTCGTAGACGCTGACGAGCGCTCGGCGTACTGCCTTGCGTTCACTCACTGGGGATCACGGCCTTTCGTCCATCGGAAACAACTCCACGGGTGGCGACAGCGGCGATGACGTCCGCCAACAACCGTCGCTCCACAGTCTTGATGCGCTCGTGCAGGGTCGACTCGTCGTCGCCGTCGAGCACCGGCACGGGTTCCTGCGCCAGGATCGGGCCGGTGTCGACACCCGCGTCCACGAGGTGGACGGTCGATCCCGACACCTTCACGCCGTAGGCCAGGGCATCCGGGACCGCGTGCGCGCCGGGGAATGCGGGCAGCAACGCGGGATGCGTGTTGATGATGCGACCGCCGAAGCGCTCCAGGAAGGCGGGACCGAGGATCTTCATGAAACCCGCCGACACGACGAGCGACGGCTGGTGGGACGCGACGGCCTCGGTCAGCGCGACGTCCCAGGCGGCACGGTCGGCGTGGTCGCGCAGGCTCACCCGGAAGTGGGGAATGCCCGCCGCGTTCGCGTGGGTGGTCGCATCACAGTCGCGGTCGACGCCGACGGCGACGATCTCGGCGGGATAGCCGTCCGTGTGTGTTGCTTCGATCAGCGACCTCAGGAGGGTTCCCGCACCGGAGGCGAGTACGACGATCCGCGCCGGCGAACCGGTCGTGGGCCTCAGGTGGTCACGCGAGGAAGTCAGCGCTCTACTCCTGAACAATCGAAAGGCCGGGTGAATCGACAGACGGGCGAAAATGGGGGCGGTCGCATCGTCGACCGACCAAGAGCCTAGTCGCTGGGGGTTGCGGGCCGTCGGGGCAGGTCGGCTTCCGGGCTCTCGGCGGCGTCTCCGGACCCCTCGGGTTCGTCCGTCGGCGTGTCTTCCTCGACCTCGGCGTCCACCACGACCTCGGCCTCGTCGCCGGTGTCCTGCGGTGCAACCGGCGCCGCCGGCGCTTCGGTGTCGTCGACGAGTTCGGCTTCGATCACCCGGCTCGGCGCGACGTCTTCGGCGACCACCGGCCCCTCGGTGATCGGGGCGGCGATCGCCGGAACCTCCTCCGCGCCCGGAAGGTGCGGCTCCTCGTCCTCGGTGTCGGCGTCGTCCTCGTCCACGGCGCCCCGGCTCCGATGCCAGGCCACGACCACCGCTGTCACCGCGCCCGCGAGTCCGAGCCACGCGAACGTGAGCAGTCCGAACGCCCACCAGTGCAACTCGACCGTTCCGAATGCGCCGAGCCTGCCACCGGACACGAGGCCGAGCACGGCCGTCACCACGCCCACCCCCGCGGCGGCGGTCAGCACGGTGAACAGCGCGTCCTGCCCGGCGACGCGACGTCCGCAGTCGCGTCCGAGCATCACACCGATCAGCAACGGAATCACCAGCAGCGCAGGCCAGGCGCCACCCGACACCCCGTCGGGAACCGCGCCGAGCAGCGGTAGCGGCGGTAGCGCACCACCGACGTTCCCGAATACGCTGACCGAGACGTCCCCGATCTGCGCGGTCCCTCCGATGACCGCGGCCGCGGCACCCACCACGACGTTCGGCAGGTACAGCATCGACAAGATCGTCAGTCCGAGCATTCCGACGACGCCGTCGCCGCGTTCGAGTAGCGAGCCGACCGTCGACCACTCCATCAGCAGCGAGATCGTGACCATGACCGCGCCGGCACCGAGAATCGCCGTCAACGCGCGCAGACCCGGCCGCACCGCGTCCCGGACCCACGACGGAACCTGCGCACCGAGCGTCGGCCACATCGCGACCGTCACACCGATCGCCGACGCAAGCAGGTGCACGAACAGCACCCACCCGAACGCGGCGAGCGCGTTCGGGGAGGACAACGGGATGACCGCCGACGCGTCCGCGATGACGGCGAGGCTGATGGCCGTCACGACCAGCGGTCCGGCCACCGCAGCGCCGATCACCTGCAGAGCGTGCCGCCGCGAGGACGCCGGGTGCACCACGGCGGCGCATCCGCGGGCGACGACCCACATCATCCCGGCTGTCGGGATCAGCGGGAGGACACCGAGTGACGTGCCGTCGATCGTCAACGGCACCTGGTGGATCGCCAGCCACGACGCCGCGATGGCACCGAACGTTCCCGTGAGGTCGCTGTTCGCCGCCACCAGCGTGACGACGATGAGTGCGGACAACAGGACGACGGTGACACCCGCGGGCCGGAATGCGACCGCGAGCAGCGCCCGCATCTCGTCGGCGTCGGGCACGGGTCGCTGTCGCGGGACTTGCCGCTCGTCATCGCCGACGGCTCGCCGTCGTGCACCCTGTGCGACGCGCTGCGCACGATCAACCAAAGAACTCATCCCCTCGAGAGTGGCACTCCGACGCCGCGGCAGCGGTCAGGCGCGCCGCACAGAAGTGGCCTCCGACCACGTTGGGTCAGAGGCCACCTGCTGGTTGGGCCGCTACTTGTCGTCTCTGTCGGCGCGCGTGTCGAACGCCTGGGTCGGCGCGCTGTAGCCCTCCGATTCCTTCTCGGCCGAGTCGGCCGGCTTCGCCTCGGTGGAAGGCTGCTCGCCGTACTCCAGCGTGCGCTCCACGGGGGACGACTCGGACTGCGATCCGTACGCAGGCGCCGCGTGCTGCGCGGAACCGTAGCTGGTCCCGGCCGGGTACTGCGAGCTGGGCGTTCCGGTGGACTGCGACGGGCTCGACGGCTGCGAGTACCCCTGGTACTGCGGCTGCTGGTAGGCGGTGGTCGGGGCGTCGTAGGACGCGGACCCGGCACCCGCAGCGGCTCCGTAACCCGGTTGCTGGGGCTGCCCGTAGCCCTGGCCGTAGCCGGGCTGGCTCTGCGAGGGCTGACCCTGCTGGCCGTAACCCTGCTGGCCGTAGCCGCCGGGCTGGTTCTGCTGGCCGTAACCGGGCTGCGATTGGCTCTGCTGCCCGTAGCCCTGCGGGGCGCTCTGACCGTAGCCCTGCGGCGGCTGTCCGTACGACTGCTGCGGGCTCTGCCCATAGCCCTGAGGGGCGCCTTGGCCGTAACCCTGCGGTGCCTGACCGGGCTGACCGAAGCCCGCGGCTGCGGCCGGCTTGGGCGCCGGCTGCTTCAGGAGCCCGATGTCGAACAGCACTGCCGCGACGGCCACGGCCGACTGGATGAACCCGAGAACGAGGATCAGGATTGCGCCCCAACCGGAATCCGCGTCGACGTTGAGAAATACGAACAACGCGACAACCCAGCCCGCGACGGACGCCGCCGCCGCCGCGCCCGCGTAGGACTGCTTCGGAAGAAGGGATGCCGCCGCGAGCAGACCACCGAGGAACAGCAGTCCGAGCCCGTCCGTATTGGCTTCGAACGAGTTCACGGACTCTCGCGCCAACGTGGCGTAGGGGGCGAACCCGAGCAGTAGGTTGAGGACACCGAGAACTGCGACACCGATCAGAAGGAAGAAGCCCAGGCCTTTCGGTTCTCCCCCTGCAGTCGGTTGCGCGGGCGGACCGTAACTCGGTCCTCCGGGCGTGAACGTCATGACTTCTCCTAGTCGACAAGTGGTCGTCTGCGTGCGCTCTTCCGACGCTAGCCTACGTATACCCGTCGGTCACTGCCGTCACTCGCGGCCCGCGGCGCCGGGAACAGCGCAGGAGACAATGGCTCGGTGCCGTACACCCTCGCTCCCCACACCGCCGATCTCACCCTCGAGACGGAGGTGAAGCACTCACGTTTCATCGCCGCCCTGCGGCGCGTCGAGGACGCCGACGCGGCGCAGGCCTTCGTCCAGGATCGGCGGCGGGCGTATCCCGATGCGCGACATCACTGTTCGGCGTACATCATCGGAAACGGGCCCAGCGACCGGGTCGAGCGCGCGAGCGACGACGGCGAACCCGGTGGCACCGCGGGCATTCCGATGCTGCAGGTACTCAAGGCCCGTGATCTCGTCGACGTCACGGTGGTCGTGACACGGTACTTCGGGGGAATCAAACTGGGCGCGGGCGGACTGGTGCGCGCCTACTCCGGCGCGGTGGCCACAGCGGTCGATGCCGCACCGCTCGTGCGGAGGGAACTTCGCCACCTGCACACCCTCGCCGTCGGCCACGCCGAGGCGGGACGCGTCGAGTCGGAGTTGCGTGGGCGGGGCGTCGTCGTGGTGGACACGACATACGGGGAATCCGCGGTCCTCACCCTCGCGGCGCGGGACTCGGCGGAGCTGGCTGATCTGGTCGCTGCCGTCACGTCGGGGACGGGGACACTCGATCCGGCCGGGGAGATGTGGGTCGATGCCTGAACGGCCTGTGCGTGGTTGACGAGTCCAGAGACTCGTCAACCACGCACGGGCGCGGAGCGCCTAGGCCTGGACGGTCAGGCTCTGCAGGATCTCGCGAGCGAGCGCAGCGGTCTCGGACGGCGTCTTGCCGACCTTCACGCCGGCAGCCTCGAGGGCGTCCTTCTTGGCCTGCGCGGTGCCCGAGGAACCGGAGACGATGGCGCCTGCGTGGCCCATGGTCTTGCCCTCGGGGGCGGTGAAGCCCGCGACGTAGCCGACGACCGGCTTCGTGACGTTCGCCTTGATGTAGTCGGCGGCACGCTCCTCGGCGTCGCCACCGATCTCACCGATCATCACGATGACCTTGGTCTCGGGGTCCTTCTCGAACGCTTCGATGGCGTCGATGTGGGTGGTGCCGATGACCGGGTCGCCGCCGATGCCGATGGCGGTGGAGAAGCCGAAGTCACGCAGCTCGAACATCATCTGGTAGGTCAGCGTGCCGGACTTGGACACGAGACCGATCGGGCCGGTGCCCGCGATGTTGGCCGGGGTGATGCCGACCAGCGACTCGCCGGGGGTGATGATGCCGGGGCAGTTCGGTCCGATGATACGGGTCTTGTTGCCCTTGGAGACGTTGTACGCCCAGGCGTACGCCGAGTCCTGCACCGGGATGCCCTCGGTGATGACCACGAGCAGCGGGATCTCCGCGTCGATGGCCTCGACGATGGCGTCCTTGGCGAAGGCCGGGGGAACGAACGCGATGGAGACGTCCGCGCCGGTCTTCTCGATGGCCTCGGCGACGGTGCCGAAGACGGGCAGCTCGACGCCGCCGTCGTGGGTGACGGTGGTGCCGGCCTTACGGGCGTTGACACCGCCGACGACCTGGGTGCCGGCCTTGAGCATCAGCGCGGTGTGCTTGGTGCCCTCGCCGCCGGTGATGCCCTGGACGATGACCTTGGAGTCCTTGGTCAGGAAGATAGCCATGTTTTTTGAGTCCCTTTACTTTGCGGCGAAGGCCAGCTCGGCAGCCTTGTCGGCAGCCTCGTCCATGGTTCCGACGACCGTGACCAGCGGGTGGGCGGCCTCGGCGAGGATACGACGACCCTCTTCGACGTTGTTGCCGTCCAGGCGGACGACCAGCGGCTTGTTGGCCTCGTCACCGAGCGTCTTCAGGGCGCCGACGATGCCGTTGGCGACCGCGTCACACGCGGTGATGCCACCGAAAACGTTCACGAACACGCTCTTGACCTGCGCGTCGTTCAGGATGACGTCCAGGCCGTTCGCCATGACCTCTGCGGAGGCGCCGCCACCGATGTCGAGGAAGTTGGCCGGCTTCACGCCACCGTGCTTCTCACCGGCGTAGGCGACGACGTCCAGGGTCGACATGACCAGGCCGGCGCCGTTACCGATGATGCCGACCTCACCGTCGAGCTTGACGTAGTTGAGGTCGTTCTCCTTGGCCTTGAGCTCGAGCGGGTCCGTGGCGTCCTTGTCCTCGAACGCCTCGTGGCCGGGCTGACGGAACGCAGCGTTCTCGTCGAGCGTGACCTTGCCGTCGAGCGCGAGGATCTGGTCGTCCGGCGTGCGGACGAGCGGGTTGACCTCGACGAGGAGAGCGTCTTCGTTGATGAAGACCTCCCACAGCTTCTGGATCGTCACGGCCGCTGCGTCGAGCACCTCGGCGGGCAGCTTTCCTGCCTCGGCGATGCTGCGCGCGAACGCGAGGTCGACACCCTTGACGGCGTCCACGGGGATCTTCGCGAGAGCGTCGGGGTTCTCCTCGGCGGTGACCTCGATCTCGACGCCACCCTCGACCGAGCACATGGCCAGGTAGGTGCGGTTGGTGCGGTCGAGCAGGAAGGAGATGTAGTACTCCTCGGCGATGTCACTCGCCTCTGCGACCAGCAGCTTCTTGACGACATGACCCTTGATGTCGAGGCCCAGGATCGCCTCGGCGTTGGCCTGGGCGGCATCGGCGTCGGCGGAGTACTTGACGCCACCGGCCTTGCCGCGGCCTCCGACCTTGACCTGCGCCTTGACCATCACGGGCTTGCCGATTTCTTCGGCAATCTCGCGTGCACCGGCGACCGTGTCGGTAACACGCCCAGCCGAAGTCGGCACCTCGTGCTTGGCGAAGAGTTCCTTCGCCTGGTATTCGAAGAGATCCATCTGCTCACCGTCTCGTCTGCGTTGACACCCGCTCGAGGGGTAGGAGCGGGTCTGTTTTGGACTTTAACCAGTTGCCGGGCCCGGTCTGCGGCCGCGTGTCTGCTATGTGGTCCACATCACGCGATAACACGCATTGAGGCGAGCCTCACCAGAAGTACTGAGGAGAGCCTCACCGCGGTCGACGGGGCGGACCTCACCGATTTCTGCTGCGTGTCGTGAGGGCCGCGGCAGCCGCAATCAACACTATGCCCACCGTTGTCGGGACGACACCGGCCCCCATTGAGGGATCGGTCACCCGGGCCGCGGTGAGCGGCCACGACAGGAGGTATACCCCCACCACAACGGCCGAACCGAGCAGGAGTGCCACCGCCCGGGCGGGGCGGGCACGTGAGGCGACGATCACTGCGAGGACCACCGCGACGCCCAGTAGGACGCGCCCCCACACGTCGAGGTTCCACGGGAACTCCGCGAACGATGCGGGCGCGTAGTCGTCGCCGCGTGCATCGGTCCCGTGGAAGAGCGGCAGTCCCAGTCCGACGAACGCGGCGACCGCCCCGAGACCACCGACCGCGAGGACCGCGATCGAGGTGGACGGCTCCTCGGACGTGTCGATCTCCTCGCGTTCCGCCGAACCGGCGAACCACGTCAGCACGCCGGTGACGCCGGCGGTGACGGCCGCACACCACAGCAGCGCGGCACCGATTCCGGCGCCGATTCCGGGGACGTCGGTGGCGAGCACGACGGACTGCGACACCGAGGCGACGGAGAACGGGATCGTCACCCACAGCACTCCGACCGCGGGCCGGACGGTGGAGGCGAACTCCGACAGCAGCAGCCAGACGCAGCCGACGACGAGCACGAGGGCGGCGACGAGCACGACCCGGGTGGCGTAGATGTCGGGGCGCACGGCGTCGGCCGGGATGTCGAGGACGGGGAGCAGGGCACCGGCGGCGGCGAGCACGGCGGTGACGATTCCGGTGGTCCCGGCGGCGACGTGCCAGCGGGCGATTCGAGCGCGGGCCGCGGCGGCCTCGGCTCGCAGCGCCGCCTTGGCGACGCCCTTCGCGGACGGGGTGACGGCCCCCTTCTTCGCCGGGGCGCCCTGAGCCGGCGCGGACGACGAGGGGGTGGCGAGCGTCTTCAGGATCCTGCTGTCGCGAGCCCGGTCGACCATCGGGATGCAGACACCGACGAGTACGAGGACACCGGCGCCGACGGTCCCCCACACCGCGCCGGGCCCGGGCTGGATCCGTTCGCCCGCGGCGAGTCCGGCCACCAGGCGCGTCCCGACCACGCCGAGTGCGGCCAGACCGGCCCCGACGAGCGCACCGGACGCGACGGGCGGTGAGATGGACGCCAGTGCGGAGGCGACCACGATCAGAACGGCCGCCGCCAGCAGCCCGGCGCCTGCGGACGCGGCGAGATCCGACTCCACGACCGTCGGGACGAGGATGACCGGATCCTCGGACACGAAGGCGGGAGCGAACAGCGCGCCGACGAGCACGACGGCGGCGACCACCGCGACCGCGGACGGCAGGAATCCGGCACGGGCGCCGGTCGCTCGTCCGACCTGTTCGGAGCTGCGGGCGTCGCCGTAACCGTCCATCAGCGACTCCCGGTGGACTGCCACCATGCCGAGGAGGCCGGCGAAGGCGATCAGCAGGTGTCCGCCGAGGGCGGCGTACGCGCCGGACCCGGCGGCGAGCTCGGCCGCCGTCTCGGGCCGGAACAGTTCGAGTCGATTGGCGTCGATGGCGTCCGTCCACAGCTGTGTGTCGAGCACGGCGGCGCCGAGGGACACCGCACCGGCACCGGCCAGCAGCGCACCCGCCACCGCGGTGCGCCGGGCGACAAGCGCGGGGACGGCGAGGACGGGTGCGGCGAGGGCGAAGACGGCAGCCCACAGTGCGGCTGCGCCGATCGCGGACGGCGCGGCCACCCCGTCGGCCGAACGGACGGCGTGCAGGACGGGCGCCGAGGCCACTCCCACACCCCCGACGAGACCCAGGACGACCGCGAGCACGCACCCCCGGCGCGCACGGGCGGGATCGGGCTCCTCGACGGCCGTCAGACCGGTGCCGCCGGACGAGGGAATACGTTCGGGCTCGGCCCTACGCCCGTCCGGAGATCGAGTTGATGACGCCACAGGCCGACGCTAGCGCTAACCCACTGCCTCCCCCGCGTTGTGACACGCGTATTCAGGGGCGAGATTGAACCGAGACGAAAAGTGGGTTCGACGTTTCCCCAGCTCAGTTTGTGATGCCCGTCACATGTAGCCGTTCCTCCGCGTTACAGGTTGCGCGCATCGCAACCGTTTCGTTACCGTCGCCAAGGTCTAAGTCACAGGCAGGTCACGAGCAGGAGGGGGACGGGCGTATGCACCATCGCAGCCAGTTCACGGCCAGCCGTTTTGTGAGTCACCACGATGACGAGTTGCGGGGTCACAACGACGAAGTCGCGCCCACGTACCCCTCGAGGTCGGTCGAGCGTTATCCCGAGACCGATAGTTCTGAGATTTCACGCATGCTCTTCCGCAATTCGCAGTCCACACGCTCCACCCCCGACAGCGTCGACGCCGGCAACGGCTTCGAGACCGTCGACACCGAGTCCGAGATTCCCGGCTTCACTCCCCGCAGCGGTTCCGAGTCCTTCGAGGGCGCACCCTCCCACTCCCGCCGCGGAGCCCACCGCATCCCGACTCCCCCCTCAGCTCTCAAAGGTCGCGCCGCAGTCCTCGCAGTCGCAGCGGGCGCCGTAGTCGCCGCAGGCCAGGCCGCCGTCACCAGCGGATCGTCCAGCTCCTCCGACCACTCCGAGGTCGCCCTCGCCAGTGACGAGTCGAGCACCATCGGAACCACCGCCGAGCCGCAGGCCGCCCAGTTCTCCACGGTCGCCGACACCGCCGCGTCCGAGTCGAACGCCCCGCAGGTCCTCAACATCGCGAACCCGACCGACCTGTCGCAGTTCAGCAACCTGCTCGCCAAGGGACAGCGTTTCAGCGAAGAGCGCGCCGCCCGCGAAGCCGCTGCCCGCCGCCCCCTGTTCGTCCTCCCCGCCGTGGGAACCTTCACCTCCAACTTCGGAAGCCGCTGGGGCACCCTGCACGCGGGCGTCGACATCGCCGCCCCCATCGGCACCCCCATCGTGGCCGTCGCCGACGGCGAGGTCATCGACTCGGGTCCGGCTTCCGGGTTCGGCATGTGGGTCCGCCTCAAGCACGCCGACGGCACCATCACCGTCTACGGCCACATCAACACCTCCACCGTCACCGTCGGCCAGAAGGTCATGGCGGGCGACCAGATCGCCACCGTCGGCAACCGCGGCTTCTCCACCGGCCCGCACCTGCACTTCGAGGTCCACCTCGCCGGCGAGAACAAGATCGATCCCCTCCCCTGGCTGGCCTCCCGCGGCATCAGCCTCGGCCCCGAGATGGACTGACCGAAACCTTTCGGCACCACCCGAACACACGACTGCGGCGCATGCAATGCATGCGCCGCAGTCGTTTCGCCGTCGCTACAGCTTGACCATCGGGACGCCACCGATCAACATCAGCCGGACCTTGCCCGCGCTGCCGAAATCGATGGTGACCGTCGCGGTCGGGCCGGCGCCCTTGGTCTCGAGGACCGTGCCGAGGCCGTACTTGTCGTGACTGACACGGTCGCCGACCGTGAGCACCAGGTTGTTGTTGCGGGAACGGGCTGCGCCGAAGCTCGGCGTGCCTGCCGACCCGCCGCCGTAACCGGAACCGCCGCCGAAGCCCTGACCGCCGTATCCCGATCCACGCGCACGGCCACCGCCGATCGCACCACCGGAACCGATACCGGTGCCCGGGTCCTCACGACGCCAGTGCACGAGATCCGACGGGATCTCCTGCAGGAACCGCGACTCCGGGTTCTGGATGGGCTGGCCCCACGCCGACCGCATGACGGCCCGCGTCAGATACAGCCGCTGCCGGGCACGGGTGATGCCGACGTACGCGAGCCGGCGCTCCTCCGACAGTTCCGTGGGGTCGCCGAGCGCTCGCATGTGCGGGAACTGACCGTCTTCCCACCCGGTGACGAAGACGACGGGAAACTCGAGCCCCTTCGCGGTGTGCAGGGTCATCAGCGTGACGACGCCTTCGTCGTTGTCGGGTAGCTGATCGGAATCCGCGACCAGCGACACGCGTTCGAGGAACGCGGCGAGGGAACCGGGGTCGGGTTCACCGTCCCGGGCGTCGACGTCGCCGTCCTCCGGCGGTTCCACGAGGCCGGCCGCGTTCCGCGCGTCGGAGCTGAACTCACGCGCCACGCTCACGAGTTCGTTGAGGTTGTCGAGGCGCGCCCCGTCCTGGGGGTCACTGCTCGCCGCGAGTTCGGCGCG
The DNA here is from genome assembly GCF_002300195.1 of Rhodococcus sp. ACPA1. NCBI lineage: Bacteria > Bacillati > Actinomycetota > Actinomycetes > Mycobacteriales > Nocardiaceae > Rhodococcus > Rhodococcus sp. ACPA1. Next base: position 250,545 of record NZ_NSDX01000001.1, on the reverse strand, counting down.
GTAGCCCGTCCGCTCCAGGACCGCCTCGACGACGTCACCGATGTCGCCGAGCTGGTCGGGGACGACGTCATCCGCAGTGGTCTCCGGCGGGAGCATCACCCGCAGTCCGTCCATGAGTTCGAGGAAGGACGCGATGGCCTTCTGGGAACGGGTGTTCAGCAGCGGTACACGGCCCTCACCGCCGTCCCGCAGCGCCTCGGCGAAGCTGATGCCCCGTTGCTCGGAGTGGACGGCCACACACGCCTCGGCGCGGTCGCCGATGCCGCGGCGGGGCGTGTTGAGGATCCGGCGCAGGCTGACGGTGTCGTCCTCGTTCGCGAGGACTCGGAGATACGCGACGATGTCCCGCACCTCCTTGCGCTCGTAGAACCGCACTCCGCCGACGACCTTGTACGGAACGCCGAGCCGGATGAAGATCTCTTCGAGGGCACGGGACGAGTTGTTGGTGCGGTAGAACACGGCGACGTCACCGAACTTGGCGTCGCCGGAATCGACGAGCTTGTCGATCTCGGACGCCACGAACGACGCCTCGTCGTGCTCGTTGTCCGCGACGTAGCCGGTGATCAGCTCGCCCTCGCCCGAATCGGTCCACAGCCGCTTCTCACGCCGGCCGGTGTTCTTCGAGATCACCGAGTTGGCCGCCGACAGAATGTTCTGGGTGGAGCGGTAGTTCTGCTCCAGCAGGATGGTGCGGGCGTCCGGGTAGTCGCGCTCGAACTCCTCGATGTTGCGGATCGTCGCGCCGCGGAACGCGTAGATCGACTGATCCGCGTCACCCACCACGCACAGCTCGGCCGGGGCGACCCGGTGGTCCGCGTCCTCGCCGTCGGCGGTTCCGCCGACCAGTTCACGCACCAGCATGTACTGGGCGTGGTTCGTATCCTGGTACTCGTCGACCAGCACGTGGCGGAACCGCCGCCGGTAGTATTCGGCCACCTGGGGGAACGCCTGCAGCATCGCGACCGTCTCGCCGATCAGGTCGTCGAAGTCCAGCGCGTTCGCCGAACGCAACCGCTGCTGGTAGTGCCCGTACACCTTGGCGATCAGCCGCGGCAGTTCCGCCGGATCCTTGTCGGCGTCGGCGCTCGCCTGCTCCGGGTCGACGAGCTCGTTCTTGAGATTCGAGATGTGGGTGGCGAGCAGCCGCGCCGAATAGCGCTTGGTGTCGATGTTCAGATCCTTGGCGATCATCGTCAGGAGCCGCCGCGAATCGTCCGCGTCGTAGATGGAGAAGTTCGAGTTGAGGCCGGGGAGCAGCGCCGCCTGGGCTCGCAGGATCCGCACGCAGCTGGAGTGGAACGTGGACACCCACATGCTGTTGGCCCTGGGGCCGACGAGGTGGGCGACGCGTTCCCGCATCTCCGCGGCAGCCTTGTTGGTGAACGTGATGGCCAGGATCTGACCGGGCATCACCCCCCGCTCGGCCAGCAGATATGCGATGCGGCGGGTGAGGACAGCCGTCTTGCCCGAGCCCGCACCCGCGACGATCAACAGCGGAGAACCGGCGTGCACGACCGCTTCCCGTTGCGGTGGGTTGAGGCCCTCGAGGAGCACGTCCGACCCTGTGCGCGCAGGTGCGGCGGCGCGCGGGGTCGTCTCGTTGCTCAGAGGAGAAGCGGTGCCGGAGATAGTGTTCATCGTCTATCAAACTTACCGGCGTGTACCGACAGCGTCACAGCCGCTTGGCCTGCGCGGTGCCGCCATGGCAAACTGGTACACATGTTCAGTCCGCCGTCGCGCCCCCTGTGGCGATTTTTTTACGGGTACCGGCCTCCGGTGCCCGTGAACTGAACAGCTCACGAGCCCCGAGGTCCGCACCGGATCCGGGGCTTTTTTCGTCAAACGAGCCTGGATCGGTAACGACTCGAGCCAAAACAACGATCCAAGTTCTGACAAGAGGGAGACGAACCAATGAGCACTCAGACCGTCGCATCAGCCGCCAAGGAAACCGCTGTTCCCACCAGCGAGGCCGAGATCGAGGTTCTCCGCCAGGAGATCGACAAGCTCGACGCCGAGATTCTCGCCGCTATCAAGCGCCGTGCAGAGGTCTCGCAGCTCATCGGGCGCACGCGGATGGCGTCCGGCGGTCCCCGCCTCGTCCACAGCCGTGAGATGAAGGTGCTCGAGCGGTTCAACGAGCTCGGCCAGGAAGGCCACACACTCGCCATGCTGCTGCTGCGCCTCGGGCGCGGCCGCCTCGGTCACTGATTCCCGAAACGGCCTGCCCATCCCCCGACGGCGGTCGTTACGGCTCGAGTGCCACGTACTTGGTCTCCAGGTACTCCTCGATGCCTTCACTGCCCCCTTCGCGCCCGAAGCCTGACGCTTTGACGCCGCCGAAGGGGGCAGCGGTGTCCGAGATGACTCCGCGATTGATGCCGACCATGCCCGATTCGAGGGCGTCGGCCACCCGGAGTGCACGATCCAGGTCGCGGGTGAAGATGTACGACGCCAGGCCGAATTCCGTGTCGTTGGCCGCGGCGATCCCTTCTTCTTCGGTGCCGAACCCGGCGATCGCGACGACCGGTCCGAACACCTCTTCCTTCAGGATCCGGGCCTGCGCGGGGATCTCGTCCAGCACGGTCGCCGGGTAGAAGTAACCGGGACCTTCCGGGGCGACCCCGCCGAGCCGCACCCGGGCGCCGGCGCCGACGGCGTCCTGCACCAGTTCCCCGACCTTCTCGAGTTGGTCCGCGTTGATCAGCGGGCCGAGCGTCGTGTCGGGATCCGTGCCGGGTCCGAGTGTGTACGAGGACAGCTTGTCGACGAGCTTCGCGGTGAACTCCTCCCGCACACTGTTCGCGACGTGGAAGCGATTAGCCGCGGTGCAGGCCTCGCCCCCGTTGCGCATCTTGGCGAGGACGGCGCCGGCCACCGCCTTGTCCACGTCCGCGTCGTCGAAGACCACGAAGGGCGCGTTCCCGCCGAGTTCCATGGACGTGCGCAGCAGCCCCTTCGCCGACTTCTCGACGAGCATCCGCCCCACCCCGGTCGAGCCGGTGAACGTGAGCTTCCGCAGCCGGGGGTCGTCGAGCAGCGGACCGGTCACCTCACCAGACTTCGACGTCGGCAGCACGGACAGCACGCCCTTCGGAAGCCCCGCGTCGGCCATCACCTCGGCGAGCAGGAGCATCGTCAGCGGAGTCTCGGAGGCGGGTTTGACGATCATCGTGCAGCCGGCGGCCAGGGCGGGCCCGATCTTGCGGGTGCCCATCGCGAGCGGGAAGTTCCACGGTGTGATCGCCAGACACGGTCCGACGGGCTGCTTGGTCACCAGGATGCGTCCGTTTCCCGCGGGTGCCGGTGTGTAGCGGCCTGCGATACGCACGGCCTCCTCGCTGAACCACCGGAAGAACTCGGCGCCGTACTTGACCTCCCCCGCGCTCTCCGGCAGCGCCTTGCCCATCTCCAGCGTCATCAGCAGCGCGAAGTCGTCGGCCCGGGCCGTGATCTTCTCGAACACCGCGCGGAGCAGTTCCCCACGCTCACGTGCCGGGGTCGCCGCCCACTCCCGCTGCACCGCGACCGCGGCGTCGAGCGCTTTCATCGCGTCGGCAGGGCTGGCGTCCGCCACCTCGGTGAGGGCGTCACCGGTGGCCGGGTCGAAAACGGTGAACGTGGCACCGTTCTCGGCGTCACGCTTCTCGCCGCCGAGAAAGAGGGTTGTGGGAACGGTTCGCATGAGTTCGACAGCATCCATGACGTCCATCATGCGCCGCACCGAAGTTCGCACGGAAGTTTCGACGCGCGGGCATTAAGCTCAAATCTCGTGAGCTCAGACATCACCGGAACCGCTGCCTGGCAGAAATTGCGTGATCATCACGCTCAAATTCAGTCCGTCCATCTTCGAGAACTCTTCGAGAAGGACCCGGCGCGCGGGCAGGAACTCACCGTCTCGGCCGGCGACCTGTACATCGACTACAGCAAGCACCGCATCGACCGCGACACCATCGGGTTGCTTCTCGAGCTGGCGCGCAGCGCCGACCTGGAGGCACGCCGCGACGCGATGTTCGCGGGCGAGCACATCAACACTTCCGAGGACCGCGCCGTCCTCCACACCGCGCTGAGGCTGCCCGCCGACGCGTCTCTCGTCGTCGACGGGCAGGACGTCGTGGCCGACGTCCACGAGGTCCTCGACCGCATGGGCGACTTCACGGATCGTGTGCGCTCCGGTGAATGGCGTGGCGCGACGGGCGAGCGAATCAAGACCGTCGTCAACATCGGTATCGGCGGTTCGGATCTGGGTCCGGTGATGGTGTACCGCGCGCTGCGGCATTACGCCGACGCCGGCATCAGCGTCCGGTTCATCTCCAACGTCGACCCCGCCGACCTGGTGCGCAGCCTGCAGGGCCTCGACCCGGCCACCACCCTGTTCATCGTGGCGTCCAAGACGTTCTCGACGCTCGAGACGCTCACCAACGCCACCGCCGCGCGGCGCTGGCTGCTCGGCGGCCTCGGCCTCGGAAACGAAGCGGTCGCAAAGCATTTCGTCGCCGTCTCGACGCATGCGGATCGGGTGGCGGAATTCGGTATCGACACGGCCAACATGTTCGGATTCTGGGATTGGGTAGGAGGCCGGTACTCCGTCGATTCCGCCATCGGGCTGTCGGTGATGGCGGCGATCGGCAAGGAGCGGTTCGCGGAGTTCCTCGCCGGCTTCCACGCCGTGGACGAACACTTCCGCACGGCGCCGCTCGAGGATAACGCGCCGGTCCTGCTCGGCCTGATCGGACTCTGGTACTCGAACTTCTTCGGCGCCGAATCCCGTGCCGTGCTGCCGTATTCCAACGACCTCGTGCGGTTCCCGGCCTATCTGCAGCAGTTGACGATGGAATCGAACGGCAAGTCGGTGCGTGCCGACGGCTCCCCCGTCCCCACGTCCACCGGTGAGATCTTCTGGGGTGAACCCGGCACCAACGGGCAGCACGCCTTCTACCAGCTCCTGCACCAGGGCACCCGGCTCGTCCCCTCCGATTTCATCGGTTTCGGCGAGCCCACGGACGACCTGCCCACCGCGGACGGCACCGGCAGCATGCACGACCTGCTGATGAGCAACTTCTTCGCCCAGACGAAGGTCCTGGCGTTCGGCAAGACGGCCGAGGAGATCGCGGCCGAGGGAACGCCCGAACATCTGGTGCCGCACAAGGTCATGCCCGGCAACCGGCCGTCCACCACGATCCTCGCGCCGAAGCTCACCCCGTCGGTGATCGGGCAGCTGATCGCCCTGTACGAGCACCAGGTGTTCGTGGAGGGTGTCGTGTGGGGTATCGACTCGTTCGACCAGTGGGGTGTCGAGCTCGGCAAGACGCAGGCTGTGGAGCTGCAGCCGGTACTCACTGCCGCGGATGAACCGGCCGCGCAGAGTGATTCGTCGACGGACAGCCTGGTGCGCTGGTACCGCCGTCAGCGCGGACGGGCCTGATTCACCAGCTCTCGGTGGTGTAGACCCGGCCCGACCGGTCCACCAGCCGGGCCCGCAGCTCGTGCTGTTCGATCCAGCGGATCGCACCGATGCCGCGGGCGAGGGCGGCGATGCTGGCCGCGTACGCCCAGAGTGCGTCGTCGGCGATCACCGTCACCGTCTCCCACTCGGTGGCGGTGGGCGGTTCGGCGGCCGGGGGCGCGAACGCCGTCGCCATCGCAGTCCCGTTCACCAATTCGACCTCGCCGTCGCCGGGCACCGGGATCTGCCAGCCGCCGGCGGGACAGTGCCCGGCCGTTGCGATGACGTCGCCGATACGCACGGCGGCCCCGCACTCGAGTTGGCGGGCGACCAGTTCCGCCGCCCGGTCCACCGTGTCGGCCTTGGCGGTGTCGGTGATGTCGAACGAGGCGCCCCACGGCGCGAACACGACGTCGTCGTCGATCTGGACGTCGAGGAAGCTCGGCTCCGGGTGCACGGTGGGGATCAGGTCCTCGTCGGGCGATTCGGAGGCGAGCGGGTTCACCACCCCGTCGGTCATCCGGGCGGCCCAGAGCGCCGAACGCAGCAGTGCCGACATCCGCCGGCTGACCTTCACCGGCGCGCCCTGCGAGAGGTTGACGGCGTGGATCTCGGCGTCGCCGCGGTGGATGTCGCAGACCGATTCGGCCTCGTCGATGACGGCCGCGATCAGCGCTGCAGCCTCGGGAAGGGCGGCACCTTCGGTGACGTCGACTTCCACGACGGAACCCCACACCTTCCATTTCTCGACGCTAACCATGGTGTTCTCCGTGTGCGGTCTGTACAGCGCTGCACTTCCAGTATGCGCCGGCTGTCCAGAGGTCCGCGTCCGTCGTCCACCTCGACCGGTCGTACACTTCGCTGGTGAGCGCCCGATTGAGCGTCGTCGACGAGATGTTCCTGCGCACCCATCGGGGGTGGGGAACGCCGATCGTGATGCAGGGACTGTGGCGTACCGACGGGCAGGTGAACGCCTCGATTCTCGACTCCCTGAGCGCAGACTTCGCCCGCGGACCGCTCGGCAGGCGCGTGGTGCGTCCGCGAATTCCCGGCGCGCGGCCCCGGTTCGAGCCGAGTACCGACGCCTTCCCCGTCGAATACGCGGAAATCGAGGCCGGGACGGTCCTCGCGTGGGCGGACGAGCAGGGCTCGTTGCCGGTCGACCCCGAGCGGGGTCCCGGCTGGCGGCTGGCGTGCGCACGACCCGCCGACGGGGGCACGGTGCTGTCGCTGGTGTGTTCGCACGTGCTCGCGGATGCGCGCGGACTGGCGGCAGCCATCGCGGCGGCGCTGCAGGGCCTGCCCCCGTCGGCTCCAGGAGGTGCGGACGGCGCTGTCGCGGACATGTGGGACGCCACCCGGCTCGCCCGCCGCGTGACGGAGGGAACCGCGCGTGCGGTCGCCGGCCTCGTGGTGAGCGGGACCCGGCGCGCGGAACTCCGGCGCTTCCTGCACGTGAGTGGCAAAGCGTCCCCCGCCACATTTTGCCACTCACCTGTGTCGGCGGTGCTGGACGTGGACGCCGAACGGTGGGACGCCGCCGCGGAGCGGGCGGGCGGAACCCCGAACAGCCTGTTCCTGGCCGTGGTGGCCGAGTTGGCGCGGCGGGACGGCGAATCCCGGCCGCTCACGATCAGTGTGCCGATGGACCTGCGGGGCGCCGCCACCTCGTCGGGTACCGCGAACTCCGTCGCCATGGTCGAGGTGGACGTCGGCCCGCAGGACACCGTCGCCGACGTGCGGGCGGCGAGCCGCGCGGCGTTCTCCGCGCCCGCGATGACGAGTCCGGCCGGGTTCCCGGAGGAAATGCTGCAACTGGTCCCCGACCGGGTGGCGCATGCCCTCACGGGCAGCCCCGGCGAACGGGACGTACTGTGTTCCAACATCGGACCGCTACCCGAGGCGCTCGTCTCGATCGGCGGTCACCGCGCCACCGGCATCGCCACCCGAGCCGTGCATCCGGGTGTCGTGACCAGCCGCACCCGGCTCTCCGCCTATCTCAGCCGATTCGGCGGCAGCTACTCCCTCGCGCTCGAGTCGCTGGACAGTCCGGACCACGCCGCGCTCCGGGAGCGAGCGGCGAACGTCCTCGCCCGCCACGGTCTCGACGCACGGAGCTGGTGACGTCAGGACTCGGACGCGGGTTCGGCGTAGGGCTGACGCGCCGACTGCGGATCGCCGTAGGTGATCGCCCGCTCCCGGCGCGTCCGCGACGCCAGCGTGACGCCCCAGTTCAGCAGGGTGCCGAACCGGTTGCGGTACCCGGCGAGGAACGCGATGTGGATGACACCCCACGAGACCCAGCCCATGAACCCGGACATCCGGATCGGGCCGGCCTGGAGCAGCGCGTGCCTGCGGGCGATGTAGGCCGCGCTCCCCAGGTCGCGGTATTTGAAAGGTTTGCGGTCGGGCGTTCCCCCCGCGACGGTGCGGGCGATGCATCCACCGACGTGCCTGCCACCCTGCATCGCGACCTCGGCAACGCCGGGAAGCTCGTTCAGCGACATCAGGTCGCCGATCACCCAGACGTTCGGGTGTCCGGGCACGGTGAGATCGGGTTCGACGGCGATGCGCCCACCCTGAATCTGCTTCACGCCCAGCGCATTCGCGAGAGCTCCCGCGAACGGCACGGCCTCGACGCCCGCGGTCCAGAGGATCGTGCGAGCCCCGTAGCGCTTCTTGGTGTGGGCCGCGTTCTTGGCCGTCGTCTCGATGCTGGTCTCGCAGACGTCGGTGACGTGCACACCGAGATGCGTTTCGACGCCGACCTTGTCGAGGGTTCTCTGCGCCGCCGCGGACAGTTTCCGGTTGAACGACGGGAGAACGCGGTCGCCGCCGTGGAAGAGCAGCACCCGGGCCTCGCAGGGGTCGATGGACTGGAACTCGTGGGCGAGGGCGTGCACGGCGAGTTCCCGGATCTGGCCCGCCAGTTCGACTCCGGTGGGTCCGCCGCCTGCGACGGCGAATGTCAGCCACGGCCTGCGCTCCTCCGCGGTGGGCAGCGATTCGGCCATCTCGAAGGCGGAGATCAGCTTTCGGCGAATGGCGAGCGCGTCGTCGAGGGTCTTCATCCCCGGTGCCCACCGGATGTACTCGTCGTGCCCGTGGTACGCCTGACGCATTCCCGCCGCGACGATCAGGTAGTCGTAGGGAAGGTCGAACGTGGATCCGTCGAAGCGACTGGCGGTCAGGACCCTGCTGGCGGCATCGACGGCGTGCGCCTCCCCGAGGGCGACGTGCACGTTGCGGTTGCCGCGCAGCAGGTGCCGCAGCGGGCTGCTGATCTCCCCTTCGGAAAGCAACCCCGTCGCGCATTGGTAGAGCAGCGGCTGGAAGAGGTGGCTGGTTCCCCGGTCCAGCAGGGTGACGTCCACGTCGACGTCGCAGAGCCGCCGGGCGGCGTGGATCCCGCCGAACCCTCCCCCGACGATGACGACACGGGGCCTCGAACGCTGCAGGCCGAGGGACGAGGATTCCTGGGCGGTCGTCATAGGTCAGTCCTACACGAACCGGGATGTCCACGCATGAGGAAGCAACCTCAACGCGAGGTCGATTCCTCGCCATTTGATTCCCGGCAGCGCAGCGCGGTTCGTCTCCTTCTCGATGGCCGCGACCATCGCATCGACGCCGTCGTCGAGACTGGCCGTCATCTTGGCACTGTCCCCGGCCCTGCCCGACATGTCGGTGGCGATGTACCCGGGGAGCAGCGTGGTCACCACGATCGGACTCTTCGCCAGCTCCGCGGTCAGCGCCTCGCCGAGGGCCGACACTCCCGCCTTGCTCGCCGAGTACGCCGCCTTCGGGCCGGGCAGACCCCGATCGGCACTGATCGAGGACACGAGCACCAGGTGTCCGGAGTTCTGTTCGCGGAAGATCCCGAGCGCCGCCTCGCACTGCGACAGGGCACCGACGAAGTTGGTGCGGGCGGTGGCGAGATTGGCGTCGGCCCGGCCCGTTCCGATCCGGGCCCCTTTGCCGAGTCCGGCGTTGACGACGACGCGGTCTAGTCCGCCCAGCTCGTCGCGCAGTTCGCCGAAGACCCGGACCACCGCGTCGTGGTCGGTGACGTCGAGTTCGCGGACGGCGACGGTGATCCCGGGATGCGCCGCCTGCAACTCGTCGCGCACGGACTCGAGCCGGTCGACGCGTCGCGCGCACAGCGCGAGGTCCCGCCCCTGGGCGGCGAACCGACGAGCCATCTCCTCGCCGAGTCCCGAGCTGGCCCCGGTGATCAGAATCTTCTGCCGTCTCATTCCGCCACACTATCTACCCGCGGGTAACAACGCGAGAGGCCCGCCGGAACCTCTGACATCCAGCACCGACCGGCTTACCGTTACAGGTATGACTGACTCTGGGAGCGGCGCGGAAGAGTTCGATGTCATCGTGATCGGAGGCGGTCCCGCGGGTGAGAACGCGGCGAGTTACGCCATCGCGGGCAGCGACCGCACCGCGGCGCTGATCGAACACGAACTCGTCGGCGGGGAATGCTCCTACTGGGCGTGCATGCCCAGCAAGGCGCTGCTGCGTCCGGGTGACGTCCTCGGGGCCGCGCGCAACATGCCCGGGGTGTCCGCCGGTCCGCTCGACGTGGACGCCGTGCTGGCGCGACGCGACTCGTTCACCAGCAACCACGACGACTCGTCGCAGGTGATGTGGGCCGACTCGCAGGGGATCGACGTCATCCGCGGATCGGCACGCATCACCGGGGACCGCACGGTGAGGGTCGGCGATTCCCGCGAGCTGCGCGCCCGGCACGCCGTCGTGGTCGCGACCGGGACGACCGCCGCGGTCCCCGACACCCCCGGCCTTCGGGCGGCGTTGCCGTGGATCTCGCGGGACGCCACCAACCTGAGAGAAGTTCCGCGCCGGGTCGCCGTGATCGGCGGCGGCGTCGTGGCATGTGAGAGCGCGACGTGGCTGCTGGACCTCGGTGTCGAGGAACTGACGATGGTGGTGCGCGGCCGGGCACTGCTCCCGAAGAACGAGCCGTTCGCCGGTGAGCGGGTGGCCCGCTCGCTGGAGAAGAAGGGTGCGCAAATCCTGTTCGGCGCGGACCTTCGCGGCGTCGAGCGGCCCGACGCCCGGGACACGGGGATCGGCCGTATCCACGGCGGCCCGGTGACTCTGGACGTGGCGGGACAGGATCCGCTCGTCGTCGACGAGGTCGTCGTCGCGACCGGGCGCACTCCGGCGACATCGGCGCTCGGCCTCGACGCGCGACTGCTGAACTCCCACGGATACCTCACCACCGACGATCATCTGACGACGGCGGACGAATGGTTGTACGCCGTCGGCGACGCCAACGGCCGCGCGTTGCTCACCCACATGGGCAAGTACCAGGGCCGTGTGTGCGGTGACGTGATCGCCGCCCGCGCCGAGGGCAGGGCGCTGGAGGGGTCCCGATTCCGGGCGATCGCCGACCACGGCCAGGTCCCTCAGGTGGTGTTCGCCGATCCGGAGGTCTCGGCCGTCGGGATCACCGAGCAGGAGGCGCGCGACGCCGGGGTGGACGTCGAGACCGTCGAGGTCGACATCGCCGTCGCCGGCTCGTCACTGGCCCGCGACGATTTCAGCGGTCACGCCAAGCTCGTGGTCGACGGGGCCACCGACACCCTGGTCGGAGCGACGTTCGCGGGCACGGACGTCGGCGAACTCATCCATGCCGCCACCATCGCGCTGGTCGGGAAGGTGCCGCTCGACACGCTGTGGCACGCGGTCCCGTCGTACCCGACCGTGAGCGAGGTGTGGCTGCGACTGCTGGAGGCGCGGCGCTGAGCCGAACGGAAGACCGTCGCCGGAGGTGAACGCCCCCTCAGGCGGTCTCCGTATAGTTTCCGACATGGCGTCTGACACTCTCACGACCGACACACTGGTGAGGACGACCGCAGGGGTGGTCCGTGGCCGGCGAGTCGGCGACCTGGTCGCGTGGCGGGGAATTCCCTACGCGGCTCCCCCGGTCGGGCCGCTGCGGTTGCGCGCACCCCAGCCCGTCACACCGTGGTCCGGTGAACTCGACGCCACCGAATTCGGCGACGCCGCCGTGCAGCACAAGAAATTCACCGCACTCCGGCCGGGCAGGTATCAGCCGAGTAGCGAGAACTGCCTGACGCTCAACGTGCTGGCCACGCCCGGCACGTCCGGGTCGCGTCCGGTGATGGTGTTCATCCACGGCGGCGCGTACACGCTGGGCATGTCGGCCACCGCGCTCTACGGCGGCCAGTCGCTGGTCCGCCGCGGCGACATCGTCTACGTGTCGATCAACTACCGCCTCGGTTCGCTCGGATACCTCGACTTCACCCAATTCTCCACCCCCGAACGACCTTTCGACTCCAACCTCGGACTCCGCGACCAGGTGGACGCACTCGAATGGGTGCAACGCAACATCGCCGAATTCGGCGGCGACCCCGACAACGTCACCGTCTTCGGCGAATCCGCGGGCGCCAACGCCGTCACCACACTGATGACCACCCCGGCCGCGAAAGGACTGTTCGCTCGGGCGATCTCGGAGAGTTCCGCCCCCGGCCTCGTCACCACCGCCGACCGCGCCGCCCAGTGGGCATCCGATTACGTGACGCTGCTCGGGGCCGAACCGGACACCGCCGCGGAGGCGCTCACCTCGTCACCGGTCGGCGCACTGGGCCGGGCCGGAAATCGTCTCGGCGCGAAGGTGCTGTCGGAGACGCCGGGACTGCACCCGTTCGGCCCCGTGATCGACGGCGACTTCCTGCCGAAGCCGCCGCTCGACGCGTTCGCCGACGGCTCGGCACACCGGGTTCCGCTGATCATCGGCACCAATGCCCGCGAGGGCACCCTGTTCCCGAAACTCCTGGACGCGCTGCCGACCGACCCCGACCGGATCGGGCGGATGTTCGCACTCACCGACCCGGGCGCCGAGGCCCGCGTCACCGCCGCGTATCCCGGCTACCCGGCGCCGGACGCGGCCGTCGACCTGGGCGGCGATCTGACGTTCTGGAGGCCGTCGATCGAACTGGCCGAGGCCCACTCCGCGTTCGCCCCCACCTTCAGCTATCGTTTCGACTTCGCCCCGCGCGCCATGAAATGGCTCGGACTGGACGCCACACACGGATTCGAGCTGTTCGCGGTGTTCGACATCGCCGACACCCTGATCGGCCGCGGCCTCACCCTGCCGGGCGGTCGTCGCGGACTGAAGGACGTGACGGACACCGTGCAGCGGCACTGGCTGCACTTCGCCTCGCAGGGAACACCGTTGGCGTCATGGCCGAAGTACGACACCGACAGGAGGGCAACACTCGTGTTCGACACCGTCACCACCGTCCAGGACGATCCGCGCCGGGAGCGCAGGCTGGCCTGGGAGGGGTACCGGGGCTACTACGGGCAGGGCCTGTGAGCGCTCTCGAGGTCCACACCGATGCCGGCGCCGTCGGAGGGCGCCGGATCGACGACGACCTGACTGCCTGGCGGGGCATACCCTATGCCGCTCCCCCGGTCGGGCCTCTGCGGTTGCGGGCCCCGCAACCGGTCGAGCCGTGGTCGGGGGTCCGGCGGGCCTTCCACTTCGGGTCCCCGGCACCGCAGGGTGGTGGGACCGACGAGGACTGCCTCACCCTGAACGTGCTCGCACCCAGGTCCGCATCCGGATCGCCGCGACCCGTGATGGTGTTCATCCACGGCGGCGCCTACTCCGGCGGGTCCTCGTCCTCGTCGCTCTACAGCGGCCGGTCGCTGGTCCGCCGCGGCGACATCGTCTACGTGTCGATCAACTACCGCCTCGGTTCGCTCGGATACCTCGACTTCACCCAATTCTCCACCCCCGAACGGCCTTTCGACTCCAACCTCGGACTCCGCGACCAGGTGGCCGCACTCGAATGGGTGCAACGCAACATCGCCGAATTCGGCGGCGACCCCGACAACGTCACCGTCTTCGGCGAATCCGCGGGCGCCAACGCCGTCACCACACTGATGACCACCCCGGCCGCGAAAGGACTGTTCGCTCGGGCCATCGCGGAAAGCCCTCCGGTGGCGTCCGCGTACCACCCCGAACGGGCCGCGCGGTGGTCGCGCGAGTTCCTCGAGATCGCCGGGGTCCCGCCCGCCGAGGCCGCGACGTGGCTCGAGACCGCCGACCCGGCCGACTTCGTCGAAGCGGGGACGACACTGGCGCACCGGGGCGCCGACGAGGAACCGGGAACCCGCGCGTTCGCGCCCGTCGTCGACGGCTTCTTCCTTCCCACGCATCCGCTCGACTGCTTCGCTTCCGGTTCCGGGCACCCGGTGCCGCTGATCATCGGCACGAACCGCCACGAGGGCAGGGTCTTTCCCCGGTTCCTGAACATCCTGCCCACCGATCCCACCCGGATCGACAAGATGTTCTCGCACGTGGACGCGTCGGTGAAGGAACGGGCCATCGCCGCCTACCCCGGTTATCCCGGTCGGCGTGCGGCAGCGGACCTCGGCGGCGACGTGACGTTCTGGGAACCGTCCGTCCTCTGCGCACAGGGCCACACGACCGTCGCACCGACCTACAGCTACCGGTACGACTTCGCACCCCGGCTACTCCGTGTCCTCGGACTGGGCGCCACCCACGCGACGGAAATGTACGCGGTATTCGGATTGACCGGGCCGTGGGCGCGGCTGCTCACCGCGCTCGGGGGCCGCCGCGGGTTGCGGGCGGTCACCGACACCGTCCAGTCGCACTGGCTGCACTTCGCCCGGCACGGGACCCCCGCACCCGGATGGCCCCGGTACTCGCCGGAGCGCCGGGAGACGCTCATCATCGACGACACGAGCCGGGTGGAGAACGATCCGCTCGGCGAGCGACGACGCGCCTGGCTGGGGTACGAGCACCGACGCTAGGCCGAACCCGCGGCGAGCCGCATACGTAACGGCCTGACCCGTGGCCGCACCGTCGGTTCGTTCCACGGTGCGACCCTCCCGGTTGCCCTACTCTCGTAGAGACCTGCATTCGGGAGGCGAGAATGACCGAGTCGAACGATCTCGCAGGCCGCACCATGGTGGTCACCGGTGCCACCTCGGGGCTCGGCCTGGAGACCTGCCGCCAACTCGCACGCCGCGGGGCCACCGTCGTCCTGGTCGGCCGGGACCAGGACGAGATCGACGCGGTGATCGCCGAACTGTCCGAGAGCACCGACCGCGACCGGCTGAACTCGGCGCTCGCCGACCTGTCCTCGCTCGACCGGGCACGCAAGCTGTCCGAGGAACTGCTGCACCGGTTCCCGCGGATCGATGTGCTGGTGAACAACGCAGGCATCGACGTGGGGCATCGTCAGCTGACGGTCGACGGCATCGAAGAGATGTTCGCCGTGAACTACCTCGCGCCGTTCGTGCTGGCGACGTCGCTGGCTCCGGCGATGGCTGCGGCGTCGACCGCCGACGCCGCCGGTTACCGGCATCCGGCACGCATCGTGGACGTCAGCTCCTCGGGACATCGGGGCGGGCACCTCGACTTCGACGACCTCGACGGCACGAAGGACACGTTCCACGGCCAGCGTGCGTACAACAACTCCAAACTCGCCCTGACCCTGTTCACGCGGGAGTTGGCGCGCCGGTCCGATCCCGCGAGGCTGGTCGTCAATTGCGCCGACCCCGGCTTCGTCCGCGGCACCTCCCTCGGGCGGAGTCTGCTGTTCGGCCACCAGGTGGTGGGGACGCTCCTGACCCCGTTCACCGCCGACGTCGCGAAGGCTGCGGAAACGGTGGTCTGGACCGCCACCGCGACGGAGAGCGGCAAGTTCACCGGCGAATACGTGAAGGGTTGCAAGGTTGTTCACGCGAGCAAGGATGCACGTGACGCCGAACTCGCGGCCCGGTTGTGGGACGCTACCGAGGCACTACTCGCCGGCCGCGGTGCGGCCCGCCCCTGACGCCGGTCAGTTCGGATCCTCGAAGAGCGACAGCACGTTGTCGTGCGGATCCCGGAACCACGCGACGCGGATGCCGTCCGGGGCGCGCCAGGCCGCGTGCTCGTCCTGATCCATCCCCGGGTACTCGGTGAACTCGATGCCCTTGCTGCGCAGTGATTCGACGACCTTGTTCAGGTCGGCGACCTTCCACCCCAGCACGGTGTACCCGGTGTCGGCCTTCGCCTGCACCAGCGTGACCCGGAGCAGGGAGCCGTTGCAATCGAGGGCCAACGCGAACTCGTCCCGTGAGACGAGAGTCAGCCCCAGGGTCTCCACGTAGAACATCTCCGAGACGTCCAGATCGGTGCTGGCCACGAAACTCACGAGCTCACCCTGAAAACTCATGAATCAACTGTGCCCCGCGGACCCGCAGGCAGGCAAGAGCGCGGAGTCACCCGGGGCGGTATCCCGTGACCCGGAGCACACGGCCGTGCGCCCGCAAGTTAACGTCGATTCGACAGGTTGTCTCGCACCGGAATGAGGAACTCGCGTGTCTGCTCCAGTTACAGAGAAGAAGGGCCCGCTCGCGGGCATTCGCGTCGTCGAATTCGCAGGCCTCGGCCCGGGCCCGCACGCCGCCGCCCTCCTGGCCGATCTCGGCGCCGACGTGGTGTGCGTCCAGCGTCCCGGAGTGATTCCGCCGGAGGGCCCGTACGACCAGATCCAGCGTGGTCGTCGCGTCGTCGAGGCCAACCTGAAGGACCCCGAGCAGGTCGAGAAGGTCCTCGGTCTGATCGAACGTGCGGACGTCGTGATCGAGGGCTTCCGGCCCGGGGTCACCGAGCGCATGGGCCTGGGCCCCGACGTCTGCCTCGGGCGCAACGAGCGGCTCGTGTACGGACGGATGACGGGCTGGGGCCAGGAGGGCCCGCTGGCAAGCGCCGCCGGGCACGACATCAACTACATCTCGCTGACCGGTGTCCTGCACGCCATCGGCCGCAAGGGTGAGCGTCCCGTGCCGCCGCTGAACATGGTCGGCGACTTCGGCGGCGGTTCGATGTTCCTGATCTTCGGGATCCTGTCGGCGCTGGTGGAACGCCAGTCGTCCGGCAAAGGCCAGGTCGTGGATGCGGCGATGGTCGACGGCGCACTCGCGCTGTCGCACATGATGTGGGCGTTCCGCGGCCGCGGCGTCTGGTCCGACGAGCGCGGCGTCAACCTGCTCGACACCGGCGCGCCGTTCTACGACACCTATGAGACGTCCGACGGCAAGTACATGGCCGTCGGCTCGATCGAGCCGCAGTTCTACGCCCTGCTGTTGCAGGGCCTCGAACTCGACCCCGCCGAACTGCCGCAGCAGATGGACATCTCGGCGTGGCCGCAGATGAAGAAGGTCTTCGCCGAGAAGTTCCTGTCGAAGACCCGCGACGAGTGGGCGGCCATCTTCCTCGGCACCGACGCCTGCGTGTCTCCCGTGCTGACGTTCGCGGAGGCGCCGTCCAACGAGCACATCGCCGCCCGCGGGTCGTTGATCGACCTCGACGGCGTCACCCAGCACGCCCCGGCGCCGCGGTTCTCCCGCACCCCTGCCGGCGCACCCACCCCGCCTGCCCGCGAAGGCGTCGACATCGACACAGTCTGGACCTGATCCCCACGTGAGTGGCGAAGCGTGTTCCGGCACGCTTCGCCACTCACGGGCTCAGACGACGAGGGACGGTTCCGCGAGCTCACGGTCGACGGCCAGCGTCTCGTACGCTGCCGCGATGCAGTCGACACCGCGGCGCAGCTCGTCGGACGTCCGCGCGTACGGGAGCCGGACGAACCGCTCGAACGCTCCCTCCACACCGAACCGCGGTCCCGCCGCCAGCAGCACCCCGAAGTTGGGGGCCGTCGCGGCCAGCGCCGTCGACACCGGCGCGGGCATGCGCAGCCACAGCGACATCCCTCCCGAACCGATGGTCGGGATCCAGTCCGGCAGGCGGTCGGCGAGAGCGTCGAGCATCGCGCTCCGCTGTTCCCGCAGCTCCGCCCGGCGACGTGCGAGGACGAGTTCGTCGTCGGAGAGCAGATGCGCCGCCGCGAGCTGGTCCATCACCGGCGTGCCCAGATCGACCGCGGCCCGCGCCCCGGCGAGCCGGGTGATCAGCGCCGGATCGGCGCGAATCCAGCCGACGCGCAGCCCGCCCCAGAACGACTTCGCCGCCGACCCGATCGTCACGACCTCCGACTTCGCGGCTCCCCTGCCGTGCGCCGCGACCGGCCCCGGTGACGGCTCGTCCAGCCACAGGTCGACCATCGTCTCGTCCACCACCAGGGTCATGCGGGTGTCGCGCGCGATCCGCGCCAATTCGGCCCGCCCGGACGCGTCGAGGCACAGTCCGGTGGGGTTGTGGAAGTCCGGGATCAGGTACGCCATCCGGGCCGCGGTCTGCCGGGCGGCGCTGCGGATTCCGTCGAGATCCCACGCCCCGGACGCCCCGCCCTCCGGACGGACCGGGACCGGGACCGGACGCGCACCGACCCTGCGGATCGCCTCCAGCGCGTTGGGGTACGTGGGGTGATCGACCAGCACCCGCTCCCCCGGCGCCGTGAGCACGTTGAGGAGCAGCCGCAGCGCGTGCTGGGCACCGGAGGTGACCATGATCTGCTCGGGCGAGGTCTCCAGCCCTCGTGCCCGGTAGCGGGCGGCGATCACGTCCCGCAACGCGCCGATCCCGACCGGCTCCATTCCGTGCGTCGGCAGGAACTGCGGAAGCGATTGCAACGCATAGGCGTAGGCCTGCTCGACCGCCTCCGCGGGCGCGGCCATCGCGGCATAGCTGAGATCGACCACCGAACTGTCGGAACCGGGCTGGTGCGCCCGGAACATCAGCCCGTTCTGCCGTGCCCCGAGCGGCAGCGCGACCGTGCTGCGCGACCCCTGACGGCTGATGAGATACCCCTCGTCCCGGAGCACCGAATACGATGACGTGATCGTGGTCCGGCTCAACTCCAGCATCGACGCCAGTTCGCGCTCGCTCGGCAACGCGACCCCCAGCGGGATGCGGCCGTCGTGCACGAGCAGGCGGATCCCGTCGGCCAGCGCCCGGTAGGCGGGCCGTGCCGCCGACCGGCGGCCGCTGTCGTCCTGCCAGTTGCCGAGGTCCCTGGCCAGGGAGCGTGCACCGAGTACGCGAGTCATCATGCAGTCCAGTATCAACCTCTTGGCTATTCAACTCAAAGCCAGTTCTGGCGAAGCTCGAATCCATGACGACACTGATCACCCTCGCGTGCATGCTCCTCCTTGCCGCAGCGGTCGCGCACTACGGCCCCAAAGAGGGAGGTACCGGCGTGTTTCGCCTGGAGCAGTTCCGGATCGGCGCCCCTCTCGGCGGAATCTTTACCGAACAGCCGAGCAGTCCAGAAGATCCAGACTGGCCTGCTTCAGACGATCAGCGCGCCGGCGGCGGCAGCAGCTGACTGAAGAGCACCGTCCCGGCCGCGTCGAGGAGGTCCACCCGCAACTCCGACGTCTGCCCGTCGATGAACACCTCACCGAAGTGCTGGTATCCGTCGAGCGGCGACGAGTTGGGTGCGGGCGGCGCGTGCACGAACACGGCCTCGGGGCCGAACGTGGCGTCGAGGTCGTTGGGACCGAAACCGCCCGAGTTGAGCGGACCGGAGACGAACTCCCAGAACTCGTCGAAATCCTTGTACGCGGCGCGGTCGGGCGAGTACCGGTGCGCGGCGGTGTAGTGCACGTCCGCGGTGAGCCACACCGTCCCGGAGATCCGCCCCGCCTTGATCGCCGACAGCACCTGGGCGATCTCGGATTCCCGGCCCGACGGCTGACCGGACTCCCCGTTCGCGACGCCCTCGAACGCGGTGTCGCCGTCCGGGACCACCACCCCGAGCGGGAGGTCGTTGGCGATGATCTTCCACGTCGCCGTGGACGCACCGAGTTCCCGGATCAGCCAGTCTTTCTGTGCCGCACCGAGAATCTGCCCGGCCGCACCGGTGTTGACGCCGTTCGCGTCCTTGTAGGTGCGCATGTCGAGGACGAACACGTCGAGCAGTGGGCCGTACCCGATCTTGCGGTACACCCGACCGTCGACCGCGTCGGCCGGCTCCACCGGCAGCCACTCGTGGTACGCCTGGAATGCCCTCTGCGCCAGCACGTCCACGTTCTTCTCCGTGTATGCGTCGAGATCGAGGATCTCGCCGGGGTACCAGTTGTTGACGGTCTCGTGATCGTCCCACTGAACGATCTGCGCCACAGAAGAATTGAACCTGCGGTAGTTGTCGTCGGTGAGGTTGTACGCGTACTGGCCGCGGTACTGGTCCAACGTCTGCGCGACCGCGCTCTTCGCCTCACTGACCGTGTTCCGCCACACGCGTCCGTCCGGCAGCGTGACGGACTCCTTCAGCGGACCGTCGGCGTACACGACGTCGCCCGAGTGCAGGAACAGGTGCGGGTCGCGCGCGGCCATCGTGTCGAAGATTCGCATTCCGCCGATGTCCGGATTGATTCCGTATCCCTGACCAGCCGTGTCCCCGGACCATTGCAACCGGATGTCGCCTGCGGCGCTCGGAGCGGTGCGGAAGACACCCGTCACCGCCTCCGAGGTGGAGCCGTCGTCGCCTTCGAGAATCACCCGGTAGTGCACCTGCTGCCCTGCGGGTAGTCCGGTCAGCCGCAGCCGTCCGGCGCCGCCCGTGTCCGGGGTGAGCAGTCCACCCTCGAATCGCACCGGATCGGTGAAGGACTCGGTGGCCGAGGTCTCCACGATCATCGTGGCGGGACGGTCGGACCTTGCCCAGACGAGCGCACCGTCGGCTCGCACGTCCCCGGCCGCGACACCGTGCGTCAGGGTGGGGCGTTCACGGACCAGCGCCGGACCCGCACTGCCGGAATCGGAGCACGCGGCGGCGGGCACGGCCAGCAACCCGAGTGCGGTGGAGCGGAGCAGGGCACGGCGGGACAGATACACGGAACATCTCCTCGGTCGGCGAGCTTCGAGGATGTCCAACCGCGGTCAACGGAAGGTGAACGTCAGATGTGGGAGGCATACTGGATTGGTGACCACAGGAATCGCCCTGTTCGACACGGCCCTCGGCACCTGCGCCATCGCGTGGCGGGCCGCGGGGATCGTGGGCGTGCAATTGCCCGAAGGTTCACCCGAATCCACCCGGCAGCGTCTCGAACACTGCTTCCCGGATGCGGTGGAGCACCAGGCGCCGGCGCCGGTCCAGCGGGCCGTCGACGGAATACGCGAACATCTGGGCGGCGCACTCGACGATCTGCGGTGGATCGACCTCGACTTCGAGGGAGTCCCCGAATTCGACTGCAACGTATACGACATCACCCGCGCAATCGACCCGGGCACCACGCTCACCTACGGCGACATCGCGGCGGAACTCGGCAAGCCGGGTGCCGCGCAGGCCGTCGGTCAGGCCCTCGGCCGCAACCCGCTGCCGATCGTGATCCCGTGCCATCGCGTCCTCGCCGCAGGCGGGCAGGTGGGTGGCTTCTCCGCCGGCGGCGGCACCCTCACCAAGCGCGAACTGCTGGCCCTCGAACACACTCCGGGTTTCGACGACCCGGTGCTGTTCTGATCAGCGCCTGCGGGTCGCCGACGAGTTCGCGCGCCAGTGCCGCGGCCGCCGCCATCCTGTCGCCGTCGGGGATCCGGAGGGTCCGGACGACACGCTGATCCGCCCCGGTCACCCTGGCGCATCCCAGCGCGAACGCCTGCCCGCCGGCGACGATCGCCCGCTCCACCGCGTGGACGAACGCGTCCACCGTCGACCTCGGGTCACCTTCGAACACCCAGACGCCCAAATCCGTCGACACCACCGCCACGCACCTGCCGGCGTCCGACGTGTCGTGCCCGAATGCCTCCAGGACGGCGGCCGCTGCGTGGAAGCTGTCGTACCACCGCCCGGCCGGCGTCCGGGTACTCGCTTCGACAGTCCTGATCATCGGCTCGAATGTATCGCGGATCGCCGAATGTCGCATCGGTTCAATTCAACTGAACCGATGTCACATTCGGCGACAGGCGAGCGGACTACCGCACCACGTCGCGGCGGACGATGGTCTCGTCGCGGCCGGGGCCGACGCCGATGCAGGAGATGTACGCACCCGACAGTTCCTCGAGGCGCAGGACGTAGTTCTGCGCTTTCTTGGGGAGTTCCTCGAACGTCCGGGCGTGGGAGATGTCTTCCCACCAGCCGGGCATTTCCTCGTAGATCGGCTTCGCGTGATGAACGTCGGTCTGCGACATGGGCATCTCGTCGTACCGCACGCCGTCGACGTCGTAGCCGACGCAGATCGGGATGGTGTCGAGGCTGCTGAGCACGTCGAGCTTGGTGAGGAAGTAGTCGGTGATGCCGTTGACACGCGTTGCGTAGCGGGCGATCACGGCGTCGAACCATCCGGTGCGACGAGCGCGGCCGGTGGTGACACCCACCTCGCCGCCGGTCTTGGCGAGGTATTCGCCGTTCTGGTCGAAGAGTTCGGTCGGGAACGGGCCCGAGCCGACGCGGGTGGTGTACGCCTTGAGGATGCCCAGTACCGTGGTGATCTTGGTGGGTCCGATGCCCGAACCGACCGCTGCGCCACCGGACGTCGGGTTGGACGACGTCACGTAGGGGTAGGTGCCGTGGTCGACGTCGAGGAGCGTGCCCTGCGAACCCTCCAGCAGCACCGTCTCGCCGCGCTCGAGTGCCTCGTTGAGCTGCAGGCGCGTGTCCGCGATGCGGTGCTTGAACCCGTCGGCCTGCTCGAGCACCTCGTCGACGACCTGTTGCGGGTCGAGGGCCTTGCGGTTGTAGATCTTGACGAGCACCTGGTTCTTGAACTCGAGTGCCGCCTCGACCTTCTGGGTGAGGATCTTCTCGTCCAGCACGTCCTGCACGCGGACGCCGACACGCGCGAGTTTGTCCTGGTAGCAGGGCCCGATGCCGCGGCCGGTGGTGCCGATCTTCTTGGCCCCGAGGAAGCGTTCGGTGACCTTGTCGATGGCAACGTGGTACGGCATGATCAGGTGCGCATCGGCCGAGAGCAGCAGGCGGCTGGTGTCCACGCCCCGCTCGTCGAGTCCGGCGAGTTCGGTGAGCAGCACTCCCGGGTCCACTACGACACCGTTGCCGATGACGTTCGTGACGCCCGGAGTGAGGATTCCGGACGGGATCAGATGCAGTGCGAACTTGTCGCCGTTCGGAAGAACCACTGTGTGTCCGGCGTTGTTACCGCCCTGGTAGCGCACCACCCACTGCAGGCGTCCGCCCAGTAGATCGGTAGCTTTGCCCTTGCCCTCGTCGCCCCACTGGGCGCCGATCAGGACGATTGCCGGCATGACGTTGTCTCCTACGGTCGACGTACAGTCGTATCCGACTGCGTGGTCCTGCCGTTCGTAGGCAGTGGCCGGGGGAACAGTCTAGCCGAGGGCACGGAGAACAGACCCCACAGTACGGCTGGGGAGGCCATCTCGGGCGTGCCACTAGGATGATCCGAAAGGGAAGGCTGCGTAAATCGCGGCGGGACATCCGGGCGAGGAGTGGCGTTGACCCCCGTAGTGCTCATTTGCGGCGACGTGCCGCTTCCCCTACCTCTGGGCTCCATTTCGACCTCGAGCGCACCTGCCGTCCCGGACAAGGACGACTTCGACGAGGTCTTCTCCAAACTTCAGGTGGTCGTGGATCCGCGACTGATCGTGGTGGGCAGTGACGCCGCCTTCGCGGCCACGCTGACCCGGTTGATGCGCACCGAACGCCTGCACATCGAGCTCGCGTACGTCGCGGAGCATCGTTCGGAGGCGACGGAGGCCTACCACCTGGCCTCCGGCGCCCGCGGCGCCCGCACCGCGCTGAAGGGGACGGCCAAGCCGGTCCCCCTCATCCGCGACGACGCGGGGATCGCGCTCGTCGGGTGCGCCACCGTCACGGGTCCGGACGGGGGGCCGCTCGTCGGCGAGGCCTACGTCGACGACACCCGGTTGTTCTCGGGGACGACGACGAGCATGAACGTCACCCCGACCCCCCGGATGCCCGGCCTGCGGGCGTCGGTCGAACCTCGCAGGCGCTGGCTGCCCCGCCGCTGGGTCGAGGGCCGCGCCGTGCAGCTCGGGTCCCCCGCCGCGGCGCTCAACCGCGACGGTGTGCCGAACCCGCGCGAGGTCAAGCGTTCGACGTTCTACCGTCACGATCAAGAGTGGTTGCTGGTCCGATGAACCTACCCCGGGCCCGGACCATCGCGGTCCGTCCCAGTCCGGTGTTCCTTCTGGTCGTCGCCGTCGCAGTCGCCGGCGGTGTTCTCGCGTGGCGCGCCGACATGGAGTCGGTCCTCGGCCACGTCGGGGTGTTCCTGCTGGTCGTCGCGGGATGGGTGGTGACGCTCTGCCTGCACGAGTTCGCGCACGCGTTCACGGCGTGGCGGCACGGCGACACCGACGTCGAGGTGCGCGGCTACCTCACGCTCAACCCGGTGAAGTACAGCCACCCGCTGCTGTCGATCGGTCTGCCGGTGCTGTTCATCGCACTCGGTGGGATCGGGTTGCCCGGCGGCGCCGTGTACCTGCGGACCGGACTGTTCCCGCCGAAGGTGCAGGCGCGGGTGTCGCTCGCCGGACCCGCCGTGAACCTGGTGTCCGCGATCGTCCTGCTCGCCGTGATCCGCTGGTTCGGGCTGGGCGGCGACCACCTGGGGTTCTGGACGGGACTGAGTTTTCTCGCGTTCCTGCAGGTGATGGCCACCGTGCTCAATCTCCTGCCGGTGCCCGGACTCGACGGGTACGCCGCGCTCGAGCCGTTCCTGCCGCCCCGCACCCGAAGGTCTGTCGACCAGTTCAAGCCGTACGGACTGCTGATCCTCGTGGCGCTGCTGTTCGTGCCGTCGATCAACGTGGTGTTCTTCGACGTCATCTACCGGCTGTTCGAACTGTCCGGGGTGCCGGAGATCTACGCGCAGTACGGCAACCGTCTGATGCGCTTCTGGCTCTGACCCGTGAGTACTAGTCAACCGCCCGCGGTTAACAAGTACTCACGGGCGGGACGCATCCTCTTCGGTGAAGTTGGGGGTCAGCCGCAGTTCCGCCAACGGCACCTCGCGGTCGGGGCTGCGGACCTCGACGCGCACAGCTTCGCCGGTCGCGTCGTCCCGCATCCCGATCGGCGCACCGCGCTTGCCCTGGAGGTACTTGTCGCCCCACTGCATCAGCGCGAGCACGGCAGGTAGGAGGTCGCGCCCCTTCTCGGTGAGCACGTATTCGTAGCGGGTGCGCTGCCCGGGCTCCTTGTAGGGTTGCCGCTCGAACAGGCCCTCGGCCGTCAGTTCACGCAGTCGGGACGCCGCCACGGCCTCGGTGATGCCGACCCGTTTCGCGAAGTCGTCGAATCGCGTGGTGCCGTAGTAGGCCTCGCGCAGGATCAGGACGGCCGAACGCGTGCCGATCACGTCCATCGCCTTGCCGATGGAGCAGTGCGTCGCCCGCCAGGTGTCGCGATCTGCGAGAAAGCCGTCCAACCGTGCCGCGTCCATGCACCTCAGCATAGCTGACTTGCAAACTCCATAGTCAGCGTCATTCCAGGACAGGTGCGACAGCGTCTACATAGATCTCATACTATCTGCCACTGGTATGGCGGGCGCCTGAGATAGACATGTGTCACGGCTACCCGCATCACCGTGCGGTGGTGTGGGTTTGACCGTGTCCCACACCGACGCTTGTGATGCAGGAACATACTGTTTCGGAGTCACCCCCAACCGCGGTGTCACGGTGGGCAGGCTGCGGCGGACCCGGCGATGCCGCGGCCGGCGCGGGGTGGGACCGTGTTTGTCTCGGCATTGCCGGACCGGCGCATGCTCGGCGACCCGGATCGCGGGCAACTGCCCACGCCGGCGGGTGACCTTGTTTCTGCCGAGCAACGCGCGTTTGGCCAGGTTCACCCCCGCGACATGGTCCCGGTTGCCGCCGACCCGGCAGTGTGAACACCACGCGTCGTGGTAGCCGCCGGGGCGCGCAAGTGGTCCGTCGCAGCCCGGACACAACGCGGACGATCCCCGGGCCGGTACCGAAACCACCGTGATCCCGACACCTGCGGCGGTGTGCGCGAGCGCTGCGACGGCTCGGCGGCGAGCGGACTGCGCGGCCCGATTGTTGTTGACCCGCCCATGCCCACGGGTCTCGAGGGTGGTGAGATCTTCCACCGCGATCAGCTGCGCCTGGGCGTCGGCGGCGTAGTCGGTGACCTGGCGGCCGAAGTGGAACGCCAATTCCCGGTTGATCTTTCCCCGCTTGACACCCACCGCCTCGCGATGCTCATCGAGGACGGCGATCTTCGCCTCCAGCTCGGCGCGGGCCTCCGGTGGGGCGGTGGCGGCCAGTCGCGTCAGCCGGGCCGCCTTGCGGTGCAGCAGCTGGCCCTCGGCCTGCAGGCGCGCCAGTTTGATCCCCAGGCCGCGGTCGTCGTAGGTCCAGCCCCGGTAATCCGACAACAGCCCCTCCGCGCTGTCGGCGGCGAGCGCGGCGGCACCCAGGGCGGACGGTGACCAGTCGACCCCGACCGCGACGATGGCCGTTTTCGGGTCGCCTGCGGGGACGACTTCGGTCGCCGCGCACCGCCAGAGCAGGCCTTTCCTGTCGAGGATCAGGGTCGGTAGATGCCAGTCGGTGACAGCTCGGCCGTGTAGGTGCGCGGGGATGGTGGCGGTCAGCCGGACCCGCCGCCACTGCGCCCGCCCCGCCGGGGTCGGGCTGGTCGGCAGCTTCACCGTCAACACCAGTCCACCGTCCGCCGCGGCGATCTGTGCGAGTTGCCGATCGGCGACCGACAGTCGGGCCATCGCGCTCGTCTGCGGCGGTCCCTGCAGGTCGGTGATCCGCAACCGGCCGGCCTGTGCCGAGGTTTCGCGGCGGGAGTGTGCGATGAGCTGACGTCGCACGCCCCGAGCGAAACCCGCCGACACAAAGTCGCGTGGTTCGGTCGGCGGCGCCACAGTCCCGGTGGCCGGGTCGAAGCGGGCCGACAGCGCCGTGATCGCGGTATCCCGGTAGGCCATGGTCCGCAGGGTGGCCATCACCTGTGCGGTCACCACCCGGCTCACCCGTGAGGGTACGTAGACCCCGCCCGGGTAGTGCGGGTTCCACCCGAGGCGGGCCGCGGCGACGTGACCCTGTGCGGGCAGCCTGCGGTCCTGCCGGTCACGACCGGCGGCGAGCACATCGAACGTTGCCGGCTGCCACAGCCGCGACACCAACTCGCCGCCGGCCGCGGTGACCAGGTCCAGCAGCCACCCCACCCGGATATCGACATCGTCGAGGCCGATCGGCTCACCGGTCGCGTCGTCGACCGCCATATATGCGCGGGTGGTGAACGCGAACTGCCGCGGCACAGTCGATCCCGGCCCGGTCATACTGGACACAATTCACGATCGGTCAGCACCTTCGCGTTCCGACACGCGCGGATCATGATGCACCAGCCGTCCGCCGGAATCGGTGGCACCGCCGGTGACAAGAACCCGCGAACGCCCCAGATGCTCACCGGTTACCCCGTTCCCAACCGTGTCGCGGCGTCGTGGAGACCCGTCGTTGATTTTTGTTTCGACCACGGCCCTTCGACCACGGCCCAGAGAACCGGCCGGACAACGATGCCGGCACCGCCCTCACGTCATCCATCAACCCTCCCACCAGCAATGTGACACCCCTGTCTCGTAAGACCTCGACTGTAACGCCGACCTCCGACAAGCACCGCCCGAACCAGCCCACCGGCGAACCGGGCCAATCGATCTCGCCACACCACCCGCACCACCGTGAACCGACCCTCGGCCGCGCCGTCGAGCATCCGGCCCAACCCCGCCCGCTGCCCCCGCCGACCCGAACCGCGATCCTTCCAGACCCCCGATTCACCTCACCAGTAGCGCTGTCCCGCAACATCTTGTCCCGATTGGCCAGCGACGCCTCTTGCCCTCTCGAGCCCCACACCCGGAATAACACTGCCTCCACCCTCTCCGGCGTCGCTCCCGCACAGTCCCATCCGGGCCTGCCCCCGATAGGAGTCGAGGTCCGCGCGGTCAAAGATTCGGTGACCCGAACCGGTGCGCCGAGAAGGCAACCGGCCCTCCCATGCCGCCTTGCACACCCAACCACCGACATCCCCAAATATTCCGCGGCCTCACCAATTCACACCGGAAGACAGTGTAAGAACCTATCAATTAGTGTTAGATATATCGGCAACAGTTGAAAGCCCGCTGGCGTCGAGTTCGAGCCCACGCGGAGTCGACACCAGCCGCAGCAGCACCTCCTGACATCCCGGGCACCGCACGACGACACCGGGCGCGCGCGTATAGACGTGCACGGCCGCCATCGGTCCGTCGAGACCGCAGAACCGGCACTGTCCGGTCGCCGCGGTGAGGTCGTGAACGAAGATCTCCGCGAACGGCCCGCCGAGAACGTTCCCGTCCTCGAAGTCGTTGCCCTGCAACGTACTCATCGACAATTCCTTCCTCCGGTCACGGCCCCGAGGGACCGAACCGCTCCGTCTTGATGTCGTCCGGCGAGTGCCCGAGCGAGAGCAGCAGGCGAGCCGCCTCCTCGACGAATCCAGTGGGCCCGCACACGAAGCAGCGCGGCGCGAAGTCCGCCGGCCATCCCCACGCCGCGAGATCGGCGGCAGTGATCCGACCCGCCGGGCGCCGCGGCGAGTCCTCGCGAGTGTGGAGAACGAACGTCTCGACTCCCCCGTCGCCGCTCCCGGGCCTGTTCAGCTCGTCCGCGAACAACTGGTCGGCCCGCGTCCGGAGGGAGTACACGAGCCGGAACGGCGTGCGGTCGTGGCGGAACCGGCGCTCGCGAACCATCGACATCAGCGGCACGATCCCCGACCCGCCCGCGACGAGAAGCACCGGCGCGCCGCCACCCTCGCGCGGCGACCACACGAACCAGCCACCGATCGGTCCGCGCACCTCGATCAGATTGCCCGCGGCGAACACGTCGGTCAGATACGGAGACACCTCACCGTCCGCCACCCGCTGGACGACCAACTGCAATCGCCACCCACCCGGTGAACGCTCGGCCGGCGACGCCAGCGAGTAGCTCCGTTCGGTGGTGTATCCGTCGGGACCGGTCAGGCGGAGATCGACGTGCTGCCCGGCGCGATGCCCCGGCCAGTCCGGGACCTCGAGGACCAGTGCCCGCGCACTCGCCGTCTCGGGCCACGACTCGACGAGTTCCGCCACTCGCCAGCTGAGCACGGCGCGGCCCAGAAGTTCACTGGTCACCCTGGTACCTCTGCTCCCGCCACGGGTCGCCGCGATCGTGGTATCCGAGTTGCTCCCAGAAGCCCGGGACGTCCTGGGTGACGAGCTGAATCGACCGAACCCACTTCGCGGACTTCCACAGGTAGAGATGCGGCACGAGCAGACGGGCCGGACCCCCGTGCACAGGCGCGAGGGGCGCCCCCTCGTAGGTGTGCACGATCCACGCCTTGCCACCGAGGATGTCGGCGACGGGGAGGTTCGTGGTGTAGCCGCCGTCGCATCCGACGAGGACGAATCCCGCGGACGTCTCGACGTCCGCGAACAGGGTGTCGAGCGAGACCCCGTTCCACGACGTTCCGAACTTCGACCAACGTGTGACGCAGTGGAGGTCGACCGTCGGTCGCTCCTGCGGGAGCTTCATGAATTCGGCCCACGACCACTCGTGGCGCCGGCCGGTCTCGTCGGTCACGGTCAGCGTCCACGTGTCGGTCGGGACGCGGGGCGTCGGTCCCGCCGAGAGGACCGGAAAATCGCCGACCTCGTACTGCCCGGGCGGAAGAGAGTGCTCGCTGCGAGGTCTGCCGTGGAATCCGGGGGTCAGAACAGCCATGCCTCACGTTAGGACCGCCACGGGATCTCTGCAGCGCAAACCGTCGATCCGAGGCGTCCGTCACACCTGACTTGCCATAGCCATAGTCAGGTGTAGATTGCTGACTATGGCCATCAATAGTCAGGTGCGTGAGGAAGTGCGGTTCGGCCCGCTCCTCACCGTCCTCTCCGGCGCACCGTTCGTCGCCAGCCTCGATCTGTTCGTCGTCAACGTCGCGTTCGGCGACATCGCGGCGAGCTACCCCGGCTACAGCCTCGGCGACCTCAGCTGGGTGCTGGGCTGCTATGCGATCGTGTTCGCCGCACTCCTGGTTCCGCTCGGACGCTGGGCCGACCGTGTCGGCCGCCGGCGCGGATTCCTTCTCGGGCTGGCGCTGTTCACCGCGGCGAGCGCGGCGTGCGCGCTGAGCCCGTCGCTGTGGATGCTCGTCGCCTTCCGACTGCTCCAGGCCGTCGGTGCCGCCGCCCTGACCCCCGCCAGCCTGGGACTGCTCATCAGCACGGTCCCCGAAGCCACACGTGCGGGCGCGGTCCGGATCTGGGCCGCGTCGGGGGCCGCGGCCGCGGCCTTCGGACCCGTGGTGGGTGGCCTGCTCGTCGAGGCGTCGTGGCGCTGGGCCTTCCTGATCAACGTCCCCGTCGGTATCGCCTTCCTGATCGCCACCGTGCGGTTGGTCCCCGACTTCCGCCCGACCGCCCCCGACACAAACCTCGACCTGTTCGGCGGCGCCCTGTTGACCGTCGGCATCGGCGCCCTCGCACTCGGACTGGTCCAGGGACCCGACTGGGGATGGAGCGACCCCCGAATCGCGCTCGCGTTCACCGTCGCTGCCGCGTCCGTCGCACTGTTCTGGTGGAGAAGCAGCAGGCAGCGCGAGCCGCTCATCGAACCCGCCATGCTGAAGGTGCGGACGTTCGCCTGGTCGAACGTGACCGCGCTCGCGTTCAGTGCCGCCTTCGCGGCCGGCCTGCTCGCGAACATTCTGTGGCTGCAGCAGGTGTGGGGGTACTCCGCACTGCTGACGGGTCTCGCGATCGCGCCGGGCCCGTTGATGGTGCCGGTGTTCGCCGTGGTCGGCCAGTTTCTGTCCCGCAGGTTCTCGGCCGCAGCGCTCACCGCGGCGGGCAGCGCCCTGTGGGCGGCCGGCGCCGTGCTCGTTCTCTCGTCCGTCGGGATGGAACCGCAGTACGCGTCGGAACTGCTGCCCGGCTGGATGATCGCCGGTGTCGGGGTCGGCCTGGCGTTGCCGACGATCCTGTCGTCCGCCACCGCCGGACTACCGCCGTCGCGCTCGGCCACCGGTAGTGCCGTCGTCACCATGAGCCGACAGGTCGGAACCGTGCTGGGCGTGAGCATGCTGGTCGCCCTCCTCGGTACGACCGCCGGTGACGAAGACACCCACTCCGCGTTCCAACTCGCCTGGTCGGCGGTGGCTGTGGTGGCCGTCGTCGCCGCGCTCACCGCCACACGGATGAACCCACCCCGTGAGTACTTGTCAACCGCCCGCGGTTGACAAGTACTCACAGCACCGAAAGGAACGATCATGAGAGACGCCGTCATCGTCGAGGCCGTCCGCACGCCGATCGGCAAGGGCAAGCCCTCGGGCGCCCTGCACGGAGTGCACCCCGTCGACCTTCTCGCCCACAGCCTGTCGACCCTCGTCGAACGCACGGGAATCGATCCCGCACTGATCGACGACGTCATCGGCGGCACCGTCACCCAGGTCGGTGACCAGAGCCAGAACATCACCCGCAGTGCGCTTCTCGCCGCCGGATTCCCCGAATCCGTGCCCGGCACGACCGTCGACCGGCAGTGCGGCAGCAGCCAGCAGGCCGTCCACTTCGCCGCGCAGGGCGTGATGTCGGGCGCCTACGACATCGTCGTCGCCGCCGGGGTCGAATCGATGGGCCGAGTTCCCATGGGGTCCAGCAGCATCGGACGCGAATCGATGGGTGTCGGTTTCGAGCGCCGCTACCCCGACGGCCTCGTCCCGCAGGGCATCAGCGCCGAACTCATCGCCGCCCGGTGGGGACTCTCGCGCACCCAGCTGGACGAGTTCGCCCTGCGCAGCCATCAGAAGGCCGCGGCGGCAACGAGTGCCGGGAACTTCGCGAAGGAACTCGCCGTCCTGCCGGAGCTGAGCGTCGACGAGGCCATTCGGCCGGACACGACGCTGGACGCCCTCGCCGGCCTCCGACCCGCCTTCCGCAGTGACTTCTACGAGGAGAGGTTCCCGCAGATCGACTGGTCGATCACCGCAGGCAACAGCAGTCCCCTGTCGGACGGAAGTGCGGCGCTCATGATCACCACGAGTGAGATCGCGGGACGCCTGGGACTGCGGCCGCTGGCCCGGCTCCACAGCTTCTCCGTCGTCGGCGACGACCCGCTGATGATGCTCACCGCAGTCATCCCCGCGACACGCAAGGTGCTGCAGCGCAGCGGCCTCGACATCGCCGACATCGACCTGTTCGAGGTCAACGAGGCCTTCGCGCCGGTGGTCCTGGCCTGGGCCGCAGACACCGGAGCCGATCTGGACCGCGTCAACGTGCACGGCGGCGCGATCGCGCTCGGACATCCGCTGGGGGCCAGCGGCGCCCGGCTCATGACCACGCTGGTGAACGCGATGGACCAGTGCGGGGCCCGGTTCGGCCTGCAGACCATGTGCGAGGCGGGCGGACTCGCCAATGCCACGGTGCTCGAACGACTCGGGTGACGCGGAGGTAGTCCATCTCAGCCGTTCCGGCGGGCGATCGCGTCTCCCACCGCACGCAGCGATTCGCGCAGCGAGTGCGGCTGGAGCACCTCGACTCCCCCGCCGAGAACGGTCAACTGGTCGAGTGCCACGTCCTCGGCCTCGAGTGACAGGTCGACGGTCACCCAGCCGGCGTCGTCCGGCGGGCCGGGTTCGACGCGAGCGGCTTCCACACCGACCACCCGGGGCAGTCGGCGCCACGACGCGGGCGAGAGCCGCACCCGGCACCGGAATCGCAGAAGCGCACGATCGAATTCGGCCACCGACGCCGTCCACCACGCACCCAGATCGAAATTCTCGGGACGCACCGCCGGCTGCTTCAGCACGGTCGCGTCACTGATCCGCGACACCCGATAGGACAGCGTCCGTCCTCGATGCTGCGCAACGAGATACCAGACACCGGCCTTCGCCACCAGCCCCAGGGGATCGAGAGTTCGTGCCGCGGAACAGCTCCCCTTGCGGTAGCGGATGCCGAGACGCCGACCCTCGAGCACCGCGGACGCCACCACCGGGAGGTCACCGTTGTCGCGTGGCCCGTCGAACCAGCCGGGGGCGTCGACGTAGAGCCGGTCCCGCCACAGCTGAGCGCCGGCGCGCAGCGGGACCGGCAACGCCCCCAACAACTTCGACTGCGCCGCAGCGGTGACGTCGCGGAGACCGAGATCGTCGGCGATCGACGGGACGCCGAGCAACATCAACGCGGACGTCTCCTCGCCCGTCATGCCACCGAGTTTCGACTGCCAGCCGTCGAGCAACCGGATTCCGCCGCCGGGTCCGCTCTCCGTCCACAACGGCACACCGGCCGCCGACAACGCCGTGACGTCGCGATACACGGTGCGGACCGAAACCCCGAGTTCGTCCGCCAGTTGCTGCGCGGTGGCCCCGCGACTGCCCTCCAGACGGAGCATCAACTCGACGAGCCGACTCGACCGCATTCCCCGATTCTAGTGAAAATTCCTGACAGTGGATGTCAGGGATAGGAGGGCACACTGGTCGGCATGACCAACTGGACGCAGTTCGAGACAGAAGCACCCGACCTCGCCAAGGCTGTCGCCGCACGCTTCGAGGCGCACAAGCACCACGTGCTGGCGACGCTCCGCAAGGACGGTTCCCCGAGGGTGAGCGGCACCGAGGTCGAGTTCTACGAGGGCGCGTTACTGCTCGGCTCGATGGTCGGTGCACGCAAAGTGCAGGACCTGCAACGCGATCCGCGATTCTCCCTCCACAGCAACCCCGGCCACCACACGATGGACGGCGGCGACGCCAAGATCAGCGGCCGCGCAGACGAGATCCTCGGAGAGCGGAAACAGCAGATCCTCGAGCACTA
This sequence comes from Rhodococcus sp. ACPA1, assembly GCF_002300195.1. NCBI lineage: Bacteria > Bacillati > Actinomycetota > Actinomycetes > Mycobacteriales > Nocardiaceae > Rhodococcus > Rhodococcus sp. ACPA1. Next base: position 217,340 of record NZ_NSDX01000001.1, on the reverse strand, counting down.
CCCCGACGAAATCCCCGAGGCGGACGTCTTCGAACTCGGCCTCGACGAGGTGGTGCTCACCACCGTCGACGGCGACCACCTGTACGTCGACCTGTGGCGGCCGGGGGCGGAGGTCACCCGGTTCACCAAGTGACGGTCACTGTGTGACGGCGAATCCGAAGCCGAGAGTGCAGGCCTCCAGCTGCCCGTTCGGCCCGTCGGGGTCGTAGGTTCCGCCGGGAATCAAATGTCCGGTGAAGCCGGGCAGTTCGCGTTCGACACCCTCACCGTTCGTCAACGGCCCGGACGTGCCGAGCGTCGGCGCCTGGCCGCCGATGTTGAGGTACGTCACCTGGGCGTCGGTCGTGGCCTTTTCCGGCCCCTCGAACTCCCACTCGACCTGGTTGCCTTCCTTTTCGACATCGAGCGTCGCGGCGGGCTTACAGTTCGCCAGCGGATCGGGCATGAACGGCGCAGCCGACGCGGCGGCGGGTGCTGCGAAGAGGGCGGCCGCACCGAGAGCGGCGACGGCGACGGGTCGTGCGAACGCTGCGAGAGTGGACATGGTGTTCCCTTCCGTGAGTCGTCCCACAACGGTTTCCCGCCGCGATACCGGACGAAACAGACAGGGCCCCTACCAGGTGACGTTCTCGGCGCAGTGGCGTCCGTTGGCGGTGGATTCCACCTGCACCGTGGCGTGCGAGAGCAGGTGGCTCTCGAGGACGGTCCGCGCCGATTCGAGGACGACGGACGAGTCGGCGTCCGTGGTCAGGTGCACGGTGGCCACGTCCATTCCCGTCGTGAGCGTCCACACGTGGAGGTCGTGGACACCGGTGACCCCGGGCAGCGCTTCGAGGTCGGCCTGCACCGATTCGACATCGACGTCCTCGGGGGACGCCTGCGTGAGGATGCGCAGCGACGCGGCGGCCAGTTTCATCGCCCGCGGCACCACCCACAGCGAGATGAGGACACCGACGATGATGTCGGCGTAGGTCCAGTCGAACACCAGCACGACGCCGCCGGCGATGAGCACGCCGACGCTGCCGACGGCGTCCGCGAGCACTTCGAGGTACGCGCCGCGGACGGCCAGGCTGTCCTTGGAATCGGCGCGCAGCATCAGCATCACCACGAGGTTCGCGGCGAGACCGACGGAGGCGGTGAGGATCAGCGCCATGCCGGGAAGTTCGGGGGCGTCGCCGATGCGGGAGATCGCCTCGTAGAACACCCAGACCGCGACGGCGAGCAGCATCGCGGCGTTGGCCATGGCCGTGAGCACTTCGGCGCGGTGCCAGCCGAAGGTCCGGGCGGCGGTGGTGCTGCCCTTGCGCGCCAGGAGAAGTGCGACGAGCCCCATCGACATTCCGACGACGTCGGTCAGCATGTGCCCGGCGTCGGCGAGCAGCGACAGCGAGTTGACGGTCAGACCGACGACGACCTCGAGAACCAGGAACGCGAGGAGGATGACGAGGGCGATCACCATGCGGCGGATCCGCCCCCGGGACGGGCCTACCTCACCGCCGCCTTGTGTGTTGCCGTGCGAATGGCCGTGACCGACTCCCATGGGTGAGCCTCCTCCCGAGTTGTGCCGATCATATGCGTACATGCGCATATGTTCAACAGCGTGCTCGGGCGGTCAGAGCTCGGGACGATAGGCCGGCTTCTCCACGGTCGGCGGCAGGGTGGCGATGGCCGAGATACGTTTGAGCCCTGCGACCTGCAGAAGGTCGACGGTCAGAGACCGGATCTGCGCGAAGACGACCGTGGCCGACAGGCCCGCGTTCTCCACCAGTTCCGGTTTCAATCCGGACGCCACCGAACGCAGTACCCGTGCCGCCTCGGCCTGATCGGGTTGCTGACCGGGGTCGGCGAGCGCCATCTGCCGGAGGGTTTCCAAGGCGTGGGCGAGTTTCTCCACCTGGTCGACGAGCCGTGGGTTGAGAATCTCGTCGTCACGCACCAGCGTGAGCGAACGCCGCGCGAGAACCCGGATGTTGCGCAACGCGTTGTCGAGTGGGTCCGCGGCCGCGGTGAGTCGTTCGAGCCGGCCGCGGGTGTTCCAGTACAGCGGCGAGATTCGGCTGATCTCACGGCCGCCCGCGAGGTGGGTCCGCAGCGTGTCGATCGACGCCTGCGTTGCCCGCGCCTTTTGGAGGGCCTTCTCGATGGGCTTGTCGTCGTTGGCCACCAGACCGTCTGCCACCAGCTGCATCACTTCGGACGCCGTCCCGAGAACGTTCGCGGCGTACTTCCGCGCCCGCCCCACGGGATGCGTGGGAATCAGCGCGACGACGGCGATCCCCACCAGGCCACCGGTCAAGGCGTCCACCATGCGGTCGATACCCGCGGTGCCGCCGGGTGGCAGCAACGTCGCTACGAGCACCGCGGAGTTACCCGCCTGCATGGAGAAGATCGGTCCGCTGTTCAGCAATACGGCCGCGGACATCGCCAGCATCACGACGAGAGTGATCTGCCAGGTACCGCTCCCGATGATGGAGACGATGAGGTCGCCGACCCCGATCCCGATCGTGACACCGGCCACCAACTCGACGGAACGGCGCAGTCGGGCGCCGAGAGACAGCCCCAGCGACACCACCGCGGCGATCGGCGCGAAGAACGGCGTCGGGTGACCGATCACCACCGTCGCCACCCACCAGGCAGCGCCGGCAGCGATCGCGCACTGCAGGATGGGCAGTGCCGACACCCGCAGTCGCTGGGCCGAAGTCCTCAGCCCGTCCCGGCCACGGACTTTCGCCGAGCTGAGGGCGTTAACCGACGCCAAGCGCTTCGGCAGCTCGGGGATCGCAGTCCTCGAGCAGATCGAGGCACCGCGCGTACTCGTCCGTTTCGCCGATCGCCTTCGCCGCCTTCGCCAGCACGGCGACGCACCGGAGGAAGCCACGGTTGGGTTCGTGGCTGTACGGAACCGGGCCGAAACCCTTCCAGCCGTTGCGACGCAACTGGTCCAGTCCACGGTGGTACCCGGTGCGCGCGTAGGCGTACGCCGCGATGGTCTCGTCGGCCTGGAGGGCCGCCTCGGCCAGGTAGGCCCATGCGATGGATGCGGTGGGATGGGCGGCTGCGACGGAAGCCGGATCCTCGTGGTTCAACAGGGCCGACTCGGCCTCGTCGTCCCCGGGGAGCAGCGTGGGCTGTGGTCCGAGAAGGTCACCGAAAGACGTCATGCGCCTATTGTGCCCCCGCCGCAGTGCCGTCACTGCGTCGGCCCGCGTCCGCGACGCGCCCTGTCGCGGTCTCCGATGACGCACGATGTCGTTAGGCTGCCCCCAACGTTCATTTCTCTGCAGACCGAGGGGCAGCGCGTGCAGGACCCGAAGAAAGACGAATCGACTCAGAAGCCGGCCGCGGACACACCGTCCGGACCGGCAGCGGCAGGCACCACCGCCGGCAAGGGCACCGGCGGCGCCGACGCGACCGCGAAGCCTGCGAAGACCGCGCAGCCTGCGGCGGATGCAGAGCCCGCCGCACCGAAGTCACCCGAGCCGAAGCCCCCGCAGAAGAAGGCCCCCGAGAAGGCGGCAGAGAAGAAGGCCGACGAGCCGCAGCCCGAACTGCCCAAGCCTCCGGCACCACGCCCACGAGCCGAGACACCTCAGGCCGGCCCGGACTCTGCCGCGAAACCCGCGGACAAGGCATCCGAGGCGGCCACCACCGCGATCCCGACGCAGAAGAGCATGCCGGCATCGGGCGACGCCGCGACCGTGAAGATGCACCGCGCACCGACCACGCAGAACGCGAAGGTGCAGGGGCAGGCGAAACCGTCGTCGGACGACGAGACGGTCGCGATGCCCGTGACGAAGCCTGCGGTCCCGGCGACGCCGCCGCCACCCCGACCTGCCGCCGCCCAGCCGAACCAGCCTCAGAACGCGCGGCCCGTGCCCCCGCCGCCCGCTCCCCCTCGGCCGGCACCCGTCCCGCCGAAGGCCGCACCGCAGCGGGTGCTGCCGCCCCAGCAGAGCGCGCCGCAGCGCGTCCCCGCGGCGCAGCAGCCCGCCAAGAAGCACGGGAAGGTGTGGCTGTTCGCCGCGATCGCCGCCGGCGTCATCGTCGTCGCCGCCATCGCGGTCGCCGGCGTGGTGGTCTACAACAACAACCAGGCCGAGAACTCCCCCGAGGCCCAGGTGCAGGGAACGATCGACACGTTCGTCGCGGCACTCACCCAGGGCGACCTGGCGACGCTGCGCACCAGCACCTGCGGCAGCCTCGCCGAGTACTACCAGGGCCTCTCGGATCAGGATTTCGCCGAGGTCCACCAGGTCGCCGTCACGCAGCAGAACATTCCCGTGGTCGGCGGCGTCGACGCCGTGCAGATCACCGGCGACACCGCCATCGCCCAGGTGAAGGCCCACACCGCCGCCAACCCCGGCGAGCAGTCGTGGCGCACGTTCAACCTCGAGAAGGTCGACGGCACCTGGAAGATCTGCGACCCCCGATAAACGACTGTGCACCTTTCCGGTAGCGGTGGCTACCGGAAAGGTGCACGAGCGCGAAGCGCCTATCCCGAGACGGAACGTCCCGCGGACTTGAGGTCGTTGCAGGCCTCGACGACACGGGCCACCATGCCGGCCTCGGCCTTCTTCAGGTAGCTGCGCGGGTCGTAGACCTTCTTGTTGCCGACCTCGCCGTCGACCTTCAGCACGCCGTCGTAGTTGCTGAACATGTGACCCACGATCGGACGGGTGAACGCGTACTGGGTGTCGGTGTCGACGTTCATCTTGACGACGCCGTAGTTCAGCGCAGCCTCGATCTCCGACTTCAGCGAGCCCGATCCACCGTGGAAGACGAAGTCGAACGGCTGCGAACTCTCGGACAGCCCCAGCTTGGCGGCGGCGACCTTCTGTCCGGTCTCGAGCACCTCGGGACGCAGCTTCACGTTGCCCGGCTTGTAGACGCCGTGCACGTTGCCGAACGTCGCGGCCAGCAGGTACTTGCCGTTCTCGCCGGTGCCGAGGGCGTCGACGGTCTTCTCGAAGTCCTCGGGCGAGGTGTACAGCTTGTCGTTGATCTCGGCTTCCACGCCGTCCTCTTCGCCACCGACGACGCCGATCTCGACCTCGAGGATGATGTTGGCGGCCTTCGCCTTCGCGAGGAGCTCCTTGGCGATCTCCAGGTTCTCGTCGATCGGGACAGCCGAACCGTCCCACATGTGGGACTGGAACAGCGGGTTGCGGCCCGCCTCGACGCGCTGCCGCGAGATCTCGAGCAGCGGGCGGACGAACGTGTCGAGCTTGTCCTTGGGGCAGTGGTCGGTGTGCAGGGCGATCGTGACGTCGTACTTCGCGGCGATCACGTGCGCGAACTCGGCGAGTGCGACCGCGCCGGTCACCATGTCCTTGACGCCCAGGCCCGAACCGAACTCGGCGCCACCGGTCGAGAACTGGATGATGCCGTCACTGCCGGCGTCCGCGAAGCCCTTGATGGCGGCGTTGATGGTTTCGGAAGAAGTGCAGTTGATGGCGGGGAAGGCAAAGGAGTGCTCCTTGGCCCGACCAAGCATCTCGGCATAGACCTCGGGAGTCGCGATTGGCACGGCGGCAGTCCTCCAATAAGAGTCGATTTCGGCGCGCGCGATCAGCGCAGCGCGCGATGTGGTCCTAGCAGTATGGCAATACCGGTAGCGTACGTCGCCCGGTGGCTGTCGCGGCACCCCGTTTCGGCAGGTCCACGACGCGGCCGAAACTCCATGACCTGCAGTATTCCGTCAGTCGGGGAATACGCCGGTACGCTGAGGGCCGTGATTGTGCAGGCAGCATCGGATTCCGTGACCAACCTCGCGTTGTTGCCGGGATTCCTCGACCCGGTGAACCTCCTCAACTCCTTCGGCACGTGGGTGCTCGTCGGACTTCTCCTGGTCGTCTTCATCGAGTCGGGATTGCTGTTCCCCCTGCTCCCCGGCGACTCGCTTCTCTTCACCGCGGGACTCATCGCGGCGTCGAAGTCGACGGAGATCGAACCGTTCGCCCCCATCTGGGCGCTACTGATTCTGATCCCCATCGCCGCGATCCTCGGCGACCAGGTGGGCTTCTTCATCGGCAGCAAGGGCGGTACCGCCCTGTTCAAGCACGACGACGCGCGGTTCTTCAAGAAGAAGTACATCGACGAGTCGCACGCCTTCTTCGAGAAGCACGGCCCGATCACCATCATCCTGGCCCGCTTCGTTCCGATCGTGCGCACGTTCGCGCCGGTCGTCGCGGGTGCGTCGCGGATGAAGTACTCGCTGTTCCTGACGTACAACATCGTGGGCGGCATCCTGTGGGGCGCCGGCGTCACGCTGCTCGGCTACCTGCTCGGTCAGATCGAGTTCATCCGCGACAACGTCGACATCATCTTCCTGCTGATCGTCTTCGTGTCCGTCCTGCCGATCATCCTCGAGGTGGGCAAGCGCGTCGTGAAGTCGCGGCAGAGCGCGGGCGCCACGACCGAGGACGCGCAGCCGGTCACCACACCCACCGATCCGACCTCCTGAAACCGATCGAGTAGCGCACTGACGATGGTCACCACGGCAGCAGGCACCTTCGGGCCTCTCGTCTCGGCCGGCCCAGCGCTGGTCTGGATCGTCGTCCTCGCGTTCGTGTTCATCGAGTGCGCGGTGATCCTGGGCCTGTTTCTGCCCGGCGACTCGATGCTGATCACCGCCGGAATCGTGCTGGCCAACCATGCGTCGGGCGCCGGCCACGTGTGGGCGTTGTCGGTCGGCGCGATGATCGCCGCCATCTGCGGAAACCAGGTGGGGTACGTCATCGGTCACCGCACCGGCAACCGCATCCTCGCCCGCAAGGGCGGGAAGTATCTCAACTACACCAACCTGCACAGGGTCAACGTCCTGCTGGAGAAGCACGGCTTCTGGGCGGTACTCATCGCCCGCTGGATTCCGTGGGTCCGCACCCTGTGCCCGCTGGTCGCCGGTGCGGCCAAGATGAACCACACCAAGTACACGATCGCCAGCACCATCGGCGCCATCTTCTGGGCACCCGTCCTGCTGCTCATCGGCTTCTACTTCGGCTCGTTCCTGGACCGGGTGTCGTGGCTGATGCCGGCCGTGCTCGCCGGGATGGTCGCGCTGCTGGTGATCGGCACGGTGCTCGGGGTGTGGCACTACCGGCAGGAGATGGCGCGGCCGCCCGAAGAAGTGGCCGTCGAAGAAGTTCTGGACTAGTGCCGATGCACCGCGTCCCACGCGGGCAGCGGGTCGTCGAACCGAACCCAGGCCGCCGGCCCTGACGCCAGCTCGTCGTCGGTGAGCAGTGCCGGGTCCAGGATCCGCCGCGGACCGTCGGGGTCGAGGCGGACACCGATGAACACGATCTCCTGCCCCGGTATCTCGTGCGCGGACGCCCACAGCTGGGCCGGCTCGATCACCAGGTTCGGACCGGCCTGCGACCACACGGCGGCGAGGTCGGGGCGGCTCGCGATCCAGCAGAAGCCCTTGCTCCGGAGCAGACCGGTAAACCGTCCCAGCGCCTGCTCGAGCCGGGCCGGGTGGAACGGCCGCGTCGCCCGGTAGGTGACGCTGCGGATGCCGTATTCCTCGGTCTCCGGGGTGTGGCCCCCGGCCAGTTCCTCGGCCCAGCCGGGCAGCTCGGCCGCGACCTCCGGGTTGTACAGGCCGGTCCCGAGAACCTCGCCGGGATCCACGACGCCGCGCGTGGTGCGCCGCAGTGTCGCGGTGGGGTTGAGCCTGCGCACGGTGGCCTCGACGGCACCGGCGGCGCCCTCGCTCACCAGATCCGTCTTGTTCAGCAGGATGACGTCGGCGAACTCCACCTGGTCGACGAGCAGGTCGGAGATGCTGCGCTCGTCGCCCTCCCCGGCTTCGAGGTTCCGGTCGTCGAGCCGCTCGCCCTTGGCCAGCTCACCGAGGAACGTCGATGCATCCACGACCGTCACCATCGTGTCGAGGGCGGCCACCGAACCGAGACTGAACCCGTCCTCGAACTCCCAGTCGAATGTGGCGGCGACGGGCATCGGCTCGGAGATGCCGGTGGATTCGATGACGAGGTGGTCGAACCGGCCCTCCTGCGCCAGCCGCGCGACGGCCTCGACGAGGTCTTCCCGCAGGGTGCAGCAGATGCAGCCGTTGGTGAGCTCGACGAGTTTCTCCTGCGTCCGGTCCAGGTGCCCCTGCCCGGCGACGAGGGCTGCGTCAATATTCACATCGCTCATGTCGTTGACGATGACGGCGACGCGCCTGCCGTCCCGGTTCGCGAGGAGGTGGTTGAGCAGGGTGGTCTTGCCCGCGCCGAGGAAGCCGGACAGGACGGTGACGGGGAGCGGCCGGGTGACAGTCATCCCGAGATGATAACTGTTTTCATTAAGCCGGAAGCCCCGGGCTCCCGATGTCACATCCGCCCACTCGAACGGAACGGATGCGACATCGGACGCGAGCGGACGCCTGCGTGCGCGTCCTACAGCGCGACGGCGCCGGACACGTCCGCGTACTGGCTCTCGGGGCGGGGCAGACCGAAGTGGTCGCGCAGTGTCGTGCCCGAGTACTCGGTGCGGAACAGCCCGCGCTCCTGCAGGATCGGGACCGCCTTCTCCGCGAACACCTCGAGACCGCCCGGGTAGTACGGCGGCATGACGTTGAAACCGTCCGCCGCGCCCTGCGTGAACCATTCCTCGATGGTGTCGGCCACCTGCACCGGCGTCCCGACGACGACCCGGTGCCCGCGCGCACCGGCGAGACGGTGCAGCAATCCGCGCAGGGTCGGGTTCTCCCGCTCGACGATCCCGGCGATCACCTGCAGGCGACTCTGCTGGTTGTCCGTGACGTACCGGCGTCCCCGAACAGACCGGCAGGCACGGGGGCGTCGAGATCGAGGTGGCGCACGCTCGAACCCGTGAGGCTCTCGAGCTGGGCGAGCCCGTACTCGGGCGACGTGAGTTCGTTGAACTCCCGCTCCAGGTCGCGGGCCTCGGCCTCGGTGTCGCCGAGGAACGGGCTGATGCCGGGCAGGACCTTGACGTGATCGGGGTTGCGACCGTACTGCGTCGCGCGCTGCTTGACGTCCGCGTAGAACGCCTGCCCGTCGGACAGCCGCTGGTGCGCGGTGAAGATGGCCTCGGCGTACTGGCCCGCGAACGCGCGACCGTCGTTGGACGCACCCGCCTGCACCAGCACCGGATGGCCCTGCGGGGAGCGTGGCGCGTTGAACGGTCCGCGCACCCGCAGGTGTCGGCCGACGTAGTTGATCTCGTGGATCTTCGACGGGTCCGCATAGATGCCTGCGGCCTTGTCGATCAGGATGGCGTCGTCTTCCCAGCTGTCCCACAGCTTGACGGTCGCGTCGACGAACTCCCGCGCCCGCGCATAGCGGTCGGCGTGGTCGGGGTGGCCGGCCAGCCCGAAGTTGGCGGCCGCCAGGTCGGTTCCGGTGGTCACGATGTTCCAGCCGGCCCGGCCGCGGGAGATGTGGTCGAGGGACGCGAACAGCCGCGCCAGATTGTAGGGCTCGAAGTACGTCGTGGACGCGGTCGCGATCAGGCCGATCCGTTCGGTGGCGGTCGCGATGGCGGTCAGCAGCGTGATCGGTTCGAGTGCTCCGGCGGCGCCGTGCTCGACGTCGCTGCGCAGGGCCGGGCCGTCGGCAAAGAAGATCGCGTCCAGCTTCGCCGCCTCCGCGGTCCGCGCGATGTCCTGGAAATAGGAGACGTCGTACAACCGCTCGGGCGTCGTGAGCGGGTGGCGCCACGCCGACTCGTGGTGCCCGGCCGGGTAGATGAACGCATTGAGACTCAGCTGCCGCTGTTGATCTGACATAACGAACTGTCTAACAGCGCCGAATCGAGGGCGACACGGTTAAGTTTCGCGTGATTCGAACGATGCCCTACCGCCGCGGATACCCCGCCGCGGAGACCATGTGCGCGGCCTCCATCAGCATCCAGCCGCCGAGCTGGACGGACATGTCGCGTTCCGGGATGCCGGACGACCGGACGGTGCCGCCGGTGAACGTGGCGATTCCCCCGCCCATTCCCGGCAGCTGCGCCTGCCTGGTCCAGTCGTGGCCGAACAGCGGCTGCCCCTCGATCTGCAGGCGGTTCTCCCAGGCCGATTCGGCGGAGGTCAGCACGAGCTGGGCGGCGATCTCCCGGGCCCGGATGTCGGCGGGCGACTCCCAGGGCAGCATCACCGCGGTCAACGCCAGATACCGCGCGAGGATCCCGTTGAACAGGCCACCGTCTCCCCCACCGCCGCCGTCGATGACGCCGTGGGGTGCGAGATGCTCGTCGATGGCGTCGACCAGCCGATGGGTCCGGTTGCGGTGCCGCGGCGAACCGAGGCGCACGGCGAGTTCGGTTTCGAGGCCGAGCACGACGCCCTGACAGTACGAGTAGACGTTCCTTTCGATTTCACCGCCCGGGTGGATGCCGTCGACGATCAGGTTGGTGTGCACGTCCCGCAGCGTGTCGTCGATCCAGTCGGCCGTGGCCTGGGCGCGCCACAGCTTTCCGGTGCGGGCCAGCATGATCCCGGCGGGCCCGTTGGCGGGCGCGTTGTAGAAATTCGAGCCCTTCCGCCACGGGATGCCGCCTCCGGCCTCGGGCGCCCAGGCGTCGAACAACTGGGATTCGAGCGCCTGAACCGCACTTCTGTTGTCTATGAAGTGCATTCGCTGGGCGCGCTCGAGGGCGATCCCCAGCCAGGCCATGTCGTCGTAATAGTTGTTGGTCCAGCCCGACAGGTTCCGCAGACGGTGGCTGCGCGCCAGTTTCACGATGCGACGGCGACGGCGCGGCGTGGGGTCCCGTTCGAGTGCGTCCACGGCGCAGTCGAGCAGGTGGGCCTGCCACCAGTAGTGCCAGCTGAGGAACAGTCGCTCGCGCCGGACCGGCGGCCAGGCGACGACGCCCAGGGCGGTGCCCGGGAGCGCCCACAGCCGGCGAAGGTGCCTGCTCACCACCGCTTCTTCAGCGGCGTCCGCGCGCGCCGACCACGAGTCCTGCATAAGAGTTGATCTTGCCTATTCGCCGGGGGTTCCGCTACCAGGCACGGTCGAGGTCGGCGTGCTGACGCACCCACGCATGCATGGCGATTCCCGCGGCGACGCCCGCGTTGATGCTGCGGGTGGAACCGAACTGGGCGATCGACACCGTCATCGCCGCAACCTCTTTCGCCTGGTCCGTGACTCCCGGCCCCTCCTGGCCGAACAGGAGCACGCAGTCGCGGGGCAGACTCGCCGTCTCGAGCGGGACGGATCCGGGTGTGTTGTCGACGGCCACGATGGTGAGACCCCGCTCACGTGCGAACTCGACGAGGCCGTCGACGTCCGAATGATGGAGGACGTGCTGGTACCGATCGGTGACCATGGCCCCGCGGCGGTTCCAGCGTCGACGTCCCACGATGTGGACCTCGGCGGCGGCGAACGCGTTGGCGGTGCGCACCACCGTCCCGATGTTGGCGTCGTGCCCGAAATTCTCGATGGCCACGTGGAGAGGGTGGCGACGGCTGTCGATGTCCGCGACGATCGCTTCCCGCGTCCAGTACCGGTAGGCGTCGACCACGTTGCGGCGATCGCCGCCGGCCAGCAGTTCGGGGTCGTAGTGCGGGTCGGCAGGGACCGGGGTGTCGTGTTCCTCGGTCCACGGGCCGACGCCGTTCGGGTTGTCCCCCCATTCGGTGGGCCCCGCCTCGGCGACCTCGACCCGGTCGGTCTCGACTCCGCTCACGAGGTCAGAACGTCTTGTTCGAATCGGGAGCGACGGTGAAACCGTGCGACGTCTCGTCGTTGGTGCACGTGACGGCCGTGGCCGTGGTGCTGCACGTGTAGCCGAGCTTCGCCAGCTTCGCCCCGGCGGGCAGGGCCGCGTCCGGTTCGTCGCCGCCCGACGTGTAGACGAGGCCACCGGCGCACATGAACGACGCCTCGCCGTCGTTCTCGACGCGAATGCCGTGTCCCCAGTCGACCATGCAGTCGGCCGGGCGCGGCGGCACCGGGCTCGTCGACCCCTGGCATCCGGCCTCGGTACGGTTCGGCAGCTTGATGATGCCGCACTGGAACCCGCCGTCCGGGGACGTGAAGAAGTACGACTCGTTGTGCTCGTAGGGGACGTCGACGAGCGTCGTGGTCGGTGCTTCCGTCGTCGTGGGCGGCGGCGCAATCGTCGTGGTGGTGGTCGTCGGCGGAACCGTGGTCGTGGTTGTGGTCACAGGAGCCGCGACAGTCGTCGTAGACGTCGGCGGAGCCACCGCGTCCGACGATCCACCACACCCTGCGAGCATCACGGCCGAGCCAATGCTCAGACACACCAACGACACCCGACGCCACGCCATACGGCCACCTCCACACATGCTTATCTGCTGCCGACACTGCACTCTAACGGCAGTGCGGCGGCGGGGCCGCTTCGGCGAGGCCGGACGGGCTAATCTGGAGGTGGAGGCAATCGATGAATCATCAGCGCATCGTGCGGACGGTCTGCTTCGTCACGGTCGGCTACGTCATCGTCCTCGCCGTCTGGCTGGGATGGTTGATCGAGCACACCCCGCCGGCCACCATCCCGTACCAGATCATGGGATTGGTCGCCGCCTTCGGTTCGGCGCTGGGATTCGGGATGATGGCGGCCGAACGGCCCAGCCGCGCCGACCGCCAACTCGAACGGCACGGACTCGAAGGCTGGGCCCGCATCGAGCACGTCACTCCGCTGCGCCGCACGCACGACAACGGGGAACTCACCGAACTGGACCTCCGGCTGACCGTGCCCGGATCGGAGAGCTACGCCGGACGTGTCGTCTACGAGGTGCGGCGGGAGAACGCGACACGCTTCCTGCCCGGCGAGACGATCACCATCCTCGTGGACCCGAAGGACCGGGACCACATCATGCTCTGCCCGTGATCCGGCGACGCCCGAGCGCGAGCATCCCCTCGACGAGCAGCAACTGGGCCGCCGCGTAGCTGGCGAGGACCACTCCTTCCGCCACAGCCCTCCCCTTCTCGCCCCGGATGAACAAGCGCCGCAACACGATCAGACCGTCGGACGCGGTGAACAGCATCCCGCCCGCACCGAGCCAGCTGCGACGGTCGGTTCCCGGCACCGCCACATTCGCGACGACGTCCGCGCCGGGTGCGAGAGACGGATCGGCTGACAGGGTCGACGTGGTGCCGAGCAGCGACCCGTACGCGGTCAACGGCGCGGCGACCTCCTTCGCCCGCCCGCGGAGCAAAGCCGCCGCGCCTGCCCACCCGGCGAGCCGGGGAAGCACTGCGGGCGCGGTGGGCCGGGCGCCCCGCCGCAGCAGCAGCGCGGAATAGCCGACCTGCATGACGGCGAACGAGGACGCGCCGCGCACGAGACGGGCGTCGTCGTCGGGATCGATCATGAAGACGTCACCCACGGTCGCGGCCGTGAGACCGGCGAGGAGGAGCGCGACGTCGGCCGGATCCGTGTCTGCACGCCGCCGCAGGACACGGGCGGCGAGCGCGGGTGCGATCAGTGGTTTCGCGGCCTGCTGCAACCGTTCACGCCCGGTGACGGCCCCGACGACGGTGGCCAGCGTCGCACCGGCGAACACCGCGTGCTCGACACCCCAGTTGTTCTTCGACTTCACGTGTTCCTCCCACACTTGCGGACGTGCCGAGGTTACCGGCCCGAACAGTGGTTGACTTGAGCGTGGACGCGACGGACAATCCGCGATTGTGAGGCACAGGTGATGGCAAAACAGGCGCGCGCGGCAGCCACCCGCCATCAGGTACTCGAGGGTGCGGCACTGAGCTTCGAGAAGCTCGGGTACGGCGGCGCGAGCCTGAGCGGAATCCTCTCCTATGCCGACGTGACGAAGGGCGCCTTGTACTTTCATTTCGAGTCCAAGGAAGCGCTCGCCTGGGCGGTGATCAAGGAACAGCACGCCATGGCGATGCTGGCGGCGCAGCGAGTGCTCGCGACGGCGCAGTCACCGATGGAAGCGATCCTGTTGTGTGCCAAGGAGATGGCGCGCCAGTTGCTGACCGAGCCCATCGTGCGAGCGGGTGTGCGACTCACCCTGGAACTCGGTACGTCCCGCGGCCCGGCCACCGACCCCTACATCGACTGGACCGACACCCTCGTCGCACTCGCGGGCAAGGCGCGGGAGGCGGGCGAACTGCGCGCGACCGTCGACCCCGCGGCACTCGCCCGGTTCCTGGTCAGTTCGTTCACCGGCATGCAGTTGGTGTCCGAGGCGCTGACCGGACGTTCCGACCTGTACGAGCGCCTGGCCGACATGTGGGCGTTGCTCCTGCCCTCGATCGCGTCGCCGGACATGTTGCCCCGGCTACTCGAACTCGCGGCACTGCGCGACGACGTCGCATCCTGACGAATCAGACGCCGCCGGGAGTGGGCTCGGGAGTGTCCGGCGCCGGATGCGGCAGATCGAGCGGCTGCGTCTGCGTCGGCACCGTCTGGACGACGGCGATCCGCGCGCCGTCCGGGATGGCATCGACCGAGCAGATCGTTCCGAAGATGCCGAGTCCGCCGAACAACGCGAGCAGGCCGTAGGCCAGGAACGTCGACGTCCGTTCGACGGCGGATCGCGGTTCGCGTTCCGCTGCCACCGTGGGGCGCCGCGCGTAGACGGTGCCTCGCTCTCGGGGAATTCGGGTGAGTTCAGCCATGTGGCCCTTCTTCGCATGGTTCGTCGGTGCGGGGTGGTGTCGGGTCGACGCCTTCGAGTCTGTCGTGATGGCGCCCGAGTGTCGTTCACCCCAGGGATGGAAAGCACCCCACCCAGGGTTCGACGGCCCGCCGTGCAGCCCGGGGACGCGAGTGGTTATGATCCAGACCACACCCGAATGTACGCATTGCGAGATTCACGCCCGCTCTGCGTACATCGTGAACATCGCCCGAGCAGGAAGGCCTCATGACGACCACCGAGGAACCGGCCCGCAGCGAAGACGTGCAGACCCTTCCCTCTCGCTTCGAGAGACCGCCGTGGCCGCCGGCGGGCCCGCGCCGCCTGATCGGCGACCTCGGCGGGACCTACGCCGCCAACGGTCTGATCGGGCTGATCTTCTCCGCGACGGGTCCCGTCGCCGTGATCCTGGCCGCCGGCTCCGCGGGCGGACTGTCGCCCCAGCAGATGGCGTCGTGGATCTTCGGTGTCTTCTTCCTCAACGGAATCCTGACCGCCCTCGCCAGCTGGCTGTACCGCCGGCCGCTCGCGTTCTTCTGGACGATCCCCGGCACGATCATCGTCGGCGGCTCGCTCACCCACCTGTCGTGGCCGGAAGTGCTCGGCGCGTTTCTGGTGACCGGGCTCCTGATCCTCGGCCTCGGCCTGACCGGGCGGGTGCGCCAGGTCATGGCGATGCTCCCGATGCCGATCGTCATGGCCATGGTCGCCGGCGTCTTCCTGAAGTTCGGCACCGACCTCGTCCACGCCGTGGGAACCGATGCGGCCGTGGCCGTTCCGATGGTCGTCGCCTTCGTCGTCCTGGCATCCCGCGCCGCGTTCGGTCGGTGGATGCCACCGATCCTCGGCGCACTGCTCGTCGGGGCGGCGGCGGTCGCGGTCACGGGCCGCTTCCACCCGACCGGTTCGAGTACATCGTGGATCGCGGCACCGATGTTCCAGGCGCCGCAGTTCACCTGGCAGGCGATCGCCGAACTGGTCGTGCCGCTCGCAATCACGGTCATCGTCGTGCAGAACGGTCAGGGCGCGGCCGTGCTGACGTCCGCCGGCCACAAGCCGCCGATGAACGTCGGCACCGTCCTGTGTGGGGTCTGGTCCCTCGCCACCTCCGCGGTCGGAGCCGTCTCGACGTGCCTGACGGGGCCGACCAACGCCCTGCTGGTGGCGTCGGGGCAGCGCACCAGGCAGTACACGGCGGCCGTCGTCTGCGGACTGCTCGCCATGGTCGTCGGCCTGTTCGCGCCGCTGTTCGTTCAGCTGATGCTGGCCACCCCGGTCGCGTTCGTCGCCACGCTCGGCGGACTCGCGATGCTCCGGGCGCTGCAGGGTTCGTTCGTCGCCGCGTTCAGCTCCCGGCACACGCTCGGCGCGCTCGTGACCTTCCTCGTGACCGTGTCGAACGTGCAGTTCCTCAACGTCGGGGCTGCGTTCTGGGGGCTGATCGCCGGACTGCTCGTGTCCCGGGTGATGGAATCGGGTGATTTCCGGAAGGGATGATCCGTCACCGTTTCCGTCGCCACCATCGTCGGCCGGCCCGGGGCGGATCGTCGGGTTCCGGGGTCGCCGTCACCGGCGGCTTCCGCGCCGGCCGGTTCTGCTGCCGCCAGGTCGCGACGACCTCGTTCGCGTCGACCGGACTGACCGGGATCCGTGGGCCGGAGGGTGCCCGCAACCAGGCGACGATCTGCAGGTTGAGCTGGGCCACCACGTCCCGGACCGACTGCTCCGACGGCAGCCCACGGATAGTGTCGGGCAACCGCTCGATCTCCTTCCGCAGCTGCAGCGGCGTCGGGAGCAGCGAATCGGTGGGCAGATTCTCGCGCCGGAGATAGTTCTTCACCCACCACAGTTCGTCGTCGACATCGCCTGCCGGAATCGGTTTACCCGAGCCGGGGAGATCGTCGAAGTCGCCGCGCTCCTGAGCCAGCCGGATCTGCTTGTCGATCCAGCTCTCGAAGCTCACCCCGGGAGGTTTGCGCTCGGTCACGGACGCCATTCTTCCAGGACCCGGTTCAGCCCGCCTCGGTGTCGGCTCCCGTGTAGAACGCGGTCGTGCGGTCGCCGGCCGCGGTCGCCGCACCCTCCGGCGTCCCGAACGCGATGCTCGCGTCCCGCCATTTCTCACTGCTCGCCGTGATGAACTCCTTGCCCTCATCGGTCGTCGCCAGGCCTCGCTCGCCTTCGGGTCCATCGACTCCCCCGTCCTCAGGTGCAGGTACAGCCCCATGACCCCGAGTTCCCAGCTGACGTTGCCGCCGTACTCCCAGGTCGCGGTGAATCCGTTCGGCGGGTCACAGGTGAGGATCTCGCCGCCGGCGTTGCCTTCGAGCTGGTAGCGACCGTGCAGGCGCAGGTCACCCGTCACCGGCAGGAACCACCGCGGGATTCGCTCGGCGGTGGTGCAGGCCTCCCACACCTCCTCGACGGTGGCGTCGTAGGTCTGACCGATCGTCACGGTGCGGGCCTCGCCCGCCTCGAGCGTCCGGCTGCCCACCGACCGGCGTACGGCGAATGCAATCGCTTGCCAATGCGCATTCCTCGTTTTACTGTGACACTGCGTCTCAGTTAACTGGACCGGCGACGACGGTTCCCCATCCGCGCAGGGAAGAAGCCATGACAGCGACAACCACCCAGCACGCGGCCGCACCCGACGGCAGCGGAGACGAGCGGCACCTGCGCGTCGTCGTGGTCGGCGCCGGACTGTCCGGGATCGCCGCCGCGGTCAAGCTCGAACGCGCGGGCATCACGGACTTCGTCGTGCTGGAGAAGTCCGATCGCGTGGGGGGCGTGTGGCGCGAGAACACGTACCCCGGGTGCGGTGTCGACATCCCCGCCCCCGTGTACTCGTTCTCCTTCCACCCCAATCCGCGGTGGCGCAGCAACTTCGCCCTGCAACCGGAACTGCTGTCCTACATCGAGGACACCGTCGACACGTTCGGTCTGCAGTCCAGAATCTCGATGCAGACCGAACTCCGCGAAGCCGCCTGGTCCGACGAGCGTCGACGCTGGATCCTCGACACAAGCCGCGGCACGATCGTCGCCCAGCACGTGATCTTCGCGGCAGGCCCCATCACCGAACCGAGCACTCCTGCCGTACCCGGAATCGACGGCTTCGACGGCGACCTCTTCCACTCGGCCCGCTGGAACCACGACGTCGACCTCACCGGAAAGAGGGTCGCGGTCGTGGGCACCGGCGCGTCCGCGGTGCAGTTCATCCCCGAGATCCAGCCGGACGTCGAGGAGTTGTACGTCTTTCAGCGCACCCCGGCCTGGGTGGTGCCGCGCCTGGATTTTCCGTTCCCCCGGATCGCCCAGTCGGTGTTCGCGCGGGTGCCCGCGGTGCAGCGCGCGTTCCGGCGACTCCTCGACGTCGTCCTGCGGACGCTCAGTTTGGCAATGCGCCGCGAACGCACCGCCCGGCTCCTCAATCCCCTCGGCACCCGCTGGCTGGCCAGGCAGGTGCCGGACCCGGCACTTCGCGCGGCCCTGACACCGAACTTCACGCTCGGATGCAAACGCCTCCTGCTGTCCAACACGTATCTCCCGGCGCTGACGAAGAGCAACGTCGAGTTGATTCCGCACGCCCTCGCCGAGGTCGACGGACGCGTGGTCGTCGGTGCTGACGGCATCCGCCGCGAGGTCGACGTCATCATCTTCGGCACCGGCTTCGACGTGAGTCATCCGCCGATCGCGAGCCGGATCCGCGGACGCGACGGAACACTGCTGTCGGAGAAGTGGTCGAAGAGCCCCGAGGCCTACCTGGCCACGACGACGCCCGGCGCACCGAACGCGTACATCATGCTCGGCCCGAACATCCTGGTGTACAACTCGTTTCTCGGACTGTCCGAGACCCAGCTCGACTACGTGATCGACGGACTCACCAAGGCGGAGCGGCAGGGCATCGAAGTGCTCGAGGTACGCGATCAGCCGTTCCGCCGGTTCAACGACGCGGTGCAGAAGGGTCTGGAGCCGACCGTCTTCAACAACGGCGGATGCAGTAGCTACTACCTCGACGCCGACGGCAGGAACTTCGCCGCGTGGCCCTGGTCCACCGGCTCCCTGCGCCGTCGCCTCGCCCGGTTCGACCTCGAGAACTACGCCATCCGGCCGTACCGGACAGCGCAGTCCCCCGCCCTCCACCCCTCAGGAAAGTCACGATGATCGAGATCCATCACACTGCCCTCGCCGGCGCACCGGTCGCCGCTGCGTTCGACTACGTGGACGACTACCGCCACGTCCCGTCCTGGATGTTCGGGATCACGAAGTTCGATCCGATCGGCGACCAGGATCGGGGCCTCGGCGCGGTCTACGACGCCGCGATGAAGGTCGGCCCCAAGACCCTCGACTCCGTGGTGAAGGTCACCGGGTGGGAACGCAATTCGGTGATCGAGCTGGAATCGATCGACGGCCTGTACACCCATTCGCGGTGGCAGTTCGAGGCGGCCGGCGAAACCGAGACCCGCATGACGGTCGACTTCCGCTACGACCTGCCCGGCGGCCTCGCAGGTAAGGCGCTCGGCAAGATCATCGAGCCCTTCGTCGCGCAGGCGATCCGCCACACAGACGCCATCCTGCGGCGCCAGGTCGAGCAGAGCGCGAAGCACTCGTCCTGATCTTCGCGGCCCGCGCCCGTCGGGGCGGATGCGGGCCGCGAAGCTCTTCGTCGGGTTTACATAGTTAGTTAGCCTATGTAATATGTTTGGCATGGACGACGACACTCGGCTGCAGAGCCTGCTCGTCGACTTGGTCACGAATTCTCACCGATTCACCAGGCTCGCGAGCTCCTTCGGATCCGAGGACCGCCCCCGGACGTGGACACGTGCCCTCGCCCTGCTCGACGACCACGGCGAGCTACGCATCAGCGAGTTCGCCCGCATCGACCGCTGCTCCCCACCGTCCGCGACCGCCCTGCTCCAGAAGCTGGCCGATCGCGGATACGTTGCCCGCCGACCCGATCCGGAAGACGCCCGGGCCGTCCGGGTGTCCATCACGGACCTGGGCCGCGAATGGCTGACCCTGTCCCGCAACGAGATCGCGGGTGCACTCGCCCCGCACTTCGCGGACCTCGAACCCGAGCAACTCGAACGACTGACGCAGGGCCTGTCGGAACTGCGTTCGATCGTCAAGTCGTCGGACCGCTCCTGACAACCCATCCACACCCCGACGTACATCGAAGGAGGTGGCCGTGAGCACCACGACCGCAACCGTCACGAACAGCACATCCAGCGAGGCGCCACCGAGCCTCCTCCACCAGCCGAAGTCGGTGTGGGCCGTCGCCTTCGCCAGCGTCATCGCGTTCATGGGCATCGGGCTCGTCGACCCCATCCTCAAGCCGATCGGCGAACAACTGGACGCGACGCCGTCCCAGGTGTCGCTGCTGTTCACCAGTTACATGCTGGTCACCGGTGTCGCGATGCTCATCACCGGCGTGGTGTCGAGCCGGATCGGCGCCAAGAAGACCCTCCTCACCGGTCTCGCCGTCATCATCGTGTTCGCGGCGCTGGCAGGCAGCTCCGGCACCATCGGGCAGATCGTCGGCTTCCGCGCCGGCTGGGGACTGGGCAACGCCCTGTTCATCGCCACCGCCCTCGCCGCCATCGTCGGCGCGGCCAGCGGCGGCGTCGCGCGGGCCATCATCCTCTACGAGGCCGCGCTGGGCATCGGCATCGCCGTCGGCCCGCTGGTCGGTGGCGTCCTCGGCAACATCAGCTGGCGCGCACCGTTCTTCGGCGTCGCAGCCCTGATGGCCGTCGCGTTCATCCTCATCGTCGTGATGCTGCCGTCCGCACCCAAGCCGGAGCACCGCACGTCGATCGCCGCACCGTTCCTCGCCCTGCGCCACCGCGGCCTGCTCACCGTCGCGATCACCGCGCTGCTCTACAACTACGGCTTCTTCACACTGCTCGCGTACACGCCGTTCCCGCTCGACATGGGCACGTACTCGATCGGATTCATCTTCTTCGGGTGGGGTCTCGCGCTGGCCGTCGCGTCGGTGTTCCTCGCCCCGCGACTGCAGCGGCGCTTCGGCACCCTGCCGATGATGATGGTGGCCCTCGCGCTGTTCGCCCTCGACCTCGCCATGATGGCCGCGTTCACCGACAACAAGACCGTACTCGTCGTCGGTGTCGTGCTCGCCGGACTCTTCCTCGGTGTCAACAACACGCTCATCACCGAGACCGTGATGATCTCCGCGCCCGTCGAGCGGTCGACGGCGTCCGCGGCGTACAGCTTCGTCCGCTTCGTCGGTGGCGCCGCAGCACCGTGGGTCGCGGGCAAGCTCGGTGAGAGCAACATCCACATGCCGTTCTGGGTCGGCGCCGTGTGCACCGCCGCCGCGATCATCGTGCTCGCGACCGGACGCCAGGTCCTCGCCCACGTCGACGAGCACGATCCCGAACCGCACAGCGTCGAGGAGGCACTGGCCGTCACGGCCGCCGACGCCGACTGAACACCCCCATGTGAGTGGCGAAGTGTGCCGAGGCACACTTCGCCACTCACATGTGCGGTCAGAGGTTCAGGTCAGGGAGGCCGAGGAGCGAACGGTACTCGAGACCCTCGGCCGCGATCACCTCGTCGGCACCGGTCGCGCGGTCGACGACGGTCGCGACACCGACGACGATCGCCCCGACATCGCGCAACGCCTTCACCGCGGTGAGCGGAGAGTTGCCCGTGGTGGTGGTGTCCTCGACGACGAGGACACGCTTGCCGACGACGTCCGGTCCCTCGATCTGCCGCTGCATGCCGTGCGCCTTCGCGGCCTTGCGCACCACGAACGAATCGATCGGCCTGCCCGGGGCGTGCATCACCGCCATCGCCACCGGGTCGGCGCCCATCGTCAGTCCGCCGACGGCGTCGAAATCCCAGTCCGCCACCAGTTCACGCAGCAACTTCCCGATCAGCGGGCCCGCCTCGTGATGCAGCGTGGCGCGGCGAAGGTCCACGTAGTAGTCGGCTTCCTTGCCCGAAGACAACGTCACCTTGCCGTGCACAACAGCCAGCTCACGCACCAACGCGGCCAGATCCTCGCGATCACTCATGCCCGAAACACTACCCACCTCTACGTGCGGGCACGCCCCCGGCCGAACACGTTGGTCAGCCGCCGGACCAGACTCTTCGGGACGAGGCGACCGGCAGTGGTCAGCACCTTGTACTGGAGGCCGGGAATGCTCACGACCTTGCCGTCCTCGAGATCGGCCAGCGACGCCGCGACCACCTGGTCGACGCTCAACCACATCGGCTTCGGAATCGAACTCATCTCGATGCCCGCGCGCTCGTGGAACTCGGTGCGGATGAAGCCCGGGCACAGCGCCTGGATCCGCACACCCGTACCGCCCAGCCCGTTCGCCAGTCCCTCGGAGAACGAGATCACATACGCCTTGCTCGCCGAATAGGTCGATCCCCGGCCGGACAGCAGGCCGGCGACGCTCGCCACGTTGATGACGGTGCCGTTCGCCGACGCGATCATGGTGGGCAACGCCGCACGGGTCAGCTGCATGACTGCGGTGACGTTCACGTCCAGCTGGGACTGCAACAGCTCCGGCGTCGCCGTCCAGAATTCGCCCGAAGTGCCGAATCCGGCGTTGTTGACCAGCGCCTCGACACCCTTCCCGAGGCGCTGCGCCACTTCCTCGCGCCCGGATGCCGTGGCCAGATCGGCCTGCAGGATCTCGGACTCGGTGTCGAACAACGCCTTCATCTCGTCGGCGAGGGCGTGCAGGCGGGTCTCGTCACGCGCGACGAGCACGAGGTCGTAACCGAGAGACGCGAACTTCCTCGCGAAACCGGCACCGAGCCCCGACGTCGGGCCGGTGACGAGGGCAACGGGTCGGGCGGAACTGGAGGGCGTCGACATACCGGTGACGGTAGCAAGGCGCTGCGCGCCTGTGCGCGGTTAGCGAGTCCGCGGACTCGTCACGCACTCACGGGCGCGGAGCGTCCGGGGTCGGCGGGCGGGAAGCGCCGGGAGTCTGCGGGCGCGGAGCGTCCGGGGTCGGCGGGCGGGAAGCGCCGGGGGCCTGCGGGCGGGGAGCGCCGGGGGCCTGCGGGCGGGGAGCGCCGGGGGCCTGCGGGCGGGGAGCGCCGGGGGCCGGCTGGCGGGGAGACGCCGGACGCGCGGGACGCGCCTCGGCGGGAGCGCCTTCCCGTAGTCGCGGCCGGCTCGG
Source organism: Rhodococcus sp. ACPA1 (assembly GCF_002300195.1). Lineage (NCBI taxonomy): Bacteria > Bacillati > Actinomycetota > Actinomycetes > Mycobacteriales > Nocardiaceae > Rhodococcus > Rhodococcus sp. ACPA1. The sequence goes on along the minus strand of NZ_NSDX01000001.1, from coordinate 194,579 downwards.
GTCGTGGTGGCCGCGGTCGAGTCCGCGCGGTTCGGTGACCGGAGGCAGGACGTGCAGGATGCCGGACAGCCGGGCGACGGCCTCGATGGCCGAATCCCATTCACGGCCGCTGCTGCCGATGGGCAGCGAACCGAGGGTCCACTCGCCCTCGCTCCACAGCATGTTCACATGCGGCGGCACCGACTCGGTGAACGCCACCATGCGCTGATCGCAGACCCTGCGGGCGATTTCGAGGTCGGTGGCGAACACAACTCGCGGTCCGATGGCACCGAGGAGTTCGAGATCCGAATCCTTGGGCGGCGGGGTCGACTTGAGGCGCAGGTCGATGTCGACGTCCGAGCCAACCCGGCGGCGCACTGCGACGATGGTCGCGGTCTCCTCGAGGTCGAACAGGATGAACGACTCGCCCCGGCGTTCGCCCTTCACCACATCGATGGCGCTGAGGTACTCCTGCTTGGCCAGCGCCGCCCGATGGAACTGGCCGGGTAGCTTCTCTTCGACGTTGTCGTACGTGTAGCCCTGGGCCTTGGCCCAGATCTGCCGCACACGACCCGTCTGATCACGACGCGAGCGATCGAAATAGAGCAGCGCGCACGCGCCTGCGAGTGCGATCAACGCCAGTACGAACCACATTCCCGTCATCGGTGATCAGCCTAGCGAGTCGACGCCGTTACGAGGCGAAGCGGTACCCGGACACCCCGTGTCGGTTTTGCCCGGACCCATCGTCTCAGTTACCGCCGAGCTTCGGCAGCTCGGTGCTGATGATCGTCTCGGCCGTCATCGTGCCGTTCTCGACCTTCGTTCCCTGCACCATCACGGTGAACCCGGGCTTCAGATCGGCGACCGTGGTGCCGTCGAGTGCGATCACAGTGGTCTGCGCGTTGGTCTGGACCGTCAACTGGGAACCGCCGAGGGCGTCGAGGGTCAGCGTGGAGCCGTCGTTGGCGCTGATCGTCCCGAACGCGGCGCCGGCAGCGCCGATGGCCTCGCCGATTCCGCCGGGGAGTTGATCGAGCGGCGACTCCGACGTGGTGGACGGCGGCGGGGTCGTCGTCTTCGGCGGCGCGGTGGTGGCGGGCGGACGGGACGTGGTCGGACCCGCCGCCGTGGTGCTCGAGGAGTTGTTCGGCGCGGACGTGAAGAGGGCGACACCGAAGCCGATGACGGCGATCAGCAGCAGCGCGGCCGCCGCCGCGGCGATCCACGTGGCTATCCGGCGGGGTTTCTTCTCCTCGGGACTCTCGGCGACCGGCGCCTGGTACTGCGAGCCCGGGTACTGACCCGGCGGGTACTGGGCGTTCGGGTACTGCCCCGTCGAATAACCGCCCTGGTACTGCTGGGCGTCGTACGGCGGATACGCCTGCGTGGCGTTCGGCGGCGGAGCCTGCGGGTCGTACCGCGGATCGTAGGTCGGGTAGGCCTGCGTCGGATTGGGCTGGTTCCGCCCGTACGCCGCGGTCGGATCGGACGTGTAGAACTGCTCGGTCGGCGTGCCTGCGGGGCCCATGTGCTCGGTGCGCTGCTCGGGCGATCCGAGATGCTCGGTCGGCTGGTCCCGCCGCGACCAGGCCTGGGTGGGGTCCTCGTCACCAGCCCTCGACGCGGAATCGTCGGTGGTCCACGACTCCGTTCCGTCGTACGCGCGTTCCTGCGGGGTGCGCGGGTCGTCGGGGTTCGTCATGATCGGCCCCTCCCTCGGGTTCGTCCGGCCGGAGTCGTGCGGCTACGGACGGTCCAGGGTAACGACGAAACTTAAGACGTCGCTGTGAAAACACAGGTGAGTGGCACGGCGTGCGGGAGCACACCGTGCCACTCACATACGGATCAGCCGAGGACGAGCGCGTCCCCGGTCTCGGACACCTTCACGGGGACGGTGTCACCGTCCTTGACGTCACCGGCGAGCAGCAGCTTCGCGAGCTGGTCGCCGATGGCCTGCTGGATCAGCCGGCGCAGCGGCCTGGCCCCGTACATGGGATCGTAGCCGCGGACGGCCAGCCAGAAGCGGGCCGAGTCGGACACGTCCAGCGTCAGTCGCCGCGCCGCGAGCCGGCGGGACAGCTGGTCGAGCTGGATGTTGACGATGGACTCGAGCTGCTCTTCCGTGAGCGGGTCGAAGATCACGACGTCGTCGAGCCGGTTGATGAACTCCGGCTTGAACGCGTGCCGGACCGCATCCATCACCTGCTCCCGTGATCCACCCGCACCGAGGTTGGACGTGAGGATCAGGATGGTGTTGCGGAAGTCGACCGTGCGTCCCTGACCGTCCGTCAGCCGGCCTTCGTCGAGGACGGCGAGCAGGATGTCGAACACGTCGGGGTGCGCCTTCTCCACCTCGTCGAACAGCACGACCGTGTACGGACGCCGCCGCACGGCCTCGGTGAGCTGGCCACCCGCCTCGTACCCGACGTATCCGGGCGGGGCGCCGACGAGCCGGGCCACCGAATGCTTCTCGCTGTACTCGGACATGTCGATGCGGACCATGGCGCGCTCGTCGTCGAACAGGAAGTCCGCGAGGGACTTCGCGAGCTCCGTCTTACCGACGCCGGTCGGTCCGAGGAACAGGAACGACCCGGTGGGCCGGTTGGGGTCGGCGACTCCGGCGCGGGCGCGGCGAACCGCATCCGAGACGGCGACGACGGCCTCTTCCTGGCCGACGACCCGCTTGCCGAGTTCGGACTCCATCCGCAGCAGCTTGGCGGTCTCGCCCTCCATCATGCGGCCGGCGGGGATGCCGGTCCATGCCGCGACCACGTCTGCGACGTCGTCGGGACCCACTTCCTCCTTGAGCATGACGTCACCGTCGGCGGCGGCACCCGACTCGCGGGCCGCCTGCTCGAGTTCCTTCTCGAGCTGCGGGATGCGGCCGTACCGCAGCTCCGCGGCCCGGCCGAGGTCGCCGTCGCGTTCGGCGCGTTCCTCCTCGCCGCGCAGCGTCTCCAGCTGCTCCTTGACCCCGCGCACGGAGTCGATGGCCTGCTTCTCGTTCTGCCAGCGGGTGGTCAGCTGATTGAGCTTCTCCCGTTCGTCGGCCAGTTCCTGACGCAGCTTCTCGAGCCGGTCCTTCGACGCCGCGTCGGATTCCTTCTGCAGCGCCATCTCCTCGATCTCGAGGCGGCGGACGATGCGTTCGACGGAGTCGATCTCCTCGGGTCGCGAGTCGATCTCCATCCGCAGCCGGGAAGCGGCCTCGTCCACGAGGTCGATCGCCTTGTCCGGGAGGAACCGGGACGTGATGTACCGGTCGCTGAGCGTGGCGGCGGCGACCAGCGCGGAATCGGTGATGCGCACGCCGTGGTGCACCTCGTACCGCTCCTTGAGCCCGCGCAGGATGCCGACGGTGTCCTCGACGGATGGTTCACCCACCAGCACCTGCTGGAAGCGGCGTTCGAGGGCCGCGTCCTTCTCGATGTACTTGCGGTACTCGTCTAGCGTGGTCGCGCCGACGAGCCGCAGCTCACCGCGGGCGAGCATCGGCTTGATCATGTTGCCCGCGTCCATCGCGGACTCACCGGTGGCACCCGCACCGACGATGGTGTGGAGCTCGTCGATGAACGTGATGACCTGACCGGCCGAGTTCTTGATGTCGTCGAGGACGGCCTTGAGCCGCTCCTCGAACTCGCCGCGGTATTTGGCGCCCGCGACCATCGATCCGAGGTCGAGGGAGATCACCGACTTGCCGCGCAGCGATTCGGGAACGTCGCCGGCGACGATGCGCTGGGCGAGCCCCTCGACGATGGCGGTCTTGCCGACGCCGGGCTCACCGATCAGCACCGGGTTGTTCTTGGTCCGGCGGCTGAGCACCTGCACGACGCGGCGGATCTCGTTGTCGCGGCCGATCACCGGGTCGAGCTTGCCGTTCCGGGCCGCCGCGGTGAGGTCGGTGGAGTACTTCTCGAGCGCCTGGTACGTCCCCTCCGGATCCGGGCTGGTGACGCGCGCACTGCCGCGGACGGTGGTGAACGCGTCACGCAGCGCCTCGGGGGTGGCGCCGTGCCGCTTCAGCAGTCCGGCCACGTCCGACTCACCCGAGGCGAGTCCGACCATCAGGTGTTCCGTCGACACGTACTCGTCGTCGAGTTCGGTGGCGAGGTGCTGTGCTGCGGTGAGTGCGGCGAGGGCCTCGCGGCCGAGCTGCGGTGTGGTCGTGGCGCCCGTCGTCTTCGGCAGCCGGTCGACGAGATCCTGCCCTTCACGATGGACCACGGTGGGATCGACGCCGACCGCCTTGAGCAGCGGGGCGGCGATGCCGTCGGTCTGGTCGAGCAGGGCCACGAGCAGATGCGCGGGCCTGATGTCGGGATTACCGGCCGACGACGCCGACTGGAGCGCAGCGGTCATCGCGGCCTGGGTCTTGGTGGTCGGATTGAACGAGTCCACTGTTCACCTCTTCTGGCGTTGTAGAGCGGTCCGCCGCCCGCGGCCGAGTGGCACGTGGCGACGCTGTCATCTTCTTAACGCGCGAAGGGTTGAGTCTGTTCCGCTCAACTTTGAAAAATTTTCCGCTTCACCCATTCTCTCGCCCCGCGACGCTTCGCGGGGCGAGATGTCAGGCCCCGATCGCGGCCGCCATCGTCGGCCAGGAGGCGGACAGGTCGTCGCGCCAGTACCCCCACGAGTGTGTTCCGACCGGCCGGAGGTCGACCGTGGCCGGAATGTCCAGGGCGCGGAGTTTCTCCGCCAGCCGCATCGTGCAGTCGTTGGTGACGGCCTCGATGACACCACCCACCACGACCTGCGTCGCGAGGTTGCGACGGTCGCCGCCGACGGTCCGGGCGTCGAGGGTGTCGTACGGTCCCGGCAACCCGCTGCCATTGGAGATGTAGAGGGTGGTCCCCCGGAGCTTCTCCGCGTTGACGTACGGATCGTTCGCGGCCCACAGCGGATCGTTGGCCGCACCCCACATGTTCTCGGGGTTGCCGCCGAAGTCCGACACCGTGATCTCGACGAACCGCCGCGCCACCGGGTCGCTCGTCATCGCGCACCCGCTGTACGCCCCGACGCTCTGATACAGCCCCGGCTCGGAGATCGCGAGGTTGAGGACGCTGGTCGCGGACATGGACAGCCCGGCGATGGCGTTCTTCCCGGTCGTCTCGAGCGCGGAATCGACGATCGGTGGCAGTTCCTTCGTCAGGAACGTCTGCCACTTGTTCCGCCCGAGCTCGGGGTCGTCCTGCTTCCAGTCCGCGTAGTAACTGGACTGGCCGCCGAACGGGATGACCACGTTGACGTCCTTGTCGGAGAAGAACTTCTCGACGTCCGCCTTCTGCTCCCAGCCGAACTGCTCGGAGTTCCCCTCGACGCCGCCGAGCATGTAGACGGTGGGACGCTTCTCCGACGCGGCCCGGATGACCCGGACGGTGATGTCCTTGTCCATGGCGGTCGAGTGGACGGTGAAGTTCATCTGCGATTCGCCCACCGTGGTGACCTCGACCAACCGCGAACCGTCGGGCGCCTCGTCGGCGGAGATCGACTCGATCGTCGTCCGGGGTTCGGCGGAGACGACGCCTCCGCCGCTGATCACCGTCAGCGTCACGGCCGCCACGACAGCGGCAGTCCGGCGGACCCGGACCGAACTGGGCATCCCCGGACGAAACCGACCCCGATCCCGCGCACCGCCAACTCTCATGGGCCCCCCTCGGTAACACTGCCTGTTAACTGGATGCATCGTGCCTTGCCGGTGGTCACAGCTCAATAGCGACCCACCGAAATACCGGGGGCACACGCCGAACCGGCCGTTGCCGTAACCCGGGGTCCGCCCGCGGGACGGCTAGAATGCGGGTGTTCGAATCAGCAGGCACGGAGGCAGGGGACGGCTTGACACGAGATTGCCTCGATCCGCTCGTGATTTCGCGTCTGCGCGCCAGCTTTTCGTCGATCGTGTCCACCGAACACGGACGCAACCGGCTCACCACCACGTTCTACGCCACCCTGTTCGCCGAACACCCCGAATTCCGCTCCCTCTTCCCGGCTGCGCTGGATCAGCAGGGTCACCGCCTGTTCCAAGCACTGCAGTTCGTCATCGACAACCTCGACGACGAGGGCCGGGTCCTCGGTTTCCTCAGCCAGCTCGGCCGCGACCACCGCAAGTACGGCGTCGAGGGCAGGCACTACTTCGCGTCGGGCAATGCGCTGCTGGTCGCCGTGCAGAGTTCCTTCACCCAGGCCATCTGGACGCCCTCGCTGACCGCGGCCTGGACGGAACTGCTCGACCTCCTCCTGCACACGATGGCCGACGCCGCGGACACCGACGACCTGCCCGCCGCGTGGGGCGCCACCGTGGTCGATCACGAACGTCGCCTCGACGACCTCGCGATCGTCCGTCTCGAGACCGACTCCCCCATCCCCTACGGTGCGGGCCAGTACCTCAGCGTCCAGATCCCGCAGCGGCTCCGGATGTGGCGGTACCTGTCGGCTGCCATCCCCGCCAACCCGTACGGCCAGCTCGAGTTCCACGTGCGCCGCGTGTCGGGTGGGTGGGTGAGCCCCGCCATCGTGAACGAGACGCAGGTGGGCGACCGCTGGCTGCTCAGCTCCCCGCTCGGTGGTCTCGAGGTCGACCGCGACAGCGGGCAGGACGTCCTGATGATCGGTTCGGGGACCGGCATCGCGCCGCTGCGCGCCCAGGTGATGGAAATGGCGATGCGGTCGAACAATCCGCGGGTCCACATGTTCGTGGGCGGCAAGTATCCGTGCGATCTGTACGACATCGAGACCTTGTGGCACCTGTCGCTGAGCAATCCGTGGCTGACCGTGGTTCCCGTGTCCGAGGAGGACGAGGACCCGTGGTGGCACACGATTCCCGCCCCGGAGGCGCCGCCGGGATTGCATCAACGACTCCAGGGGCAGCTCGGCCGCGTCGTCGCCCGGTTCGGGTCGTGGGCGGACCGGCAGATCCAGATCTCCGGTTCTCCGGCGATGATCAAGACCACGGTGTACGCGTTGCAGGGCGGCGGTACACCGCCCGAACTGATCCGGCACGACCCCCTGATCTAGTCGCGCAGCCCGTCCCCGCCCATCCGCTATCCGGTTCGACCGTCGGGAGAGCATCACGCCATGCAAGCCACGCAGACCACCTGGACCAGCACTGTCGTCGAACATCACCGCCTGCGGCACGACCTCGCGGTGGTCCGCCTCGTCGGTGACTACGTCCCGTTCGTGCCGGGGCAATACGTGGACGTGAGCGTGCCTCAGAACCCGCGACTGCTGCGCAGACTCTCCCCTGCCCTGCCGCCGTCACTGGACGGCAAGCTCGAATTCCACGTCCGGACGGTGCCCGGCGGCTGGGTCAGCGGCGGCATCGTCACGGGGACCTCGCCCGGCGACCAGTGGCAGATCCTCGAACCGCGCGGCACGATGTCCGTCGACGAGGACGGGCCGGACGTCATCATGATCGCCGGGGGCACCGGCATGGCCCCGTTTCGGTCGATCCTGCTGGACCTGTCGCGCAAGCCGAATCCGCCGCGGGTGTTCCTGTTCACCGGCGATCGGACGCCGCGCGATCTCTATGCGTCCGACATGCTCTACCTGCTGCTGCAGGATCTGCCGTGGCTCACCGTCATCCCGGTGGTGGAGAACGTCGTGAATCCGGAGTGGACCGACGAATGGTACGAACGCACCAGGGTGGACGTGGGGTTCACCGAGGACGACCTCATCGAGGGCTCACTGCCCGACGTCGTGACGTCCTACGGCGCGTTCACCGAGCACCAGGTGCTGGTGTGCGGTTCGGCGGCGATGGTCCGCGCCACCCTCGACCGCCTCCGGGACACCGGGACCCCCACGGAGAACATTCAGTTCGACCCGTACTGAGCCGTTCGGATCAGTAGGACGGGTCGTGCCGGATGTTCTCCGGCGGAGTGCCCGCCGCGTGCAGCCGGAACTTGGTGGTGTTGATCATCGCCTCGGAGCCGACGAGCTGGATGTCGCGCTCGGCCCACGTCCCGAAGTCGGCGACGACCTGCCCGACCTTGCCGGTCAGTCGGCGGTGCATGCCGGGCAGCGCGGCGCTGCTCGGGCCGGTGTACCACCACGGGTCCTCGTCCTCCTCGGTGACCGGAACGACGGTCAGCCACGGATTCTGCTCCGCGAGCGCCCACAGGGTGCCCAGGTCGTACAGGTCGCACGGGTACCGGCCGGCGAAGAAGACGTGGACGCGGCGGTCCTGGCCGCGCTGCGACATCTGCAGGATCTGCGCGCGCAACGGCGCGATTCCTGTCCCCGATCCGATCATGAGGATGTCGCGACCGTTGTCGTACCGGACTCCGAGGTCGCCGAGCGGGGACCCGATCACCCACCGCTCGCCCACGAGGGTCTGGCTGACGATGGCGGGGCTGACCCAGCCGCCCGACACCCGGCGGACGTGGAACTCGATGATGCCCTGGTCGTTGGCGGGGTTCGCCGGCGACAGGTACCGCCACATCCGGGGACGCGACGGCACCTGCACGCTCACGTACTGGCCGGCGGTGTAAGTCATCGGCTCGTCGAGTTGCAGGCGGACGATCGACACGTCCTTGCGGACCTGGAGGTGCTCGATCACGGTCGCGCCCCACGCCGGCGGGCCGCTCTCTGCATTGGCCGCGTCCATCATGGTGGCGGCGACGACCGCGAGGACGTCGCGCCACGCCTGCTCGAGTTCGTCGGTCCACGGCTCGGTCGAGGGGAACTGCTCCACCGCGGCGATCAGGGAGTTACCGACGGCGACGTAGTGCGCGTCCTCGATTCCGTACTTACGGTGGTCGCGGCCGAGCTGGGCGAGGTAGGCGAGGATCTGCCCGGATTCCTCCTCGAGTCGTTCGATCACGTACTGGACGGCCGAGATCAACCGGTCGCGTTGCTCGTCCATGGCCGCGGGGAAGAAATCCCGGGCGTCGGGATACCGCGCGAACAACAGGGCATAGAAGGACCGCGACAGAGTCTGGGGCCCGTCCGGCACCGCCGCGATAGCCTTGAAACTCGACCGGACCAGCGATATTGCCTGTAAATCCACCGCGCATCCTCGTCACCGACTGAACGCGGCCCCGCCGCGAAGTACTTGGGCAGACTATAGGCGCGGGCGCCACGCCGCAGACCAGGTCCCTTGTTTTCCGCCCTGGTCGTGCTATCCGACCGCTCGGTCTGCACTTTCCCAGTACCGGGAGCGCAGCGCCTTCTTGTCCAGTTTGCCGAGTGGAGTGAGCGGCAGCGTGTCGACGAAGTCGATCGATTTGGGCGCGTGCACCGATCCCTTCGCGGCCCGCACCCGTTCGACGAGTTCGGCGGCGTCGACCGCCTGCCCGGCCCGCAACACCACGCACGCCTTGACGGCCTCGCCCCACTTCTCGTCCGGAATGCCGACCACCGCGACCGAGCCGACGGCCGGATGCGCCGAGATGACGTCCTCGATCTCCCGGGGGAACACGTTGAATCCGCCGGTGACGATCATGTCCTTCTTGCGGTCGACGATCGTCATGAATCCGTCTTTGTCCCTGCGCGCGACGTCGCCCGTGTGCAGCCAACCACCGCGGAACGCCTCGGCGGTCTCGTCGGGCTTCTTCCAGTACCCCTTCATGACCAGCGGGCCGCGGACGCAGATCTCGCCGAGCTCACCCTGCGGTACCTCGTTCAGGTCGTCGTCGAGCAGGGCGACGTTCAGCCAGGGCACGGGACGCCCGCACGTCGCGAGCCGGCTGGGATCGTCTGCCAGGTGCTCTTCCTTCCGCAGCACCGCGATGGTCATTCCGCATTCGGTCTGGCCGTAGAACTGGAAGAAGATCTGGCCGAACTTCTCGATGCCCTCCTTCAACCGGGCCGGCGACATCGCCGAGGCGCCGTAGAAGAGTGTCTGCAGGCTGGACACGTCCCGGTTGGGCAGGTCGGGGTGATCCATCAGCAGGTAGATCATGGTGGGGACGAGCATCGTGGCCGAGATCTTGTGCTTCTCGATCGCCTCGAGAACGGCACCGGGCTCGAACGCGGGCAGCACGATCAGCGCGCCACCACGCAGCAGGGTCGGGATGAAGAACGCGGCGCCGGCGTGCGACAGCGGCGTGCAGATGAGGAAACGTGGTTCGTCGGGCCACTGCCATTCGGCCATCTGGATCTGGTTGAGCGTCGCGCCGGACTGGTAGGAGCCGACGACGCCCTTCGGCTTGCCGGTCGTGCCGCCGGTGTACACCATGCTGCTGTTGTCGTCGGCGGCCACGTCCGCCGCCCGCAGGCGCTGCGGGGTGAACGTCTCGGCGAGGGCGAGAATGTCGGTACCTACTTCGGACGGCCCCAACGACAACACGTTCTCGATCGACGGCGACTGCGCCACCAGTTCGGCGGCGCGCCCCTCGAAGGCGGTGGGATCGAAGATCAGCGTCTGGATCTCGGCGTCGCCGACGATGTACAGATGGTCGTCGAGCGAGCCCATCGGGTTGAGCGCGCTGGCGCGGCATCCGGAGATCATGGTGGCGCCCATGCTGATGAGCACTTCGGGCCTGTTCTTGGACAGCATGGCGGTGCTCGTGCCTTTGCCGATTCCGAGCGAAGCCAGTGCCTGTGCAAAGCAACTGATCTGATCGCGCATCTCACCGCCGGTGAGGACGACGTCGCCGAGGTAGAGCGCCGGCTTGTCGGAGTTGCGTTCCAGTGCAGTGATGAGGAGGTCTGCAGCGAAAGCGGGTCGATGCAGATCTGCGAACTCGTCGGTCATCTGTAATCCTTCTACTCCCGCGACGCCGAGGCGCGTGGTCCGGCGGCCTGGATTTCCTGTGTCCTGGGTCACCGACACCCTAACCGGAAACCGGCAAAACTGAAACCTGTTCCACTCACCTCCGGGGTGCCGACGGCAACTCCTGGCCGGACATGTCCGATAACGTGAGGTCCATGAGTCCGCAGGACCGAATCGCAGAACGGATCTCGACCGCGGCGCGGAGCGCGCACGTCTTCCTCGCGACGGCGGAATCCCTCACCGGCGGGCAGATCTCGTGCATTCTCGGCGCGGCGCCCGCGTCCTCCGACTGGTACCGGGGCAGCGTGGTCGCGTATTCCAGCGAAGTGAAACACCGGGTGCTGAAGGTCCCGGACGGTCCCGTCGTCAGTGAGGCCAGCGCCCGCGCGATGGCTGGTGCGGTCGCGGAACTGCTCGGCGCCGACGTCGCCGTCGCAGTGACCGGTGCGGGCGGCCCCGACCCCCAGGACGGGCAGCCGCCGGGGACCGTCTGGTTCGGACTGTTCACCCACGGCCGCATCGACACCGAGATGCACCGCTTCGACGGTGAACCTCAGGACGTCGTGACCGCCACCACCGACCGTGCCCTGGAACTGCTCGAGCAGGCGCTGACGTCCGTGCCGGGTCGAGTTCCTCCCCCACTCGCGTAAATCTCCGAGAGTCGGGTAATCATCCGAGCGGGCACCTCTACACCCGAGGAGGATTTCCGTGCCGAAGACCACCGACAGCGGCAAGCCGAAGAAGAGCGAGCTTCCCGAGACGCTGAAAAAGTCGTCCGAGAAGGCGCAGCGCACGTTCGCCAAGGTGTACGACTCCGCAATCGATCAGTACGGGGACGAGGAACGCGCGCATCGCGTCGCGTACGACGCCCTCAAACACAGCTACGAGAAGGTCGGGGACCACTGGGAGGCCAAGGACGAGAAGGGCCCCTCGGACGAGCGCGCGAAGAGCGGCGGCCCGAACGCGTCCGGTGAGACGGCCGAGGGCGTCGACGCCAACGCGAGCAAGGACCACCTCATGCACATCGCGCAGCGGCTCGACATACACGGCCGGTCGACCATGACCAAGGACGAACTCGTCGACGCGATCGAGAAGGCGAACCGGAGAGCCCGATGAGAGCCGTGACGTGGCAGGGCAAACGGAAGGTCAGCGTCGACACCGTCCCCGACCCGGTGATCGAACAGAAGACCGACGCGATCGTCGAGATCACCACCACCAACATCTGCGGCTCCGACCTGCACCTGTACGAGGTGCTCGGCGCGTTCATGAACGAGGGCGACATCCTCGGTCACGAACCGATGGGCATCGTCCGCGAGGTGGGGTCGGAGGTGACCGACGTGAAGGTCGGCGACCGGGTGGTCATCCCGTTCCAGATATCCTGCGGCAGTTGCCACATGTGCGATCGGAAACTGTTCACCCAGTGCGAGATCACCCAGATCCGGGACGAGGGTATGGGTGCGGCGCTGTTCGGGTATTCGAAACTGTACGGGAGCGTTCCCGGCGGCCAGGCCGAGTATCTGCGGGTGCCGCACGTGAAGAACACCCACATCAAGGTTCCGGAGGGTCCACCGGATTCACGTTTCGTGTATCTGTCCGACGTGCTGCCGACGGCATGGCAGGCCGTCGAGTACGCGGAGATACCCGACGGCGGTTCCGTCGTCGTTCTCGGGCTCGGACCCATCGGCGACATGGCGGCACGCATCGCCGCGCACAAGGGTTTTCGGGTCATCGGCGTCGATCTCGTGCCCGAGCGTCTCGCCCGTGCGCGGGCGCGACGGATCGAGACGGTCGACCTCAACGACGCCGAGGGCGAACTCGGCGACGTGATCCGGGAGATGACCGACGGCCGCGGCCCCGATTCCGTCATCGATGCAGTCGGCATGGAAGCGCACGGCTCCCCCGGCGCGAAACTACTGCAGCAGGTCACGTCGTACCTGCCCGATGCCATCGCGGCCCCACTGATGTCGACGGCAGGAATCGACCGGCTGCACGCGCTGTACTCGGCCATCGACATCGTGCGGCGCGGCGGCACCCTCTCGCTCATCGGGGTGTACGGAGGAATGGCGGACCCGATACCGATGCTCACCCTGTTCGACAAGCAGATTCAGCTGCGGATGGGGCAGGCCAACGTCAAGCGGTGGGTCCCGGACATCCTGCCGTTGCTCACCGACGCCGACCCCCTGGGCGTCGACACGTTCGCCACTCACGAACTGCCACTGGACCACGCGCCGCACGCGTACGAGATCTTCCAGAAGAAGGAAGACGGCGCTGTGAAGATTCTCCTGAAGCCGTAATGCCTTCCCTCTGGCTCGATCACGTCGCCGGTCACCGCGGCGCGGTGACGGGGCGATCGTGGGACGAACGCGGACGGTACGACACCGTGGTGGTGGGCGCGGGGGTGACCGGCCTGATCACCGGGCTACTGCTCGCCCGTGCGGGACAGCACGTCGCCGTCGTCGAAGCGCGGACCATCGGGGCCGTCACGACAGGGAACACCACGGGCAAGGTCAGTGTGCTGCAAGGTACCCGGCTCGCCGAGATCGGCCGACGCCACGCGTCGCACATCCTGCGCTCGTATGTCGAGGGAAACCTGGAAGGCCAGCAGTGGCTGCTCCGGTACTGCCGCGACCGCGAGATTCCCGTCGGCACGGCACCGGATTTCACGTACGCGCAGACCGAGTCCGGTGTCGACGCGGTGCGCGCCCAGTACACGGCCGCCCGATCGGCGGGCCTGCCCGTGCGACTCGTACCCGAACTCGAGATCCCGGTGCCCCACGTCGACGCCGTCACGCTCGACGACCAGGCGTTCCTGGACCCGATGCCCGTCCTCCATGCAGTGGCCCGCGACCTGATCACCCACGGCGCCGACGTGTTCGAGCACCGTCGCGTGACGTCGGTCCGGACGCTGGTGCGATTCCACGTCCTGTCGACGCCGGACGGCGACATCGAAGCCCGCCGCGTGGTTCTCGCGACGGGAACTCCGATCCTCGATCGCGGAGGATTCTTCGCCCGGCTGAAGGCGGAGCGATCGTACGCGGCGGCGTTCCGGATGCCGGGCGGTGCACCCGGAGGCATGTACCTGACCGCCGATCAGCCCACGCGGTCGCTGCGCCCGGCCGACGACGGTCGTGTTCTGGTCGTCGGCGGCAACGGTCACGACGTCGGCCGCAGCACGTCACCGCAGGCCGCGGTCGACGATCTGCTGGCCTGGACCGGCCGTCACTTTCCCGGGGCGACGCCGACCCACCGCTGGTCGGCGCAGGACTACTCCTCGCTGAACGCGCTCCCCTACGTCGGCCCACTGGTTCCCGGCAGTGACGGCATTCTCGTCGCCACCGGCTACGGCAAGTGGGGACTCTCGAACGGCGTCGCCGCCGGCCTCGTGCTCGCCGGACGCATTCTGGGTGGCCACATGCGGTGGGCCGAGGCATTCCAGAGCTATTCGCCGACGCAGCTTTTCGACCTTCCCGCGGCAGTGAAAGCGAACGGCGAGGTGGCGGTGGAGATGGTCGCGGGCTGGGGCGACGCGCTCGTGGGGCGACAACGAGGGAAAGGCCGGGCTCGCATCGTGCGGGAGGGACTGCTCCCCGTCGGCGAGTACACCTCGGACGGTCACACCCAGCGCGTCTGCGCCGTCTGCCCGCACCTCGGTGGTGTGCTCCGCTGGAACGATGCGGAGGCTTCGTGGGACTGCCCGCTGCACGGGTCCCGATTCACTGCCGGCGGAACACTTCTCGAGGGCCCCGCAACCACCGATCTCCGACGACTCTGATTCCCACCCGATTGGCCTCGGGCCGATCGGGTACCCGTCGCTTGTGTTCACCAGAGGAAGGAATTGCCCATGACATCGGCAGAGACACTGCGCGGCCGGAAGGTCGCGATCCTGGCCACCGACGGCGTCGAGGAAGTCGAACTCGTCGAACCCCGGAAAGCCGTCGAGGACGCCGGCGCGGAAGTTCGGCTGATCTCGTTGTCCCCCGGCAAGATCCAGGCCATGAGCTCGGATGTGAACGCGGCAGGCACCTACGCCGTCGACGCGGTCGTCGGCGAGGTGTCGGTCGCCGACTTCGACGCACTCATCCTGCCCGGCGGCACCACGAACCCCGACCACCTCCGGATGGACGAGTCGGCCGTCGCCTTCGTCCGCGACTTCGTCGATTCGGGCAAACCAGTGGGCGTGATCTGCCACGGACCGTGGACGTTGGTCGAGGCCGACGTCGTCCGCGGCCGCACCCTCACGTCGTATCCCAGCGTGCGCACCGACATCCGCAACGCCGGCGGAACCGTGGTCGACGAGGAAGTAGTGGTCGACAACGGATTGGTGTCGAGCCGCAACCCCGACGACCTGCCCGCGTTCTGCGCGAAGATCGTCGAGGAATTCGCCGAGGGCCGCCACCCGCAGTGACCTCGTCGGGCCTGGATCAGCCGGAGTCCGGCACCGTCACCACCACGCGGGTGCCCGACCCGGGTGTGGACGTGACGTCGAAGGTGCCGCCGACGCTTTCGACCCGCACGATGTGCGACGCCAGCCCGATGTGCCCCTGCGCGACCCGTTCCGGGACGACGGCCGGATCGAAACCGGCGCCGTCGTCGGCGACCGTCAGCGTGGTCCGCCCGTCGGCGCGGGTGAGTGTGAATTCGATCGTCGTGGCACGGGCATGTCTGGTCACGTTGGTGAGCAGTTCCCGCGCCACCCGGTAGAGCAACTCCTGGCAGTCGGGGTGACCGACGTCGTCGACGCTCACCGACATCTCGAACCCCCGCCGGGCGTAGAGATCCGCGAGCTCGCGCAGCGCCGCGGTGAGGCCAAGCTGCGCGAGGACCTGCGGATGCAGTGTGGTGACCGTGGACCGCAGTTGCGCCGCGGTCTCGCGGAGAGCGGACTCCGCGGCGACGAGCATGTCGTCCGGGTTTCGCTCCAGGGCTTCCTCCACGTCCAGGCGGGCGGCCAGGACATTCTGCAGGGGCCCGTCGTGGAGGTCCTCAGCCAGTTGCCGTCGCTCGCGTTCCTCGGCGTCCATCGACTCGGCGATCAGCTGCCTGCGTACATCCATCAGCGAGATCACCGTCGCAGAGCGCCGGACCAGCACGTACGACAACGCCGTCGTCGCGGCCGCGAGCCACAACAGGAAACCGAAGTAGAGGTACACCTCGTCGGGGAAACCGACTGCGTCGTCGCGCTTGGAGTAGATGATCCACACCACCTGGTACCCGACGGCAGTGCAGACCCCGACGATCGCCGTCAGACGCGGCCGGTACTGGAACGCCACCGAGATCGGCAGCAGGAAGAACACCGGCAGCAGCACCGACGTCGCGCCGCCGGAGGCGATGCACAACGCCACGACCGCGGTGACATCCGCCGCGGTGGACATCCAGCCCGCCCACGGTCCGACATCGCGCACCAGGACGAAGATCAGCCAGCCGAGCGCGAGAGCCGCGTACCCGATCAGCAGCGCCGCGAAGACGTCGGGTTTCCAGTGCACCACGCGGATCACCGGCCCGAGCAGCGCCATCAACCCGATCAGCGGTAACCGGAGTATGGCGGTCACCCGGACGGCCTCGGTGCTGTAGCGACGGACTACGCGACTCTGGGACGGAAGCGGCACGTCACTCCAGCAAGCCGCGTCGCATCGCCTCGGCCACCGCGGCCGCGCGGTCGCTCACCCCGAGCTTCTCGTAGAGACGCTGGACATGGGTCTTGACCGTCGACGGCGCCAGATACAGCTCACCGGCGATCGTGGGAATGCTCTGGCCGCGCGCAATGAGCGCCAGCACTTCCTTCTCCCGACCGCTCAGCGCAGGCCCGACCGGTTCACTGCGACGCCGCACCTCGCCGGCCAGTCCGACCGCGAGGGAGGCGGGGAGGACGTCACGGCCCTGAGCGCAGTCCAGGACGGCTTTCACGATCTCCGCCCGGGTCGACTCCTTCGGCAGGAACCCCGCCGCCCCCTCCTGCAACGCGTGGTAGACGATCGCGGACTCGTCGTGCGCCGACAGCAGCAACACCCGCGTGGCGAGTTCGGCTCGTCGCACGGCCGCCGCCACCTGGGAACCGTCCAGCTCCGGCATCCGATAGTCGAGCAGTGCGACGTCGGGGGCGAGTTCACGGATCAGGGCGAGCGCCGCCGCACCGTCGTCCGCCTCGCCGACCACCTCGATGTCGCCGCTCGCGAGGAGCGCACGGACGACACCGTCCCGAAAGATCGGGTGGTCGTCGCCCACCACGACCCGCACGGCGCTCACGGCGCGGCCCGATGCGAAGCGACTCCGGCGAAGTCCATTGCTCACTTTCTCACGAGAGCACGCCCGCGCGGAGCACTTCGCGGCGCCGGTGTCCCCCGATCGGTGGACACCGGATTCATCCCACCCTCGGTCCTGTCGGTGGACAGACGACGGCGCGTTTTCGCGACATAGTTGGTGCACACCGGAAACGGGGAGATCGGAAACCGAAACCCCCACGGCCCCAAACGTTCCCCCGAAGCGTCAGAACTCAGGAGAAGCCATCATGCGAACCACCGCCCGCCACCGCGTCGCCCTCTTCATCGCACTGCCCGCCACCGCAGTGGCCGTCACCGGATTCGCCATCGCCGCAGCCGGTGTTGCCACGGCGGGCACGATGCCGACATCGGGACCCACGATCGCGATGACGATCAGCAACGACACCGACCTGCCGATGGTCCTCGCGGGCTCGTCGAACCCCTACGGGCAGTGGATTCAGGCGCCGTCGGACTACCTCGCCCCGCACAGCAGCCAGATCGTGAAGGCATTCTCCACCGACCCGAACGGCGTCGAGGTGGATGCCACCTACTCGCTTCCCGGTGGTGCCCAGGCCGTGTTCCGCGCCGACAACTACAGCAACACGACCGACGTGGACGGCACCCGCGTCGACGCCAACTACGGCCACGCCTACGGCATCAGCAGCTGGATCGACTCGGGCTACCCGAACATGAACGCCGGCTACCACCTGTACGGACACCCCTGACAGACGATCCCGACCATCCACCGAACACTCGACGAAAGCCGGAGAACATGATCATGCACGTCACCGAGACCCCCACCCCCACCGTCTCCCGCACGATGTGGACCACCGAGGAGATCAAGGCACGTCTCGAGGAGATGAACATTCCGCGATCACGCACCCGCCGCGGGCCCCGCTGGGGCAACCGCGACCGATAAGCCGGGGGTTGGGGCCCGATGTCGCACTGGTTCACTCCGACGGGACCAGTGCGACATCGGTTCGGTTCACCCGAGAGATCGCCGGGTCAGCGCTGGTGTCGCGGCTTCCACACGACGAGCGCATTGCTCCGTGGGATCGGCACGAGGTCGCGCCGGTAGCCGGCGTGAATCTTCGCGATCTCCTCGGCCAGCTCGCGAACCCGGTGCTGCAGAGCCTCCACCTGGTTGGTGAGTTCGATGATCCGCTTGATCCCGGCGAGGTTGACACCCTCGTCCTGCGAGAGGCGCTGCACCTCACGGAGCAGCGCCACATCCCGCGGCGAGTACCGTCGCCCGCCACCGGACGTGCGGTGCGGGGTGACGAGACCGAGCCGGTCGTAGTTGCGCAACGTCTGGGCATGCATGCCGGCGAGTTCCGCGGCCACCGAGATCACGAAGATCTGGGCGTCCGGATCAACGGCGGTCTCGCGTGGATCCTGGGTCGTATCGCTCATCAGGCACCTGCCCACCCGGCCCTGGGATCGAATCCGCTGGCCTTCTCTGCTTCCAGATAGGTCTTCAGTGCTTCGGTGGCGGGGTCGTCGAGCTTCTGCGGAACGGCGACCTTGACCGTGACCAGCAGGTCACCGGCGCCACCCGCACGCTTGGGAACGCCTCGGCCGCGTACCCGCAGAACCCGGCCGTCGGCTGTGCCTGCCGGAATCTTCACACCGACGCGCCCCTCCAACGTGGGGACGGAGACGGTGGTTCCGAGCACGAGCTCACCGTAGCTGACGGGGACGACGAGGGTGAGGTCGTCGCCGTTGCGGCCGAACACCTTGTCGGGACGCACCCGGACCGTGACGAACAGGTCGCCGGACGGCGCGCCGCGCAGGCCCGCCTCCCCCTGGCCTGCCAGCCGGATCTTCTGTCCGTCGCTGACACCCGCGGGAACGCGGACGGTGATGGTGCGGGTCCGGTTGGTGACGCCGTTGCCGTGGCACACCTCGCACGGCGAATCGATGATCGAGCCGGTACCGCGGCAGTCGTCGCACGGCTCGCTGAACCCGAACGCGCCCTGGTTGCGACTCACGATTCCGGTCCCGTTGCAGCGCGGGCAG
Organism: Rhodococcus sp. ACPA1; assembly: GCF_002300195.1. Taxonomy (NCBI): domain Bacteria; kingdom Bacillati; phylum Actinomycetota; class Actinomycetes; order Mycobacteriales; family Nocardiaceae; genus Rhodococcus; species Rhodococcus sp. ACPA1. The sequence goes on along the minus strand of NZ_NSDX01000001.1, from coordinate 175,613 downwards.
ACTCGCGGGCTGGTTCCCGGCTTGGCACCGCTGCCGTGGCAGGTGGTGCACGGCGACGGGCTGGTCAGCCGCAGCGGGACCGTGACGCCCAGCGTGGCTTCACGGAATTCGAGGGTCGTCTCCGTCTCGACGTCGCTGCCACGACGGGGACGGTTGGTCGTGCGGGTCGCGCCGCCACCACCGGCTCCGCGATTGAACAGGCCACCGAAGATGTCGCCGAGACCGCCGTCACCGGCGGCCGCGCCGCCGCCACCGAACAGATCGTTGATGTCGAATCCGCCCTGACCGAAACCGCCGGCTCCGGGATTGAATCCGCCGCCGCCCTGCCCGAAACCGCCGCTCGCGAACAGTCGCCGGGCCTCGTCGTATTCCTTGCGCTTGGCAGGATCCGAGAGCACGGCGTGTGCTTCGCTGACGGACTTGAAACGCTCCTCGGCCTTCGTGTCGCCGGGGTTCGCGTCGGGGTGAAGGTCGCGGGCGAGCTTGCGGTACGCCTTCTTGATCTCGTCCGCGGATGCGTGGGACGAGACGCCCAGCTCCTTGTAGAAGTCCTTTTCGATCCACTCCCGTTGGCTCACTGGGCGTCTCCTCCTCTCGCTCTTACTCTTGTTCCGACTCGGCGGGCTTCGCCGCCTCGTCGGAGGTGTTCGCGCCGGCATCGCCTGCGCGATCGATCACAGCTACCATCGCATGCCGCAGGACGCGATCACCGAATTTGTAGCCCTTTCGCATCACCGTGCCGAGAACGGGGTCGTGACCCTCGCCCTCGTGCTGCACTGCCTCGTGCAGCGCCGGATCGAATGCGTCGCCCTCGGCACCGAACTCGCTCAGGCCGAGCGAGGTGAGGGTGCCGGTGAGCTTGTCTGCCACACCCTTGAGCGGCCCCGAGTCGAGGTCGCCGTGGCTGCGTGCACGGTCGAGGTCGTCCAGCACCGCGATGAGCTCACCGACGACGGACGCCTTGGCGTTCGCGATGTCGGCCTGCTTGTCGCGCTGGACGCGGCGGCGGTAGTTGGCGTACTCCGCCTGCAGTCGCTGCAGGTCGGCGGTGCGCTCCGCCAACTCGTCCGTCTCCGGAGCTGCCGTCTCCGGCAGGGCCCCTTCGTCCACCGAGCCGGGCTGCGGGGCGGCAGCGGTGCCCGCGAGGGGCTCCACTACCGGCTCCGCGTCCCGTGTCCGACCGGTCTCGGGGTCGATCTTCCGCTTGTCCACGAAAGTGACCGGTTCCTGCTCGGTGTTGTCGGACGTCACTTCTTCTCCGAGTCGGACGGCTCGTCCACGACCTCGGCGTCGACGACGTCGTCGGCACCATTCGCGCCGGAGCCGTCGGTGTTGGCGGCTTCCTCGGCGGCGCTGGCCTCGTAGATCGCCTGGCCGAGGGCCTGCGACTCGGTGGCCAGCTTCTCGACCGCGGTCTTGACGGCCGCGATGTCGGTGCCTGCGAGAGCGTCGTTGGCTTCCTTGATGGCAGCCTCGACCTTCTCCTTGACGTCGGCGGGCACCTTGTCCTCGTTGTCCTTGATGAACTTCTCGGTCTGGTGCACCAGCGACTCGGCCTGGTTGCGCACCTCGGCCTCCTCGCGGCGGGCCTTGTCCTCCTCGGCGTGAGCCTCGGCGTCCTTGACCATCCGCTCGATCTCTTCCTTGGACAGACCGGAGCCGTCCTGGATCTTGATCGTGTTCTCCTTGCCCGTGCCCTTGTCCTTCGCGGTCACGTGCACGATGCCGTTGGCGTCGATGTCGAAGGTGACCTCGATCTGTGGCACGCCACGCGGGGCGGGCGGCAGGTCGGCCAGTTCGAACGAGCCGAGCAGCTTGTTGTGCGAGGCGATTTCGCGCTCACCCTGGAACACCTGGATCTGCACCGAGGGCTGGTTGTCGTCAGCGGTGGTGAAGGTCTCGGAACGCTTGGTCGGAATGGTGGTGTTGCGCTCGATGAGCTTGGTCATCACGCCACCCTTGGTCTCGATGCCGAGGGACAGCGGGGTGACGTCGAGGAGCAGCACGTCCTTGACCTCGCCCTTGAGGACGCCGGCCTGCAAGGCGGCGCCGACGGCGACGACCTCGTCGGGGTTGACGCCCTTGTTGGGCTCACGGCCACCGGTCAGCTCGCGCACCAGATCGGAGACGGCGGGCATACGGGTGGAACCACCGACGAGCACGACATGGTCGATGTCCTTGACGGCGATGCCGCTGTCCTTGATCACGGCCTGGAACGGCGCGCGGGTGCGGTCGAGGAGATCGGACGTGATCTTCTGGAACTCGCTGCGGGACAACTGCTCGTCGAGGAACAGCGGGTTCTTGTCCGCGTCGACGGTGATGTAGGGCAGGTTGATCGACGTGCTCTGCGAGGAACTCAGTTCGATCTTGGCCTTCTCGGCAGCCTCACGGAGACGCTGCAGGGCCATCTTGTCCTTGGTCAGATCGATGCCGTTCTGAGCCTTGAACTTGTCGACGAGCCACGTGACGATGCGCTCGTCCCAGTCGTCACCACCGAGGTGGTTGTCGCCGGAGGTGGCGCGAACCTCGACGACGCCGTCGCCGATTTCGAGCAGCGAGACGTCGAAGGTGCCGCCACCGAGGTCGAAGACCAGGATGGTCTGTTCCTTGTCACCCTTGTCGAGGCCGTAGGCCAGTGCGGCCGCGGTGGGCTCGTTGACGATGCGCAGGACGTTGAGGCCCGCGATCTGGCCGGCTTCCTTCGTGGCCTGACGCTGGGCGTCCTCGAAGTACGCGGGGACGGTGATCACGGCGTCCGTGATGTCCTCACCCAGGTATGCCTCGGCGTCGCGCTTCAGCTTCATGAGCGTGCGCGCGCTGATCTCCTGGGGCGTGTACTTCTTGCCGTCGATCTCCACGTTCCAGTCGGTGCCGATGTGGCGCTTGACGGAGCGGATGGTGCGATCGACGTTGGTGACGGCCTGGTTCTTGGCGGGCTGGCCGACCAGCACCTCACCGTTCTTGGCGAAGGCGACGATCGACGGGGTGGTGCGTGAACCTTCGGCGTTGGCGACCACTACGGGCTCGCCGCCTTCCAGCACAGACACGACCGAGTTCGTTGTACCGAGGTCGATACCGACGGCACGAGCCATAGTGTTCCTCACTTTCGTTTTGCAGTCCTGTGGGCAGGTTTTTCATTACTGAACTGCGATGTTGGCGCTTAGTGAGCGCCCTCCGCTCAAGTTTGCACTCCGACACCGTCGGGAGTCAATTCGAACTTGAGTCTTGCACGCTCATGTTGTCGTAAGGCTCAACGGAGGGGTGCGGAGATTTGTTCCCGGATGCCCACATTTTGTTCGGGCGCCGTGTTTCGGCGGCGTGCTTCGGGGCCGCCGACACGGACCCGCGCGTCGGCCCGCCACGGTACTGCAGGTCGATAGGATCGCTGCGTGACGACACCCGAGCAGCCGCCACGCCGGCCGGAACCGCCGCGACCCGTACCGCCGCGTCCGGAGTTCGCGGTCACCCCGCTGCGCGCCACCCCCACCGATGCCACCCCCAAGGCGGTCGCGGTGTCGCTGTCCGCCTGGGTGGGATCGTTCGTCGTTCTCGCCGGAATCGCCGGGGCCATCGCGCTCGACCTCGGCGCGGTCCGCGACGCCCTCGAGGCCTCGGTCGCCGCGGACAATCCCGGGGACTCCGCGACGGACATCACCGACACGGTGAACCTGACGCTGATCGGCAGCGGCGCCATCGCCGTCGTCCTGATCCTCCTCGGACTGCTGGGGATACAACTCCTGCGTGCCCGGAAACCGGCGGGCCAGATCACCCTCGCCGTCGTCGGCGTCCTCAGCGCCGCCGGCGGGGTGGGCCTGTGGACCCTGCTGTCCGACGCCGGTGACGCGACCGCCGGTGTGCTGCAATGGGCGCCGCTCGCCTACAGCGCCCTCGTCGCGGTGGGAGTGCTCGCCCTGTTCGCCCCCGCTGTGTCTCCGTGGCTGCGCCGGAAAAGCTGACCGGACTCACACCTGGCACGGATCGGTGCTGCCGTGGAACTCCGGGTCGGGGTCGTATTCGCGGTTGGACGTACCCGAATACTCGGGATCGGGGTCGTACTCGTCGTTGGTCGTCCCCGTGAAGTCGGGGTCCGGGTCGTACTCGTCGTTGGTCGTGCCCTCGTAGGAGGAGTTGCAGGCCGGGTGGGCGGCAGCGGTCTGGGTCACGGACGCGGCGCCGAACACGAGAGCCACGGCTGCCAGTGCGGTCATCGTCGTGCGGATCATGATGATTCCTTTCATCGGTGGGCTGATCATCGGTGGGCTGGGCGGACCCAGAAGAGAGAACCGAGCGGGGTCACCCGGGTGCGGGCTGGTGGGGCATCGCGGGTTCGCCCGCGCCGATCCGGCTCGACCCGGCGATGTCGGGATGGCGCGTCACCGTGGGGGTACCCAAATCGGGGCGCGCGACACCCGGCGCGAGCGGCGGAATCGTCAGGGCTCGCCGGAATTCCATCTGCTCGCCGGTGTCGCTCTCGGCGGCGGTCGAGGCGTACGCGAACGTGCCGACTCCCACCGTGACGGCGACGAGGACGGGCGACACCATGCCCCCGAGAACGCGAAGCCATACGCGTCGGCGGGAGGGCCGGGGTGCCGGCCCCGGAGAGTCGAAGTTCATACCGAGAATCCTTCGCGGCGCGCGCTTTCCGCACATCCAGGAAGGCACCCAACTTGGACCCCGAGAAAAACCCTGAGAAGGCCTCACTAATGAGGACCGTTTCTGACCTCAATTCCCCTTATCGTTCTTCTCATGACCACTTCGCAGAAGTCCCCGGCCACCGGTGAGCGCGCCGACATCCTCCAGATCCTGCAGGAGCAGCGAGCCACCCTGTTGATCACCGTCCGCGGCATCGACGACGACCAGGCACGGCAGCGCTCGACCGTCAGCGACCTCACGCTCGGCGGACTGATCAAGCACGTTCTGCACACGGAAAAGCATTGGGTAGAAACCATTCTCGCACCCGACGAGAACGCGGAGTTCGACATGGAGTGGGCGATGGAGAAGTACTACATGCGCGACGACGAAACCCTCGAGGGACTGCTGGCCGAGTACACCGAGGTGGCCCGCGCGACGGAGGCCGCCGTGGCCGGCCTCGACGACCTGGACGTCCTGATCCCACTGCCCACCGCACCCTGGGCACCCGAGCGGCAGTGGTGGACGATCCGCCGCACCCTGCTCCACATCATCCGGGAGACCGGCCACCATTCCGGTCACGCCGACATCATCCGGGAATCCCTCGACGGCGGAAACACCACCATGCAGATGGGCGCCGACGCGGGCATGGAGTTCTGACCCGCCCGGTAGAACAGACGAAAACACCTCACCGGGTTCAGGTTCCGGTGAGGTGTTCTCTTCTCAGCGTGTGGCGTTTTCGAGTGTTGACTTACCTCCTGCGGTTCAACTTTTCGCCCGACTGGTGAAGACCATGGTGCCCCGCGGTGGGGGCACCGGCTACCTACCCCAGGGTGAATCCTGCCCACCTGGTGTTGCGGCTACGCCTCCGCGGTGACGGAGAGCACGACCACGTCGTCGGGGAAGGACGCGGGTGTCTGCAATCCCACGACCGCGAGGGCCCGGCCCGTCATCGAGACGCCGGGAACCCCGCTCCCCGCGGACAGTCCGTCGGCTCGTCCACCCGGTGGCTGTACGTCGAACCACGCGGGCGGTTTCAGGCCCTCGTCCGGTGCACCGGCGAAGACGGGACGCACCCGATAGCGCCGGTCGGGGTCGAGCCCGGGCAGCGTGAACCTGCCCCGCGGTGACACCTCGGAGCGCCCCACGTACGCGAGGAAGAACAGCGCCTCCGCCCGGTCCGCCGCGACCGCACCGTAGACCAGGAGGGTCGGGTCGATCTCGTCGGCCCGCACCATCGTTCCCGTGTGCAGGAGTTCCCGGTGCCGCTTGTACAGGTCGATCCACACGGCGAGCTGTGCGTTCTCGTCGTCCGTGGCGGTCGCGAGATCCCACTCGATCCCGAGGTGCCCGTACAGCGCCGTCCCCGCCCGGAACGACAGACGGTGGTACCGGCCCGTCGTGTGCGAGATTCCGGACGCGATGTGCGAGCCGAGCAGCTCGGGGGGAAGCAGCTGCATCGTCCACCGGTTCATCTGCTGACGCTCGAGCGGATCGATGCAGTCCGAGACCCAGACGCGGTCGGTGCGCTCGAGGATGCCGAGGTCCACCCGCGCTCCGCCCGACGAGCAGGATTCGATCTCCAGTCCGGGGAAGCGGCGCTTCAGTTCGTCCATCAGCCGGTAGGTCGCGAGGGTCTGGTCGTGGACGCCGGCGCGGCCGTGCGGTGCGGTGCCGGCGTCGATCAGGTCGCGGTTGTGGTCCCACTTGATGTAGGCGATGTCGTACTCGGCGAGGATCGCGGACATCCGCTCGAGGATGTGGTCGTACGCCTCGGGGATCCCCAGATTGAGCACCTGCTGGTTCCGCGACGGCACGGGCGTGCGCCCGCCGGTCGCCATGACCCACTCGGGATGCTCCCGCGCGAGGTCGGAATCGAGGTTGATCATCTCCGGTTCGAACCACAGGCCGAACTCCATGCCGAGGGAACGCACGTGATCGACGAGCGGATGCAGACCGTTCGGCCACACCGTATCGTCGACGTGCCAGTCCCCGAGGCCCGCCAGATCGTTGCGCCGGTACCTGAACCAGCCGTCGTCGAGCACGTAACGTTCGACGCCGAGCTTCGCCGCGCGATCCGCCAGGTCCGTCAACCGGGCCAGGTCGTGGTCGAAGTAGACCGCCTCCCACACGTTGATCGTGACCGGGCGCGCGCGCCGCGGGTGCGTGGGGCGGGACCGGAGGTAGTCGTGGAAGCGATGTGCCTGGGCATCGAGTCCGTCACCGTAGGCGCCGTAGACCCAGGGCGTTTCGTAGCTCTCGCCGTCCGCCAGCCGCACCTCGCCCGGCAGGAGTAATTCTCCGCCGCCGACCACCTGGAAACCGGTGAAGAGACGTTCGGCGTAATGGCGGTGGTTGCCGCTGAACGCGACGTGGGTGCCCCACACCTCCCCGCGGCCGAACCCGAATCCGGGCACGCCGACGGAGAGCACCGTCGCGGCGTCCGGGCCGGTGCGTCCCTTCCGTCCTTCGCGTTCGTGGATGCCGACGGTGAGTTCACGGCGCTGCGGGATCCGTTCCTTCCCCCACCTTCCCGCGAAGTCGAGGATCTCGCGGGCCTGCGGCGGCACCGGGAACGCGAGCTGGAGGTCGTCGAGAACGTAGAAGGAGTCGCCCTCGTTGGTGACCTCGGCGCGCGCCCTCAGGAGGCCGCTCGGCAGCAGTTCGATGTCGAGGACCAGACCGAGATCGGCCACCGTGTCCTGCGCGGCGACCCGGACAGCGCCCGCACCTACCGAGACGAGTCCCGACCGGTGCTCGACTCCGTCGACCGTGAGCGTGGTGGTCGTGAACAGCGGCGACCAGTCGGCGCCGTCCCGGTGCCCGGCGATCCCGGGCTTCCCCACCCACCCGGTGTGGTGTTCGGGGAGTATCGACAGCCGCACCGGGAGATCGACCACGTTGCCCGCCGGGGGCTCGATGTTCGCCTGCGCCAGGGCTTCGACGTCGGCGAGGGTGAGGTCGCCGAGCGCCGCTCCCCAGTGCACGATCGCCGGCAACCGTCCCCCGGTGAGGTCGAGCACGACGGACACGCCGCCTGCGGTGAGGTGGACGTACGCGTGCGGTGGAGTCGCACTCACTTGTTGGCTCCCATCGTCAGTCCGGAAACGAAATGCCGCTGCAGCGCGACGAATACGAGCACCGTCGGCAATGCGACGAGCACCGATCCGGCGGCGAGCAGGTTGGTGTCGGTGAAGAAGCTGCCCTGCAGATTCTGCAGCGCGGTGGTGACCGGCAGCTTGTCGCCGCTGACCATCAGCGCCAGTGCCCAGAAGAAATCATTGTAAATCCAGGTGATCATGAGCGTCGCGAGCGCGGCCAGAGCAGGACGGCACAGCGGGAGGACCACCTGCCAGTACTGGCGGAACAGCCCGGCGCCGTCCACCGTCGCCGCCTCGAGCAGTTCCGGCGGGACCGTCTTCATGTAGTTGCTCAGCACGAACACGCAGAACCCGGTCTGGAACGCGACGTGCACCAGGATCAGCCCCCAGTAACTGTCGTAGAGCGAGCCCGACGAACTCATCCAGTAGGGCAACGGAATCGCGTTGTACAGCCGGAACAACGGGGTCAGAAGCGTCTGCTGCGGCAACAGATTCCCCGCGATGAACACCGCCAGCATGATCACGTTGAATTTCCACGGGAACCGGGCGAGCACGAACGCCGCCATCGACCCGATGAACAGGATCAGCAGCACCGCCGGGATAGTGATCAGCATCGAGTTGAGGAAGTAGTGCGGGATTCCGCCGACCTCCCACGACTCGGTGTAATTGCTGAGCGTGAAACCGCCGACCGACAGGTAGCCGTGGGTGAGGACGTAGTCGTAGTCGCGGAACGAGTTGTAGAGCGCCCACAGGAGCGGGAAGATCCACAGCAACGCCAGGGCCGTGAGAAGGACGTATATCGCCGCGTGCGCGGTACTCAGCCGGCGCCGGTTGGCCACCGCGGCCTTGTTGCGGGGCCCGGTCCGGTCGACGGGCGCACTGTGGTCGGCGAGGGGTGTCGTCATGGTCATCAGTCGTCGCTCCGCATCACGATCCAGAGATAGAGGGCAATGAACACCAGCGAGATCACGAGCATGATCGTCGCCAGAGCCGAACCGAATCCGACCCGGCCCGCTTCGCCCACGACGTTGGCCGTGACGAGGGCGGAGATGAGTTCGAGTCCGTTGCGGCCCTTGTTGATCACCCACACGAGGTCGAAGGCACGCAGAGCCTCGATGACGGTGATGACGATGATCAGCAGGTTGGTGGGCTTCATCAGGGGGAACACGATCCGGAAGAACGTGCGGATCGGGCCGGCGCCGTCCATGAGGGCCGCTTCGCGCACCGACGGGTCGATGGCTTTGAGACCCGCCAAGTACAGCAACATGATGTAGCCGGTGTGCCGCCAGCTCGCGGCGACCATGACGGCCCAGATGTTGACGTCGGGGTTGCCGAGCCAGTCGACGTCCGTACCCAGGATGGTGTTGAGCACACCACCGTCGGTGGAGTAGATCAGCTGCCACACGAATCCGACCAGTGCCATCGACAACACCACGGGGATGTAGAAGATGCTCTGGTACAGCCGGCTTCCCTTCAGGCCCCGGTCGAGCAGGACGGCGAGGAAGATGCCGAGGATCGTCGGGAAGACGAAGAGGAACGCCAGCCAGAGGACGTTGTTGTGGAGCGCCTGCTGGAACGGTGGGTACGCCTGGACGGCGTCGACGTAGTTCTGCGGGCCGATCCACTCGATGGTGGACGTGCCGCCGATGCCGTCCCAGCGCGCGAACGACAGGATCACCGTGAACACGGTGGGAATCCACACCAGCCCGATCACGATCGCGGCGGGCAGCCCGAGCATGACGGCGATGGTCCACCGGTCACCCCGGCTGCGCCGGATCTTCGGCGCCGGGATCCTGGGTTCGGTTCCGGCCTGGGGAGGAACTGTGCTGGTCATGAATTCACCTGACCTGTCGGGACGGCGATGGTGGTGGTTGTCTTCTCGTGTGCGCTCATTGCCCGAACACCGCCGCCTTCTGACGCTCGATGCTGCGGACCAGGCCGTCGACGTCGTTCGGGTTGCCCAGGAACTGCTGCATCGCCGGGATCATCACGACGGACGCGAAGTCGGGGCGGGTGTCCCGGTCGAGGAATTGGGTGATGGACCCCGCGCCCTGGACGAGGGCGGCCGACTTCTGCACGAGCGGAGGGAAACTCGACAGATCGGCGTCACGGTGCGCGGGTATCGCCTGGGGGTCCTGCTTCGCGTACGCGACCGCGGCGTCGGCGCTCGTGAGGAAGGACAGGAACTGCTGCGCCCCGCCGAGGTTGCGCGGGTCCTTGCGCATCATGAATCCGTCCATGGGCGCCTCCACCGCCGAAGTGCCGACGGCGGAGTCGAGTTCGGGGAACGCGAAGAAGTCCAGATCCTCGCGGTCGGGCCCCGCGGGGAAGCTCTGCGCGACGAACATGCCGGCCACCAGCATTCCGACCTCCTTGTTGAGGAGTGCCTGCTGCGCCTCGGACATCTTGCGGCCCAGCGGTTGCGGCTGGTGGAACGGGAGGATCTCGCGCCAGGTGTCGAACACCGACCGGACGCGGTTGTCGGTCCAGCTCACGTCGCCCGCGAGGAGGGAACGGTGGAAGTCGACGCCGTTGAGGCGCAGGTCGAGGTAGTCGAACGTGCCGAACGGCGGCCAGCCGTCGCGGACGCCGAATCCGATCGGGGTGAGTCCGTCGGCCTGCATGCGCTTGGACAGGGTCACCCAGTCGTCGAACGTCTTCGGCGGCGCGTAGCCGCGCTGCTGCCAGAGGCTGGGACGGTAGAACACGGCCCACGGGTAGTAGAAGAACGGGATCAGGTACTGCCGGCCGTCGGTTCCGGTGGACGCCTCGCGGAAACTGTCGCTGAAGCCGCTGCCGTGCGCTTGCCACACCGAACTGACGTCGTCGACGAGGCCCTTGTCGGCGAAGTACTTCATGCGGTACCCCGACATCCAGGTGAAGACGTCGTCCGGGGTGCCCTGCAGGTAGTTGTTGACGTTCTCCTGGAACGAGGTGGAGTCGACGGAGTTGATCCGCACGGCGCCGCCGGTCTGCTGCTGGAACATCCCGACGACGTCCTGGACGCCGAGTTTGGCGTTCTTGTCCGACAGCCGCGATCCGAGGGTGATCACGTGGGGGTCGACACCGCTCGTGCACCCGGACAGCAGACCCGCCGTCGACAGGGCGCCCGCGGCGCCGAGCGCGGCCTGGAGAAAGGTGCGCCGGGAGGGTTGCCACGGGTGCGGCAGCTCGTTTCGGTTCATGGTGCCCTTTTCGATTGAGTACCGGGGTGGTCGGAGTCGCTCACCACCTGATCGAAATCGAACAACTTCGATCACATTTCGGTGCTGTCGCCTCACGCACTTACGTGATGCAGGTTACAAAATCACGCCGCACCGCGCATTGTCAACCAGTTGTTAGTGCTTTTACCTGCGTAAGTGCAGAAATGTTCATTCGTGTTGACTTTTGAACAACGATCGGACAGATTGTGAGCATGCACACAGCGAGCGATTCCGGCGGGCGGCACCTGCGGTGGCCGACCCGGGGCATTTCCTTCGGCGGTGACTACAACCCGGAGCAGTGGCCGGAAGAGGTCTGGCAACGCGACGTCGAACTCATGCGCGAGGCGTGCGTCGACTTCGCCACCGTCGGCGTCTTCTCCTGGGCCCGGCTCCAGCCCACCCCGGACACGTGGGATTTCGGCTGGCTCGACCGCGTCCTCGATCTCCTGCACGACGGCGGCGTCCGCGTCGACCTGGCCACCGCGACCGCGTCCCCACCGCCGTGGCTCACGACCGCGCATCCCGAGGTCCGGCCCGTGGACGAGCGTGGCTACCGGTACGAGATCGGCAGCAGGCAGACGTGGAGCCCGAGTTCCCCGATCTACCGCGACCACTCCCTCGTCCTCGTCGAGAAGATGGCCACCCGATACGGCGGCCACCCCGCACTCGCACTCTGGCACGTGTCGAACGAACTCGGCTGCCACAACTCACGCTGCTACTCCCCCGACAGCGCGCGGGCGTTCCGGCGGTGGCTGCAGCGTCGCTACGGCGACCTCACCGAACTCAACCGGGTATGGGGCACGACGTTCTGGAGCCAGCACTACAGCGACTGGAACGAAGTGGTGCCGCCCGCCGCGAGCACGACGTTCGGCAATCCCACGCATCTACTGGACTGGCGCCGGTTCTGCTCGGACGCCCTCCTAGACCAGTACCTCGCCGAGCGGGAGGTACTGCAGCGCATCACCCCCGGCATCCCGGTCACCACCAACTTCATGGTGGGCATGGGCTCACCTCAGTCGCTCGCCGGCGACATGAACTACGCGCAGTGGGCGCCCGAACAGGACCTGGTGTCCACCGACCACTACCTGGTGGGGCCCGCGACGGGCGACGGCGCCGCCCACCACAGGCTGTCGTTCTCGGCCGACCTGACGCGCGGTATAGCCGGCTCCCGGCCGTGGCTGCTGATGGAACATTCGACGAGCGCCGTCAACTGGCAGCCGGTCAACCGGGCGAAGACACCCGGGGAGATGCTGCGCAACTCCCTCGCCCACGTCGCCCGCGGAGCGGACGGCATCGCCTTCTTCCAGTTCCGCGCATCCGACGCGGGTGCGGAGAAGTTCCATTCCGCCCTGGTTCCGCACGCGGGCACCGACTCCGCGCGATGGCGGGAAGTCGTCCAGCTCGGCGCCGTGCTGCGGCGCCTCGAACCGGTGGCCGGCAGCCGCGTCGAGGCCCCGGTGGGTGTGTTGTTCGACTGGGAGTCGCAGTGGGCGTGCGAGCAGGACGGGCACCCGTCCCGGTTGATGCAGCCCATGGCGATCGCCGAACGCGCCCACCACGCCTTCTCCGGCATCACGTGCGACGTGATCCCCGCGGACGCCGACCTGAGCGGGTACGCCGTGGTGGTCGTTCCGGCCGTGTACCTGTGCAGCGACGAGGACGCCGCGCGCATCGAGGCCGCGGCCCGCGCCGGCGCCCAGGTGCTGGTCACCGCGTTCTCCGGGATCGCGGACCGCGACGATCACGTCCGGCTCGGCGGCTACCCCGGGGCGTTCCGCGACCTGCTGGGTGTCCGCACCGAGGAGTTCTTCCCGCTCGGCGCGGACGAGACCGTCGCCCTCGACGACGGCACCGCGGCCGGCATCTGGACCGAGTACCTGACGGTGTCCGAGGACGTGGAGGTTCTCGCCCGCCACACCGAGGGGCACCTGCAGGGCGTGCCCGCCCTCACCCGGCGTCCGGTCGGCGACGGCGCCGCCTGGTATCTCGCCACCGTCCCCGACACGCAGGGCTGGACGAGGATCGCCGAGGCGATCTGCGCCGCAGCCGGTCTCGACCTCCACGCGGGGCAGCACGCCGACGTCGAGATCGTGCGCAGGCAGGGTGAGAACGGGTCGTGGCTGTTCGTCCTCAACCACACGACCGAGAAGGTGACCGTCGAGGTGTCCGGCACCGACCTCGTCACCGAACGGGTGGTCGACGGACCGCTCACGCTGGAACCCGGCAGCTGTGCTGTGATTCGCGAAGACAGCGCCGCCACCGGCGCCCGGACCCGAAAGGCGGACGCATGATGCTCGCTCGTCAGCGCCAGCAGGTGATCCTCGACGAGGTCACCGCGCACGGTGCGGTGAAGGTCGTCGACCTCGGCGCGACGCTCGGGGTCTCCGACATGACCATCCGGCGCGACATCAATGAACTCGTCGAGCAGGGTCTCGTCGAGCGGGTCCACGGCGGGGTCACGCTGCCGCGGTCGGCGAGTGTGCACGAACCGGGGTTCTCGGCGAAATCCGAACTCGACCGCGAGGCCAAGCGCGCCATCGCCCGCGCCGCCGCCCGGCTGGTTCGACCCGGCACGTCGGTGGGCATCTCCGGCGGCACCACCACGCACGCCCTCGCCCGCGAACTCCTCGACGTCCCCGACATCACCGTCGTCACCAATTCGCTGCCCGTCGCCGACGCGTTCCACGAGGGCGGCCGCGACGACCAGACCATCCTCCTCACCGGTGGTCAGCGCACCCCGTCGTTCGCGCTGGTCGGGCCGCTCACCGTCGCCGCCCTGCGCGGCATCCACGTGGACATGCTGTTCCTGGGGACGCACGGCATGGGGATCGACTCGGGACTCACCTGCCCCAATTTGATGGAAGCACAGACCAATCAAGCGCTCGTCGCGTCGTCGCGGCGGGTCGTGGTGCTCGCCGACCACACGAAGTGGGGTGTGACCGCGCTGGCGAACACGATCCCGCTGTCCGACGTCGACATCCTCATCACCGACGCCGGGCTCGAGCGCGCCGCCCAGGAAGCTCTTGCCGACCACGTCGGCGATCTCGTGGTGACACGGGAGAACCGGGAAGGACCCACCGATGACCGTGCGTGACGAACAGGAGGCACGGGAGACCGGCACACGGCTCCGGATGCGCAAGACCCGGACAACCCTCGCGGACGGCCGCGAACTGATCTACTTCGACGACTCCGAGCCGTACGTGTCGGGCGGCGCCACCCGCGAGCTGATGGATTCACGTCCGCTGCCGCCGGCGGTGTCGCAGTCGCAGATGCGCTTCGACGTGCTCACCGGGGAATGGGTGGTCATCGCCGCCCAGCGGATGGACCGCACGTTCCTGCCGCCGCCGGACGCGTCGCCGCTCGCCCCGAGCATGCCGGGCAAGGCGCCCACGGAGATTCCGGCCGACGACTACGACGTGGTGGTGTTCGAGAACCGCTTCCCGTCGCTGGCGACGGCCGCCGCCGAGCAGGACCTTCCGGACTGCGTCGACGGAGAAGCGTTGTGGCCGTTGGCACCGGGCGCGGGCAGGTGTGAGGTCGTGTGCTTCACCAGCAACCCGGATGCCGCGTTCTCCACCCTGAGCGTCGACCGGGTCCGCACCGTCGTCGACGTCTGGGCCGACCGCACCGCCGACCTGTCGGCGCTGCCGGGGGTCCGGCAGGTGTTCTGCTTCGAGAACCGGGGCAAGGAAATCGGCGTCACCCTGACCCATCCGCACGGGCAGATCTACGCCTACCCGTACCTTCCGCCCCGCACGGACGCGCTGATCCGGCGCTCCCGCGAGCACTTCGAGAGCACCGGGCGACTACTGCTCGCCGATGTCCTCGACGCCGAAACACGATCCGGCAGGCGCGTGGTCCTGGCCGCCGAACACTGGACCGCATACGTTCCCGCCGCCTCGCGCTGGCCGCTGGAGGTGCACCTCGCACCGCACCGCGACGTCCGTGACCTCACCGAACTGTCCGACGACGAGCGCGACGAACTCGCCCACGTCTATCTCGAACTGCTGCGCCGGGTCGACCGGTTCTTCGACGGTGTCGACGCCGTGCCCTACATCGCCGCGTGGCATCAGGCGCCCGTCGGCGAGGACCGCCCGCTCGGACGCCTGCACCTGCAACTGTTCTCGATGATGCGCTCGCCGGGCCGGATGAAGTACCTGGCGGGATCCGAGTCCGGGATGGGGGCGTGGGTCAACGACACCACCCCCGAGCGCATCGCCGACCGGCTGCGGGAGGTGGCGTCGTGAGTGCGCCGCAGTGGGTCGACCCCGTCGACGTCGGCACTGTCGCAGGTACCGCGGAGGCGTTGTTCCGCAGCACGTTCGGTGGCGTCGCGGACGGCGTCTGGGTGGCGCCCGGCCGGGTCAACCTGATCGGTGAGCACGTCGACTACGCCGGCGGGCTGGTGCTGCCGTTCGCCCTCCCCTACGTGACCGTCGTCGCCGTCCGCGTGCGCGGCGACGGGATCCTGCACGCCGTGTCCACCCACACCGGCGAGTCCTGGCGCGGTCCGCTCGACGGCGTCGCCGCGGGTCACCCGGCCGGCTGGGCCGCGTACGTCGCCGGGGTGGTGTGGGCGCTGCGCCGGTCCGGACATCTCACGGCGGGAACCGGTTTCGACGTGGCGGTGCATTCGACGGTCCCCGTCGGCTCCGGGCTGTCGAGTTCGGCCGCGCTCGAGTGCGCCTTCGCGCTGGCCGTCGCCGACCTCGCCGGACTGCCCACGGACGACGCCGGCCGCCGACCGCTGATCGCGGCGTCCATCCTCGCCGAGAACGAGATCGCGGGCGCGTCCACCGGCGGCATGGACCAGTCGGTCGCGATGCTCGCCCGCCCCGGCCACGCCCTGCTCCTCGACTGCCGCGGCGGCGCGACCCGGCACGTCCCGCTCGACTTCGACTCCGCAGGCGCCCGACTGGTCGTCGTCGACACGAACGCGCCGCACCGGCTGGTCGACGGCCAGTACGGCAACCGGCGCGCCACCGTCGAGAAGGCCTGCGCCGACCTCGGCGTCGCCACCCTGCGCGACGTCGCCGACGCCGACGCCGCCGTCGCGGCGCTGAGTTCCCCGGCCGCGCAGCGGGTCCGGCACGTGCTCGGCGAAATACGCCGCGTCCGGGAGGTCGCCGACCTGCTCGACCGCGGCCGGATCGCCGACATCGGCGACGCCCTGAACCGCTCGCACGCCTCGTTGCGCGACGACTACGAGGTCAGCTCCGTCGAACTCGACTCCGCCGTCGACGCCGCCCTCGAGGCCGGCGCCTGGGGTGCGCGGATGACCGGCGGCGGCTTCGGCGGCTCCGCGATCGCCCTCGCGCCCGCCGACCAGGTCGACGCCGTCGTCGAGAACGTCGCCCGACGCGCCGACACCGCCGGCCTGCCGGTCCCCCAGTTCCTGCACGCCGAGCCGTCGGGCTCGGCACACCGACTCTGAGATCCCCTTCCACGACCAGGAGAACACCATGGCACGAGTCACGTACGACGCAGCCACCAAGATGTACCCCGGTTCCGATGTGCCGGCCGTCGATTCGCTGAACCTCGACATCGAGGACGGCGAATTCCTCGTCCTCGTCGGCCCGTCGGGGTGCGGAAAGTCGACGTCGCTGCGGATGCTTGCCGGTCTCGAGGACGTCGACTACGGTGCCATCCGCATCGGCGAACGCGACGTCACCGCCCTCGCACCGAAGGAACGGGACATCGCGATGGTGTTCCAGAACTACGCGCTGTACCCCCACATGACGGTGGCGAAGAACATGGGGTTCGCCCTCGAGATCGCCGGCATGGACAAGAGTGAGATCGGCCGCCGCGTCGAGGAGGCCGCGAAGATCCTCGATCTCGGCGACTACCTGAACCGCAAGCCGAAGGCCCTCTCCGGTGGGCAGCGCCAGCGCGTCGCGATGGGCCGGGCGATCGTCCGCGACCCGCAGGTGTTCCTCATGGACGAACCTCTGAGCAACCTCGACGCGAAACTCCGCGTGCAGACCCGGACCCAGATCTCACTGTTGCAGCGCCGGCTGGCAACCACCACCGTGTACGTCACCCACGACCAGGTGGAGGCCATGACCATGGGCGACCGTGTGGCCGTCATGAAGTCGGGCATCCTGCAGCAGTGCGCGAGCCCGAAGACGCTGTACGAGAAGCCGGTCAACAGCTTCGTCGCCGGGTTCATCGGGTCACCGGCCATGAACCTGTTCGAGGTCGACGTCGAGGGCGGCGACGCCCGGATCGGTTCGCTGTCGACGCCGATCGAGCGGTCGGTGCTGGGCGCCCTGGACACCGGCCGGGTCGTCGTCGGTGTCCGGCCGGAGGCGTGGACCGTGTCCGACCAGGGCACCACGGTGAAGGTCGACGTGGTGGAGGAACTCGGCGCGGACGCCTACATCTACGGACGCATCGTCCGCGACGGCGAGCTCGGCGGACACGACATCGTCGCGCGCGTCAGCGACTCTGCCTCCCCGGCCAAGGGCGAGGTGATCCGGCTGGCACCGGACCCTGCCCGCCTGCACTACTTCTCCCCGACGACGGGTGCGCGACTCGGCGACTGAGCGAACCGAGCCCCCACCGCCGAACCGAAGGAGCAACAGTGAAACTTCTCGTCACCGGCGGCGCCGGTTACGTCGGCAGCGTCTGCGCCCAGCGGCTGCTCGAGTGCGGCCACACGGTCGTGATCGTCGACGACCTGTCGACCGGCAACGCCGACGCGGTGCCGGCAGGAGCCGAGTTCGTCGAGGAGGACGTCGCGAGCGCAGCCGAACGGGTCCTCGGCGGCGCGGAGTTCGACGGCGTGCTGCATTTCGCCGCCCGCTCCCTCGTCGGCGAGTCGGTGCTGACGCCGGAGACGTACTGGAACGCCAACGTCGTCAAGACCCTGACCCTGCTGGAGGCGATGCGCTCGTCCGGTACCGGCCGACTGGTGTTCTCCTCCACCGCGGCGACATACGGCTCTCCGGAGTCCGTGCCGATCACCGAGGACGCACCGACCCGGCCGACCAACCCGTACGGTGCCACCAAACTGGCGATCGACCACGCGATCACGTCGTACGCGGTGGCGCACGGTCTGGCCGCGTGCAGCCTGCGCTACTTCAACGTCGCGGGCGCGTACGCCGGACTCGGCGAGAACCGTCTCGTGGAAACACACCTGATTCCGCTGGTGCTGCAGGTCGCGGCCGGGCAACGGGACGAGATCTCGGTGTTCGGCACCGACTGGCCCACCCCGGACGGCACCGCGGTCCGCGACTACATCCACATCCGAGACCTGGCAGAGGCGCATATCCTCGCGCTCGAATCGGCCCGGCCAGGAACGCACCGCGTCTACAACCTCGGCACCGGCACCGGGTTCAGTGTGCGCGAGGTGATCGCGTCCTGCGCACGCGTGACGGGCCGAACCATCGCCACCCGGGACGCCCCGCGGCGCGCCGGCGACCCGGCGGTGCTCGTCGCGTCCGGCACACGTGTGCAGGCCGAACTGGGCTGGCGGCCGAGACACATGGACCTCGAAGAAATCGTGGCCGATGCGTGGACGTATCTGCAGTCGCTGGGCGCGCGCGAACGCTACCGTGGTGCAGTGCGGTCGTGACGAGGCGCGCGGCGCCCCGTGGACCGCGAGAAGGAGGCTGGTGTGGACGTCGCCGATTCCACGAGGCAGGGCCGGATCGTGGAGGTCCTCGTCGAGGCCTTCGCCGATCTGATGGAGGCGGACCCGAGCGCGTTTCGCACGAAGTTCCGGAAGATGGCCGCCGATCCGTTCGCCTTCTACCGGGGCAGCGCCTGCCTCTTCTACGACGATCTGCGTGACTTCGACGATCCGTGGGCGGACGAGCGCACCGGCCGAGTGTGGATTCACGGCGATCTGCACCTGGAGAATTTCGGCACGTACATGAACTCGGAGGGCACCCTCGTCTTCGACGTCAACGATTTCGACGAGGCGTACGTGGGGCACTTCACCTGGGATCTTCGTCGCTTCGTCGCGAGCCTGGCCCTGATGGGCTGGCAGAAGGCCCTCCCCGAGAAGGACGTCCGCGAACTGGCCGGAACGTATCTGCGCAGCTACGTCGACCACGTCCTGCACTATGCGCGGCAGGAGGCGGACGAGGACTTCGCGCTGGGCCTGGACAATTCTCGCGGCGCCATTCACGACCTCCTCCTGCGTGCGCGCCTCGCCACCCGGGTGAGCCTGCTCGAGTCCGTCACGGTGCTCGAGGACTACGACCGGCACTTCCGGCCCGGCCGCGGCGTCCGCGAACTGGACGATGCGGAACGCACCGCCGTGAGCGAGGCGGTCGAGACGTACGTCGACAGAATTCCCCGCAGCAAGCGGTCCGCACGGCCGGTCTTCTACCGCATCAAGGACGTGGTGGGACGGAAGGGCTTCGGGATCGGCAGCGCCGGCCTGCCCGCGTACAACGTGCTCATCGAAGGGGCGACGCAGGCGCTCGAGAACGACATCGTGCTGTCGCTCAAGCAGGGCAACGTCGCCGCCCCGAGCCGCATCGTCGACGAAACCGCCGTCCGCGGCTACTTCGAGCACGAAGGTCACCGCACCGCGGTGAGTCAGCGTGCCCTGCAGGTCCACACCGATCCGCTGCTCGGCTACACGGAGATCGGCGACACCGGTTTCGTGGTCGCCGAACTGTCGCCGTACGAACTGGACCTCGACTGGTCCGATCTCACCGAACCGGAGGACATCGCGCCGGTGCTCGAGGACCTCGGCCGGGCGACGGCGAAGGTGCACTGCGTCTCCGACGAGGACAGCGACCAGACACTGGTCACGTTCCAGACCGAGGACGCCATCCGCAGCGTCCTCGACGGCAGGCTCGACGAATTCGTCGACGAGATCGTCGAATTCGGCATCCGATACGCCGAGGTGAGCCGCAAGGATCACCAGCTGTTCGTGAACGCGTTCCGGGAGGGCGAGATCACCGGCGTGTCCGCCACCTGACGCCCAACGCCCTACAGACGGACGGTGTTCAGGTCCTCGAGGACACCTTCCGCGCTGCGGGCGGCCACGGTGCAGGCCCGCGCCGTGAACTGGTCGAGCAACGGGTGCCTCGCCCGTTCCCGCCACTTCCGGACCGCGGCGAGGGCCCGCATGCGTTGCAGTTCCACGGAGTCGTCGCCGTCGGTGCCCAGCCGTTCGGCGATCTGGATCCCGAATCCGCCGATCAGGCGTTGCAACTCGGCCACGTCGTCGGCGGGCAGCCCCACCTCGGTGGACCGCAGCCGCCCGAGCAGGCGCAGTTCCTGGAAACCGTGCACGTCGGAGAGCAGCCGTTCGGCCGACATCAGGATCTCGCCCGCACCCGGCACCGGATGCGCCGTGAGCACCCGCTTGAGTGCCACGAGAGCCGAATGGGTCTTCAACTGGTCGGCCCGCTGCCCGAATTGGATGTCGATCACCTGACGCAATTCGTCGAGGCCGCTGCGTTCCACCAGTTCGGCGGCCAGCGTGGGCGAGTCCTTGGTGCCCAACCGGATCAGGGTGACGGCCATCCGGATCCCGAAGAGCCCGAAGCGGTCTGCCAGCTGAGCCCGCATCCGGGCGTCCACGGGAAGCGGACTGTCCTCACGCGCGAACCGGTCGGCCGACAGCATCGCCAGGTTCAGATCGTCCACCGGGACCTCGGCCAGATGCTGGAACGCCGTGAACTCCGCCTGACGCATCGTGCGGGCACCGAGCGCCAGCAGACCCGCGACGGGGACGACGGCCTGGCACAGCCCGGTGCGCTCGAGTTCGCCCGCGAACCGGGACGCCACCTCCTTCGCGGACATCATGGCGTCCAGGCGTCCCGCCCCCACCTCGTCGGCCCGCGACACGACACCGACCACCCCGAGCGGTCCCGATTCGTCGCCCACGTGGTCGCCGATCTGACCGAGGAACTGGACGTCGGTCGCGTTGAGCGTGCGCAGCAGGTAGACCACGGCGTCGGCGCCGGACGCCTCGTTGTCGGGTGTGAGCATCTCGAGGGTGCGGGCCGAGACGTCCCGCGACAGTGAGGACGTGCCCGGGGTGTCGATGATCGTCGTGTGCGCCAGAGCGGACGACGGCCACTCCACGTCGAGGCGGTCCACCTGGTCGGCGGTGAGGTGGCCGAGGTCGAACGTGAGATGTCCGTCGCGGCGCAGCACCGGGACGTTGGCGGAACGCTGAGCGCCGCTACCGTTGCCCGGCTGGTACCACGCCGTCACGGTGGGCGTCGACCCGCTCCGATACCAGGTGACGACGCGGGTGCACTCGGTCGCGTCGGTGGGCGCGATGTCCTGCCCCACCAGGGAATTGAGCAGAGTGGACTTGCCTGCCTTCAGCGAACCGGCCAGGGCCACGCGCAGCGGTTGTTCCAGTCGCCGGGCGCATTCGGTCAGCTGATCCCGAATCTCCGGTCTGCCCGCGTACAGCTGCCGGGCGGACGCGATGAGTGCCCGGGCTTCGTGGAGTGGAGCGGCCGTCATGCCGTGACCGCTCCCGCGTCGCCTGCGACGAGTTGCGCGGCTTGCTGTTTCAGTTCGGATGCGACGTGGAGATCCTTCTCGAGCTGCGCGATCCGGCGGGTCCGTTCGGTGGACTCGAGGTTCGCCGCCTCCTGCGCGCCGCGCAGCGAGTCGTTGATCGACCGCAGCGCCTGCTCGGCGATCGCGCTGAAATGATCGCGCAGCAACCGCTGGATCGACCGGAGCCGATCCTTCGACTCCTTGCCCACCTGGAAGCTCGCGTCGTCGGCGAACCGGCGGATCGCGGCCTTTGCCTCCGCACGCCGCTTCAGGATCCGGCTCTCCTTGTCTTCCCGATACGCCTTGGTGCCGAGGAGGACTCCGGCTCCGATCGAGATCGGATTGACCAGGGCCATCCCCATCATCGTGGTGATCAGACCGAACATGAGGACGCCGCCGTACGATCCACGCATACCGACGAGAACCTTCTGGGTGATGCCGATGCGTCCGGCCTCGAGGTCCGCGAGCGAGGCCACCGGTTCGAGGACACCGTCGACGTTCGCGACGTCCAGGTGCGGCAGTTCGACGGCACCCGTCTCGGCGAAGTGCTGCGCCACCACCTCGGCCAGCCACAGCGCGCGGTCGTGGGCCCAGACGAAGTTGTCGCCGATCGCGGTGGCGAATTCCTGCTCGAGCCACTGACCGAGCGCGTCCCAGTCCTTGCCGGGGTCGCCCTCGTCGACGGTCTCCTCCGCCTCGCGGGTGACGCGGCGCAACCGGTCGCGGAGGTCGTGGTCGATGTCCGCGGCCAGGTCGGCGATGCCGTCGCCGAGCGTCTGCTGCCACAGCGACGTCTTCTTGTGCAGCTCCTCGGCGGCGGCCTTCGCCTTCTGCAGTTCGGCGACCGCGGCGACGCCCTTCGCCGGATCACGCAGGGCGGCAAGCTCACTGCCGATCCCCAGGGTGAGGTGCTCGGCCGCGGAGGACACGTCCAGCGACACGGCCCGGCGCGTGTTCGCCTCCGCGCGCGCCACCACCCGTTCGCGCAGGAACGCGTACAGGTCGACGAAGCCGGATTCGGTGTTGAGTTCCTCGTCCTGCAGTCGCAGCGCGTGCGAACGCAGCACCGAGGAGATCGGGATCAGCGGAACGTCGAGACCGGCGCGCGCGAGGTGCCCGCGGTCGGCCTCGACGATCTCGCGCCAGTGCGGGTACAGGTCCGTCTTGCTGATCAGGCACGCCACCGACGGGCACAGGCTGGTGACCTGACGGATGAAACCGAGCTCCGGTTCGGTGAATTCCTGGCTGGCGTCGGAGAGAACGAACACGGCGTCCGACGCCGGAATCAGCCCGAGTGTGCTCGCGGCGTGCGGGTTGCCGGCACCGCCCACGCCGGGGGTGTCGACCAGGACCAGACCGTCCGCGAGAAGCGGACTCGGGACGTTGACCTCCACCCGCAGCACCTCCCGGCCCTCGGCGCGGGGCGAGGCCGGCGTGATGCCGTTCAGCTCGTCGAGCGGAAGGGGAACCCGGATCGGGTCGGCGCCCGGATCGGCGAGGATCAGTTCCGCCGACGCCGTCTCGGCGTTCTGGACAACGGTGGGGATCGCGGTGGTCTCGTCGTCACCCACCGAGCACACGGTGAGGTTGAGGAGGGAGTTCACGAACTGGCTCTTGCCCTGCTTGAGCGGTCCGACCACCACGATCCGCATCCGCGGGTCCTGCACCCGGGTCCGGGCCGAGTCGAGGCGCTGCGCCAGGTCGCCGCGACCGAACCTCTTCGCCACGTCCAGGGCCTGCGCGAGCAACGCCGTCATCGACTGGGACCCGGCTGGGCTCTTCTCGGCGGCTGCACTGTCCATGAGCTTCGTTGACCCGCAATTCTTCCGACCTCTGCGCGGACACCTGTTCGGTGCACCGACACCCGACTGTCTGAAACAGCCCCGCACGCATAACGCGTCCGGGGCTGATTTCGTTACATCGTACGGCGGTTCCGGCCGCCCCGTCTGGGGGATGCCGGAACCGCCGTCTCATCACGGCTCGAGGTGATCGACCACGTCCGTGACGTCGTGCGTCGTGGCCGCCGAGGAGTCGGTGTCGCCGAACAGCGAGCCGTCGGTGTCCGCGTGCAGGCCCGAGTCGGCGCCGAACGCGTTGTCCGCGTCGATCGACGACCAGGTGTCGGCTCCGGTGTCGACGGCACCGCCCAGGGTGGACCCCAGGCCGCCTGCGATCGAACCGGTGGTGTCGGCCACGACCCCGCCGACCGCACCGAGGTCGGCCGAACCGTCCGTGGTCGCGTCCGCGTCGGCGGAACTGCCGGCCGACGCTCCGCCGTCGATGGCTCCGCCCACTGCGGCTCCACCGTCGACCGCTCCGCCGACCGCACCGTCGAGTGCGCCTCCGACAGAGGTGCCGAGCGATCCGAGGCCACCCACGCCACCGGACAATCCGGCGCCGAGGTCGGCGACCGCGTCGGTGGTGGCATCCAGGCCACCGGTCAGACCGGCAGTGGCGTCGACCGCGCTGTCCAGGCCGCCTTCGATTCCACCGGCCACGTCGCCGCCGATTCCGGCAGCGGCATCCACGGTGCCGCCGAGGCTTCCGCCGACGTTCGCGGCCGTGTCGAGGGCGCCACCGACCGTGCCGCCCAGGTCGGCCGCCGTGTCCAGGGCGCCACCGAGATTCGCGTCCACGCTCGCACCGGCGTCGGCGACCGCGCCGACCGAGGCGCCGGCCTCGCCCACCGCGTCGACGGCACCGCCGACGCTGCCGGTCAGTGCCGAGCCGAGGCCCGCACCGGTTTCGAAGATTCCACCCAGACCACCGGTGAGGCCGCTGGTCAGACCGGCTCCCAGGCCACCGGCCGTGTCCAGTCCGCCGACCAGGTTGGTTCCGAGGCTTCCGCCCAGGTCCGCTCCGGCGTCGGCAACCGCACCGACACCCGCCGCGACACCGGCACCGATGCCGGCCGCCGCGTCCGCGCCGCCCGCCACGCCGCCGCCGACCGCGCCGCCCACGTTGCCCGTGACGTCACTGCCCACGTCGAGCAGTCCGCCGAGCGCGCCGTCGATGCCGCCCGTCAGGCCACCCGCGAGATCGGTGCCCGCGTCGAGCGCGCCTTCCAGGGCGCCGCCCACGCCGGCTGCGGCGCCGAGTCCGAGGTCGGCGTCCAGAGCGGAGTCGAGATCGAGCCCGCCACCGGCCTCCAGAGCCGTCTCCAGTGCGGAACCGAGGGTCGCGCTGAGGTCGCCGTCGGCTCCGAGGACGCCGCCGAGAGCGGTGCCCAGCGTGCTGCCGATGCTTCCCTCCGCGCCGAGAACGCTGTCCAGGTCGAGGGCGCCGCCGGTTTCCAGCGCACCGCCGAGCACTCCGCCGAGGGCCGCGCCGAGGTCTGCGCCCGCACCGCCACCGACACCGAACGCACCGCCGAGCAGGCCGCCCAGGTCGGTCACGCCGCCGAGGTCGACTCCGCCGTCCGCGCCGAGCACCGCGTCGAGCGCCGCACCCAGACCGGCGGTGGCGTCACCGTCGACTCCGAGCACCCCGCCGAGCGCACCGCTGATGGTGGTTCCCAGATCGGCACCGGTGTCGAGGACGCCGCCCAGCCCGAGGCCGCTCTCCAGAGCGCCACCCAGGACCGTGCCCAGGTTCGCGCCTGCCTCGCCGCCCAACCCGAGGGCCCCGCTCAGCGCCGTCGTCAGCTCCGACGTCAGTTCTCCGCCGAGACCGAGGTCGGCGCCCAGCCCGAGGTCCAGTCCGCCGTCCAGCAGACCACCCAGGTCGATGTCCGTCACGCCGCCCGCGCCGAGCACGGCGTCGAGGGTGCTGCCCAGTTCCGCGGCCAGGCCGCCGTCCAGGCCGAGGGCTCCGCCCAGGACCGTGCCGAGTGCGGCGTCCAGTCCCAGTCCGCTGTCGAGTGCGCCGGACAGGGCGCCGCCGAGGCCACCCTCCAGATCGAGGGCGCCGCCGAGCAGACCACCCAGGGCTCCACCGAGATCGCCGCTGACGTCACCGCCCGCGCCGAGGACACCGCCGAGGATGCCGCTCAGCGCGCCACCGAGGTCGCCGTCGGCACCGAGAACGGCGCCGAGGTCGAGTCCCCCACCGGCACCGAGAACGGCGTCCAGCGCGGTACCCAGGCCCGCCGTGAGGTCGCCGCCGACTCCGAGTTCACCGCCGAGCAGCCCGCTCAGCGCACCGCCGAGGCTGCCGCCCGCACCGAGGATCGCGTCGAGGTCCAGTCCGCCGCCCAGGTCCGCGATCGAACCGAGGGTCGCGCCGAGTGCGCCACCGAGGTCTGCGCTGAGGTCACCGCCCGCACCGAGGACGCCGCCGAGAGCGCCACCGAGGATTCCGCCGAGGTCGGTGCCGAGGACTCCGCCGAGCGAGCCGGCAACGTCACCGAGCAGTTCACCGCCGAGCAGGCCTTCGAGGGTCGCGCCCAGTCCGCCACCGGCACCGATCGCCGCGTCGAGGGCACCGCCCAGCGCGCCGCCGAGACCGGCGTCGACACCGAGCACGCCGCCGAGGGTCGTTCCGAGCACAGCACCGAGGTCGAGGCCGCCACCGAGTCCGGCGAGGATGTCACCGTCCAGGCTGCCACCGAGGTCGACGACGCTTCCGAGGGCGGCACCGAGAGCCGCACCCAGCTCGGCGCCCAGGTCGCCGCCGATCGACAGTGCGGGGGCGAGGATCCCGGTGAGACCACCGGCCACGTCGACCACCGGCAGGGCCGTGATCGCCGCGGTGAGGGTGGTGGCGAGCTGCGCGGTCAGGTCGGCGCCCAGTCCGAGGGCACCTCCGAGGGCTCCGCTGATCGCGGCACCGATGTCGAGGGCGCCGCCGAGATCGAGGCCGCCGGTGAGGGAGAGTGCCGCGTCGAGGGCCGCACCCAGCGCGGCGCCGAGCTCCGCACCGATCTCGCCGCCGATCTCCAGGGCCGCACCGAGCGCTGCGCTCAGGCCGGCAGCCAGTTCCGCGGCGAAGTCGAAGTCGCCGCCCAGTCCGGCACCGAGACCGAGGCCTGCGCCGGCACCGATACCGACCGCACCGCCGAGACCGCCGCCGAGACCGAGGCCGCCGCCCAGGCCGCCACCGACACCTGCGCCGACACCGCCCGCGACGTCACCGGCGACGTCGGCACCGGCATTGACGATCGCGGCCAGGTCGGCCCCGCCGCCTGCGAACAGTCCCGACTCCGCGACCAGCGGAGCGACGGAGACGATGTCCGCGTGGCTCACACCCTGCAAGCCGGCGGCGCACAGCGCCTCGGTCGGGTTGGCGCAGTAGGCCGCCGCAGCCTGCTCGTCGCGAAGAAGTCCGAGGATGAAGTCGAGGACGGCGTTGGTAGCCATGGCAGCTCTCCTGTAGTCGAGGTTCGGGGAGTTCGGGTGGCCACCACAACTGCTGTGACGGCGAGTGAAATACACGTTATGGATCGGCGGGCCCCTTCCCAACGGGGCGGCGCCCCCTACTCGGGGACCCCGGTATCGGGGATCTCCCATCGGGGGTCGGGTCCTCCCCGTTAGGGGATAGGGGGCCATTAGGGGATCGGCCCCGTAACTGCCGTCGACCAGCGGCATCGCGTAACGAAACGGCCGCCACCCGCGACAATTCGAGTGACCACGACGGCATCGGCCGTTACATACGACGGCGGCACCGTCCGCCTGACGCAGGCGGCGTGACGCCCGCCCGGACCACAGGAGTGGAACATGGCTGCAGCGCTCGGCATCGGTGTCGGATCGGTCAATACGGTGGCCGCCGTCGACACGGACGGGGCGAGCGTGACGGATGCCGCCGACCTCACCGTCCTGTCCCGCGCCAGTGTTCTCCACCTCTCCCCCGACCGCGCACCCGTCCTCGGCGACGACACGAGCGAACCGGACGCGGTAACGGTGTCCGACTTCGCGAACCGCGTGGGCGACCCGGTCGGGATCCTCACCGACGACGGTTCGACCTACTCCGGTGAAGACCTGGTGGCCACTGCCGTGAGCTGCATCGTGCACCAGGCCGCGTCGGGTCGGCACGGCCTCCCGACCACCGTCGTCGCCCACCCGACCGTCTGGCCGCCGTACACCGTCGGTGTCCTCGCCGACGCGCTCGAACAGGCCGGCGTCGCGGACGCCACCCTGGTGTCGGAGGCGCAAGCCGTGATGACGTGGCTCGAACGGACCCGCGGCACCCTCGGCGACGCGTTGACCGTCATCTACGACCTCGGCGGCACCTCGCTCGACATCACCCTCTTCCGTTCGGACGCACACGGCACGGAGACCGGCGTCCTCGGCAAGCCGGTGCGGTCCGAGGACTTCGGTGGCGCCCACTTCGACCACGCCACCATGCAGTACGTCCTCGGCAACGTCGCCGAGGAGTTCGGCGACATCGACCCGTTCGCCCCCGACACGGTCGCCGCCCTGACCCGGCTGCGGACCCGCTGCACCGCGGCGAAGGAGGCCCTGTCCTCCGACACCGAGGCCACGATCGGCATCGAGCTGCCCGGCATCTCCACCGACGTGCGGCTCGTGCGCTCGGAACTCGAAGACCTGATCCGCGAGTCCCTGCAGGAATCGGTGACGCTGGTGCGCGAGAGCATCCACGCCGCCGGCCTCGAATCCAGCGACGTCACCCAGGTGGTGCTCACCGGCGGCAGCGCCGCCATCCCGCTGGTCGCCGAACTCCTGTCGGCGGAACTGCGGGTACCCGTCGTCGCGGCCGAACGTCCGGGCCATACCGCGGCCATGGGCGCAGCCCTCCTCGCCGCCGACAACGAGGCGGGACGCGCCGCCGCCCCGACCGTCGCGCGGATGCCGGTCGTCGTGCCCACCGCGGCACCGGTGACGGCAGCGCCCGCCGCCGCCGAGACCGTCGAGCCGGACGCCGAGACCGTCGTCCTCGCCACCCGCACCCCCGCACCGACCCTCACCGAGCCCGCCGCCGGCATGTCGCGGAAGAAGAAGGCCGGGATCATCACCGCCTCCGCCGCGGCCATCGCCCTGCTCGCCGCGGGTGGGCTGTCGCTCGGCACCGCCCTCGACATCGCACCGTCGTCGTCCAGCTCGGGTTCCACCACCTCGCAGTCGTCGAGCACGTCGGCGGGCGCGGCATCCACGTCCGGTGTTCCGGCCGAGGCCGCCGCGACGGGCGCCACCACTCCCGGCACCGAGGCGGCGGGCATCGCCGCCGCGACCGGTGTCCCCGGCACCGCCGCCGGCGTCGCCACCCCGGTCGCCGCACCCGGCACCGTCCCACCCGGCACCGTGGCACCGGCCGTCGCCGCACCGGTTGCCGCAGCGCCCGGTACCGCACCGGCTCCCGCGGCCGAAGTACCCGCACCCGCACCGGCCCCTGCTCCCGCACCCGCACCGGCCCCCGCTCCGGCCCCGAGCGTTCCCCAGACCGACGGCGGCGCCGCGATCGCCAACACCATCGTCGGCGGAGCCGGCGCGGTGGGTGACACCGTCAACGGAGTGGGCGACACGGTCGGCGGCGTCGTCGGCGGCGTCACCGGCCTGGTGCCCGGCGTCCTCGGCAACGGCGGATAGGGCGCCGGTGTCCACGCTGCCCTCACCGTTTCCTCCCACGGAACTCGCGGAGCTCGACGGCCCGCAACTGTCCGCTCTCGCACTGGTTCTGCTCGGCAGCGACCTCGACGAAACCGTGGTCGCCCGAGTACTCGACATCGAACCCGACCGTGCCCGCGCCGCTGTCGACGCGCTCCGCGCGGACGGCTGGGTCGACGAACGGGACGCGCTGGTTCTCGCAGACCACACGCATCTCACGACAACGCTCGGTGAAAACCGGCTGACCACGCTCGCTCGCCGCCTGCTCACCCATCACGTCGACGGCGGAACACTCACGCTGCCCGTCGCCCGCGCGGTCGCCGCGACCGGCACACCGAGCGACGAACTGAGCCAATTTCTCTGCGCCCAGGCCGAACTCGCCGAACCGGCCACCGCCGTCGCGCTGTACGCCGAAGCCGGCCGGGCCGGCAGGCTCGGCGACACCGCAGTCGTCGCATACGCCGAGGCCTGCGCCCTGAACGGCGACCTCGATACCGCGGTCGGGCTGGCCGATTCGGTCCTCGAACGGTCCGGCACCGTCGACGATGCGGAACTCGCTGCGGCGGTCAGGATTTCGGCCGCCGGCGCCGCGTTCTGCGGCATGATCGATCGCAGCGCCGAACTGTACGCCTGGCTCGGGGCGGACCGGGCCGGCGCCGACGCCTCCCTCGCCGCCTCCGTCCTGGTGGTCGCGGGGCGACTCGACGACGCCGAAGCCGCCCTCGCCACGAGCGCGGGCGCACCCCCCACCGCCGCCACCGCCGGCGCCGCCCTCGTCGCGACCGGACTCGTCCAGTCGGTGACCGCGTCCGCCAACGCGGCACTGAACTCACTGACGCGTGCGCTGTCGCTGCCCGGTCGCGCGTCCCGGCCACGGGTGCTTCCCGACTCCCCCGCCGCGATCACCGCCCTCGCCGCGCTCCACTGCGGCGAACTCGCCCACGCGGACGCCGTCCTCGCCCGGGCACGGGAAACCGAACGGCCCGGCTGTGTCACCGCGAACCGGCATCAGCTGCTCACCGCTTGGACGTCCATGGTCCGCGGCGACCTCGCCGCGGCGCAGTCCCGGCTCGACGTGCTCGACGCCGCGTCGATGCGGCAGCGCAATCTGCTGTTCGTCCACGGCCTGCGGGTCGGGCTGGCCCGGCGCACCGGCGACAACGCGGCACTGCTGCAGGCCTGGGCGGGCGCGCAGGGCGTGCTCGCCGAGTACTCGGTGGACCTGCTGAGCCTGCTGCCGCTCGGCGAACTGTGGCTGACGTCGATCCGGGTCGGCGAACCCGCCCGGATCACTCACCTCGTCGAGGACGCGCAGTCGTTGCTGCGGACGCTCGGCGAGCCGGCGATGTGGGGATCGGCGCTGCACTGGTACGGCGTGCAGGCCTCGATCCTCGCCGAATGCCCCGCAGACCTGATGCCCCACGCCCGCGCGCTCGGCGAGGCCGCCAAGGTCAGCACGTACGCGTCCGGGCTCGCTACCGCCGGTCGCGCCTGGCTACGCGTGCTGCAGGGCGACATCGACGCCGCATCCGTCGAGGACGCGGCCCGCACCCTCGACCGGATCGGCCTGCCGTGGGACGGCGCGCGCCTCGCGGGTGAAGCAGCACTGCGCGCGTCCGACACGAAGGTTGCGACCACGCTCCTGCAGGTCGCGAGGGCCCTGCGACAGCCGACGTCCGCGGGCAACGGCACCGACTCCGCGGTCGTGTCGAGCCCGAGCACGCCGGGATCGCTCACCGACCGCGAGGCCGAGGTGGCCGAACTGCTCGTCCAGGGGCTGACGTACCGGGAGATCGGGTCACGCCTCTACATCTCCGCCAAGACGATCGAGCACCATGTGGCCCGGATCCGGCGGCGGCTGGGCGCCGGGTCGCGGTCGGAGCTGCTGTCGATGCTGCGTGCGATGGG
Organism: Rhodococcus sp. ACPA1; assembly: GCF_002300195.1. NCBI lineage: Bacteria > Bacillati > Actinomycetota > Actinomycetes > Mycobacteriales > Nocardiaceae > Rhodococcus > Rhodococcus sp. ACPA1. Next base: position 144,788 of record NZ_NSDX01000001.1, on the reverse strand, counting down.
CCACGGGTATTCCGCCGACTCCTGACCCGTGAGTACTTATCAACCGCGGGTGGTTGATAAGTACTCACGGGCGCCGAAGGCGCAGCAGCCCCGTGTAACCATTCGACTGCGGCAGGCGACACACTGTGCATGGTGCGATGACGCACTCCCTCGAACTGTGCCAGTAAGGATCTTTCATGACCACCGGAGTCGGACTCACCGTCGGCGATTCGGTTTCCACAGCGGTGGTGACCGCTTCCGGAACCGATGTGAGGACGATCGAACACCCGTCCGTCCTGTTCACGGCCCCGGACGGCACGGTTCAACTCGGCGACCCCGGCACGGAATCGACCGGCGCCGTCCGCGACTTCCTCACCCGCGTCGGTGAGCCCGCGGGCATCGAGTACGCGGGTTCGCTGACCCGCGCCGAGGACCTCGTCGCGACGGCGATGTTCTGCCTGTTCCGGGAGGCCGCAGACGGTCTGTCGGGGACGGTGAAGGTCACCGCGACCCATCCGTCGGACTGGGCGCCGGAGATCGTCACGAAGCTGCGCGAATCCCTCGACTACATGGGTCTGGGCGAGGCGACACTCATCCCGGAGTCGGTGGCGCTCGCCGCCTCACCGGAATCCCCGGCCCACGGCGCGGCACTGCTGGCGGCCGGGCTGGCACTGACCGACGAGGACACGAGCGCCGACACCGAGTCGATTCCGATCGTCGAGGCCCCGATGCACACCGCGTACTCCGCCGTGACGGCGGTGCCCGCGGCCGCGGCCGCTGCCGCCGACGCGTATCCGCCCGCCGAGACCGAGGCGTCCGCTCCCACGAGTACACCGACGCCACCCGCCAAGCGCACGAACCGTCGGCCGCTGATCATCGCCGGTGTCGCCGCGGCCGCACTGGTGGTGGCAGGTGGGGCGCTCGCGTTCGCGCTCACCGGCGACGGCAGCACCGCGGTCCCGACGATCCAGGACGCCCAGACCGCGTCGGTGACGACGTCCAGCGCACGACCCACGCAGGCTCCACCCGCGGTCTTCCCGACGGCGAGCACGCAGGAGGTGGCCGTGACGACCGAGGTTGAAGCCCCGGTCCCGGTCGCTCCCCCGCCTGCACCGGTGGAGACGACATCCGTGTTCGTGCCGCCGCCTCCGCCCTCGACGACGCCGGTCATCACCCTCCCCTCGATCACCACGGTCCCGAAGACCACTACGACCACGACCGCCGCGACGACCACGACGACGCCGGAGACCACCACCACCACCACAACGACAACAACAACCACCACGACGACGACGACGATGAAGGAACCCGCGGCCGCGATCACCACCACGACCACGCCCGCGAAGCCCGCTCTGAAAAGTCCAGGTCAGTGAGGCTTCGGTCACACCTCCCCGACGGGCCGACCCGTCCGTAGCTTAAGGTGGGGCGCTGATACCCACCCCAGAAGGAATCCTCAGTGAACGGATTCCGTGCAGAAGGGATTTCATGCGTAACGTGCTGGCGCACCGCGCCGCTGTTGTAGGCGCCTCGGCAATGCTTCTTCTCTTTCCGTTTTCCACTGCCGCCCAGGCCGACCCTGTTACGCAGCCCGACACCACTCAGCTGAGCGCCGACAAGTTGCCGGCCGAACTCGTCGAGGCCATCACCCGCGACCTGAAGATCAGCCCGCAGGAGTACCTCGACCGCGCCGCGAAGGCACAGGAGCTGGGCAGTTACGCCGAGGACTTCCGGGAGCAGCATCCCGACGACTTCGCCGGGGCCTGGATCGGTCTCGACGGTCAGCCCGTCGTCGCGGTCACCACGGACGAGGCCGCCGATGCCGCAGCCAAGGCCGGGTACGACACCCGTATTGCGCCCGTGTCCGCGAACGGCCTGGAGAAGACCCTCTCCGACGTGAACGGCTGGATCGCGGGACTGCCGAAGGACGTGGCTTCCCAGGTCAACTCCGCGTCGATCGACGTCCTCGAGAACCGCGTCGTCATCGACGTCGTCAACAGCCCCATCGGCCAGGCGCTGAACCTGCCGACGCTGCTCGCCAACGTCAAGGTCATGCTGAGCCCCGGCGGCGGCGGTCCGGTGGAGCGAGGTCCCCTCGCCGGTGACACCTACATCACCACCGCGGGTGAGCTGCCGAAGACGCCGATCTCGGAGATCTCCGTCTGCTCGCTGGGTTTCAACGCCGTGGACGACAGCGGCCAGGCCGTGAACATCAGCGCCGGACACTGCAACCCCGCCGAGGGTCAGCCGTCGCCGGTGTTCCTCCCCAACCACCAGAACGTCGACGACAGCCAGCAGATCGGCGCGTTCTCGAAGTCGTCGGTGGGCAACCCGGCCGACAAGCTGGACTACTCGGTGATCAAGCTCAATGAGGCAGGCGTCAAGGCCGGTTTGGACCGTCCCGCGGTTCGCGGTGCGAACGGCACCACGCTGGAGATCACCGGCACCGCCCGGCCCGTCGTCGGCGCCCCGATCTGCAAGTCGGGTCAGACGTCGTCGTTCACGTGTGGCGTGGTGGCGGCCGATCACGTCGAGACGCAGCTGTTCGTCGCCGACGGTTCGAGCCGTGTGGTCAACGGTTTCGCCGGCACGGCCTGCACTCTCGCGGGTGACAGCGGCGGCGCCATCGTCACCGGAACCCTCGCGCTGGGTATCACCAGTGGTTCCAACGCCAGTGGCGCCCCCAACTGCACGGAGGCGAATCTGGTGCTGGCACCGGAGGGTGGCACCGCCAGCCTGGGTATCCCGGTCGCGGACATCGTGGACACGATCGGATCCGGGATGCGCGTGCGCACCATCTCCGACTAGTTCTCCACCGCTCCACCCTGTGCCCGGTGTCCGTTGCTCTCGGACACCGGGCACAGGTGTATTCCGGCGTGGTGTCCGCTTTGTCCTGCTGCGTCGTCCACCGAGAGTGTTACAGGTGGGAATAGACGGGGCGAACCCATATAGTCGACTCCGACTGTGTACGGCCTTACCTGTCGGGGGGTCGTATTCGTATGCGCCCGCGAGGCAACTGCGAACAAACAAACATCAGAAAGGCCCCCATGCGAAGCTCCATCGCACGTCGTGCCGCCGTGTTCGGCTCCGCCGCGCTGCTGCTCCTCGGCCCGGTCGCCGCCTCCGCTCAGGCCGATCCGGTCGAGCCCGGAGTGTCCGACCAGGCCGCCAAGCTTCCCGCGGAACTGATCGACGCTATCCAGCGTGATCTGTCGCTGAGCCCGGACCAGTACCTGGAGCACTCCGAGCTGGGCCAGAAGCTGGCCGAGTTCGCGAAGATCGCCCGCACCCAGTTCCCGGATGCGTTCGCCGGAACGTGGCTCGACAATGCCGGCACCCCGATCGTCGGGCTGGCCGACGGTGCGGACAAGGACGCCGCCGTCGCCGCGGCCGAGAAGGCCGGCTTCCAGGTGAAGGATGTGGCCCAGAGCGAGAGCAGCCTGCAGGCGCAGGTGAAGTCGCTCGACGGGTGGCTGGACACCCAGCCGCCTGCCGTCGCGGATCTCGTTCGCGGCGTGGCAATCGACATCGTGAACAACGATCTCGTGCTCCGTGCGGACAACGTGGGCGGGTTGCAGCTTCCGGACTTCCTGAAGGGCGCACGCGTCGTGCAGTCGCCTGCCACGGCCGCTCCGCTGCCGTCCACCGACCTCACCCCCATCGCCGAACCGCTCCCCGCCGACGCCCTGCTGGGCGGCGACGCGTACGGCTCGCTCGGCGGCGGAGTCGGACTGCGCTGCTCGCTCGGTTTCAACGGCACCGACAGCTCGGGCGGTCCGGTGAACATCACGGCAGGACACTGCGACCCCAACCGGGACGCTGCCGGCACCTCGGAGGCGTCGGAGGCGTTCTCCCTGGTCCCGGGTGGCACCGGTCCGCGGATCGGCACCTTCGCCAAGACCAGCCTGGACATCCACGACTACTCGATCATCCGGGCCGACGACAACGCCGCGCACCGGTTCGAGAACAACGGCGTCCGGGTTCCCGGCGCAGCGCCGGTCGCCATCACCGGTACGGCCGACCCGATTGTCGGCGCCCCGGTGTGCAAGTCGGGTCTGACCACCGGTTTCACCTGCGGTGTCGTCACGTCCGTCGCGCAGACCGTCTCGGTCGGTGAACGCACGCTGGCCGACAGCTTCTCGACGAGCATGTGCGCCCTGCAGGGCGACAGCGGCGGCACGATCGTGACCGGCACGCTGGCACTCGGAATTTCGAGCGCCTCCAACGTCGGGCAGTACCCGATCTGCCAGGTCGCGGACGTCGTCACGTTCGTTCTCGGCGAGAGCCCCGAGTTGTTCGCCACCCCGATCAACGAGGTGCTGGCCGAGAACCCGGGTCTGCGCGTGCGCACCTCGTAACGCACTCCACCTGCGACAGCGGCCCGCTTCCCTTTCGGGATGCGGGCCGCTGTCGTCGGTCGCGCATTCAGGCCGCGTAGGGCCGGACCGCCCGGGCATCCCGCAGGGTGGTGCCCCACCATTCGATCTGGTCGAGCATGTTCTTGACCGCACTCGACCTGACTGCCGGGTCGAGCGGCTCCCCGTGCTCGTCGAACACCGCCCACGCACCGTGAAAGCTGACACTGTCGCGGACCGTGAACGCGTGGAGTTCCGCGAACACCAACCGCAGCTGTTCGACCGCACGGAGTCCGACGCCCATCCCGCCGTACGACACGAAGCCGACGGGCTTGGACCACTTCGACGGCAAGGTACAGCTGTTCTTCGCCGTGATCGAGGACAGCGCGACGCGGGTGGCCGACAGTCAGACGGACATGATCGACCGGCACCTCGGCGAGGTGAACGACCTCGAGTCGGACCTCGTCGCACTCGGTCGTGAGTGGGTCACGATCCCGACCCGGGACTTCGCGGACCACTTCGCCATGGTGCGGCAGATCAACGCGGAGGCGGCCCACTTCCCGCAGGCCGCGCTCGACGCCTGGCAGGAGGCCGGACCGCGCCGCGTCCAGCACGCACTGGCGGACGCGTTCGCGCGACTGGACGCCTCCGGCCTTCTCCGTGTCGGCGATCCACGCAGGGCCGCACACCATTTCGCACTGTTGGTGGGGGCGGAGATCTCCGAACGCACGTTCCACGGCGCCATTCCCCTCGGCGCCGACGAGGTGTCGGCCATCTCACCGACGGGGTCGCGGCCTTCCTCGACGGCTACCGTGGGCGCGGGAACTGATCAGGCGGTGGGCTCGGGCGCGGGCGGGACGAACGGCGTGTTGATGGTGACGAGGTACTGGATTCCGAGGATCACCAGTGCGGCGCCGCCCACGAAGATGGTTCCGGCCAGCCCGCCGGCGGCGAATCCCGCCAGCAGCCCGCCGAGGCACCCGACCGGCGTGCCGATCACGGTCACGGCGAACAGGCCGCACCCGACCGCGAGACCCACGGCGCCGAAGATCACACCGAAGATCAGGCCGCCGATCAGAGTCGCGTAACCGAGGTAGCTGTTGAAGTCGGCGAGCGCCGAGTCGTCACGTTCTTCCTGAGTGTCGAATCCGTCCTGCGCAACCGATTTCAGGGACGACGCGACGTCGGCGGGAACCTGCGGGGTGAGCGTCACCGTCGGCCCGTCGAGGTCGGCGTCGATCGGATAGACGGCGTCGCCGACCCGAATCGTGAGCGGCAGTGCGGCCACCACCTTGCCGCTGTCGTCCACCACCTCGATCGCTTCCCTGGTGCCGGTGATCCGGAAGGCGCCCGCGTCGATCGACGTGACGACGGACTCCCCCTCGGCGTGCGCCTCGTAGCCGATGTCGGACGAATCCTGCTGCGTCAGTGGAGCTGTGTGTGCGGTCCCGGCGGAGATCCCGAGGGCCGCGACGACGAGGAACGCTGCTCCGGTGACGGCCCGCAGGTTCCGCGCGAACCGGCCGCTCATGCCGTGGGTTCCGGTGCGACGAACGGGCTGTTGATGGTGTTGAAGTACTGAATGCCCAGAACGACCAAGGCGCCGCCGCCGACGACAATGGTGCCGGCGAGCGCGACGACGGGCGCGACGATCAGCGCACCTCCGATGCACCCAGCCACCGGCCCCGCGAGGCCCAGGAACGGAATCACCAGCGCAGCCGTTCCGGGGATGACGCCGATCGCGCAGCCGATCGCCCCGCCGATGATGGCAGCGACGATCGCGGTGATCGCGCTCGTGATCCCGAGTTGCTGCTGGAAGTCGTCGAGTGCGCGGTCGTCGCGTTCCTGTTTGTCCTGCGGTGCGGCGACGCCGTCGAGGGTGAGGCGTTCCGACACGGGGACGGGGGTCGCGGCCGACGGATCCATGTTCGGGACGAGTCGCAGGACGCGAGCGGACTCGTCGACCGCCACGGCGAAGGGATGCTGCAGGTCGTCGACCCGGAAGAACGTGGGAATGGAGGCGACGACGCGGCCGCCGTCGTCGACCACGTCGACGGTGTCGTTCGCGGCGTTGATCGAGAAGGCGCCGGCGTCGAGGGTGGCCACAGCGGCGTCACCGTCGCGAGCGGTCTGGTAGTTGATGTTCGGGATGCCCTGTTCCGCACCCGGCTGGGGTGCGGCGGCCGGATCCGCGTATGACGTGGCCGCTCCGACGCCCATCGCCGCGACGACGAGCATGGAGGTGGCAGTAAACCGTCGGAGGTTCATCGAGATCCGTTTCGAGAGCAGCGCTGTGACGGACGAAGGTTAGCCTAAGCATGGGCTAACCAGGCAGGTCGCCTCCGCGGGTGTGACGAGGTTCACTTCCGCGAGGCCGCACAACGACGAACCGCCCGCCTCCGAAGGGAGGCGGGCGGCGTCTGAGGTACTGCCGGGTGCAGCTACTTCACCCACTTCGTGGTGCCGGGCGGTGCGTTCAGCGTGTTGATCAGGTCGATACCGGCGATGGCAAGCGTGGGGCCGCCCACCACGATCGTGCCGAGAAGGGCACCGATTCCCGCGCCCGTCACGCCGAACGGCAGGCATCCGAAGACCGCGACCGGCGTCCCGACCACGCAGCCGACGGCGAATCCCAGGATTCCGCCCACGATGGTGCCGCCGAGACTGCCGACCGTCATCGCGATGCCGAGCTGCTGCTGGAACGCCGACTGGGCCCTGGTGTTCTCGTCGATCGACGCCACGTCGTGCAGCGCGATGGGCGTGATCCGATCCTCGGGCGAGATCGGCGTCGCCTCGGCCTTGTCGACGCTCGGCGTCAGGCGCAGGGTCTTTCCGTCTTCGGTGATCTCTTCCTCGAACGGGAACTGCAATCCGTCGAACCGGTACGCAAGCGGGAGGGAAACGACAGTTGCCCCACCCGCATCCTTGATCGCGACGGACTTCCCGTCCGATGCGAGCGCGAAGGCGCCGGCGTCGATCGTGGTCACGACCGTGCGGTCCTCGATGTGGGACTCGTATCCGATTTCGGTGCCGGGCTCGGCGACGGGTTCCGCGACCGCCACCCCGGACCCGGTCGCGAGCACACCCACCAAAAGTGCCGAAGTCGTAACGAAACGACGCAACTTCATTCCATCCCCTTAAGATTTCAACCCCATCCGTTGCTAAACAGTAACTTGCGGCTGTGACAGATCCCAATTGAGTCTCGCCTCGAGAAAAGGCGCTCGCGAAATAGTCTGCGAAGGGTTATGAAAAATTGCGCTCAGAACGGCAGCGGGATCGAATTCCAAGAATGGCACCAGCCAGGGATGTAGTTATTCCTACACAAAGCGGGGAACCGGTCGGTTTCTTCCCGGCGGCCCCCACGCACGACTCGGCCCCGCCGTGCGGGACACGACAGGGCCGGGCGCCGAGGCGAGGCGCTCTCTACTCGTCTCTGTCCGCGTAGATCGACGTCCCCGGAGCGGCGTTGTACGTCTCCCACAACTGGTACGCACTGACACCGAGAGTGGGACCACCGGCGACGATGGTTCCGACGACCCCGCCGATCCCGGCCCCAGTCACCAGTCCGGCGACGCAGCCAGCGGGAAGTGTTGCGATACAGCCGATTCCGGCCCCCGCAATCGTTCCGACCAGGCTTCCGACCGTGACGGCGATGCCGACCTGCGCACCGAACTGGCCGAACGCCCTGTCATTCTCCTCGCGGGACGCGACGTCGTGGAACGGCAGCGAAGGAACCGCGGGCGCCGCCGTTGCCGGAACAGGCGCCGCAGGAGCGGGTGCTGCCACTGGCCCCGCATGCGACACTCCGGCAGCAAGACCCATGGCGGCCACCGCCATGCCTGCCGTCACTGCAGCTTTTCTCACGATCATTGATGCCTCATTTCAGGAGCGTCCCGACGAAGTACTGGTGTGATCGAAGTGCACTGCACGGCCCCCCCGTGCGGCCGCTGGCCAGGGCCGGAAAACACGCTCAGAGTAACAGCGGAATCACGGCCGAAATGTTCATTGACGAAAAATTCATCGCGCCCGCAAGTTACCGATCGGTAGCAAATCGAACGGGTGTAATTCGCGCGAATTACACGAGATGAATTACGTCACTCGGCGTGGTTATCGACAGGACGGACGTGCGTGCGCGGAATATTTGCCCATCGTTATCCGGCCGCAATGCAACCGCGTCGAATTCGTGACGAAAACGACCCCTGAAGCCCTCTCACGAAGCCGCTCGGACGGCCTCCGGCGGCCTTCGGCCGAAGTTAGGGCAACCTTGGGTGAGCGCCGCAATTTCGACCCTTTAACGTGACGAACAGAAAGTCCGATTGTGGCATGCACCACATGCCCTATCGGCGCCCGAGCTGCAGAGATCCCGCCGAACACCGGTAAGTTACCCGCAGGTAGACTAAATAAGTTACTAGCGGGTAACTTAGCAAGCGTTAGGATCACGAGCAGTCCCGAGGTGGCCGCCCTGCCGCCCTGAAACGAAAGGCCGCGACATGAATGCCCTGACGATCACGTTGGGCACCATCGGCGTGCTGCTGAGCCTCGTATGTTGGTTCTCCTTCATCACTGGCGCATTGAAGATGGTCAACGTCGTCCGGATCGGCCAGTCGGCCCCGGACCGATGGCGCCCCTTCTTCCCGCGCTTCAAGCAGATGTGCGTCGAGTTCATCGCGCACACCCGCATGAGCAAGTTCCGCACCGTCGGCTGGGCTCACTGGCTGGTCATGGTCGGCTTCATGCTCGGAGCCATCGTGTGGTTCGAGGCGTACGGGCAGACGTTCGACCCGGCGTTCCACTGGCCGCTGGTCGGCAACACCGCCGTCTACCACTTCATCGACGAGATCCTGGGTCTCGGCACGGTCATCGGTATCACCACACTGATCGTGATCCGCCAGCTCAACCACCCCCGCGTGCCCGCCCGGCTGTCCCGTTTCAGTGGTTCCGACTTCAAGGCCGCGTACTTCGTCGAGGCCGTCGTCCTCATCGAGGGCCTGGGCATGATCTTCGTGAAGGCCGGCAAGATCGCCACCTACGGCCACGCCAACCCGTGGACCGACTTCTTCACGATGAACCTTGCGAAACTGCTGCCCGCGAGCCCGAACATGGTCGCGTTCTTCGCCTTCGTCAAGCTGATGTCGGGCATGATCTGGCTCTACGTCGTCGGCCGCAACATCACCTGGGGTGTCGCCTGGCACCGCTTCGCGGCGTTCGCGAACATCTACTTCAAGCGTGAGGACGACGGCGACGTCGCCCTCGGTGCGGCCAAGCCCATGATGTCGGGTGGCAAGCCCATCAACATGGAGGACGCCGATCCGGATACCGACACGTTCGGCGCCGGCAACATCGAGGACTTCTCCTGGAAGGGCTGGCTGGACTTCACCACCTGCACCGAGTGCGGTCGCTGCCAGTCGCAGTGCCCCGCGTGGAACACCGGCAAGCCGCTGTCGCCGAAGCTGCTGATCACGTCGCTGCGCGACCACGGATATGCGAAGGCCCCGTACCTGCTGGCCGGTGGCCGCAAGGACATGGGCGGCGACGAGGTAGGCCTGGTGAACGGTGACGGCGCCGTGGACGAGGCCAAGCTGGCCGCGATCCCCGAGGCTGCACGCCAGGAGGCCGAGCGCAAGCTGGTCGGCGACACCGTCGAAGGCGAGCTGGCTCCGGTCATCGACGCCGAGACGCTGTGGAGCTGCACCAACTGTGGCGCGTGTGTCGAGCAGTGCCCCGTCGACATCGAGCACGTCGACCACATCATCGACATGCGCCGCTACCAGGTGCTGATCGAGTCGGAGTTCCCCTCCGAGCTGGCCGGCCTGTTCAAGAACCTCGAGAACAAGGGCAACCCCTGGGGTCAGAACTCCAAGGACCGTCTCAACTGGATCAATGAGATGGACTTCGAGATCCCGGTGTTCGGCCAGGATGCAGACAGCTTCGAGGACTACGAGTACCTCTTCTGGGTCGGCTGCGCCGGCGCCTACGAGGACCGTGCCAAGAAGACCACCAAGGCCGTCGCCGAGCTGCTCGCCACCGCCGGCGTGAAGTTCATGGTGCTCGGCGCCGACGAGACGTGTACCGGTGACTCCGCTCGCCGCGCGGGTAACGAATTCCTGTTCCAGCAGCTCGCCATGCAGAATATCGAGTTGCTGAACTCGGTCTTCGACGGCGTCGAGCAGCGCAAGCGCAAGATCGTCGTCACCTGCGCGCACTGCTTCAACGCGCTCGGCAACGAGTACCCGGAGGTCGGCGGCGAGTACGAGGTGGTTCACCACACTCAGCTGCTCAACCGCCTGGTCCGCCAGAAGAAGCTGATTCCGGTCGCGTCCGTCGGTGAGGACGTCACCTACCACGACCCCTGCTTCCTCGGCCGCCACAACAAGGTCTACGACGCACCCCGCGAGTTGATGGAAGCCTCCGGCGCGAAGCTGAAGGAAATGCCCCGTCACGGCGAACGGTCCATGTGCTGTGGTGCCGGTGGTGCCCGCATGTGGATGGAAGAGAACATCGGCAAGCGCATCAACATCGACCGGGTCGACGAGGCGCTCAGCACGGATCCGAAGAAGATCGCGACCGGCTGCCCGTTCTGCCGCGTCATGCTCACCGACGGTGTCACGGCTCGCCAGGAGTCCGGTCAGGGCGAGGGTGTCGAGGTCGTCGACGTCGCCCAGCTGATGCTCTCGTCCATCACGCGGCTCGAGCCCGAGAAGCTGAGCGAGAACATCAAGGTCATCCCCCGCGAGAAGCCGGCCGAGCCGGCCGCACCCGCAGCAGCCGAGGCCAAGGCCGAGGTGGTGGAGAAGGAGCGCGTCGAGGAGGTCGAGGAGGCCGCCGCAACGCCGGCCGCCACGGAAGCTCCCGCAGGCAAGGGCCTGGCGATGAAGGGCCTGGCCAAGGCACCCGGGGCGAAGGCTCCCGGCGCCAAGGCACCCGGCAAGGGGCTCGGCATGGCAGGCGGTGCGAAGGCACCCGGCGCCAAGAAGGCTGCTCCCGCTCCGGCCGAGGCTGCCGGTACGGAGGCGCCTGCAGCGGAGGCACCCAAGCCCAAGGGCCTCGGACTCGCCGGCGGCGCGAAGGCACCGGGCGGCAAGGGTCTGCAGATGAAGGGTGCCGCCAAGGCTCCCGGCGCGAAGGCCGCCGCTCCGGCTGCCGATGCACCGGCGACCGAGGCTCCCGCAGCGGAAACCCCTGCTCAGGACGCCCCCGCGGCGAAGCCGAAGGGACTCGGACTCGCGTCCGGCGCCAAGGCACCGGGCAAGGGTCTGCAGATGAAGGGCAAGGCGAAGGCTCCCGGCGCGAAGGCCGCTCCCGCGGACGCTCCCGCCGAGCCGGCAGTCGCCGAACCCCAGGCTGCCGAACCGCAGGTTGCCGACACGTCCTCCGCTTCCGAGGCCCCCGCTGCCGAGGCGCCGAAGGCTCCCCCGGTGGCGAAGGCCGGTGGGCTCGGTTTCAAGAGCGGCGCCAAGGCTCCCGGAGCCCGCAAGGCCGCGGCCCCCAAGGCCGCAGCTCCGAAGGCCGAAGCGCCCGCGGCCGAGGCTCCCGCAGCTGAAGCACCGAAGGCCGAGGCAACCGAGACCGCGGCTCCGAAGGTCGAGGAGTCGAACGGCGACGGATCCAACGGCAAGGCACCGGAAACGGTGAAGGCTCCGCCGCCGGCCAAGCCTGGCGGACTCGGTTTCAAGGCAGGCGCGAAGGCACCTGGCCGGAAGAGCTAGCCGACAGCAGTGAACAGCAGCGCCCCCACCGATCACGGTGGGGGCGCTGCTGTTTTCCGTGACGGCCCGCGCTGCGCACGGCGTAACCTCCGACATGATGACTTCGGGCGCCGATCTCACTTTTCGCCGCGCCGCCATGTACACGGTGGCGGTCATGGGCGGTGCAGTGGTCGTTGCGCTCCTCTCGGTCGCGTGGATGTCGATCGGGTCCGGTGACTGCGCCGAGTCGATGATGGAGTGTGCCGGCGGAGAAAAGTACGTCCTTGTCTTCGGCCCACCCGCGTTGCTGCTCGTGGGCGGGGTCGGAGCTTTCGTGCAGACCTACCGGGTGTGGCGGGCCGGTGGCCGGTGGCAGGTCTGGCAGGGAGCGGGCTGGATGTTGTTCGTGTTCATGCTCATCTACGCCTCACTGTCGGCTGGCGCTCTCACCGAGGTCTGACCTACCGTGGTCCGGCGCCGCCGCGGCCCGGCGTTCCGCCGCCCATCGGCTGGGCGGGTGCCGGGTTCTGCACGGTGTACTCCTGCACGGTGCCGTCCTGTGAAGTGTCGTCCTGCGCAGTCTCGTCGGCGGACGAGGTTGTGGTGGTCGTTGCCGAGGGCGTGTCGTCCCGGCCGACCAGTTGGGTTGCCGCCGCTCCCGCGCCGAGGAGGACGAGCGCGGCGGCGCTTGCCGCAACCATCCATCCCCGGATACCGGACTTCTGTGTCTTCCTCACCGGCACACTGGTCGGCGCGACGCGTCGGGTCGGCGCCTCGGCCGATGCGGACGGGGGCAGCACGCGCGACCACGCTGCCGCCACGATCGGTCGTGGCGCCGCCGGTGGTTTCACCCACGGTCCCGGTGCCGACATCACCCGGGAACCCGATTGTCCGAGCGATGCCCGTTCGGCGATGACCGCCGCGCCGCGGGCGGACGCCGTCGCCGGCTCGGATGAGACGACGAGTGGGACGTTCACGGCCGTCGAGAGCAGCTCCGTCACGAGCGGGACCGCCGCTCCGCCGCCGAGGAGGACGACGGCGTCGACTGGGGTGCCGGTCTCGTCGAGGCGTTCGAGTTCACGTGCCACCGTGTTCGCGGCCCGGGTGAGTGATCCGCGGATGACATCCTCGAATTCGGAACGCATGACGCGTATCTGACGTCGGATATCGGGAAGCGCGACGGTCACCACGGCAGAGGTGTCCTGCGACAACCGCTCTTTTGCACTCCGGCAGCGGGCGGCGAGTTCGGTCAGCGCGCCGCGGTGGGCAGGATCGTCGACGTCGAAGTCCGGGTTCGCGTTCTGGACGAGCGCGACCACATGTCCCATCAGCAGCCGGTCTGCGTGGTCTCCGCTGAAGTCGGTGCTCCGCGTCGATCGGACCACACCGAAATCAGCGCCGCGCCTCGTGGCCAGGGTCAGGTCGAGGGAATGGGCTCCGACGTCGCACAGCAGCAGTGTCGAGAATTCGTCGAGTTTCTCGACCCGGGAGATCCATGTCAGTGCCGCACTGGTTTCGGGGATCACCGTGAGGGTGCGATTCCGCAAGAGGCCCCATCGTCGGATCTCGTCCTCGAGTTCCTCGACGGCGTATCCCGACCAGGCTGCGGGAGCCGCGACCACCACATGGCCGGGCACCGGGGTGCGGCCACGAATGAGGCAGTCGAGCGCGGTGGTCACCAGCTGCACGGCCGGGGTCCGGGTCCCGTCGTCGCCGATCACCGGAACGGGATCGCCGACCCTGTCGATGAAGTCACGAAACACGATGCTGCCCTGCGGAAGCGGTCCGCTGCGGTGCGGGCCGAGGGTGGGTGCGCTGCTCGACGACAGCGCGAGTTCGGCCGAGTGCCGCACCACCGTGAATCCGTCGTCCGCCTGGTGCGTCGGCCATTCACCGTGCATCTGTGCGGACACGAACGAGTCGGAACCCATACTGATCCCCATCGATGTCCGCATGTCGTGATCTCCGTTCCGTGGTGACAGCAGGTGCCTTTCCCGCCGATCGAAACGCTAGACCGCCTTCCTGTGCCGACCGCTGTGTGCTTCCTGCGATGTTCCTGTGTACGTGGCTTCGCGCGCCCCTAGGGAAGGTGCAGCGTCCTCCCATGGTCTTCCCAGGAACGGCCCATAACGTCGTCGGCAGTCGCCTCGAAGGGGCAAACCCGAGATGAAGGAGCACTCATGACGAGAAGCGAAATCCACCCATCGGCCGTCCTCGATCACGACGTCCCCGGCCCGCACACCACAATCGACGTGCAGGCACCGCAGCCCGACCTGGGCGGCGCACCCCACGCGGCGGACCTTCTGCGCAACGGACTCGACGGGCTCCTGCGCGACCTCCACCCTGCGAGCCCCACCGGCGGAGAATCTTCTCAGCATGGTGCGCCGCAGCAGAATTCGCAGCCGGCCGACGAGTCCCGCCACGATTCACCCCGCGACAACAGCGATCGCGGGTCCGAGAACGCCGGCCACGACACCGCCGACCAAACCCACCTCAACAGCACCGCCGCCTCTGACCACGACGGACGCATCGACGCCCACAATGCTGGGGCCGCGGGAGCGGGCCACGAGACCGCACAGGCCGGCCCGTCGACTTCATTCGGAAACAGCGGCCGCGGCGAGTCGCCGATGAACCAGGCCGGCGCTTCCGCAACCCAGCCCGCGTTCACTCAGAGCAGCCCGGTCGCGACGCAGCCGATCACGACGACCCCGGTGTCGACACACTCCGATGAGAGGGTGACGTCGCAGCCCCTCGACACGACGATTCGGCAGACCAACGCGGAACCGACTTCCGTGTCGGCGACGTCCGCGCAGAATCAGAATCAGGTTGCGGATCAGCAGAATACGCGGAATTCGGATGCCACATCGATCTCTGCCGACGAGGGCACGCGAGAAGCGGCGACTGCGTCCGACTCCGCCACGCAGAACGCGACGGCGCCCACCGCGGATCTCGGCCGATCCGAGACGACGACAGCATCGTCCACCGCGACCCACACACCGGAGGCGACCACCACGGCGGCAACGGCGCCGGCCGCGGACCACGGCCAGTCCCAGGAGACCACCCCGTCCACGGCCGTCACCAGCACCGCGGCGACCAGCGATCTTTCGTCGGCGGATCACACGACCTCGAACACGGGTCTCGGCAACGACACCACGACAACGGACACCACCACGACCGACCTCACGAGTACGACCGACGCCGCGCCGACCTTCGACACGGCGACCTCGTACGACTCCGCCACCGCGTACGACTCGAGCACCGCGCTCGACACCGGCACGTCACTCGACGCGACGAGCGCGACGAGCCACTCGTCGGGGTTGACGGCCGATTCCGGTACCACTGTCGACACCCACGATCAGAGCCTGACTGCGACGACCGTCGACCAGCACGTGTTCTGACCTCGACGTGGCGGGCCCGCCCGACTCCCCTGCACGCGGGCCCGCCACTTCCCTCTCCCGAACGTCCGTCACCCACTCTTGCGGAGATCATGAACGCCACCCCCGAATCCCCAGCCGTCACCACCCCTTCGCGCCCGAATCTTCCTGCCGAGACCACCGCGTCGATGGCGGCGCTGCTGGCGCGGCTCGCGGCACTCACCCGAACTGCGGGTCGCGGAGATCTCCTGACCCGGCTGTCGCACACCGAGGCTCGTCTCGCGGATCCGCGGACGCGGGTCGTGGTGCTCGGCCTGACCGACAAGGGTGTCAGTTCGGTGGCAGGTGCGCTCGTCGACGCGGACGTGTCGGCGACGGCGCAGTCCCGGCACGAGCCGGTGGTCGTCGAGTACGGGCCGGTGGTGCTGGTCGACGCGCCCGGATTCTCCGGTCACGCCCCCGCCCGTGCCGCAGACACCCTCGCACTCGTCCCCACTGCCGACGCGGTGCTGTTCGTCTCCGATGCGAGCCAGGAATACACCGAACCCGAGATCGCTCTGCTCACGCAGGTGCACAAGCTGTGCCCGGTGGTGATCTGCGTCGTCAACAAGATCGATTTCTATCCGCAGTGGGCAGACATCCAGAAGGCCAACCGCACCCACCTGCAGAATGCGGACCTACCTCTGCCGCTGCTGCCGGTGTCCGCACTGATGCACGCGGACGCCCGCGAGGCCGGCGACGACGCACTCGACGTCGAATCCGGCATCCCACAGCTGGTCGACTATCTGCGCAATCAGGTCGTCGCACAAGCGGATGTCGTGCTCCGCAATTCGGTGATCGCCGATGTTCGCACCGTCACCGACCATCTGTCGTTGTCGCTGAGCGCCGAACTGGATGCGCTGCGCGATCCTCAGCGTGGCGCCACACTGCTCGAACAGATGACCCGAGCCCGTGCGGCGGCCGATCAGCTCCGGCAGCGATCCGCGAACTGGCAGTACACGCTGGCCGACGGCGCGATCGAGTTGATGACGGACATCGAGCACGACCTGCGTCATCGTCTGCGCACCGTCATCCGCGCGGCGGAGGAGGACATCGGCAAGTCCGACCCGGCACCGCGATGGCAGGAGTTCGGTTCCTGGCTCGACGGCGAGATCGCGACGTGTGTGCGGGACAACTTCGTGATGGCCCACACCCGTTCGCAGGCCCTCGCACTCTCGGTCGCACAGCGTTTCGCCGAGGACGGCAAGGTCCCGGTTCCCGCGCTGCGCATCGACAACGTAGATCATGTGCTCGAACCCGTCAACACCCTCGAATCCCTCGAGAGCGCGCAGGGTTTCACACAGCGCGTCCTCTCCAGCATGCGCGGGTCGTACGGTGGCGTGCTGATGGTCGGCCTCGTCACGAGCCTCGCAGGCCTGGCACTGGTGAATCCCTTCTCGATCGGCGCGGGAGTTCTGCTCGGCGCCAACACGTATCGCGAGGATCGGAAGGCGCGTACCGCCCGCAGACAGGCGGAGGCGAAGGTGGCGGTGTCGAGGTTGATGGACGACGTGATCTTCCAGGTGGGCAAGGAGTCGAAGCAGCGGCTGCGCGAGGTGCAGCGCGTCCTGCGCGACCATTTCACCGACCTCGCCAACGAGATGCTCCGATCCGTCGACGATTCGCTCCGCGCGGCGACGGACACGTCGAAGATGCACGACGACCACCGTGCGACGCGGTCGTCGCAGATCCGCACGGAGCTCGACACGCTGCGGCAGATCCGAACGCAGGCCGTCGGATTCGCGGGGCAGGTGGCGGCATGAGCGTCACTCGCCTGGGTTCGCAGACCCGCCAGCTGATCGATGCCGCCCGGCACGAACTGCGCAGCGACCCCGCCACCGTCGAGGAACTCCGGCACTGCAGCGCACGCCTCGAGGAGCCGCTCCGCGTGGCCCTCACCGGCACACTGAAGGCCGGGAAGTCGACGCTGCTCAACGCCCTCGTCGGTGAGGAGATCGCGCCCACCGACGCCACCGAGTGCACCCGGGTGGTCACGTGGTTCGAGCAGTCCGCCACGCCACGGATCGATCTCACCCACGATGCCGGACGCCGGACGCGACTGCCCGTGCACCGGGACGAGGGCAGGCTCTCGCTGGATCTGGGGACGGTGACCGCGGATCGGGTGGAGCGGCTGCAGGTGGGGTGGCCGTCGGCGCTGCTCGGCGAGTTCACGCTCGTCGACACTCCCGGAACGTCGTCGAACTCGCGGGACGTGTCGGCGCGCACCAGGGCGCTGCTCCTTCCCGAGGACAGGCCATGCGACGTCGACGCCGTCGTCTACCTGACCCGAGGTACCGACGGGGCGGACGTGCGGTTGCTCGACCAGTTGCAGACCCGGGTCGGCACGGCCGCCGGTCCGCTCGGCATCGTCGGTGTGCTGTCGCGGGCCGACGAGGTGAAGGGCGGTCGCGAACGCACCCTCGATGCGGCCCGGGCCGCCGCGGACGACGCGGGTCGCCGGGTGCAACGGAGCCTGCTCCCCGTGTCGGGTCTTCTCGCGCTCCGCGGCCGCACGCTGCGTCAGACCGAGTTCGACGACCTCGCCGTCCTCGCTGCGGTTCCGGACAGCGCACTCGAGTCCGCGCTGCGTTCGGTCAGACGGTTCACCGCCGAGGACGCCGATCTCGTGCTGTCGCCCCGGCAACGACGCGACCTTCTCGACTGTTTCGGTCTGTTCGGTATCCGGTTCGCGGTCAGGCTGATTCGCGCGGGCGCGACCGACGCCCCGGCACTGGCCCGTGAGCTGACGGCGCACAGTGGTCTCGAGGACCTTCGCCGCACACTGCATCTGCAGTTCGGTCAGCGCAGCACCGAACTGAAGGCACACTCGGCGCTCAGATCGCTGAAGGCCGTGCTGGCCCGGACACCGTCGTCGGCGAGCCGCAGCCTGAGCAGAGCGGCCGATCGGCTGCTCGCGGACACCCATGTGTTCCGTGAGTTACGGGTGTTGTCGGGGCTGCGCACCGGCGGTCTGCAGTTGCGGGACGCGGATGTCGTGCTCCTCGAGCGGGTGCTCGGCGGCGAGGGCATGTCGCCGCACATCCGCCTCGGCATGCCCGCCGACGCCGCCCCGGAGCAGATCTCGCGCGTCGCGCTGACGGCCCTGCGGTTCTGGCGGTCCCAGGCGGGACGCCCGGCCATCGACACCGCGACGGTTCAGGCGTGTGCGTGTGCGGCGCGGTCCTGCGAGGCCATGCTCGGCGCGCTGACGCTCAGCGTCGGGCGACTCGCCTGACCTGTTCGCTCACGATGTCGATTGCTCTCTCAGGGCCTGGTTCACGATCGGGCCGACGACGGCGAGAGCGTCGGGTGACGTCATCTGCCAATGCGTGACAGCCACGGCGTGGTTGTGCACCACCCCCGTGACCGCGTTCTCCCATCCGCGGGCCGCCCTCCCGCCGGTGGCATCGTCGGCCGCCGCGGTGAAGAACACAATGTCTCCGTCGAAGCATGCAGGCCGGTACTCCGACATCAATCTCGAGTTTCGGTCCGCCGCCGACACGAGCCGCCTCACGACCTTTTCGGTGTGCTCTACGGAGTGCCCGGACATTTCGGCCAGCGCGACAGCGACACCACCGAGGCTCGGGTCGGAGATGCGGTCGACTGCTGTCTCTTCGATACCGAACCCACCCAGCAACTCACGCACCGAGACCTCCGTGGGCGACCCTTCCTCGACCGCCGTCGGACCGGCGAAGCTGTCCATCATGGCCAGCAATTCCACACCCTCGCCGGCTGCCTGAATCCGGACCGCGATCGCATGCGCGATGACACCGCCGAGTGACCAGCCGAGCAATCGGTACGGACCGGATGGTCGGATCTGGCGGATCTCACGGACGTACCGGTCCGCAAGTTCATCGAGAGACTCCGGAAGATAGCTGTCCTCGAGAATCGACGGACTCTGGATGCCGTAGATCGGCAGATCAGGGTCGAGGTACTGACGTAGACCCGAGTAGCACCACGACAGTCCGACGATGGGATGGATACAGAACAGCGGCGTGCCCTCTTCACCGTCCGCTCGGATCCGAAGCAGCGGCCCGAACCCTTCCTCCACCGGACCCGTGGCTCCGTTCTCGATCCGAGCGGCCAATCCTTCGACGCCGGGATCCGTGAACAGCCACTGCAACGGAACTGCCGCACTCAGGTCCTGCTTCAATCGGGCGACGATCCTGGGCGCGACCAGGGAATTGCCGCCCAACGCGAAGAAGTCGTCATCCAGCCCCACCTGTTCGACACCGAGAATGTCGGTGAACGCCGAGGTCACGATTCGCTCGACGCGCGTCGTCGGCCCCCGGAACTCCCGCTTCGTGAACGCCGGGGCAGGCAATGCGTTCCGATCCAGCTTGCCGCTCGCGGTCAGAGGCAATTCGTCGAGTACCATCAGCACATCCGGCACCATGTACTGGGGCAGCGACCTGCCGGCCGTGGCACGGACCGATTCCACGTCGATCAACCGACCGCCTGCGGGGACCACGTACCCGACCAGCTGCTGACCGAACTCGCCGTCGTGCACGATCACAACGGCCTGCACGATCGTCTGCTGCGCCACCAGCGCGGTCTCGATCTCGCCGAGCTCGATACGCAGCCCGCGCACCTTCACCTGAGAGTCCAGCCGACCCAGATACATCAGCTGTCCGCGTGGGTTCCACTTGACCACGTCCCCCGTGCGATAGAGACGCGTCCCTGCTGCCCCGAACGGATCGGCCACGAATCGCTCCGCCGTCAGCCCCTGGCGGCGATGATAGCCGCGAGACAGCTGCACTCCTGCCAGATACAGCTCTCCTTCGACCCCGATGGGCACCGGGTGGAGACGTCGATCCAAGACCAGTGCGGTGGTGTTCCAAACAGGTTCACCAATCGGGACCGATTCCCGCTCGAGTCCGTCGCATCGGTGGGACGTCGCGGTGACCGCATATTCCGTGGGACCGTACTTGTTGTCGAGACGAGCCTTCGACCGCGACGCACATCGCGCAGACAACTCCACCGGCAATTCTTCCCCACCGGCAAAAACACACCGCAACGAATCCGGTAGACACGCCTCCGGATCGGCCAGGAGCGCCGCCAGCATCGACGGTACGAACGCGGCCACGGTAACACCGGAGTCGTGCATCAGTGACAGCAGATAGTCCGGATCCCGATGACCGTCTGGACGCGCGACGATCATCCGGGCACCGACGGCCAGCGGAACCAGTAGTTCCCACATCGACACGTCGAACGTCACCGGCGTCTTCTGCACCACGACATCGGAGTCGCCGAGCTCGTATTCGGCTGCCAACCAGGACATTTGATTGACAATCGCGCGGTGGCTGACCGAAACCCCTTTGGGCCGCCCGGTCGATCCAGATGTAAAGATCACGTACGCCAGATTTTCCGGCCGTGCGGGCGTCACGACTTCGGACTCCCCAACCGGCTCGGACGAATACACCGACAAATCGAGGGCGTCAACGTTCAGCACGCGATTCCGGGACGTGTCGAATCCGTCTCGGGAGGTGGACAGGACGCAGACGGGTCCTGTGGTTTCCAGGATGTAGTCGTTGCGTGCCGGGGGTTGATCAGGGTCCAACGGCACGAATGCAGCACCCGTTCGGAGCACCGCGTAGATTCCTGTCACCAACTCCAGCGACCGGCGCATCCCCAATGCCACCAACGACTCCGGTCGTACACCCTCGTCGATCAATCTTCGAGCCAATCGGTTCACCCGAGCAGAGAACTCGGCATACGACAGCGACTCGTTGTCGTACACGATTGCCACCGCGTCCGGTGTTCGGGCCACCTGCGCATCGAATCCGTCGAGCAACAGTCCATCCGGGACGTCGTGTCCCGTGATGTTCCACTCGCGCAGCATCTGACGCCGCTCGTTCTCTTCGACGATCGAGATGTCGCCCACCGGCATCATCGGATCCTCCACCACCGCTTCGAGAATTCGCACGAACCTGCGCGCGATCTCGCGCACCGTCGCGCCGTCGAACACATCCGTCGCGTAGGACAGCCTCCCCACGAATCCACCGCCGCCATCTGCCGACTCACCCACAGTCATCGACAGGTCGAACTGCACCGCTTGCCGATCGACCTCCACCGGCGAGACCGTCAATTCCGGAAGCTGCACCGCCGGCCGACTGAAGTTCTGAAACGCCAACATCACCTGGAACAACGGAGAGAACGACTGAGACCGAATCGGATTCAGCCTTTCCACCAATCGTTCGAACGGAACATCCGCCCGAGAGAACGCCTCGAGATCGGCATCGCGGATCCGCCCCAGTAGCTCCGCGAACGATTCGTCCGGCTGGTACTGCGCCCGCAACACCAACGTATTGACGAACATGCCCACCAGATCGTCCAACGCCGCATCACCACGGCCCGCGATCGGCGACCCGATCGCGATATCGGTGGCCCCACTCAGCCTCGCCAAGAGCACCGCTAGCGCCGCGTGCACCACCATGAACGGCGTCGCACCCGCCTCTCGCGCAAGCGACACGAGACGCGCCACCGTTGCCGCCGGCACGGTGAAATCCACGCTGGAACCGAGGCCCGACCGAACCGCCGGGCGTGGCCGGTCGGTAGGTAACGCCAGCGCATCCGGCAGCCCCGACAACGCACCCAACCAGTACGCGATCTGCTGCGACATCAACGATCCCGGATCGTCCTCCGAACCCAGCACCTCCCGCTGCCACAACGCGTAATCCGCATACTGCACCGGCAACGGCGTCCAGGACGGCTCGTGCCCTGCGTGCCGGGCGGCATATGCCACCAACACGTCTCGGCCCATCGGCCCGGTCGAGAAACCGTCCGCGCAGATATGGTGCACCACCACCGCCAAGACGTGCTCGGACTTCGACATCCGGTACAGCGCCCCGCGCACCGGCACCGATTCCGTGACCTCGAAGCCCGCCGTGAGCAATGCGGCCACCCGCATCCGCAGCTCTTCCTCGTCCGCGACCGGAATCGGCGTCAGGTCCATCGACACTCTCGACGCCTGCACGATGCGCTGTGCCGGCCCCTGGACCGAGTCCGGGAACACCGTCCGCAAGGCCTCGTGCCGAGCGAACACGTCGCGCACCGAAGCCTGTATCGCTGCCACATCCAGTTCACCGGACAGGCGGACCACAAGCGGAATGTTGTATGCCGCCGACTCCGGGTCGAACTGGTTGAGGAACCACATCCGCTGCTGCGCCAACGACAACGGAATCCGCGCCGGCCGCACCCGACGGGTCAACGCCGGCCGCCCACCTTCACCGGCATGCTGCTCGGCCCGCACCGCCAGCGCCGCCACCGTCGACGCCTCGAAGATCACCCGAACCGGCACACGGGTGTCCAACGCCGCACCCAACCGGGACACCACCTGCGTCGCAACCAACGAATTACCGCCCAACGCAAAGAAATCGTCGTCCAGACCGACCCGCTCGAGCCCCAGCACCTCCGCGAAAATACCCGCCACGACCTCCTCGACCGGCGTAGTCGGCGCCCGAAACTCCCGGACGACGAACGACGGCGCGGGCAACGCCCGTCGGTCGAGCTTCCCACTGGGATTCAACGGCAACGCGTCGAGCACGACCAGCACGTCGGGCACCATGTACTTCGGCAGCGATGTGCTCACCACCTCGCGTGTCGCCTCGACGTCGACGGTCCGCCCGCGGGACGGCAGCACATACCCGACCAATTGCCGACCGAATTCACCGTCGCGCACGACCACAACGGCCTGGTCCACCGACTCGTCTGCCGTCAGCGCGGCCTCGATCTCCCCGAGTTCGATCCGCAGGCCACGTAGCTTCACCTGGAAATCGGTGCGGCCCAGGTATTCGAGGTCACCGTTCGAATTCCACCGCACCAGATCACCCGTGCGGTACAGCCGCTCACCGGAGTCGGCGAAGGGATTGGCGACGAAACGTTCTGCCGTCAGCGCCCCGCGGGCGTGATAGCCGCGGGCGAGCTGGATTCCGGCGAGATACAACTCCCCCGGCACGCCTACGGGCACGCGGTGTAACCGGCGGTTCAGCACGAACGTGCGGGTGTTCCTTATCGGTCTCCCGATCGGTATCGGACCCGCCACGCCCTGCAGGCAGCGATGCACGGTCGAGGTCACCGTGGCTTCCGTCGGACCGTAGGTATTGTCCAGCACTGCCTCGGTGCGCGCGGCGAACCGAGCGGCCAACTCCGAGGGCAGCGCTTCTCCGCCGACCGAGACGTACCGCAGCGACCGCGGCAGCGCGAGCGACGACTCCGCGAGGAACAACGCGAGCATCGACGGCACGAATTCCAAGATCGTGACGTGCCACCGGTCCGACATCCGCAGCAGGTACTCGGGGTCACGATGTCCCCCAGGCTCGGCAATCACCAATCGGGCACCGACCTGTAGTGGATAGAACAACTCCCACACCGATGCGTCGAACGTAATGGGCGTCTTGTGCAACACCGTGTCGCGATCGCCGAGCGCGTAGCGGCTACGCATCCACGCAATCTGGTTGACCACCGAGCGGTGGCTGACCGCGACGCCTTTCGGTCGCCCTGTCGATCCGGACGTGAAGATCGCGTAGGCGAGATTCTCGGGCCGCAGCGGAGCCAGCCTGGACGCGTCGGTCACCGCCTCCGCGTCGAAGACCGACAGGTCCAGCATGTCGACTTCGACGGCGTCCAGCGCCGCCGGCAGGTCGCCGCGGTCCCTGGACGTGGTCAGCACGACGACGGGTTTCGCGGTCGCAATCACGTAGTCGGTGCGGTCTGCTGGATGCTCCGGATCCAGCGGCAGGTACCCGGCACCGGCTTTGAGCACAGCGTAAATGCTCACCATCATCGCGAGGGAGCGACTCATGCCCAGCCCCACCAGCGACTCCGGTCCTACCTCTCGTGAGATCAAGTATCGGGCCAGCCGATTCGCGCGAGAATCGAACTCGGCATAGGTCAACGACTGTTCCTCGAACACCACCGCCACCGCATCCGGCGTCCGGCGTACCTGCTCGTCGAAGAGATGCACCAGGGTCCCGCCCTCGACAACCACAGCTGTGGCATTCCACCGATCCATCGCCGCACGCTCGTCGACGCTTCGCAACTCGAGCTCGCCGACCGGTACGGTCACATCGCGTGTGACCGCCTCGAGGATGGTGACGAGTCGGGTCGCGAATCGGGCGACCGTCGATTCCTGGAACAGGTCGAGCGCATAGACGATTGATCCCTCGATTCCGGTCCGATGCCCCTCGGAATCCGAGGTGTCGGTGAAATGGAATTCGAGATCGAGTTTCGCACCGACGATGTCCGTTTCCAGCGGGGCGATCTCCAGGCCCGGCAGAGTTACCCTGGACCGGACGAAATTGTGAACCACCAGCAGTACCTGGAACAGCGCTGAATGGGCCGTGGAGCGCGTGGGATTGAGGACTTCCACCAGGCGTTCCAGCGGAACGTCGGGGTTGCCGAATGCGGCGAGGTCGACTTCCCTGACGTCGGCCAGAATGTCGGCGAACGACATTGCGGGGGCGACGCGGCTGCGCAGCACCAGTGTGTTGCCGAACATGCCGATGAGGTCGTCGAGTGCCGGGTCGCCGCGTCCGGCGATCTGTGTGCCGATGGGGATGTCCTCAGTTCCGCTCAGGTGGGCCATCAGCACCGCCAGCGACGCGTGGACGACCATGAAGAAGGTCGAGTTATATTCTCGCGCACGCTGCTCGATACGCTCGGCCAGATTCGAACTCAGAGTGAAGCCGACCTTTGCGCCGCGCGGTGATTGTACTGCCGGACGCGGATGATCCGTCGGCAGCTCCACCATCTCCGGCAGATCTGCCAGAACCTCGGTCCAGTACCGCAGTTGTTCCGAGATCAGTGACGTCGGATCGTCCTGCGCGCCGAGAATCTCCCGCTGCCACAGAGTGTAGTCCGCATACTGCACCTCGAGCGGCGACCAGCCTGGCTCCCGTCCCTCACGCCGCGCGGCGTACGCCACCACGATGTCGCGCGACATCGGCGCTGCTGAGCCGCCGTCGCTGGAAATGTGATGCACTACCATCGCCAGCACGAACTCGTGGTCGTCGAGCTGGAACAGCCTCACGCGCAACGGAACTTCCCGGGCCACATCGAACCCGCGCCCCACGAAGTCGAATACGCGGGCATGTGCCTCCTCCGGAGCTACCCGCTCCGGCGCCACACTCAGCGGGAGCGCAGATGTGGGGACGATTACCTGAGACGGCCCGTGGCCCGAGTCCGGGAACATGGTGCGCAGGGCTTCGTGCCGGTCGATCACGTCGACCAATGCTGTCTGCAGCAATTCGATGTCAAGATCACCGGAAAGCCGAATTGCCAGAGGAATGTTGAAGGCCGCCGACTCCGGGTCGAACTGGTTGAAGAACCACATCCGCTGCTGCGCCAACGACAACGGAATCCGCGCCGGCCGCACCCGACGGGTCAACGCCGGCCGCCCACCTTCACCGGCATGCTGCTCGGCCCGCACCGCCAGCGCCGCCACCGTCGACGCCTCGAAGATCACCCGAACCGGCACACGGGTGTCCAACGCCGCACCCAACCGGGACACCACCTGCGTCGCAACCAACGAATTACCGCCCAACGCAAAGAAATCGTCGTCCAGACCGACCCGCTCGAGCCCCAGCACCTCCGCGAAAATACCCGCCACGACCTCCTCGACCGGCGTAGTCGGCGCCCGAAACTCCCGGACGACGAACGACGGCGCAGGCAACGCCCGTCGGTCGAGCTTCCCACTGGGATTCAACGGCAACGCGTCGACGACCATCACCTGCGACGGCACCATATAGGTCGGCAGAGTCTCGCCCACCCTGATGCGCAGGGTCTCCGGGTCCAGGGCAGCCTTGGTATCGGGAACGACGTATCCCACCAGTTGTTCACCGGTGTGGGGATCGTGGCGCAAGACCACGACGGTCTGTGCGACTCCTTCGCACCTGCTGAGCGCTGCCTCGATCTCACCGAGTTCGATCCGCAGACCCCGCAATTGCACCTGTGAGTCGATTCGCCCGACGAAGTCCAGTCGTCCGTCTTTGGTCCACCGCACCAGATCGCCCGTGCGGTACATCAGTTCGCCGGAACCCCTGAAGGGATTGGCCACGAATCGAGCTGCCGTGAGTGCACCGCGGGCATGGTAGCCGCGGGCGAGCCCACTGCCCGACAGATACAGCTCGCCGATCACGCCGACCGGAGAGGGATGCAGCCTTGCATCGAGGACAACAGCTCCGGCGCCCTCGATCGGGGTGCCGATCGTGATTCGTTCCTCCGGCACGAGCGGCTCGGTCATGGAGATGATGATGGTGGTCTCTGTGGGACCGTAACTGTTGAAGAAACGACAGGCGGGTGCGAACTTCGCGACCAACTCCGGCGGGCAGACGTCTCCTCCGACGACCACGGCCTGGAGTTCGTCGAGCCCGTCCGGGTCGACGATCCCCAGCGCCGCCGGCGCTGTGATGATGTGGGTGACCCGCTCGACGCGCAGCAACTCCGCGAGCTCGCCGCCACCGATGATCTCGGGTGGAGCGACAACCAAGGTGGCGCCGGCACTGAACCCCGCGATCATCTCGAATACCGACGCATCGAAGCTCGACGACGAGAATCTCAGCACCCGCGAGTCGCCGGTCAAGTCCAGTTCGAGGCGGGCGTCCGCACAGAACGACGCCAGCCCGGCATGGGTTACAACGACACCCTTCGGGACCCCGGTCGAACCCGACGTGTAGATCATGTAGGCCGCATTGGACAACGCGAGCGGCGCACCGCGCTCGCCGTCTGTGATCTGTGCCGCCGAAACCTCGTCGCACAGATCCTGCACTTCACCCGCGGCGGGTACCAGCCAGGCAACCTTTCCCGGCAGCGACGTGGTCTCGGTGCTGGTAAGACCGATCACGGCCCCTGAATCGGCCAACATGTACTCGATCCGCTCGGCCGGCAGTTTCGGATCGACCGGCACGAACCCGCCGCCCGCCTTCGCGACCGCCCACACCGCAACCACTGATTCGATGGACCGAGCGAAGGCCAACGCGACAAATGTTTCAGGACCGACACCACGAGAGATCAGCACTCGGGCCAGTCGGTTCGATCGGGAGTCGAGGTCCGAATACGACATCTCCACACCACCGCAGGTCAACGCAACACCCACGGGGTTCGACGCGACGCCGGCCGCCAGAATCTCCGGCAACGTCCGTGCCTGAACAGGCAGTGGCTCAGGGGCCGCAGCCGCGAGCACCCCTTGCCGCTCGGCCGGACCCAGCAAGTCGACGTCGCCCACCGCGACGGACGGATTCTCGATGACCGCGTCGAGCACCCGCACGAACCCCTCGGCGATCCCGTACACCGTCGGAGCATCGAAGATGTCCGCCGCATACGACAGCCTCCCCGCATACCCGCCCCCGGCCGCCTCACTCAGAGCCATCGAGAGGTCGAACTGCGCGGCCTCCCACTCCACTTCCACCGGTGACACCGTCAAACCCGGAAGCTCCACCCTCGACGGCGCGAAATTCTGGAATGCCAACAGCACCTGAAACAGCGGCGAGAAGGACTGCGACCGCACTGGATTCAGCTTGTCCACCAACCGCTCGAACGGCACATCAGCCCTGCCGAACGCCTCGAGGTCCGAATCGCGCACCCGCCCCACCAGCCCCGTGAACGACTGACTCGGCTCACAATCGGCCCGCAATACCACTGTATTGACGAACATGCCCACCAGATCGTCGAACGCCGCATCACCACGACCCGCCACCGGCGACCCGATCGCGATATCCGATGTCCCACTCAACTTCGCCAACAGCACCGCCAACGCCGCATGCACAACCATGAACGGGGTCGCACCCTGCTCACGGGCCAGCGCCGCGAGACGCACCACCGTCGCCACCGGAACCGCGAAATCGACACTCGCACCCACCCCCGACCGTACCGCCGGACGTGGCCGGTCGAGCGGCAGAGCCAGCACGTCCGGCAGACCCGCGAGCGCATCCGCCCAGTACTCGAGCTCCTGCGACATCAGCGACGTGGGATCGTCCTCCGAGCCGAGAAGGCCTCGTTGCCACAGGGTGTAATCCGCATACTGCACCGGCAGCGGGGTCCACGACGGCGCGTCGCCGGCTGTGCGCGTGGAGTAGGCGTGCACCAGATCGCGGGCGAGTACCTGGATCGACCAGCCGTCGATGCTGATGTGGTGCATGACCATCACCAACACGTGTTCGTCAGGAGCCTCGCACCGCACCAATGTCAGAGCGATCGGGATTTGCGTGGTCACGTCGAATCCGCGTGCCATTGCCTCCCGGATCCGTGTATCCAGAGCAGCGGCCGGGACGACGTCGGGCGCAACGTCGATCAGATCGCCGGTCGCGGCGTGATCGACCGGCAGCACGAGCTGAGACGGGCCGTCAGGGGATTCGGGAAACATCGTCCGCAGCGATTCGTGCCGTTCCAGGATGTCCGCGGCGGCCCGTCGGAGTGCGTCGACGTCGAGGGGGCCGGACAGCCGCAGTGCCGCCGCCACGTTGTAGGCACTCGACGTGGGGTCGAACCGATTGAGGAACCACACTCGGGTCTGAGCCAGGGACAGGGGGAGCCTGTCGGGCCTCGGGCCGGACACGAGCGCGGGGCGCGGTCCTGCACCGGCGTGCATCCGGTCGACGGCGGTGGCCAGAACCCCGACGGTGGGCGACTCGAACAGCGACCGCACGGTCAACCCGGTGCCGAGCTCATTGTTGATCCGGGCGACCACACGGGTCGCGATGAGGGAGTTACCCCCGAGGTCGAAGAAATTGTCCGACATACCGATCCGCGAGGCGCCGAGTACGTCCGCGAGAATCTCCGCGAGGACGTACTCCGTCGGGGTGCCGGGCGGGACGAACTGCGCCGAACTCGCGAACTCGGGAACCGGCAGTGCCGTGCGGTCGAGTTTGCCGTTCGCAGTCAACGGCAGTTCCGCGAGCACGACCAGCGCCGACGGCACCATGTACCGGGGAAGCACCGTTGCGGCAGCGTCGAGGAGCGCGCGCACGTCCGGGGACCTCCCGGGCGCAGGTACCACGTATCCGGCGAGATAGTCGCCGGTGGACCCGTCGTTGCGGGCCAGTGCCACCGCCTGTGCAACATCTGCGTGCCCGTGCAGCGCCGCCTCGATCTCACCGAGTTCGATGCGCTGGCCGCGAAGCTTGACCTGGAAGTCCGTGCGGCCCAAGTATTCGAGCTGCCCGGTCGGCAGCCACCGAACAAGGTCACCGGTGCGGTACAGCCGACAGCCGTCTCGCACGGTTCCCGCGGCCGCGAGGGGGTTCGCTACGAACCTCTCCGCCGTCAGATCGGACCGGGCCTGGTATCCGCGCGCGAGCTGGACACCGCCGAGATACAACTCGCCCGCTACCCCGACGGGGACGGGACGCAGGCGTCCGTCGAGCACATACGTATGGGTGTTCCAGACCGGTGCTCCGATCGGCACGGTGGTCTCGTCCGGCCCGGTCTCGTAGGAGGTCACGTCCACCGCTGCCTCGGTGGGACCGTACAGGTTGTGCAGCTCCGCCCCGCTCACCCGGTGCAGATTCGCCGCCGTCACAGGCGGCAATGCCTCACCACTGGTGAACACCCGGCGCAGCGAATTGCACCCATCGACATGCGCTCCGACCAGGAATACGGCGAGCATCGACGGCACGAAATGCACCGTGGTCACAGATTCTGCGCGGATGACCCGCTCGAGATAGGCGGGGTCCCGGTGCCCGTCGGGCTCGGCGATCACCAGTCGCGCGCCGGTCTGCAACGGCCAGAACAACTCCCACACCGACACGTCGAACGTCACGGGGGTCTTCTGGAGAACCGTGTCGTCGTCGCTCAGTGGGTACCGATGCTGCATCCACAGCAGCCGGTTGACGATGCCCTCGTGCGGCACTGACACGCCCTTGGGTCTGCCCGTGGAGCCGGAGGTGAAGATGACATACGCAGGGTTTCGGGTATGCAACGGCCCCAACCGGTCCCGGTTCCGGATGGGGTCATCGGACAGCGCCGATACATCGAGGGTGTCGAGGTCGAGGGCCGGCACCTCGGCGGGCAGCGCGACGCGATCCGCGGTGGTGGTGAGAACGACGACTGGACCGGCGGTTGCCACGACGTACGCGATCCGCTCGGCCGGCTGGTCCGGGTCTATCGGGACGTACGCGCCGCCGGCCTTGATCACGGCGTAGATTCCCACCAGCATATCCACCGAGCGTCGCACCGCTACACCCACGAGCGATTCGGGGCCCACACCGCCGCTGATCAGGAACCGCGCCAGCTGATTCGCGCGGGCGTCGAACTCTGTGTACGTCAGCACCGTCCCCTCGAACACGACGGCGGGGGCGTCGGGCGTGTGGGCCACCTGCGCGTCGAACAGCTCGGCGAGGGTGAGGCGCGGTACCTGGTGTTCCGTTGCATTCCAGGAGTCGACCACCAGCTCCCGTTCCTTCGGAACGAAAAGGTCGACGTCGCCGACCGGTGTGTCCGTGTCGCGCGCAATGGTCTCGAGAATCCCGATCACGCGCGCCGCGAGTGTCGTGACGGTATCGCGATCGAAAATTCCGTGCTGATAACGCAGACTCAGCCGCAGTCGAGGTTCGAGGATGGACAGCAGGGTGATCGGGTAGTGCGTGGCGTCACGCGCATCGAGAGCGGTCACTCGCATTCCCGCGATGTCGGTGTGCTCGTCGAATCCGGACTTGTCGACGGGGTACGACTCGAACACCGACAACGTGTCGAACAGGTTGCCCAGACCAATGCGTGCCTGGATGTCACCCAGTCCGAGGTAATGGTGATCGAGCAGGGAAACTTGCTCACCCTGGAGGCGGGTGAGTAGCTGCGCGCACGTCTCGTCCGGGTCCATCCGCACCCGCACGGGCACGGTGTTGATGAAAAGCCCCAGCATGCTCTCGACACCGGACAGCTGCGGCGGCCGACCCGACACGGTGGCACCGAACACCACATCACGACGGGAGAGCAACCGGGACAGCAGTATTCCCCACGCCGCCTGGACGACGGTGTTCATGGTGACTCCATGGCGCGACACCACCGTGTCGAGCGCACCGATCAGGGCCGCGGGCAGTGCGATGTCGACCTCACCCGGCACGCCGTGCTGTTCCGAGGACGCGTGCGGCGCCAGCAGAGTCGGCTCGTCGAGCCCCGCCAGCGCACGTTCCCAGGCGCGTAAGGACGCGTCCCGGTCGAGTGTCGCCACCCATTCCAGGTACGTGCTGTACGGCCGCGGCTCCGGAAGGGCGGGAGCGTCGTCCGCGGCATAGCGAACCAGCAACTCGCGCACCAGCAGTGGCATCGACCATCCGTCGAGGATGATGTGATGGTTGGTCAGTGCCAGCACGTGACGCTCGGGTGCGGTGCGGATCAACAGCAGGCGCAACAGCGGAGGACGGGCGAGGTCGAATCGGGCGATACGGTCGTCGTCGAGGAGACGCTCGAGTTCCACTCCCGCCGCCGACCCGTACCCGGTCAGATCCACCTCACGCCACGGCACGTCTACCCTGTCGACAACCAACTGCGCCGGGATACCGGCGTCGTCGTACTCGAATGCGGCACGCAGAGTTGCGTGGTGTGCGAGCAGGCCTGCGGCGGCACGGCGCAGCCGCGCGGAGTCGACCGCGCCCTCGAGGTCGATGCGCAGTTGCGCGGTGTAGATGTCCAGCGAATCGGCGGCCAGCGTCGAGTGGAACAGCAGACCGGACTGCAACGGGGACAGCGACCAGATCTCTCGTAGCCCCGGGTACGTGTGTTCCCAACGCTCGATCCGACTCTGGCTCACCGTGACCAGCTGGCAATCGGACGGTGTCAGACCACCCGCGACGGGCTGAACCGTGTGCGCGGCAAGACCGTCGAGGGCGTTTCGCCACAGATCCGCAAGGGCCGCGACTCCGGAGTCGCGGATCACCCCGGTCGGATACGCGAACGATGCCGTCAATCGGGGCCCCTCGGGGCTGTCGACCACCATCGCGTTGATGTCGATCACCGCAGCCACGGCCATGCCGGATCCGCTCGCTGTGATCAGGTCCGGTGCCTCGGGGTCCGGCAGCCAGCCGAGATCCTGCAAGTCGCCGAGGTGTTGCACGCCCATGCGGCCCAGGTAGTTGAAACTGATCTGCGGCTCGGGAAGACCCCCGAGAATCGACCTCGCGCTCTCGTCGAGATGCCGGAGCAATCCGAATCCGACGCCACGGGCAGGCACCGCGACGAGCTGTTCCTTGACGGTCTTGATCACGACACCGGCAGCATGTCCACCCTCGAAGGCCCCGCCGAGTTCGACGGCCGGCAGTTCGAGCCGGACCGGGAAGGCGCTGGTGAACCAGCCGACGGTACGTGCAAGATCCGCGCCGGCCACCGCCTCCTCCTCGCGCCCGTGACCTTCCAACGTCAGTAACACCGAACGCTCGTCGATCCCGTGCGAGTGTCGCCACTGCACGACCGCCATCGCCAGCGCCGACAGGAGTCCGTCGTTGACGCCGCATCCGAACACATCGGGAAGTCGAGCGAGCACGGCATCGGTCACGGCGGGACTCACGTCGATGTGTACCCGCTCGGTCGTGCGCATCGTGTCGATCGCGGGCGCGATCGGCCGTGTGCCGATCTGCGGGTCAGGGCCGCTGAGAACCTCTCGCCAATAGGGCAATTCGCCTCTGTGCGCTCCTCGATCTGCCGCGTCCTGCAGTCCATATGCCCAGCGGCGGAACGACGTGCCCACCGGGGCCAGCGTCGGCGTCTGCCCAGTGCCCAGCTGCAGCCACGCCGTCGCGAGGTCCGGCAACAACACGCGCCACGACACACCGTCCACCACCAGGTGATGCGCGAGAACCAGCAGTCGGCCTCGTGCACCCTCGGATTCGGAGACACACCACACCAGTTGAAGCATGACCCCGTTTTCCGGGTCCAGGCGCGCCGCAGCAGCCGCACACTCGACGCTCACTACGTCGGCAAACGCGCGGCTGCCGGGTGCCGCCGCCGTGACGATCCTCGAAATCCGATCGCCGGCCGGCACGCTACCGACGGCCGTCGTTTCGAATGCCCACACACCGTCGCCGTCGGGGACGAACTTCGAACGCAGAGCATCATGGTGATCGAGCACCGCCGCGAGCGTCGCACTCAACCGATCCGGATCGACATCAGACGGCAAGGTCAGCAACAGCGCCTGGAAAAAGCCGTCGAAGCGGCCCCGCTCGATCATCGAGCACATGATCGGTGTCGGCGGGATACGCCCGACGCCGCCGCCATCGAGTTCCTCGAGGACGACCGCCGATTCTGCCTCCACCGGCACCGCCACCGCGGCGATTGCGGCGATCGTCTTGTGCTCGAACACGGCCCGCGCACTGAAGGCGAGACCGAACTCCCTGGCTCGGGCGGCGATCTGCATCGCGACGATGCTGTCGCCGCCGAGCGCGAAGAGACTGTCGTCCACACTCACCCGGTCGAGGCCGAGTGCCTCGGCGACGAGACCCGAGAGCTGCTCCTCCGCCGGTGTCGACGCGGCGCGGAACTTGTGTTCGGCTGATCCGAAGTGTGGTTGCGGCAGTGCACTTCGGTCGAGTTTGCCGGCGGCCGTCACCGGCACGTGTTCGAGCCACATCACCGCCGACGGGATCATGTGGGACGGCACGATTTCGGCGACGCCCTCGACAATCGCGATCGGATCGAATTCACAACCGGTGTCGAGGCGCACATACGAGACCAGCGCCGTCGTGCCGCCCGCCGTGCGATGAACCACCGTCGCGGCGAAGTTGACGCCGTCCTGGGCGAGCAGTGCCGAGTCGATCTCGCCGAGTTCGATGCGGAAACCACGGATCTTGACCTGGGTGTCGGACCGGCCGATGAACTCGAGCGTGCAGTGCCCCACCTCGGTTCCTCGCGACGACCGCACCCAGCGCACCTCGTCACCGGTGCGGTAGAGCCGAGACCCCGGCTCACCGAAGGGGTTGGCCACGAATCGGTTCGCCGTCAGCCCGTGCCGATGGTGATAGCCGCGTGCGATTCCGGGGCCGGCGAGGTAGAGCTCACCCACCACCCCGGCGGGCACGGCGCGGAGCTTGCGGTCGAGCACCACGACGCTCGCACCCTGGATCGGGCGGCCGATGGTAATCGGTTCGCCCGGCGTCAGCGGCTCACCTGCGGTGATGATGATGGTCGTCTCGGTCGGCCCGTAACTGTTGGTGAAGCGGCACACCTGCCCGAACCGCTCCACGAGGTCGGGGGTGCACACGTCACCGCCGACCACCACCGCCTCGAGATGTTCGAGCCCACGCGGGTCGACGGTGTTCATCACCGTGGGAGCCGTGATGATGTGGGTCACGCCCTGTTCGCTCAGTAGTTCGACGAGGTCGCTTCCACCAGGCATCTCGGGCGGGGCGACAACCATCGTGGCACCGGCGCTGAAAGCCTGGATCATCTCGAACACCGAGGCATCGAAGCTGGCCGACGAGAACCGTAACACCCGCGATTCGTGGTGAATGCCGAGTTCCGGGCGGGCGCCGGCCGCGAAGTTCGACAGACCGCTGTGGGTGACGACGACCCCTTTCGGAAGCCCGGTCGATCCCGATGTGTAGATCATGTACGCGGGGTGACGGATTGACAGCGGGGCGCGGCGATCCACGTCGCTGATCGTGGCGCTCCGCTGTCGTTCACAGCGTGCGCGCAACTCGTCGTCGTCGAGGACCAGCCAGCGAATTCCGTCGGGCAGTGTTGCACGCAGTTCGTGAAACGTGAGCCCCACCAGGGCCCCCGAATCGGACAGCATGTGCGCGACTCGCTCGGGTGGGAGGTTCGGATCGACAGGCACGAAGGCGGCCCCGGTCTTCGCGACCGCCCAGAACGCGACGAGTGACTCCGCCGACCTGGGAAGACTCAGCACGACGAAGGTTTCCGGTCCGGCCCCCGATTCGATCAGTAGTCGCGCCAGTTGATTGGATCGCTGGTCGAGCTCGTGGTAGGTGACCTCCCGTCCCGACGCCCGAATCGCGACTGCGTCCGGTCCGGCGGCAACGCCCTCGGCCAGCAAGTCGGGGAGGAGCCGCTCCGGCTCTGCCTGCGGACCGCGACATGGCACAAGATCCGCGCGTTCGTCGGCGTGCAGCACGTCGAGAGCGGCGATGCGGTCGGTGGCGGCTGACGCGGCGAAGGCGGCAAAGAATTCGAGGAACCGGGCATGGTGACCGCGCAGCTCCTGTTCGGTGTACAGATTCGGGTTGGCCTCGAAGTCGACCTGCGCCACGTCGCCTGCGACACCGGGATAGATGTTCACTGCGAGGTCCTCCACCGGACCGGTGGTCAGCACGTGGAGCCGGCCGATCGAGGGACCGAGCCGAATCTCGGCGTGGAACATCATGATGTTGATCGACGGACCGAAAAACCCGCGACGACCACCCAGGACGCCCGCGTCCCGTCGTATGTCCTCGTGCCGGTATCTCTGGTGACGTAGCGCTCCGGTCAGCGCCAGTTGTGTACGTCTCATCAAGTCGACGGAGGTCGTTTCGTCCCCGACCGAGAGTCGGATCGGAAGGACATTGGAGATCATGCCGCCCGAGCGGCGCAACCGGGAGGTGGTGCGTGCCGAGACCGGCAGGCTCAACACCACGTCGTCCTGGCCGGTCAGGTGGGAAAAGAATGCAGAGACGGCAGCGACCGCGGCTGTCGCGAACGTCGCCCCGGGTTCCCGGCCGGTCAGACTCTGCAGTGCGGCTGTCGTAGCGGCGGACAACGGTGCGCTGCTCACCAGCGACTGCGCGCCGATCTCGGCCGCTCGCCCGGCGAGGCTGATCGTCGGTGGAAGATTGTGGCTGCGTTCGGCCCAGTACTTGCGGTCCGTCTCGAACCGGCTCGAGGTGCGGTAGCGGGCCTCTTCTTCGACGACCTCCCGCAATCCACTGGCGGTGAACTCGGCGGGCGCGCGACCCTCGACCGCCGCGGTGTACAGCTCCGCGGCACGGTTCATGAACGTCATGGCGCCGAAGCCGTCGAGGGCGATGTGGTGAATTCGCGAGTACCAGAAGTAGCAGTCGTCGGCGACGCGCAACATTGCCGAACGGATCAGCCGATCATGGAGGAGATCGATCGGGTTGCTGCATTCGGCGCGCATCCACGCGAGAGCCGCAGCCCGCGGATCAGGGTCGGAACGGAAGTCGAGATGTGTCATCTCGAAGCCGAGCGACTCGTCGACCGTCTGGAGCGGCTCACCGTCCCACTCGACGATTCGGAGCAGTCCGGTACCGAGTTCCCGGAGTGCGGCGGGTCCGATCCGTGCGAGCAGGCCGATGTCGAGATCAGCGATACCGACCTCTACGTACTGAGCAATGACGATCGGAACGTCGCCCAGCAGGTGCTGGGCGAACCACATTCCACGCTGAGCGGCGGAGAGTGGGAACAGCTCGGAGGGCCGTGCAACATTCGCCATCACCGTGTCCGAAAGGACCGAAGTCGTATCGAAATCGTCCAGCGATGACACCCTCGGCCCTCGGCAATCCATATATCGACACTGAAGCGCGCGAAGGGGAACACCCATGTCACTCAGCTGCGGTTATCGACTCCTCTTTCCGACGCTACTCGCGGCCCAGCCGCCGACGCGATACCTCGCTCCGTTGATACCGCGCGGTCTCTAAATCTCGGCGATCAGAGAAGAGCACAACAAATGGTTTGTTTTGTGCATCACACCGTTTGGATTCCGGGTGGACGGTCAGCCGTTGGGCGGCCGCCAGAGTTCGAGTCGCGGAATGTCCGGTGGCTCGAATCCCAGTACCTGGCCGTAGAAGGACAGTTCGGCGTTGCGGGAACTGATCAGGGTGGCCAGCTTCCGGAATCCGTGCGACTCCCCCTCGTACTCGAGGTAGGCGTGCGGGATGCCCTTCTCCACGAGCGCATCCCGGAACCGTTCCGCCTGCGACGGCGGCACGATCGGATCGTCGAGCCCCTGCAGGAGCAGAACCGGGCAGTTCAGTCCGGCAACGTTGTTCAGCGGTGCACGCTCGGCGTAGAGGTCGGCCGCCTCGGGCAGCGGGCCGATCAGCCCGTCGATGTACCGGGACTCGAAATCGTGGGTCTCCTTCACGAACCCGTCGAGTTCGGCCACCCCGAAGTAGGACGCACCGCACGCGAACACGTCCGACGTGGTCAGCGCCGCGAGCACGGTCCACCCGCCGGCGGATCCGCCCTCGATCGCGAGCCGGCCGGGGTCCGCCATGCCCGCCTCGGCGAGGCCGGTCACCGCCGTGACCACGTCCTCGACGTCGACGACCCCCCACTGTCCCCGCAACCGGTTGCGGTACTCGCGCCCGTATCCCGTGGAGCCGCCGTAGTTCACGTCGACGACGCCGATGCCGCGGCTGGTGAAGAACGCGAACACCGGATTCAGCGACGGCGCGACCCGCGACGTCGGTCCGCCGTGCACGAACGCCACATACGGCGGCAACTCCCCGTCCTCGCCCCGGTACCGCGGGTGACGCGGCGGGTAGGCGATCACGTGGACTTCGCGTTCGGCGCCCTGGAACGTCAGCTGCCGGGCCTCGGGCAGATATGCCGCCTCGGGAAGTTCGGTGACCGACAGCCGGACGGTGCGGAGTGCACCGGTGTCGAGGTCGAGTTCGCGCAGGCCCGACGGGGTCTGGGCGCCGCCGGTGAGCAGCAGGATCCGGTTGCCGTTGCGGTCCCCGAGGCCGACGCTGGTGAGCCCGTCCAGCGGGATGTCCACGAGCGAACCGGTCGCGGGATCGAGAACGGCGAGGGTGTCGGTTCCGAACGTCCTCACGGTCAGGAGCGTGCCGTCGTCGCGGCGGGTGTGCCAGCGGCCGCCGAGCATCCACAGCGCGCCACCGAAGTCGGCGTCCATCGGGCACAACGCGACCGGGTCGGCATCGCCGATGCCGACGCGGTAGAGATTCCACCAGCCGCTGCGGTCGCTGATCGTGTACAGGTCGGTGGGACCGACCCATTCCGGTTGCAGCACCGATTCCTCGGGACCGCCGAGAAGTGTCCGCACCTTCCCTGTCACGCGGCCGCCCTCGACCGCCACGACCCTGAGCTCGGTGCCGTCCCACGGCATCTGCGGGTGATCCCACGCGACCCAGGCGAGGTGCCTGCGATCCGGGGACAGCCGCGGATTGGCCAGGAAGTCGGAACCGGCGACGACGGACCGCACCCGGTGCGGATCGTTCGCCGCCGACCCGTCCAGCGGAATCACGCAGATATCGCGGGAGACGCCGCCCTCCGTGTCGTGCATCTCGCGCACGGCCCACACCTCGCCGTCGATCACCGACAGGTCGCCGTACCGCAGTGAGCAGGGCTGCGGCGGCTCCGGCGTCAGCGGCACCGGTGTCCCGCCTTCGAGCAGGTACAGACGCTGATCGCTGAACTCGGCGAACACCAGGCGGCCGGCGTCGGTGACGGTCCAGGCGCCGCCGCCGTACTCGTGAACGCGGGTGCGGGCGTTCCACGGTGCGGGCAGGACGTCTTCCGGTTCGTCGTCCAGGCCGAGGCGCCGCACCGCGACCCGCCCGCCTTCGCTGGGCCGCAGTTCCGACCACCACACGTCGTCCCCCACGTACCGGCCGCCCTCGACGGGGTGGCCGCTGGAGGCGAGATCCGCCGCCGCGATCGGAGAGGGCCAGGAACCGTAAGGCGCAGAGGTCATCCGCCGAGGATATTCCGCCGTCCTCTACTCCGCAGGCAGCCACGCGCCGTGAAGGCCCGCCGGAACCCGAATCGGTACCACGTCAAATACGGGGCCTCAAGCATGTAGATCAACTACTCGGCCCTGAAGGGGCCGGGTTTGCTGCTCACGTTCCCACTGGCTGCGGGAGGGGTGGCTGCTATGGGCGCGGTTGATTGGGCGGCCCTGTACGCGCGATGTCCGAGTGCGGCGATGTTGCGGGCCGCGTTGTGGTCGGCGTGACCGGCCCACTGGCAGTGCCGGCATCGGAATGTTGCTTGGGAGACCCGGTTCGCCTTGTCGCAGTACCCGCAGTGTGAGCAGGTCCGCGAGGTGTTCCGGGGGTCGACGACGGCGACGGGCACCCCAGCCATCTCGGCCTTGTAGGTGATCTGCGCTCGTAGCTGGGCGTATCCCCAGGCGTGGAGTTGGGTCCGCTGCCCTCGTGCTAGCCGTACCCGATCGCGGATACCCGACAGGTCTTCCACCGCGATTCCACGACCGGTGCGTTGTGCCTTGGCAACAATGGTTTTCGACAGTTGATGGTTGATATCGGTGGCGAACCGCTGTTCCTTTCGTCGCCGTGCCTTCAATTTACGTTTCGCCGATTTCGTGCCGACCCGTTGCAACGTCGCGCGCAGTGTGGCGTACTTCTTCCTACGCGCGGTCACCGCCCCTGCGGACCACCGCACGTCGAGGGTGGCCGGATCGTCGTCGGTGGTGACGGCGAGGTTCACGATCCCCAGATCCACTCCCAGCCAGCCTTCGGCGGTGTCCGGCGGCGGGGCCGGTTCCGGTGAGGGCTCGTCGACGGTGGCGTACAGGTAGAAGTGCCCGTCGCGGTAGACGAGGTCGGATTCACCCTTGCGGGAAGCGAGAAGCTTGTGTTGCCACGGCGCGCACACGAACCGCACACCCCGCATCCGGCCCGCGGTGGTCCAGATCGACACGGTCGACAAATCCAGTTGCCACGACAGGCACCTGTCGTCGAACGGTTGGGCAGCACGTGGCCGGAATTCGACCGCGGTACCGGCCACCGCCGTATACCGTTTCGACCCCGGTCGACCGTAGTTTCCGTTGGTCAGGTTCGCCTGTCTGGTGGTGTACGCGTCGGCAACTTTCCGCAGAACATGCAACGCCGGCTGCGCGGAGAGGCCCCGCGTCTTCACCATCGGATACAGCGCGACCTGCAACGACCGCCGCGATCGTAGTCGCATCGACTGAGCCCACCCGGAAACCTCGTTGGCAACCTCATTGCACGACACCAATGTCGACTCCAGCGCCGCAAACTGATCAGCAGTGGGTTCGAGTTTGACCACGACAATCCGTTTAACCACGCACCCACCGCCTCCCCTAGTCGACTAGCCTTCACCGACCCGATGTGTGAACAGATCATGACAGAGGGGTCCGACAAGTCCGGGCCAACACTCACAAATTCGACGGCGACACCGTCACGCGCGCTGCGGCAGGAGTCCCGAACACATACACAAATGTCTGGGGGCAACCACTTCTAGTCGCCCTCTCACTGCCGGCGCGTCCGCAGGCGAACGCCGCTGTCAATCACCGCCGCGTACATCGGCAACCAGAAACGGACCCGACCCGCCAACCACACCAACATCCACCCGAAACGACAGATCAGCTTCTCCCCAGCCCGGAACGGCGAAGATTCCGCTGATAGCTCAGTTGACGCTGATAGCTCAGTTGAACAGCACCATCTGTCCGGTGACCGGGTCGATCTTGGGGTGCGCGGTGCTCCCCACACCCATGGCGCCGTCGCAGTTCTCCCGCCCCAGCGTGCTCAGGTCGGCGGGGTCGAGGCGGAACGGCAGCGTGGTCTCGGCCATCGCGAGCAGTCGCCCACCGTGCCGGACGATGTTGATGTCGGGCAGCTCGCGCGACGTGCCCGCGAGGTCGGGCCCTACTTCGTCCTCCGTCGGCGTGTAGAGGTCGGTGACCCCGGGCCAGATGACGTGCCCGGCCTTCTCCTCCGCCTGCACCATCGGGGTTCGGACGAAGCGGTTGGTGTACCGGGCGGCACCGTCGGCGACTTCGATTCGGTGGACCATGCCGTCGCCGTCGAGCGGGTAGACGTACGTCCCGATCGGATCGAACCGGGGGTTGGGCCCGTTGCGCAGATAGCCGCCGTGAAGATCGGCGGGTAGTTCGCCGATCACCTCGAGATCCCGGACGTCCACCTCCTCCCGTTGCGGCGCGAACACCCCGACGAGATGACTGTGGTGCGCGATGTCGACGGGTCAGGGGCGACGGGATACCGGTGCTGACATGTGCGTCATTCCCTCCGGGCGCGGTGAATGCGAGACGGATCCGACCCCCTCTCGAGGGTACGACGAGCACCTGCGCGGGCGGGGTGTTTCCACGACGCGACGGCGGTCTGATACCCACCAGTAGAAATCGGGTTGCCCGGGAGTGGGAGAATGACGCTCGTGAGCAACCCAGACCACGGCCATCACCGCATGCCGCACCGCAAGCTGGAGCAGTCCACCAAGCTTCAGAACGTGCTCTACGAGATTCGTGGACCGGTACATGCCCACGCCGCCCGGCTGGAGGCGGAAGGCCACCGGATCCTCAAGCTCAACATCGGCAACCCCGCACCGTTCGGTTTCGACGCGCCGGACGTGATCATGCGCGACATGATCGCCGCGCTCCCGTACGCGCAGGGTTACTCCGAGTCCAAGGGCATCCTGTCGGCGCGGCGCGCGATCGTCACCCGCTACGAGCTGGTCGCCGGGTTCCCCGAACTCGACGTCGACGACATCTATCTGGGCAACGGTGTGTCCGAGCTCATCACGATGACGATGCAGGCGCTCCTCGACAACGGCGACGAGGTGCTGATCCCGGCACCGGACTACCCGCTGTGGACGGCGATGACGAGCCTCGCCGGCGGAACCCCGGTGCACTACCTGTGCGACGAGGGCAACGACTGGAACCCCGACATCGCGGACATCGAGTCGAAGATCACCGACAAGACCAAGGCGCTGCTGGTCATCAACCCGAACAATCCGACGGGTGCCGTGTACTCGATGGAGGTGCTGCAGCAGCTCGTCGACCTGGCGCGCA
The DNA here is from genome assembly GCF_002300195.1 of Rhodococcus sp. ACPA1. Classification (NCBI taxonomy): domain Bacteria; kingdom Bacillati; phylum Actinomycetota; class Actinomycetes; order Mycobacteriales; family Nocardiaceae; genus Rhodococcus; species Rhodococcus sp. ACPA1. The sequence goes on along the minus strand of NZ_NSDX01000001.1, from coordinate 102,664 downwards.
AGCATCAGCTGCTGCTTCTCGCGGACGAGATCTACGACAAGATCCTCTACGACGACGCCAAGCACATCTCACTGGCGACGCTGGCCCCGGACCTGCTGTGCCTGACGTTCAACGGCCTGTCGAAGGCGTACCGCGTCGCCGGCTACCGGTCCGGCTGGGTCGCCATCACGGGACCGAAGGAACACGCCGCGGGTTTCCTCGAGGGACTCGACCTGCTGGCGTCGACGCGTCTGTGCCCGAACGTGCCCGGTCAGCACGCCATCCAGGTGGCGCTCGGTGGGCACCAGAGCATCGAAGACCTGATCCTGCCGGGTGGTCGACTGCTCGAGCAGCGTGATGTGGCCTGGGAACGCCTCAACATGATTCCCGGTGTCTCCTGCGTGAAGCCGAAGGGCGCGTTGTACGCATTCCCCCGCCTCGACCCGAACGTGTACGAGATATACGACGACGAGAAGCTGGTCCAGGACCTTCTGCTGCAGGAGAAGATCCTGATGGTGCAGGGCACCGGATTCAACTGGCCGGACCACGACCACCTCCGCATCGTGACGTTGCCGTGGGCGCGTGATCTCGCTGTCGCCATCGAGCGGTTCGGAAATTTCCTCACCAGCTACAAGCAGTAGGATCGAGACACAGCAAGCGACACGCGCGTCGCTTGCGTGTCTCCTGGGGGAAAAGAATGGTCACCAGCACCCGCGCGCGTTTCGGACAATTCGTCCACAGACGACGGCGTTTGCTGAACCTCACACAGGACGAGGTCACGGCCGCGGGTGGCCCGTCCGACGCAGCTCAGACGCGCGCCGAGAACGGGACCGGCCCGGATCCGAGCATCGAGACCCTCCGCAAACTGGACGTCGCGCTCCGCTGGGCTCCGGGCAGCGCGGCTCGCACCCTCGATGGTGGTCATCCCACTCCTCTCGAGGCGCTCGACGGGGAGGACCGGTCACCGACCTCGCGCCCGCTGACGCTCGGGCCGTCGGAGATTCCGCTGGATCTGGACACGATCATCGAGATCCTGGGGCCGCACACCCAGATCACCAAGCTGAGCGCGGCGCACCCCGAGGTTCCCGGGCTGGCCGAAGCGGCGGGCGAACTGAGCCGGGTGGTCTCGAAGATCACCGGCGCGTACGTGACGCGGTTGCTGGAAGTCAACGGAGGCCCCGCCGGGCCGCGCCAGCCGCTGGTCGAATTCGCATTCGGCCACCTGCTGGAGGAACCGTCCACGGTCACCGACCCGCGTGAACTGGAGGAAGCACGGTATCGCCGCTTCCTCTACGGCCGGGGAGACGGCCTCGACGCGGCCACCCGGGAGCGTTTCTGGCGTCGATGGGAGGACGCGGTGAAACTCGTGGCCACCGAGGATCCCGAACGCAGCGGAGACGCGGAGGTGAACGCATGAACGGCGTGCCACTGTCGGTGCGGGTCAACCGCCTCTTCTCGCTGGCCCACGACCTCGACGGTCCCGAACCGGGCGAAGACACCGTCGCCGCGGGTGTGTCGCGGATACTCGGCTGGCCCGTCGAGCCGTCCGAGATCGAGTCCCTGCGCAGGAACGATCACCACGCGCCCGAGCCCGACGTCCTGCGGGCGGTCGCGCAGCACTTCCACGCCCCCGAGCAGTACCTCGCCGCCGATGGCTACCACGACTACGACACGCTGGTCCGCTTCAAGATCGCGGTTCGCGAGGCCGGTGTCCGGCACTTGTCGATGCGGTCGCTCGACGCATCCGCGGAGCCGACCACCGCGGAGATGGAATCGCTGATTCCCCTTCTGGAGAATCTGCGGCGGAGTCACGGACCGGTGCCGGTCGCGGCCCCGGACCCTCGTCAGACCTGAGCGGGGACGCGCGCCGACGGGTCCGCGGGGCCGCCGAACTGCGGTAGGCGACGCGCCCACAGTTCGGCCGCCACCTGCTCGGCGTCCCGCCAGTGATCGGCGAGCCGGGCCAGCTCCCACGGTTCGCCGCCGACGTCGGTCGTGAACAGGTGCGCCGTCCCGCCCGTGCCGTGCGCCCGGTGACCGGCCCGGCGGGCCAGGCACGCGAGGTGCAGCCGCGTCGCGGTGACCACGGGCGGTGCGGTGCCGGTATGCCCTCCGAGTTCGAACACGACGTGCCGGTCGAGGATCATGATCGCGTCGCGGATCTCGACGCTCATGCGGTCGAGGCGGCTCCGGGCCGACAGTGCCCGGCGATCCGCCGGTCGCAGTTCCAGGACCACTTCGGGCACCGCGCCGGTCAGGGTCAGCCACATCGGCTGCAGACGCCGGGTGACCCGCCGCGACCGCCGCCGGTGACCGAGCACCCGTACCACCGGCCCCACCGAGATGATCGCGCCCGCCGACACGACGAGCAGGCGGATGAACGCACCCGAGTCGCTGTGCGATTCGGTCAGGGCGTTGTCTTCGCTGACCGCGTTGACCACGCCGGTCGTCACGACGACCCCCATGTCGAACACCTCGAACAACGACAGGGCGATGACTGCGAGAAACACCCGGCGCTCGCGTCCCGGTGTCGCGCTGCGCACGGCCTTCAGCGAGATCCACAGGTTGAGCAGGGCGACGGACAGGATCGGAACCGCGTACGTGATGCAGTACGCCGCGAAAGGCCAGCCACCCTCGTCGGCGATGGCGACCCCCCGCGATCGCGCCGGCGCGCTCAGGCCGATGAGGATCGCCCCCGCGACGGCACACATCGACAGCGAGACGACGTGGATGCGGGGAAGGCGCGCCGGGCCAAGCGCCCACGCGGAGAAGAGACTGATGAGCGACGCCGCGGTGAGGATGATGCAGACGTTGCTCAGAGTGTTCGCGAACCCGTACCCGAACCAGCGGTCGAGCCAGATCTGTGCCAGCGATCGCTGGAGGACCAGGGAGAAGGAAGCGAAGACGAGGGCGGCGTTCATCCGGCGTTCGGCGACCGTCGACCGGACGAGGGCCAGGCGCAGGAGCGTCGTCCCCCAGACGACGGCGAGGAGCGGCCAGCTCACATAGGTGGGCGGTTCGTACACGGCGTCAGAACGTTCCGAGCATCCGCGACACCCGTGCGTCACCGACGGTGTCGTCGCTCGTCCCCGCTCGACGCCCCGCCATGATCAGGGTGGCGAGAAGTTCCGCCTCGTATTCCTGGTCGTTCGAGTAGTTGGACCGGCCGAGCATTTTGACCACGCGCGCCGTGTCGACCGACGGCGCGGCCACCGACAGCACCGTCGAGTCGACGGAGGTGTCCCCGATCGTGTCGCGGTCGTGGCCGAGTTCCATGTGCGCCAGTTCGTGGCAGATGATGTGGGTGGCGTGCACGTCCGACGTCCCTGCTGCGTACAGGATCACGTCGTCGTCGGCCCGTGCGAGCCAGAGTCCGGAATGACCGCCCTGGACCAAGGCCTGCGAGACCGGGACCAGGTGAATCGGACGGCCACGACGAGCTGCGACGCCGGCGACGAGCTGATCCCTGTTCCAGGGCACGGGAATAGCCATCTCCGCCACGATCCGGCGAAGATGGTTGCTGGATCGCGACTGCCGCGAGATTCGCACTGGAACACCTCCGAACGGCCATAATCCTAGGCCGTCGGGGTACGAGGTCACGACATGTGGGCGATTTCACCTACCCGGTTGACGAATACCCCTACCGTGTCGGTAGATTGGCTACCGGCACCTCGAGTGCCTCGAGCACCTGTCGCCCCTCCCCCCCTGTGGGCGCCAGGTCGGTGGCGGGGTCAACCCCCCCTGTACCCCGCCACCCAGCTCGGCAAATCTCTCCACGCAGCGGCTCGGCGTCCGCGGAACACACCCCTCGTTCGGAGTTCCGGACCACCCTTGCGTGGAGTTCGGCGTTCGCTGCAGATTAGCTGCTGCGTGCCATGCTTCGATATCTAATCACACCGGCGACATATAAGCGACACAAGAGCAATACGAGCCTGACAGCTTGGCAACACTGGCACCGCACGCCACTTCCGTCACAGCGTCGCCGGTCGCCGTCCGACTACCCTGTCGTGCGTGCCGAGACAATCCCCCCAGCAGCCGACGCGACGCGGCCGATGAGCGAATTCCACGGACACGGACACGGACATGGCCACGGCCACAGCGACGGACCGGCCCCGATGGGACCCGTGGCCGCCAAGGTGGTCGTCGGACTCCTCGTCGCCATCGGCGTCGCGGTGCTCCTCGGCGCCATCGCGTTGTGGCCCGGCAAGCCGAGCGTCGACGTCGAACAGCCCTTCCAGAGCGCCCAGGGCGGTGCGGTCGTCACGGAGTCGGGCACGGTCACGATGCAGAACATCGGCGACTGTGGAAGTCCGTCGGCCGGGCGCGTCTTCACCGGCACCCCGTTGCCGCCGCCCGCCGGCGCGTACGAGTGCCAGCGCAGCATCGTCGACATCGAGTCCGGTCCCAATACCGGTACCCAGACGCTGCTCGAAATCATTCCCGGGCCCGGACAGCCCGACCTCCGGGTGGGCGAGAAAATCCGGCTGTCCCGTCAGACGGACGTGAACGGCACGACGGAGTATTCGTTCGAGGACTATGCCCGCGGCGTGCCCGTCACCCTCATCGCGCTCGCGTTCGCCGCCGTCGTGATCGCGGTCGCGCGGTGGCGTGGATTCCGGGCACTCGTCGGCATCGTCGTCTCGTTCGGCGTGCTCGTCCTGTTCACGCTCCCGGCCCTGCTGGACGGACAACCCGCGATCCCGGTGGCCCTCGTCTCCGGCGCCGTGATCCTGTATGCCGTCCTGTATCTCGCCCACGGTGTCTCCCTGCGAACGAGTTCGGCGTTGCTGGGCACTCTCGCGTCGATGCTGGTGGCGGCGATCCTCTCCTACGCCACCATCGAAATGACTCGTCTGACAGGGCTTTCCGAGGAACAGAACACCAACGTCCAGACGTACATACAGCACGTCAGCATCACCGGACTCCTGCTCGCCGGCTTCATCATCGGCTCGCTGGGTGTGCTCAACGATGTCACCATCACGCAGGCGGCGTCCGCGTTCGAACTGGCGTCGCTGGACCCCGACGCCTCCCGGCGTCAGATCTTCGGTTCGGCGATGCGCGTCGGACGCGATCACATCGCCAGCACCGTCTACACGCTCGTCCTCGCGTATGCCGGCGGGGCGTTGCCGCTGCTGTTGCTGTTCAGTGTGGCGGGGCGGTCGATCCAGGACGTGCTGCTCAGCGATGCCGTGGCCATCGAGATCGTGCGTTCGGCGGTCGGTGGCATCGCCCTGGCACTGTCGGTTCCACTGACCACCGCGATCGCGGTGATGTTGGCGCGGCCGATCGGCGCGGATCCCTCCGGCAGCGCGCCCGCGGTCAAGCCGTCACGGGGTGGCCGCCATTCCAAGTAGCGCGGCGACCGCTAGCTGAATACGCCGAACTCCCGCAGGACGATGAAGATGATGGCGATGACCATCAGCGCGTAGACGGTCAGCATCGTCACTTTGGCCGCATGCTCGCTGGTGGGCGGGAACATCTTCAGGATCGGCTTGGAATATGCGACGAGCCGGCGCGTTTCTGCCGGCGCGGCCGCCGAAGGCCTGGGAACGTTGGGAGTGCTGTGGAACTCCGCTGGATTTGCAGTCACTGCACACATCCTCTCTACGCCGGAACCATTCCCATCGTAGGCCTGGAGAACGGCGGCGACTACGTTCCGGGGAACCTGGGAAGTTCGGGCAATTGGAACGGCGGCAATTGGATCTGCGGCAGACCGGGGAACACCGGCACGGGCGGTGGGGGCGGCGGGGCGGGCTCCGGCTCCGGAATCCGGATTTGCGACGCCGTCTGGATCGGCGCTTCGACGGCTTCGGACGTCGGAGGCGGCGGGAGCGTCGTCGGCGACGGCGTGGCCACCTCGGTCATGACCGGCGACTCGGTGGTGAGTTGTGTGGTCACCGGCTGCGACGAGCCCTCGCTGCGTGCCAACAGGTTCTTGCCGTACCCGAGTCCGAGACCGATCACCGCCACCACGGCGAGCGCGCTGCCCGCCAGCGCGGCCCCCCGGATCTGGGGCTTGGCCACCTGCTGACTCGGCGGCGGCGCCGCGGCGCTCAGCCAGGACGGAGTACTCGACGGCGCACCGGTGCGTGCGACGGTCGCGCTCGGCGCCTGGTTGGTGGATACGACTGCGTCCGGTGCGGACTGCGGCGTGTGCGGCGGCGGGAGGACCCTGGCGACCTCGGCGGGTGGCGGCACCACCTGCTGGGCGAGCAGCGCAGCACCCTGTGCCGCAACGAGTTCGGGGTGGTCGGGAACGACGACCGGCAACCCGAGCCACGACTGCAGCACCGACCGCACCAGCGGGATGCGTGCACCGCCGCCGATGAGCACCACGGCGTCGGGAGTTCGTCCCGACTTCGCGATCACGTCGCGGGCGAGGCGCGCCGAGGATTCGACGGTGACACCGATCAGCGCGTCGAAGACGTCGCGGGACAGCAACAGCAGCCCGCCGTCACCGGGCACCGCGACGGCGCCGCCGGTGGACAGCCGCTCTTTGGCCTCACGACAGCGGAGGTCGAGCGCGAGGACGGCGGCCGCGTCGGCGGGCTCCTCGATCCGCTTGTTCTCCAACTGGTTGTCGCGGATCAGCCGGTCGAAGACGTCTCCGCTCACCGCGTCGGTGCGGGCCGTCTCCACCGCCTCCCCCGTCGCCCGGTCGACGACGCTCACGGTGAGCCCGGAGCTGCCCAGGTCGTAGAACAGGAGCGTCGCATGGTCGCCGAGGGCGCCCGAGACGTCGAGGAACTTCAGCGCCGCCGAGGCTTCGGTGACGAGCTGGTAGTTGGCGAGTTGCTGCCGGGCCATCGCCGCCTGGACGGCGCCTGCCTGGGCTTCGTCGCGGTAGGCGACCCCGGTGGCTCGGACCGGCCCGGCGTCGGGTGCACCGGCGAGGACGACGCCGATCGATTCGGCAGCGAGTTCCTCCGGCAGGTCCCGCCCGGCGGCGACGACCTGGGCCCGGAAATCGGGAATGTGCCTGCTCCCGGCGTCGTCACGGTTCACGGAGTCGGGTCGTGCCAAGCGCACAGCGCTCGCACCGACCGACACACCTAGAACCGAACTCATGGGCCGCCTAACTCGACTGTGCACGGGTTCGATCCGGAATCCCCCCACTCCATGGCCCGCAGTCTAGCGAAGCGGTCCGACTGGGCAACCGAGCAACCGTTCGGCGAGAGGCAACTCAGAAGTTGCTCGCGATGATCACTCCCGCGATGCCCGTGCCCAGCGGCACGAACCTGCAGGGCGGCACGATCGTGTGTTCAGGATCGAGCGTGTTGAGAACCAATTGCTGGGAGAACGGGTCGTAAGGCAGGTTGAAATGGCCGGTCTGATCCAGCGGGCACAGGTCCTGGACGAGGATGTTGGTCGCACCGGGGTCGTGTAGCGCGACGTTGGTGTACGGCTGGATCACCTCGTCGTACCGCGTCCCGATCGTGGTGTATTCGACGCCGGGGACGGTGTCACCGCCGGCGTTGAGGGCGGTGAGGAACGGCGATCCCTGCACCTGCTCGGCGAGGGCCTCCGAACCGATCCCCACTATCAACTCGTTGCCGCCGGGCAGCGTCTGCAGAGCTGTCGCGATCCCGAAGAACGTTCCACCGTAGGACGGCGACGCGAGACCGATCCAGCGGTTCACCTTCGAGGCCCCGCCGAGCCTGTTGATGTAGTACCGGGCCACCGTCGCGCCCTGCGAGTGACCGATCAGGTCGACCTCGTCCGCACCGGTTACGGCCAGGACATCGTCGACGAACACCTCGAGTTCGGCCGCTCCCTCGGTCATCGTCTGCATCCCGAAGTGTTCGGTGCCCGGTTTCCGCCCGTAGTTCAGGGCGAACACGCAGTAGCCGGCGTCCTTCAATGTCGGACTCAACCCGGCCCAGTTGGAATAGGCACTGCCGTCGCTCCCGTGCACGAGGATCACCGGGTGGGGGTGCGCCGGACCGGGGCGGCACGAGAAATCGTTGGTCCCGGGCGGCGCAGAATGCGGATGCTGCTTCGCGTACGAGATGGCCGCGCCGGCGTCGGATTGCGCCGGCCCCGGCAGGGTCGGGACCTCCGCCGCCTGAGCGGGGGCGACACCGAGCGCACAGATACAGGCAACGGCAGCGAGGAGTGCGAGTCGGGATCCGTGACGTGCCTTCGACATCGCCAGCCCTCCGTTGCGATTGAGGCTGACGCTACCGCCCGCCGATGCCGCGGGAGCGGAGATCGTCAACCCGTTATCGCGGGGAACCGTGAGGTCACAAACCGTTATCTGCGCGCGCTATCCCCTCCCGAGACCTCGATAGACCCACCCTGCGGTGCGCCAGTCCGCGGCGTCGAGACAGTTGCGGCCGTCGACCATCACCCGGGCCCGCACCACGTCGTTCAGATCCTCCGGTTTCAGGGCCGCGAACTCCGCCCACTCCGTGAGCAGAAGCACGGCGTCGGCGTTGTCGCACGCCTCGACCGCCGATGTCGCGTAGTTCAGCGTCGGGAACAGTCTGCGTGAGTTGTCCAGGGCTTTCGGGTCGTAGACGCTGACCACTGCCCCGTGCAACTGCATCATTCCCGCGACGTTGAGTGCCGGCGAATCACGGACGTCGTCGGATTCGGGCTTGAACGCCGCGCCGAGCACGGCGACGTTGGCGCCGAGCAGCGAACCTCCGCACACCTGCGCCGCCAACTCCACCATCCGGGTGCGACGCCGCATGTTGATGCTGTCGACCTCCCGGAGGAAGTGCAGCGCCTGGTTCGCGCCCAGCTCACCCGCCCGCGCCATGAAGGCGCGGATGTCCTTGGGCAGGCAGCCGCCGCCGAAGCCGAGACCGGCGTTGAGGAAGCGCCGGCCGATCCGCGCGTCGTATCCGAGGGCGTCGGCGAGTTGGGTGACGTCGGCGCCGGTGGCCTCGCAGACCTCGGAGATGGCGTTGATGAAGGAGATCTTGGTGGCGAGGAACGCGTTGGCCGAGACCTTCACCAGTTCCGCGGTGGCGAGGTCGGTGACCAGGAACGGAATGTCCTCGCCGAGCAGGCGGGCATACAGCTCGCGTAACTCGGTCTCCGCGCGTCCGGGGCGCTGGCGGTCCACTCCCAGCACCATCCGGTCGGGGTGCAGGGTGTCCTCGACGGCGAAGCCCTCCCGCAGGAACTCCGGATTCCACGCCACTTCCACGGCGTCCCCCGCCGGGGCGAGCGCCCGGGCCCGCGCACCCAGATCCGCCGCCGTCCCGACGGGAACTGTCGACTTGCCGACGATGACGGCAGGGCGATCGAGCAGCGGCGCGAGAGTGTCGATCACCGAGTGCACGTGCCGCAGATCCGCCGCGTACTCCCCCTTCTTCTGCGGGGTGCCGACACCGAGAAAGTGGAGGTCGGCGAACTCGGCGGCCTCGCTGTACGACGTGGTGAAGTGCAGTCGGCCGGCGTCGATGTTCCGGCGCAGAACCTCCCCCAGCCCGGGCTCGTAGAACGGGACCTCCCCGGAGGAGAGCTTCGCCACTTTTCCGGGATCGATGTCGACGCCCAGGACGTCGTGGCCCAGTTCCGCCATACAGGCGGCGTGGGTGGCTCCCAGGTATCCGGTTCCAAACACGGTGCAGCGCATGCACCCTTGATAACCAGTGCAGGTGAGCGCGATATTTACCCGACTGATGTTCGAAGCCAACAGTGCGTGTACGAACGGTGCGAGGCGAGACCCTATGCTTCGCCCATGCATGTTCTCTTCGTCTGCACCGGAAACGTCTGTCGCTCCCCAACGGCTGAGCGCCTCGCAGTGGCATACGCCGAGGAGCTCGGGATCACCGATCTGACTGCCGAAAGTGCAGGTACCCGCGCCGCGGTCGGACGCCCGATGGAACCGACGGCCGCGCAAGTCCTCGAAGGGCTCGGCGGTGATCCGAGCGATTTCACCGCGCGGATGCTCACCGCCGATCTGGCGGCGGATGCCGATCTGGTGTTGACGATGACCGAGAGCCACCGTGACAAGGTCCTGGCCTTGGCTCCCGAGCAGCTGAAGAAGACATTCACCCTGAAGGAGGCCGCCCGACTGGCCGAGGCGTCGGACGCAAAGACCGTCGCCGACCTGGCGTCGGCCCGTCCTCAGCACAAGTCGGACGGGACGCCGGAGGACATTTCCGATCCGATCGGCAAGGACGAGGAGACATTCCTGAATGTCGGGTCCGAGATCGCCGAACTCCTGGGTGTGGTCGCGCGGAGCATCCGCGTCTGACGTCGCCTACCACGGTTCAGGGCCGCTGCGGCGGATGTCGACGTGCTGCTCCAGTTCGACGGCCAGGACGCCCGGGACTGCCTCGAGGGCTGCGAGTCGGCCCGCGGGGACGGAACCGTAGATGATTCCGATCGTGCGGTGCATGGCGTCGATCCGCATGCCCTCCTCGGCCAGCGCGACGCCGACCACGTCGATGTCCTCGACGTGGTCGGCGTCCACCGTGACACTGATTCCGACCATGCCCGGCACGATACGTCGAGCCTTCTACCCGGATGCCTGGATCAGCCCGGCACCGACATCGAGTGACGGCAACGCGAGCCGCCGGGAATGCTGGGTGAGCAGGGACCACAGATCGCGGCCGGTGCGCCCGGTCTTCTCGCACCACAGTGCAGCGATGCCCGCGACGTGCGGGGTGGCCATACTCGTTCCGTTCTTCGAGCCGTAGCGCACGGGCATCGGCACCGACGAGAACACCCGCACGCCAGGTCCTGCCACGTCGATCTGACCACCGGCGACGGGGTTGCTGGCGGCAGAGAAATTGGCCAGCCCGAGAGCGGGGTCGACTGCAGCGACGGCCATGATCGACGGACTGTTGGCGGGTACGCCCACCAGTCCCGGGCGCCCGGCGGCTCTGTTCGCGTTGTTGCCGGCCGCGGCCACGATCAGCGCTCCGGCCGCCAGCGCACGCTGCCCCACCGTCTCGTAAGCGACGGACACCGACGCGACGTCGGCACCGAGCGACATCGAGACGATCTGGCAACCGTTGGCGATGGCCCACTCGATGCCTGCGAGGATCCCACCGTCCACACCACGCCCCTGATCCGACAGAACCTTCCCGACGAAGATGTCGGCCTCGTGAGCCACTCCGTATCGGCGCGTGCCGGCCGCTGCCGGACCGCAGGCCGTTCCGACGCAATGCGTGCCGTGTCCATGCCCGTCCTGGGGTTCTGCGCCCGGAACGAACGATTGGGCCGTGATGGTACGACCGTGGAAATCCGGGTGGGTGAGGTCGAGTCCGGTGTCGAGGACGGCGATCCGGACTCCGCGCCCGCTGCACGCCGACGTCGTGGTGCGGGTCGCCTGCAGTCCCCAGGTGAACTCCGGCGTATCCAGGAAGTGTTCGGTGTCTACTGGCGCAGCTGCACCGTTCTCAGGCCGTGCGATCTCTGCGACGGTGTCTTCACTGTCCAGCGCATGGTGGACCAACTCGGGTTCGACCGAGAGGACCGCCACGTCGGGTGAGGCGGCTGCGGTGCGGAGTGCGGCCAACTGGTCGGGGTCCGCGGCCACCACCGCAATTCCGAGTTCGTCGAACAGAACCGCGTCAGCCGCTTCCGCCAGTTCGAGATCCATTGCCGAAGAATCGAACTCGCTACTTCTCGTCACAGTCGAGACCCCGGTGAGGGACCGCAGGAGTGCCGTCGGACCCGCTCGTCCCCCGCCGTCCGTGAACACCACGACCTGACGGCCCGTCGTCTCGGCCCGCGAATCGGCAACGGGCCCGTCGCCGTCTCGGTCGGAATCTTGTGGAAACATCACTGTTTCGTCCTTTGCTCTGGATCGCGGCGCACTCGTCGTCGCGCCAATGTGTCTACTTGCCTTCAGCTTTCGCTCGTGGGTGACGCTTGTGGGACTCCCCACTCTCCGGCGTGGGCTCTCGAATTCCGAGAGTGGCGCGCTACCCGAATCTGTGGCGGGCCGAGCTGTCGGGGTGAGTAGTTCGGTTCACGCGACCGCAGAGATCACGTGGTACCAATCCACGACGACGGATTTCACGCCGATCGATGCGATCATCGTCCGGATCGGACCGTCGAGACGCAACTGGCTGTCGACGTGCCGAGCATCGGAGCAACCACAGATGCTCTGTGCGGCCCGCAACCCGATCAGGATCTCCGGAGAGGATTCGGTTCGACTGCCCTCGACGAGTAGCGCTTCCTCGTCGACGCCGCGGACTGCGATGTCATGTCCATCTGCGACGTCGCCGACGATCAGAGCAAGGTAGTCGATATCGGCGCCCTCGTCGCGGGTGGCGATCAGTCGCGCCGTGTTCCGCCCCAGCGGCACACGTTCGTCCAACACCAGGTCGGCGAACTCGCGTTCACGGATTCCCGCGAGGTCGATCCGCCTGGCCGTCCAACTGAAGAATGGCTCCGGCAGCGCGATCATGACCTTCTCCTGTACCTCGACGCTGTACCTGTGGGGATGAACCCAGCCTGACTGAGATGTCGGCTATTCTCGCGAGTAGGCGAGTACTCGACCGTTCGATACGAGACACCGGGCGCTCGAAAAACCGAACCTGTGACCGCCTTTCGAGGCCCAAGCCTTCTACACCACCGGGTATCGCGACTCAAAGCGACTCGAAGCACGGATTACCCTGCTTCGCTGCACAACTCATGCTCGATGTCGGGCGAGAGATACTGATTCCGCCACCTGGAGAACTAGAATCGGACCATGGGTCCGACGTGGCCTCTGATTCAGCGGCAAGTCGAGTTCGACGCGATCACCGCGTCGCTCACGACTCGGTCCGGGGGATGCGGTGTCGTCCTCACGGGCGATCCCGGCGTCGGCAAGACCACCCTCGCGCGGTTCGCCACCGAGTCGTTGCCACGTGAGGTGAAATGGGTGGCGGGCACCGAATCGGCGCGGAGCATCCCGCTGGGTGTGTTCGCGCATCTGGTCGGGGCATCCACCTCCCGGGATCCGGTCGCCTTTCTGTCGGCGGCGCGGCAGGCGCTCCTCGATGACGGTCGCAGTCGTGACGTGGTGGTCGGCGTGGACGACGCACACCTACTCGATCAGCTCTCGGCGACGTTCCTCCATCAACTTGCGCTCGACAGGGCGGTCCACATCGTCGCGACCGTTCGCAACGGTGAGACCGTGCCCGACGCGATCACGTCGTTGTGGAAGGACGGTCACCTTCTGCGGCTCGAACTGGCGCCGTTCAGCCGGGATCAGAGCATCGAGTTGATCGAGTCCGTGCTGGACGGCCCACTCGAGGGGCTGAGTGCGGACATGATCTGGGAGGCGTCCGGCGGGAACGCGTTGTTCGTCCGACATCTGGTGGAGGGCGCTCTCGAAGCGGGGACGCTGCGCCGATCCGGCGGGGTCTGGCAGTTGCGGGGACGTGCCGCCATCACGTCCGAGCTCGCTTCCCTGCTGGAGCACCGGATCGATCAGATTCCCCACGACGTGTTGCGGGCGTTGCAGCTTCTCACTTTCTGCGAGCCGCTCGATCTGGATATCCTCGGTCAGCTGGCGGGTGACGATGCGGTGGAGGAGGCCGAGCGCCGCGGCCTCGTCAGAATCGTCGAGGACGGACATAGGCTCGACGTCCGCTACACGCATCCACTGTTCGGTGAGGTGATTCGACGACGGTTGGGGCGCGCGGCAGGCCGGAGGCTCCGGGGACAGCTCGTCGAGGCTCTGAGCAGTCGCGCTGTGGTCGGGTCCTCCAATCGAATTCGCCTGGCAGAGTTGGCGCTCGACAGCGATCGGTCGGTCGAACCGGATCTGTTGGTCAACGCCGCCGAGGACGCAATCGGTTTGGCGAATGTTCCTCTGGGGGAACGGCTCGCGCGCGCGGCATTCGACCAGACCGGCAGCTTCGAAGCAGCCGACCTTCTTGCCCGGGCTCTGCTGTGGCAGGGGCACGCCACGGAGGCCGAATCGTTGCTGCTGTCCTTTTCGCCCGACGGTCTTGACCAGGTGCAGCTGGTGCGCTGGGGTACGTCGCGGATCGCAAACCTGTTCTGGGCAAGCGGCGAGTCGGAGAAGGCCGACGAGGTCCTCGCGGTTCTCCGCGAGAAGGTCACGCATCCCAGTCTCGTGCCGATCATCGAGGGCATCGGCTCGGTGTGCGCTGTGTTCGAGAATCGGCCCGAGGAGGCCGCAGCGGCAGCGAAGGCGATTCTGGCCGCCGACCGAGTTCTGCCATGGGCGATCGAGTGGGCGTACTTCGGTGGCGGGTTGTCCCTGGCACTGATGGGACGCGGTGGCCAAGTGCCGGAACTGGCAGCGCGCAGCGCTGCGGTGGCCGATCAGATAGACGGGTTGCTGAGGTTCCCTGCCGCGCACGGTGAGATCCTCGCGCTGACCCTGACCGGACAGTTCGGCGCGGCGCAGCACCGGGCCGAGGAATACCTCTCGTTGGCATCCAGCGGCCGATACGTAGCGTGGGGGCTTGCGAACATCCTGGTCGGGACGGTGGAACTTGCCCGCGGCCGGTTCACCGACGCCGCGGGTCGCCTCGAGCAGGCGATCGCGGCCCTCAACGTCGGCGATACTGCCGATGCGATCTCGTGGAGTTTCCCCGCCTACATCGCGCTCGGTCAGGCGTATGCGGAACTCGGTCGCATTCACGAGGCGGACGGGATCATCACAGCAGCGCAGGCCCGGAACGGTCGGCACGTGGCCGTGTTCGGGCCCCAACTCATGATGTCGCAGGCGTGGCTCGCCGCAGCGCGAGGTGAAACGTCGCGGGCCGTCGATCTATCGCGGTCGTCGGCAGAGTCCGCTTGTAAATCAGGACAATTCGGCATCGAGGCGGCCGCGCTTCACCTTGCCACCCGGTTCGGTGACACGACTACCGCCACGCGTCTCGCCGAGTTGGCGGACATCTGCGACGGCCAACTCGTCGACATCGTTGCCCGGCATGCGGCGGCAGTCGCGGCAGGAAACGGATGCGGTGTGGCATCGGCAGCAGCCGAATTCGAAAAGATCGGGGCCCTGCCGGATGCCGCCGATGCCTACGCTCGGGCGGCGATCGCGTTCACGCATGCCACCGATAAGCGGCGTTCGATCGAGTGCGCTGCGGCGGCCGAAGCCCTGTCGGCCCGATGCGATCACATGTCGTCCCCCGCGCTGGTGGAGGCGGCCCATCCGCTCCCCTTGACGAGTCGTGAGCGTGAGGTGGGGTCGATGGTTGCGGCGGGTTTGTCGAACCGCCAGATCGCCGATCGGTTGTTCGTCTCGGTGCGGACGGTGGAGGGTCATATCTACCGTGCGTGTATAAAACTCGACGTCGCCGATCGCAACGGTCTTGCGCAGGCGATGGGCACGACGGTTCGGTGACACCGACCGGACTCCGGGCACGACGGCATGTCGGCTCGGCAGTGTCCTGTTGCCGAGTCGGCGTGATGCGCTGTGTCGCATGGTCAGGATGCTCGGGCCCGGTTGTGCGCCGGTATCGGCTTTCGTTCCCAGTCGACCTGCTGGGGTGGGATGAACGTGGGGTGCCGGTCGCCTCCCATCTCCATCTCCCAGTCGCTGTGGTGCAGCAGCCGGTGGTGGAATCCGCAGAGCAGCACCAGGTTGCCCATGTCGGACGGCCCGCCTGCGGACCAGTGGACGATGTGGTGACCTTCACACCAGGACGGCGGCGCACCACACCCGGGGAACGCGCATCCCCGATCCCTCGCCACCAACGCTTTTCGCTGTCTCTTGGTGACTGTCCGGGTGGAGATGCCGAGGTCGAGCGGCGCTCCGTTGTCGTCGAGCACGATCGGCGTATAGATCGAATCGCAGCTGAGAAGCCGGGCTGCCCTGAGACTCAGCGGCCCCATCCACTCGGTCCACGCCACCCCATCGATGGCAAAGAGTGAGTCGTCCGGCGAGGCGGCGGCATCCTGCTGTGCTCGTGCACTGCAGTCGGTGTGGTCGGTTAGATCTCGAACGCTGACGTGGAGGGAGACGTGTGGCCGTTCTCCACCTTCTTCGCCGGCGATCCCGGAGTCGAGATAGCGACGCAGGAGTTCGGTGAACCCGCCTGCCCGTCGCTGTCCGGGGGTGCGGCTGTCTTTGGTTCCGTCCTGCGCCGGTCGCGGCTTGGACAGTCCGGAGAGCGCCGAGAGCAGCATTTCGCCGGTGACGGCATCCAGGTCGCCTTTGACGGCGACGCGCCCGTTGAGCGTCTTGGAGGCGTGGAACTCGTTGAGGTCGGTGTCTTCACTGGGCGGCGGATCGTCGGACTCGAAGGCGCGTTCCAGCCTGGCGATCACGGCGCGCACTGCGTCCGTGTTCGCGGTGGGACCGGTTGCCGCGAACAGCAACGCATTTCGGCAGTCGTCCATCGCTTCGAGCGGCATGCCCTTGGGTGGCCGTTCGCAGAACTTCATGATGAGCGCAGCATGCTCCGCCGAAATGTTGGTGTCGAAGTACTCGTCCGCGATTTCAGGTTGGAGACGCAAGCCTCGGCCCAACAGCACGATTCGCCCCGCCGCCCCCACCTCGAGCAACGTCTTGGAGGCCAGCCACATCTTGGCGTTCGGAAACCCCAGCACATCGACCTTGCAGCGGTGGTCGACGGCACCGACGAGCTTGACCCGCAGGGCTTCGAGTCGCTGAATCTCCTCCGAGATACGAACAACCGATTCGAGCAACTCCGCCTCGGCCAAACGCCACGCGTCACCGACCACGGTCGCCAGAATCTCGTCCGACAACGCCCCCTGGATATCTCCCCCGAGCCCCATGTTCGAATCCTAGTTCGAACCTTTGTTCGAGTCAATGGTTTCGTGGCAGCCGCGACCTTCGGGTAGCCCCACCGAGGAAGTCCCGGAACGACATGCGAAGTACGCGGACGGGTGGCACGCTTGACGGTGTGACAACCCCGCATCCAGCGACCGAACCCCACCGCAGCCGCTGGCGCCGCCTGCGCGCTGCGTGGCGCAGGAAGCTCGATCCGAGTGAGCAGTCGGCGGTGGTGTCGTGGGGTGCGTTCACGCTGACGTTCGCGGGGGTGCGGGCGTTGACTCATTGGATCAGGCGTGGGCACGGCCCGGCCGGGGGCGGGTTGAGTCTCCACGGCCGCCATTTCCACCATTACAACCTCGGCATAGCCGCGCTGGCCGGGGTCGGGGCGGTGGCGGTACGTGGCTCCGAGAAGCAACGCCGCCATCCGACGGTGCCGATCTCGTACGGCGTCGGCACCGCGCTCATCGTCGACGAGTTGGCGTTGCTGCTGGATCTGGAAGACGTCTACTGGGCGAAGGAGGGGCGGACCAGCGTCGACGCCGCGGTGATCATCATCGGGCTCGGCGGACTGATGACCGCAGGTTTCGAATTCTGGCCCGCGGCCCAACGCGCGCTCACGGAGCCGACGTAGGCGGAAGCGCACCGGGCAACCGGGCTGTCCCCCACGGCTCGATGTCGTAGACGGGGATGCAGTCCAAGCCACGGGCGCGCACGCGCTGCACGACCGCCGCATCCGCCGACGCACAGGTCCCGTCGGCAACGGCCTCGGTGACGATCGCGCACAGCACGTCACCCTGGAGTTCGCGTACGGGTTTCAGTCCCTGCTCCACCGTCCAGTGCCGCACGGCGGCCCAGTGCGTCACTTCGGTGACGGTGGACGGGTTACCGATGAACAGCACGCTGCGCGTGACATTCCGCCCGCCCGCGACAGCCGACGGCTGCACCTGAATCTCCGCCTCGGTGCACCACTCGGATGCCACCTCCGCCAACGTGGTGCTCGCAATCGTCGACATCTACCTCGTCCTGTTCCTGCGTCCGACTCGCATGAGAGTCATCCTGTCGCGAATCGGGCGCCGCGACTGTCCCCCGATCGTGCCTTGAATGGGATGATTCGACTGTCCCCCGATCGGGCCACAGCGCCTGGGGTGCGGGGTGGAACGAGACGTCGTATCATCACAAACCTGATCGACCGTCTCGACGGAACCGATTGAGCGACAGCGACATACCGGACATACCGGGCATATCCATTCAGGGGATGCCACGGTCGGCCGAACGCCCCACCACACAGAACATGCAACAACAGAACACTTGCTTTTCGATTACTTACTTTTGGAAACTATGAAAACTTGAGAGGTGAAATTCCTTGGTCTCGCACACGCAGGAATCCGCCGTTTCGAACGGTGACGACACCCGGACACTCGAAGTGCTCGGCCCGCACTACAAGTGGATTGCGTTGTCGAACACCACGCTCGGCATGTTGGTGGCAACGATCAACTCGTCGATCGTGCTGATCGCGCTCCCCGACATCTTCAAGGGCATCCACCTCAACCCACTCGAACCCGGCAACACGAGCTACCTGCTCTGGATGATGATGGGCTTCCTCGTCGTCACCGCAGTCCTGGTCGTGAGTTTCGGACGGCTCGGCGACATGTTCGGTCGCGCCCGGATGTACAACATGGGCTTCGCGGTGTTCACGATCGCCTCGATCTTCCTGGCAGTGACGTGGTTCGACGGGACCGAGGCGGCACTGTGGCTCATCGGGTGGCGCGTCGTCCAGGGCGTGGGTGGAGCGTTCCTGATGGCGAACTCGTCGGCGATCCTCACCGACGCCTTCCCCGCTGATCAGCGTGGGCTGGCGCTCGGGATCAACGGTGTCGCCGCGATCGCCGGATCCTTCCTCGGCCTGCTCATCGGCGGCATCCTCGCGCCGATCCACTGGAATCTGATCTTCCTCGTCTCGGTTCCGTTCGGCGTGGTCGGAACGATCTGGGCCTACCTCAAACTCCGCGACACCGGCGTCCGCCGGCATGCCGACATCGACTGGTGGGGCAACATCACGTTCGCCGTCGGACTGATCGCCGTGCTGGTCGGCATCACGTACGGCATCCAGCCGTACGGCTCGTCATCGATGGGCTGGGGCAGCCCGCTGGTGCTCTGGTGCCTCGTCGGCGGTCTCGCAGTCCTCGCGATCTTCTGCGTCATCGAGACCAAGGTCGCGAATCCCCTCTTCAACCTGCATCTGTTCCAGATCAAGTCGTTCACCTGGGGCAACATCGCCAATCTGGTCGCGTCACTGGGCCGCGGCGGACTGCAGTTCATCCTGATCATCTGGCTCCAGGGCATCTGGCTGCCGCAGCACGGCTACGACTACAGTCGCACCCCACTGTGGGCGGGCATCTACATGCTGCCGATGACCATCGGATTCCTGCTGTCGGCACCGGTATCCGGGGTCATCTCCGACCGGTTCGGCACCAAGTGGTTCACCAGCACTGGCATGTTCATCACCGCGGGCACGTTCGGTCTGCTGATCGCCCTGCCGGTCGACTTCGACTATTGGGCATTTGCCGTGACGCTGTTGATCAACGGCGTCGGAATGGGGATGTTCTCCGCGCCGAACCGGGCGGAGGTGATGAACAGCCTTCCCGCCGACGCGCGCGGCGTCGGCGCGGGCATGATGACGACGTTCCAGAACGCGGCGATGGTGCTGTCGATCGGATTCTTCTTCAGTCTGATGATCGCCGGACTCAGCTCCCACCTTCCGGCCGCGATGAGCGACGGACTGATGGCGAACGGGGTTCCCGCGGCGCAGGCCACCCAGATCGCGAATCTCCCCGCCGTGGCTGTGCTGTTCGCGGCGTTCCTCGGCGTCAACCCGATCCAGGAACTGCTCGGACCGCAACTGTCCTCGCTCACCGAGCAGCAACAGGCGCACCTGACCGGCCTGGACTTCTTCCCCCAGCTGATCTCGGGTCCGTTCGCCGACGGCCTCGCCATGGCGTTCGCTTTCGCGATCGTCGCGTGCGTGATCGGCGGAATCGCCTCGCTGCTCACCGGCCCGCAGAAGAAGGCGACGGCGGACGAGCCGCACGAGTCGGTCGGCGCGGAACTCGCCGGAATCGCCGGCGAGGCCGGAATCGGCCCGAGCGAACTCGTCCACGACCATCCGTCAACGGCGGAGGCAACCTCCCCCGGACACTGAAACCGTTACGCTGAAAACCATGCCGACGGACCGCGGACTCAAGTTCATGAACGCCGCCCACCGCGCCCTGCTGCGCGTTACCGGCGGGCGGGTGGGGCGGAGTTTCGGCAAGATGCCGGCGGTGGAGCTGACCACCGTCGGCCGCAAGACCGGGAAGGTGCACAGCGTCATGCTGACCGTGCCGGTGCGGGAAGGTGACACCCTCGTCGTGGTGGCGTCACGTGGTGGCGACGACCGCAACCCCGCGTGGTTCCTGAACCTGCAGGCCAACCCGGTGGTCCAACTGTCGCTCCAGGGAAACCCCGCGCAGTCCATGCGTGCCCACATGGCAACCCCCGAGGAGCGGGCCCGTCTGTGGCCCAAGGTGACCGCCGCCTACAAGGGATACGCAGGGTACCAGAAGAAAACGGACCGCGAGATCCCTCTGGTTCTGCTCGACCCCACGACCTGACGCCGGTCACCGCCGGCAGAACACGGTTCGGTTGCAGTCCGGCGCAGTGAGCCGGTTCCACCCTTAACCTCGACCTCACCCTTATAGATTTGCGGATTCCGGGCGGGCGAGGTTGGGAGTGACGTGGACACTGACGATGCTGCGCTGCACAAGTCCGGCACCCGACACCGTCCGCGGCGCGGGTGGATCGTGACGACGCTGATGCTGCTCGTCTTCATTGGTGCGCCTGCCCCGTCTGCGACGGCCGAAGCGATCGTGCAACCGGTGGCCGCAGACCCGAGCGTCGTCCGCGCGTCCGACGGCATGTTCTACATGTACACGACCGCCGACGACTGGGGCGACGGCCAGGGCATGCACAACATGTCGATCTTCAAATCCGCCGACCTCATGGACTGGATGTACCTCGGCGACGTCTTCCCCGACCGGCCCGCGTGGCATCCGGACGGCAAGCTCGCGTGGGCACCGAACGTCCTCGAGTCCGACGGCCAGTACAGCCTGTACTACTCGCTCTACGACGAGTCGAACCCGTGCATCGGTCTCGCCACCGCCGACAGGCCCACCGGACCGTGGACCGATCTGGGCCGCCCCGTGTTCTGCGCCCACGACGTCGGCGTCGGCGGCACCATCGACCCGTTCGTGTGGGACGACGGCACGACGAAGACGATGTTCGTCGGCAACTTCCAGGGCATCCACGCCATCCCGCTCAGCCCGGACGGGACCGCGGCGGCCGGCGAACCCGTCCGGGTCGCGGACGAGCGCTTCGAGGGCCCCTACGTCGAATTCCACGACGGCTACTACTACCTGTTCCTCTCCGCCGGTAACTGCTGCAACGGCGCCGACACGGCCTACCGGGTCCTCGTCGGCCGGTCGGAGTCGCTCACAGGGCCGTATCTCGACCGGAAGGGTCAGGACCTGAACGACGGCGGCGGGGCCCTCATCCTCGCCGGCAGCGAACCGTGGGCCGGACCGGGACACAACACGGTGGTCTCCGACGACGCGGGCTCGGATTGGATCGTGTACCACGCCATTCCGCGCGACAACCGGGACCTGCCCAGCGGAGCCCGCCGGCGCGAAGGGATGATCGACCGGATCGTGTGGGCGAACGGCTGGCCCGAGGTCGGTGACGGTTCCCCCGCGTCGACGGGGCCGGCGAACCCCGACACGGACCTGCCGGTGCGGGTCACGCTGCGCGCGGATTCCGACACCACGCTGCCCGCGGGCGGCGGCACCGTCGACACGACCATGCTCGTCGAGGCGCCCGACGACCGTCCCTATGCAGGGCAGGTATGGGTCAGCGCAGTCTCCCCGGACGGCCGGACCAGCGATCCGTTCTTCGGGCCGATCGACGTCGACCTGCAACCCGGCGAGGTGCTCGAGGAGGCCATCGCCTACACGGTCCCGGGAGATGCGGTCGCCGGCACTTACTACGCCTACGCGTTCGCGGGCACCTACCCCGACGAGACCGTCGAGTTCGGCACCGTTCACGCCGTGAAGTCCGGCGACGAGGCCAGGATCAGCCCGGTCCGCTCGGTGTCGCTGCACCTCGGCACGGTCGCGCGCTGACGAGGCCAGCCGACAGGAGACAACCGATTCGGTTTCCGATTCTTACTTCTACAACTGAATCCGCAACATTTCTCGCCTATTGCTATTGAAATAGTGGCAGGCGTAGGTCAGGATGGGAGCCACGGTGACGTGCCTCACACGTCACCTTTCGGTCATTCCACCAACAAAGGTGCTCCATGCTGCAGACAGTGTTCGAGAAGAATCAACCGAACGCGAAGGTCGTCGACCATGCGCTCCGGCGCACCCGGTTGGCACCGTTCTGGATCGAGGACGTCGCCGACACACCCACCTACCCGGCCGCCTCGGCCGACGCCGCGTACGACCTGGTGGTCGTCGGCGGCGGATACACCGGACTCTGGAGTGCTCTGCTCGCGAAACAGCGCCACCCCGAACTGTCCGTCGCGCTCGTGGAGGGCGAGACCATCGGTTGGGCCGCCTCCGGTCGCAACGGCGGGTTCGTCGAAGCCAGCCTGACCCACGGCAGCGAGAACGGACGACGACGCTGGCCGGGGGAGATCGACGCCCTCGAAGCGCTCGGGCTCGAGAACCTCGACGCCATCGAGAAGACCGTCCACACTCTGGGGTTGGACTGCGATTTCGAACGGAACGGCGCGATCTCGGTCGCGATCGCCGATTACCAGGCAAAGGACGTGTTCGACACGCCGCCGAGCGCTACCACCACGGTGCTCGACGGGCCCGCGATGCGGGCGCAGGTGAACTCGCCCACGTATCTGGCCGGTGTGTGGGACAAGCAGTCCACTGCGCTGGTGCATCCGGCCAAGCTCGCCACCGAACTCGGCCGCGCCTGCGCGGAGCACGGTGTCGAGATGTTCGAGCACACCAAGGTCCTCGATCTCGTCCGCTCCCGATCGTCGTCCCGGGTCGGCGTTCGGACGGCGTCCGCGACCCTGTCGGCCGGCCGAGTGATCCTGGCAACCAATGCCTTTCCGTCCCTGCTGAAGAGGTATCGGCTGCACACGGTTCCGGTGTACGACTACGTGCTCATGACCGAACCGCTGTCCGACGCACAGCTCACGGAGGTGGGATGGTCTGCGCGGCAGGGCGTCGCCGACATGTCCAACCAATTCCACTACTACCGGCTCACCCGCGACAACCGAATCCTCTGGGGCGGATACGACGCGATCTACCATTTCGGGCGGGGAATGCACCACGACCTCGAAGACCGCCCCGAGTCCCACGCGAGGCTCGCGAGCCACTTCTTCACGACGTTCCCGCAGCTCGAGGGCCTCGAGTTCACCCACAAGTGGGGCGGCGTCATCGATACGTCGACACGCTTCTGCTCGTTCTTCGGTTCCGCGGCGAAGGGGCGGATCGCGTACGCGGCCGGCTTCACCGGTCTCGGTGTCGGCGCCTCCCGCTTCGCGGCGAACGTCATGCTCGACAAGGTGTCCGGCGAGACGACGGCGTTGACGGAGTTGGACCTGGTGAAGTCCATGCCCCTCCCCTTCCCGCCCGAACCGTTGGCGGCGGCCGGTATCAATGCCACCCGATGGTCCCTCGATCGCGCCGATCACACGGAGGGCCGACGGAACCTCTTCCTCAAGGCTCTCGACGCGGTGGGATTGGGATTCGACTCGTGAGCGACCCCGCGACCGGGGTCGTCGCCTGGGAATCCGGACCGCATACCGATGCTCGAACCACCGATCTCGAGTACCACCGCCTGCCCGAAAAGCAGGTCATCGGCGACAGCGTGCCGAAGGTCGGCGAACGAGTGCTCGGCGACTTCGCCGGTGTCACCGTCGGCGTGTGGGAGATCGAGCCCAGCACCTCGTGCGACGTCGAGATCGACGAGGTGTTCGTCGTGCTCAGCGGCGACGCGACAGTGCAGTTCGACGACGACACCCCGGATCTCGAGCTCGGTCCCGGAAGTGTCGTCCACGTGCGGTCCGGCCAGAAGACCCGCTGGATCGTGCGCGACGCGCTACGGAAGATCTTCATCGCCGCACCGGAAGCGTAACCGCGAAAACCACTGCACCCCTGTACTACACCTGCACGGGCACGTCTGCCCGCACCCGCACACCTCGAGGGAGACTTGATGAGCATTGCCGAACCTCCACCCTTGAAGACCCAGCCCTCGAAGACCCAGAACCCGCTCGGCACCGCGAAGGGTCTCAACAGCGGCGCACTGGGATTGATCGGCAACACGGTGATCGGGCTGTCCTCGGTCGCGCCCGCCTACAGCCTCGCCGCGACGCTGGGATACGTCGTTCTGGCAGTCGGCGACAAGGCACCGTCGATGTTCCTCGTCGCGTTCATCCCGATGTTGCTCACGGCGTTCGCCTACCGCGAGCTCAATCGCGACACCCCGGACTGCGGGACCTCGTTCACCTGGGGCACCAAGGCGTTCGGTCCGTGGATCGGCTGGATGGCGGGGTGGGGACTCGCCGTGTCCGCAATCATCGTCCTCGCCAACACCGCGGAGATTGCGGCGATCTACCTGTTCGAGGTTCTCGGGTTGTACGCGGCAGCCGAGTCGCTCGCCGCGAAGGTGCTGCTGGGGTGCTTCTTCATCGCGGCCATGACGTACGTCAGCTTTCGCGGCATCCTCATCAGCGAACGGCTACAGAATGTCCTGATCGCGGTGCAGTTCACCGTCCTCATCGGTGTCAGCGTCATCGCACTGTCGAAGGTGTTCGGCGGCACCGCCGGCCCGCAGGCGATCACCCCGAAACTCGACTGGATCATTCCCACCGGCGTCTCGATGTCCAGTGCCGCACAGGCCATCATCCTGTGCATCTTCATCTACTGGGGGTGGGATGCCTGCCTGGCAGTCGGTGAGGAAACAAAGGATTCCGAGCGGACTCCCGGCCGCGCCGCGGTCTTGACCACGGTCATTCTCGTCGCCACGTACGTCCTGGTCGGATACGCGGTCCAGTCGTTCGCCGGGTTCGGCGACACCGGCATCGGCCTGAACAATCCCGAAAACGTCGACGACGTGCTGACCACTCTGGGCGGGCCGGTCGCCGGACCGGTGGCAGCGTCGTTACTGCTGCTGACGGTCTCGATCTCCGCACTCTCCTCGACCCAGACCACCATCCTGCCGACGGCCCGCGGAACATTGTCGATGGCGGTCTACGAAGCACTGCCGCGAAAATTCTCCACCGTGCACCCCCGATACATGACCCCCGGCTTCGGAACCCTGGTCATGGGAGCGTCGGCGCTCCTGTTCTACCTGGTCCTGTCGTTCGCGAGCGCCAACGCCCTGCAGGATTCGGTGGCGTCGCTCGGACTCGCGGTCGCCTTCTACTACGGCATCACCGCCTACGCGTGTGTCTGGTACTTCCGTCGGACACTCCTCGATTCGGCACGTAATCTGTTCATGCGCGGCATCTTTCCGTTGCTCGGTGCCCTCTGCATGACGTGGGCTTTCGTTCAGAGCGCCGTCGACATGCTGCGTCCCGACTACGGATTCACCGCGTTCGGTCCGTTCGGGGGCGTGTTCGTTCTCGGCGTCGGAATGCTGGTGGTCGGAATCCCTCTGATGTTGCTGTGTTTCGCGACCGGCTCCCGGGACTTCTTCCGCGGACGCACCCTCACCGCCGACACGGAAGTGAAGGTGCCCGAGTCGTGAGTGCCGACGTTATCGGGAAGAGGCGATAGTCTCCGAAATGTCCGAGCCGATTGTCTTCGACACGACGAGCAAGGGAGGATTCGACCATGTCTGAGCAGCCTGCCTCTCTCGATCCCGTGTCCAAGCAGATCATCGAGCAACTTCAGGAGGATGGACGGCGGTCGTACTCGGCCATCGGCAAGGTCGTCGGATTGTCGGAAGCGGCTGTACGCCAACGCGTGCAGAAGCTGATCGACACCGGCGTCACGCAGATCGTCGCGGTCACCGACCCCGTTCAAGTGGGATTCTCACGTCAGGCCATGGTCGGAATCCGCTGCTCGGGGGACGTCACCGAAATCGCCGCGAGACTCGCCGACGTCGACGCCATCGACTACGTCGTGTTGACGGCAGGCGCCTACGACATTCTGGCCGAGATCGTGTGCGAGAACGACGACCACCTCCTGACCGTGCTCAACAAAGAAATTCGCACTATTCCCGGTGTGCTCGGCACCGAGACGATGGTGTACCTGAAACTTGTCAAACAGCAATATGATTGGGGAACCCGATGACCACGGTTACCACCTCTTCGCCCACGACGCCGCAACTCGAAGCAGCAGCCCGCCGCCACCTCTGGGGGCATTTCTCCCGGCACGGGGAGAACATCACCCCGCCGATCATCACCCGCGGTGAGGGCGCCCGGATCTGGGACGCGGCCGGCAAGAGCTACCTCGACGGGCTGTCCGGGTTGTTCGTCGTCCAGGCCGGGCACGGCCGCACCGAGCTCGCCGAGGCCGCCGCCAGGCAGGCCGAACAGCTCGCGTTCTTCCCGCTCTGGTCCTACGCCACCCCACCGGCGATCGAACTCGCCGAACGCCTCGCCGGCTACGCCCCCGGCGACCTGAACCGGGTCTTCTTCACCACCGGCGGCGGCGAGGCCGTCGAAAGCGCCTGGAAACTGGCCAAGCAGTACTTCAAGAAGGTCGGCAAACCCGGCAAGCACAAGGTGATTTCCCGCTCCATCGCCTACCACGGCACCCCGCAGGGCGCCCTCGCCATCACCGGCATCCCCGCGCTGAAGGCCCCGTTCGAACCGCTCACCCCCGGCGCGTTCCGGGTCCCCAACACCAACATCTACCGGGCCCCCGAACCGCTCGGCTCGGACCCGAAGGCGTTCGGGATCTGGGCCGCCGACCGGATCGCCGAGGCCATCGAATTCGAGGGCCCGGACACCGTCGCCGCCGTCTTCCTCGAACCGGTGCAAAACGCCGGCGGCTGCTTCCCGCCCCCGCCCGGCTACTTCGAGCGGGTCAGGCAGATCTGCGACGAGTACGACGTGCTGCTGGTCTCGGACGAGGTGATCTGCGCGTTCGGCCGGATCGGGTCGATGTTCGCGTGCGACGACTTCGGGTACGTCCCCGACATCATCACCTGCGCCAAGGGTCTCACGTCCGGGTACTCGCCGATCGGAGCGATGATCGCCTCGGACCGGTTGTTCGAACCGTTCGCCGACGGGACGTCGATGTTCGCGCACGGCTACACCTTCGGCGGGCACCCCGTCTCGGCGGCGGTGGCGCTGGCGAACCTGGACATCTTCGAACGCGAGGGCCTCAACGCCCACGTCGCCGAGCAGGCGCCGGCGTTCCGGGCCACACTCGACAAGCTCACCGACCTGCCGATGGTCGGCGACGTGCGCGGGGAGGGCTTCTTCTACGGCATCGAACTGGTCAAGGACAAGACCACCAAGGAGTCGTTCACCGACGACGAAGCCGAACGGATCCTGCACGGGTTCCTCTCCACCGCCCTGTTCGACGCCGGCCTGTACTGCCGGGCCGACGACCGCGGCGACCCGGTCATCCAACTCGCCCCGCCCCTGATCTGCGGACAGACCGAATTCGACGAAATCGAAAACATCCTCCGCAGCGTCCTCACCGAAGCCTGGACCCTGCTGTGAACCACCAGGACCTTCCGGGGCTATACGTCGGCGGCCGCTACCGGGACGGGCGGGCAGCCGAGCGGTACGAGGTGCTCGATCCGGCCACCGGTGAGGTGATCTCCTCCCGCACCGAAGCGTCGGTGGACGACGTCGACGACGCGGTCGCCACAGCGAAGACCGCCTACGCGGACTGGTCGACGACGAGCCCGGGCGAGCGTTCCGCCGTCCTGATTCGATGGGCCGCCGAGCTCACGGACATGTCCGACGACATCGCACGCACCGAAACCCGGCAGACGGGCAAGCCCCTCAAATTGTCGACCGAGTTCGACGTTCCCGGGTCGATCGACAACGTGTCGTTCTTCGCCGGCGCGGCCCGCAACCTGGAGGGCAAGGCGTCGGGCGAGTACTCCCCCGACCACACGTCCAGCATCCGCCGCGAACCGATCGGGGTCATCGGCTCGATCGCGCCGTGGAACTATCCGCTGCAGATGGCCGCGTGGAAGGTCCTGCCCGCGGTCGCCGCGGGCAACACCATCGTGCTCAAACCGGCGGAGATCACTCCCCTCACGTCGCTGCTGTTCGCGGAGGCCGCGTCCCGAGCCGGAATGCCGGACGGCGTCGTCAACGTGATCACCGGCCGCGGCGTGACGACCGGGTCGTCGCTGGTGTCGCATCGGGACGTGAGCATGGTGAGTTTCACCGGATCAACGCCCGTGGGACGGCAGATCGCGGCCGCCGCGGCGGGCAAGCGACTCCATCTGGAACTGGGTGGGAAGGCCCCCTTCGTGGTGTTCGACGACGCCGATCTCGAGGCCGCGATCAACGGAGCCGTCGCCGGTGCCCTCATCAACTCGGGCCAGGACTGCACCGCGGCCACCCGCGCCTACGTGCAGCGTCCGCTGTACGACGACTTCGTCGCCGGGGTGGCCTCGCTCATGGATACCGTCCGACTGGGCGACCCGTCCGATCCCGGGACCGACATGGGTCCGTTGGTGTCGCGGCGACAGCAGCAGCACGTCGCCGGGTTCATCGATCGCGCGCGCGACACCGGGGCGAAGATCGTCCGCGGCGGATCCGTCCCCGGGGGCGACCTCGCATCCGGCTTCTACTACGAGCCGACGCTCGTCGTGGGTGCCGAGCAGTCGAGTGAGATCGTGCAGCGGGAGATCTTCGGCCCGGTTCTCGTCGTCCTGCCGTTCGAAAACGATTCGGACGGAATCGCACTCGCCAACGACACCGACTTCGGGCTGGCGGCGTCCGCCTGGACGCGGGACCTGTACCGGGCCCAGACCGCCTCCCGCGACATCGCCGCGGGCTGTGTGTGGATCAACGACCACATCCCGATCATCAGCGAGATGCCCCACGGCGGGTACAAGGCGTCCGGTTATGGCAAGGACATGTCGACGTATTCGCTCGACGAGTACACCAACGTCAAGCACGTCATGTCCGACATCACCGGAACCGCCAGGAAGGACTGGCACCGGACGGTGTTCGGCGACCGACGATGAGCCCGGTCGCCGGGACGGCAGCTCGTGTGCCGTCCCGGCGACAGCGGCGGTTCTGCCAAGTCGCGCCCCGCGCGCGACTACGCTGACGAACAGGCGCGTTCGCTTCAGCTGAAAGGCAGAGACGATGCATGTGACCCCGTTCGCCTGGATTGTGACGATCATCGTGATCGTCGCGCTGCTCGCGTTCGACTACTTCTTCCACGTCCGCCACGCGCACATCCCGACGCTGAGGGAAGCGGCGATCTGGTCGTCGATCTACGTCGGACTCGCGTTGCTCTTCGGAGTCGCGGTCCTGATCTTCGGTGGCGTCGACATGGGCTCGGAGTACTTCGCCGGCTACGTCACGGAGAAGGCGCTGTCCGTCGACAACCTCTTCGTCTTCCTCATCATCATGTCCAGCTTCCGGGTCCCGCGCGAAGACCAGCAGAAGGTCCTGCTGTTCGGCATCGTGTTCTCGATCTTCGCCCGGACCGCGTTCATCTTCCTCGGCGCCGCGCTCATCAACTCGTTCGCGTGGGTTTTCTACTTCTTCGGCCTGATCCTGCTGATCACCGCCGGCAACATGCTGCGACCCGAGACCGAGGATTCGCACTCGGCCGACAACTTCATCATCCGGATCGCGAAGAAGTTCATGCACACCACCGAGCACTACGACGGTGACAAACTCTTCACCATCGAGAACGGCAAGCGGGCGATGACGCCGATGCTGCTGGTGATGGTCGCGATCGGTGGCACCGACATCCTGTTCGCGCTCGATTCCATTCCCGCGATCTTCGGGCTGACGCAGAACGTCTTCGTCGTGTTCACGGCCACCGTGTTCTCGCTGATGGGTCTTCGGCAGCTGTACTTCCTGCTCGACGGACTCCTCGACCGCCTCATCTACCTGTCGTTCGGACTGTCCGCGATCCTCGCGTTCATCGGGGTCAAGCTGATCCTGCATGCGCTGCACGAGAACAACCTGCCGTTCGTCAACGACGGCGAACCGGTGAACGTCATCGAGATCAGCACGTTCGCGTCGCTGGCCGTCATCATCGGCATCCTCGTCATCACCGTGATCGCGTCGCTCACCAGCAAGCGGGGCCGGGCACAATCCGCCATCGCCGGTGCCCGGCGGCACGCGATCAACTACCTCGACCTCGACTACACCGCCGACCTAGCCGAGCGCGAACGCATGTACGACAAGTTGCGGGGCGAGGAGGAACAGCTCAAGAAGCTCGACCCGAAGTTCAAGAAGATGGTCCGCGAGGAAACCGCACTCATGGACCTCATCAAACGCTCCCACCAGGAGCACGACGCGTTCCTCAAACAGAATTAGGAGAACAACGAAGCGCCCACCGAATCGGCGGGCGCTTCTGTGACTCGTGCCCCATCCCCATGAAGGCACGCGCCGCGACTACCTCCTCCTCATCCGCATTCCGCCGTCCGCCATTCCCATGGCGGTGATGCCCAGGCCCAGCAGACAGACGATGATGCCGCAGACCACGTTCGACCAGATCATTCCTGCCGTGGTGGTTACTCCGACGACCAGCCACGGGCTGACGATCATCCACAGACCCAGCAGCGGCGCGACGAACGCCATGCCGTGCGTGCGTGAGTAGGCCGACGTGAAGCCGACGGCAAGCAGTGCCACCGCAACACCCGACAACAGGTTGCACATCGCCAGGCCCGACTGGCTCGCGAACCCGACAATCCACGGCGACGCCGCCATGTAGAGGCCCGCCATGAACATCAAGCCCTCGGTGACCTGCGTCATCGGCTGTTCCGAGACTCGGTCGTAGCGAGCCCGCAACTCGGCGATATCAGGGTGTCTCTCGATCGACATACCTGGTGTCGTCATCACCCACCTCCTTGAAATGAGAACCAATCCCTACAGAAGGGGGTGCCCCGAACTTTGCACGGCAAACCAGCGATAACCAGGTAATTTTGGCGAGTTTGTGCTACCGACCAGTCCCCACGGATCGCGGCGCCCTTGGGCAAGCGTCCAGGGGCGGGCATACTCGAATTGTGTGGTGGATTGCCTGGGTCGCGTTGGTGTGGGTAGCACTGTCGGTGCCGCTCGCGATCCTCATCGGGAGAGCGATTCGACAGAAAGACCTGCGCGAACTGCCCGCCAGGGAGGACGCGACAAGAAAGAACGACCCGCCCGACCGAACGGTTGCGTGACCGCGCCCCAGCGCGCGCAGTCCCGGCGCAGCTTGGAAGGATAGCGGGATGGCGCTGCCCTTCTATCCACTCGTGTTCATGAACCTGTTGTTCGCGGCGACCACACTGTGCCTTGCACGACCCTCCCGCCTGACCGCCGCAGCCACCGTCGCTGCCGCCGTTCTGTGGCTATTCGGCAACGGACCGCTCGAGGGTCAAGTCCTCTGGGCACTCAACTCTCCACACGGTTTGACCGTGTCCGACCTGCTGTCGGCGGTCGCACTCGGAATCGCGATCTGGGGGTTCCGCCAAGCTGGATCGTGGGACCCGAGGCCGAAGCGCCCTCGACGCCTCCTCCGCAAGCGGCTCTGAACCACCACTTCACCCGCGACTACGCTGCTCTCGGCTCACGCGCCGTCGCGATGCACTCCCGCAGGTACGACCGCCGACTCGCGTATCCGTGACCGCACGCGAGCGGTGACCTGCCAGATCAAAGTTGTGTCGTGGACGCTGATGCACGGCACGCCGAGCGCACGGGCGTGCTGAACGGCGGCCGATTCCTTCGGCGAACAACGCCCGTCCAGAATGTCCTCGGTGACGATGACGCAGAGCACGTCTCCCTCGAGTTCACGGATCGGTTCCAGCCCGTGGAGCGCCACCCATTGCCGGACCATCGCCCACTGCGACACGTCGTTGTAGCGGGTGGGATTGCCGACGAACAATACACGGCGAGACCGACGGGCTCGGGCGACCTCGATGCTGGAGATGGGTGACATGACAAAGGTTCCTGTCCACGTGAACGGCTGATCCCGGTACGGGACAACCCTCTCCCGGCGCAGCGCCGACGTCTGTCCCCCGATCTGGCGGTGCATCGGATGAATCTCGACTCCCCCGATCAGGGGACACCCCCGCACGTGAGTGGCACAGTGTGCTCGGGTGCGCATCGGCACTCACCTGGGAGGTTGCATGATCACTGCTCTGTGCTGCCGCGGCATCGGTGAGGATCGGGGCGTCAACATGCTCACCAACACCACACAACTGCTGGATCCCGCACGGTTCGTCGTCAAGCAGGTTCCGTGGGAGGCAAGTTACGGACCGGTGCCCGATCCGGGTGGATCGGCGTTCGACAAGGCGCTGTCCGAAGGACGCACGCTTCTGTTGCGGATGATCGCGGAAGATCCGAATCCCGTTGTTCTGCTCGGCTACTCGGGAGGCGCTGCGCTCGCCGGCAACGTGGCGGCCGAGGTGGGACGGGGGCAGCATCCCTCGCTGGACGTTCGCGGGGCCGGTCTGATCGCCGATCCGCTGCGGCCGGCATCTCCGGACCTGCCGGGCTGGGGAATCGCGGGGCAACGCCCGATCACGGGGATGCCCGTGTGGCAGATCGCCGACCCGTTGGACGTCATCTGCTGCTGTCCGGGCAACTCGCCGCTGCGCACGTTCGCGGACCAGTCGGCGGCCTTCTCCCTCGCCGACCCGGCGGCGTGGGTGGCGGACCTCCTCGACCGGCTCCGCACCCGCCGGTGGCAGGCGGTGATCCTGAACTGGTGGCGACCGTGGACGGTGTGGCAGCAATACTCCGAGGCCATCGACGACGTGAACGGTTACCTGTTCCGGGGCGACCACACCAGTTACGGGGTGCGGCTCGCCCCGGGCACCGAGAGAACCTACTGCGCGCTGCTCGCGGATCGCGTCAACGAACTGAGCGAATGACCAGTGCCCGCGCAGGCTGGGTGAGTTCAGGGATTCTCGGGTGCCGGTTCCTCGTCTCCCGGCGGCTCCTCGCCCTCGGCCTCCGGATCCTCACCCTCGGCCGGCGGCTCGTTCTCGTCGACCGTGGGCTCCTCCTCAGCTACCGGCGGTTCCTCCTCGACAACAGGTGGCTGCGAGGATGCGGCGGGCTGCTCGACCGCCGGCGGAACCACTGCAGGCGGCGATACCACCGGCGCCTGCTGCTGACCTGCGACCGGAGCCTGCCCACCCCCGCCGGAAACGCCCTGCCCGGTCCCCGACGAACCGCCGCCGCCTCCGTTCGACTCGGGTACGACAGCCGGCGGTGCGAGCTCCGATGTCGGCGGAGTGGTCGTGGCGGCGGCGGGCGTCGCCCTTGTGGTCGAGCCGGCCGTTTCGGATGTCGGCGTCGGTTCGCTGTCGGACCCGCAGGCCGACAGCGTCAGGAGTGCACAACTTGCCGCGATAACCACCGAGCGTTTCAAGACCGTCTCCTTCGTTCGAGTATCTATCGATCGAACGGAACATACGGTCCGTTTGGTACGTTTTGGCGCCTTTGCGTGGAATCGTCACCCTTCCGACACGAACTGCGGCTCAGCTCTGCGCGTTCCTGCGCGCCGCACGCTTGGCCCAGGCATTGCGGACCATCGACAGCGGCGTCGGCGGCACCCAGCCCAGCTGGACCGCCTGACCGAGATCGTCCCGGGTGGCCCAGTGCTCGATGACGCGACCGTCTTCGACGCGCAACCAGTGCGACTGCTCGACCGCGAACGATCGCCCCGTGGGCGCGAACACCTGGTCGATCGATCCCGGCTCGTCGTAGACGACGAAGGGTCCGACGTGCCTGCCCTTCATGATCGTGTGGACGACGGCGAGGTCGCCCTCGACCACGACATGCTCGACATCGAACCGCAGCTCGGTGAAGGCGGACCGCAGCCACACGGCGGAAGCGTAGAACGCGTCGGGCCCGCGCCCTCGTGTCCGCGGGGGTTCCGTCGCGCTCTCCCGATTGAATGCGCCCGAGTGGACGACGGAATCGAAATCGGCGCGGCTTCCGTTCGCCATGATCTCCATCGCGCGAACGGCGAGGGATTTCACTTGCTCCGACGGGGCCGGTTCGTCCACGTTCACGGTGCACTCCGCAACAGTCGGTGGGAACTCTCAGTATTCGACCGCCGCCGACTGGAAGTCAACGACCTGAGCCAGTCCGATCGGGTGCGGGATTTGCGCGCGCCTCAGCGAAACCGCCGTCGACGGCGGTACCGTCGGGGAGGTGATGGGACTGCCTGATGCGATCTCGGCCTGCTTGTTCGATCTCGATGGTGTGCTCACGGCAACGGCGGTGCTGCACCGGAAGGCGTGGAAACGCACGTTCGACGAGTTCCTGAAGCATCGCGAGGGCGCCAACTTCCGGCCGTTCACCGACCAGGACTATTACGACTACGTCGACGGACGCCCCCGCGCCGACGGGGTCCGGACCTTTCTCACGTCCCGCAGCATCACATTGCAGGAGGGGTCGCCGGACGATCCGCCCGGCGCCGAGACCGTGAACGGTGTCGGGAACAGCAAGAACCGGCTGCTGCTGAAAGTCATCGAGGAGGAAGGCGTCAGCCCCTACCCCGGTTCGGTCCGCTACATCAGCGCGGCGTACGACGCCGGTCTGAAGATCGCCGTGGTCACGTCGTCCGCGAACGGCAAGGCCGTCCTCGACGCGGCCGATCTCAGCCGCTACGTCCACGTTCGCATCGACGGGGTGGTGATCAGCGAGCAGGGTCTCCGCGGGAAACCCGCGCCGGATTCGTTCCTCGCAGCCGCTCGCGCCCTCAACGTGCATCCCGATCAGGCGGCCGTGTTCGAGGACGCCCTGTCCGGAGTGGAATCGGGGCGGGCGGGCGAATTCGGTTACGTCGTCGGGGTGAATCGCAACGATCAGGCCGAGGCGCTACGCGAGCACGGCGCCGACGTGGTGGTGAACGACCTGGCCGAACTCCTGGAAAGGTGAGCATGGACGACAAGGGCTACGAGATCTCGCCGTGGCAGCTGCGCTGGCGCGGACTGGATCTGGAGGCGCTGCACGCCACCGAATCCACCTTCGCACTGTCCAACGGGCACATCGGGATTCGTGGCACGTTCGAGGAGGGTGAACCGCGCGGTCTCCCCGGCACCTACCTCAACGGGTTCTACGAGCAACGTCCCCTGCCGTACGCGGAGGCG
The DNA here is from genome assembly GCF_002300195.1 of Rhodococcus sp. ACPA1. Taxonomy (NCBI): domain Bacteria; kingdom Bacillati; phylum Actinomycetota; class Actinomycetes; order Mycobacteriales; family Nocardiaceae; genus Rhodococcus; species Rhodococcus sp. ACPA1. The sequence continues at coordinate 67,692 of NZ_NSDX01000001.1, read as the reverse complement.
GGCTACGGATACCCCGAGGACGGGCAGACCGTCGTGAACGTGACCGACGGCAGCATCATCCGCCTGCTCGTCGAGGACGAGCCCATGGACATGCGGTACGGGAGTGCACCGGCGCACGAGCGCGTCCTCGACTTCCGCTCGGGCACCCTGCGCCGCACCACCGAGTGGACGTCACCGACCGGACGCCGGGTGCGTATCCACTCGGAACGACTCGTCTCGTTCACCTCGCGCGCGGTCGCCGCCATCCACTACGAGGTCGAGCCGCTCGACGGCGACATCGAACTCGTCCTGCAGTCGGATCTGCTCGCCAACGAACACATCCCGGCCCGCACGGACGACCCGAGAGTGGCTGCCGCCCTGGACAGTCCGCTAGTCTCCGATTTCGCTGCCGCCCACGACTTCAAGGCTGTGCTCGCCCATCACACGAGGGCGTCGGGACTGCGGATGGCCGCGGGGATGGACCACGAGATCGACTACCCCGCCAACGGGCGGTGCAGCATCGAGACCGAGGAGGATCTGGCACGGCTCACCGTCGCCGTCGACATCCCGCAGGGTGAACGCCTGAGGGTGACCAAATACCTGGCGTACGGGTGGTCGGCGCGGCGGTCGACTCCGGCTCTGCGCGGCCAGGTGGAGGGGGCGCTCGCCGGCGCACTCGAAACCGGCTGGGAAACCCTGCTGAAACGGCAGCGCGAGTATCTCGACGCATTCTGGGAGACGGCGGACGTCGAGATCGACGGCGACGCGGAACTTCAGCAGGCGGTGCGGTTTGCGCTGTTCCACGTGCTGCAGGCGGGTGCTCGCGGTGAGTCACGCGCGATCCCCGCGAAGGGCCTGACCGGGCCCGGATACGACGGGCATGCGTTCTGGGATACCGAGACGTTCGTCCTCCCGCTGCTCACGTACACGGTGCCGGACTCGGCCCGCGACGCGCTGCGCTGGCGGCACTCCACGCTCGACAAGGCGAAGAACCGCGCCGTACAGCTGGGGCAGGCAGGCGCCGTGTTCCCGTGGCGCTCGATCGACGGCGAAGAATGCTCGGGCTATTGGCCCGCGGGAACCGCGGCCTTCCACGTGGGTGCCGATGTCGCCGCGGCGACGTCCCGGTACCTGGCCGCGACCGGGGACGAGGAGTTCGAAGCCGAATGCGGTGTCGAACTGCTCGTGGAGACCGCCCGGCTGTGGACGTCGCTCGGCCATCACAATGCGCAGGGCGAGTTCCGACTCGACGGTGTCACCGGACCGGACGAATACACCGCCGTCGCCGACAACAACGTGTTCACCAATCTCATGGCGCAGAAGAATCTGCGCGACGCGGCGGCCGCCTGCGAGAGACGCCCCGGCCTGGCGCGCGAGCTCGGTGTGGACGACGAGGAAGCTGCGCTCTGGCGAGATGCCGCCGAGCACATGCGCATCCCGTTCGATGACGCTCTCGGCGTCCACCAGCAATCCGACGCCTTCACGCACCACGCCGAGTGGGACTTCGAAGGCACACCACCCGAGCACTATCCGCTGCTGCTCCACTACCCGTACTTCGATCTCTACCGCAAGCAGGTGGTGAAGCAGGCCGACCTGGTGCTGGCGATGTATCTTCGGGGCGACGCCTTCACCCACGAACAGAAGATCGCCAATTTCGCCTATTACGAGGCACTGACGGTTCGGGACTCTTCCCTGTCGGCGTGCGTGCAGTCCGTGATGGCCGCCGAGGTCGGGCAACTTCAACTCGCCTACGACTACCTCGCCGAGGCCGCTCTGACCGATCTCCACGACCTCCACGCCAACGTGGAGAACGGATTGCACATCGCCTCACTCGCCGGAACGTGGATGGCGTGTGTCGCGGGATTCGGTGGAATGCGCGATCACGGCGGCAACATCTCCTTCGCGCCGCGGATACCACCACAGCTTGTCAATCTGTCGTTCCGGATGACGGTGCGGGGCAGCCAGATCCACGTGGACGTCCGCGCCAAGACCGCTACCTACCGCCTGCTGTCCGGCGAACCGGTTCAGCTTGCCCATCACGGCAACTCGTTCACACTCGACTCCTTCCCGGTCACGCGGCCGATCCCCGAACTGCCGAGCACCCCGGCCGTACGGCAACCGTACGGCCGGGCACCCGCGCGTCGTGGCGGCTGAGCCTGAACTCGACTACACCGTCGCGGCCTGGTGCGGTTCCAGGTAGTCCCGGTAGGCGTCGTGACCGCGGGTTCCCTCACGCGCACCCACCAGCACTCCACCGAGGATTGTCGCGCCGACGCCGCGCAGGTTGTCGGCGGCCTCGGCAAGGTGCTGACGCTTCGTCTTGCCGTATCGGGCCACGATCAGCGCACCGTCCGAGATCGCGGACAGGGCCGCGGAATCGGTGACCGGGAGCAGCGGGGCGCCCGCGAACACCACGTAGTCGAACCGGTCTCGCAGGGTAGCCACGACGGATCTCGCAGCAGCGGAGCCGAGAAGCTCGCTGGGATTCGCCGGCAGCGGCCCCGACGGAAGCAGGGACAGATGCTCGTACGTCGTGGTACGAATTGCCTCCGTCAGGTCGGCTTCGCCGCGCAGCACCGAACTCAGTCCTGCACCGGATGCACCGTGGATTCCCAGCGTCGACGCTACCAGCGGTTTCCGGAGGTCCGCCTCCACGATGCACACGGTCTGGCCCGCTGCCGCCAGGGCGACACCGAGATTGAGCGCAGTCACGTCCGAATCCTCGCCCGGTGACGGACTGGCAACGACGATGACGTGCGGAGGGTTCGCCGCATCGGCGAACTGCAGATTGGTGCGCAGCTGCCGGTGAGCCGCTCCCACCGGAGACGTCGCATCCGACAGATCCACGACGCCACCGGACGATCCTGCACCGTCCGGAATGGTTCCGATCAGCGGAGCACCGATCTGCCCCTCGACCGCTCGCCGGTCCTTCACCGTCGCGTCGAGCCAGTCGCGGATCACCGCGAGCGCGATGCCGAGCAGGAGGCCGACGGCGAGGCCGAGCACCACATTCCGGTTCTCCGACGTGGGCAGCGCCTCGGTGGGCACCGTCGCGTTCTGCTCGATGGACACCCGCGCCGGCTTCGGGTCGGGATCCTCCATGGTGATCGAGTACCCAGACTCCGCGGTATCGGGGCTGGCCAGGACCTGCGGCGGCTGGGCCTCCTTGTTGGCGGCCGCGGCCTCGATATCGGTCGTCGCCAGTTCGTCCATCATCGACACGAACTGCTCCGACAGCGTGTCGGCGATGTCGCGTGCCCGTTCCGGCGAGGTGTCCTGAACCTTCACGTGCAGCAGCAGTTCGGGCACCGGCGTCGCTTTCACGTTCGCGACGAGTTGGGCAGGCGTCATGTCGAGATCGAGTTCGTCGATCGTCCGTTGCGCCAGCTTCTTCCCGGTCAGCAACTCGGCGTACGTGGCGAGGCGGGGCTGGGTGGACGAGACGTACAGCAGCGTCGAGGTCTGATACACAGGCTTCGTGAACAGCGTCGGAATGAACGCGCCCAGCGTCACCACCACCGCGGTGACCGCAACGATCTTCCAGCGCTCCTTGACGATGCGCACATAGTCCTGGATGTCCACTTACACCCTCTCTTTCCGTTTCACTTCACGTTCACGCAGTACCGCTCCGACCACTTTCAACGCCGCCTGGGACGTCATGTGCCAGTGCCCGCTGTCGACGACGTGCTCACTGATGCTCCCTACAACGTAGGGCTCCCAGCCCGTCACCGCGCGAGTAGCACCCGAATCTTCCTGCCCCGCCGCGAAGAACAGGACGTCGCCGTGGAAGACGCGGGGTACGTGACTCCTCGTCAACTCGTGGTGTCGTCCGGCTCCGCCGATCATTCTGTGGAGATGGGCCGGGGTGATCGCCGACAGCGGCCCACCCAGCCTGCCCAGGAGGTTCACCGCGGCTTCGGTCGTGAGATCCGCGACGGGGAACGGTAGCGAGTCCTCGAAACCCAGTCCGGCGAGCAAGTCCTCGGCACCGACCGGGAGAGCTTCGGACGCGGAGTGCTCCGTCCGGCTGTCGAGCATGACCAGAGTCGCGACTTCTTCACCGACCGATTGGAGTTGGACGGCCATCGCATGCGCCAGCACTCCGCCGAGGGACCAGCCCAGCAGGTGATACGGCCCCTCCGGCTGGATGCGGCGGATCTCCTCGACATACCCGGCCGCGAGTTCGTCGAGTGACGAGGGCGGCGGTCCGGAAGCGGTGACGGCGGGCGACTGAATCCCGTAGATCGGGTGCTCCGGATGCAGATGCGAGGCCAGACCCGAATAGCACCAGGACAAGCCCACGATGGGATGGACGCAGAACAGGGGTGGGCGCGTGCCGACCGTACGAATCGGGAGGATGACGCCGAGTGCCTCGTCCACGTCGGATTCGCCCGAGTCCATGCGCTGTCCGATCGAATGTGGCGTCGGATCGGACATCAGCGTGCGCAGCGGAACCTCCACCCCGGTCTCGGATCCCAGCCGGTTCAGCACCCGCACTGCGAGGAGGGAGTTGCCACCCAGCTCGAAGAAGTTGTCGTCGGCACCGACCCTGTCGATACCGAGCACGTCGCCGAACGCCGTCGCAACGGCGACCTCGGAGGCGGTCTCCGGGGCTCGGTACGCATGGGCCTCGAACTGCGGCGACGGCAACGCCCTGCGGTCGAGCTTTCCATTGGGGCCCAGTGGAAACTCCTCGAGCACGACGATTCGAGTAGGCACCATGTATGACGGCAGGGTACGCCTCGCCGTCGCCTTGATCAGCTCGGGATCCAGCACTCGTTCCCCGTCGGCCCGCACGTAACCGACGAGGTGCTCCCCCGCGCGCGCATCGTCGACGAGGGCTACCGCTGCTCGGGACACCCCTTCCCCGCGTTCCAGCACCGTCTCGATCTCACCGAGCTCGATCCTCAGGCCTCGCAGCTTCACCTGGAAGTCCGTGCGTCCCACGTGCACCAGTCGTCCGGATCCGTCCCACTTCACGAGGTCGCCGGTGCGGTACATCCTGCTTCCGTCGGGCCCGAAGGGATTGGCGACGAACCGGCCCGCCGTGAGGTCGCTTCGGCCGACGTACCCTCGGGCGAGCTGGGCGCCCGCGAGGAACAGCTCGCCCGCAACACCTGCCGGGACGGGCCGAAGACGCGTGTCGAGCACGAAGACCTGTGTGTTCCAGACCGGGCCCCCGATCGGCACCTGAGCTTCCGGCCTGCCGACGATCTCACATGCCGTGGTCGTCACCGCAGCCTCGGTGGGACCGTACGTGTTGTGGAACGCACCGGGCGCGAACGCCAGGACATTCGCTGCGAGCGCGGGAGCCAGTTCCTCGCCACCGGCGAAGACGTGGCGCACGGACGTGAGGCAGTCCCCGTGTCCATCCGCGAGGAAGGCCGCCAGGACCGAGGGAACGAAGTGCACCATGGTGATTCGACGATTACGGATCACCGAGGCGAGATAGTCGACGTCGCGGTGCCCCCCGGGACGCGTCACCACGAGCTGTGCACCCACGCACAGCGGCAGCAGGCACTCCCAGACGGACACGTCGAATGTGGACGGTGCCCGCAGAATGCCTCGATCGTCAGCGGTGACGTGATACTCGTTCCGGAGCCAGTGCAGCTGGTTCACGATGGCGCGGTGACTCACCGTCACGCCCTTGGGTGTGCCCGTCGAGCCGGACGTGAACATCGTGTACGCGACGTTGTCCGGGTGCAGTGGCGCCAACCGGTCCGCGTCGGAGATCCGGTTCGGGCTGTATCCGGAGAGGTCGGCAGTGTCGATCTCGACGTGGGGGACACCGGGCATCGACGGCAACCCGACTGTCGACGTGGTCACCATCAGCCTCGGCGCCGACGCCTCGATCACGGCGGCGATGCGTTCGGCGGGATGCTCCGGGTCCACCGGTACGTATCCGGCACCGGCCTTCAGGATCGCGAGTGTCGCCACGACCAGTTCGAGGGAACGCTCGACGGCCAGCGCCGCCAACGTGTCGGGCCGTATTCCGTGGCCGATGAGAAGTCGGGCACACCGGTTCGCGCGCTCGTCCAGCTCGGCGTAAGTCATGACCTGGCCCTCGAAGACCAGAGCGATCGCGTCGGGTGCACGCCGAACCTGGACGTCGAACAGGTCGACCACCGTCTCGGGCCGGATCTCCACCGCCGTGCAGTTCGGCTTCACGAGGATGTCGGACGTCTCCGTTTCCGTGAGGAGGCGGATATCACCCACATTGCTTGTGGGGTCGGCAGCGAAGACGTCGAGGAAGTGCTCGAACAGCCGAGCCACTCGCTCGGCTGTCGTCGCGTCGAACAGATCCGTCGCGTAGGTGAGCCGACCGGACAATCCGGCGCCCCGCCCCTCTCCGTCGTATCGATCGGCCAGGGAGAAGTCGAGATCGAACTTGGTGACGGCTGCGTCGAAGTCCATCGGAGACAGCGTCAGTCCGGGCAACTGCCAGGTGGCCTCCACCTGGTTCTGAAATGCGAGCATTACTTGAAACAGCGGCGAAAAGGATTGTGAACGAGGGGGGTTCATCCGTTCGACGAGTTGCTCGAACGGCACCTCGGAATGTGCCAGTGCAGCGAGGTCTGTCTCCCGGACGCGTTCGAGCACGTCGGACAGTGTCTCGTCGAGATCGATCCCGGTGCGCAGAACGAGAGTGTTGACGAACATCCCGACGAGTTCGTCGAGTTCCCGCTCCCCTCGACCGGCAACCGCCGTGCCCAGCGCGACATCCGAGGACCCCGTCAGGCGGGCCAGCAGAACCGCCAGAGCGGAATGGACGACCATGAAGAGCGTCGCATTGTGCTGCTGCGCAACCAGAGTGAGCCTTCGATGGGTCCTTGCGCTGACGTTCAGGCGCACAGTCGCACCCCGGTACGAGGCCACGGGCGGGCGGGGCCGGTCGGTGGGCAGGTCGATCACGTCCGGAACCCCGGCGAGGGTACGCGTCCAATAGTCCAGCTGCCATGCCGCCCGGGAATGGGGATCGTCGCCGGAACCGAGTGTCTCACGCTGCCACAGAGCGAAATCCGCGTACTGGACGGGGAGCGCGGTCCACGTCGGTGCGGCTCCACGAGCGCGCGCGTCGTAGGCTGTGGCGACATCACGCGCCAGGGGCGCGAGAGAGAAGCCGTCGGCGCTGATGTGATGAACCGCCATCACGAGAACGTGTTCGTGCTCGCCCACCTTCAGGAGCCGTCCACGAACCGGAGCGTCGACGGTCACATCGAAGCCTGCCGACAGGAACGAAAGCACCTCTCCGTCCACGGAACGTTGCGAGACCTCCACGGGCGTGAGATCGAGATGCACGTCGTCGACGGGCAGGACCACCTGAGCGGGAATCCCGTCGACGGCGGGGAAGACGGTGCGCAGCGATTCGTGGCGGCCGAGCAGGTCACGCGCCGCGTGCCCGAGCGCGTCGACGTCCAGTCCGCCGGTCAATCGCACTGCAAGCGGGAGGTTGTAGACGGGCGACTCCGGATCCACCCGATTGAGGAACCAGAGTCTCTGTTGCGCTGGTGACAACGGAATCCGGTCCGGCCGGTCACGTGCGACGAGGGGAACCCTGTGGCCGGTTCCGGCCTCGGCTTCGACTCTCGTCGCCAAGGCCTCCACCCGCGGTGACTCGAACAGCATCCGCACCGGAATGTGCGCATCGACGGCCGCGCCCAGCCTGGCCGCCACTTGCGCTGCGATCAGCGAATTGCCGCCGAGCGCGAAGAAGTCGTCGCCCAGACCCACGGACTCGAGGCCGAGCACCTCCGCGAAGACTCCGGCCACCACCTGTTCCACCACCGAGTTCGGTGCCCGGAACTCGTGGGATTCCAGCACCGGCACCGGGAGCGCATCCAGATCGGTCTTCCCCGAAGCGGTGAGGGGGAACGCGTCGAGAACCACAATCGTGGTGGGAACCAGGTAGGACGGCAGGACCTGTGCGAGTGATTCACGGACCTCCTCGACGTCGAGGGGACCGCGCGGCACCACGTACGAGACGAGGGCGTCGACGCCGATCGCGTTGGGACGCGACACCGTCACCGCGCTCTCGACGTCCGCGACGCGAGCGATCGCGACGTCGATCTCACTCGGCTCTATCCGGACCCCGCGAATCTTGACCTGCCTGTCGACGCGCGCGACGAAGGACAGTCGCCCGTCGGCGCGCCGATGCACCAGGTCCCCCGTCCTGTACATGCGAGAACCGTTGCCGGAAGCCACGAACCGGGACGCGGTACGCTGCGACGCCCCCACGTATCCCCGCGCAAGACCCGCGCCGCGCAGATACAACTCTCCGACGCCGCCTACCGGGACCGGCCGCAGACGTGCGTCGAGGACGACAGCGGTGGTGCCGGGAACGGGGGCACCGATGGTCACCTGCTCGTCGACCTCGGCGAGGGTTGCGACCACTGTGGACTCGGTCGGCCCGTACGCGTTGAGCATCTTCCGTCCGCGACTCCACTCGGCGGCGAGTTCGGCCGTCAGCGCCTCGCCTCCGACTGCGACGACCCGGAGAGCGTCGAGTTTCGAGGACTCCAGCGACCCGAGCACGGCCGGCGTCGACAGGTAGTGCGTGACGCGGAGATCGGTCAGGACGTGCTGCAGGTCGGGTCCGGCGTACACGTCGGCCGGAGCCACGACCAGGCAGGCCCCCGAGCCGAACGCCAAGAGGATCTCCAGCATCGCCGCATCGAACGTGGGGTTGTACCCCTGCAGGACACGGGAATCCGCGCTCACGTCATACCTGCGCACCGCCTCGTCGACCAGCGAGGACAATCCGCGGTGCGTGACCATCACACCCTTCGGGGCGCCGGTCGAACCGGACGTATAGATGACGTACGCGAGGTCGTCCGGGCACACCGGTACCGTCGCCGGGCGGGGCGAGGAGAGCACTGCGTCGGCGACAGTCAGCCACGAGATGGCCGGCGCGACCGATTCGGATTCGGCGGTATCCCTGCCGATTCCCACCTGCACGGCAGCCTCGCGCAGGACCGTCGAGAGTCGCTCCGCGGGGTGCGTCGGATCGACCGGGAGGAAGGCGGCACCCGTCTTCGCGACCGCCCACAGCGCGATCACGAAGACGACGGATCGTGGTAGTGCCAGCGCGACAACGGTTCCGGGCCTCGCGCCGCGCACAGCCAGTTCGTGTGCAAGGGCATCGGACCTCTGCGCGAGCTCCCGGTACGAGAGTGTCACGACGCCGTCCGTCAGGGCAGGCGCGTCGGGATGTGCGCGCGCGGTGGCGGTCAGGATGCCGGCGAGAGTCCTTGCGTTCGGCGCCCTTTCACCCTCGATGGCGGCAGCTGCCGGCAGTGGGATCTCACCGATCACGGCGTCCGGGTCACTGACGACGGCCACCAGCAACGGGACGAACGCCTCGGTGAGCGACCGTACCGTCCCGGCGTCGAAGAGAGACTGCGAGTATGTGACCGTCGCACCCAGCGTTGCCGGTGCGCCGCGTCCCCCGGCAGCGACGAATGCGAACTCGAGGTCGGACGGAATTGTCCGGTCGACTGTGTCGTCACCGCAGCGAAGGGACAGGATCACCTGCGGCCTGCGACCGCCGAAGAGTTCGTCGTCGGGGTCGAACGGGGCGTCGGCGTACTCGAACGCTGCGGAGTCGAACTCGTGAACCTGTTCGAGCAGCGTCGCGAAGGACAGGTCCCGGTCGACGGACGTGCGCAGGGGAAGGACGTGCCCGTACCCGACCTGATTCACCCGTCCACCGACGACGATGTCGCTGTGGCCGCCGAAGGACCCGAGCAGCACCGCCAGCGCCCCGTGGAGAACTTCGAACAGCGAAGTCCCGCGGTGCCGGGCCAACTCGACGCAGCCGTTCCAGGTCTCGGCCGGGACCGAGAATTCGTGCACGGTCGAGTTGCCGTTGTCGCGTCCGGCGTGGTCGGTCTGCAGGGGCGCTGCGGAACCCACACCGCGCAACGCCTCCGCCCACCACGCGATACCGTCGTGCAGCGCCGAGTTCTCGGCCGGCTCGACGTATTCGAGCAGGTGGTCGTCCGTCCACCTGGCAAGATCACCCGTCCGATACATACGCGCGTATTCGGGATCGAACGGGTTGGCCACGAATCGGGCCGCCGTGTCTGCCGGTCGGCTCGCGTAGCCGCGCCCGAGGCCGGCCCCGGACAGGTACAGGTCGCCGACGACGCCGACCGGCACCGGCTTCAGAGCCCGGTCCAGTACCACCGCCGACACTCCCGCGATCGGTCGTCCGAGAGTCACGGGCGACGCGGGCGTTCGTTCATCCGTGGCTGCGGCCCACACCCCCGAGTCTCCCGGCCCGTACAGATTGAGCACGGTCCGGCCCGAACCCCAGCGCGACACCAGTTCGGCCGGGTATCCGCGACCCGTGAGAGCGAGCACCTGGAGTCTCTCGAGGCCGGTCGGGTTGGTCGCGGCCGGAGCCGCGGGCCCCGAGGCCCAGTGCGTCACACGTTCGCGGCGCAGAAAGCGGGACAGCTCTTCTCCGCCGCGGAGTTCGCAGGGTGCGATCACCAGTGTCCCGCCGCACACCGCGGCGACGAGTGCGTGCAGGGACTGCCCGCACGACCGATGCCCTGCCATCAGGATGCGGGAGTTGTCGTCCGCACGATAGACGCGAACGAGCGCGGCTGCGCGCGCGGCCAGAGCCCGGTGGCTGATCGTCACCCCACGGGCTCTGTCCGCGGAGCCGTGGACCACGCAGGCCGTGTGATCGAGCGACAGCGGTCGAACGAGGTCGGATTCGGTGATCGGTGTCGAATCTCCCGGCCGATCCGCCACGTCGATCCAGTCGATGCCGGCAGGCACGACGGACTCGTCCACGGCGAGCACGGCCACGGCACCGGAATCCGTGAGCAGATCTTCGATCCGTTCGCCGTCGACGTGAGGGTCCAGCGGAACGGCGGCGGCCCCGCATCGCGCCACGGCCCACACGGCGACCACCTGTTCCAGCGAGGCGGGCACGATGACCGCGACGGCGTCTTCCGGGCCGATCCCACGCTCGATCAGTCGGCGGGCGAGCCTGTTGGACCGATCGTGTAGTTCGGGGTAACTCGTGTCGACTCCCGCGGCTCGAACGGCCACGCCGCTCGAGTCGCCGGTCACGTCGAGCAACTCCGGCAGAGTCACCGCGGCGGCCGGCGCAGGTCCACTCGCGGGGACGAGCGAGTCGTGTTCACCACTGGTCAGCACTGCCGCGTCGCCGACCTCGCCCGCGGGCGCTGCGCCGACGAACTCGGTCAGGAACGACATGAAACGCGCGTGATGACGCGCGAGCTCGGCCTGCTCGTACAGAGCCGGATTGGCCTCGAAGTCGACACGAATGCTGTGCCCGGTTACCGCCGGGTAGATCGCGAGAGTGAGGTCGTCCACGGGTCCTGCAGTGAGGACGGTGAACTCACCGAGAACATCACCCCACCAGGTCTCCTGGTGAAACATCATGATGTTCACCATCGGACCGAAACTGCTGCGACCGTCCGAGTTCACCCGCATGTCGTGAAGGATGTCCTCGTAGCGGTATCGCTGATGTCGGAGGGCCCCGGTCAGTTCCAGCTGGACGCGGCGGACGACGTCCTCGATGCTGCTGTGCGGATCGATACGGATCCGAAGCGGCACCACGTTCGCCACGCTGCCGCCCGACCGTCGCGCCGACGCCGTCGTCCGCGCCGAGACCGGCAGACTCAGGACGATGTCGGCACTTCCCGTCATTCGCGCGAGATACGCGGCGAAGGCCGCCACCACGACCGGCACCTCCGACGAGTGCCAGCGCCTGGCGAGTGCGCCGATACTGTCGGCCAGTTCAGTTTTCATCACCCCGCTCTCGAGGAGTGACACTGCCGCGGGATAGGCCTTCCGATCGGTCAGCCGGGCCGGTTCGGGGAGACCAGCGGTCCGTTCGGCCCAGTACTCGCGGTCGAGCTGGAATCTGTGGGTGGCGGGGTACTCGTCCTCCGCTTCGTAGAGTTGACGCAGGTGAAGCGCCTTCGACGGCGGCGCTTCGGTGCGTTGGACGGCGTGCGTGTACAGCTCTGCGACACGGTTCATCAAAACCATTGCGCCGTAGCCGTCGAGAATCAGATGATGCGCGAACGTCGTCAGGAAGTAGTGGTCGTGGCCTACGTGCAGAAGTTCCGCCGAGATCAACCTGTCACGGTAGACGTCCAGAGGCCTGCGCCGTCGTTCGTCCATCCTCCGATGGGCCTCCGCGACCGGATCCTGGTGCAGTCGTAGATCGACATACCCCAGTTCGTCCTCGATCGTCTCGTCCGCCAACTGAAATGGCTCGCCCGCGTATTCGACGAGGCGGATTCCGGGCGACTCGATATCGAACGATCCCTGCTCGGACGCCCACTTGAGTGCGCCGACGTCGACGTGACCCCGCAGTTCGACGTATTGGGCCACCAGGATCGGCACCGTCGGGTCGAGTTGCTGCGCGAACCACAGCCCCTTCTGCGCATGGGAGAGCGGGAAGGCTCGCGCGTCGCGCTCACCGCCATCGTCACGCATGCGCACTACATTCCCCCCCAGCCACAGTTTTGAAATACCCGATCCGAGCGGCACTACACCTATGGGTGTCGAAGAGTCCGTATCGGAAACCATACTCGGATACCGCCCTCGTTCAATTCGTTCGGTGCGCGCCGCGACCTATGTCACAGATATCCTTTCGCACAGACAGAATAGGAGTCGCACTGCATGGGCACGAACGACAAGAGCGTTTCGCACGTGGAAGATTCACCGTCCGGTGATGCTGTTCCCAGGCCCGCGCGACGCCGTCGGCGATACGTACTCGCGGGTACAGGCGCCCTCGCACTGGCCGTCGTCGGCTGGTTCGGCTACTCGGCCTGGGACGTTCAGCACGACCTCACCGGGGCCAGGGACAACGCCCAACTCGCCAAGAATTCGCTACTGGGAGGCGACACCGAAGGCGCCCGGAACGCGGCCGCCGAAGCCGTGATTCAGGCCGAGAATGCGCAGGTCAGCCTACATTCTGCACCGTGGCGACAGCTCGCGGGAATACCGGGGGTCGGCGCACCTTTCGAGTCGATCCAGAGGATGTCGGACGTCGTCGTCGGACTCACCCGGGACGTCCTCGCTCCGGCGGTGGAGACCGGAACCGCCCTGTCTCCGAGAGACCTGATCTCGGACGGCGGGAAGGTGAAACTGCAACCACTTCGGGAGGCCGCTCCGGCTCTGAAACAGACCTCCCTCGCCGCACGCGCTCTCGCCGATCAGGCCCACCAGGTGCCGGGTGCGGGCTATCTCGGGCCCGTCGACGACGTGCGTTCGGAGCTGCAGAATCAGACCGACGATGTGGCGAAACTGTTGGAGAACACGGCAATCGGGGCCGACATTCTCCCCGCAATGATGGGCGCGGACGGACCGCGGAACTACTTCATGGCGTTCCAAACCAACGCCGAGGCGCGTGGAACCGGCGGTCTTGTCGGTGGATACGGCATCATTCGGGCGAACGATGGTGAGGCACAGGTTGATACACTCGGAAAAAACACCGAGGTTTCCTATGAGCATCAACCACTGGACCTAGGGTCTGATTTCAACGGACTTTACGGGAGCTACAACCCGTCAACCGACATCCGAAACAGCAATCTCAGTACCCACTTTCCTTACGCCGGACAGATTTGGCAATCACTGTGGGCGCAGGAATCCGGGGAACAGGTCGACGGTGCGATAGCGACAGATCCGGTGGCACTGAGTTACGTGCTCGGCGCTGTGGGGCCTGTCACCATGCCGGACGGTGAAGTGGTCGACGCCGGGAACGTCGTCGAACTCACCGAGTCCACCGCATACATCCGATACGCGGGTATCAGCGACACCGAGATCGTCGCCAACAACGTCGCCCGCAAGACGTACCTCCAGACGATCGCCGCGAAGGTGGTCGAGAAGATGACCGGCAACATCGCGTCGCCACAACTACTTCTCGACGCCATCGGCAAAGCGGTGAGCGAGCGCAGGATCGCGGTGTGGAGTGCCCATCCCGAGGAACAGGCCGTCCTGGCCGGCACCCCATTGGGGCACACGGTGCCCGAGGACGATGCACCGTACGCGAGCGTCGTCGTCAACAACAACGCCGGCAACAAACTCGATTACTACCTGACCCGGGAAATCGACTACACGGCGGAGACCTGCACCGGCGACACCCGGACCTCCGAAGTGACGGTGCGCCTCACCAACAATCTCCCGGCAGGCGACTACCCGCGATACGTCGCGGGCACCTACAACAATCGTCAGGTCCCGCCCGGTACCAACGTCGCGATGATCTCCCTGGTCGCCACACGCGGAGCGAAACTGGACAAGGCCACCGTCAACGGCAGGCCCGCATTCACCGTCAACGGCAACGAACTGGGGCACCCCGTGTTCAGCATTCCCACCACCGTGCCCCGGGGCGAGACCGTGGAACTGCGCTACGCCTTGACTGAGCCTGCCGTGCCCGGTGCGGCGCGGGTACCCGTCCAACCGCTCGTGGACGATCCGAAAGTCACCGTGAACGTCCCTGCCTGCGGCGACTGATCGTCGTACTGCCGTCCCCACCTCCACCTGTCGAAGAGGATTCATGAAGAAGTCGGTTGCCATTCTCGGAACCCGCGGTTACCCCAGCTACTACGGCGGTTTCGAGACACTCGTCCGCCAGTTGGCGCCGTATCTCGCCGAGCACGGGTGGTCCGTGACCGTCTACGGCAGAGCGGACTCCACCCGCACGGACGACCCTGGTGCCGATCCGCGGATCGGCACCGTGGTCACACGTGGCGTCGAGTCGAAGTCACTCAGTACGCTCTCCTACGGCCTCAGCGCGGCGGCGCACGCGTCGCGGCGCCGACCCGACGTCGCGTTGATCATGAACGTGGCCAACGGGTACTGGCTCCCACTCCTGAAGGCGCGGGGGATCCCCACCCTGATCAACGTGGACGGCATCGAATGGGAACGCGCCAAGTGGGGCGGGCTGGCGAAGTCGGTGTTCAAGGGCGGCGCCCATCTCACCGCCAGGCTGGGTGACAGGCTCGTCTACGACTCGAAGGAACTCGAACGCCGGTGGTCCGAGGAGTTCCGGCGCGACGGGCTGTTCATCCCCTACGGCGGCACGGTTCCGCCGGAACTCGATCCGGTCGAGGGTTTCGGCTCCCGGTCGTACGCGCTGATGGTCGCTCGCTTCGTTCCGGAGAACACGGTCGGGGAGTTCTTCTCCGCCGCCGAGCGTTTGAGCGACGAATGGGACGTCGTCATCGTCGGATCCTCGGGATACGGAGGTGAGTTCGATGCCAGGGCAGCACAACTCGCCGCGGAGTCCGAACGCATTCACTGGCTGGGTCACGTGAGTGACGACGACAAGTTGTTCGCCCTGTGGCAGCACGCGGGAGCCTACTTCCACGGCCACAGTGTGGGCGGTACCAATCCCGCACTGGTCCAGGCAATGGCCTGCGGGACCCCCACCGTGGCCCGCGACACAGTCTTCAACCGCGAAGTGCTCGGCACCGCCGCGCGATTCGTCGAGCCGGACAGCGACTCCATCGCCCGGGGGATGGCGGAAGTGCTCTCTGATCGTGAACTGCAGAACACGCTGAGCTCCGGAACGCTCGCGCGACAGGCCACCGACTACACCTGGGAAGGGGTGTGCTCGGCATATCACGAAGCCTTGCTCGACATCGCACGGTGAGGGGGCGAGTCGGTCAGGCTCGGCGCAGCAGGCGCGCCACCGACTCCGTGAAATCCGAAGTCCGCACCCTCAGATCCCCGAGCGGCACGTTCAGCGACACCAGAAGGAATGCGAGCAGGAGCAGATAGGACACCGACGATGCCGCCGCGGCGCCCACCGCGCCGAACGGGGGTCCCAGCAGGTACAGAAGTCCGATACCCGCGACCAGAGCAATGATCTGCGCGATCGTCATGCGCACGCCTCTTCCTTCGGCGGCGAGGGCCATGGAGCACACGTAAGCAGCCAGCATGGCACCGCCACCGATCACGCTCACCACGGCCACTCGAACCGCCGGCTCGAAGGCCTCGCCGAACACGATCGGGATCCCGACGTAGGACGCGGCCGCGAGAACGGGGGTGCTCAGTAAGGCAAGCGCGACACCGACCCTCGCGGCCTCCGCCTTCAGCTTCGCACGCTCCGCTCCCCCGGTGCGGGCGACGAGCGGAAAGAACGATGCCCCCAGCGCCTGTCCCAGGGCGAGCGGGACGGCCGCCACGGTCACCGCGACGGAATACATGCCGGCCTGCGCGGCGCCGAGCAGGGGCAGAACGAGCACCTGGTCGAGCCGGCTCGACGCGGATTCGGCGACGGCGCTGCCTGCGTATCGCACAGCCCCTCTGCTCAGCGAGCCCAGCGGGCGATACGCACCCCGGACAGACGTCCTCGTCAGCACCAGGGCCACGACGAAGGTCCCCGCCGTTCCCGCGATGTTTGCTGCCAGAACGGTCGCCGTCGTGGCGAGTCCGAGGATCCACCACACCAGCACGAGCGAGACGTAGATTGCCGGGTAGGCAATTCTCACGACGAGCACAGCCCGGTAGCGAAGGTGCGCGATCAGGACGCTGCTGTCGCACATCCAGCTCATGGCCAGAGGGCTGAGGGCAAGACCCACTGCGGCCACGATCCGCGCCGAGTCCTCGAAATCGGCGAACAGGGTCAGCCAGGCGACGATCGCGACGGGCACCGACAGGAACACGCTGAGAGCGCAGAAGACTCGGGCGCTGCGCAATGCCGCCTTGCCGTCCGTCGTCGCCGCCACTCTCCGCACCTCGAGTGGCATTCCGAAGGCAAGGACGATGGGCACGATGAAGAAAAGGGCGATCGCCGCCGCCGTCTCACCTCTGCCGTCCGGCCCGATCGCACGCGCGACGATCGGTGCGCTGAGGAGTGAGAGCGCGGCCGCCCCGAGGTTCCCGACCACCAGTTGCGCCGGGGAATCCGCGACCACGAGGGTGCGGAGCCGGGCGGACGCCGTCATCGGACGCCGCCGCCGAGGCGGTCCAGGGCCGCGCGGCACTCTACCGGCCCGAGTACCCACGGACGGGAATCGAGCAGTCTCCGACGCTGATCGTCCGTCAGCCGCTCGGCGATCTGCCGCGCGGGAGTGCCTACCACTACGGCGAAGTCGGGCACATCCCTCGTGACCACGGCACCCGCACCGACCACGGCTCCGACCCCGATTCGCCGGCATCCCGGCAGAATGGTCACGTTGGCGCCGATCCATGATTCGTGCCCGATCTCGCACCCGGTCCGCTCGACGTCGGCCTCGGGTGGCACCAGTCCGAGTGCAGGGTTGTACCAGAACGGGTGCATGCTCAGGGAGTCGACGGGGTGCGCGGCGCCGAGCCTGCGAACGTTCGGGCCGATGGACACATACGACCCGATGACGGTGTCTCTGTCTGCCATTCCGGGTTCGAGCAGAGACCCGTAGGAATAGTTTCCCACGCGCACGCCGTAATGCCGGTCGAGGATTGCGCGGAGGGAGAGTGAAGTGAACTGTCCGCCTTCACTACGCGCGACGAATGCGAGAAACCGTCGCTTCAGGGGTAGCGTCGCGAAGTGTCGGGCCACGAGCCGGCCACACCGGCTCTGCTGCATCTCCGTCGGCACCGTCGATCCACCCATCTACTCGAACCCCTGTCCCGCTCAACCCGAAATGGTGCGGACGAACGTGCCGGCCGCCGAGCGCAGCGCCGCGACCGGGGTACGCGCCGCGAGTACGAGCAGACCGTATCCCGCGTACCGGGGAACTCGCCTTCCACCCGCCATCCTGCCGAGCAACCTGCCCGCCAGGGTCTGTTTGCGTCCGACCTGTAGTGGTTGCACCGGCAGGACACTGTCGATGTCGATCTCCTCGAGGTGCAGTATCCCGCAGCGCTCGGCCTCGAGCAGCAACTCGTGACCGCGCCGGGTTCGGGCAATCGCGACGGACACGCCGTCCGCGTCGTCGAAGACCGGATAGCCGCGCTCGTCGCACCGCCAGTAGTCGCCGACGGCGATGTCGGCGTGCCCCCCGGTTCCGTCGACACAGAGTTTGCACCGCCATTGGAGCCGGCGTCCCAGATGCTGCCCCCACGACTCGTCGTACGACAGTTCCCGTACATCCGATTCCGAGCGGACCGCGAACGTTCCCGGCCAGCCGTTGCCGCGGTAACGCAGCGCGGTGACCCCGTCGGTGGTGAATCCCAGTTCCTCGACCAGGGTGTCGGTCGCCTGCTGGCTGGGGGTGCCGGCGCAGAAGAACGAGAGAAGGATCGGGTGGTCAGCCTGCGGCGAGCCGATCGCGTCGAAGTATTGTCGCGCGGCTGTCGCCTCGCAGGGTTTGCCGATGAGTGCGTTGTCGGCTGCCGCGGATGCCAGGAGCGGGAGGTTGCTGACCGGTGCGTAGCGGGATCCCGCCGCACGCAGTGCCTGATCCTTGGAGACGATCTGGATCGGCACACTGCGAGTCGGACTCGCCCCGGGGCTGCTGCCGATGACCGATCGCGTCCGTCCCGTCTCCACCAGCCACGCAGCGAGGGCTGTGAGAACCCCTCCGCTGCTACCTGATTCACGGACATCGTCGTCGATGGCCCACGACTTCCACACCGAGACGTAGCTGCCGAAGACGGCATGTGCGGTGGCGCCGGACAGTTCGGGTGCGCGAACCCGCCTGCCAGGACAGGTGGCCTCGAACAGTGCGCGTTCTTCGCGATCGGAGTCGGGTTCGCCCTCGGCCGTGGTGAAGGACGGGCGCATGTACCCCTCCGTGTCCAGATGCATTTCGATGCGGGCGGACACGAGTGCGCATCCACCGCAGCCGGTGCAGTTTCCGTTGACGACCACGCGTCGGACGGCGTCTTCGAGGGTGCGGGTCACGGCGCCCCCACCGACTGCAGAGATGCGACCGCGGCCTCCAGGCGTTCCTCGGCGAGGTCGTGGACGCCCTTCAACTGGTCGCCGACGTCGGAACCCTTCCGCGTCGTGATGACCTGGGCCGTCGTCTCGCCCGGGTTCTGCTCCTGCGCGAGGTCGACACTCAGATCCCAGCCGAGGTCGGACATCAGGGGTGCGAATTTGCGCGAGTACGCCCACGGAATGGCCGGTGTGCCCATCGACAGCGCATTCAGGCACGCGTGCATCCGCGCGCCGACCACCCACTCCGCCGAACCCACCGTGCTCCTGACTTCGTCGAGCGTGCGCGGAACGACGACCTCCAATGCGGAGCGGAACTCGGCTTCGAGTTCCCGGACGGCCGCCACGTCGTCATCGACGCTGACCGCGTCCACGACGTGTGCGAGCAGGCTGACCTGACGTCCTGCCGAGCGCAACTCGCCGAGCAGGGAGCGGACGGAGTTGCGGTAACCGGCGGAGTCGCCGTGCCGATCCGAGAACCACAGCAGACCCGACACGTTGACCACCACGTCCCGCGACTTCGGGACCTCGGCGCGCGGCAGTGCGAATACGACGTCCGTCGCGCGCGCATCGACGGGCCGGCCCAGCGTCGCCGAGTACTCGGCACTGACGTCGTCGCGGGATTGCACGACCGAAGCTCTGTCGAGGCAGTATTTCCCGCCACGCCGTCCTGCTGCCGTGGTGAACGGACCTATCGTCTGCGGCCCCATCGCGAGGGGTATCCCCAGTCTCGCGGCCGACCTGCTGGCATACACCATGAACGCGTGGCGCTTCAGGCCGTAGATGTCGGTGAAGCTGTCTCCTGCACCCGAATCGAGGATGACGTCGTATTCGCGGAGTTTCGTCTTGATCGGACCGTTCCGTCTGCCGAAATCTCGCGCGATCGATCGGGTGGTGAACGAGACGGGAGAGTCGCCGGGCATGTAGTTCTGGAACTCGACGACGGTCTCGGGGCCCCATGCCCGGGTCGCGAGTTCGGCGAGGCCTCGAGCCAGCACCTGCACTCCGAAATTGGCCGATCTGGTGTCGGCCCACAATACGAGTACCTTCGTCATGCGGCCGCCCCTGTCAGTTGCGATTGTCGATCGTGGCGGATGCGGCGCGGTTCCGATTCCGGCCGTCTCGCACCGGTGAGAGAGACCATCCCGATGAAGAACCACAGGAGCGCGCCGAATTGGGTGATCAGTGCGACCGTGAAGAGGGCAGGCACGACGGCTGCCACGCCGATCATCGGCGGCGTCGCGGTCCGGCTGATCACACGGACTGCAAGCCACACCGTTCCGAGGATCGCCGCCGCTGCGATGAAGAGGCCGAAGCTCAGACCCAGCAGCACGAACGTGCTGTCGATCGATTTGAACCCGCTGAAGTAGGGAACTCCGTCCGATTCGACGTATCCGTTCGCGATTCCCATCGGATTCATCGTCGGGATCAGGCCGTTCAGTTTCGAGCGGTACTGGGCACTGTCCTCCGCTTCCGAACCCGCCTGTTCGAAGATGCCGACGATCCAGGGACTCGCCAGCGCCGCACCGACCACACCGCCCGCGAGAACGAGCATCCCGCTCCGCGAATCGCTTCTGCCCTTCATGAAGAACAGTGTCAGGAACACGGCGAAAGCGGCGCTGATCATGCCCGAGCGGCTGAACGACACCACAGCTGCTGCCAGCATCAGCGCGATACACACGACCTTGACGCGCGTCCGGAAGGTCGTGGCGAACACGATCGGGATCACGAGTGCGACCGAATTGGCGAGTGCGATGGAATGCCCGAACGCCCACTCCGAGCGGATGATTCCTCCGCGCAGCTGGGAATGTCCCCACAGCCGGTACTGCACAGTCGCATTCGTCAGGTCGTAGTACGGGTTCCAGCGCAGAACGAATTCGGCCACCGCACAGACCGCGACGACGGTGAAGAGAACCGCGACGGCGCGATACGTGAACTCGGTGCCCACACGCTGAACCAGCAGCCGCCCCACCAGGAACGACAGCAACCACTGCGACAACGCGCTCGTCACGTCGCCGGGACGAGCCCAGCCGACGACGACGAGAATCGCACAGCACGCGAAGAAGACGAGGATGCACACGTCGATCTTGTTGGGCTCCCACCGGTTGAAGAGCAGCATCGCCCCGAGGACCAGCAGCGACATGAGAGCGGTCGGAGACAGGTAGAAGGGATCGGTGGCGCCGAACCAGAACGGGACGAAGCACACGACAAGGAGCCACAGCGTCAGCGCGATCCTCGGATGACGGCTGCACAGAACCGAGATCGCGATGCCGGCGAGCACCGCGAGCGTGACGGTGACTCCCACCAGGGACGGGAGGATCACCGCGAGGACGAGAACACCGGGGACGAGGCAGGCGGACGGCGACAACCGGTTCACCGCGTCACGTACGGGCGTGCTCACGATCGATCACCTCCCCGGGCTCGGCGTCCTTCGGCGGGCTGGACGGCACCCGCAGGAGGTCCCGCGCATACCAGGAGAACTTTCGGGACTCTTCCAGCCAGGACCGCCGCCGGGGCCGGTCCTGCACGGCGCGTACGCGATACGCAGCCGACCGAGCGAGCAATCCCCCACTCACCGCGAACTTCCACGACAGATTCTGGATGCGCGAGCGAGAGATCCTCCACTTGTACAGGTCGTACAGATTGACCACCCATGCCGAGTTCGGCCTGCGGTCCCCCGACGGCGCCGAGCTCTCGCCGATCGTGTGCACACCCGACGCCTCGGCGGACATGACGATCCGGTGGCCCGCATCCTGGACACGGAGGCAGTATTCGAGATCCTCCGCATACATGAACCAGCGAGTGGTCAGCCCGCCCAGTTCGCGCCACAGCTCGGCGTGTGTCATCAGACAGGCCCCGGAAACCCAGTCGACGTCCCTGCTGACGAACGAATTCCGCTTCAGAAGGTAGAGACCTTCCACAGCCCCCGACGTCGAGGACAGTCGCGACAAGCCGTAGTAGTGACAGAAGACGCGCCACAGGTCCGGACGGCGACCGCCCTCCCGGATGGTGAGACGATCGCCCGGCTTCTCCAGGACGGGGGCGGCGATGCCTGCTCCGTCGTCGAGGACCCGGCTGAGCGCGCGCACGTCGGCAGGGTCGATGCGGGCATCGGGATTGAGCAGCAGTAGATGCTCACCGCACGCCTGCGCCGCGGCCGCGTTCACTCCGCGCGCGAACCCCAGATTTTCGGAACTACGGACGACCCGCGCGCGGGGCGCGACGCGGTCCACCGTGTCGAGGGTGGCGTCGTAGGAGTTGTTGTCGAGGACGACGATCTCGATATCGGGTTCGTCGGCCAGCGGTTGGAGGCACCGGCCGATCACAGCAGCACTGTTGTACGTGATCACCAGCACCGAGACGCGAACTCTGCGTTCCTCACTCATGCCGTCTTCCCGCCCGTTTCGCGCCTACTCCCGACTATCCGGGCAGGTGAACCGACGGCCACACTTCCCGGGGGGAGGTCGCCGGTCACCACGGACCCAGCGCCGACAACCGAACCGTCGCCGATGGTGACCCCGGCGACGACGACCACGCCTGCTCCGAGCCAGCAGTCGTCGCCGACGGCCACGGGCAGTCTCTGTTCGCCTTGAAACCGGATGGGCATGTCCTCGTCGGAATACACGTGGTTCTCGCTGACGATCACCACGTTCGGCCCCAGAAGGCAGTCGCGTCCGATCACGACGCCGCCCTGACCCCAGACGGTGTTGTACATGCCCACAGCAGTCCCGGCGCCGATCACGACCCCGGTCCCGGGATTCGCGATCACCCCTGATGCCGCGATGGTCGCGCCTCGGCCCACGGTGACATTGTCGCCGAGTTCGATTCCGTTCCGGGAGAATGCCTCGACCCGGACATCGTCACCGAGGCAGACACCCTTGCCTACCCGCAGGAACGCTGCACCCGTCACCGTCACGCGCCGTCCACGGAAGTGCAGGGTGGACGCGCCCGCATAACGTGCGCCCAGCACCAGACCGCGCGCCGCCTCGATTCCCTTGCGCAGCGCGAATCCCGCGACGACCTTCGCGGGTACGTCCGCCGGAAGTTCCCGGCCGCGCAGGTGCAGATACGCGTTGCCGAGCAGGTTCACCGTCACCGTGTCGCACCGTCGATCGAGTGGGAGACATGACGCAGTTCTTCACGCAGCACTCGAATCACTTCCGGCCAGTCGTTGTCTGCCGCTTCCCGGGGACCCCTCGGTCGCGGATGCTCCGGTCCGGCCTTCGCGAGCGCCGCCATGGCAGCCGCGATTCGCTCCACGTCGAGTGGGTCGACGTAAGCGGCGTGTGCTCCGAGTGTTTCGCGGAACACGTCCAGGTCGCTGACGAGCACACGGGCACCGAAGGCACGCGCCTCCACGGGCGGGAGCCCGAACCCTTCGCCCAGCGACAGGCAGCAGAAGTAGTCGCAATTCTCGTAGAGCCAGCGTAGTTCGCCGTCGGACAGGCGCCCGGTGAATATCACGCTGCCGTCCTCGACAGCGGCGCGAGTGGACGGTGGAATCGGTGCGTTCTTTCCGGAGGCTTCACCGACCACGACCAGGGGGTACTCCGGGGTGATCAGCCCCGAGCCCACACCCGCGTCGATGATGCGCTGGACGTTCTTGCGTACATTGAGTCGTCCCACCGTGAGAACGAATTCGGCGACGGTCGAGACAACGGGCGGTCGCACCGGCTCGGCGGAGAGCAGTCCCCGTCCCACGCCGAGTCCGGAGGTCGCGACCCGCCCGATTTCCGGGTTGTGGGAACGGATCCGCACCCGTTCCGCCCCGGAGGACGTGACGACCGAACCCGCGCGACGCGCGAGCCTCGGAATGAGGGAGAGGTATGCGCGTTCGACTCGCGTGAACCATTCCGGATTGGACTGGAACAACACGTCGTGGACGTACACGACGGACGGCGAGCCCACCGGGGAGAAGTTCTGCGCCAGCACCGCATCGACGTTGCCGATCTTGCGCGCGACGAATGGCAGTTCCACGCTGTTGATCAGGGGATGCACTCGCGAGCGAGTGGGTACGACGCGGACTCCGTCCGGGACAGTCGCTCTCGCCGAGTCGACCCGGCCGGCGGGGACTGCGAGAAACAGCTCGTCTCCCGGATAGGACTGCGCCCACTGACCGATGGCCTCCCGCAGAACAAGTCGGCCGGAGGGCGGTCCGTCGACCCACCAGTACCCGTCGAGCAACACCCGCATGTCAGTACGCGCCGTCACTCGCCACCACAGCCCTCAGGGTCTTCGCAATGATCAGCATGTCGCCCACCATCGACCAATTCTCCACGTACGACAAGTCGAGCCGCACCGATTCCTCCCATGACAGGTCCGAACGGCCACTCACCTGCCACAGGCCGGTGACACCCGGTTTGACCAGAAGCCGACGGTGAACGTCGCCGTCGTACGCCTCCACTTCCCGGTGCAGCGGGGGACGCGGACCGACGATACTCATCTCCCGTCGCAGCACGTTGATGAACTGCGGCAGTTCATCGATGCTGAACCGGCGGAGTACTCGTCCGACCCGCGTCACACGGGGATCCTCACGCAGTTTGAACAGCACCCCGGCACCCTCGTTGCGGTCCATGAGCGACGCCACCTGCGTGTCGGCGTTCTGCACCATCGAGCGAAACTTCAACATCTGGAACGGCTTCCCATCGAGGCCCATCCGTTCGGACCGGTAGAACACCGGCCCCCTGCTGGTCAGCTTGACCGCCACCGCTGCAGCGAGCATCACCGGAGTGACCAGGACGAGCGCGAACAGGGCGAAAGCGATGTCGAACGACGTCTTCCCGAACTTGCTCGCGCCGTGGTAGCTCGGCTTCTCGACGTGGATCAGCGGCAGACCGGCCACCGGCCGAATTTCCAGGCGTGGCCCCGAGACATCCATCATTCCCGGCGCGACGACCAGATCGACCTCGTGGTTCTCGAGATCCCACACCATCTGCCGCAACCCGTGATGTCCCAGATGCTCGGTGGCCGTGACCGCCACGGTGTCTGCGCCGGATTCGCGCAACGCTTCCACCACATCGTTTTCACTACCCAGCACCGGGATGGCCCGGCCGCTCACCGTGATGTGCTCGTCGAATCGACGGGGATGACCCGGAATACATGCTCCCACCACGAGAAAGCCGTCCGCCGTTCCGCGATCGAAGGACTCGGCGAGGCTGCGCACCGAATGGTGGGCACCGACAGCGAGAACGGACGTCCGGAAGTGTCCGTGCGCCCTCTTGTGCGACACCACCCGACGCCACATCCACCGGCTGACCAGCAGTCCGACCAACCCTGTGGGAAGCGCGATCGCAAGGTAGAGGCGGGCGAGATCGAGACGAGCGAGTAGCGCTGCGATGGCAATGATCCCGAACAGGCGCATCGTGGCTGTCGCGATCCGCCGGTACTCCTCCGGTCCGCTGCCGATGACCCGTGGTGAGCGGGCGTGAAACACGGTGAGCATTCCCAGCCACATGGCGATCAGGGCTATGGAAATGAGTGTGTAGCTGACGTTGTCGAGGGACTGCGAGTGCACCTGGGCATCGGAGCCCCCGAATCTCCACCACTGTGCCGTGGCGACCGCGGCCGTCACGACCAGCGCGTCGGTAACCGCAAGGCGCCGGATATAGGCGGTCTGCCAGCGACGGCGAACGACGCCGTGTGCGTCTCCGACCACGTGGGGAACCGGGTTCGAGGCCTGTGCGTCCACCGCGCTACGAACGGTCGAACTGGACGCCATCTTTGCTTCGCCTCCGGATCAAGCTCTCGGGATTCGGAACTTGCATGTGGTGTTCATGTGGTGTTGTTGCCGTGATGATGATTGCAGACCGGCCAGTCTCATGCTCACTCTGTGGCGATCTTCACCACGTCCGCGCGAATACCCGCGAGTAGCAACAACTTCTGATCCGCCAGCCACCTCACGGTGAATCAGCGAATGAGCCGACCTCACGCTCCGAACATCCACGAGAAACCGGTTCCACATCCAGTTTTCGGATCATTTCGGTACCGTCGTCCGCGATATCGCTGCGTACCAATCCACTTCCCCGCGCGAATTTCGTCATCGTTGACCAATTTCCGTTCGCCACACGTGTGGCCGTGTTCCCTTGTTGCGTCAGGCACGACCGTCCCATTTGTGCCGTTTCGAGAACTCGATCGACGCGCCGCAGCTCTGGGCTCGAGGAGTCGGCCAACCCGAACACCGCGGCCGCAAGCAGCAGCGCCGTCGTCCGCCGTCCCGTCATCAGTGTCAGAGTGCAGGTTCTCGTGTGCGCGGCACACCGAACCTTCGTTGTGCGACAGTGGTGCGATGAGCCCTGTGGTGACGATCGACGAGTTGGCGGAATCGCTGAACAGCGACGCTCCGCCTGTCCTTCTCGACGTGCGGTGGGCGCTGGGCGACACCGAAGGCAAGCAGCACTATCTCGACGCGCACATTCCCGGTGCCGTGTTCGTCGATCTGGACACCGAACTGGCCGCCCCGGGATCCCCGGAGCTGGGCCGGCATCCGCTGCCGACGGTGACGGACCTCCAGGACGCCGCGCGCCGGTGGGGTGTCCGGGCCGGCAGCCCGGTCGTAGTCTACGACGCCACGGGGAACCTTGCCGCCGCGCGGGCGTGGTGGCTGCTGCGCTGGGCCGGAGTTGCCGACGTGACGATGCTCGACGGTGGCCTCGGCGCGTGGACGTCGGCGGGCCACCCCGTCCGATCCGGAGACGAGCACCCACGACTGCCCGGTGACGTCGTGCTCACCGCGGGCCACCTGCCGACGCTGACCGCGGACGAGGCCGCCGAACTCGCCGCCCACGGTCGCCTTCTCGATGCCCGTGCCGCCGAGCGGTACTCGGGCGAGACCGAACCCGTCGATCCCCGCGCCGGGCACATTCCCGGTGCCCGCAGTGCCCCCACGTCCGAGAATCTCGGGCCCGACGGACGGTTCGCGCCTGCCGAGGCACTGCGCGAACGGTTCGCCGCGGTCGGCGCAAAACCCGGACGTCCCGTCGGCGTCTACTGCGGATCGGGTGTGACGGCAGCCCACCAGGTTGCGGCACTCGCGCTCGCCGGCGTCGACGCCGCCCTGTATCCGGGGTCCTGGTCGCAGTGGTCGTCCGATCCCGGCCGCCCGGTCGCCACCGGCCCCGACCCGCGGTGACGGCGAGTCACGCCGTCTGACCGGCCGTCTCCGCGTCGTGCGCCGGGTAGGCGTGGATGAGGGCGGTACTCAGCTTCGGAACGGCGTACGTGAGTGTGTGTTCCGCGGTGTGCGCGACGCGGTGCGCGTCGCGCAGGCTGGTCGAAGGGTCTACGTCGAGTTCGGCGTCGGCATGCAGGTGGTGCCCGATCCACCGCATCTTCACGCTGCGTACCCCGACCACCCCCGGTTCGGCGGCGAGGGCCCGTTCGGCGGCGTCGACGAGTTCCGGGTCGACGCCGTCCATCAGCCGCCGGAACACGTCGCGTGCGGCGGTCCGTAACACGAGCAGGATCGCGGCCGTGATGACCAGGCCCACCACCGGGTCGGCGAGCGGAATCCCGACCGCGACACCGCCGGCGCCCAACACCACGGCGAGGGAGGTGAATCCGTCGGTCCGTGCGTGCAGACCGTCGGCGACGAGCGCGGCGGAGCCGATCCGTCTGCCGACCCGGATGCGGTACAGCGCCACCCATTCGTTGCCGGCGAAACCGATGACACCGGCGAGGGCCACCCACCCGAGGTGGTGGATCGGCACGGGATCGAGGAGGCGGCGGGTCGCCTCGACACCCGCGACGACCGCGGACAACGCGATCATCGCCACGACGAACAGGCCGGCGAGGTCTTCGGCCCGGCCGTATCCGTACGTGAATCGCCGGGTGGCTGCCCGCCGTCCGAGGGCGAACGCGATCCACAGCGGGACCGCTGTCAGCGCGTCGGAGAAGTTGTGCACGGTGTCGGCGGCGAGCGCGACGGAACCGGACAGCGCCACCACGATCACCTGCGCCAGGGCGGTGACGCCCAGCACCACCAGGCTGATCTTCACCGCCCGGATCCCGATCTCGCTCGCCTCGAGTGCGTCGTCGACGCTGTCCGCCGAGTCGTGGCTGTGCGGGGCGAAGATCTCGCGGATCGTCCCGCGGACGCCACCCGAATGTCCGTGTCCGTGGCCGTGCCCATGGGAATGTCCGTGGCCGTTCACGACCCGCCTCCCTCCGCGGCGAGGTCCGCGTCCTCATGGATGACCTGCAGGTCGCCGGTGGCACGGTGATGTCCCGGGATGCCGGGGCCCGCGTGCTCGGCATTGAACACGGCGTCGGTGACCAGCTGCTGGACGTGCTCGTTGGCGACGCTGTAGTAGATGGACGTTCCCTCCCTCCGTGTGTGCACGAGCCGTGCCATCCGGAGCTTCGCGAGGTGCTGCGAGACGGACGGTGCCGGCTTTCCCACCCGTTCGGCCAGCTCCTTCACCGACAGCTCGCCTCCCACGAGTTGCCAGAGCACCTGCACCCGGGTCGCGTCGGCGAGCATGCGGAAGACCTCGACTACCAGCCCGACCTGGTCTTCGTCGAGCCGACGCCGGCAAGAGCGCATATCTGCATTCATACGCAGATAATAGTTCACTTCGTTTTGTGATGCATCAGACACCGAATTGACTTACTTGCTTGCGCTAACGATGTATATAGTTGCTTGCATCAAGTAAGTCGTCCTTCAGGGGTTGCCATGTCCGTCTCGTCAGTGCCTACCGTGTCGTCCGTATCTCTCGGCACCGCCGAAGCGCTCATCGACGAGGTCTTCCTCTTCGGCCGCGTGCTTCGCGACGCCCTGGTGTCGGAAGGCGACGGTCACATCCCGCGCGCGTTGACGGGGGTCCTCCTCGTTCTCGCGGCTCGGGGGGAATGCCGGCAGAACGAACTCGCCACCGAGCTGTGTGTCAGCCAGTCCTCACTCAGTCGCCAGATCACCGATCTGGTGGACGTCGGCTACGTCACCCGGCACTCGGATCCCGCCGACGGACGCGCATTCCGAATACGCGTGTCGCCGGAGGGAATGGCGTACGTCAAGCACGTGAGAACACAGCGAGCCGCACGAATGCAGAAGTTGATGACCGGATGGAACGAGACCGAGGCAACGATTGCCCTCGAGTCCATCCGACACCTGAAGGAAACACTCTTCGATCCAGAACACCGGATCGTCACGAGCTCGAACCCGATTGGAACACAAAGCGTATGACCGAAACACAGACTCGGCCGCCGGTTGAAGAAACGACGGCCATGACGCACCGCCAAATCCTCGAAGCCCTCACGGGCCTGCTCGCGGCACTGTTCACCGCGCTGCTGAGCAGCACGATCGTCGCCACCGCCCTCCCGACGATCATCGGTGACCTGAAGGGCACGCAGACCGCGTACGCCTGGGTCATCACCAGCGCGTTGCTCGCCAATGCCGCCTCGACACCCATCTGGGGCAAGCTCGCGGACCTGTTCAACAAGAAGGTTCTCGTCCAGAGTGCGATCGTCATCTTCGTCATCGGTTCGGTGATCGCAGGCTTCGCGCACAACGTGCCGATCCTGCTGACCGCGCGCGTCATCCAGGGCATCGGCATGGGTGGCCTGACGGCCCTCGTCGTCGCCATCATCGGCACCATCGTCGCTCCCCGTGAGCGCGGCCGCTACTCCGGTTACATGGGTGCCGTCATGGCCGTGTCGATGTCGGGTGGTCCGATCCTCGGCGGCGTCATCGTCGACAGCCCCCTCGGCTGGCGCTGGTGCTTCTTCGTGTGCGTGCCGCTCGCCGTCATCGCACTGTTCCTGCTGCAGCGCACGCTGCACCTCGCGACCGAGAAGAAGGACGACGTCTCCATCGACTGGCTCGGCGCCCTGCTGCTGACCGCCGGTGTGTCCATCCTGCTGATCTGGGTCTCGTTCGCCGGCAAGGCGGGCTACTACGAGTGGTTCTCCCGTGAGACGGTCATGTACGTCGGATCGGGTGTACTCCTGCTGGCCGCGACGATCCTCGTCGAAGCCAAGGCCAAGTCACCGATCATCCCGCTCAAGATCGTCACGGAGAAGACCACCGGACTCGCCATCATCGCGTCCGTCGCGGTCGGTGTCGGAATGTTCGGTTCCACCACGTTCCTCGGCCAGTACTTCCAGACCTCGCGTGGCTACACCCCGACCATGGCCGGAGTGCTCACCATCCCGATGGTCGCCGGCATGCTCCTCGGCACGGTCGGATCCGGACAGCTCATCACTCGCTTCGGTAAGTGGAAGCCGTTCGTCGTCGGCGGCGCCGTCCTGATGATCGTCGGCTTCGGATTGCTCGGCACCATCGATCACGAAACCAGCCTGACCCTGGTCGGCGCGTACATCGCGATCATCGGTCTCGGCATGGGCATGCTGATGCAGAACCTGGTCCTCGCGGTGCAGAACACCGTCAGCGTCCAGAACATCGGTGCGGCATCCAGCTCGGTCGCCTTCTTCCGGACCTTCGGTGGCGCGATCGGCGTCTCGGTTCTCGGATCGGTGCTGGCCACCCGCGTCGCCGACCTGTCGGCCGACGGTTTCGCGAAGCTCGGCATCCCCACCGGGTCGAGCAGCGGCGGCGGAAGCCTGGACCTGACGTCCATGCCCGCTCCCGTGCAGGGTGTCATCCGCGCCGCATACGGAGACGCGACCGGCCGGATCTTCCTCATCGCCGCCGCCGTCGCCGTCATCACCCTGATCGCCGTCATCCTGCTGCCCAACCGCCCGCTGCGTCGCACCATCGACCTGTCGAGCGAGCAGGAGCCCGTCCAGGAACCCGAGTACGCCCCCGTTCCGGAGTACGCGCTCGAGCCCGACACGGCACCGATCCAGTCGCCCGACGTCCGCGCCGGCAGGCACGAGGCCCCCGCCGATCAGCGGCAGCCCTTCGCGGGGTTGAGCGCCGACGCCCGGGACCGTCTCCTGTCCATGCTGCTGCCCCAGCCGGAGCGGACGCTGGAAGCGATCGACGAAGCGGAGAAGATCCGCGACGAGGTCAACCGCCTGCGTAACGATCTCAACGCCAAGCTCGTCGAATTCGACGAGGTCTGGGATCGCCTGCGCGAGCTGGGACTGAGCGAAGAGCAAGTGGCCGGAGTCCTCGGCGGCGGCCACGTGACGGACACCGGCAACGGTGCCCTCATCCGCTGAATGAGATGATCGTTCAGTTCCACGACGCCGTCGGCCCGCCCCCGTATCCCCCTCTACGTGGGCGGGCCGGCGGCGTATTCGCTCAATTGACCCGGTTCACGCTGGTGGGCACGTCGAGCAATGTGCTCTACGCTCTCGCGTTCTTCACCCTCGACATGTACGGGTCGTTCGTCGCCAACCTGGTCGGCGTGGTGACCAGTTCGATGTTGGCCAACGAACTCCACCGGCGGCTCACCTTCCGTGCCGTGGACCGCGTCCGCTGGTTCGTCGCACAGTGGGAGGGCGGGACCCTCGCGCTGATCGGCCTGGCCGTCAGCTCACTCGCGCTCGCACTCCTGCACATGCTCTTCCCCGGCGCCGACGGCCCGGCGCAGGTCGCGCTCGTCATCGCCGTCAGCGCCGTCGTCGGCGGGCTGCGGTTCCTCGCGCTCCGCGGGTGGGTCTATGCCTCCGGCCCGTGAGTACTTGTTAACCGCCCGTAGTTAACAAGTACTCACGGCAGGGGACGGTGCCACGGACCCGTGATCGCCAGCGTCAGGCCCGGCGACTGGATGTTCGCGAACAGGGTCCGCCCGTCCGCACTGAATGCCGGACCGCAGAACTCGCTGTCGTTCAACTCGTTCCGAGCCATCGCGAACGGCTCGCCCTCCGCCGTGACGCCCACGAGGTGGCTGATTCCCTCGCCGTCCTCCGCGAGGATCACGCCGCCGTACGGTGAGACGGTGATGTTGTCGGGCCCGTCGTAGTTTCCGGTGTCGACAGAGGGATCGGGATTGACGCCGAACAGGGTCTTCAGCGTGACGGTCTGCTTCGCCGGGTCGTAGAACCACACCTGGCCGTCGTGCTCGGCGACGCTGCCGTCGCTGGTCCGCGCGTAGCTGGCGACGAAGTAGGCGCCGCCGTCGCCCCACCACTGTCCCTCCAGCTTGCGGCTCCGGGTGACGACGTCGTTCCCGAACTGCTCGCGCACCGGCGTGCTCGTCGCGTCACGGTCCGGCACACCTACCCACTGCACGGCGTACACGGTTCCCGGCTCGGTGGCCTGCGACAGGTCGGGGACGTGCGTTCCGCCCTGGAAGCACGCCATCGCCTGGAGAGCGCCCGCGGCGTCGCCGCCCGGAGACTGCGCGAGTTCGCGCAGCGCGTTCGGCCCGCCCCGGAAACCCTGCGGCGGCGTCCACCGGTAGTACAGTCCGTTCGGCCCGGACGCATCCTCCGTGAGGTAGATGGTGCTCGACGCCGGATCCACCGCCACGGCCTCGTGCGCGTACCGGCCCAGGAACTTCAGCGGCACAGGACTTTTACCCTTGTTCGCCTCCTGACTCGCCGGGTCCACCTCGAAGACGTAACCGTGGTCGAGCAGGAACCCGTCCTCCCCCGCCCGCGCCTCCGTCTCCTCGCAGGTCAACCACGTTCCCCACGGGGTGATGCCGCCCGCGCAGTTGTTCACGGTGCCCGCGACGCTGACGTACTGGCCCTGCCGTGCGCCGTCGACGCCGACCGCGGTCGTGGTCGTGCCGCCGCGCGCGCCCGTGTCGTACGTCAGTCCGTCGAGAGCGGGCACGCCGAACGGTTCGTCGCTGCCGATCTCGTGATTGGTGACGAGTGTGGAACCGCCGGGTCGCGCGAACACCCCGATGGCGTCAGGATCGCTCGGCACCGGTACGCCACCGTCCAACTGCGTCTCACCCGAACGGGAGACGACGGTGTACGAAAAACCCACCGGGAGCGAGAGAATGCGGTTCGGGTCGGGTACGAGCGGTCCGTAGCCGATCGCCTGTCCCGGCGCCGCGGACGCGAACGCCGGCCGGACGAGGGCGTCGACGCTTCCGGCGAGTGCCATACCGAGGCCGGTGAGCGCGGTGCGACCGAGAAACCCGCGGCGGTTGAGTGGTGCAGTGGACACTGTCTGAAACCTCCATGGTGACGAACCGGGACCCTCGGACGGTAGGGACCGGACTGCCTTGGTTCGTGGACGCACCGTGGCGGGCGCGTGAACCGGGCGAGAACTTCCCCTGTGAGTACTTGTTAACCGCCGGCGGTTAACAAGTACTCACGGGCGTTGACATGTGACTAAATAGTCACCTATTGTCGATTCATGGACGACGATCACGTCTTCAAGGCGCTGGCCGATTCGACCCGCCGCCTGATACTCGACCGATTGTTCGCCCAGGATGGTCAGACGCTCACCGAACTCGAGTCGCAGGTCGAGATGACGCGATTCGGGGTCATGAAGCATCTGCGCGTACTCGAAGACGCGGGACTCGTCGTCACGCGCCGCGCCGGCCGGGAAAAACTTCACTACCTCAATCCTGTGCCGATACAGCTGATCCACAACCGGTGGATCGACAAATACACCGAGCGTCACACCAGTGCGCTCGCTCAGCTGAAAGCCGAACTGGAGGAAGAGAAATGACTACCGCCGACGCATTCCAGATCTACGCCGTCTACATCAAGGCGACGCCGGAGGCCATCTGGGACGCCATCACCAAACCCGAGTGGTCGCAGCAGTACGGTTACGGCGGTCTGGTCGACTACGACCTCCGCGCGGGCGGTGCGTTCCGATCGCGCGCGGACGACGCGATGAAGGAATACCCGGGCGTGCCCGACGTGATCGTCGACGGCGAGGTGATCGAATCCGATCCGCCGAAGAAGCTGGTGCAGACGTGGCGGATGCTGATGGACGCCGACAACGTGGAGGGTTTCACCACCCTGACCTACGAGATCGTGCAGTCGAGCCGCCCCGGGGTCGCGAAACTGACTGTCACACACGACCTCACCAACGCACCGGGCCTGGCCGAGATGGTTGCGGGCAGGCGCGAGTCCGAGGGTGCGGGCGGCGGTTGGAACGAGGTGCTGAGCGGAATGAAGACCCTGCTCGAGACGGGGCAGCCGATGGTGAACTGGGGCTGACCCGCGGGTCGGCGGGCGCGAGGGCCCGACATCTGTCGGACGGCCGCAGTAAGCTCCAACCATGACGGCTGCGCAGTCGCTCGACGGGGATTTCCTCGCACTCGCCGACCCTTACCGGCGCGAGTTGCTCGCCCATTGTTATCGCATGATGGGCTCACTTCACGACGCCGAAGACCAGATGCAGGAGACCTTCATCCGGGCCTGGCGGGGGTACGACGGCTACCAGCAGCAGGCGTCGCTGCGGACGTGGCTGTACAAGATCGCCACCAACACGTGCCTGACGGCCCTGCAGAGTAAATCCAAGCGTCCGCTGCCGAGTGGGCTGGGCGCGCCCGACTCCGACCCGACCGCCGACCTCGTCGAACGACACGAGGTGCCGTGGCTCGGACCGCTCCCCAACCGCCTCATCGACGACGACGCGAACGATCCCGCCACCGTCGTGACGTCGCGCGAGTCAGTGCGGCTGGCGTTTATCGCCGCCCTTCAGCATCTTCCTGCACGTCAGCGTGCGGTTCTCGTCCTCCGCGACGTGTTGCAG
This sequence comes from Rhodococcus sp. ACPA1, assembly GCF_002300195.1. Classification (NCBI taxonomy): domain Bacteria; kingdom Bacillati; phylum Actinomycetota; class Actinomycetes; order Mycobacteriales; family Nocardiaceae; genus Rhodococcus; species Rhodococcus sp. ACPA1. The sequence goes on along the minus strand of NZ_NSDX01000001.1, from coordinate 33,283 downwards.
TGGAAGGCGTCGGAGGTCGCGGCGGCTCTCGGTACCACCACGACGGCGGTCAACAGCCTGCTGCAGCGTGCACGTGCGCAACTCGAACTGGCCACGCCGACGGCCGACACTCTCGTGGAACCGGAATCACCCGAGGAGCGCGACCTCCTCGACCGCTACGTCGCCGCGTTCGAGGACTACGACATCGACGCGATCGTCGAACTGTTCACCAAGGACGCCGTCTGGGAAATGCCCCCGTTCGACGGCTGGTATCGCGGGGGCGCCTCGATCGGCACCCTGATCAGCGGAAACTGTCCGGCCAAGGGGCCGGGCGACATGCGCCTGGTGCCCACGGCGGCCAACGGACAGCCGGCCCTCGGCCTGTACATGCGCGGGGAGGACGGCGTCCACCGCCCGTTCCAGCTCCACGTCCTGGACGTCACGGCTGACGGGGTCTCCCATGTCGTCTGCTTCTTCGACGTCGATCTGTTCGAGAAGTTCGGACTACCGGAGACCCCGCCCGCCTGACCCCTACGCCGGCACGGCGGCCGGATCCATCCACATGACCTCCCAGACGTGACCGTCCAGGTCGCGGAACGCGCGTCCGTACATGAAGCCTTCGTCCTGGAGCTTGCCCCACGACGTCCCGCCGGAGGCGACGGCCTTGTCGACGACGCTGTCGACCTCTTCGCGGCTGTCGGCGGAGATACACATGAGGGCCTCGACGGACTTGGAGGTGTCGCAGATGCCGCCCTCGATGAAGTCCTTGAACCGGGACTCGACGAGGAGCATCACGGACGTGTGCTCGTTGATCACCATGGCGGTGCAGGAGTCGTCGCTGAACGTTGAGTTGAACTCGAAGCCGAGTCCGGCGAAGAACGTCTTGGTCGCGTCGAGGTTCTTGATCGGCAGGTTCACGAAGAGCATCCGGGACATGTGATTCTCCTTCTCGTCTTCCGCCCAGTGCGGAAGATCATCGGTACAGACCGCGGCGGTGCGCAAAACTCATCGGCGACCGCTTGCCCGATCCTCTCAGCTGTCGGCGAGGTCGAGGAACGAGCCGATCATGATCCGTCCGGCCGCTTCCACGTCGTCCAGGTGTTCCCCCGACGGCGCGGTGCCCGGCGGCATGTGGGCGTGCATCACCGGCAGCTGCGCGCGGGTCAGTTCGACGTGGAACTGCAACCCGTACGCCCGGCGGCCGATCGCGAACGCCTGATTCTCGTAGAGGTGACTGCTCGCCAACCCGACCGCGCCGGCGGGGAGGTCGAAGGTGTCGCCGTGCCAGTGGACGACGGGCACCTCGGCGCCGGCCGAACCGAAGACGGGATCGCGCGTCCCGTCCTCGGACACCGTGACCGTCCCGGCACCGTTCTCCGGGGTCGGCCCCCGGCGGATCGCGCCGCCGAACGAGGCGGCGAGAAGCTGCGCGCCGAGGCAGATTCCCAGCATTGGAAGTCCGGCGTCCACAATTTCTTTGATGAAGTTTCGCTCTCGCGGAAGTTGCGGGTGGGTAACGTCATCGAGTGCGCCCATCGGACCGCCCATCACTACGAGGCCGCCGACGTCGTGAACGGCCGGGAGCTCCGACGCCCGGTACATGGGGTACTCGGTGTACCGAATTCCCCGCTCCGCCAGCAAAGTACCGACGAGTGCCGGCCCTTCGAACGGCACGTGCTTGACAACCGCCCATGGCTTGTTCATGCCACAATTCTTACCGAGTAGGGACTTTCGACCCTATGCAGGCCCGGATTCGCGAATTCCGCACTGAGTGCACAAAATTCGGATGTTCACACGGAGTTCACGTTCGGTGTACTCCACCCGAATGACACCATCCAAACTGGACGCTTGTCTAGTGGCATGGCTCACGCGAAACCTGTAGAAATACGAGCGTCACTCTTTCGTGACCCGTCCCATATCAATTAGTTATCCGGTGGTGGTCCCTGACAAACGGAACGTCACCATCTCCCGTTACCTCAGACCACAGACGAGCCCTCCCGCGATCCGGGAAGTCGTCTACGGGATGGAAAGGGCCCTAGATGCCGCTCCCCATGTCCCCTCTCGACTCGATGTTCCTTCTCGGAGAGTCCCGTGAGCACCCGATGCATGTCGGCGGCGTAGAGATCTTCCAGCTCCCGGAAGGCGCCGACACCTACGACATGCGCGCGATGCTCGACCGCGCGCTCGCCGACGGCGACGGGATCGTCACGCCCCGGCTCGCCAAGCGAGCCCACCGGTCCTTCTCGACGCTCGGTCAGTGGAGCTGGGAGACCGTCGACGACATCGACCTCGGTCACCACATCCGGCACGACGCGCTGCCCGCCCCCGGGGGCGAGGCCGAGCTGATGGCACTGTGCTCACGGCTGCACGGATCGCTGCTCGACCGCAGCCGCCCGCTGTGGGAGATGCACCTGATCGAGGGACTGAGCGACGGACGGTTCGCCGTCTACACCAAGATCCACCACGCGGTCGCCGACGGCGTCACCGCGATGAAGATGCTGCGCAACGCGCTCAGCGAGAACTCCGAGGACCGGGACGTGCCGGCCCCGTGGCAGCCGCGGGGACCGCGGCCGCAGCGGACGCCGTCGAAGGCGTTCAGCCTGTCGGGACTGGCCGGTTCCACGTTCCGCGCCGCCCGCGACACCGTCGGTGAGGTCGCCGGGCTCGTGCCCGCGCTCGCCGGCACCGTGTCCCGCGCCTTCCGCGACCAGGGCGGCCCGCTCGCCCTGTCCGCACCCAAGACCCCGTTCAACGTGCCGATCACCGGTGCCCGCCAGTTCGCGGCGCAGTCGTGGCCGCTCGAACGTCTCCGGCTCGTCGCCAAGCTGTCCGACACCACCATCAACGACGTCGTGCTCGCGATGTCCTCGGGAGCACTCCGCAGCTATCTCGAGGATCAGAACGCCCTGCCCGCCGAGCCGCTGATCGCGATGGTGCCGGTGTCGCTGAAGAGTCAGCGCGAGGCGTCGAACGGCAACAACATCGGGGTGCTCATGTGCAACCTCGGCACCCACCTCCCCGACCCGGCGGATCGCCTCGACACCATCCGGACGTCGATGCGCGAGGGCAAGGAGGCGTACGAGACGATGAGTGCGACGCAGATCCTCGCGATGAGCGCTCTCGGCGCGGCACCGATCGGCGCGAGCATGCTGTTCGGGCACAACTCGCGGGTGCGCCCGCCGTTCAACCTCATCATCTCCAACGTTCCGGGTCCCAGCTCGCCGCTGTACTGGAACGGGGCGCGGCTCGATGCCATCTACCCGCTGTCGGTACCCGTCGACGGCCAGGGCCTGAACATCACCTGCACCAGCAACGACGACATCATCTCGTTCGGGGTCACCGGCTGCCGCAGCGCGGTGCCCGACCTGAAGTCGATCCCCGCCCGGCTGGGGCACGAACTGCGCGCCCTCGAGCGCGCGGTCGGAATCTGACCTAGGGACTCTTGCGGTCGCTGTGCCCGAGGTGGCGGTCGGGCGCCACCCGGTCCCGGACCAATTGCTTGAGCACGGTGATGTCGGGGAAGCCGCCCTGCTCCTTGCGGTCCCAGATCAGTTCGTCGTCGACGGTGATGCGGAAGATCCCGCCGGTGCCGGGGACGAGCGCGACCTCGCCGAGGTCCTGCCCGAACGTGCCGAGTAGTTCCTGCGCCATCCACGCTGCCCGCAACAGCCACTGGCACTGGGTGCAGTAGGTGATCGCGACCCGGCCGTCTGCGCTGCTCGTCGTCATCGTGCCAGGTTAGCCGAAGGTGCTCCCCCGCTTGCTGTTCGAGTTGCACGGAGGACACCTGTTCGTCATGCGGACGTCAGCATCGTGAGGCAGACTGTCGATCGCCATGCTGTGCCCCCTCGACGAAAGGAAGCCGCCATGTCCACCGCGCTCGAAGAATCGCGTCGCCACGCCATCGAGCTGACCAACGAGAAGATCCAGGCCGTCAAGGACTTCTTCACCAACATCTTCCACCTGGACACCACGCACCGCACCGAGGCCTGAACACGTGGGGAGGCCTTCGCCGAGAAGGCCTCCCCGTGTTCACCGGATCGTCTCGAAGAACTGCACGACCTCCGCGGTGCGGAAGTGGTCTTCCGAGACGTGCGGTCCGCTCACCTCGACGAACTCGACGGCGTCCGAGCCGCGGCGGAGCATCTCGACCCACGGTCCCGTGACGCCGGCAATGTTCGCCACCTCGTCCTCTCGCGACGCGTACACCCGAATCGGCACTCCGACATAGTCTCCCGGCTCGTGCCGGACAGCGTCCCAGTGCTCCGTCTTCGGTTCGAGGTCGTGCCCGTCCGCGGACACGTGGAAGGCGTCCCGCACGGTGTCGCGTCCGCGTTCGCCCCGGTCCCACACCGCGCGGAGCGACAGGGACGGAGCGATGAACACCGCGCCGTCCCACGCGACCTCCCGCAGGCGAACGGCGTTGGCGGCGGCGTTGCCGCCCATCGATTCGCCGATGAGGAATCGGGCTGTTACCGGCCACCGACGGGACACCCACTCGTCCAGTGCGACCACGGCGTCCTGCGCCAGCCGGTTTCCCCACTGGTCGCCGTGCAGGTACGGGCTGGCGACCAGGTAACCGGCGTCCAGCAGGCCGTCCCGCAGGGCCGCGCGATCGTCGATCGACCTCTCGTCACCCGTACGCCCGTGCAGGTAGCACGCGACCGCGGACGGCGTCACCCCGCGCGGCACCGCGACCAGCGCCCGATCGCCGGAGCGCGGGACGGTCACCGCGTGCTCCTCGTACGTCGTGAGGTGTGCCGTGCGCCTCGTCAGCGGTTCGGCGGACCCGGCACGAAGTATCACCCCGCCACGCTAACAAGCGGGGACGCGACGTGCCTGGCGGCGATCTCCGACCCGGCGCCGGTTTCGCCGAGTCGAGCTGACGTCCGACGCCACGCTCCTATAATTTCAAGCCTGAGCCCTAGTTGCGAGGGGGACGGATGGCCGGCTTCCTGCTACGACGAGCGCTCAATTACGTGGTGCTGTTGCTGCTGGCTTCGTTCCTGACGTTCAGTCTCGCCTCGCTCACATTCCGTCCGCTCGACAGCCTGGAGCAGCGCAACCCCCGGCCACCCCAATCGGTGATCGACGCGAAGGCCGCCGAACTGCATCTGGACGACCCGATCCCGGTGCGGTACGCGAACTGGTTGGGCGGCGTGGTCCACGGCGACTTCGGCACCACCATCACGGGTCAGCCGGTGTCGGACGAGCTGGGTCGCCGGATCCTGGTGAGCATGCGGTTGCTGATCCTCGGTTCCGTGATCGGAGCGGTGCTGGGTGTGCTGATCGGCGCCGCCGGTGCAATTCGGCAGTACAAGTTCAGCGACTATTTCACCACCGTCCTGTCGCTGCTGATCCTCAGCGCGCCCGTGTTCCTCGTCGCGACCCTGCTGAAATACGGTGCTCTCCAGATCAACTCGGCCACCGGAAGCCAGATCTTCCTGTACACCGGCGAATCCTCGGCCAGCACGATCACCGGGTTCTGGCCGCAGTTCGTCGACCGGGTGCAGCATCTGGTGCTGCCGACCATCGCGCTGGCGTTGGGCAGCATCGCCGGCTACAGCCGGTACCAGCGCAACGCGATGCTCGACGTTCTGGGCAGCGACTTCATCCGGACCGCGCGGGCGAAGGGACTGACCCGGCGGGCGGCACTGCTCAAGCACGGTCTCCGGACGGCGCTGATCCCGATGGCGACGCTGTTCGCCTACGGATTCGGGGCGCTGGTCGTCGGCGCCACGTTCACCGAGACGATCTTCGGCTGGCACGGTATCGGCGAGTGGATCGTGATCGGCATCGACAATCAGGACACCAACATCGTCGTGGCGATCACATCGTTCACCGGGCTGATCGTGCTGTTGTCGGGCCTGCTGTCGGACGTGGTGTACGCGGCGCTCGACCCGAGGGTGCGTGTCGGGTGACCGAGATCCAGATCGCGTCCACCGATGCGGCGGTGTCGGCCGTCGGTCGCCGGACCCTGCTGTGGCGGCGGTTTCTCCGGAACAAGCCCGCCATCGCCGGGGTGTGCGTCCTGGTGCTGTTGTTCGTGGGCAGTTTCGTCGGGCCGTACCTGCTCCCCTACGACTATCAGCAACTCGACTACACCGCGCTGCTGCAGCCGCCGAGCGCCGAACATCCGTTCGGCACCAACCAGATCGGCCAGGACGTTCTCGCCCAGACGTTGCGCGGGCTGCAGAAGTCGCTGATCATCGGAATCTGCGTCGCGATCTTCTCCACCGCCATCGCGGCGCTCGTCGGTGCGCTGGCAGGGTACGTCGGCGGCTGGCCCGATCGGGTGATCATGTGGCTGGTCGATCTGCTGCTCGTCGTTCCCAGCTTCATCATCATCGCCGTGTTCACTCCGCGGCTGAAGTCCTCGAGCTCGATCGCCCTGCTGATCCTGCTGCTGGCGGTGTTCGGCTGGATGATCACCGCCCGGATGGTCCGGGGGATGACGCTCAGCCTGCGCGAGCGGGAATTCGTCCAAGCGGCCCGGTACATGGGTGCCCCCACCCACAAGATCATCACCAGCCACATCGTTCCGAACATCGCGTCGATTCTGATCATCGACGCGACCCTGAACGTCGGTGCCGCGATCCTCGCCGAGACCGGGCTCAGTTTCCTCGGGTTCGGCGTCCAGAAGCCGGACATCTCCCTCGGGTCGCTGATTGCCGACGGCACCGAATCCGCGCTCACCTACCCGTGGCTGTTCCTGTTCGCGGGCGGACTGCTGGTGATCACCGTGCTGTCCGCGAACCTGGTGGGCGACGGTCTGCGCGACGCGGTCGACCCCAGCTCGACGCGCGCCCGGTCACGCAAGCGGAAGACGAAGGCGAAGCGGTGACCGGGCAACCGCTGCTCGAGATCGAGAACCTGCGGGTCAGCTTTCCCAGCGAGGAGGGCCGCATCGAGGCGGTTCGTGGTGTCAGCTACGGCGTCTCCGACGGCGAGGTGCTGGCCATCGTGGGTGAGTCGGGTTCGGGTAAGTCGGTGGCGTCCCTCGCCGTGATGGGTCTGCTGCCCGAGCACGCGCGCGTCACCGGCTCCATCCGCGTGCAGGGCCGCGAGCTGCTGGGCATGGGCGACAAGGAGCTGTCGGCGCTGCGCGGGAAGACGGTCAGCATGGTGTTCCAGGACCCGCTGTCCGCCTTGACACCGGTGTACCGGGTCGGTGACCAGATCGCCGAGGCGCTGCTCGTTCATGGCCGGGCGAGCAGCAAGAAGGATGCCACGCAGCGGGCTATCGACCTGCTCGACCTGGTCGGGATACCCGATCCGGCGGTGCGCGCCAAGGCCTTTCCCCACGAGTTCTCCGGCGGCATGCGCCAGCGCGTCGTGATCGCCATCGCCATCGCCAACGACCCCGCGCTGATCATCTGCGACGAACCGACCACCGCCCTCGACGTGACCGTGCAGGCGCAGATCCTGAACCTGCTGCGCAAGGCCCGCGACCTCACCGGCGCCGGCGTCGTGATGATCACCCACGACATGGGCATCGCCGCGACGCTGGCCGACCGCGTGGTGGTGATGTACGCGGGCCGGGTGGTGGAGTCGGCGTCGGTGCGCGAACTGTTCGCCGAACCCCGGATGCCCTACACCGCAGGGCTACTCGTGTCCGTGCCGCGGATGGATGCGCCGATCCGGAGCCGCCTGGTCTCGATCGCCGGTGCCCCGCCCGCGCTGCATTCGCTGCCACCCGGCTGCACGTTCGCACCGCGCTGCCCGCTCGCGGTCGACGCCTGCCTGCTCGCCGAGCCGGAACTCGTCTCCACCGGACGCGGTCATCAGGCGGCGTGCATCCGCGTCGACGAGACGCGCACCCGAGACCTGTTCACGGCGTATCGGCGGGACCAACCGGTCCCCGCCCCCACCGCCGAGACGGCACCCGAGCACCGCGTGGTGTTGCAGGTGGCCGATCTCGTGAAGACGTATCCGATCACCAGCGGTCTGGTGTTCCGCCGCAAGCGGGGTGAGATCCGGGCGGTCGACGGCATCAGCTTCGACATCCGCGCCGGCCGCACGCTGGCGCTGGTGGGTGAATCCGGCTCCGGAAAATCGACCACGTTGACGCAGATTCTCGACCTGGCCGCGCCGGAATCCGGTTCGATCGCGGTGCTGGGCGCCGACGTCGCGGCGCTGGGGCCACACGAGAAGCGTGCGATCCGGCGCAAGATGGCGGTCGTCTTCCAGGATCCGACGGCGTCCCTGGATCCCCGGCTGCCGGTGTTCGACGTTCTCGCCGAGCCACTCCGACTGGACGGCCGCAGGCGTGAGGAGGTCGGCCGCCGGGTACCGGAGTTGCTCGACCTCGTCGGGTTGCGACGCGAGCACGCCGATCGCTATCCGGCCGATTTCTCGGGCGGCCAGAAGCAGCGGATCAGCATCGCCCGGGCGCTCGCCCTCGATCCGGAACTGCTGATCCTGGACGAGCCGGTCTCGTCGCTCGACGTCTCGATCCAGGCCGGGGTGCTCAACCTCCTGCGCGATCTCCAGGAGCAGCGGGGCATGTCGTACCTGTTCGTCTCCCACGACCTGTCGGTGGTCCGCAACATCGCGCACGACGTCGCGGTGATGTACCGGGGCAGGATCGTCGAGTCGGGCGCCGCGCAGACGATTTTCGAGGATCCGCAGCACGAGTACACCCGCGCGCTCCTCGAGGCAATTCCCGTTCCGGATCCGACGTTTTTGGCACACTAGCCTCAGCGAACTTCGAGGAAGGGCACCCCATGAGGATTCGTTCGGCGCGCACCCGCCTCGCGGTATCGGTCCTGGCCGTCGGACTGTTTCTCGGTGGCTGCGGGGGTTCGGACACCGGTGGTGTCGAGGCCGGGTCCGGGTCGATCGGCACCACCAACGACATCAACCCGCACGACCCCAGCGAACTGCGCGACGGCGGAAACCTGCGGTTGGCTTTATCGGGTTTCCCCCCGAACTTCAACACCCTGTCCAACGACGGCAACGACACCGAGATCGGCGCCATGCTGAAGCCGATGATGCCCCGCGCGTTCAGCACCGACGCCTCGGGAGCGCTGTCGGTGAACCACGACTACTTCACCGACGTCGCGCTCACCGGCACCGACCCCCAGCAGGTCACGTACACGATCGACCCGAAGGCAGTGTGGTCCGACGGCACCCCGATCACGTGGGCGGACATCCAGTCCCAGGCCGCGGCGCTCAGCGGGAAGGACAAGGAATTCCTGATCGCGAACACGTCCGGGTTCGAGCGCGTGGACAGGGTCGAGCGCGGCGTCGACGACCGTCAGGCGGTGATCACGTTCGCCGAGCCGTACGCCGAATGGAAGGGCCAGTTCGCGGGCAATTCGATGCTCTACCCGAAGTCGGTCACCGCGACCCCCGAGGCGTTCAACGAGAGTCTGCGCGACGGGGTCACGCTGACGTCGGGACCGTTCCGGATCGCGTCGATCGACAGGGCGCAGAACCGAATCACACTGGGCCGCAACCCCGCATGGTGGGGCAACACTCCGAAACTCGACACCATCACCTACAGCGTGCTCGACGACTCGGCGCGAATTCCCGCGCTGCAGAACAACGAGATCGACGCGTCCGGTCTGGGCACCATCGACGAGGTGAAGACCGCGCAGAGTTCGGCAGGCATCGCGATCCGCCAGGCACCGGGAAACCAGTTCTCGCACATCACGTTCAACGGCGCGGAGGGGTCGATCCTCGCCGATCCGGAATTGCGGGTGGCGCTGTCCAAGGGCATCGACCGGCAGGGCATCGCGACCGCGATCCAGAACGGTCTGGTCGACGATCCCCAGCCGCTGAACAATCACGTCTACCTCAACGGCCAGGAGGGCTACCAGGACAACAGCGCAGCCGTCTCCTACGACCCCGAGGAGGCCGCGAGGCGGCTCGACGAACTCGGCTGGAAACTCAACGGCGAGTTCCGGGAGAAGGACGGGCGCAGGCTCGAGATCCGCGACGTGATGTACCAGTCGACCACCTGGGTCCAGATCGCCCAGATCCTTCAGCAGAACCTCGCGCAGATCGGCGTCAAGCTGAACATCGACACCCGTGGCGGCACCGGGTTCTTCACCGATGTCATCCAGCCCGGCGACTTCGACATCGCCCAATTCTCCTGGGTGGGTGATCCGTTCCCGCTCAGCGGCCTGCCGCAGATCTACGCGTACAACCCTGACGACCTGCAAGGCAACTACGGCCGGATCGGTTCGCCCGAACTGAACGCGCTGATCGAGCGGACGATCTCGGAACTCGACCCGCAGAAGGCGATCGAACTGGCCAACGAAGTGGACACCGCGGTGTTCGAGGAGGGGTTCTCCCTGCCGCTGGTGCAGGCGCCGGGCAACGTCGCGGTGCGCGACAACCTGGCGAACTTCGGCGCCGCCGGCCTCGCGTCCTACGACTACACCACGATCGGCTTCCTGAATTAGCGCGGCCGCCCGCTACCCCGTTGCCGTCGGCGCGTGCGCGCTGGTGGTGTGCGGCGGGTTCGCCGTGGTCGCCGACGCCGATCAGCTCAGCGCACTGGTCGTGGTGGCGGCGACGGTGCTCGGTGTCACCGGCTACACGTGGTTCGCTGCCACCCGTTCGGGGTCGGAGCCGGGTCGCCGTGCCACGGTGCACCGGGTCCGCCAGCAGCATCGGCTGACCAGCAGGTCCTGGATCGAGGTTCGTCAGGAACCGGGTTCACTGTGGATTCCGGTGTTCTTCGATCCCGCGCTGATCACGATGCCAACCCCGACCGCGGCGACGGTGCACGACGCGGGGCGTCGCCGTGTCGTGGTCTGGGAAGGCCGTCGACTCCTCCCGTCCGGGCGAGCGCGTCATTCGGAGCCGGCCGGGCGGTTGATCGACAACCCGTCGCGCCCGGATCCGGACGGCCCGGTGCGTGCCAGGGCAGCCGCTCGACCGGCGCGCCGGATCGTCCTCGACGCCCAGTTCGCGGTGGCGGCACCGTTCGTCGGGGCACTGTGGGTGTACGTCGCGGGCGGTGGGCTTCCGGCGTTCGCCGGCGCGACCTGTGTGGCTGCGGCTGTCGCGGTGTGGTTGGCGGCCGTCCGCGGCTCCGACCCCAGCTGAGGGGTCAGGACATGGTGACGCCCGCGCTGACGAAGCACGGCAGCAATCCGGCGATCTCGCTCAGCACGGGGCCGAATCCCACGGCTGCGGGCACCGGGTCGTTGACGAACGCGACACCCCGGAATCCGGTGGTGAGGTTGGTGAACTGCACCACGGCACCGTTCCACTGCGCGAGCGGCGCGGCGGTGGTGTACCGGATCCGGTCGGGCGCGACCCGCTCCGCGTTGAACGTCAGCCACGCGCCGGGGGCGCACGTCGACATCGAGCCGGGAACGAAGGGCACCGCCGAGGCGGCCGCGGGCACTGCGAAAGACAGTGCGCCGGCGGCGGCGATCACTGCACCCAACCGGCCCACCATTTGTCGAGTAGACATCGGAATTCCTTTCGGGGCGCGCCAATCCGTCTCCCCGAGTACGGCGGAACCGCGTCACTGAGTGTGAATACCAGGTCAGTGAATTATATCTCCGCAGGTAGGTCCCACCGCTAGGGTGAACGACCCACTCGTGGGCCGAATGCCGTCGTGTAGCGCCGCAGCCGGGTTGGGATCCGCGGGTGCATCGGCGGGTAGATGAGGCTGAGGGTGGATGCCAGGGTGAAGTAGCTGCGCAGCAGGCGGAAACAGAGGTAGGCGGGAATGTACTTCACCGAACTCGGCCGCCAGATCAAACAGACGACGACGGTCATGATCATGGACATGCCCAACATGGTGGCGACGACGGGTTGCCATTGCAGCGTGGTGAACGTCGATTGAAACACGAATCCGGCGATGACCGCGAAGAGGAGAAGTGGTGCCAGCATGGCCCTGCGGGCGGCGTTGACCAGGTTGAACGGCAGCACGAAGGTGCCGATCATGGTTTGCCGATCCAGCAGGATCGCCCGATTGCGGGCGGAGAGGTGGTAGATGCTGCGGAACCATCGGGTTCGCTGTTCGCGAAGGTGGGCGTAGGACGCGGGGGTCTCGCTGTAGTACACGGCCTTCGGATCGGCCACGCTGTGGTAGCCGGCGGCGGTCAGGCGCATGCAGATGTCGGTGTCTTCGCCGTTCATTCCCTGCACCATGCCGCCGACCTCGAGCACCTGGCTCCGGCGGTAGATGGCGAACATACCCGGGATGCCCATGACGCCCTGGTAGCCGTCGAGGGACACCTGGAAGAAGCCGTGCCGCATGTACACCTCGACCAGACGGCACTTGCCGATCCACGTTTTCTCGTCGCGGGGCATCGGAATACCACCGACGCAGCCGACCCGGGGATCGGCGAAGTGTCGCATCGCAGTCTCCAGGCAGCCCGGCCCGATCACCGTGTCGGCGTCGATGCGCACGACGAACTCTTCCTCGATGTGTTCGAGACCCATGTTCAGGGCGACGGCCTTGCCCGGTGTCGGGCAGTCGAGCACAGTGCCGGCGATGTTGGCGCACTCGCGGATGACCTGTTCGGCCACATCGTGTGTGGCGTCTGTCGAGGCGTTGTCGACGACGTAGAGGTGGATACGACCGGCATAGGTCTGCGCGGCCCGGTCGACGGCGGCGATGGTGTCCCCGATGTCGTGCGCCTCGTTGTGGGCGGGAACGAGAATTGCTGTGGGCGGGGAGAACTCGTGGCGGCGTGACTTCTTCAGCGCGCGCACACCCAGCAACGCGGTCGAGACGGCCAGCAGTTGCTGCATCAGGAAGACACCGGCGCCGATGCCGCCCAGTATGGCCCAGCTCTTGAGAACTTCGACGAGGTCGTAGAGGACGTGCAGTGCAACAGCCGCCCCCGCGATTGCGAACACCAGGCACCCCGCCAGCTTGAAGAAGGCGCTCGGAGGTATTCGCGGGTCGAGCGGCAGCGGACCCTGGGGAGGAAGTTGAGCCTGCCGGAGAATGGTGTGCGGAAAGATGCCCAGTGCGATCAGCCCTGAGATCATCTGCGCGCCGAACACCGAGATCGAGATGATCCCGGCGCTGTGGAGTAGCCAGGCGAGGACGTCGATGACGAGACAGAACAGGGCGTACTTGCCCAGCAGTGATACTCCGATGAAGACCCGGCGCCAGATGTTCGAATAGGCGTGGATCGCGTAGGTCAGGAAGAACATGACGAGGAACAGCCTCAGCGGAAACACGACCTGGCCGCGCCCCTCGGACAGGATGACCAGATCGCGGGGCATCTCGGCGAAGTCCGTATGCACCAGCAATGTTCGGATGCACATGGCGATGATCGACAACCCGACGAACGTGACCAGGAAACCGTTGGTCCCACTCTGCGGCCGGTCGACGGCGTAGTCCGCAGGCGCGCTGTCGACCGACCGAAAGAAGTCGGTGACCGCCGCGGGCCCGGGTGGTGCATGCTCGACGTCGGTCATCGGGACGTCCCGGTCATCGGGGTGCGTTCACACGTACGGGAGCGCTGGAGGCAGTGGTGCCGTCGCCCTCGACGATGACACTGCCCTGTGCCGTGACCACTCGGGCCGATTCGCTGCCGAAGTCCGGTAGGGGGATCGTCCCGGGCGCCCCGACGTACTGGATCACGAGTCCGCCGGCGCCAGTCGTGCTGGTGGCGGTTTCGACGACCAGTCCGTCGTCGAACGACGAGATGTTCAGGGCAGGCGTCTCGGACCCCGCCACGATGCGGCCATCCTGGATACGCACGGGCGGATTCACGTCCGGACTTTGCCCGATCAGCACGAACGGCCTGCCCGGGGCCGGCTGGGAGTTCCACTCGAACACAGGATCATAGTGTGTCGGAATGAATGTCGTCAGCACGGGCACGGTCGCGTTGAGCTCGTCGACGGCACTCGACTTCGCGGCCCCCGGCCAGTAGACGGCAAAACCGGGGGCCAGCGTCCGGGGCAGCGCCGTGAATCCCGCGCCCGGGTCGTCGCCGAGAACGAGTGCAGACGCGGCCTCGAGCTGCATCGGGTACGTGGTGACCCGCACGTCGCAGCCACCGAGGTCGCGGTCGCGCTGGACCGTCAGAGTCAGAGTGTTCTCCAGCAGTTGCGCCGAGGCGGGCAACTCGATCACGGCCTGCGCCGACGTCTCGTCGAGTCTGCGGCTCTCGACGAGCTGTCCGTTGAGTTGGACGTTGAGAATCCAGGTGAGGTCGTCCGGCGACGCGGGTAGCGCCATCGCCACCCGAACCGACTGCGGCAGGCGACCGCCGGGCAGGTCGGCGAGTGAGTACCCGATCCGCCAGCGGTGATCCTCGGCGATCTGCACCACGGAGGTGTCGGCGCCGAGCGCATCCAGGCTCACCTCGTTCCCACCGAGCGGTGTGGTGGCGAGCGCCTGCGGATCGCTCCGGTCGGAATCGGCAGTGGCAGCCAGCGGGTCGGTCAGAAACTGCGAGATCAGGTCGCCGTTCGGCGCCAGCACGCCCACGACCGGTGTGTCGTCGACCGTGCCGAGAACGATGCCCCCGTCTGTTCCCTCCGAGGCGGACCAGCCGAGGCCTGCCAGCCTTTCGGCGGAGCCGAGCGCCACCGCATTCTGCACACCGGAACCGGGCATCGTCTCCGAATACGTCACCTCGTAACCGGCACCGGTCAGCGCGATCCCCATTTGTGCTGCCGCCCCGCGCCACTCGTCACTCTGGTCGGCGAGCACCAGGGTGAGGCGACGATCCCAGGACACGACCGCATCGCGCACGGTGTGCACACGTTCGGACAGGGCCGCCTCGACCACGCTCGCGGGGTCGAGGTGAACCTGCATGCCCGCCGCGTGATCGGGTGTGCACGTCCGGTTGTCCAGCGTTCCCTGGACCTGGACCTGAACCCGGACCTGCCCGTCGCTCGACAGTTGCTCCGGAACGTCGACCATCAGGTTCAGTTCGTTGGCGTCCCCGCGTGCCAGTTCGCTCTTGTACACCTGTTGCCCATCCATCCTGACGGTCAAGAACACGACGCTGTCCTGGGCCACCTGTGTCGTCCCGGTCAGCCGCAGCCGGGTCTGCTCGCGCGCGGAGTCGGCGGGGAAGGTGACGGCGAATGTCGTCGACGGTGAATCGTCGGTGAGCCAGACACCGTCGTCGTAGCCCGCCCCCGACAACGATTTGGTGTAGTGGCGGTCAGCGGGAACGTCGAGACTCGTGTCGTCGACGTCGCGGGTGAACCACACCGGTCGTACGAGCACGAAGACGAGAAGGAGCACCAGCGCGGCCGCCAGGATCCACCAGGCGGAACGCGGGACGGTGCGCCCCCGTTCTCCGCGGAAGTATCCGGATTCGGACGGCGCGCGATCTTCAGGCCGCTCGTCACCTTGTGAGTTCTCCGGATCTGCGCTGTCGTCCGGAGGCGTGTCGTTCACCGGCTCTGCTCCGCGGCCACCGATCTCCGGTCCCTGTTCCAGTACGAGGTACACGGAATCCGGCTCACGTCGACGCGGTCGGCGTATTTCTGGGCGATCTCGACGGACTCCTTCAGCAGGCCCGTGGCCAATCTGGTCGGTTCGAGACCGAGCCCGAGCAGGTGGTCGTTGCGCGCACTGAGCTGGTTTTCGTCGGCTTCCGCCCGCGGGTTGGGGACCGCCGCGACGGGCGCTCCGACCGTATCCGCGACGAGGTGCGCCAGGTCGGACACCCGGTGGGTTTCGGTCACCTGGTTCATCACTCGCACCCGGCTGCCGAGATCCGCTCCGGATTCGGCCGCGAGTCGGATACACCGCACCGTGTCCCTGATGTTGATGAACGCTCGGGTCTGTCCTCCCGTCCCGTGCACGGTGAGTGGGTACCCGACGGCCGCCTGCACCAGAAAGCGATTGAGCACCGTCCCGAAGTCGCCGTCGTAATCGAAACGGTTGATCAGGCGCGGATCGAGGACGGTTTCGTCGGTTTGCGTGCCCCAGACGATGCCCTGGTGCAGATCGGTGATGCGCACGCCGTCGTTGCGCGCGTAGAACTGGAACAGCAACTGGTCCAGCGACTTGGTGAGGTGGTACACGCTGCCCGGCTGGGTGGGATACAGGATGTCCCGGGTGTGCGGACGCCCGTCACGATCGGGATAGCTGACGGTGAGATACCCCTCCGGCAGATCTACCGGCACCGACTCGTAGCCGTAGACGCCCATCGTTCCGAGATGAACGACGTGGGCATCGACACCCACCTGAACCACGGCGGCCAGCAGATTATGGGTGGCGTTGAGGTTGTTGTCGACGGTGTAGCGCTTGAGGGCCGGTGACTTCATCGAGTAGGGCGCGGCCCGTTGCTCGGCGAAGTGCACGATGGCGTCCGGGTTCTCGGCCGCCAGCAATTCCGTCAACGCGTCGTAATCGTGGGCGAGGTCGAGTTCGACGACGCCGATCTCGTTCCCGGTGACCTCGCGCCACGCCTGCACTCGCTCGGACAGTGGTGTGATCGGGGTGAGTGATTGCACCCCGAGTTCGTCGTCGATCCGGCGTCGCACGAGACTGTCGACGATCGTGACCTGATGCCCGTGCGCCGAAAGGTGAAGTGCGCTCGGCCAACCGCAGAATCCGTCTCCTCCGAGAATCAATATCCGCATGGATTCACCCTTTGCATCGGCGGACGCGCGGCGTGTACAGGTCGGGATTGGTTAACGAAAAATGATACCGGACGGCCTGCAAATTCGGAGCCGTTTGGAGGTCGGCGGACCACCGGTCACTCCGCCACGAGTCGAGCCCCGACGGTGTGCACGACCTGCACATCGGGGTTCCACGGAACCAGCGCATCGACGGATTTCTCGAGCTCGTCGACCGGCGGAAGTGTCTCCGGACCGAGTACCGCGACGGTGGCGGTGCCGCCCTGCCACGTGACATCGGTGACCTCGGCGCCGGGAGTGCCGGCGAGCCAATTCTCCGCTGCGGTGGAGATCTGCCGCGCCCACAGCGAGGACAGCGAATTGACTACCATGGGGATCGCGACCGCGACCAGGACCAGCGCCAGGACGGTATACGCGCGTCGCCGGTGCGCGCCGGTGGCGCTCCCGACTTCCCGGGCGTATCCCGCGGCAACGAGCACAGCCGTCGCGGTGATGACCATCGCCACGACATTGGACGCGAACAGCACGAACGCTCCCACAGCCAGCGACGGTGCCCCCGATCCCAGGCACACCCCCACCACCGCGAGGGGAGGGACCAGGGAGATGGCGATGGCGACGCCGGGAAGTACGTCACCGACGTCCTTCCTCGCGACGGCGACGGCACCGACCAGGCCGGTGGCCAGCGCGGCGGCCAGGTCCATCAGGGTCGGTGACGTACGGCCGGTTACTTGCGAATTGGTCAGTACATTCGTCGGATTCGGCAACACCTGCGCGAACACCATCCCCAACACGACGACGAGGGCGATGCCGGCGAGGACGTAGAACATGCTGTGCCCGATCAGGCGTCCGTTGCCGGTGGTGATGCCCAACCCCACCCCGAGAATGGGCGTCGACAGCGGCGCGACGATCATCGCACCGATCACGGTGGCGGTGGAATCACCCACCACACCCGCCACCGCGATCACGGCCGACAGCGTCAACATCACCCAGAATGCGGAACGCTTGGCGTCCCGGTCGCCGACCGAGAGATCGAGGCGTTCGCCCAGTTCGGTCAGCGTGCGACGTTGTCTGTCGGGAATGATCCCGAGGCGACTGGTCACCATGTGTCCGGGCGCGCGGTCTGCGCCGATCCCGCGACGCCGGAGAGCAGCGAGACGATCGCGATGCCGACGGTGAAGTAGATCGCCGCGCTGCCGATCCGCGACGCGGTGGTGGCGTCGACGGTGAACGGCCACAGCGCCGCGACGAGGGTGGCGAGTATGCAGATCCAGCCGAAGAATGTCGCCGCGCGTGGCGTCGAGACCAGGAGCACGTGCAGGAGTGCGGTGGCGATCAAGGCCGCGACGGCGGCCCCCACTGCGAGGGTGCTCGCCTGGGAGTTTCCCACGGTGGTCGCCGGGGTGATCACCGGGATATCGAGCAGCCCGCGAACGATCAACAGCCCGACGACCGCGGCCAGGGCCGCAACGATCGCGGTAGCGGCACCTCCGGCCCACAGTCGTTTCGCGTCGACGGTGGGAGCGGCCGGTCTCCCGGGCTGGATCTGGTTCATCGAATGGCTCCTTCCGAATGTCGGGCGGAGGGGGTTTCCAGCCACGGTAGGCCGTTCGGAATGCTGATTTGTCATCCTTCGCGGGTGAAAGGGAACGGGCGGTTCGCGTGGTTTCACCTCTCTCGGGTGAGGTCACGTCGTGACCGCGGTGACACTCTGCAAGGTGAGTCCGGGCGCCGCGCCGGAGGAAGGTCGCCGGCCGCGCGCCATGTGAAATGACCACGAGGTCGACGCCCGCGGACAGTTGCGGCCGGCGGCGTCCGGCGTGGCATGTGGGAAGGGGTTCCATGTCCAGTCAGACAGATGCCACGGCGAGCGTGCAGGCCGCGAACGAGGACGCGTTGCAGCAGCTGCCGTTCGGAGACGAGCAGGATCTGGCCGATGTCGAGCGGGGCTTCGTCGCAGCCCTCGAGCCCGGTGTCGTGACAGGGACCGACGGAAACGTGGTGTGGGACAGCGACGCGTTCGCGTTCCTCGAGCAGGATTGCCCGCCCACGGTGCATCCGAGTCTGTGGCGGCAGTCGCGGCTGTGCGCACGTCAAGGCCTGTTCGAGGTCACCGACGGTATCTACCAGATCCGTGGCCTCGATCTGTCGAACATGACCCTGGTCGAGGGCGACACCGGCGTGATCGTCATCGATCCGCTGATCTCCGCGGAGACCGCGGCCGCGGGACTGTCGCTGTATCGCGCGCAGCGCGGTGATCGTCCGGTGACCGGGGTGATCTTCTCGCACTGCCACATCGATCACTTCGGTGGCGTCAAGGGGGTCACCACCGAAGACGACGTCGCGGCAGGGCGTTGCCCGATTCTCGCACCGGCGGGTTTCGTCGAGCACTCCGTCGCGGAGAACGTGTATGCCGGCGCCGCGATGGCACGACGGTCCGCATACATGTACGGGGCTGCGCTGCCGCGCGGGCCGCAAGGGGCCGTGGGCGCCGGGCTCGGCCCGACCACCTCGACGGGAACCCCCACCCTCATCACGCCCACCGTCGACATCGATCACACCGGCCAGACCGAGACCGTCGACGGGGTTCGGATCGAGTTCCAGCTCACCCCGGGCACCGAGGCGCCGTCGGAGATGAACTTCTACTTCCCCGACCGGCGAGCGCTCTGCATGGCCGAGAACGCCACTCATACCTTGCACAACCTGCTGACGTTGCGGGGCGCGCTGGTTCGCGATCCCCATGTCTGGGCGAAATACTTGACCGAGTCGATCAACCGGTACGCCGCCCGCACCGACGTGCTGTTCGCGTCCCATCACTGGCCCACGTGGGGAACCGAGCGGCTCACCGAATTCCTGTCCGTCCAGCGCGACCTCTACGGGTATCTCCACGATCAGACCCTGAGGGCGCTCAACAAGGGCGCCACCGGAATCGAGATCGCCGAGTCGATCGAACTGCCGCCGAAAGTGGCGCAGGCGTGGCACACACACGGCTACTACGGTTCGATCAGCCACAACGTCAAGGCCATCTACCAGCGCTACATGGGCTGGTTCGACGGCAATCCCGCGAAGCTGTGGGAGCACCCACCCGTCGAATCCGCCAGGCGGCACGTCGAATTCATGGGTGGCGCAAACGAGGTACTGCGCAAGGCCCGTGAATCCTATGCCGCGGGCGACTTCCGGTGGGTCGCGCAGGTGCTGAACTACGTGATCTTCGCCGAGCCCGACAACGCCGAGGCGAAGGCGTTGCAGGCCGACACGCTCGAACAGCTCGGGTACGGATCGGAGAACGGCACCTGGCGGAACTTCTTCCTCATGGGCGCGTACGAACTCCGCAACGGGTCGGTCGGTACGCCGATCGTCACTGCCTCCCCGGATATTTCGGCGGCACTGACGGTGGAGCAGGCCTTCGACGCGATCGCG
Source organism: Rhodococcus sp. ACPA1 (assembly GCF_002300195.1). Classification (NCBI taxonomy): domain Bacteria; kingdom Bacillati; phylum Actinomycetota; class Actinomycetes; order Mycobacteriales; family Nocardiaceae; genus Rhodococcus; species Rhodococcus sp. ACPA1. The sequence continues at coordinate 13,351 of NZ_NSDX01000001.1, read as the reverse complement.
CTGCGGGTCGACGGGCCCCGCGCCTGGTCGGCAGACCTCACCATCGACTGGAACATCAAGGACGAGGGTGTCGTGCACCGAACTCAGCTACACAACGGGGTGCTGGTGCATTTCGACGTCGACGGGGAGATGCCCGCACCCGGTGCGGCGTTCACCCTGACCCGGCAGGACCTACTCGCCGGATTGCTCGGGGGTGAGGACCTGGGCGAGATGATCTCGGGTGGCAGCGTCGAAGTGGACGGCAATTCCGCCGCGTTGACGGAGTTGATCGGCTACCTCGACGCCCCCGACCCGGACTTCGCGATCGTCACACCGTAGTGCCGCCGAACCCCGCGACCACCCGAGCAGGTCTGGTCGCGGGGTCATCCGGAGGCGTCCCCGAGGTCCAATTCGAGTCGGTCGTGCTCGAGCCGGACCACCCGGACGGTGCGTGAGTCGCCCGCCGCCGTGGTCACCTCGAGCCGCCCGTCGTCGGCGGGCACCCACGTCCCCTCTCGTGCCTCGTTGGCGTCTCCCCGGCCGATCGCCCAGTCGACGAACGAACCGTCCGGCCGGAATTCGATACCGCCACGCCCCCTCGCGCGCGGGAAGTCGAATTCGGCGGGCCGGTACACGCGGACACCGTCGTGGTCCTCCTCGAAGGAATGCCCCCAGCGCCCCGCGGCACTCCGGGCGACCAGCGCGGACGCGGCGGACTCCGTTCCCCCGGGCCGCCCCGTCCACAACTGCTTCCGGACGCCGTCCAGGCACGCTCCCATCCGTGCGCCCTGCCCCTTGGTGAACATCACCATCCCGGCGTCGTCCGTGTAGTCCATGTAATCCATGAACAGGTCGCCGTGGGGGCCGTTCCCGCAACTGATGTGCGGGAATCGTGGCATCCCGACGTTCTGCCCGCCCTGATTGGGGGTGTCGCCGACCTCGTCGGAGCCCCGGCATCCGGTGCCGTCGTCGCCCCAGATGTGGTAGAGGTTGAAGTAGTGCCCGATCTCGTGGGTCGCGGTGCGCCCGAGGTTGAACGGGGCACGTGCGGTGCCCGTCGTCCCGAACGCGGTGTACGTGATGACGACGCCGTCTGTGGCGACCGGACCGCCGGGGAACTGCGCGTAGCCGAGCAGACCACCACCGAGCGCGCAGACCCAGATGTTCAGGTATCGCTGTGTCGGCCACGGATCGGCACCGCCGGTCTCCGCGGACTTGACGCCGTCGTTCTGATCGAACGCATCGACTTCGGTTGCAGTTCGGGTGATTCCGTTCGTCGCCCGTCCGTCCGGATCCGTGTCGGCAAGGTAGAACTCGATTCCCGCGTCGCCGACCAGATCCTCGAACACGGACGGGACGGTGTCCACGTCGTCGTTGGTGGCCCGGAAGTCCTTGTCGAGCACCGCGATCTGGCTCTCGATCTGCGCGTCGGAGATGTTCTGCGCCGCAGTCTTCCACACGACGTGAACGACGACCGGAATCCGTGCGACGCCGCGGGCGGCGATCGACTGCAGCGCTTCCAGGTCGATGGTCTGGTTCTCGATCTCCGATCGGGCGATGCGATACGACTCCGACTCGGTCAACAGCCGCCGGTGCACATCCATCGCCCCGCAGGTGCGCTGCGTGGGCAGATCGACATCTGATTCGTTGGTGCTCATGGCGTCGGGTTCCCTTTCGGTTTCAGAGAATCAGGTCCTGGGGACGGATCAGTTCGCGAGGCAGGGCGCTCGCCTCGATCCGCTCGAGCGGATCGGCCGCGATGTAGGGCTCGAGGACCAGACCGGTCAACTGCGCGATCCGGCGCACGGGTACCTGGAACGTGCGGTATGCGCCGTAGGAGAACGCCTCCTCCCCCTCGGCGAACTCGTCCAGCAGGGCGGCCTGGCTGAGCAGGTATCCGGTGACCGAGAGACCGCCGTCCTGCTTGACCATGGCCACCATCTTCCAGAACTGACGCGGCAGCGCCACCCCCCGATATTCGGGGTCGTCGGGCGCGAGAACGGGTCCGGTGACGACGCTGACGGCGAGATCGGCGTTGTCCGCGTTCTTCAGGACGTAGTCCTCGAGGCCTAGCCACAGCGTCTGCCCGGCGTTGAAACTGTGATGTTGCGGAGTGCAATTCGTGAAGTGGAACGTGTCGTCGTTCGCCGCCTTCGCGAGATGTCCCCACGCCGGGTCGAGTCGGCGCACGAGGTGACCGCGGTCGAGCGGATTTTCGCGATACACGTCCTCCCCCGTCTGCTGATCGGCCGGAAGTCGCGGGTCGTGTATCCAACGGTCGCTGTCGCGCCGTGGACTCTGCGATTGCGTTCCGTCGATGTTCACGGCGGTGAACAGCGCGAGTGCCCGCTCGCGGTGCATCACGACGCTGAAGTGGTGATACTTCAACTCCGGTGACGCGACCGACGGCGTCCCGGGCCGCGGAAGGGGTAGCGGCGCACGCAGGAAGGTCGCGTCGTACCCGCCGCGCGTGCTGTAGTCCGGATCGATCGAGATCGCCTCGGGCGCAGCGGGTCGCCCGGCGGCGGGCGACGCGACAGATCCGAGACGGACGGTGATCTCCAGGGGAACTCGGACGGTGACTTCCTGTTCGTGTTCGACAGCCGCGGGGACCGTCGGTGCCGTCCGCTCCGCGCGGACGATCTCGTCGACGAGGTCACGCGACTGCGGGGGCAGGTTCTGCGCCCGCACGTACTCGAGGATGCGGCTGATGCGCACCCCCTCGTTGAGGACACCACCGAACTCGGTGTGCTGCGGCGCCCGCACACTCGCGTGATGCAACGCGACCACCTCCCACTGGTCGTTGAAGACCGGGGAACCCGAGGATCCGGGTTCCGTGTCTGCCGAGTAGTGCAAGAACCGCTCGGGAATGTCGACGATACGGTTCTCCCGCAGGGCAATCTGCTTCTTCTCGCCGCGAGGGTGCTGCACGATGGTCACGAATTCACCGATGACAGCCTTGCCCTCCGCCTGGATCAGCGGGTTGAAACCGAATTCGGCAAGCTTTCCGGGTTCGGCCCCGACCGCGACGAGCGCGAAGTCGCGTTCCCGGTCGGCGAGATAGAACCGACCCGGGTCCAGCGGAAACATCTGCACGGGACGCGGTCTTCCGTCGATGCCGTCCTGGTAGTCGAACTCGATCACGCTGCTGCGTGCCGTGTCCGAATTCGGCAGCACGTGATGGTTGGTCAGCAGCAGAGTGGGTGAGACGAGGAAGCCCGTGCCGTAGCCCTGCAGGGTTCCTCGTACGTCCCGGATGTTGACGCGTCCGATCGACCGGGCGGCGGCGGCACCGGCATCGAGGTATCGGACGCCGACGAAATCGGCTGTGTTGATTATTTTCTCGAGTAACTGATCCGGGAGGGTGTCCGACTCCCGATCCCCTGCCGCGTAGTAGCGACCGAGCCGGTCCACGCGCTTCGCGATCCGTTCGCGAGTATCCGCGGCGGCGAGGCCTCCGGGGCCGTTGAGTGCGTCCACGTGCTCGCCCCGCTGCGGGGCCCGTTCGCGGGCACGCAGTTCCGCCGCATCGCGCTGTCGCTGCCGTTCCGCCTCGAACGTTCCCCCAGGCATCGTGCGCTGCGACTGTCCGTCTCCGATGTTGTCGACGATGGTCATGACTCGGTCCTCACGTAGGTCGGGCGGCTCGTCCTGTGATTGCGAGCCTTCCCGTCGCGGGCACGTCGGTCATGCGTAGTGGGCTACTCGTTTCTCGGTCCGACCACGGTGTCGGCGCGTTCGTACTGTTCGACGCCGTTCCGGACGACCCGTCGGATGCGGTCGCCGTCGGCCACGAGGTCGTCGAGCAGCGGAACCGCCACTTCCGGCCGGATGGGGGTTTCCGCGAGGAGTTGCCCGAGTTCGAGTGCCTCCGACCCGAGCGCCCCGACGATGACCTTCCGCCGCGCGCAGTCCAGTGCCGCGTCCACCTCGAGCTGCTTCGCGGTGTCACCCCGCGCCGCAGGTATCGGTGTCGCCGTCTCGACCAGCAGCGCTCGGACGTCCTGCGCCGTCAGATCGCGGTCGGTCGCCCAGACCAGCATCGCCGCGACGGCCACGTACAGCGCGGCGAACGTCGTGCCGTCCATCTCCGGTCTGTCGACGACCCGCTCGCACGCCGTTCCGGTGATCGTCCGCGGCGCATAGATGTCGGGTTTTCCCGCGTCGGGGAAGTACGGGGTTTCGTGAGTGAGGGTGCCGTCGTCCTCAACGGCTCCGACGGCGAACGCATCCGCACTCCACGCGGGATACGCCGGCTCGTCCGCGTGGTCGCCCGAGGCGATCACGAGCCTTCCCTCGCTCACCAGGCGCGCAATCACCGCATTCTGCGCATCCGTCGGCACCGCGTTGCCGTAGTCGAATACCAGGATGTCCGCATCGGCCAGGGCTGCGTCCTCCATCCACCGGCAGACGTCGCGCTCGGACGGGACACCGTGCGCGAACGCCAGCTCCTGAGGAAGGAGTTCGGCCAGCGCCGATTCGCCCTGCCCCGTCTCACCGGCCACCACTCGCCCCGGAACCCCGTGCCGGATGGCGCACTGAGTGACGGCGACGGCGATCTCCTCACGACGGCCGGCAGTGAACGGGCCCGCCACCGCCAACCGCAACGCACGACGCACCGGTGCCGCGGCCGTCGCGTCGACCTCGGGCACACGGGATTCCGCGCCGAAGAAGTCGGACCCGTTGGACACCTGGGCCGCCGGCTTGACGGCGCCCACGCCGAGCTGTCGGACCAGGATCGGCAGGTCCCGCGGCTCGAAGGTCCCGTTCCGGGCGGCGAGATCGGCCAACTGCTCCCACAGTTCCAGGTGCCGCACGTCGGTGTAGAGCCGGGAGAGGTCCTCCTCCGGATAGCGGGTCAGGGTCGGCAGATTCCGCCGAATCCATTGCCACACTTCGGGCCACGACAGGGCGTCGAGACGGATCGTGCGCACTTCCGAGGCGCGAAGCGACTCCGTCAGTCCGACGAGTTCCCCGGTGGCCGCCACGCCGAGCCGCGCGTCGACGCGCCGCTGGGTCAGCAGGACGAGCGCGGCGAGAAGGTCCGAGGCACCGGGTTCGTCGCCGAGCAGCAGGTCACCGTCGTCGATCACGATCGCAATGGGGACTTCGGTGAGGTCGTCGAGCAGTCGCTCCCACCACTCGCCGGCACTGAGACTGCCCGGCCGCACGGTGCACGCCCCGGCGTCCCGCAACAGATCGGCGACGAGCCGGCACAGTTCGTGAAGCGGGTCGGGTTTCGCGAGCAGGCGTTTCGTGCTGACGAACAGATGGGCGATCTTCGGGTCGAGCTCCTCGAGCACCCGGTCCAGAAGAGCGGTCTTTCCCGTGGAGGGCATGCCGACGACGTGCAGCAATCGAGCGGTCGTCTGCCCGGACAACACGTCCACCCCCTCGCGCAGCTCCGCGAGGCGGGAGATGAAGCGGAGTTCGCCCTGACGGATCCCGATTCGCCGCGCGATCCGCCGCGGCGAGGGCTCGGGCCGCGCTTTCGCCTCCGGGTCGATGATCGCGCCGGGCTCGCTGCCACCGACGAACAGACACGGCACCGCCCAGTCGAGTAGGGGGTCACCGCTGTTCTCGTCGCCGTTGATCGCGAGCCGCGCCAGCCGCAACGCCTCGGCGACGGGCTGGCCGGCGGTCAGTGCCTGGTAGAAGAAACGAGTCAGCAGTCGCTCCGTCCGGAAGGGCAGCACCGCCTGCATCCCGATCACCATCGGGCACGCATCACGCACGCAGATGTCGGCGGACGACAGCGGCCCGGGCCACGGGTCGTCGTCGGTGGCACCGTCCGGCGCCCGGGCCGTCTCGCAGCCCGCGAACACGGCCAGCCGGAGGTCCGGCAGCTGCTGTAGCAGCAACGCGAACTCTTGGCTCGGCAGAAGCATCCCGCGACCGTTGCCCTGCTCCACCTTCAGTCCGTCGGGATTGGCATGCCCGAGGTAGTGGAAGAGGTGAAACCCGCGTCTCTGCATGCCCATTCGACTGCGGAGCCGTTCGACGGACGGGCGGTCCTCGACCACCACGCGGAGCAGACCCCGGTCGACCAGTGGCCGCAATTCCGACAGCAGGCTGCGTTTCTCGGCATACAGGTCGAACGGGGCCTCGGAATCCTCGGGACCCGACCGCAGGGGGCTCGACATCACCAGCAGGAGGTTGAGCGGCGGCTCGATCGGCGTCTGCCGCAACGGGTAGGTGCGCGACCGTCCCGACCGCACCACGTGGACGTCACGCGCCATGGCGAGGAACTGGCCGGGTCGTTGCGGATCCAGCAGCAACTCCCACGGCCAGGCGCACACTTCCTGCGGTGCGGCGAGGACGCGCACGAGGAGCTGAGTTCCCGTGGTCCGGGCCAACCCCCGGCTCTGCTGCAGCAGCGTGACGATGTCCGGGACCCCGAACACCAGATCCGTCAACACCTTCCCGACATCGAGCGCATGGGTTGCGGCGTCGGTGCGCGCGTGCCGGACGGTGTCGGTCAACCAGTCGGACGGTGTGTCGATCGTCTTCCCGGTGACGTCGTCCGGCAGCTTCCATTCCGGGACCGGTCGCCGCACCGCGAACACCGAACCCATCCGCGACTGCGCCGAGAGCCAGACGTGGTCGCCGGCCCGGAGAACGCTGATCTCCAGTGCCTCGAAACCGGGTGTCGGTCCCATGCGTCCGCGCTCCTAGACGTCCACGGACCGGGCGATCTCGTCGAGGTCGACCACACTCGCGACGTCGGTGACCGGATGCACCCCGGGAGCGCGGACGGTGATCCGGTAGTCCTGGGCGGCCAGCCCGTCGAGGCTCGTCTGCTGCCAGCCGTCGACGGTCGACGCCAACGGGTGTTCCCGACTCGGACCGCCGGCCATGGGCTCGACCGTCGCGAGAAGCCGAGCGCCCCCGGCTCCGGTGCGTGCCCGGATCACCAGCGGCTCGGCGGTCGTGACGTCGTCGACTTCCAGCGCGACCGATTCGTTCACCGCCGGAAACACGTTCGGAGGCGCGAGTGTCGCGGTGTTCAGGATTCCGCCCACATGGTCGAGCACCGGGTCGTCGTTCTGGAGGGAGCCGTGCCGCTGGCTGAAGAAGGCCGCGTTCTTCCATCCCGCCATGAGTTCGTGCGGGGTGGACGACAATTTCGGCACGGTGCCGTCGCCGCCGCTCTCGCCGGGTCCGCGGACGGTCATCGTCTCGACCTTCGTTCCGGCGAGCCGGGCGGCCCACTTGGTGGGCTGGAAGTCGCCGATGACCGGACGGATGTCGTAGCCGTCGTGTCCCGAATCCAGCCGTGCGGTGACGGCGTCGCGAAGCGCTCGGTGCAGGCGCACCGCCGCACCCATCCGGCCGGTGTCGAGACCCGTCCCCGACCAGTCGAGCGCCTTGTCGTCGAGCGCGAGCCACGACCCGTCGTCGCCCGCCATGCACCGATACGACGGCAGCAACTGGTAGGCGGACGTGAACGACCTGATCAGCGCACTGAGGTCGACGGTGAACGGGCCCCAGCCCTTGCGGAAACCGTTGACGAGGAAGTCGAGCGCATTGACCGAGCCCGAGTACGGGGTGCCGAACGTGACGAGGGTGCGGGTGTCACGCCACCCGTCCAGGAATTCGAGGAACAGCCGAGCGACGATTCCGCCCATGGAATGGCACACCAGCACGAGCTTCGCGTCCGCGTTGCCCGACTTCTCTCGCCACCGCGTCAGCCACTCGTGGGTCCGTCGGGCCAGGGCGCGGGCCGCCACCCGGTTGTCGCGCCGCCAGTCGTACGGGAACTCGAAATAGTTGTCGCCGGGAACCACCCCGAATCGGCGGACGACGTCGTCACGGAATTTCGTGTACCCGTCGATCTTCCAGTCCAGCCCGGGAACGAAGTGGAAGTCCGGGACCAGACGGGTGGCCACGACGCCGTCACCGAGGTCGTCGACGTCCGGGTCGTCGCCGTCCAGCTTCAGGCGTTTGATGTTCCCGCCCAGCGACAGCACGCCCGCCAGCGCGACGCCCGGTGTCGGCGCCCATACGTCCTTGCCGTCACGGGCGAGGACCGACCCGCCGATGCCGGGCAACAACACGACTACGTCTTTCATGGCGGCCTCCGGGATCGAACGCCCAGGAGAGGGCGGCTTCGAATCCCAGTCTTCTCTCACCCGCCGCAATACACACGAGTAGCGGACCACTCGGTTTGCAATATTTTCGTCGGGTCGCGGGGCTCAGCTCTGCGCGAAGTTGAGGTAGGCCTTCGACGGCGTCGGGCCGCGCTGGCCCTGGTACTTGGAGCCGACGGCGGAGCTGCCGTACGGGTGTTCCGCCGCGCTCGACAGCCGCAGCAGGCACAGCTGGCCGATCTTCATGCCCGGCCACAGGGTGATGGGCAGGTTCGCGACGTTGGAGAGTTCCAGCGTGATGTGCCCGTTGAAGCCGGGGTCGATGAACCCGGCCGTGGAGTGCGTCAACAGTCCGAGGCGGCCGAGCGAGGACTTGCCCTCGAGGCGTCCCGCCAGGTCGTCGGGCAGCGAACACACCTCCAGCGTGGAGCCGAGAACGAACTCACCCGGGTGCAGGACGAACGGCTCCCCCTCGGCCGGCTCGACCAGCGTCGTCAGCTCGTCCTGCCGCTGAGCTGGGTCGATGTGCGTGTACCGGGTGTTGTTGAACACCCGGAACAGGCTGTCGAGGCGCACATCCACGCTCGAGGGCTGGACCATCGAATCGTCGAACGGGTCGATGCCCAGACGTCCAGCGGAAATTTCGGCACGGAGATCGCGATCGGAGAGAAGCACAGGTAGAGGTTAACGGGTGTGGATGGCCATCGAGAGCAGCAGTTCGGTGCAGGTGTCCACGAGTTCCTCCTCGGGGAGGGTCACCGTGCCGTTCAACCACGCCGTCAGGGTCTGCGCCAGGCCGCCGACCATGAAGTGCGCGGCCAAGTCGAGGCGCGGGCTCTCGGCCACCTCGTAGTACCCGACCGTCTGCTTCGTGACCAGGCCCGCGAACAGCCGCGAACTGTCGAGGCGGCGCTGCGCCAGCACCGCGCTCGACTGCGCCACCGAGAACATGAGACGGCCCTGACGCGGATCCTCGGCGACCTCCCGCACGATGTTGCGGACGCCGGCGCGCACGATGTCGCGTTCACCCGGCCCGGCGTTCGACACGGCGTCCAGGGTGCTGGTGGCGATCCGGTCCACGACGTGGTCGTAGACGGCGACGGTGAGCGCGTCGCGGTCGGTGAAGCTCTCGTAGAAGTAGCGGCTGGCGAGTCCGGCCTGCTTGCAGACTCCGCGCACGGTCAGGGCGTGGTCGCCGTCCGCGCTGCCCAGCAGGTCGAGTCCGGCCTCGATGAGCTGGCCACGCCGTTCCGATGTGCGCTGATCGCGCTCCTGGCCGCCGTAGACGCGTCCACCGTCGCCCGTCGAGTGTCCGACGTTCGCGTTCACCGGTGCGGTAGCCATGCGCACCATCTTTCCACCGGACTCTGGACGGCGAACATATATGTGAGTACGGTCGTGTTCAGATAGCGAATCCGTGGTGGGGAGAGGGAACAAAAATGTCGACGTCACTCGAAGTACCGGACCGTCTCGATCAGGTCATGGACGGCGCCGGACTACTGGCAGGCGCCGCGAACATCATCATGCAGCTCGCCCACCCCGGGGTCGGGTACGGCGTATACGAGAGCAAGGTCGAGAGCGGCCAGCTGTTCAGGCATCCGATCAAACGGACCCGCACCACGCTGACCTACCTCGTGGTGGCGGCCCGCGGCACCGACGAGGAGAAGGCGGCGTTCCGCAAGGGCGTCAACCGCGCCCACGCCAAGGTGCGCTCCACCCCCGACAGCCCCGTGCAGTACAACGCATTCGATCCCGAACTGCAGCTATGGGTGGCCGCCTGCATCTACCGCGGATTCGAGGACGTCAACCGCGCCCTGCACGGCGACCTCTCCCCCGCAGCCGCCGAGTTCTTCTACAAGGAAGGCGCCACGTTCGGCACCACCCTTCAGGTGCCCCCGGAGATGTGGCCCGAAGACCGCATCGCGTTCGACGAGTACTGGAACAAGGCCCTCGACAAGGTGTCGATCGACGACACCATCCGCGAACACGTCCTCTCCATCGCACGCCTCGAATTCCTGCCCGCCATCGTCTCCCGCCTGTTCGGCCGGCTCAACATGTTCTTCACCAACGGCTTCCTGCCCCAGCAGTTCCGCGACGAAATGCACCTGACATGGACCGACAAGGATCAGAAGCGCTTCGACCGGACCCTCCGCACCATCGGCGCCATCAGCAGGCGCATCCCCGTCCGCATCCGGGAGTTCCCGTACAACGTGCTCATGTTCGATCTGCGACGCCGAATGAAGGCCGGCAAACCTCTCGTATGACACACCGCGAGTGTGCTCGGGTAGTCCGGATCACCATCTGATAATGTTTCCGCCGCAGGGTGTTGGGCCTGCCTACGGGCGCCCAATATCGTGCGCGCCGATGTAGTTCAATGGCAGAACATCAGCTTCCCAAGCTGAATACGCGGGTTCGATTCCCGTCATCGGCTCCGTGGGGTGTTCACCCAATAGGCCGTGTTGGGTTCACCTATTAGGCCCGGGATCGGATTCGGACCCTTATTTCTGCGCTTTCGACGCGGTTACGCCCGCTTCTTCGGTCGGTGTGCGACCCGTTCGGCGCGGTGGGAGCCGTGTTTCTGGCGAACCGTGCCTGATAGTGGGTCATTTTCGACGGACAGGCGAGGTCGGCTACCGGGATCCGTGGATTCCGTTGCCGGGCGGGGTAGCTATCTGCCGGGACGGGTGGCAGGCGACAACTCCGTGTGACACGTGGTGGCTCGATTGATGCGAGGCCGCCGGCGCGGTGTGCGCTCGGGTTCCGGTTCCCCGAGGAACCGGCCCCAACAGTCGAGCGTTCCGCGGGCGGGCGGCCGCGTCGTGCAGGATCAGCAGGTTCAACGCAGCGAGGGCGAACCCCGCGAGCAGGGTGTAGCGACGGATTCCGAAGCCGCGGAAGAACCCACGATGCATTGTCATCCGGTTCTGCTTCAGGTCGGTCGAAGACGCTCTCGATGCCGACCCTGCGGTGACAGGACGCTTCCCAGGCGAGGGTGCCGTGCTGGAACGGCATCCGCATATCCGGGTAGTCCGTGTCGTTGAGGGTGAGGGTGCGCCCGCACCCGCATTCCGTGCCGGGTGTGCAGGAGGTCGTCGGCACGCTGTGCGGTGCGCGCATCGAGGTCGGGTTGTTCGGGCAGCGGACCCGCGCCGGTGGGACGGCGGGCCCGCGGTAGCGGCGCGCCCCGTCAGGTTGGCGGGCCCCGTGCGGGACGAAGGCGTAGGCCTGGCGCGCCTGGTGACGTCGCTCGGTTCGGGCACGGACCTCGTCCTTCATGTCGACGTCGATCGGGTCGAGATCCTCGAGTCCCGCCGGCAGGCTCGCCGAGTACAGGGTGCCGTCGATCCATATCGTGTGTGTACCGTCGCGTCCCGGGTGCGTCCCGCGCTGGTTCGGGTGCAGGTCGTAGATGGTGGTGTAGCCCAGCCGCCAGACCGGGATCGCGAACTTGTCGTCGGTGACGAAGTTGTAGGCGCGGTCGGCGATGAGATGGCGCGGCTTGCCGATGCGGTCGCCGAGCGCCTCAACAGCGGGCATGCCGCTGAATCCCTTGTTCGACCCAGCCGGCGAAAGGTTCATCGACCGCGCGACGTGCACCACCGGTAGTTGGCCGGGCGCCGACACAACATCGGTGACGACATGGAGATCGGACCCGCAGAAGAACATCGTTCCTCGAGCTCCGGACTACGCCATCCCATCCGGGCGTCAATGTCGATCGTGTAGATGTCGCGGCCGTCCGCGCCGACCGGGGCATCCGGGAGGTGATGGCCGCGGCGGCGGGCATGCGGATGGTTCGGATCCAGTGGGGCGAGCGGATGATCGGGTGGCGGAGGCGAGTCGGGGGTCGGCGTCGACGACCGGTTTGCGGTGCCGCACCCGCCCCCACGTCGAGATGTCGGTCGAATCCAGGACGCCGGCACCGGTCGGCGGGAAACACCACAACGAGGCATCGAGCAGTGCCTGCGCGAAACGGCACTCGTCCCACTCCGGATACCGCGGCGAGCGGGTATGCCTTCATCAACCGGCGCAGCGCGTCGTTGACGCTCTTGTAGCTGATGCCGACGTCCGTCTGCAGCCCGGGACGCCGCGTTGCCAGTCCGACCATCCCCGCACGACTTCCGCGACCAGCTGAAAAGCACACCCGGGAGAGGACCGAGGAGATGCGAACGTGTCAACACCAACCCCGGATCCGACACGGCAGCGCGCACCCTCATCACCAAGCTGAGAGCACTCCTCGGCACGAAACTCGTTGCATACCTTGCCGAAGCACCCGACACCGCCATCGTTCACGGATGGCTGCACGGCACCACCCGATCCTTCCCAGATGCTTCCTCCCGTTCGCCTGCACTCGGACCGCGATCATGGCCTGCAGGTCGCGGCCAAGCGCGATGGGGTCGATGTCGGCATGGACCCCGCGGATCACCCCGCGTTCCACGAGCGCCCGCACCCGTCCCAGGCAGGTCGACGGCGCGATACCGGCCAGCGCTGCGAGCGCAGTGTTGGGCGTGCGGGCATCGCGCGAGAGCTGATCGAGCAGGATGCGGTCGATGCCGTCGAGCGGCGTGTCGTATCAGCCGCCAGCCGCGGTGGGCGGCTGCGTATCCGGCGGCCGCGCCGAGGCCCGCACTGACAATCAGGCCGGCGATCAGGAACGGGATGGGGTCCACCGATTCCATACGCCCGGAAGCGGATGGTTCACCGACATACCCCGTGGTGAACCGCACCGGGTACGACAACCACCAGGCGAACAGGCTGGTACACACCAGGCCCGCGCCGAGTCCGAGGGCTGTCCCGATCAGTATCAGCGTCCGCACAAGATCAACTTCGCGACACCAGCTGTGCTGTTACCGCGGTGCCCGCCCGAGTGCCGCCTGGGCCGGCTCGCCACGGCATATTCCGCCCGAACCTGCACGAAATCCTTGGCCAAGGTGCTCAGACTGCATTTTACAGAGCAAAAAGTGTCTTCAGCTGGTGTTTTGCCAGGGACGCTGCGTAAATGTTTCCTTACAATAGTCACCCCGCACAGACCATGAGTGACGTGGTGCGACTCCTGAGTCGCCGCGTTTCTGCAGGTTTGCCGATTGGCCGGCATGTGCGTCACTTCGACAGAAGGAGTCGCTGCACCGCTATTCGCTGGTGCTGTGTGTCGGCTGGTCGGCTGCAGCTGTGGCGGCGAGGTTGGTGGCCGCCCAGTTGGCGAGCAGCGTCATGGCGTCGGCGGACGGGCTGCCGGGTTCGACGCTGTAGAGGGTCAGGACCAGGCCAGGGTCGGCGGGCAGCGG